>JBAWZQ010000008.1:0-131538 GCA_037142955.1 Opitutaceae bacterium | reverse complement strand
TGCTTTGGGCGTCGATCATTTTGCCCATGACACCGCCGGAGCTGTTGGCGGCGCATGTGAGGATCGGAGAAAAGCCGAGTTGTTCGGCGGTTACTTTTTGGAGGTTGCCGAAAAGAACATTAGAGGAGGTGTCGCTGCCTGTGAGCGCTACGCCAAGCCAGCCGATGAGCGGCGAGAAAAATGGAAATAACCAACCTGTGCTGGCCATAGCTAGGCCCAATGTCGTGTCAGTGCCGCTGTAGCGGGTCGTGTATCCGAGGGCCAGCATAGCGGAAATTGTCAGCAAGGAAACGCGTACGCGTAGGAGGGTTTGCCAATAAATTTTCACGGTGCGACGCAGACCCACGCCAAGCGTGATCGCCGCGCCGATGCCTGCGAGTAGTAGCGCAGTGCCAGTAGCGGAAAGGAGGTTCAGAACGAAGACTGCTTTTTCTGGTGTAGGAGCGGGTGCGACCGGTGGCATCTTCTGAACCGCGAGATGAAGAGCGGGTACGTTGAACTCAGGAGCGAATAGATGGTTTAGCGCGGTTTTCACCTGGGGTAGGCCCCATATAAAAACGAAAACGGTGAGGAAAATCCAAGGAATCCAAGCCTTCCACGTCGCAGTGGCAGTTGTCGCGCCGTTCTCGGCGGTAGTGATCTGATCAGCGGGAGGGTTAAATGATTCTTCGGTGGGGCGCCAGAAGCGCATTAACACTACCACTGCGAGCATCGCTACGGCAGCGCTCACGATGTCGACCAGCCATGGTCCGTGAAAATTGCTCACTAAAAATTGCACCGAGCCAAAGGTCGCACCCGATACCAGGCACGCAGGCCAGACCGCGATCATACCGCGCCAACCGCATTGCGCAGTTACCAGCCAGAATGGAACGAGCAAAGAAAAGAAAGGGAGTTGGCGGCCCACCATCGCGCTAAGCGAAAGCACGTCGAGACCGGTGAGCGGCGCAAGCGTTGTGATGGGAATCCCGAGCGAACCGAAAGCGACTGGCGCGGTGTTTCCAATGAGGGCGAGTTTGGCGGCTTCGAGGGGTTTGAAGCCTAGTCCGATCATCAACGCGCCGGATATGGCCACGGGCGCGCCAAATCCTGCCGCGCCTTCGATGAAGGCGCCAAAGCAAAATGCGAGTAGCAGCGCTTGGATGCGGCGGTCTCCGGAAACTCCCGCAATCTGACGTTGGAGTACGGCGAACTGGCCGGTTTCCACGGAGAGTTGGTAGATGAAGATCGCGTTAAGGATGAGCCAACCGATAGGCATCAGTCCGAAAGCAGCGCCGTAGCCGGCGGCGGCCAGGGTGAGTTTTAAGGGCATGCCGTACACGCCTATGGCCACACCAGCAGCGAGTGTCAGGGCGATGAGCGCTGCCAGGTGCGCTCGTACATGCCAAAATGCAAGTAGGCCTAGTAAGATGATGACGGGTATCGCGGCGACCAAGGCGGAAGCGCCGATGCCTCCTAGTGGTGCGTAAGTCTGTGACCAATGCATGGGGTAAGTGGGGTAATCTAAGCAAATATGAAGCGAGCAGCCTCGCCCTGCGGTGGCGAGGATTTTGCTCCTGCTTGGCGGTATAGAAAGTTATCTCAGTGGACGGCGCGAAAACCCGGCCCTTTCCCTTTAGGGCCGGGATGAAGCGCCGCCCTTCTTGATATTTGAGCTCCAGCGAAAAAAAACTTCACTTCAGCCTTTACGAGTCGCTTCCGAAATAATTTCTAGCGCGCGCAATAAATGGCGACGATCCTCAAAGCCTTTCGTTTCGCCCTCGAGCCGACTAGGGGCTCAAGACGCTGCGTTGAAGGCCTGGGTCCCTTCCTTACATTTCCTTTGGAACTGGATGCTCGCGCAGCGCAGCGATGCGTACCAAGCGAGCGAGGGCCGAGTGCGGATTAATTACCCTGATCAGGCGGCGCAACTGCCTGCGATGAAGGCGATGTTTCCATGGCTGGGCGAGGTTCCGAGCCAGCCGCTGCAGCAAACGCTGATGGACTTAGAAAAAGCCTTTCAGCGTTTTTTTTGAAAAGAAGGCCGCCTATCCGGCCTTTAAGGCAAGCACCGCAGTAGTCCGGACCTGCGTTGGCCGCAAGGGGTAGAGATCAATGATCGGGCCCTCTGGCTACCCAAGTTAGGCTAGGTTAAGGTGCGCTTTTCGCGTAAAGTCTTAGGCGCTATCAAAAGTGCAACCGTGCGCCACCATGGCCTACGTTGGCAAGTGACTCAGGGATTATTGAAAACCGATTTGGTATCGGTGCTGGCCGCGAACGCTTGGGAACTTAACGCCAAAACAATTCCTGTTAAGGCGAAGGCGAGTACCGAGTGGTTTACTTCAAATTTGAGAGTAGGCGGTGGGAACGATGAAGCGGGCAGTATTTTTAGAAGTGTTATCTTTATAGCTGGGTTGATCCTTCATTTTGACCCAGCGTGGGTCTGTACCAAATTTTTTCCAATTTCCAAGGTGCGTGGCGAGATCGCGACCGCAGGTGATGTAGCGCAGGTGGGGTAGGTTGGGGCCGGCGAGGGCTTGGCCGAAAAATACGGGCGACATCCCGAGGTCTTGCATGAGTGGGATTTCGCCGTCGTTGAACATGGCCATTTTACTAAGAGCGCGTTCCTCGCTGTGGCTTTCGTAGTCACGTAGTTCAAAAATACGGGTCGACGTTTTGTTTTTTGAGAATGCAGGAACGGCGAGTTTGGGCATGCCAGCGAAGGCCCGAAGTAACCAAATATCAACGCGGTCGTAGGCAGGATTTGATTTCTGCGTTTGAAAATATTCTGGAGCCGCGGCTTGAACCTGCGCGTCGGAATTAAGCTCGGTGCTGATTTGAGTAAACGACTCTAGCGAAGGGTGCGTGATGAGCACCCAGATCGCGACGGGCGCCGTGGTCGTACCGATCTTCGGTTTGGCGCTGACTGATTTTTTGTCGACCTCGACTTCAGTGAAGACCCCGATGTTGATGAGACCGCGAGCATTCAGTGCTGGAATTAGTGCTTTCTCTAGATGGTTTTCTAGGATCGCGCTGGAAGTGTCAGGTTTTAGCCGATACGCACGTAATTCGTAGTAATCGCGGCCTGCGCTGGATGGGTTGGCTTGCGCGGCACGAGTGCTAATGCCTGTGGTAAGAGCTGCAGTGGCGGATACGGCGAGGGAGGATTTTATAAAGCTACGACGGGTGGAATGCATGTAGAAAGGGGTGAAACTGAGAGACCTTTCAATAAGCCCGATGGCAAGAGCTCTACGAGCTCATTTTTAACGAGTAGATTCTGCATTGAGAAGATCTGAAATTTATTTTGTGCAAAATTCAGATCCTAATTGTTCCACTGGAAGTGAGAGATTTTATGTAATTTTTCGTGAACTTACTTTTGCACGCTTAGGTCAATTAAAGCGTGAACACGATTATCCCCATTGAGAAAAAAATCCGCGGCGTCGTCTGTTTTTGGACATTAGTCGCGTTGGTTGGTTTTGGTTCCACTCCTGTATCGGCGTTGCCACGCGCAATCACGCTCGAGGCGATTCATCAGATTGAAAATCCACGCGATTTGAAAAGACCTGGGCCGTGCGGTGAGTTAGGGGCGTATCAGTTTCGTGCGCAGACCTGGGCTCAACATACGCGGCGGCCGTTTACTGATGCGTTGGATCGGCGTTGCTCCGATTATGTCGCCGTGCAGCACTTTAATTGGCTATGCGAAGGTTTGGTGAAAAATGGGTTGGAGCCCTCGGTATACAATGTCGCCCTTGCCTGGAACGCCGGTCTCTATGCCACCATAAAAGGGCGGGCCCCTAGCCGCAGCCACGACTATGCGATGCGAGTGGGCAATATTGCGACTGATCTGCATATCCGCACCCAAGCTATCGCGTCGCGTTGAGCGCCGGGCCGTTACTTTAATGTGCCCAATCTAAGACCTGCGGGCGGCTTAATACGACCGTTGCTCGCAGGTTGCGTTTGTGACTCTACCGTCGCCGATTAATCGCGTGCGTTCAGACTTATTCGAGTTTCAATCTCATTCCAAAAACGATGATTGTTTTGGTGCGAGGTCCGCAGCGCGGCGCGCCGCTTCTTCTTCAGGTGAGGCGTTAAGGTGGCGAGGCGGACGTGAAGCTTTGGCGGCAACTGCGGCTTCGCGATCCGTGACGATGCGGTCGCAAATTTGGTGAATGTGCATGCGCAGCCATTGCGTCGTACTGCTTTGGGCTGTGTAATCGGCAGGCCCGTAGTGATCGATGCGGCCGACTTGGCGAAGCCGGTCGTTTTGTGCGAATTCCTCGGGCTTGGCAGGATTATACACGCCGAAGGATTTACCGCCGTTACCTTTGACCACCGAGAAACTCGGCACATCGCTTGGACCGTCGGCGATGTAGATCATGTTTTGAAATGGAATGCGGCGATCTTCCTCTGCCATCTTGGAGTTCACATCAATAGCCGGATTTTTATTTGTGCCTTTGTTGATCTCAAAAATGGCACGAGTCTTAGTGGTGTTGTCGATGACCATGCCGATTTGTGCGATTTCGGCGGCGGCATCGAGGGAGAGTTCTTTTTGCCTCAGGAAACCTGGCTGCAGGGGATTTTCGATGAATTCGCAGGCCCAAATTCCGTCGACGAGCGGTGCAATCGCGCTGCCTCGGACCATTTCGGCCAAGCCAGTGCTTACGATATAATGTTCGAGCGAAATTTCGTGCTTTTGATACTCTTGGCGCTCACTGACAAATGATTTGGCGCGGTCAAAAAAATCAGGCAGGCCGGGATAGAAACCAATTTCGCGGCCACTGGCGCGTAATTTCTCGTTGCTCAGCCCTGCCATGGGGCCTGCGAGCACGTAGGTCAGAAGATGGTTCAGGTAACTAATTTCAGGTGAGAGATGGTAGCCGCGTTTTTTATAGTGACCGACGAGTGCGTTGGTCTCGCCCCAAAATGTGGCTTCGTCGATGCCATAGCGCCGAAATAATGGCGACTGCATGTATTCGGGGATTAAGGTCTTGTCGAAATCCCAGATGCAGGCGATAATGTTTTGAGTGAAGAGCGTCGTGGCCATTGCAGATCAACACCGCTAGGCAAACATTGCCTCGCGCGGAATCGGTTCTAAGACAAGCCGCACTCTGTCATTCGCGCAATTCGCAAATCTTCACTGTTTAAACGTCCGGTTCCATGGATTCCCTGCCTGATATCGCACCTTTTCAACGTCGCCTTGATGAACTCGATGCGCAGATGGCGGAGCCTACCTTTTATTCCAACTCTCGGCGCGCCGCCGAGGTCATGCGCGAGCACCAAAAATTACAGAAACTCGTAGCCGATTTCCGTCTTCATGAGCGCATTGAGCGTGAAACGCTGGAAGCCACGGATTTGAGCCGTGATGCCAAGGCCGACCCAGAAATGCGTAATCTCGCCTCCGCAGAGTTGCCCGAGTTGCAACGACGCGCCGCCGAATTACGGGAAGTCGTTTTATTGGCGATGATTCCACCGGAGCCTACAGACTCGCGTAACACCATTATGGAAATTCGCGCCGGCACGGGCGGGGAAGAAGCGGCTCTTTTTGCCGCAGAATTGGCTCGTGTATATCATCGGTATGCTGATGCGCAGGGTTGGAAAATCCAGCCGATGAGCACGAGCTACTCTGAACGGCGAGGCTATCGTGAAACGATATTTTTGATCACTGGTACGGATGTTTACAAACAACTAAAATTTGAGAGCGGAGTCCAACGCGTCAAACGCGTGCCCGTCACAGAAGCCAGTGGGCGTATTCATACCTCGACTGTCACGGTAGCGGTATTGCCCGAGGCGGAAGAAGTCGACGTGGTCGTGGATCCTCAGGATCTCGAGATTACCGTTGCCCGAGCGAGTGGGCCTGGTGGACAAGGAGTGAATACGACGGATTCAGCGGTACAGATTCTGCATAAACCAACAGGACTGATCGTTACATGCGCCGACGAGCGTTCACAGATTAAAAACAAAGCCAAGGCGATGACAGTCTTGCGCTCACGACTGCTCCAGCGCCGCCAAGACGAAGAGCACGCCAAATACGCAGCCGTACGACGCAACCAAATTGGTTCGGGTGATCGTAGCGAACGAATCCGAACGTATCACTTTCTCCAGAATCGCGTTACCGAGCACCGCATCGGCCTAACGCTTTATAGCCTGCCGCAAGTTATGGAAGGCAAGATTGATGAAATTATCACCGCGCTTCAAAAAGCGGATTATCAAGCCAAGTTGGCCACCTTGACCGGACACACTTTTGAGCCTCACCGCGCTCAGCAAGACGACGAAGATTAATATGCCCTCAGTTTTAGAAATTATTCAGAAATCGTCGGAATTTTTATCGGCCCGTGGCGTTGAATCGTCGCGTTTAAATGCCGAATTGCTTATCGGCCACGCCCTCGAATTAAAGCGGATGCAGCTTTATTTACAGTTTGAGCGTCTCTTGACTGAGTCTGAATTGGAAAAAATTCGGCCTCTTATAAAGCGCCGTTCACAGCGTGAGCCCCTGCAATACATTATCGGCACGGTCGAATTTAGTGGGCTGAAGTTAAAGGTTGATCGCCGTGCGTTGATTCCTCGTCCGGAGACGGAATTATTGGTCGAAAAAATAGTAGGGCTCTGCGTGCAAAAACCTTTGAGCGTGTTGGACCTTGGGACAGGAACGGGCGCCATTGCTTTAGCTTTGGCAAAGGCGTTTGTTGAGGCGCAAGTCACGGCGGTTGATGTGAGTACGGAGGCTTTGGCCTTGGCTGCGGAAAACGTACTCGCTTCTGGCTTCGACCACAGGGTGCGTTTGTTAAATTCTGCGTGGTTTAAGGGGTTCACGTGCGAAGATCGTTTTGAGTTAATCGCTTCAAACCCGCCATATCTCACCGATATTGAGACCAACGCCGCTGCGCCTGAGGTGCGTAGCCATGAGCCGCGCTCGGCACTGGTGGGCGGTTTCGATGGGCTGGTAGATTTACGTGAAATCATCACCTCGGCCTTACCCTTTTTGGCGCCGGGCGGTTTGCTGGCGTTGGAAACGGGTATAGCCCAACATGCCGAGTTGATGGCTCTAGCCGCAGCGCACGGTTTTGAGCGGATTGAATCCGGCCGCGATTTGACCGGCCGCGATCGTTTTATTTTTGCTTGGAAACCCGGCGCTGGTGGCGCTTGAGCCTCAGCCTTTGCCTTTGCTATCGGCCGTTAGGGGAGGGCGGTTGCTCGCCCAAGATTCACGATTTTTACCGAGCTCAATGGCGTCGACGATTACGCGCAAAGTTTCTCTCAGGTGGATGTCCACTTTGCCGTAACTTTCGTTTTCCTCGGAAAGGGTCTCGGCGTCTTCATCGTCATCTTTTTTAGGAGCTTTGATGCGTGGGGCGGGAGGCGGGCCGAGTCGGTATTCCTTAAAGGTAAAATCATTTTTCGCGAGGCGTTCGCGTTCTTTGTTCATGTCTTTTCTAAATGCGGTATCTGAGACTTTTTGTTGTTGGCGCTCCTCGAGGTTGAGCGAGACAAGTTTCTGTTCTTGGCGGCTTTTGAACCATTCGATGTTACGTTTGAGGAAAGTGAATTCCTCAAGTTGAGATTGTCGTTCAAGACTGGCTTTGCGCAGCGGACTGAGAATTTTGGTATCCAAGGGGCTGCCTTCATAGAAACTAGTTGGAATTTGATCCCAGACCAGCGCGTGGGGTAGAGCTGCTTCACCGATCGGGAGGTAATCGTCGATTGAGGGAAGAACGATGTCAGGTACGACGCCTTTGAGTTGGGTGGAGGCCCCGCCAGGTAGGTAGAACTTTTGGATGGTGATTTTAGCCGCGCCTGTTTTGGCAGGCGAACTGGCAAGTAGTCGGGAGATGTTTTTCATTTCCATGACGGTTTGAACGGTGCCTTTGCCGTGAGTCGAGGTGTCGCCGATCACGACGGCGCGTCCGTAATTTTGAAGAGCGCCGGCCACGATTTCTGAAGCGGAGGCACTGAAGCGGTCCACGAGAACTGCGAGAGGCCCATCGTAGGCGATACTAGACGACTTGTCGTTGTCGACTTGGATTGCTCCCGAATAGTCTTTCACTTGGACGACTGGCCCGCTGCGGATGAACAGGCCCGCGAGGTCGATGGCTTCGGTTAGATAGCCACCGCCGTTGCGCCTCAGGTCGAGGACGAGTCCGGTGATACCAGCGTTTTTGAGCTGCTCAATAAGTCGGGCAACGTCTTTAGTAGCGCCGGTTTTATTGCCATCGCTGTCTGTATCGCCATCTTCGGCCGGGCCATAGAAAGCGGGCAAAGAGATGACACCTAAGGACTGGTTGCCGCCGGATGGGGCGGGGACCTGGAAAATGGCGGAATGAGCGCGGGCTGAATTCAATTTAACGACATCTCGATTGATGATGATTTCTTTGCGTACGGAAGGATCGGTCGCATTAGCCGGTTGGACGATGATACGCACTTGGGTGTTTTTCTGACCTCGGATCATGTCCACAACTTTGCGTAATTTCATGCCGATGACTTCGACAGGCTCGGCCCCGGTTTGGGCGACGGAAACGATGCGGTCGTTGGGTTTGAGTTCACGACCGAGATCGGCCGGGCCCCCTGGAACGATTTCTTTGACATAGCAATTATCTTCCTCGACGCCCAAGAGTGCGCCGATACCGACCAGTTGCAGTTTCATTTGAATCCCGAAATCTTCGAAAGTTTCGGCTGAGAAATAAGTGGAGTGCGGGTCGTAAAGACGGGCCATGCATCCGAGGTAAATTTCTGCGAGGTCACGCCCCTCGATTTCGGCGAGATTTTTGAGCATGCGCTCGTAACGTTTGGTGACTGTGGTTTTAGCCTCCTCCATCGTTTTTTTATTCAGCAGTTCGTCTATGAGCTCGAGTTTGAGTCGGTCGCGCCAGAGTTCGTCGGAATTTGAGAAATTTGCGGGCCAATCGGATTTGGAGCGATCTTTGCGGTAAGTGGCGTTGGTCTTAAGATCGAAGTCCTTTTTTAACTCTTCGAAAATCCAGGCGATGCGAGTTTCGGCGCGAGTCTCATAAGTAGAAAAAATCTGATAAGCCGCGTCGATGTTGCCTAGATACGAGGCGTTTTCGTAGACGCTATTACCGAATTTGGAGACGAAATCTACCTTGTCGCTATTGAGAAAAAATAAACGTTGGCCATCGAGTTCACCCATGTAATCGGCAATTACTTGAGTGTAGTCGGAGCTTTTGACGGCGTCGCGGTTGTAGTGGGCCTGCTCGAGTAGTTGGATGAGAGTTTTAGTCTCCGTCGAGAGTGTGCTCGAGGTACTGAATTTACGGTCAGATGCCACCAAAGCACTGGTGGCGCTGAGGACGTAAATTAAGATACTATGAAACCAGGCTTTTTTTAAATTTTTCAGATTCATTTTACTGAAGATCAGGAGGGGTTGTTTTAGCTTTTTTAAGGCTGATTAAGACGTGTTCAGGCTGGATTAAGGCTCTAAGATTTTAGCCTCTAAGATCTTAAGTTTTTAGCCTGATTTAATTTTTCTTTTTCCTCACGCGTGAGGGACTTCAGTCCGGTACTGTTGATTTTGTCTAAGATGCGATCCACTTCAGCCCGCAGGTGTTCCCTTTGTTTAGACGGCGTGAGGCTCGCAAGCTGGGCGCGGTCCGCGAATTTTAAGCCTAGGTTATGGCTAGTGAACGAATCGGATGTGGTGCCTCGAGAAAGGAAAATATATCTGACTCCACCTTGGCTCAGTCGATAGTAGAGCCATCCGGCGAATAATCCTCCGAAATGAGAGGAAGGTGCGTAAGCGAAGGGGGCAACGGCTCCGTAAATCTCATAAAAACCGGCAGCTACTATGGAGATACAGGCTAGTACGATCACGAAAATTTTTGGCCTGATTGCTATGGGGATGAAAAAAAACAGAAGAAAACGCAGTTCGATTTCGGGTCTCAGCCAGGCGAAGTAGGCCAAGAGCCCGCATATGCCCGCAGTGGCGCCAGCTAGTACCCCACCTGTTTGCCAATGGATCACGGACCAAAACAAGCCGCCTGTTACCACCGATGTGGCATATAAAATCAGAAACGCTCGTGAAGTCATTGATTTTAGCAACTCACCCCCCAAAAGGACGAGCCCGGCTACGACCATAATGATTTGCAGGATATTGCGGGTGTCGTGCACCCAGGCATAGGTTACCAAAGTCCAGAGACGTAATTGGCGGAGGCTAAGATCACTGAGTGCTACCCTCTGGAATAAATCTGGCCCGGGCCTAGCCTGTAAAAATTGGAAAAAAAGCTGCAGCACGTATCCCGCGATCACCGATGAGATCAACCAAACATGGACTGATGTGCCTCGCTCAGTTGAGGGGGCGCGCATATATGAACGGTCAGACAACATTGGTTGGTAAATACCCGTACCTTCATCGTATTAAAACACAAGTCAGTGCGCATTGAAACGTTCACTTTTACTTTTTGCACCTAAAACGTGAATTTGGGTGATTCTTGGACGTCCGCTTGACAGGATTCCTGCGCAGAGTTTGCTCCAAGAAATATGGCTAATAAAGCAGACAAGTGGGCGCAAAACACAGCAGGTAAATTCTTCGTCGATCAGCAATGCATCGATTGCGATCTTTGCCGTGAAACAGCTCCTGGATTTTTCACACGTCATGACGAAGGTGGCTATTCCTATGTTCACAAGCAGCCCGTCGCTGAAGATGAGATCGCGGTGTGTATGGAGGCACTCGAGGGCTGTCCAGTTGAAGCCATCGGTAACGACGGCGAGTAAGATAGGTCCAGATTTCGTCCCTGATTTCTAACACCTCTTCGCGAGAGGTGTTTTTTTGGCTTATTTTCCTTGGTAAACTTAAAATATTTTTTTTATTTACAAATGTTTTATGCGAACTCTGCGACTTTCAATATTGGCTACTTTGGGGGGGGGCGCTTCTGTGCTCTGCTTTGCGCAGGAGGGTCCCGCGGTGCTTGCGGAGGTGCGGGTATTTTCAGATCGAATCGCTAATCAGGCTTCGGCGGGGGCCTTTGCGATGCCGGTGTCTGCCTTGCGTTTTGAACCGCAGGTCGATTTGCAGACGCGAAATCTCACTGAGGCGCAAGCCGACCTTACCATTCGAGGGGGTACGTTTGAATCAGTTGGATTAAAATTAGGGGGTATGTCCTTAAGCGACCCACAAACAGGTCACTACCTGGCCGAAATCCCGGTCGCCGTGGACATGTTGGCCACTTCGAAAATTGTTACTGGCGCAGCCCTCGCCTTGGAAGGGACCAACGCGACCTCGGGTGCGGTGGCTTACACTTGGCGACCTATTACAGCAGGAGGAGCGGCGCATATGACGATCGGTGACGGTCAGCTTTTTAGTACGACGTGGTATCAAGCCATGGTCTCGCCCGCGCGATTTGGTCAGACCCGATTTGGTGCGGATGTAGCATTCGCTCGTTCTCGAAGTGAGGGCCTATTGCCGGATGCGGACCACGCATTTGACCGTCTCAATTTACGCCTTCAGGCCGTTAATCCTTTGTATCAAACGGATATTTTTGCGGGGTATCAAAGCAAGCAGTTTGGTTTGCGCAATCTTTACACTCCGTACCAATCACCGGAATCTGAAAACCTGCAAACGGTGCTCTTCGCTCTAAATCATCGTTCAGCTCTGCTGGGGGATGATTACATCGAGTCCTCGGCTTTTTACCGGCGCAACAAAGACGACTATGCCTATAACCGCTACGCTGCGCTGGGAGTGATTCATCCTTTTCAGCATACGACGTGGCTGGGCGGAGCGGCGCTTTCGGGGCAACGCACAATGGCTGATTTTGTAGCTTATTTTCGAGGTGAACTGTGGGCGGATGAAATTGAATCTACTTCGCTGATTTTTGGCCGTTATCAGACGCGTACTTTGGCCAAGGCCTCTTTTGCTGCGGAGAAATCTTGGATGAAGGGCCCTGAGGGTCGCGTATCGGCTAAAGCAGGAGTTGCTTTTGATGATTCAAATCGTTTTCAAGCGGCGGTTTCGCCGGTCATGGAGTTGGCGCGTGAATGGAGTGCTGGCGAGTTATCGCGTTTGTGGCTGAGTTTTTCTAAGGCCACGCAGGTCCCAAGCTACACGGCGCTCAATGCCAATCCCAGTGCTGGTCTTTTCCGTGGCAACGCTGCGCTTGGGCGTGAGCATGCGGCAAACCTTGAGTTAGGTGTCGCTGGTGGTCTCGCGGGTTGGACGGGCGACGCGGCTTTGTTTTATCGTATAGATTCCGATTTGGTCGATTGGACTTATCGGCGCGGGGTTACGGCCCGCTCGGCCAAGGCCGTAAACCTAGCCACCACCGGCTTGGAGTTGGTAGTGCGTCGTAGTTGGGCGCAGGCGGATGTGATCATCGGATTTACCACCCTAGCGAAAGTCGCCGATTATCGCGGTGCGGCGATTGATGCCAGTTTCTATGCGTTAAACTACGCTCGGTATCGCCTCACGGCGGCCCTAGTATATCGTTTCAATCGTGAATGGGAATTGCGCCTGGATAATGCCGCCCGCCTGCAGGCGGATAACGCGCTGCGGCTTATCGGCGGGGATGAAACGTTAATCAGTTCCTGGGGTTTATCCTATCGGCCAAAGGCGTTCTCACGCGCGCGGGTGACGTTGAGGGCGGACAACGTTTGGAATAGTAATTATCAAGAAGTACCTGCGGTCACGGCGACCCCACGACTTATTTCAATCGAGCTAGCGTACGTTTGGTAAGAGAGTCGGTTTGACATCCGCAGCGCTGCGGAGTGTTTGCGTGGCATGAGCAATCATCCGTTCTTGGACGCAGCTTTCTTGCCGGCATGGTCTACCCTACAAGCGGAGGACATCGTGCCGGATATCACGTTGGCGGTTACCCGAGCTGAGGCGGCGATTGCGGCGATCGCTAAAATTGATCTCACGCAGCTGACTTACACTTCGACGTTTCTGGCCCTTGAACGTGCTACTGAAGAGTTAAATGTGGCCTGGGCCAAGGTGGGACATTTGCAAGCGGTGGCAGATGCCGCGCCCTTACGCGAAGCCTACAACGCAATGTTGCCCAAAGTTTCGGCTTTTTACGCCGGCATTCCCCTTAATGAGGCGCTGTGGCAGCGACTCCGCACGTTTGCCGAGACGCCGGAGGCGCGTGCGCTCATGGGGGTGCACCGTCGCCTAGTTGACGAAACGTTGGCTGACTTTCGCCAAGCCGGAGCGGATCTGCCGGCGCAACCGCGTGCTCGTCTGGAGGCCATTCAGGCAGAGTTGGCTCAGCTTACGCAGCGCTATGCGGAAAATGTGCTTGATGCGACCAACGCGTGGCAACTTGTGGTGGAGGATGAACGGTGTTTAGCGGGATTGCCCCCTCATGCCATCGCTGCAGCGCGGCGTAATGCGGCCGCAAAAAACCTAGGGACCGAGGATAGTCCTCGTTGGCGTTTTACACTGCACATGCCCTCTCAAGAGCCGTTTATGACGTATCTTGAAGATACTGATTTAAGACGGGAAATGTGGACAGCTGCGGCGGCGGTTGGATCTCACACGCCTCATGACAATACCGAGCTGGT
This sequence comes from Opitutaceae bacterium, assembly GCA_037142955.1. GTDB lineage: Bacteria > Verrucomicrobiota > Verrucomicrobiia > Opitutales > Opitutaceae > Tous-C4FEB. Next base: position 118,059 of record JBAWZQ010000008.1, on the reverse strand, counting down.
GGCACGTATTCTTGCCTTACGCGCCGAAAAAGCAGCGGTGCTTGGGCAGGAGCATTTTGCCGACCTCGTGTTGGGGCGCCGAATGGCCAAAACAGGGGCGCGTGCGTTGGCTTTTTTGGAAGATTTTAAAAAGCGCGGGGAAGTCGCTTTTGCCCGAGAAAATCGAGAATTAGAGGAATTTAAGGCGCGGCAAATGCATGCCAAAAGCGTCGCGCCGCTGGCGCCTTGGGAGCTCGCGTTTTGGTCGGAGCGACTTAGGCGCGAACGATACGCATTTGATGAAGAAATTTTGCGACCCTATTTTCCCGTCGAGCGGGTGATTGCGGGATTATTTGAATTGGTGCAGCGCATTTTTGGCCTTCACGTCCAAGAGCGCTCGGCGGGTGAGGTAGAAACGTGGCACCCCGAAGTGAAATTTTATGAGATGTATGACGGGCGTGGGCGTCATTTAGGCTCTTTTTATGCTGATTGGCATCCGCGTGAATCGAAGCGTGGCGGTGCTTGGATGGGCTATTTAATAACCGGCGGACCTAAGCCCCAAGGAGGTCGATCTCCCCACCTCGGTTACATTTGTGGTAACTTGACGCCCCCGTCGGCAGATCGGCCCGCACTTTTAACGCACCGCGAAGTGGAGACGGTATTTCATGAGTTTGGCCATTTATTGCATCACCTGTTAGGTGAAGTTGAAATTAAGTCGCTTAACGGCGTGAATGTAGCTTGGGATTTCGTGGAATTGCCTTCGCAGATCATGGAAAATTGGTGCTGGGAGCGTGCTAGCCTTGATCTCCTCGCGCGGCAACACGAAACCGGGGCGACGATTCCGGAGGAGATTTTTCAGAAAATGACTGCCGCCAAAAAATTCCGCGCTGCTTGTGCGACGATGCGGCAGGTGGCTTTTGCAAAAATGGATCTACTCTTGCACATGCGGGCGGGTGGTTGGCCCAAGGAAGCTGATCTTGAATCTACGGCGCGTGCCTTGGTCGCAGAGTGTCTCGTGCCGACAGTGCCACCGGCGCCCACGATTTTGAAACGCTTTAATCATCTGTTTTCTGACCCGGTTGGTTACGCGGCAGGTTATTACTCCTACAAATGGGCGGAGGTTCTCGATGCCGACGCATTTTCCCGATTCAAGAAAGAGGGGCTATTCAACGCACAGGTAGGCCATGAGTTCGTGGATAAAATTCTAAGCCGAGGCAATTCAGCGGATCCGCTGGAATTATTTAGAGCGTTTATGGGACGAGATCCTGATGTGGCGGCGTTGTTGGAGCGTAGTGGTCTAGCGAGCTAATGGCAAAAAAGGTTCGCGCCCGACGCAGGGCTCGCGCAACACAACACATCTGCACTATGATTATCGCTGATCTCGCCAAACTTCCTGGAGGTACTTTTCCCGCTCGTCGTTGGGGCCGTGGCCTTGTGGGCCAACTCGGCCAGCCGATTGCCGCCAAAGGTTTCTCGATGGGCTATTCCATTCTCGAGCCGCGGGGTGGCCAAGTGCCGTGGCACAATCAAGAGCAGGAGGAGGTTTATTTTATCGTCCAAGGGGAAGGAGAGATTTGCGTAGGTAGCGAGCGCAGCCCGATTAAAGCAGGTCAGGCGGTTTTTATGCCACCGACGGTATTTCACCAACTGACCAACACTGGCGATGAACCGATGCATATGATTTATGTGTATTGCCCCGGTGGCGATGTCGCACATTGGCGCCAAGAGCTCAATGGTACATTGCCCAAAGCGGGCGAGGGTGCGATTCCGCCGCTGCCTGAGGGCGCTCAGCCTCAGTGCACTAAGAAACCCGAGTGATTGGTATATGTTTCGTCTGGATTTAGTTGCGTTATCCGCGCCATTGGCTGGGCGTGCGGCCAGTTTGTTGGCGAAACCAGCGGCTAAAATAATTGGGATCTTCGAAACCAGACTGTGTGGCGGCTTCGGCAATGCTCGAGCTTGAACGTAGCGCGCTTTGGGCCTGTGCAAGTCGTACACGATGGTGCAGTGCGCGAAACCCTAGACCGGATTCACGTTTTAGTTTTCGGGTTAAGTGATCCGGGTGATAGCCAAGGTCGCGTGAAATTTTCCCAAGACGAGCTGGGCGGCGCATGTGTTCAGTCAGTTTGTCAAAAAGCGTGGGGGTAGATTTCGGCTCAGCTGGAGATTGTGCGAGTAGCCGCGCAACGACCGAAAGTATTGCCGGGTAATCCCCCAGGGTAAGTCGACCCTTGCGAGGGACGCGGGCGAGTTGGGCGTGCAATTCGTTGAGAGTCGATGGGGATAACCTGCGATGCGCAGCGCGCACTCGCCCCGAGTCTTCGAGCTCAAAATCCAAGACCAAGCAAAGCGGGCGACTTCGTCCTGCGACCGAAAAGCCATGAGCAGTGCCAGCTGGGATTACAAAAAGATCGCCAGCTAGCGCTCGATGACGACGACCTTTTACGGTCTGCACACCCTCGCCTGAGAGGTACAAGATGAGTTGAGCGTAATCATGGTCGTGGGGTGCAACCTCCGCGTCGCGATGCCGATTTAACTGGAGCTTTCTCAACACGAAATCCAGGGCGTGGATTTCAATTTTTTGAATGAGGAGTGGTTGCCAAGCTAGCATAAGATCGGTTTTGTGCTATCAAAAGTCGGTTTTGTACTAACGCAAGAGCGTGCTTTAAGTTAGAATCATTCCTTACCCGCAATTAAATCCCAACTCAGCACACACTCCATGACTACGCATAAAGTCGGTATTATCATGAACGGCGTCACCGGACGCATGGGCACCAATCAGCACCTTCTGCGCTCGATTAAAGCCATCATTGACCAAGGCGGCATCAAGCTCGGCGATTCAGAAGTGATTATGCCGGATCCGATTTTAATCGGTCGTAGCGAGACTAAGCTCGCTGCGCTCGCCGCGCGTGCGGGTGTGAAACGGTATTCAACCAATCTAGACGCGGCGTTGGCCGATGCGTGTAACCAAGTTTATTTCGATGCGACTCTGACCGGTCAACGTCCGGTCGGCGTGCGCAAGGCGATCGCTGCTAAAAAACATATCTACTGTGAGAAACCCTCGGCGACTACCTCCGCTGAAGCCTTGGCGCTATACAACGAAGTCACAGCCGCTGGCCTTAAGAATGGTGTTGTGCAGGACAAGCTCTGGCTGCCGGGTTTGTTGAAACTTAAATATCTCATCGATACTGGATTTTTTGGTAAAATACTCTCCGTTCGCGGTGAGTTCGGATATTGGGTTTTCACGGGTGAAAACGATAAATTACAGCGTCCTTCCTGGAACTACCGCAAGGAAGAGGACGGCGGCATCATCGTTGATATGCTCTGTCACTGGCAGTACGTGATCCAAAATCTTTTCGGCGAAGTGAAGTCGGTCTCCTGCCTTGGGGCGACGCACATTCCGCAGCGTTGGGATGAAGCTGGTAAACCTTATAAGTGCACGGCCGATGATTCGGCTTACGCTACCTTCGAACTCACCAATGGGGTCATTTGTAATTTCAATTCCTCTTGGGCGGTTCGCGTACGTCGTGATGATTTACTGACGCTCCAAGTGGACGGCACTAACGGCAGCGCGGTAGCCGGTCTGCGCAACTGCGTGATTCAACATGGTTCGATGACGCCACGTTGCGTGTGGAGCCCTGATACCGATAGCCCGATTAAATATATGGACGGTTGGGTTACTCAGCCAACTAACGACGTTTTTGATAACGCTTTTAAAGTGCAGTGGGAGTTGTTCCTCAAGCACGTGGTGAAAGGCGATCCATTCCCGTGGAATCTCCTGCAGGGTGCGAAGGGCGTGCAACTGGCCGAGATCGGCCTTAAGTCTTGGTCGGAGCGCCGCTGGCTCGATGTGCCAAAACTTGGTTAAACTCTCTTAGGGCTAAATATTTTGCCCGGTTCAATTAACGAGTCGGATCCAATTAGGATCCGATTTTTTTTTGCCCAATCTCAATAGTTGATCAGAGCAACTGAGGTTTTGGCGCTAGTAAAATCGGGCAGTGTTTCCTCAAGAATGGACAAAATTCGCTCTTTTTCGTCGCTCGGTATATATGCGTAGCGATCAGTGGGATCGCGCGAGACCAGTGCCGTTTTGAGACGCTCAAGGATTCGTGATTTTAGACTTAGCGGAAGAGCGCGGAAGGCTTCAGAGTAAATAAGATAGCTGCAGCGCTGCGCAAAGATACGGTCTATGAGTTGGAGGTCGCGCAATGCATGTCCGGCGCGACTGCGGGGTGCGTTGGGCGCGAAGCCGGCGACAAACGCCGGGTCGGCGATAATACCCGTCGGCAACGGTGCAGCTTGACGAAAGAGGAGATGATCGACGACGTCTTGGACGGCGCCGCTAAATACGCTGCGTACGCTATCGTATGCGGGGGTATCGGTCTGAGGCTCGTGGAAGGCAGTTTGCAGACCATGTTGGTAATCGATTATGCGGCGAACGGCGAACGCGGCGTGCGTAAGGCTGTTTTGGACCGTCATTTGGTGTTCGCAGATCAGGAGCGCGATCATGTCGCTCGTGGGGCGGAGGTAGCGCGTGGTATCAAAAAATGCGGAGAGTTCTTTTGGTCGCGTGGCGGATGGTTGAAAACGAAGGATATCTCCTTGCTCGGAGGCGAGAGCGTTGCCGCGATGGGAGGCAGTGCCAATGTAGCCTGTCACATACCAACCGCCCCAGCGTTCGGCGAAAGGCGTTTCGTCGCCTACGATTTGGGTGCCTTGACGCAGGAGCGGATCACCAGCGGCATCGGGGAAGACCGAGCGCACGAACAATCCGGGGATTTCACGTACGAACACGCCGCCGTGGCAGCGTAGGCAGTCGGCTTCACGTTCGATTTTCGGTATTGTTTGATGCGGGCTGGGAAGTGTGAGCGTGTAAAAAACTGGACCAAGTTGGGGATCAATGGCGGTAACCTCTACTTGGCCGCCAGGCACCCAGCCGACGTAAACGGAGTCGGAAAAATAGAGCGCGCGGGGTTGGTCGGGGTGTATACGGGTGCGTTGAAAACTCGTACGAGAGAAGACGAGCATTTGGCTTTCAATCGGGACGCCGAGTTCGTGCAGTAGGGAGCTCAACATTTCTAGATCCCTGCCACGCAGCGTGAAAGAGCCAGTGTTGAGGCGAGCTTGCAGCCGCGTGATCGCATCCTGTGGATGAGATTCGGAATAGTAAATCGGCGCCCGTTCATAGTCTGCCTCGCTCTGCGCGCACCCCATTGCAGTCAGAACTGCACTAGTGAAAAGCAAGATGCTCTGGTGGAGACGTTGCACGGCAGTTGAGTGAACTTAATCACAGATTGGCGCGATGCAACCCTGCGAGCCGAATGCACGACCTGCATTAGCCGGCAGGTCGTCTTAGATTAAGTAGTCGCGCGATTTTTCGCGCGGTTCCCCTGGGATTTATTCCTCGGGGAGCGGTTGATCTTTGGTCTCGGGCAGAAGCGGGAGTACGGCAATGCCGGCCAGAAGCACGAGACTGACCCAGACGCCCGCGGTGCGGAAGCTCTCGATGTTACCCCCGAGGCTTGCGGTAATTTTGCTGATCGTAAATGGAGCCGTCGCAGCGAGGATTCGCCCAACGTTATAGCAAAAACTCACGCCGGTGCTGCGTAGACTTGTCGGGAAAAGCTCGGGCAGATAAATAGCGAACACGGCAAAGACTGAGAGTTGGCCAAAACCCATGAGAGGTAGCATCCAGAACATTTGGCTAAATTCACGCAGACCCTTGAAGACGAGCACCGTGGACAAAAATGAAACAAAGAGCGCGAGCGCGAAGGCGAATTTGCGGCCTTTGGTTTGGGCGAGATGAGCGAAGGTCATCATACCGGCGAAGGCGCCGATATTTTGGAGCAACAGGCCGACCGAGCGCCAAAAAGCTTTTTCGCTCGCTAGTTTTTCGGGGGATACATTGGTCGCTTTGAGATGTTCGGTGACGATGGAGCCTACGATTGTGGGGTGGAAATTACCTATACCCCAGAGACCGATGATGCCAGCGCTGCAGGCGATGAGGCCGTACCAGGCGTGGCGTTTCCAGCGCGGGTGACTGAGGAGAACGGCGTAGGAACCTAGCTTAACACCTTTGAGCGCACCTGCATCGCGGGCCTCGACCCACTTTTGCGGCTCTTTCAGGCGGCCCATCACAAACACGCAGAGGAATGCGGGCAAAGCGCCGATTAGAAACATGGCTTGCCAGGGCTTCAGACCGAGCGGGAGAACAGCCATTGCGCCAATGCCCATGCCGATGAGACCCGCTGTGATATTTCCGACAGTAGATAGCGACTGAAGCATGCCGAGGGCAGGTGCGCGTACTTTGTCGGGTACCGTGTCAGCCACGAGTGCGACGGCTAGACCGAAGACACCACCGACACCGACTCCGGTGAGGAAACGATAAACGCAAAAATCGAAGAAGCCCGTGGATAGGCAGCTCAGGCCTGTGCAAACCGAGTAGAGCAAAATTGAGGCGGTGAGAACTTTGGCGCGGCCGTAGCGATCGCCAAGCGCGCCAAAGATAAGCCCACCAGTCGCCCAACCTAGTAGAAATACCGACGTGGTATAAGGGCCTTTAACGGTGGCCTCGGCTTTGCCGACCAGATCTTCCATCGCGCCGTCACGGGCGAGGTTGAATAGTTGTTGATCCAAGCAGTCGAAAAGCCAGGCGAGCGAGGCGATGCTGAAAACAAACCAATGCTCGCGTGTAAGTGAACGCCACCAAGGTTGGCCTGATGTTGGGGTGGGGGAGGTAGACATGGTTAATCGGGTTGAGTTTTTGGGGTTAAAAAAATTACAGGCGGACAGGTTGGCCGGATTGGGCGGATCGATAAAGAGCAAGGATGAGGGCGACAGCTTTCCGGGCTTCAGGACCGTCGACCATAAGGGAGTCACCGTTGCGGATGGCGGCGACTAAATTCTCAATCTGCCGCAGATGGCCTTGATGGCTCATCGCTCCGGGCGATCCCGCACCGGAGCGCATGGAATCATCGGCCTTGGCGGCGAGGATGGCTTCATCGCCGGCTAGGGCGGTCCGGAAATCCCAACGGATAATGCGATCGTCTTCGAGCACGATGGAGCCATTTTCACCGCAAAGTTCGATGCGTCGGGCCCAACCAGGATAAGCCGCAGTGGTGGCCTCAATGGTGCCGAGCGCACCATCGGGATAACGCAGCGTGGCCACGGCGGTGTCTTCGACCTCAATGCCCGTGTGTACGCGACGAGTGTTCCAAGAAAACACCTCCGAGGGGAGGCCGGCGAACCATTGAAGTAAATCGATGGCGTGAATAGCCTGATTAATAAGAGCGCCCCCTCCATCGAGAGCGAACGTGCCGTGCCAGCTATCGGTGTAGTACGCAGGAGTACGTTGCCATTTTACGTAGGCGCTAGCGAGCGTTAGGCGACCTAGGCGGCCGGCGGCGACCGCGGCTTTGACCGTGCGTGCGCCCTCGCCAAAGCGCGCTTGGAATATCGGCATTAATTTTACACCGGTCGCGGCGACGCCTTCTAGAAGTTGATCCATGCGCGCGAGCGTGATCTCAATCGGTTTTTCAATTACGATGTGTTTGCCGGCGCGGGCCGCCGCTAATGTGGGTTCGAGGTGTGCGCCACTCGGAGTAGCGATGCATACGGCGTCGAGATCGGATCGGGCTAAAAATGTCGTAAGATCTTTCGTGCTAAAAACATCTTGCCCGTAATTCGCCGCGAAGGTTCTGGCTTTGTGTGGGTCGCGCCCGCAGACGGCCACGAGTTTGGCTCCGGCGGCATCGGCGATAGCTCGGGCATGGAAATCGGCGATGAGGCCGAGTCCGATAATGCCGAAACCGAGAGGTGCGTGAGATGCCATGGTACCAAAGGTTGAGGCTCGATGTGGTGAGCGACAGTTAAAAAATACTTTTTCTTAGCGGTATTTGGCCGGCAAGCCCGAAGGCTTGATTTAAAATTCCGTTGCCACGGGACGGTGACTCAATCTTCGCATGGGACTCATGAGTGCAGGTATCACTATGAAAGTTATCGCCGCCCAAGCTGGGGTGACGCAGGCGACGGTTTCAATGAGCCTAGCCAATCATCCGCGAATTTCAGCGGCGACTAAGAAACGCATTCAGGAGCTGGCGCGGAAGCTTGGTTATCAACCCAATCCATACGTGGCGACTCTGATGCGCGTGCGGCGGCAAGGGAGAGAACTCACTCATAAACCGGTTTTGGCCCTCGTTGGTGCTTTTAACACGGTCGATGGTTGGAAAAAACATGCTGCTCTCACGATTCAGCACTTGCGTACCGGTGCGATTGAGCGGGCTACGTTGCGAGGCTACCGACCTGAGGAATTCTGGCTCCATCGCGACGGTATGTCGAACGAACGGTTCAGTGAAATGCTACGTGCGCGCGGAATTCAAGGTGTGTTGATCAGCCCGCTTGCGGACGGGGCGACCCCACCGATGTTGAATTGGGATTATTTTTCTGCCGTTAGCCTCAGTGTGCCCTTACCGGCGCTTACGGTGACGACCGTCTGCAACGATCATTATTTTTCCAGCCTGCAAACGGCCAGAGAGTGTCATCGTCGGGGTTATCGTAGAATTGGTTTAGTCGTCAGAAAGATGCATCAATTGCGTTTTCAAGGTCGGTGGCAGGCGGGTACATTGATCGCGCCTGAGATGTTTCCAGGCATTGAGCTGACGCAACCACTCTATGTCGAAGACTTGAATGACGAGGCGGCAATTTTTCGTTGGTTGAAACAGGAAAAGCCCGATGTGTTAATTTCACCCGCAGGTGAAGGCTTGTTGGAATTATTGACGCGACGAGGTTGGCGCGTGCCACATGACATCGGTGTGGCCTCGCTGGCTTGCACCCGACGTGGGCACCCGTGCAGCGGTGTGTACCAAAACGGCCAACTCATCGGAGCGACCGCGGTGGATGCCTTGATCAGTCTGGTCGAGCGCTATGAGCGGGGCCTGCCTGCTCAGGCGACGACGCTCATGATTGAAGGTCTTTGGAATGAGGGTAAAAGTCTTCGTTCGCCGCTTTGAAGCAGCACCGCGGCTGCGGATTTAACATCGTTTTAACCACACGATGACGTTCGGCTTCAAACTTTAGCCGTTTAATCTCGGTGGCCTACCTCCTTTTAAAGCGTTACAAGCTGCGGGCAAAGCTCGACGCCGTGCGCCAAGTCTGAACTGTTTTGTGCACCATGCTCGTACACACTGTCTACTTCTGGCTCAAATCCGATCTCACTCCGGCGCAACGCGCCGAGTTTCGCTCCAGCGTCGAGACGCTCGGCACGATTCCCTCCGTCTCGCAGTTTTTCTGTGGTACCCCCGCTGGTGTGCCAGATCGTCCGATCATCGACAAGAGTTTCTCGGTCGCGATTACGGTCGTATGCAAAAACGTTGCCGCGCACGACGCTTACCAAGTCGACCCCATCCACCTCGCCTTTATTGCTAAGTGCAAAGCGTACTGGGAACGGGTGCAGATCTACGACGCCGAATAAGCCTTCTCGGGCTGGCTATGAAATCAACCCTTATGACGCGGCGTGTCGCGCTCGGGCAACTGGGGGCGCTGCTGGCGGCCGGTTTGTGGCCGGGAGCCTTGCGCGGGCAGGCTCACGCGGCTGGTGCTACTCGTGTGCGTTTTGCCGTGCTCAACGATTTTCATCACGAAAGCGCGGAATGCGACGTGTGGTTTGAATCGTTATTTCGCACGGTCACAGCTCACCCGAACGTAGCGTTTATCGCGGGGTTGGGCGATCTCGCCAATAAAGGTAAATTAGAAAGTCTCGCGGCGATTAAGCGTCTCGCGGCGACGGCGCGGGTGCCGTTTTACCCCGTCCCCGGAAATCACGACAATGATCTTGATCAAACGACACGGCTGTACGCGGATGTTTTTCCTAATCGGCTAAATTATTCCTGGGTGGAATCGGGCTGGCAGTTTGTCGCGCTCGATACGACCGACGGCAATAAATGGAGCGATACCACCGTGCGGCCGGAGACGTTGGCGTGGTTGCAGCAAGAATTACCGAAACTCGATCCGCATCGACCGACGGTGTTGCTCACGCATTTTCCGCTCGGCGCTGGTGCAAAATATCGACCGCTCAACGCTGAGGCGGTTTTAGCACCGTTTTTGGAGTTTAATTTGCGCGGAGTGTTTTCAGGCCATTATCATGGCGTCACTAAAGTCCCGCATGGCTCGATCGAGTGCGTGACGAATGTCTGTTGCTCACGCGTGGGCAAAAATCACGACGGCACTGCAGCCAAGGGTTACTATGTCTGCACGGGTGGCGCTGATGGAAAGTTGACGCGCGAGTGGTTCGCTTTTGCGAGCTAAGGTGCGCCTTTGTCCGCGGAGATTATTTAACGAGAAAGGCTTTGTATAGGCCGGCTTGGGCGGGGGCGAAACGACCTTGGATGAAGACGCCATCGTCGCGGCTTTCTTCGAATTGGACGTGGCCGGTGGCGTGGAGTTTAGCGATGACGTCATAGCGCGTGTGCGGCACCAAGAGTTCCACGGCATCTAGGGCGTCGGCGATTTGCTCGAGGCAGGCAGCAATGAGTTGATCGAGATTTTTTCCGGAACGAGCTGAGATAAATAGGGCTTCCGGCGCTATGATATGGGCGCGGTTGAGGGCAGCTTCATCGGCGGCGTCTACTTTATTGAAAACGGTGATGATGGGCTTGTCGACGGCACCGAGTTCTTTGAGGACGGCGAGGGTTGTCTCGTGGTGTTGAGCGGCGTTGGGGTTAGCTACGTCGAGAACGTGGATTAGGAAATCGGCAAGGATGACTTCTTCGAGCGTGGCTTTGAAGGCCTCGACCAGGCCATGGGGAAGGCGTCGGATAAAACCGACGGTGTCGGTGACGAGGAGTTTTTGGTTACCACGGAGATGCAGCTGGCGGGTCGTGGGGTCGAGGGTCGCAAAGAGTTTATTTTCGGCGAGGACGGAGGCCCCCGTGAGAGCGTTCAGTAGAGATGATTTGCCGGCGTTGGTGTAGCCGACGATGGCCGCGGTAGGGACGGGGACGCGTTGGCGGCGTTGGCGTTGAGTGGCGCGTTGTTTGCGGACGTCGATGAGTTCGCGTTTGAGGGCTACGATGCGGTCGTTGACCAGGCGACGGTCTTGTTCGAGCTGGGTTTCGCCTTCACCGCCCATGCCGCCGGAGCCGCGTTGACGAGAGAGATGGCTCCAAGCGCGGGTGAGGCGCGGTAGAGAATATTCCATGCGCGCGAGGGCGACTTGGAGGACGGCTTCGCGCGTCTGGGCGCGGTCGGCGAAGACTTGGAGGATCACTTCCTGGCGGTCGATGACGGCCAGTTCGGAGAGTTTTTCCCAGTTGCGTTGTTGGGCGGGCGTGAGGGCTTCGTCGAAGACAATGACGTGGCAGCCTTCGGCTTTGGCGAGTTCGATCAGCTCTTTGGTTTTGCCGCTGCCAAGGAGCGTGGCGGGGGTGGCGGTTCGGAGCTGGACGAGCTCGGTTCGGACGACCGTGAGCTTCAGATTTTCGACCAGTTCGGAGAGTTCATCGAGGAGCTCAGCACCTTCGCCCGCGGCCATGTCTTTGGTTTGAACGCCGACTAGAAAGGCGCGTTCGATTTTTTCAGGGCGTTTGTCTTCGAGAAAATTAGCCATCAGTTGATGTTAGGGTAAGAGATTACACAGGGCGCGCCGAGATTCAAATAGCCGTAGTAATTCGGTGTTGCGGCAGCGGCTAACAGGTGGATCGCTCAGGGCGCAAAAAGCACGCAGACGGATTGGGCGACGGCGCTGGCGCCTGGTAGAAAGGTGAGTTTGCCGCTGGTCGGATCGACGCGGAAGGTGCTGACGGTATCGGAACCTTGGTGAGCGCAGACGAGCCAGGCGCCGTCGGGGCTGAGGGCGAAGTTGCGTGGAGTTTTGCCGCCGCAGGGAACGATTTCGATGAGGTTGAGGGCGCCGCTCTGTGGCGTGATGGCGTAGACAGCGAGGCTGTCGTGGCCGCGATTGGAGCCGTACAGGAAACGGCCGTTGGGGTGGACTCGTAGTTCAGCGGTGGTGTTGGTGTCGCCGACGTAATCGAGAGGAAGCGTCGGGACGCGTTGAAAGGGCGTGAGGGTGCCTGCGGCGCCATCGTAGCGGCTGGCGGTCACGGTGCCGTCGAGTTCGTCGATCACGTAGAAGTAATGGCCGTCCGCGGAGAACTTGGCGTGACGCGGGCCGGTGCCGGGCGTGAAGCTACTGAAAGGCGTGGCCGCAGTTTGAAGGGTTCCGTGGGTGGCATCGACCGCGTAGTGGTACACGCGATCTTGGCCGAGGTCGCAGACGTGGACAAAGCGGTTGTCGGGGGAAAAGGTCGCGGAGTGAGCGTGGGGTTTGTCTTGGCGTTTGGCGTTAGGACCGATTGGACCGGTGTGTTGAATGAAGCTTTGGCGGGGGCCAAGGCGGCCATCGGCGAGCAGGGGGAAGGAGCTAACTTGGCCGCCACCATAACTGACTGCGACTAGGATTCGGCCCGTGGAATCGACGGCGGCGTAGCAAAGAGAATCAGCGGTAATTTCTCGGTTTAGTAAAGTGAGTGCTCGGGTGTTGGGATCGATCGCGTAAGCACGGACGGCGCCTCCGGTTTTACCATCGGGTAGTTTGGTTTCTTCGATGGCGTAAAGCACGCGGCCGTTGGGATGGAGGGTGAGCCAGGTAGGGTTGGTCAATTCTGCGGCGAGGGTCGGAGTAGAGAGAGCGCCGGTTTTGGCATCGAGTTGAGCGGAGTAGATGCCGCGGCTCGTGGTGCGCGTGTAGGTGCCGAGGTAGAGATTGTGCAGGGAGGGGGTCACAGCGGACATGAGAAGAGTTGAAAAAGAAATAGGGCTAAATGAAGAACGATAAGCGGGCGTTGGCGAGGGATGGGCATGCGGCAGAGAGATCAGATGCTGGTGCCTGTGGTGGCGGGCTCACGGCCGGCAATACGTCGGAGATTTTCGGCGGTAACGCGGGCAATTTCTGTGAGGGCTTCGTGCGTGAGGAAGGCTTGGTGCGAGGTGATAAGGACGTTGGGGAATGTGAGTAGCCGAGAAAGTTCATCGTCGGCTAGGACAGCACTGGAGAGGTCTTCAAAAAAAACGCCCGCTTCCTCTTCATACACGTCGAGGGCCACGCCTCCGATCTGGCCGGATTTGAGCGCGGTGATCAGAGCGGTGGTATCTATCAGCCGACCTCGGCTCGTATTTACCAAGACACTCGAGGGCTTCATCAGTGCCAGTGTCTGTGGATTGATCAAGTGATGGGTAGAAGGCGTCAGGGGAACGTGCAGCGAGATGATGTCGCTCGATGATAGGAGTTCGTTTAGCTCTACGTAGGTTATCTCGTGTGTTGCGGCCCAGGTAACATTGGGCGCTGGATCGCAAGCGAGCACCTGCATGCCAAAACCCCGGAGGATTTGCGCCGTCAGGCGGCCGATTTGGCCCGTTCCGATGATGCCGGCGGTCTTACCGTAGAGATCAAAGCCCACGAGGCCTGCGAGGGAGAAATTAAGTTCGCGCACACGGTTATGAGCGCGGGGAATTTTGCGGATGAGCGCTAGAAGTAGGGCGATGCTATGTTCGGCGACCGCATGGGGTGAGTAAGCGGGAACGCGGGTTACAGTGAGGCCGAGTTCGCGGGCGGCCGTGAGGTCGATCTGGTTATACCCCGCACAGCGTAAGGCGATGTGGCGCACACCGACCGCGGCCAAGCACTCTAGGGCGGGGCGGTCGGCTTGGTCGTTAACGAAGATGCAGACAGCGTCTGCGCCCTGAGCTAATGCAGCATTATCGGTGTTGAGTCGAAATTCGTGGAATCGACAGGTAAACCCCGCGGCCTTAGCGGCGGGGCCGAGATAGTCGCGGTCGTAGGGCTTGGTATCGTAGACGGCGACGAGGGGCATGGGTTCGGTACGGTTGGGTTGGCTGGGGTGGGGTGGCTCAGTCCACGAGGGCTTTTTTAAAATGGCGGCGACACATGGCGACGTAGCGATCGTTGCCGCCGATCTCAATCTGGGCGCCTTCGCGGACGGCTTTACCCTCGGCTCCAAGACGTACGTTCATGGTGGCTTTGCGGCCACAGTGACAGATGGTTTTCAGCTCGGTGAGATCATCGGCGAGGGCGAGGAGGGCGCCGCTGCCGGGAAAGAGTTGTGCTTGGAAATCGGTGCGTAGGCCGTAGCAGAGAACAGGGATGTCGAGTGTGTCGGCTACATCGGTGAGCTGTTCGACTTGGGCTCGGGTGAGAAATTGGGCTTCGTCGACGAGGACGCAGGCGACGGGGGCAGTGGCGTGTTCGTGGCGGACGCGATTGAGGATGTTATCGGTCGGCGTGAGCACTTCGGCGGGTGATTCGAGGCCGATGCGGGAGCGGACGCGACCAAGACCGGCGCGGGTGTCGATCGCGGGCACGAAAAGTAGGGTGCGCATGCCGCGCTCTTGATAGTTATAACTTGATTGTAAAAGAACCGTGGATTTGCCGGCGTTCATCGCCGAATAATAAAAGTAAAGCTTGGCCATACGTGGATCAGATTGGTTGAGCTAGGGCTGGCTGGCCAGAACGGTTTCGGGCAGGCCCCGTGTTTAAGCGGGTGGCATGTCGTCGCTAAAGCTAGCCGGCTGGCCTAGGGCGAGCCCGGCCTTGGTGCGACCTATGTGGGGTCTTTTATCTCAGTGGAGGGCGCGAAAACCTGGTCGTTTAGGGCCGGGTTTTCGCGCCGCCCTCCTTGATTTTTGAGCTCAAGCGGAAAAACGTCACTTCAGCCTTTACGAGTCGCTTCGGAAATAATTTCGACGCCGCGTAATCAATGGCGACGATCCTCAAAGCCTTCCGTTTCGCCCTCGAGCCGACTAGAGGCTCAGGACGCCGCGCTGCGGGCCTGGGTTCCCTCCTTGCGTTTCCTTTTGGAACTGGATGCTCGCGCAGCGCAGCGATGCGTACCAAGCGAGCGAGGGCCGAGTGCGGATTAATTACCCTGATCAAGCCGCGCAACTGCCCGCGATGAAGGCGATGTTTCCATGGCTGGGCGAGGTTCCAAGCCAGCCGCTGCAGCAAACGCTGATGGACTTAGAAAAAGCCTTCCAGCGCTTTTTTAAAAAGAAGGCAGCCTTCCGGCCTTTTAAGGCCAAGCACCGCAGTAGTCCGGGCCTGCGTTGGCCGTAGCCTCGTTATGGCTTCAATTCCTGAATGAGGAGGACTGGGCGGCTTTAATCCGTCGCTTCAGTTTCCGGCAGCCACCAGGCCCAAATTGCCGCTGCTGCACCGACTAGACTGACACATAATAATGAGATGCGGAAATCTCCGACGGGGACTAGTAACCCGAAAATGATCGAAGCGGCCGCGGCCGCGATACGGCCAATATTGTAGCAAAACCCTGCGCCCGTGGTGCGAAGTAACGTCGGGAAAAGTGGCGGCAGATACATGGTAAAGAGTCCAAAGACTCCGCCAAAAAATCCGCCGATGGGTAGCCAAAACCAGGCCAGGGAGGCAAAATCCCGCGGTACGACGAAGGCGCCAAAGATCGCGAGCGTCAGGCCCACAAACATTCCTGAAATTGCGCGACGGTTACCAATACGAAGCGCTAACCAGCCCGCACCGAAATTGCCCAAAATCGATGCAAAATTAAACGCAAAAAATGCCGCTGAGACCAATTGCGTCGTCTCTGCGGCTGGTGTGTGGGCATCTACAAGTAGCTTGCGCAGATGTTGAGTCTGCCAAAACAACATTAACCACCACGTCGATAAACCCAGAGCGCAGACCGCACTCGTGTGTAACGTGATTTTACGCACCGAACCGCGAAACAAATCAATCGCGCCCGGTTTGGGCGCGGCGCTGGCTCCGGCACGTTGCCAAGTTTCGGGTTCGGGCACGTGGCGCCGAATCCAGAAAACGAGCAGCGCCGGCAGCACGCCCACCAGAAATACCCACCGCTCCGAGCCTGGCGGTAAAGCCCAAGACAATACACCCACCACCACCGCGCCGCACAATACCCCGATGTTGACGCCGGTCTGTAGCACAGCAGCCATCCATGGCCGCCACGCTTTAGGCCAGGTCTCCGCTAGTAGTGAAGCCCCAACCGCCCATTCGCCGCCGATGCCTAGAGCGGCGACAAAGCGGAAAATCATTAACTGCCACCACGTTTGTGCAAATGCACAAAGACCAGTGCACAACGCATATGTGATGATTGTTAAAGCGAGCGCGCGACTGCGACCGAGTCGGTCACCCACGCGGCCAAAAAAAGCGCCACCCAACGCCCAACCCAGTAGAAATGCCGCTTGGATGTAAGCGCTCTTTTCTTTGACGGCGGGATCTGCGGCACTCGTCGCCATGAGTAAGGTCATCACGAGTGGCGTCGCAACCAACGTATAAAGATGTAATTCGAGTCCGTCAAAAAGCCAACCCAGCCAAGCCGCGATCCCGGATTTCCACTGCATGGGAGTGAGCTCGCGCAGATGCACAGCGTCGCGGGGTACAGGGGTAGGGTTCATGGGGTGTTCCGAGTGCGCCACGCGATGACGTGGCGCTCAAGCCCTAATCCCCGAGCGCAGGCTTGCCTCGCGGATTCCGTCCCCAAAGGTGCGGGCATGAAGACAAAATTATGGATCTGGCTTTTGGGGTTGATGTGGGGCGCGGCCACCGTCGGCCACGCGGAAACTCCGGCAGTGACCTCGACCACGTGGCGCGGTTTCAAGCGCCTGGATTTCGTCATCGCGGGCCGTCCCGCGTTGCTTGTGGTGCCGAAAATTCCTGCCGCCGGTAAGCCGTGGATATGGCGCACCGAATTTTTCGAACACGAGCCGCAGGCTGATCTCGCGCTGCTCGAACGTGGCTGGCATGTGGCCTACGTGAATGCGCAGGACATGTACGGAGCGCCGCGGGCGGTAGCGATTTTTGATTCATTTTACGAGTTAGTTACGCAGCGCTACAGTTTGGCGCGGCGCGTGGTGTTGGAGGGGCTGAGTCGCGGCGGGCTTTATGCGTTTAACTACGCGGTGGCGCACCCCGAGCGCGTCGCCGCGCTGTACCTGGATGCTCCCGTCCTGAACATCCATAGCTGGCCTGGTCGCAATAAAGACACGCCCGGGGGAGCAAAATTATGGCTCGAGTTGCGCGAGTGCTACGGGCTGAGCGTAGAAGCTGCCCAAAACTTTAAAGACAGTCCTATTGATCACATCGACATCGTGGCCAAAGCCATCGTACCGATTTTACTGATCTCAGGCGATGCTGATGAAACGGTGCCGTACACCGAAAATGGCGGCATTTTAAAAAAACGATATGATGATCTCCACGCCGTGTGTGAGGTGATCTTGAAGCCAGGTGGGAAACATCATCCGCACAGCTTGGTAGATCCAGCGCCCATCGTAGAATTCCTCCTAAAGCACGCGCGTTTTTGAGTCGGCGTGGCGCTGCTGTCAGCTGCGTCGATCAGTGCTTAGCGGCGCACCGCGGGTGGCATGGGCAAGTGATGAGGTGGTCGTTGACCATGCCGCTGGCCTGCATGAAAGCGTAGCATATCGTTGTGCCCACAAATTTGAAACCGTGGGTGAGGAGAGCCTTACTCAAGGCATCGCTCTCGAGCGTGCGCGTAGGGATTTCGCTCATGGAGTTGCGGTTATTGTCCAAAGGACTTCCGCCTACGAAGGACCAAATGAAACGATCAAAACCGCCCGGCTGGTGGTGCAGCGGAAGATAGGCACGGGCGTTACCGATGGTGGCGGCGATTTTGAGCCGGTTGCGCACGATGCCGGCATCAGCGAGTAGTGCGGCGACTTTTTTAGCATCATAACGGGCGATTTTCTCTGCGTCGAAACCGTCAAAAGCGCGACGGTAATTTTCGCGTTTGGCTAAAATCGTGGACCAGCTCAGGCCGGCCTGTGCACCTTCCAGAATTAAGAGTTCAAAAAGCGCACGATCGTCGTGCAGCGGCACGCCCCACTCAGTGTCATGGTAGGAGAGATCGAGCGGGTTGCGAGGCCAGGGGCAGGGGACAGATTTCATCGTTTGATGCTATAGCGGTGGAGACATTTAATTTTGGCCATGAGTTAGAGTGGGTGGCAATCCCGTGGAACGCCCCCTAGCACGAACATGCGAATCTGACCGTCTGAACTAAGAGGGCATTTCCTTTGCGCCCGCGTTGAGTCTTTTAAAGCTTCCCCATGATACGTTCCGCTTTTTTTCGTTTTACCCTGTTGGTTGCTACTGGGTTGGTTTGGGTTGCTTTTACCGCCAAGCTCAACGCGGCTCCGCCATCGCTGCGGCCACAAGTTAATTTTGATGTGCGTCACTTTGGTGCGACTGGCGACGGCGTGACCCTTGATACCGCTGCGATCAATCGCGCGGTCGATGCCGCCCACGCGGCCGGGGGAGGCACGGTACGATTTCCAGCGGGCAATTATTTGAGTTTTTCTGTTCGCTTGCGGAGCCGGATCACCTTGCAGCTCGAGGCCGGTGCGACGCTGATTGCAGCGAGTCCAGCGCCAGGCTTTGGCGCTTACGATGTAGCCGAGCCGAACGAGTGGGACGCGTATCAAGACTATGGCCACAGTCATTGGCACAATAGCCTAATTTGGGGTGAAGACCTTGAGGATATCGCGATCATCGGCCCCGGACGAATTTATGGTAAAGGGCTCACTCGATCTGGTCCCGGCCCACGCCGGCCCAAGACCGCGGGCGACATGCCTGCTTCGATGCGGGCGATTCGCGATCGGCAACAACTCAAAGTCGATGGGGAACCCGGTACAGATACGAGTTTCATGGACGGTCAGGGCAATAAGGCGATTGCGCTGAAAAATTGCCGACACGTAGAACTGCGGGAGTTTTCCGTTTTGGCGGGTGGGCATTTCGCAATGCTCGCGACGGGCGTAGATTTTCTAAACATCGACCAAATCGATATCGACACTAACCGCGACGGTTTTGACATCGACGCGTGTCGTGAGGTGAAAATCACCCGTTGTCGGGTGAATTCTCCCAGCGACGACGCCATTGTTCTGAAAAGTTCTTTCGCCCTGGGTTACGCTCGTGCCACGGAGCGCGTGAGTATCTCCGACTGTGCTGTCAGTGGCTTTGACCTCGGGAGTATGCTCGATGGCACCCGTCAGCGTACGCAGCAAGTTGCGCCCGATCGGGACGGTGTGACCGGTCGCATTAAAATTGGTACGGAATCAAATGGAGGGTTCAAAAATATCACAATCCGAGATTGCACCTTTGAACGCTGCCGTGGGTTGGCTTTGGAGACGGTCGATGGTGGCGTAATCGAGGATGTGGTCGTTAAAAATCTGGAGATGAAAGGAGTGACGACCGCGCCCTTGTTCATTCGTTTGGGCAATCGCGGGCGAGGACCGGATAATCCGTCGATCGGGGCTGTGCGTCGAGTTAGTATCAGCAACGTTCGGGTGCGTGATGCGGAGGCTCGTTTTGCCTCTCAGATCGTTGGGCTCGTTGGTCATCCGATTGAAGATGTGCGCCTGAGCGATATTACAATCGAGTATCGCGGCGGCGGTACCGCCGAGGATGCGAAGCTAGAGCCGGCTGAAAACGAACGCGGTTATCCTGAGCCGAGCATGTTTGGGACGTTGCCGGTTTATGGTTTTTTTATCCGGCACGTTGCTGGGCTCACGTTTGAGCGGATCAAGGTTAGCTCCGCTGCGCCTGAGGCGCGTCCAGCGGTATGGCTCGAGGATGCGGCGGGCGTGAGCCTGTCGGAATTCGATACCCAGCAAACACCGGGAGCTGCGCGTCTAATTTTGCGCGAGGTACGCGGGCTTACGTTGCAGAAATTTACCGGCGTGAAAGACGTGACTGCGATCTCAGCACAACGCGAGGTGCGCTGAAATCGCGCGGGTCTTTAATGCGCTGCGAGGTGTTTCGCGAGAAAAGCCAAAGCTACGGGGCGCAGGTCGCGAGAGAGTGCCTTTTTGTTCCAGAACTCAAAATCAAACGTGTGGCCGGCGCCCTCGACTACGATAAATTCGTGTTCGGCGCCATTGCGGACAAGAGCTCCGGCCAAGGTCCAGGATTGGCCGATATCGACCGTGCCATCAATCAGGCCGTGGATGATGAGTACCGGCGGAGCATTTTTTGTTATGTGAGACACGGGTGAGGCGAGGGTGAAGACGGAGTCGTCCATGCTCGAGGCGCCGAAGACTTTGAGGTCGCCGCCGGGTTTTCGCTTTCCATTGGGTACACCCTTGGCATCGGTTTCCAAGCGCGTGAGGAGGCTGGCCGGACCGTATAGATCGATGATGCAGCGCACTTGGCTCGAAACCCCAGGGTAGGGCGAGGCTTGGGCCGCGGGTTCAAACTCCGCTTGGTCCGCCGTGAGGCCCGTCATCAACGCGAGGTGGCCACCTGCTGAGCCGCCGGCCACGGCGATGTGCTTGGGATCGATTTGATACTCGGCTGCATGCGAGCGCAGAAAGCGGACGGCGTTTTTGCAATCGTGCAGGTTGGTCGGCCACGCGCCGTCCCCGAGGCGATAGTCGATGCTGACTGCGACGTAGCCGGCGGCGGCCAACGTGCCGCAGATTTCAGCGGCGCGGGTTTCGTTTTTGGTGCCACCAGTCCAGCCGCCGCCATGAATCCACACTACGGCTGGGGCGAGGGTGCCGGCGGGGAGCGCGGCAGGTAGGTAGATATCAAGTTTCTCGGCGCGATCGGCCGTAAGAAAGGTGACGTCTTTTAAAATACGCGGGGCTGATTCAGCGGCGGGAACGGAGCTGATTAGTGACAGCGCGAGAGCAAAAAGGGCAAAAGAAGCGATGCGGGGCATGGTGCAATTCAATACGGCTCGAGGGCTTGATTCAAGCGTCATAGTGTTCGGCTCGATGGGTGAGCTAGCAATGAGCCTAGCGTGAACAAAAAGCCCCACGCCGGTGAGGGCGCGGGGCTGAGATTTTTGCCAAGATGCGGACTGAAGGCGCGTAGCGAATTACTTCTTCTTGGTGGCCGAGCGCTTTTCCTCGATTGCAGCTTGCGCGGCGGCGAGGCGGGCGACTGGCACGCGGTAAGGCGAGCAGGACACGTAGGTCAGACCGACCTTATGGCAGAACTTAACGGAATCGGGGTCGCCGCCGTGTTCGCCACAGATGCCTAGCTTAATGCCAGGACGGGTGGCATTGCCCTTCTCGCAGGCAATCTTCACGAGTTGGCCAACACCGGATTGGTCGATCGAGGCGAAGGGGTTCTTCTTCACGATTTCGTTTTCGGTGTAGGCGCCGAGGAAGGAGCCGGAGTCGTCGCGCGACATACCCAAGCAGGTCTGCGTGAGATCGTTGGTGCCGAAGCTGAAGAACTCCGCGGTCTGAGCGATTTCGTCGGCGGTGAGGGCGCCGCGTGGGATCTCGATCATGGTGCCGACGGAGTAGGCAATCTTCACCTTCTTTTCTTTCTGCACGAGGGCAGCGACCTCATGGACGATGGCGACTTGGAGATCCAGCTCCTTCTTGAAACCGACGAGCGGGATCATGATCTCGGGTTTGGCTTTGAAGCCAGCCTTGGTCGCATCGGCAGCGGCCTCGAGAACGGCGCGGGCTTGCATGCGGGTGATCTCTGGGAACTTGATGCCGAGGCGGCAACCGCGGAAACCGAGCATGGGGTTGAACTCATGCAACTCGTGGACGCGGTGCATGATCTTCTCGACCGGGATGCTGAGTTTACGGGCGAGATCCATCTGCTGTTCCTTGGAGTTGGGGAGGAACTCGTGGAGTGGAGGATCGAGGAAGCGGACGGTCGCGGGATAGCCTTTGAGGGCTTTGAAGATGCCGTAGAAGTCGTCGCGTTGGTACGGGAGGAGCTTGGCGAGGGCGGCTTCGCGATCCGTGAGGTTGTCGGCGAGGATCATCTCGCGCATGGCGTCGATGCGGTCGCCTTCGAAGAACATGTGCTCGGTGCGAACCAGGCCGATACCAACGGCGCCGAACGCCATAGCTTCAGCGGCTTGCTTCGGCGTGTCGGCGTTGGTGCGAACGCTCATCTTGGTGGACTGGGCGCACCATTTCATGAGCTGAACGTAGTTTTTATATTTCTCGGTCTTTTGAGCTTCTTTGTCGTCGCTGAGGAGACCGGAAATGATTTCCGAGGGGGCGGTTTTGATTTGGCCAGCGTAGACCAGACCGGAGGTGCCGTCGATCGAGAGGAAGTCGCCCTCTTTAAAGGTATGGCCGTCGATGGTGGCGGTCTTTGCATCGTAATCGATGGTTACGCCAGCGGCGCCGCAGACGCAGACTTTGCCCATTTGACGGGCGACCAGCGCAGCGTGGGAGGACACACCACCGCGAGCGGTGAGGATGCCTTCGGCTGCGATCATGCCGCGGAGATCTTCCGGGGAGGTCTCGACACGGACGAGGAGAACTTTCTCGCCCTTATCAGCGGCTTGCACGGAGCGGTCGGCGTTGAAGTAAATCTTGCCGGTGGCAGCGCCGGGGCCGGCGGGAAGGCCGGTGGCGATGACTTTGGCTTTCTTAACTTCGGCCAGATCGAAGATAGGGGCGAGCAGTTGCTCGAGTTGATCGGCGGGGTTGCGCAGAACCGCGGTTTCCCAGTCGATGAGTTTTTCACGGACCATGTCGGCGGCGAATTTAAGGCCGGCGGCGGCAGTGCGTTTGCCGTTGCGGGTCTGCAACATGAACAGCTTGCCTTCTTGGATGGTGAACTCGATGTCTTGGACGTCCTTGAAGTGTTTTTCGAGGGTGGCTCGAACTTTGAGAAGTTCAGCGTAGCTCTTGGGCATGACGTCTTTGAGCTTGAGTACAGGCTCGGGAGTGCGGACGCCGGCGACCACGTCTTCGCCCTGAGCGTTGACGAGGAATTCGCCGTAAAATTCGTTAGTGCCATTGGCGGGATTGCGGGTGAACGCGACGCCTGAGCCGGAGGTTTCGCCGGTGTTGCCGAAGACCATGGCTTGAACGTTAACGGCGGTGCCCCATTCGGTTGGAATGTTGTATTTGCGGCGGTAGACGCACGCGCGGTCATTCATCCACGAACCGAAGACGGCGCCAGCGGCGCCACGGAGTTGATCCCAGGCGCTGTTGGGGAAGGCTTTGCCGGTGCGTTCTTTGACGAGAGCCTTGAAGCGTTTGATGAGCTCTTGTTGGTCGGCAGCGGTAAGTTTGGAGTCCTCGATGTCTCTGTGGTAAACTTCGTGTTTGTAAGAGTGGATGGTGTGCTCGAACGGATCGTGATCTTCGCCTTCGCGTTTTTGCACGCCCATGACGACGTCGCCATACATTTGGATGAAGCGGCGGTAGCAATCGTAAGCAAAACGGGAGTTGCCGGTAGCCTTTTCAAGGGCGAGAACCGTCTCGTCGTTTAGACCGAGATTTAGGATTGTATCCATCATGCCAGGCATGGAATCACGGGCGCCGGAGCGCACGGCCACAAGTAGGGGCATGCCAGTTTTAGCACCGAAGGTGGTGCCCATGATCTTTTCCATGTTGCGCACGCCGGCTTCCATCTCGGCTTGGAGGGTTGCTGGGTAGGTGCGCTTGTTGGCGTAGTAGTAAGTGCAGACTTCAGTCGTGATCGTGAAGCCGGGAGGCACAGGCAAACCGATGCGGGTCATCTCGGCGAGGTTTGCGCCCTTGCCACCGAGGAGCGCTTTCATCGTGCCATTGCCATCGGCTTTGGCGGCGCCCCACGTGTAGACGTATTTAGGCGCCTTCTTGGAGGCGGATTTCTTCGCGGGAGCGGGCTTCTTTGCTTTGGATTTAGCGGCCATGTGGATGGGTTATACGGTTGAGAAAAACGGAGGGTTTGCGACGAGCGCAGAAGCTAAGACTGAAAACGTGCGCCCTGTGCGCTGTCAACGGTGCAGGCACTGAGGAATTGATGGTTATACGTCTGCTTTAAGCAGTGAAAATTCAGCGCCAAGCCAGCAGGATGGCCCCCGCTGTGATTAAACTGCCACCAAGAGCGGTTTTCCAGGTTAACGATTCCCCGAGAAAGATCGCGGCTAGAATGAGTACGAATACGACGCTAAGTTTGTCGATGGGAGCGACTTTACCGACCTCGCCGAGTTGGAGTGCGCGGAAGTAGCACAACCAAGAGCAACCGGTCGCTAGGCCGGAAAAAATAAGGAACAGCCAGGTTTTGCTCGAGATACCAAGGATGGCGCTCGCGGGTTGTGTGGCTAAGGTTACGCCCCAAGCAAAAACGAGTACGACGCCCGTGCGTATCGCTGTGGCCAAATGGGAGTCGACCTCTTTGACCCCTACTTTGGCTAATATGGCGGTGAGGCCAGCGAAAAACGCAGATAAGAGCGACCAAGTGAGCCAATTCATCGTAGAGTGATTTGTTAAAGTTAAAAAAACCCTGAGGCAATTTCGGGGTGAGACGAGAGGGCCGCAAGAAAAGGTCTGAAAAATATCTTGAACTCCGTGGGATGAGCCGAGAGCTTCCACGTTCCCTAAATGGTAGGATACTCAAGTGGCCAACGAGGGGAGACTGTAAATCTCCTGGCTTACGCCTTCTCTGGTTCGAATCCAGATCCTACCACCACTTTCACCCCCGCAGGGGGTTTCAGCTGTACTGCACACGAGAAGGTCAGGGCCTTCCTTCTCGGAAGCCATGGCTTTCTTCGCGATTACATCTTGGCTAGCTTTTAGGTTTAACGCGCTGCGGTTTTGAGTGCGGTGAAACGTAGTCTCATTTCCGCCAAAGTGGTGGCGTAACTGGGATCAGCGACAAGGTTGTGTGTCTCGGAGGGATCCTTTTTCAGGTCGAAGAGCTCCTCGAAATTAAAATCGGGCCAAAAGAGGTATTTGGCGTCTTTGCGCACGAGGGCCTGTGAGGAAGGGATAAAATTGATGTTATTAATCGTGGCGTGTTCGTAGAAAAATTCTGTGCGCCAGGCCGGTGGTAGGGCGTTGAGATAAAGTGGGGCTAGGTCGCGCCCTTGCATACGGTGTGGAGCCGTGATGCCTGCCGCGGCGAGGAAGGTGGGTGCGAGATCGACATTCAGCGTGAACGCATCGTCGGTACGACCGCGGTGTGAGACGGGCAATCGCGGGTCACGCACGATAAGCGGCGTGCGGATACTTTCTTCGTAAGGATACCATTTGTCGGCTAGCCCGTGCTCGGCGTGGAAGTAGCCGTTGTCGCCAGTAAAAATGATGAGGGTATTTTCCAATGCCCTTTGGCGGCGGAGTTCGGCGAGTACGCGGCCGCAAGTGGTGTCGACCTCGGTGGCGAGTCGGTAATAATTTTTCATCATCGACTGATATTTTTCCGGCGTGTCGAAGCGCCAATGCCAGCGGCGGCGACCTTCGTTTTCTTCGTTGGCGATGAAAGGAGGGAGGCGTTTGAAAAACGTGTCGGCGGCGGTTGGTGGCACGGGAATCACCGTGTCTTTGTACAGTTCCATACTGCCGGGCTGCGGCAAGTATTGGAGTGGATTTTGGTCCTCGGCGTGTGTGGCGAAAAAGGCGAGGGTGAGGCAAAAGGGTTTATCGACGGGCCGGGTGCGTAGAAACTCGAGGGCGTCATTTTCGTTTTTCTGGGTGACGTGGATTAGCGAGCCATCGGGTTGTTTCTGCCAATGCGTGGTTTGGTAGGAGCGGCCGAAATCAAATTTCTCCTGCGGGAATTTGCCGTTGTGCCATTTACCGATGTGTCCGACGAAGTAGCCGTGTTCACGGAGCAGGCCAGGGTAAGTTTCGGCCCAAGGGGTGGTGAAAAGGTTGAAAGCTGGGTTGCCGTGGCGAGACATCCATTGCCCGGTGAACAACGATGCGCGGCTAACTCCGCAGATGGAGGTCGTGACGCAATTGTGCGTGAAGCGCACGCCCTCGGCCGCGAGTTGGTCGAGGTTGGGTGTTTTTACGACTGGGTGGCCGGCCGCGCCCAGCGTATCATAGCGCCAATCGTCGGCGTAGAGGACTAAAATATTCAGTGGTTTATTTGCGGTCCCAGCGAATATCAGCGGCGCTACGAATAGACCGAGACAAAGCGAAGCAACTTCGTGTGGGAGATTTTTTCGCACAGAAATCAGGGGTGGGGTTTTGCGAGCATAAGTGATCACAAAAGCCCGTCCTCGGCGAAGCTGTAAAATTCTTTCTCGGTAGAATCGACGCCTATGCCATGCTCGTATAGCGAAAATAAGGTATAAAAAAACCGCCTAAATACAGGCGGTTTTTTAACAAGCGGTGGGTTGGACTACGTTTAGTAGTGCTTCACGTAGCCGTTGCGACGGAGGCGTTCGAGCCAACGTTCTTGGCTGCTTTGCGCCATTTGGGTGACGAGCATGCGCTCAATCTGGTCGCGCACTTCGTCGATGGCTTGGTTTCCGGCGTATTTACGTTCTTCGGCGAAGAGGATGAAGCAGCCTTCTGAAAGCATGAGCGGGGTGGTGACTTCGCCGGGTTTAAGCACGAACAGCGGGTTCTTGAAATCATCCTTCAGGTCGGAGCGTTTGACCCAACCCCAATCTCCACCTTTGGCGCGGCGGGAATCTTGGCTGTATTCTTTGGCGAGGTCTTCGAATTTGGCTCCGCCCTTAAATTTGGAGATGATCTCATCGGCCTTGGTTTTAAGTTCGGCGTCAGTGGCGTTATCAGCGCGGGAGAGTTGGATGAGTCGGAGGTGAACGCCGTCCTCTTGGTAGAAGCGGTCCTTGTTTTCGCGATAAAATGTCTCGATGCGTACGGGGCTGACAACGCTCTGAGATTTCCGCTGCTGCTGCTGCATGTAGTGGAAAATGATGTCCTCTTCGACTTCCTTGCGGTACTCGCGCAGTGTGGTGCCTTTGGCGCGGAGGTATGCGAGGAATTTGGAGCGATCGTTGTCGAATTGCTCGCTTAGGATATCGGCGATGCGATTATCGACGTAGCTGGCGGGAATGTTGCGGGCTTCTTTCCCGTCTTTTTCTTTTCGGAATTCTTTGATGATAAGAACTTTGTCGATCAGGTCTTGAATGACGCTATCTTGGAGAGATTCGATCTTTTCGTTGAACTCCTTTTCGTTACGAGCGTCGCGCTGGATTTGCGGGATCAGAGGTGAGATTTCGCGGCGGATGTCATCTACGGTGATAACTTTCTCCTCAGCGATGGCGGCGATGCCATTGGCAAAGCGCATGTTCAACCCATCGTTCTGGGCCAAGGCCTTGAGGGCGCTGGCACAGAGAAAACCTAAAATTGTGAGACTACGACGATGCGTCATGGGGTCGGCAGGTTGTTCAAAAATGTAATGACTTCTTTTAAACGTAGAAGCGGCTGCGGCGCGGTCAACCGTGGAAACCGGGTGCCGTGCATCACCCAATCATCACGCTGACCGCTGTGGCGCTGACACTTTAAGCGGTTGGACTCGGTTTCGACGGATAGAATGCCTTTTTGTTCCGCGCGGATGCGAATCTCTGTGACCAAAAGCAAGGCGCGAACTTCTTCACTGAATTTGCCGAAACGATCGCGAAGGTCTGATTCGATCTGTTTTAGGGCAGGCAAAGTATCGGCGAGCGCGAGTCGGCGGTAAAAATCGATACGCAGGCGCGTCTCGCTCACATAGCCAGAAGGAATTCGCGCCTGAATCCGCGCAACCGCTGGTCCTTCGTTGGCTGCATCTTCGGCATCCCGGATCGCTGTGTAACCGTCGCCATGGCGGCCGCGGCCGTTTGCCTCACGAGGGGTTCCTTCTCCGACGAAGACAAAATCGAGCTTTACGCTGGCGCGGATCGCGGCGGCGGTTTTTTCGCCTTTCAAGCGGGCGACGGATTGGCGGAGCAATTGGCAGTAAAGTTCAAAGCCTACTCCAACAATGTGGCCGCTTTGTTCAGAACCTAGAAGGTTGCCCGCACCGCGCAGTTCGAGGTCGCGCATCGCGATGCGGAAACCCGCGCCAAGTTGATTATGCTGGCGCATCGCGGAGAGGCGCTGGCGGGCGATGTCGAGCAGCTTAGTGTGTCTATGCAACAGTAGGTACGCGTAGGCTTGGTGTTTAAAACGCCCGACGCGGCCGCGGAGTTGATAAAGTTGCGACAGACCGAAACGATCCGCACCTTCGATGATGATCGTGTTGCAGTTAGGGATATCAAGGCCGCTCTCGATGATTGTGGTGCAAATAAGCACATGGTACTTCATCGCCACAAAATCGGTCATGATGTGCTCGAGGTCGGCCGGGTCCATCTGGCCGTGACCTACGCCGATAGTCAGATCGGGCATTAGTTCGCGTAGGCGCGCGGCGACGAGCTCGATCGTCATGATGCGATTGTGCAGGTAAAACACTTGGCCGCCGCGGCGAATTTCGTGCCGGATTGCATCAACGACGAGTTGTTCCTCGTAGGTTTTGACGATGGTCTGGATCGGGTGGCGATTGATCGGCGCAGTTTCGATGACGCTGAGGTCGCGTGCCCCGGTGAGCGCCATGTAAAGCGTACGTGGGATCGGGGTGGCGCTCATTGAAAGCACATCGACCGTTGCGCGCATGCGCTTGAAGGCTTCCTTGTGTTTCACACCGAAGCGTTGCTCCTCGTCGATGACGACAAGACCGAGTTCGCGAAACTTTACATCGGTCTGCAATAGACGGTGCGTACCGATCAGGATATCTACTTGGCCGATGGCAGCGGCTTCGAGGATTTTTTTCTGCTCCGCCTTGGTGCGGAAACGACTGACCATTTCGACCGCGATGGGATATCCGGCCATGCGTTCCCTAAATGTGTTGAGATGCTGTTGCGCGAGCACGGTGGTTGGCACTAGTAGTGCGACTTGGCGGCCGCCTTGGACGGCTTTAAACGCAGCGCGGATAGCTACCTCGGTCTTACCAAAACCGACGTCTCCGCAGATGAGTCGATCCATTGGGCGTGTGCGCTCCATGTCGGCCTTAGTCTCAGTGATCGCGCGGAGTTGGTCGCGGGTTTCCGTGTACGGAAAGGAGCCCTCAAATTCTTTTTGCCACGTCGTGTCTGGCAGGCAGGCGAAACCAGGTTGAGCTTCGCGTTCGGCGTGGATACGAAGTAATTCTGCGGCCAGATCGATCGTAGCACGCTCAGCGGCTTGCCGGGCTTTTTCCCAGCGGCCCGAACCGATACGGCCGAGCTGGGGTTTGGTTTTGCTCAAACCGACGTAGCGACTGATCAGGTGCGATTCCTGCAAGGGCACGTGCAACGTGACGTGATCATCAAATTCAAGTGTGATGACTTCGCGCACGCCTTGAGCTGTATCGAGTTTGGAAAGACCGCGATAAAGTGCGATGCCGTGTTGCAGGTGAACGACGAAATCGCCTTCGACGAGTTCAGCAAAATCCAGGAGTTGATCGATCTGTGCGCGTTGAGCCGTGGCGCGAGTCGGACCTGATGCGCGTCGAGCGCGTTGTCGGCCGAAAATTTCGGTTTCAGTTACAACGAGCAGTCCTCGGGCTTCGGGTGCCAGTGGCGAAGTGGCGAGCGGCGAGTGATGCGTGAGACGAAAACCTTCGTTGAGCCCACCGCGCAGGAAAAGCGGTTTGAGTTTTTTGAGCGAAGAATCGTCCTCAAGGATTTCGCGTATGCGTTGTTCCTCGCCTTCTTTGGAAGCGACGATTACGAGGCCATAACCCTCTTTTTTCCAAGCGGCGATTTGATGAAGAAAACGTGTGCGGGCCTCCGCCTCGACTTGTAGGCGCTCCTGCGCAACGAGAGAATCGTCAGGATAAGAGCGATGGTGAGAAAGGCTCTCGGTGTCCCAGGTGAGCTCAGTGGCAGTGTCGGGGAGTAACGAAGTGGCTTCGTCTAGATCACTAAGGCCGAAGTGCAAAAAACAACGCGCGGCGAGCGGGGTGAAGCCATCGAAGCCCTCGCGGGCAAAACCGCTGAAGGAGGCTTCAAGTGCGGTTGGCTCAATCAAAGCTAGGTTCGAGGACGATGGTAGATAATCGGCTAGTCCAGTCTTGGCGGGATCGAGCTTAATGCGAGGAGAAGCGGAGAGCGTGATTCTTTCGATTTTCTCTCCGGAGCGCTGCGTGACGGGATCGAAGGAACGGATTTCCTCCAGCTCGTCGCCGAAAAAATCGAGGCGGTACGGCTGCGTAGCAGTTACAGGATAAACATCGATGATGCCCCCGCGGATGGCGTAGTGGCCGGGTGCTTCACATACGGCTTCGGAGTCGTAATCGAGCGCACGTAGTTGCTCGAGCAAGCCGGTAAATGAGAGCGCTTCGCCCCGTACTAGGGTGAGTTCGCGAGCCGCGAACGCTTCGAGCGCTGGCACGGACTGGAGCAGCGCGGCCGGCGTTGAGACCACAATAAGTCCGGCTTGGAGCGAGGCGAGGGCCGCGCCTGAAGGCGTGCGGAGCCCACGTAGTTTAGATAAAACAGTGAGGCGGTCGCTGGAGGCGGCGAACGCTTCACGCATATCGCGACTGTCGGGTTGTGACTCCGGGAAAATCAGGACTTGGAGTGCGCCGGCTTTAGGTGTCGCGGCATGGAAAAAGGCGACATCCTCTGCGAGTTGTTCGGCGATTTTGAGTTCGTCGGCGATGACGAGCCAGACGGTGCTCGGATGCGCACGGACGAGCGCGGCGAGCACGGCGCCGCGAGCGACTGGGCAAATACCAGTGAGCTTGTGGCGCGTAGAGGAAGATTCCGACATGGACGAAAAGTGAGAAACGAAAAAATGGGCAATCGCAAATCAACCGAGGGAGCCCAACGGTTTTTTAGACGGGGAGTTTGCCGTCCAGCGCGGTGAGTGCTGCGCGGGCGGCGGCTTCCTCGGCTGTTTTTTTAGAGCTACCGCTACCCTGACCGAGGGCTTGGTCGCGTAAATATACTTCTATAAAGTAACGCCGCTCGTGATCGCCACCTTCAGTGCGAATAACTTCGTAGCGCACGGCGTGGTTACCGTGTACGGGTTGCACCAGTTCTTGGAGGCGGCCCTTGGGATTGTGGAGATCTCCGACAACATTAAGGCGCGCGTCGATGTCACCAATAAGGCCGAGCATTACGCTGCGTGTGGTAAGCCAGTCGCTATCGATAAACACTGCGCCAAATAGTGCTTCGCAGGCGTCCGCCAGATTAGAAGCGCGCTCCCGGCCGCCGGTGGCTTCCTCACTAGAGCCCACGTTGAGGCATGCATCGAGACCCAGATCGCGCGCGAGTTGCGCCAGGAATGTACCTTTAGCGAGAGCGGCGCGGCGACGGCTGAGCTCGCCTTCGCGGTCGTTGGGGTAGCGTTGAAAAAGAGCCTCGGTGAGCACGAGCTGCAACACCGCGTCGCCGAGAAATTCTAGGCGCTGGTTGTTGGCTGGAACGTGCGGATTTTCCTGTAAAAATGACGGATGCGTGAGGGCGCGTTGCAGCAATGTGGGATCACTAAATGTGTAGCCCAGACGTAGCTGAAGTGAGGCGAGGGGCGAGCTCATGACTTCAGGAGCTCGCGCTGGCGTAGCGGCGTAGTCCTCGGTGAAAGACGAAAACGGCGGTGCCAAACCAAGCGAAGGTCGCGGCGACCAAGGCGAGCACCCAGACGGGTTGAAAACCGTGGAGGAGAATTTGCGCCGGGGCGTTGCTCACGACGACGACCGGCAGCAGCCAAACAAATAGCACACTTGCGATGCCCTTAAATGCTTCGCGTGGGAGTCGGGAGAATTCCGCGAGCGTGAAGTAGCTGCCCTCGATGCCTTGTGCGCTCGTGATCCAGAATGCGAGGGAGATGGTCATCACGAGCATACTGTAATGGATGATCAAACCGCAAAGGATCATCACAGCATAAAGCAATAGATCGAGCGCGCTCGGATGAAGGTTGAGTCGGTGCGCTGCATATGCGACTACTCCCATAGCAACCAGAGAGTTGCAGAGACCGTCGAGGTCGAGCTTTCGCGTCGAAGCCATGAACAAAATGTTGCCCGGTTGGGCCAAAAAGAAGTCGAAGGCTCCGCTCTTAATATTGCGGCCCATTTCAAAGAGACTACTCCAGAAAAAGCCCATCAAGAAACGTTGCACCAGCAGGGAGGTTCCGACGAGGAGCAACATCTCGTACTTGCTCCAACCGGCGATCGAATCGGTGTGTTCGTAAATGACTGAAATCAGCAGTAAGTTGACGCCCATCCAGAATAACTCGACCAGTGCCCAGAGAAAGAAATCGAACCGAAACATGAGGGTCCGCGTGATCGAGTAGCGAGCGCTCGCGAGCCAGATTTGAAAATATTTAGTCATGGCAAGATCAGCCGCCGACGGCGGTGTGGCGACGCAGACCGCGTGTCCAGAGGAGTTGGTTCACGGCCAGCAATACGAGTACCCAGAGCAGTTGAATGCCGAAGCCTTGAATGGTGGCCGCGAACTCGATTCGTCCTGTGAGAATCGCCGTAGGAAAATACGTCTGATAATAAAACGGTAGAAATTTTGCGGCGTGAAAGATCCAAGCTGGTAACAAATCGAGTGGAAACATCTGTCCCCCCAACAATGATTCAATCGCCATCGAGAGAATGACGAAGCCTTGGATTTCCAGAAACCAAAACGTCAACAAGCCAAAACAGTATGCGATACTAAATTGAATGAGCGCTGAAAGCATCATCGCCGGTGCGAGCACTAGATAGCGCCAAGCCTCGGAGGGGAGCGTGAGGTAGTCTTTAAGTAAAGGGACGGCGACCAGTAATGGGATCAAAATCAATGCACCTGTCACTAAGCGCGCGGCCAGGAAAATGCTGAACCTATAGCTGAAATAATTGATCGGTTTTAGGATGAATTGGTTAATCAGACCGCTACGGATTTCCTCGCTGATCTGATAGTCTTCGTTGAAGGCGCCGACAAAAAACTGCATCACGAGCATCACCAGGAAATACGTCAGCGTCTGGCCAAAACTAAATCCGCCGATGCTCTCGTTATGGCTGTAGGCCGCGCCCCAAAGAATGAATACGACGGCGAGGTGAAACAGCGAAAAGAAGCCCCGCACGGCGAAATTCATGCGGTAAACCAGATTGCTTTGCAGGCCGATCAGGAAGGATTGGCGGTATTTGGCGAAGGCGGGAAACACGGGATGATTTTAGTCAGTACCGGCGAGGCGGATTTATTGAATATAAATCCCCGCCGCGCAGGCGAGAGCGGGCAGAGTTTTAGGACTTTAGGCTGAAACGTTCAATGACTTCGATGGCGAGGTTCTTATAAGCCGACGCCCCTGGGCTGGAGGGATCGTATGCAAAGATCGTTTTACCGAAGCTCGGCGCTTCGCTGAGACGGATTGTGCGCGGGATCACACTGGCGAAAACTTTGTCCGGCAGATGGTTTTTTACTTCATCGACGACTTGACGCGAGAGATTGGTGCGCAGGTCGAACATCGTCATGACGACACCGCCGAGTTGTAGGTCATCGTTGACGTGAGCGGCCTTGAGGCGGTCGACATTGCGGAGGATTTGGCCGAGGCCTTCTAGCGCGAGGTACTCGCATTGAAGCGCGATCAACAAAAAGTCGGCGGCGGCGAGGCTATTCATCGAGAGCATTCCGAGTGCGGGTGGACAATCGATGATGATGGCGCGAAATTTTTCGCTAGCTCGGATCGGAGCCAGGACTGTTTTGAGTCGGAGCAAGTAGTTCTCGGTCGAGGCGAGTTCGATCTCGGCTGCGGCCAAGTCCTCTTCGCTGGGAATCAAAGAGAGGTACTCGTATGATGTTGGCGTGACCATGTCCAAGGCCTGTCCTTCACCGCGGAGGGGACCATAGAGACTACGGCCTTCCTGTTTCTCGACGCCGATGGCGCTTGTGGCATTGGCCTGAGGATCTAGGTCGATCAATAAGGTGCGGATTTTTTTCTCAGCGAGGGCGGCGGCAAGGTTGACGGCGGTAGTGGTCTTGCCGACGCCCCCCTTCTGGTTGGCGATAGTAAAAACGGTGGTAGGCATGCGTGTAGGGTTTTGTTTGCGGTGAAGTTGGGCCGGCCGCAAGCGCAGGGATACAGAGATTTAATTTCGAGCCTTGCGGGACGATAAATTTCTATGCAACGTTCACTTTGCTCTAAGTTTGGCGCGGTAGCCAAGTGGTAAGGCCGAGCTCTGCAAAAGCTCTATGCGCCGGTTCAATTCCGGCCCGCGCCTCCAAACTTTCCTAGGGATTCTCACGCAAGTGAGACTATTTTAGGCTATATAGCGTTCCACAGAGCCCTCGGCTACATAGCGCGGAAAAATTAGATTAGGCTCTTTCTGCAAAAATCCTTTATTGGCTATCTGGAGCATTAATCGAAATAGGCGGTGGGCGAAGGATTCGCCCTCGAAGCAGTAGTGTGAAATTACTTGTTCAAAATGCGGGTCGTAGTCACGGGCGATGAGTGAGATGCGACCTGGGGCCTTTATGCCGTTTCGCAGCAAAAAACCCACGACAAAGAAAACGTGACGGGGTTTGGCGACGAGTAGGGCGGCACCCTCAGCAACCCCGTAGCCCTAGAGCCGCGGGCTTGAGGATTCAGACTAAAGACCTCTGGTTTTAAGCATGACTCTCGCCTGATCACAGCGAAGCCTTTGCCCAAAACTCAGAGTTTTTTACTTAGAACGAGGGTGCCGTCTGCGCGGCGCTCCGATTGCACGTTGTAGATTTCTTCCATAACGCGCACGAAACCTTCGACGTCTTGATTGGGGAATCGTCCGCCGATGCGCACTGCGCGCAGAAGGGGATCTGTGATCTCAATTTTCTGACCCGATTGTTGGGTGAAGGCGGTCGCTAGGTCACCCAGCGTTGATCCGGCCAACTCGAGCATGGGTACGTTCCACGCTAAGGAATTCACGATCTCTGCGGTGGTGACGGGGCTCACGAGTACCTCGGGGACTTTCTCCCGTGGCGAGGACGCGACGATTGCGCGATGGCCGGCTTCAACTCGGGCTGGCGTGGCCGCCATGTGCATCTCGGCTCCCACTGTGGGTTGAGGCGGCGTGACCTGGACTGTACCTTCCGTTACCAAGATATTTACCTCGTGCGGTTGGAGGCGGACGGAGAAGGCGGTGCCGACGGCACGTACCGTGGTGTTGCCGGCTTCGACGTAGAAGGGGCGGGCTTTGTCTTTTTCAACCGTGAAGAAGGCTTCGCCACGTACCAGTCGGACGCGGCGTTCCTGGGGCGTGTAAATTTCTTCGATCTCAGCATCAGCTTTGAGTCGGGCGATGCTCCCGTCGGCGAGGCGGCGGGTGATGGGTAGCGGTACGGAGAGGTTGGAGACGAGGGGGCTCGTTTCCAATTTTGGGCTGGAGCGTTGGTAAATGATCAACCCGCAGATCAACACCGCGGCGGCTAGGCCGGCGAGTACGGGCCAGCGGCTCAAGAGAGGCTGCGGTTCTTGGGCGGGGTTTCTCAGGGCCGCACTCAGGGAGTGGAAGTGGCGCCAGGAGGCCGTCGATTGGCCGTACGCGGTTGTGTGTCGAGGATCTGATTTCAGCCACGATTGAAACGCACGCTGCTCGACCGGCGAAAGGCCGCGATCTTCGCGCACTACCCATTCGGCGGCTTGGTCGCGAATGGCCTCGAGCTCGGGTTGGCCGGAGATGGCGTCGTTGGTGCTCATCGTTTTTCCCCTTGGGGCAGGATGCCTCGGGCCGCGAAGAAGGCTTCGCAGCGGCGCAGGCCTTTGGTGAGTTGAGATTCTACCGTATGCTCCGCGATGCCGAGTCGCTGCGCGATCTCACGTTGGGAAAGATTTTCGATTTGGCGGAGGATAAACACGGCGCGGCAGCGTTCCGGCAGCGCCTCGATCGCGTCCGCTAGTACTTCAATTTCCTGCCAGCGGCTCACGACTTCGGCAGAGTCGGGCTTATCATCTAAGACGTTCTCGAATTCCATTTCCGTTACCGCAGAAAGTGCGGCCGTGCCGCGGCGCCGGAAGAGATCATGGGCCGCATTACGCGCCATGGTGAAGAGCAACCCGCGGGGGGAGCGTACTTGGCCTTGCTGGCGCAAGCGGAGCAACCGCATGTAACTCTCTTGGACCAGATCGTCCACATCGCTGGGTCGGGCGATACCGATGAGGTAACTACGCAACACACTCTCGTGGGGCTGCACTTCCTTGGTAAACCAAGCCGTCGTCTCCGAATCGTAGGGGGGCATCTCCGGGGTAGGGGAACACGGCGAGCAAGTCTTCCCCCTATCGCCATGGCAAGCATGGCGGTGACGGGTTCGATATTATTTAATAAAAATTCACGTAACGGAAACTCAGGGTTGCAGCGACTTACCGTTAAGCCCCCTTTCGTGATACCCCTCGCGACTCCACCCAACCGTAGTACTTCCTGTGCCGATTTACATCGGGCATCTGCGGTTGCGCCCTTCACGATCGTTCCCGCCCCCATGCTACTCTCCAAGCCGGTTTATACGTCCTGCCTGCTCACACTGCTCATGGCGGGGACGGCCCGCGCCGCCACATCGTCCGCCGCTCCGGCCGCCGCGACTGCGGTCGTCCAACGTGACGCCCACGAGCCATGTACGTTTCAGATCCCATCGGCCGATGCCAGCGAGGCACTGGTAGCTTTCTCCCGCCAATCCGCTAGCGCGGTCGTCTATGTTGTCGAACAAGTCCGCGGGGTCCGCACTCAAGGGGTCCAAGGCGTGCTTCGTCCGCGCGAGGCGCTCGAGCGCATGTTGAGTAAAACCTCTCTTAAAGTGACGGAAG
This sequence comes from Opitutaceae bacterium, assembly GCA_037142955.1. GTDB lineage: Bacteria > Verrucomicrobiota > Verrucomicrobiia > Opitutales > Opitutaceae > Tous-C4FEB. The sequence continues at coordinate 81,582 of JBAWZQ010000008.1, read as the reverse complement.
ACGCCAAGACCGGCGCCCTCATGATTTCTCGTATTTCCGACTCCGAACATCCCAACCCCACCAGCAAAGATCCTCGAGCTTCACGTGAAACCTCAACTGCTATGAAAAAAATATCCCCGACTACCCTGATCGGTTCGTTGATCGCTTTGATCATCAACCCTGCCACGCAAGCCGCCGATGTGCGACTTGAATCCGGTGTTAACGCCCCGCAACAAACCCAAAGCGCCACGGGTGTCATCCGTGGCACGGTTATTAACAAGCGGACGGGTTCTTATCTTTCTGGCGCGCAGATTCGCATCGATGGCGTCCTCGCGGAAACCTCCTCCCAACGTGATGGGCGCTTCAACCTGCTCTCCGTTGCTCCTGGTAAACACGAAATCGAGGTTAGCTACAACGGTTTGACCACCGAAAAACAAATCATCCAGGTGGCCGCCGGCAGCGTCGAGAGTGCCTCTTTTGCCTTAGAAAATGAAGTCTACCGCATGGATGCCGTCACCGTTTCCGGGGTGCGTGAAGGTATCTCCATGGCGACCCAAGCCCAGCGCCAGCAGGTCGGCATCAAAGCGGTACTCAGCACTGATACGTTTCCCGCTCAGAACAGCGGTAACTTAGGTGAATTTCTAAAAAACGCTCCGGGCCTCTACGTTGATTACTCGGGTCAGGACGCACGCTCGGTGCGTCTACGCGGTGTCCCCGCCTCGATGAATTTAGTGACCCAGGATGGTTTGAATTTGGCCAGTTCCAATAGCGGTGGCAACGGTCGCACCTTCGATCTCGATCAGACTATGATCCAAAATTTTGAAATGGTGGAGGTAAGCAAGGCGCCCACCTCGGACATGGAAGGTCAAGCTGTCGGCGGCCAGATCAATCTCATCACCAAGAATCCACTCACCCGCAAGGAGCGTGTGGTCCAGTTCGACTTGATGTTCAACACCACCACTTACGGTCTGCCAGGCGATGGTCTCAGCCTCAAGACCAACGGTGGCGTCAACAACGATGGTTCCTCCGTGAAGCTCAAGCCAGGTGGCACCTTTTTTTATTCCGACAAATTCAGCCTATTTGGTGGCAAGGACAACGTGGGTGTCGTGATGACGTTCAATGATTTTGATGCGATTAGTTTTGGATATCAACGCACCAACAAGGATCTTACCAACGGGACGCAAAGTCTCGGCGCTGATAATCCCGGCTACGCGCACATCGGCTCTTATTATTATCAATACCAGCCTTCTCGCACGCACCGCAAAGGCGCTTCAATCAATTTTTACTACAAGCTCAACGACTCGACAACGCTTCATCTCAATAATTCTTTTTCCAACAGCCAGCTCTACAACCGCACCAACTGGTATAAGCTCAACGCCAACACCCGTGACGCTTCGACCAGCTCCGTGATCAACACCTTCGCTCCTCAAGCTGCGAATAACACCGCCGTCGTGAACGGCGACTTTAATAACAAGTACGGTTACACGACCATGTTTGATCTTGGGGGTAAGACGATCCTCGGGCCGACCACTATCGATTACGATATCTATACGACCAAGTCGACCAATCACTACTACGATATCGCTTCTCCTCCCGGCACCGCCGGCACAGAAACTGGTCAATTCTCTGGTATCCAAATCACGATCCCCAACATCGGCTTCAGCCTCACGGGTAGCCCTGATTCTGCCGCTCCTTCGATCAAGCAGACCGCCGGCAAAGACATGTATGATCTAAGCAACGGCACGGCTATGGTGCTGAACAGTGTCGCGCGGGCCGGTCAAGACGAGTGGCTCGGCTATAAGTTCGATATTAAGCGTCAGTTCAATTCCGGCGCTTTCCCTTTCTGGATTAAGACAGGCATGATCAGTCACGATGAATGGCGCCGTAACGATAACCCCCGCCATCAGTGGAATTACACCGGCCCCACCAATCCTTCGCCCTTCGGGCAATTTCTCGCCAGTGCCGATTCCCAAGGTGGAGAAAACGCCAAGTGGGGCATGCCAAAGTTCCCTTGGATCAGTCCCTTTGCTGTTACCAAGTTCTACTTGGCCAATCCGCAATATTTTACGGAAAACGTGACGGCCTTTGTGAACAATGAAGCCAACCGGAATTATGAGCACGAACGCATCACTGGCGCCTACATCATGGGTAGTGCGACCTTTGCGAAGAAATTCACCATTACTACCGGTATCCGCAACGAGTGGACTCAAGATGATGGTGAGGGTAAACTCACCGATCGCAAGGCCTATGCCGACGCTATCGCGGCGGGTGCCTCGGTGCTCGATGCGACTAAGATCCAATACAAGCGTCGTTTCACGAATTCCAATTCCTACTCGACCCCATTGGGTAACTTGCAGCTGAAGTATCAGATCACACCTAGTCTTGTTCTTAAGGGCAGTTGGCACATGGGTATCGGTCGTCCCGATTTGCCTCAGTTGCTCCCGCAGTTCGATCTGAATGAGACCGTAACCCCGGGCACGATCAACGTGAACAACATTGGGCTCAAACCGCAGTTCGCTTACAACGGCGACGTCATGCTGGAGTACTACGCTAAGAACTCACTCACGCTCACTGCAGATGTGTTTCAAAAGAAGATCCGCAACTACATCTCCAACTATACCATCACCGTGCCCAGCGGAGCGGATAACGGTTACGATGGTAAATACGCCGGGTTTCGCCAGACTACCGCCTACAATATGGGGGAAGGTCGCTTCAAGGGAGTCGAGCTCTCTGCTTCGCAGCCCTTCACGGGCCTGATGCAGATCGCTCGGGACTATAAATGGCTAGGTAACTTCGGTTGGTTTGCTAACTACACCTATATGTGGACCGAGCAAATCGGCGTGTTCCCTAACGGTGGCGGTGAATCCGTTTATCCTGGCAAGACCCAATCTACGCGTCGCTTCCAGAACTGGGTGCCGCAGACCTTCAACGCCGGTGTCTCTTACAACTGGAGTAACGGCGCCATGGTCTTCGTTAAATACAACCAGCGCAGTAAAGCCTACCAGTATTCCCAAGCCAACTTGGACGTGATGCAGAAATCTTGGAACACCATCGATCTGGCGGTTCGTTATCCTGTCAGTAAGACTTATTCCCTCATGTTTAACGTGAACAATGTCTTCGACGACCGCACGACCTTCTATGTTCAGAACCACCTGAACATCCGTTCTGATATTTTTGCGACCCAGCTGAATTTCGGTATCCGCGGTAACTTCTGATTTGTTTCCGTCGTTCCCAATGTTACGGGGCAGTGCTCCGACTGGAGTCTGCCTCGTAACGGTGATCGCTCGCTCGTCTGACCTCAGTTCACGTGGAGCAGCGCCTCAAGGTCCAGGGCCTGGGTGAACATCGCGAGCGTGCCGTCAGCTAGGCGCGGCCATTGGTCCTCAGCTCGATCCCAATACAGTTCGACGCCGTTGCCATCGGGGTCGCGTAAATAGAGCGCCTCACTCACGCCATGGTCGGCCGCGCCATCAAGAGGTGCCTTGGCCGCGATCAACCTGCGCAACGCATCCGCGAGTGCGGCGCGCGTGGGATAGAGAAAGGCAACGTGGAAAAGCCCCGTAGTCCCACGCGCTGGCGGTAATCCGCCTGCGCTTTCCCAGGTATTGAGCCCTAGGTGATGATGGTAACCACCGGCCGAGAGAAAGGCCGCTTGCGTGCCCATGCGTTGCATCACAGTGAAACCCAGCACATCGCGGTAAAACGATAGCGCCCGTTCGAGGTCCGCTACCTTCAAGTGCGCGTGGCCGACGGTTACGCCGTCATGGATGGGGCGGGGTGTAGGAAGCTTGGATCGGCCGGTCATGAGGGTTGCAGAAGCCTTTGTGTTAAGTGTGCGTCGACCCTTCGGCGCGGAGTTGTTGGAGAAGGGCTTGGATGTAGCCGTGGCAGAAGGCGAAGGCTTTGTGTCCGCCCGTGTCGCCTTCGATGTGGGGCACATGGTCTGGCATCACCATGCCGTCGTAACCAAACTCCTGATAAACTCTCAAGGCCTTCGGCATATCCACATCGCCATCGTCGGGCATCGTCTCATCGAAATTCAAATAACCTCCTCGGATGTTGCGAAAGTGCACGTTGAAGATCTTCCCGCGTCGGCCGAAGTCCCGAATTACGTCGTAGATCTGTTCGTTGGGCTTGGGCAACATCTCGGCCACCGTGCCTTGGCAGAAGTTGAGCCCATGATACGCGCTCGACTGCATCTCGACAAACTTCACCAAGCCCGCCGGCGTACCGAGCACGGTGTTGACGCCGCGCCAACCCGTCTCTGGCGGCATCCCGGGGTCTTGGGGGTGACACGCAATTTTGACCTTCGCTTCCTCCGCGATGGGCACGATCTTTTTGAGGAACGTACCGATACGGTCCCAATAGATCTCCTCGGTGATCCGCCCCGCTGGTGTCATCTCCGCGCCGGGTTTCAATTGGCTGTAATCAAAAGATTTTAACGTCGCCCCGCCGCGGCCCACCTTGGTGCCAGTCCGCACCACGCCGATGAAGGTGAGGTTGTATTTCACCATTGGGATGCCGGCCGCGCCGCAGTTGCGGATCATCTGGCCGAGCAGCTCCAGCGTGCGGTCGCGCTCGGGATTTTTATCGAGAAGGACTTCGGGATGCTCGCCTTCAGTGATGTAGGCCGCGCTTAAAGGCAGGGGCACACAGTCTAGCGCGATGCCAAAAGACTCCACGTGCTGCCGCAGTCGCTTCAGGTCATCGACGCTCCAGCCATCGCCTAGCCCGCGCCCGACTTTACCGCTGCAGATGTTCTTCACGCCAAAGGCCGCGAGCGCGCGCAACGTCGTGGGCGTGTGGTCATGTTGATGACCTGCCTTCATGCGCATCGCTGGCAACGCGGATGCAGACGATGCCGCGACCACACGGGTAGGGGCGAAGCTGGCGCCTGCGAGACCCAGCGCACTCGCGCCAGTCACCGCCGTGCCGATAAAATCTCGACGATTAATAAGGGACATAGGGGTAGTGGACGAAGCCAAACCCCAAAGTACCGCCGCCTCAATCCCCTTTACGCGCGAGCCCTACCCACAAAAAGCCAGAGGACAGTGCAAACCCCGGAGCTGACCTGCCAATGATCGGGCGTGAGATGGGTTTGCTAGACTAACTGGGCGTGGGCCTAGGCCAGGGATGGCCTCAAGTTCACGGCGCGTCCGGCGGTCGCGCCCCACCTTAGAGCGAAGGTCCTTACCGTCGGTTTTTTTAAGAAAGACTTTATCTCAGTGGGCGGCGCTTCATCCCGGCCCTAAAGGGCCGGGTTTTCGCGCCGTCCATTGAGATAAATTCGATCCAAAATATAAGCCTTTCGCCCAAAAAAATAACCGAATTACGCGCAGAGCTCCCTCCGGGTTGGACACTCAACGTGGTGGGTAGCCCTGAGGCGAAATCGGTGTTGCTCCAACGCCTGGCATTTTCGCGGCCTTCTTCGGTAAAAACCGATTGGCCTGTGATCATGGGATTCATAGCAGAGCTTACCTCACGGCCCAATTTCTGTGTTCACTCTCTATCCCTTTCCGCTGGCAGGACTAAATCGTTGAATGTGCTCATTGTCGGATCCGTTCCGTTTAACCTAAACTAATTATTAATGGTAGGGCTCAGCCCCATCCAAAATTCTGTTCGTACGCCCCATGGACCGGTGCGAAACTTCTCGGAGAATGTGTGCTGACATCCTAAGCAAGCCGTGAAGACTTGCGCTCAACCCTACGCCGGCTAAGATTCTTCCGTCATGGTCACACTCGATTACAGTCCCGTCTCGTCGACCCCCGAGGTGCTCGGCGGAACTCTTGTCTTTCGAGGCACGCGCGTTCCCGCCCAAACGTTACTCGACTATCTGAACGACGGTTTCGACGTTAACCAATTTTTGGAATTTTTCCCCTCCGTGCGTCGAGAAGACGCGGAGGAATTCCTCAAGCTGCTTTGTAAGTCGTGACCATTATCCTCGACGAGAACGTGCCATGGCCGCTGCGTCAGTTCTTTGCCGTTCACGAGGTTACGACGGTGCAGCTTGAAGGCTGGACCGGCGTACAAAACGGCGAGCTAATTTCCCGAATCGACGGCCGGTTCGATGTGCTAATCCTCGCGGATAAAAATTTGCGCTATCAGCAAAAAGCTCACCGGTCGTGAAATCGCCTTGGTTGAACTGCCGACTAACCGGTGGCCGATCATCCGCATAATGGCGGAGCGGATTGTCGATGCGGTGGAAATCGCCCTGCCCGGAAGCTACACAATTCTCGAACCCTGACTTGCATCGACAGAAAGGGGCCAGCTGAACGTTTTGGATTCTCCCCGCATCTCCTCTCAATTCCGGCCTGCTAAATTACAAGTTTTTGTGCAGGTGCACCGACCACACTTACCCGAGGTGCCAAGAGCGCTAAGGCCTCCCTCGTCTCCTTTCTAGTTAATCGTTAGAAATTTCCTAACTTTATCTCAGTGGACGGCGCGAAAACCCGGCCCTTTCCCTTTAGGGCCGGGATGAAGCGCCGCCCTCCTAGATTTTTGAGCTCGAGCGAAAAAACTTCACTTCAGCCTTTACGAGTCGCTTACGAAATAATTTCGACGCCGCGTAATCAATGGCGACGATCCTCAAAGCCTTTCGTTTCGCCCTCGAGCCGACTAGAGGCTCAGGACGCCGCGCTGCGGGCCTGGGTTCCCTCCTTGCGTTTCCTTTTGGAACTGGATGCTCGCGCAGCGCAGCGATGCGTACCAAGCGAGCGAGGGCCGAGTGCGGATTAATTACCCTGATCAAGCCGCGCAACTGCCCGCGATGAAGGCGATGTTTCCATGGCTGGGCGAGGTTCCAAGCCAGCCGCTGCAGCAAACGCTCATGGACTTAGAAAAAGCCTTCCAGCGCTTTTTTTGAAAAGAAGGCCGCCTATCCGGCCCTCAAGGCCAAGCACCGCAGTAGTCCGGGCCTGCGTTGGCCGCAAGGGGTAGAGATCAATGGTCGGGCCCTCTGGCTACCCAAGCTAGGCTGGGTGAAGATGCGCTTTTCGCGCAAGGTCATGGGCACGATCAAAAGCGCAACCGTGCGCCCCGATGGCCTACGCTGGCAGGTAGCTATCCTTTGCGAGGGTGAGCAAAAACCCCTAGTTGTGCACCTAGGCTCGCCGATTGGCCTGGATGTAGGCGTGGAGGAAAGTATCGCCGTTTCCGATGGCCGGCTCATCCGGCTGCCGGTGGCCACCGACGCCGAAACAAAGCAAGTGGCTAAACTTGCCCGCCGAGTCAGCCGCTCTGTGCCCGGATCGAAGCGGCACGCCAAGGCCAAGCGCAGGCTGCTGGTTAATCGCCGCAAGATTGGCCACCGCGTTTCCGATGCCCGCCATAAACTCACGACGACTCTGGCTAAAAACCACAGCCTGATCGGCGCGGAGGACTTGGCGCTACGTCATATGACGCGTTCGGCCCAAGGCACGGTCGATGCCCCCGGTCGGAACGTCGCCGCCAAGCGCGGCCTCAACCGCTCGCTGCTTGAACAGGGCCATGCAGAAACCCTCCGCCAATTTGAATACAAAGCTCGTTGGCTTGGCGGGGAAGTGCGGCGGGTGAACCCGGCCTATACATCCCAGACCTGCCCGTCCTGCGGGCATATCAGCCCGGAAAACCGCCCCTCCCGGGCCGTTTTCCGCTGCGTTAAATGCGCTCACTTTGCCCATGCTGATGTGATCGCCGCTCAGAATATAATGTCGGCAGGACTTGCCGCCACTGTCCGTGGAGGAGCTTCAGGCTCTGGTCAAACGGGAACCACCCCTCAACGCGCCCGCCTGCTGCGCAGGCGGGCGGCTTAAGGGAAGCCCGGCCCTTCAGGGCCGGGAGGAGGTCAATACATCATGCGTTCCGCAGCGATGAAACACGAGGGCGTCGCGTTCCCGCTGGAAAATAAGTCGTAGGTCCAAACCGCAGCGACATTCCTTGAAGGGTGGGATTCGCCTAAGTCCAACTCCGTCGTGTAAGTGAGGTTGTCCGTAAGCGGTCGCGGCTGCGCTCATAGTGGCTAACACTTCGACGCGACGGTGCGCCGGTATGCTGGTGAGGAAGCGTGGCCTCGCCAGCAGTCTCACGGGGCGAGATCGGAGAGCGATTTAACTTCGCGCAACTTACCCTGGCGACGAGCGCGCGTCGTTTCACGGCGCAAGACTATGCCAGCTTTGGCACTTTGGGTGGGTGTGATCCCGTATTCTGAGGCAAAATAGCTCGCGTCTGAATCGGTAACAGCAAACTGCTGAGCGCGATGATTGACGAGTTGGGTGAGGGCCATGGAGACAAAGGATCCAGCGTCTAATCCTAGGCATTTCAAGACTTCGTCGCTTTTTTCTTTAAATTACTTTCGATACGATCGCGCATTTGAATTGTAGTCATGACTTAAAAGTGTTCAAACCGCCTCAGCCTGTCAATTGAGTGAGCTGAGATGAGATAGAGGTATAATCACGAAGTACCCGGCGCCGCTAGTGGTCGAGCCCGCTTTCAGGTGAAATGTCTCAGTCTTCGGGCTTGAGGGTGTGGAGCGCGGGGAGGCGGCGGAGGGCGGGGACTTGCTTGGCCACCATCGCCGCGACGGCGATCGTCCCGAGTCCACCCCAGATCACGGCGGCCACGGGGCCCATGACGGCCGCCATGAGGCCGGCCCGGAGGGCGCCGAGTTCATTCGAGGAGCCGATGAAAATCTGGTTCACCGCTGTCACGCGGCCGCGGAGTGAGTCGGGCGTGAGGAGTTGCACCAAGGACTGGCGTACGACGACGCTGATATTGTCGAACACACCGGTGAAGAACAATGCGACGAGCGAAAGCCAGAACCACGTAGAGAAACCAAAGACCACAATCGACGCGCCGAAGCCCGCGACCGTCCACAAAAGCGCACGACCGGGATGCTGGAGGGGCGCACGGTGGGCGAGCCACATGGCCATACCAAAGGCCCCGATCGAGGGAGCTGCGCGCAACCAGCCAAGGCCGATGGGACCGACATGGAGGATGTCGGCCGCGTAGATCGGCAACAACGCCGTCGCGCCACCGAGCAACACGGCAAAAAGATCGAGTGTGCTCGCGCCGAGGATCACGGGCCGGCGCCAGATGAAGTCGGCGCCGCCCAGCATGTCGCGCCACGTGCGATGACCTTGGGCCGGTTTGGGCGGCGTGAAATACTGCACACGACGAAGCAGTACTAAAAATACGAGCTCGAGGACTACGGCGATGCCGTACACCGAGTGAAACCCACCGAAGGCGATGAGGAAGCCACCGATGGCGGGGCCGACCATGGTGGCGATCTCAAAGGTACTGGAGCTCCACGTGACGGCGTTACTTAAGTGCGCGCTCGGCAACAACAGCGGCGGCAAGCTGCTACGCGCGGGCCAGATCAATATGCGCACAGTCGCCATAGCTAGGAGCAGGAGAAAAACCAGCGGGAGCGCAGGATCGCTAAAGTGGAGCGACGCGGGATCAGCGTGGCGCTCGAAGAGCAGGGCGGTGGAGCGGAGCACGCCGTTGACCCAGCGCAGCGGGGCGAGGTCGGGCACGCTGCTATGAAAATAGGACAACAAGGCTAGGGCAGTGCCCAGAAGCGCGGAGACGCCCGTACCGAGGGCGATGATGCGTCGGCGGTCGTAGCGATCGGCCAGCGCGCCGGCGGGTAACGACAGCGCGAGCAAAGGGAGCATATTGACCAAACCAACGAGGCCGAGGGCAGTCGCGGAGTGCGTCCATTGGTAGATCTCCCACGTGACGGCGACGCCGACGGCTTGACGACCGAGCAAAGCGAGAAAGCTCCCGATGAGATAGGCTCGGTAGTTGGGCACGCGCAGGGCAGCGTAAGGGTCGTGCGGCGCGGAGGAGACGGTCATGGCTTCGGGTCGGACGTTTTAGCAAACGGCGTGTGAGGCAGCGACGGCGGGAGGTGGATTAAAAAAGACCCCGTCCAAGGGGGACGGGGTGGGAGGATGAGCCGGTCGGCTGAGTTAGGCGCGCTTCCAGGCCTTTTGGAGTTCGCCGCGCAAGACCGCGGCATCGGGCCAAGCAGGCGGGAGGCCGGTGATGTTGTAGCCACCGCCGCCGGGCCAGTAAGGTCCCATCTCGGGGCAGGCAAACATGGTCTTGTTCTTATTGTGCGGAGCCTTCTTCCAGAGACGCATGAGGGCTTCGACGAAGACCAAGTAGCTTTTCACCTCCGGCGTAAGCGCGCCCTTGTGGGTGACGGGGACTTGGCAGTGGTGACCGTTGAAAGGGCGGAAGTGGACCTGCTCGCTGTTTTGGACGAGCTCGGGATGATCGAGGAGGCGGGTGATGTAGTTGTCGGGCCCGAGGTGCTTGACGATCGCCAAGTGCGAGAAGTCGAAGTTCATCTTGATCAAGCGGCCCGTAGCGCGGTGGTAGCGCTCGGCGATCTCGTAGGTTTTCTCGGGCGTCTCGGTGCAGCAGTCGCGATGAATCTCAAGCGAGCAGACAACCCCGCCGACCTTTTCGGCCGCGCGTTCAAGCTGAAGCCAGTGTTTTGCTGCGACGGCGGGCGGCGTGTCGTGGTTGTCCATCTGAACGTTGATCTGGACAGCGCCGGATTCTTTTTGCGCGCGGATCAATTTCTCGAACTCGGCGGGTTCGTCGCTGGAGATGAAACCGAGGATGTGGCGAAGACCGTGTTTCTCGGCGAGGCGACGGTGCTCGGGTGTGACGGCGGTGGTGATACCATCAAAGCCGGCGGCGGCGACGGCTTTGATTTTACGCTCGAGAGACCATTCCTTGAGCGGGGAGGGGTGGCCAACGAGGGACCAGAGGTTGGCGATGTGGGCGATCTGGGGCATGGGCGAGGCGCGGAGGTTTTTTGGAGAAGTGGGTATATCAGGCGTGGCGACCCTTAAAGGTGAGTTCGGCGACGCCGCTCTTGTCGAGACCACCGAGGCCGAGGGCGACCATGCGGTCGAACTGTTGTTTGGTGGCGCCGGCGAGCGGCATGGCAAGGCCGGCTTCGGCGCCGAGGACCCAGGCGATGGTCGAGTCTTTGGCGGCGTGAGCCCCGGAGAAGAAGCAGGAGTGGTCGCGGTTTTGCATGTCTTCGCCATCGGTCTTGAGGACCTGGGAATTAGCGCCCGTCTGGGAAAACACTTCGCGCAGCATGGTGAGATCGAGCCCGAGCGCGGCGCCGAGGCCGAGGCCCTCGGCAAGACCGGCGGTGTTGATGTTCATGACCATGTTGACGAGGGCTTTTACTTGGGCGGCTTGGCCGGTGGTGCCGATGTAACGAAGGGCGGTGCTGAGATTTTTGAGAATGGGCTCGACTCGATCGAAGGCGGCGCGCTCGCCGGCGCACATCAGATAGAGCGTTCCGTTACGGGCTTGGGGAATGGACGAAGCCATACAGCCCTCCAGGCTGACGGCGCCGACGGTGCGGGCGCGGCGCTCGACCTCTACGTGGATCTTGGGTGTGAGGGTGGCGCAGTTGATGAAGGTCTTGCCCTTGGCTCCAAGAAGCAGCGAGTCGCCGGACTCGCTGAAGATGGCGAGTTGCGAGGCGTCGTCAGTGACGACGGTGATAATCACATCGGCGGCGGCGGTAACGGCGGCGAGGGAGGTCGCGTGGGTGGCGCCGATCTCACTGGCGAGGGCGGCGGCACTGGGGGCGTGGACGTCGTAGACGGCGGACACGGTGTACTGACACTCTTTGAGACGGCGGGCCATGTTGGCGCCCATGCGACCGACTCCGACGAAGGCGATTTTTTCAGCAGGCATGAAGAAGGATGTGTTTAGGGGTTTAAAGAAGGGACGTTAGCGGGCGAAGTAAGGATTATGAAGACGCTCCTGAGTGAGCGTGGTGAGCGGGCCGTGGCCGCAGGCGAAGACCGTGTCGCGATAAAGCGTCATGAGCTTGGTGCGGTTGTTCTCGTATTGCTCGCGGAAGTGCGTGGGACTGCCGCCCATGGAGCAGGAAAAGATGGAGTCACCTACGATAGCGAGGGGCCAACTAAGGCCAGTGACGACGTAGGAGGTCATACCGAGAGAGTGGCCGAAGGTGAGGAGAGTTTTGACGGAGAGTTCGCCGAAGTGGAAATGGGCGTTCTCCTTAAATGTCTGCGCGCCGGGGGAGTCGGAGGTTTCGAGTTCGCTCGTCCAGACCGTGGCGCCGGTGGCGGCGACGAGTTTAGGAAGATCCGCGATGTGGTCGTCGTGGGTATGGGTAAGGAATATCGCGCTGACGCGGAGTTTCTCGGCGGCGATGAGGCCGAGCATATCGTCGCAGTTGGCGCCGGTATCGAAAACGGCAGCTTCTTTGGTGCGGGAATCCCAGATGAGGTAGCTATTAACCGTCATATCCTCGAAAGAAGTGTTAAACATGGCAAAGCCTCGCTTAAAGAGCGGTTGCTCAGGATACCACGAACGATGGGCCAGGGCCTCTAGGGCGTCGGGCGAGAGCCGGAGGTGACGAGCGACGCGGCGAATGACAGGGACGTTGACCGTACCGCCCTTGACGGCGGTGAGCTCGGGCAAGGTTACCTCGGCGCGGGAAGCGAGGTCAGCGTCGGTGATTTTCATCCCACGCTGGGTTTTGTTGATGACGTCGTTGAAATTATCTTCGAGCGGGATGCGGGCCATAGGTTTAAAACGCTGCGCTGGCGTAGGGAGCGCGCAAGCTGAATGGCGGTGAAAATAACATGAGGATGTGGGTAGGGGGCGAAGGGCGGGGGCGGCAAAGACGTTAAAAAATGGAGAATGGATTGGCTTTGGCGCGGGTTCGTGACCCAGAGTGGAGTAACATTTAACGAAGAAGCTATGGATTATCTCTCCCTCATCGACCGCAGTCGGACGATTTACAAACGCTCGGACGTGACCCCGATCTTTGCGCAACCGGGGGCCTTTGCGGCGCTGGTTGAGGATTTGGTGAAGCCTTATCAGAACGAGTGCATCGACATCGTCGCGGGGTTAGATGCGATGGGATTTATCGTGGGTACGGCGTTGGCGTTGAAACTAGGCGCGGGCTTTGTGCCGGTGCGCAAGGGCGGGAAATTACCCGTGGCGCATGATCGCGAGCAGACGACGGATTACTCGGGCACCGTGAAAACGTTGGAGTTACGCACTGGGGCTTTTGCTCCAGGCAAACGAGTGTTGTTAGCGGACGAGTGGATTGAAACCGGAGCGCAGGCTCGTGCAGCGATTACTTTGATTGAACGGGCTGGTGGCGTCGTCGTTGGGATCGTTGCGATCGGTTTTAGAAACAACGAGAAGACGGCTGCATTATGGTCTAGGTACCGTTGTCACGGGGTGTGGCCAGAGCAGGTCTGAGTAGAGCGTGGCAGGGGCGCATCACGTTAAGTGACGTGTTGAGCCTGGCGGAGGGTGGCGATCAGTACTTCAAGCGATTGGCGACCAGCGACTTTAAGAAATGTCTCGTTGGGTCCGTGCGTGAGTCGCGGGGGTGTGGCGAGACGTTGAGAGCGGGTGCCCGGTCCGTAAACCAACGGCAGCAATCGCGCCTGATAAGCGGGCGGAAGAGACGAGGTGATGATGGTGGCATCGGATGCTCCGGGATTGCGATCGAATCCGGCATGACCCGAGGCGACGGCCGCGATGAAGGCTGCGCCCAGGGGCGCATCGGGGCAACGCGCGGCGACGTCGAAGCCGGCGGACAGAGCTAAGGGTTTGACGGCGGTATAATCGAAAGCGGCGAGTTCGGCGATTACCTCGGGCAATGGAAAATGGCCGCGCTTGGTCAGCGTAAGACGATGTGGGACGTCAGCCGAGAGGCTGGGCGCAAGGCCGATGGCGGCCGGAACGGTACCGTGTGAACGTTCGTCGCCGGCTTGGATGAGCGTGGGTGCGTCAGTGCCGATAAGCGCTGCCAGCAGCGGGTTTTTATCAGCAGGTGCGGTGCAGACGTGGCCGAGGGGAGTATGGTGTGTCCAGGTGAACTCGGTGCTGACGGGTACGGTGGGGGTGATGGAAACGGGACGCCACTGTCCTAGGGTGATTTGAGCGGCGCGGAGTTCATTAAGAGTGCCGGTGAGACGAATGGTATAGCTGCTGCTCTCTGCGGTGTAACACAGCGGCAAGTAAGGAGCGTCGGAGCGGACGGTGTTTTCGAGGACGAGCAACGTGCTGCCGGCGGTGGGAGCAGGGAGCGCGTGACCAAAGGCCTGTCCGAGGGTGACGCCCGTTTTAGGGCCGGCGCCTTCTTCTTTAAACGTGAAGGTGAAGATGACGTTTTTTAGAGTGATCGCGCCGGTGCTCGCGAGGTGCGCGAGCCAGAGCTGAGTGGCGACACCGGCTTTGCAATCGTTGACGCCTTGGGCGACGACTTGGGCCTGGTCCTCATAAGCTGGATGTGGCGCAAACGGCGCGGTCCACAGGGATGCTTCGCTCGGGACGGTGTCTAGGTGGGCGCTCAGGTAAACAAGTGGGCGAGTGTCCTCGATCGTGGGCGGCACGCAGGTTAGGTTGCCTGCGACATCCACGGTGCAGGTGTAAAAGGGGAGCAGTCGCTGCATTCGCAGACGGACTTCGCCCATGAGCGCGGAGACGGCGGCTGGCTCCGTGAAAGGTGACGGGGTGTTCACAAGCCAGCGCAGAGCTGCGAGGTAAGACTCGAAGTCGGCGGGGCTCAAAGAAGGCAGCATAGTGAAAGGACCGGTTGAAACGCAGTTGATACGCTGGTAACAACCGTGAAGTGAGGTGTAGGTCCGTCAACTGCGCGTGTGGGGTCGATCGTTTTCGGGGTGGGTGGGTCGCGGAGTTCGGTCTGGATTTTAAGAGCTGGAGCGAACGTAATGGTTGAAACACCATACCCTTCATGTTCGTCCAAGGTATCCTCAATCCTCAGTTGCTCGCCTTGCTCGCGCGGGTGCGTCACACTAACACACTCGTGATTGCGGACCGCGGGTTTCCCTTTTGGCCTGGGCTCGAGACGGTGGATATTTCTTTGATCGATGATGTGCCCACGGTGTTGCAGGTGTTGCTCGCGGTGCGGGCCAATTACACGGTGACGCAGGCGTTTATGGCTAAGGAATTTGCGCTCGAGAACACGGCAGCGACGCGGGCGGCATTTGCAGCGGCGCTAAAAGGAGTGAAGGTGGCGACGGAGTCTCATGTTTCACTCAAGCGGCGGGTGCCAGGGGCGATCGGCTTGATTCGCACCGGTGATACGACGCAGTACGCTAATATGGTGTTGGTGTCGGGCTGAGGCGGTTGATTGGCCTCAAGCCTCTTTTAAATTGATCACGGACATAGGTCCGGCCTTTCATTAGCTTTTTATTTTTTCATTAATATACTATGAGCACCTCCCCTGATTATCTTAATTCTTTGTTTTCGTTGCGCGGCAAAGTCGCGGTCGTCATTGGCGGCACGGGCGAGTTGTGCGGTGCGATGGGCGAAGGCCTTGCAGCAGCCGGCGCCGAAGTTGTGCTGGTCGGCCGCAATGAAGAAAAGGCCAAGCCGCGTCTCGATCGCATCCATGCTGCGGGCGGCAAGGGTTACTTTGTATCGGCTGAAGCCAGTGAGAAGACGGCGCTCGAGCAATTGTTAGCGACGGTGCTAGCGCGCTCGGGTCAGGTTGATATTGTAGTCAATGGTGCTGGTGTGAACTCGGCGACGCCGTTTCTTGATATCGCCGAAGATGAGTTTGATCGGATTGTGCGGATCAATATGAAGGGCGTTTTCCTAGGCTGTCAGATTTTCGGCAAGTACTTGGTCACGCGCGGCCAAGGGGGTTCTATTATCAATCTTGGCTCTATGTCGGGTGTGGTTCCGCTCTCTCGCGTGTTTACCTATTCGGCGACTAAGGCCGCGGTGCATAACCTTTCCAAGAATCTAGCTCGCGAGTGGGCGACCCAAAAAGTGCGCGTTAACACCTTGGTGCCGGGATTCTTCCCTGCGGAACAGAATCGTAAAATTCTCTCCCCGGAGCGCGTGACTTCGATCATGGGTCATACCCCCATGAAACGCTTTGGCGAAGCCAAGGAGTTGGTCGGTGCGACGCTATTGCTCGCCGGTGATGCCGCGGGTGGCTTTATTACCGGATCTGAGATTATTGTAGACGGAGGTTATCACGCGATGACGATCTGAGTTTGCGGTAATATATTGTATTAATCAGCTATATAATCCTTGCGGCCGAACTATAAACGTTCCAATATAACTTTGATGATTACCGAACAAATCAAAGAACTTGAAGCGACGCGAGCAAAGCTCGCGTCTTTGGAACAGTCGATTGAGCAAGAAATGGAAGCTGAATTGGCGGGCTTGCCCGGCAAGTACGGTTTCGATTCGATGCAGGCTCTAATCAAGCGCTTGAAGTCGATTGGCGGCGTCCGCGCTAAGAAGACCCGTGCTCCAAAAGCCAAATCGAAAGCCGCTCGCCCAGCCGCCGGTCAAAAGCGCGCCCGCGCCACGATTACCGAAGAGATGAAATTGCAGGTCAAGGCTTTGACGGAAGCCGGTAAGACTGGTCCTGAGATTGCTGAGGCTGTTGGCATCTCGATGCCTAGTGTTCAAAACATCAAGAAAGCCTTTGGTCTGGTGAAGGCTCGCGTCTAAAGCTCAATAGCTTTTTTAGTATTTTTAAAACCCCGTCATATGACGGGGTTTTTTATTGCCCTAATATAATGGGCTCTGGGTCAATGTGAAGCTTCGTGGAATAATATCATAGGCCGTGCCTACGTTTTAATATCGCGCTAAAGTAGGATCGAGTTGTTGGGCCCAAGCATCGATGCCACCGGCGACATTGCTGACTCGGGTGAAACCTTGTGAGCGCAGGTACTCGGTGACGCGCAGACTACGACCTCCGTGGTGGCAATGGATGAGTAAATGCTTGTCGCGTGGCAGTATGCTCACTTGCTCGGGGATCTGGCGCATGGGAATTGCTTGCGCGCCGGCGATGCAGCAGATGGCGCACTCATGGGGCTCGCGAACATCAATGAGCCAAGTCTCCTGGGGAGCAGCGGCGAGTAGGCGTTGGGTTTCCTCAACAGAGAGTTCTAATGGGACTGCGGCTTCTGACATGGGAGTGGGATTGGGAGTGGGCGTGGATGCGGGAGGACAGGTAAAGGTGTAATTTGCCGGATCGAGGGCGCTGATCGCGGGAGAGGGTGCGCAGGAGTGGCACGTAGGAGAACGCGAAAATTTGAGGTTAGAGAATTTTTGATTCAACGCGTCGTAGATCAGCAAGCGCCCGCGCAAGGTTTCGCCGATACCTGTGATCAGCTTGATCACTTCCAATGCTTGCAGGCTACCGATTACGCCGCACAAAGCGCCGATGACGCCCGCCTCTCCGCAATTGGGCACGGTGCCAGCGGTTGGTGGCTCGGGAAACAGGCAACGATAACACGGCGCCCCGTGATTGGGATCGAACACGGTGACCTGCCCCTCGAACTTATAAATACTGCCGTATACGAGTGGCCGGCTCGCGAGGGTGGCGGCATCGTTGTTGAGGTAGCGCGTGGGAAACGTGTCGGTCCCGTCGACGATGATATCGTAAGCTTCGAAGAGATTGAGGGCGTTAGCGGCGGTGATTCCTTCGTCGTGCTCGACGACGCGAATAAAGGGATTGGTTTGGCGGAGGCGCGCGGCGGCGGAGGCGACCTTGGGTCGGCCGATGGAGGCGTCGTTGTGGAGAAGTTGCCGTTGGAGATTGTGGGCTTCAACGCGGTCGAAGTCGGCAATGCCGAGCGTGCCTACGCCTGCGGCAGCGAGGTAAAGCGCGGCGGGACTACCGAGTCCGCCCGCGCCGATGACGAGCACGCGCGCGGCGGCGAGTTTTTGTTGGCCGGAGAGCCCGATCTCGGAAAGCATGAGGTGCCTACTGTAGCGCGTAAGTTCGGCGGGGGAAAGGGAAGGCGAGGCGGCGGCCATAAGCCAAAGAGAGTCGGGCGCGGGCAGGTCGCAATTGAAATTGCACCGGGGGTATGGGCTGGGCGAACTTGCGGCATGCGTTTTATCGGAATCGACTACGGCACGCGCCGCTTGGGTCTCGCTTATGGCGATGAGCTCGGCGTGGCGACGCCGCTACCGGCTCAAGTCGAGCTGGAGCCAGAGCGGCGCTGGGCGGGATTGATGGCGATGGTGAAGGCGCGACGCGCGACGGATCTAGTGCTCGGTTATCCGCTCAACATGGATGGCACGACGGGATTTAAGGCGAAGGAGGTGGATGCGTTTGCGGCGCGGTTGCGCGCAGAGCTGGGTCTTCCGGTGCATTTGGTGGACGAAACCCTCACGAGCCATGAGGCGGAATCGACTATCGCTAAAGGCCGGCGTCGTGAAATCCGGGCGAGTGGGATCGTGGATTCACGGGCGGCGACGTTGATCTTGCAGGATTATCTTGATCAGAAATTTCCGCAGAATCCACCTGATGAAAGCCGCTGAACCACCGGTGCTCCCACGTTGGAAATGTGTCTGCGCCTACGACGGGGCGCCGTTTAGTGGCTGGCAAAGTCAGCCGGGCGGTAACGGTATCCAAGATATCATAGAGGCGCGTTTGGCGCAGATTTTCGGCGTACTGGTGCGCACGCATGCGAGCGGGCGCACGGATGCCGGCGTGCATGCGCGGGCGCAGGTGTTTCACTTCGAAGCGGCGTGGCGGCACGCCCCGGAGCGCTTGTTGGCGGCTTTGCGGGCGGAGTTGCCGCCGGCGATCCAGATCGCCTCGGTCCGCGCGGTGCCCGCGACGTTTCATGCGCGGTTCTCCGCGACGGGAAAAATCTACAAGTATCACGTGCACCTAGGCGACGCGGATCCCTTTACGCGGCCGTATGCGTGGGCGGTGTTTCGGCCCTTGGATTTGACGGCGATGGAGGAAGCGGCCGCGGTATTGCGCGGCATACATGATTTCAAGGCGTTCTCGGCGTTTAACGGCGTGGAGCGCGAAGACACCGTGCGAGATTTGCGCCGGCTGGGGATTGCACGTCGAGGTGCGCATGTGTGCATCACAGCGGAGGCTAACGGTTTTCTCTATAAAATGGTGCGGAGCCTAGTGGGCGCGCTCGTGGCGGTGGGAGAGGGTAAACTTACGCCGGCCCAAGTGCGGGAGATTTTGGAGTCGCGGCTTCGAACGAATGTTGTGCAGACAGCGCCGCCGCAGGGATTGTTTTTGGAAAAGGTCTTTTATCGATGATGGCTGGCTGCGAACGCTACCTATCCAACCTCAAAAATGCCTTTGCACTGGTTGCGGGAGCCCGCCTTACTCCCGATCTGAAATATGTGCTCGCCGACGATGTTTTTAATACCGGTTCCACGATCTATAACTGTGCGCGCGTCCTGCGCCATGCGTGGGCGTTGAATCTCGACATCGTGTTATTTGCCCACGGTTAACTTTCTCTTTTCGCCATGCATTTTGATAAACCGACCTATAAGGTCCGCAAAACCGCCAAGAAAGAGATCCCTAAGGGTCTTTACACCAAGGACCCGCTGACGGGCGAAATTCTCTTCAATAAGGAGATCGAGGACAATCAGATGGTTGTGCCGCGTAGTGGGCACCATTTCCCCATCGGCGCGCGAGCACGCATTGATTCACTTTTCGATGAAGGCACTTTCGTGGAGTCCGATGCGGACGTGAAATCCGGCGATCCGTTGAAGTTCATCGATTCCCAGCCTTATCCGGAGCGGATCAAACGCTACGAGAAAGACAGCGGCTTGCCTGAAGCGGTGATCTGCGGCATGGGCAAGATTTACGGAATTAAGGTGTCTGTCGCGGTGATGGATTTTCGTTTCTGCGGCGGCGCTATGGGCGCAGCGGCCGGCGAGAAGATCACCCGCGCTATCGAGACCGCGCTTTCTAAGAAGACGCCATGCATCATTTTCAGCGCCTCGGGCGGCGCGCGCATGCAGGAAGGTATTTTCTCGCTCATGCAGATGGCCAAGACCAGTGCGGCGTTGGGTCGCTTGGCCGAGGCGAAGTTGCCTTTCATTTCGGTGCTCACGCATCCGACGATGGGCGGGGTCACGGCCAGTTTCGCCACGCTTGGAGATGTGATCATTGCGGAGCCGGCAGCTCTGATCGGCTTTGCGGGTGCGCGCGTCATCAAGGATACGACCAAGCAATCTCTCCCTGCAGGTTTTCAAACTGCAGAGTTTTTGCTCAAACATGGCTTGATCGACCAGATCGTGCCGCGCCTCGAAATGCGCGAGCGACTCCGCGACATCCTCGCGGCTTTGCACACAAAAAAGGTGCCCGCCTCGCTCGCGGCTAAGAACTAAAACCACGACCGCCGGCTAGCTGCGGTGGTCTGTTTTTTCTCGTCCGTCCATGTCTGTCGAACCCTCCCTGGCCGACTATGCGGCGGTCCAGGACTATCTTTTTAGCCTTAAGGCCCAGGGGCTGAAGTTCGGCATTGATCGCATGCGTCTGCTCGCCGCTGCGATTGGTCAACCCGAGCGCTCGGTGCCGTGTGTACATGTGGCGGGGACCAACGGTAAGGGCTCCGTTTCCGCGATGCTGGATGCGATTTTTCAAGAAGCGGGATTGCGGCGCGGACTTTACACCTCGCCTCATCTCGTCCGCCTCGGTGAACGCGTCCAAGTGAACCGCCAAATTTTGACCGAGTCGGAAATCATGGAGTACGCGCGGGAACTACGACCGATCGCCGCGCAACTCGCGGCCGCGGGCGGCGTGGATGATCATCCGAGTTTTTTTGAGTTTATGACAGCGATGGCTTTCCTGCAATTTGCGCGGAAAGGTTGCGAGGTGAACGTGATCGAGGTCGGTATGGGCGGCCGCTTGGATGCGACCAATATTGTTACTCCGCTCGTAAGCGTGATCACTTCTATCGGGCTAGATCACTGCGAAATGTTGGGCCACACTGTCGAGCTGATCGCCGCGGAGAAAGCCGGGATTATCAAACCCGGGGTGCCGGTCGTTATGGGGCGCGTACCGTTAGCGGCTGAGCGCGTAATCCGGGCGCGCGCGGAGGAATGCGGCTCACCTCTGGTGAGCGTGAGTGAGGTGTTTGGGGTGGAACTTGCGGGGTATCCGCCGACCAATCTGGAGGGTGATTATCAACGCTGGAACGCGGCCACGGCTACGCTAGTTGCGCGCGAGTTAGCTCTGCGTTGGCCGATCCGCGAGGCAGCGATCGCGCGGGGCTTGCTGCACGTGGATTGGCCGGGACGTTGGCAACGCATCCGCCTCGGCGGACGGCTCGTTGTACTGGATGCTTCGCATAATCCCGAGGGCGCACAAATTCTTGAAACCAGTCTGGCGCATCTGGTGAAGGAGACGGGACGCGCGCCGATTGTGGTGACAGGTGTTTTGGGCGCGGCGCGGGCGCGGGCGCTTTTGGAGACGATCAGCCGCTACGCGTCGGAGATTCATTTTGTTGTGCCGCAGCAGGCGCGCGCGTGTGGCTTTGCGGAAATGGAAGCGTTGGTACCGGCGGAGTTCGCCGCGCGCGGCGGACGCATCGTGCGTTCGAGCGTGGATACGATATTTCCGGGCGAAGATCGTTGCAATGTGGGCGGCCCCGACGACGTCGTGGTCGTCACGGGCTCGATTTATCTGCTCGGCGAAATCATGGCGAGGTTGGCGCCTCAACGCGGCCCCGGTGAGGGCCGATTGCAGGATTTTTGAACCACGGCGAGTTTCGCGCGGATCAAACGAGTTTCACCAGATCAGCCGTTTCGGGCACGTCTTTGATGATCTGTGAGGGTTCGGGGCCAACGCCTAGGTAGCGAAGATTAGGTAGCTTATCGGTGCTGGGCCAAGGTTCGCCGGCGTAGGCGACATCGAGCGTGGCCTTCATCATCGCCGCGACGTAGCGTTGGGCGTTGCGCGGGAGTGAGGCAAAGTGGCGAATTTTTGAAATATCCTCCGTCCATCCGGGATGCGCGGTGTAGACGGGCTTGAGGGTTTTGCGCACGGCCTCGTTGCGGGGGACGTGGCGGTAGATTTTACCTGAGGCGTCTTGGTAAGAAGTGCAGATGAGCAAATCGCCGGACCACGCTCCGGAGTGCGTGAGTGCATCGGACTTGTTGATCATGACATCTTGAAATCCGCCATAGCGGAGGGCGTCGCCTTTTTCTACGGCGTCGAACCAGCCGACCATGCGTTGGCGGCCGGTGCTAGTGCCGAATTCGATTTGTTTGAGCTTAATGGCGAGCGGGTGTGCGTCGTCCATTTGCGTGAGGAAGGTGTGGGTGCCGACTTTGGTGTCGTAGGCTTTGGCAACGCCGAAGGTGTGGATGCGTTGCACAGGGATGCCGGCGCTCTCGAAGAACTCGGGCGTGTAAGTGTGCGAGGCAGTGACGTTGGGCGAGAAGCCGTGGCGCTTATCAAGCCAGTAGGCTTGGCCAAACTCGCCGATGATGGTGCGGCCGGCATGGAGCTCGCGCAGAATCAACTCGCGGACTTCGCCGATGTTCGGCGCAAGGGCTACGCCTGCGGCCCAGGTAACTTGCGTGAGGGCTTCGAGGTTTAGCGTGAAAGGCGCTGCGCCGCGGAAGCGCGTGAAATCAAATTCTTCTTTGTTGAAAACCCCGAGTTCGATCGCTTCGGCATTCGCGCGGAGCTCGGCGGTGGTGAGTTTGTCGAAGAAACCAGCGAAGGTTTCGGGGCTGACGCGGCAGACGTGTTGGATGACGCGGAGGGCGCGGTCGGCGCGTTGGGCGAGTTTGCGCGCAAAGAAGTTGGGTCCAGCAAGGAAATCAGAGAATGTCATTTGCCACTGGCTGATTTCGTCGGCGTAAGCGGGCGTGATGCCGCGGCCAGTCGATCCGCGGGGTTCTTCGGCGAGGACTTTTTCGCGATAATCTTCCCAAGCTAGATCGAGGAGGCGATGCGTGAGGTCGGTGACCATTGTGCGCTCGTCGATCAGTAGGCGGGATAGAATGGCATGGCCTTTGAGTTCGAGTGGCTTTGTTTCCCACCAGATTTTGCGTGGATCGGCGACGACACCGGCGCCGATGCAAAGATGCGCCGCGTCGCGGACGACGACGCCGGCGGGCAGGAGGTTCAGTTTGACGCCGCCGGCGGTGTGGCCGGAGTTGGCGCCGCCGTTGACCTTAAGGACGACGGAGACCGCGTGCGGAGTGCCGCGAAGTTCGTCGGCGATCTCAGGAATGAGACGGCCTTTACCCTCGTCGCCTAGGGAGATACCGACATCGGCGATGAGTTGGCTGGAAAAGGGGAGTAGTGACATGGGTTGCAGTGCAACCGAGTCAGGCCCGTTGAGCGGAACGTCCCCTGTTGCCGAAAAGGAAAAGCGCGGAGGGAGGGGGGACGGCAAACAGAAAAACGGCCGGCCCGGGTTAGGTCCAATCAAGGCGCATCACGACGCTGGAACAAAGACGGCGCACACGGGCGAAGGGACATCGAGGCGTTGTTTGGTAGAAGTAAGTCGGCCGGTTTGGGGGTCGACGCGGAAGACTGTAACCGTGTTGGAGTCTTGGTTTTCTGTGATTAACCAAGTGCCGGTGGGGTCGAGGGCGAAGTGGCGCGGGGTTTGGCCAAGGGTGGAGACGCTTTCGATGTAGGTAAGTGCGCCGGATTTTTGGTCGATTAAGTAAACAACGAGCGTGTTAGCGCCGCGATTGGAACCATAGAGGAAGCGGCCGTTGGGGTGGACCTGGATTTCGGCGGTGCTGGTTCCTTTGGCCGTGGGATTGCCGGGAGGAAGCGTTGAGATTGTTTGAAGGTGGGTGAGTGTGCCGGAAGCTTGGTATCGAAAGGCGTCGATGCTGCACACTAGCTCGTTGATTACGTAGGCGAAGGGTTGGACCGGATGGAAGGCGAGGTGACGAGGACCCGATCCGAGCTTGATCGTGGAGCCCTCGGCTACCGTGTTGCGTGTGAGTTTGCCGGTTGATGCGTCGAGAAGGTAACAGAATATCGTGTCGAGTCCGAGGTCGGGGACGAAAACGAAGCGGTTATCGGGCGAGGGATAGACTCCGTGCGGATGAGGGCCTTCTTGGCGATCAGGGTTAATACTTTTGCCCGAGTGGCGGATGAGCGAGGCCAGCGCGCCGAGTCGGCCGTCGGCGAGGAGGCTCACAGCGGAGACGCTGCCTCCGCCGTAATTAGCCACCAGCAGAGATTGGCCCATGGCGTCCACCGCGAGGTGGCAGGCGCCAGAGCTGCCGGTGGAGATTTCGTTTAGCGAAGTGAGGGCGCCGCTGGTGGGGTTGAGCGCGTAGGCTTTGAGGCCTTTGCCGGGAGTACGTTTTACGTCTGCGCTCTCGTCGATGGCGTAGAGAAACCGGCCGTTGGGATGGAGAGCTAGGAACGCGGGGTCTTGGGCGGGTGCCACGAGTTCGGCTGCGGAAAGTTGACCGGTGGGGACATTAAGCCGCGAGCGGTAGATGCCTTTGCTCGCTCCCGTGGTGTAGGTGCCAAAGTAAACGTAGAAATCGGTAAGTTTCTCGGCGTGTAGCGAGGAGAGCATGACGCAACTGGAGAAAATTACGCGGAGCAGGTTCATGAAAGTGGTGGTTTACCAACTAAGCTCAAGGACGCGGCCTGGAGTTAGCGGACGGCCGGTTTGGGTGCCGATGGGTCGGGTGTATTCTAGAATGTAAAGTTTGGTGCCGACTTGAAGCAGATCTATAGGTCGAGCGAGCGGAGCGATAAACGTCTCGGTATGGGCTTCGTAGATGCCGGAGGTATTTTTTTGGAGTGAGACGGTCAGGAGGTCAAAGCCGACGTCGGGTTGACCCAGAAAATTACCGAAACGACCGAGGATAAATTTTCCGCGGTAGGCTGCCGGCCAATTAGGACCACAAAAAATCATGCCCGCGGGTGACGAGTGGTTATCAAAGGAGGCGAGGGGACGATCGGCGGTACCGCCACCCGCTGGGCCAAAGTTGCGGAGAGCGGGCGTGAAGGTGAGCTCCGGAGGGGCCGCGGGGGTGTAGGGATAAGGTTTGGCGGTGGCGGGGGCGTCGCCAAATTGATAAGGAAAGCCGTAGTGTTTGCCGCGCTCAACGAAATCGAGTTCTTCAGGGACGTTAGCGTCGGGGCCGTTACTGGCGGAAAATAATTCGCCGCGATCATTCCAAGCGAATGACCATGCGTTGCGGATCCCACGGGCGAAGACCTCGATCTTAGGGGTATCGCTGCGTGGATCTACGCGCCAGATTGCGGCTGTAATTTCCGTTTCGCCGCCTTTCCAATAAATCGAGGAACGGCCCGCACCGCCGCCGTCGGTTTCACCCCCGTCGGTTCGAGCGCCACTGCTCACGTACATCAACCCATCCGGCCCTTCGGCGATGTGACCAACGCCGTGGTTGTAGTAGTTGTTGCCCCAAGGATAGCTTGTGCGCAGCCAAGGCTTGAGCTCGGTGGGTTGGCCGGAAGCATCGAGCGGGGCTGATCGGAAGATGATGACTCGGTTAAGGTGGTGCGGCTTTTGGGGAAACTGCTGATTGGTGACCACGTAAAGCCGACGCGCGGAGTCGATGGTGAGGCCGAGAACGGCTAAAGAACCGGCAGTAACTTCGGCATAATCTTTAGCAGCGAGGACGCGGTCGATTGTGCCAGTGACGGTATTGAGCCGATAAAGATCGCCACCTTCGTTGAGCACGAGGAGCCAATTGACGCTGGGAATGGTAGCGAGGCGAACGCCGTTGGCTGGAAGTTGGGCTACCTCGCGCAGTCGAAAGCCAGCGGGTACCGGGGGCAATGGTGCAAAAGGATCCGGCTTTTGTTTGGATCCGGCGATAATCTCGGCACGTACTTTGGCGACTTCGGCGCTTGTCACGGCTTCGCCGGAGTTGCCCCAGGCATTGCGCACATAAGTGAGAATGGCCGCGGCTTGATCGTCATTGAGTGGCTGAAACAGGTTCATGACATTGTTGTACTCGACGCCATTGACTTGGATCGGACCGCTGAGTCCTTGAAGTACAATCCGGATGCTACGTGTTTTGTCGGCCATCAGATAATCTGACCGCGCGAGCGGCGGGAAAACCGAGGCTATACCTTGGCCACTGGCCTCATGGCACACAGCGCAATGCACCTGAAACAATGTTGCACCCCAATCGCTGCTTGTCGTGTCTGCTGCTGCGGAGCTGTTGGGGCTGAGGCCGAGCAGCAGGGTGGCTGAAAACACGTGGTAAAGCGCGAGGGGTCGCATCCATCTTGGATAAAACAGCCGTTTAACGGGGCAAACTCTAACCGTCGCCCGATCAAACAATGGGCTTCGCTTGAGGCAGAAAGTTTTTCCTAATTGCGGGCTGGGCCCTTCGTGGCCCGTTTTCCTCCACCCTATGTCGCGTCTCAATTTCCAGTTGCAGAAAGAATCCGTCGGCTCGAAAGCGCGTGCGGGCAAGTTTACTACGCTACACGGCGAAGTGCAGACGCCGATCTTTATGCCCGTCGGCACGCAGGCGACCGTGAAAGGTCAGACGGTGGAGTCGCTTAAGGCGACCGGCGCGAGGGTGTTATTGGCGAACACATATCATCTTTTGCTGCGGCCGGGCCCTGAGGTATTTAAGAAATTTGGCGGGATTCACCGTTTCATGAATTGGGACGGTCCGGTGCTGACGGACTCTGGTGGGTTTCAGATTTTTTCGCTTCCCGGGGAGCGATGCATGAATGAGGAAGGCGCGCGGTTCAAAAGCTACGTCGACGGCACGCATTACATGCTTTCACCCGAGTCGAGCGTCGCGATGCAACGGGCGATCGGCAGCGATATTAATATGGTGCTCGACCAATGTATCCCCTCGACGGCGCCGTACGATCAAGCCGAAGCGGCGATGCATCTAACGCACCGTTGGGCGGAGCGCTCGTTACGCGCTCGTGGGGACGGCCCGCAAGCGATGTTTGGAATCGTGCAAGGTGCCTGTCACCATGATCTGCGTAAAAAGAGCGCGGCCTATCTAACCAAATTACCTTTCGACGGACTCGCCATCGGTGGACTCGCGGTGGGAGAGACGCACGCGGAGCGTTATGAATTTACCGGTTTCGTGACCGATTTTCTCCCCCAGAATCTACCCCGCTACCTCATGGGCGTCGGCACGCCGATTGATATCTTGGAAGCGGTCCACCGCGGCGTGGACATGTTTGATTGTATCATTCCCTCGCAGCTTGCGCAACGCGGCACGGTGTTTTCTTCGCACGGCAAACTGCGGATGTCACGGGTTTGTTATAAATTCGATGAAGCTCCGCTTGATGCGAAGTGCGACTGCCATACGTGCAAAAATTTCTCGCGCGCTTATCTTCATCATCTCGTAAAATCCGACGAGATGTTGGGTTGGCACCTTTTGGCGACGCACAACATGGCGTTTTATCACCGTCTTATGCGGGAGATGCGAACGAGCATTCTCGCGGGAGATTTCGCTAGTTACTATGAACGTCAGCGACCGGAGCTCGCACGTTCGGACGACGACAACCCCAGTGTGCCCCAGAAACGGCAAAAGCCCGCCACTCTACCCAAGTTAGGCGATTACGATATCGTGAAATCGCCCGAAGGTTTCGCCAGCATTCGCCAACTTAGTTCGGGCGAAGTGATGCATTCGGTGAATCGTCCCAGCGACGAGGCGGAGCGAGTCTATGTGCAGCAATCGGCGCTTGGCCGGCGCCTCTTGCATCAACCCGATCGAACCGCGACGAGCGATGAACTCGTGATCTGGGACGTGGGTCTTGGCGCGGCGTCCAACGCGATGGCGGCGCTTCATTGTTTCGAAAAAGTAATCGAAAAAAATGGAGTGGATGCGCTGCGGTCTGTGCGAATGGTGAGCTTTGAATGTGATCTGGATCCGCTGCGGTTAGCGGCGAAACACGCGATGTTTTTCCCTCATCTTCGACACGGTGCACCGCACGCTTTGCTGGAACAGGGGCGCTGGGCGCACGCCTCGGGCAAATGGGCGTGGGAGTTGCATCATGGGGATTTTCTCGAAAAATTTACCGCCACGCCCGCGCCGGATGTCATTTTTTACGATCCGTTTTCCACGAAAACGGATTCGGCGCTTTGGGTACCGGCGGTATTTGAGCGAATGTACGCGCACTGCGGCGCAAAGGCGGCGGAGTTATTTACGTACTCTTCGGCGACTGCGGTGCGCGTGGCTTTGCTCGCCGGAGGTTTCTTTGTCGGCGAAGGTGTAAGCACGGGGCCGCGTGCAGCCACGACCGTGGCGATGACGCGACGTGATGGGCCGCACCACGGCAAAGATGCCCCGAAGCTGCTCGGTGCAGATTGGCTCGTGCGTTGGCGCCGCAGTGACGCAAAGTTTCCGGCGAGTTTGCCAGCTGAGGCGCGTGCTGAGTTTGAACGTCGCATCGAGCAACATCCGCAGTTCACGCGGCCGGTTTGAACCCACGCCGCGCGCCGAGGAATAATTTTAATTTTTCCGCGTTGAGACTTCGATCACGTCGTGCGGAGCGGCTTCTTTTTGGCCTGCGGGGCTGACACGAATGTAGCGGGCCTTGGAGCGTAGCGTGGGCAGCGTTGCGGCGCCGAGGTAGCCCATGCCGCTTTGTACGCCGCCGATGAGGTTGTCGATCGTGTCATCAAGTGAGCCGCTGACTTCCTTGAGGGCTTCGATGCCTTCGGCGGTGACCTTGCGGGCGGTGTCGTTTTTGTCGTGGCCGTAGCGGGCGGCGCTGCCGGCTTTCATCGCCGAGAGGCTACCCATGCCGCGGTATTGTTTATAAACTTTGCCGCTGATCTCCATGATCTCACCGGGAGCTTCGCGGCAGCCCGCTAAGATGCCGCCGCAGATGACGGCGTCGGCGAGGGTCAGTGCTTTTACGATGTCGCCAGATTTGGTGATGCCGCCGTCGGCGAGAAGTTTGACGCCCTTTTTCTTGGCAGCGGTGCTGGCGACGTAAAGCGCAGTGAGTTGGGGGATGCCAACGCCGGCTACGATACGCGTGGTGCAAATTGAGCCGGGGCCTTGGCCGATCTTGATGGCGTTAGCTCCACAATCGGCAAGGAATTCGGTGCCGGCGGCGCTGGTGACGTTACCGGCTATGATGGTGAGATCAGGGAAGGCGGCGCGGACCAGTTTTACCATGTCGCCAACGCCGGCGGTGTGACCGTGGGCGGTGGATACGGCGACGGCGTCGATAGATTCGTCGACGAGGTTACTGACGTGAGCTAGAATTTTTTCGCGATCGAGCGAGCCGTCAGACAGGCGGATCGGGGAGAGGGCTGCGCCGACGACCAAGCGAAAATGAGCATCGCGGGCTGGTTTGCGGCGGGCTTTGGCCTCCGTGGTGATACGCTCGACGTCGGAGGCGGTGATGAGGCCGCGCAGACGATCATCGGGGTCCACGACGAGCATTTTGTTAATGCCGACGTTTGCGGTGAAGAAACGATCGGCGGCGGAGATCGGATCTTTGGCGGCGGCGGCGGCGGACTCGGTGATGAGGACGGCTCGTGGGGTCATCACTTCAGAGACGCGTTTTGATTTGTAGCGTTCCTTGACGACATTGCCGGAGAGCAGCCCGGCTAGACGGCCAGCGGCGTCGACGACCGGAAATGTGGAAAATGAGAAACGCTTGGCCTCGATCATGGCGAGGATGTCACCGATGAATAGATCCGGTCCGACTGAGATAGGGTCTTGGATGAGGCCGTGGATATGGCGTTTCACGCGGGCGACTTCTTTCACCTGCTCCTTGGCCGGCATGTTGTAGTGAATGAGACCCAGGCCGCCGTTAAGCGCCATGGCGATAGCCATGCGTGACTCGGTGACCGTATCCATGTCCGAGGAGATGATCGGTATGTGGAGCCGCAGGGATTCGGAGAGCGAGGTGGCGGTGTCGGCCGACTTGGGCAGAATCTCGGAATGGAGCGTGGCGAGGGAGACGTCGTCGAACGTGAGTGCCGTGGGCAGGTTGGCGCGAAAAAAAGCGTCAGCCGGGAGATAAAATTCAGCGTCGGCCGCGGCGGCGTCGAGCGAAGTGGGCGTGGCAACCTTGATCATGATTGCCATGAACGGAGTAGGGCGGGAGGCGAAGAGCGCAAACAGAATTTCGGTTATGGGCTAAAATGTGGACGAACTATGGCAGGCGGATCGGCATGGGGGGCAGGGTGGTGCGCCCAAAAGGAGTTGGTGCGGAGCGTTGCATTGGTGGTCGCAGTGGGTTTGTTGGGCTAGGTATCTATGCGACTTAGGTTTCAGTTTCGGCGGTATCGGTTGGCGTTTCGCACGGCAGTGCGGACGGCCCATGGCGTGTGGACCGAACGCGAAGGCCTGATCGTGCGATTCACAGATGAGGTGGGCCGAGTCGGTCTCGGCGAAGCGGCGTGTTTGCCGTGGTTTGGAACGGAGACGGTGGAAGCGGCGGAGGCGGCGGCGGGTAAATTCGGCGAGTGGATCGATTCTAAGCATTTGGCGGAGGTGCCGATGCATTTAACATGTTTGCGCAACGCTATGGCGGCGGCTCAGGCGGTATGGACGGGCTCCATCGAAGGGCGAAACGAGGCTCGCGGAGTCGCGGCGCTCTTGCCGGCGGGCCGCGCGGTGCTTGAAGCTATCGGGCCGAAAGCAGAGGCGGGATTTCGCGTTTTTAAGTGGAAGGTTGGAGTTGGGGAACTGGCCGATGAGCTCGGGCTTTTTGATGATGTTTGTGCGGCGTTGCCGAATGGGGCGAAGCTACGGCTTGATGCGAATGGCGCTTGGGACCGGCGTAAAGCCGAGCGTTGGTTAGAGCGTTGCGCGGAGCGACCTGTGGAATTTGTCGAACAGCCCGTAGCGGCTGATGCCCGGGGTGCGGGAGATCTCTTGCGGGGCTTGGCGGAGGATTGGCCGACGCCGATTGCACTCGACGAATCCTTGGCCAGCGACGTCGATATTGAGCGCTGGATCGGTGACGGTTGGCGTGGCGTCTGGGTAGTGAAAACGAGTCTATTGAGCGATGTTGCAGACTCGCTGGCGCGACTTGAAAAAGCGCAGGCGCAGGTTGTTTTTTCCTCCGCGCTGGAGACGGCCGTGGGGGCCAAGGCGGCGCTGCAGTGGGCGATGTGCTGGTCGGGCGAACCGCGCGCCTTGGGCTTTGGCGTGTGGCCCTTGTATCAAGACACGCGCTGTGATGGGCCGTATGCGGCGCCTTTTATTAGGCCGACAGATGTGGCGCGGATCGATACGGAGGCTGTATGGAACGCAATTCACTAAAATCGATTCTACGGGCGAGTGGCGGCGTGATTGAGTGCGGTGACGTTTTTTTTCTTGGTGACCCAAGTCTCGCCCCGCCTGGCGAAGAAGCGGCTAAATATGTACGCTCTGCGCCAGGTGATGCGGTTGAGGGGAAGGATCGCGGCTGGCTGCGTGTGGCGACGGGAGGAACGAGTGGTGAACGCCGTTGGGCGCGACACGATGAGCGTACACTTACGGCGGCAGTGCGGGGATTTTGCGACTACTTTGGCGTCACGCGCGTGAACGCCGTGGATGTGTTACCGGCGTATCACGTAAGTGGGTTAATGGCGCGGGTACGGTGCGCAGAAACCGAAGGTCGGCACGTGGCGTGGTCGTGGAAACGACTCGAGGCAGGTGAACGGCCTAAGCTCGATCCGATGCTGGGCGACTGGGTGCTTTCGCTGGTGCCGACACAAGTGCAGCGTTTGCTCGTTTCGCCGGAAGCGGTGGCGTGGTTGCGTGGGTTTAAGGTGATTTTTATTGGGGGCGGACCGGTGTGGCCGGAGTTGGCCGACGCTGCGGCACGGACGGGGTTGCGACTTTCTTTAAGTTACGGGATGACCGAGACAGCGGCGATGGTGGCGGCGTTGCGACCGGAGGATTTTTTGGCGGGCGCGCGCAGTTGTGGGGGGGTGTTGCCGCATGCGAGAATTAAGCTAGATGAGAACGGACGCATTGGCATTGCCGGTGAATCGGTTTTTCTTGGTTACGGTTCGAGTGTACGCGCGGAGAAAATTTTTTGGACGGAAGATCTGGGGCGCTGGAATGAGCGCGGGCATTTGGAGATATTGGGGCGGCGTGATGCAGTGATCATCACGGGCGGAAAAAAAGTGCAGCCGCAAGAAGTCGAGGCGGCGTTGCGGGCGAGCGGAGAATTTTCCGATGTCGCGGTGATCGGCGTGCCAGACGCGGAGTGGGGCGAGATCGTCGTGGCGTGTTATCCGGCCCTCGGGCGCGAGCCGGATCTGGCGAGAGCTGTGGCGGGTTTGAGCGGGGCGATGAAGCCGAAGCGTTTTCTCGTGGTGGCGGATTGGCCGCGCGCGACGCTCGGAAAAATTAATCGCGCGCAGCTGAAAGTCTTGGCGTTAAAATAAGGGGGTGCGCTCAAGCGGCGCCGCGGCGGATCAGGCCGACGACGACGCCTTGGGATTCCAGGCCGCGGGTGGGAATGATGTCGGCGTACCGGGCGTTGGCGGCCCGAAGGATCAGGCGACCGCCCTCGTGCACGAGGCGTTTAAGTGTGGTTTCGGTTTCATCAACTAAGGCGGCAATGATGTCACCGGGGCGGGGTTCGCGGCGTTCGAGGGCGACGAGGTCGCCGTCCAAGATGTGGGCGTTGATCATGGAGTCGCCGCGGACGCGAAGAAACCAGAAGTGGTCTGGGCGGGCGCGGCGGACACCGAAAAGAGTAGGATCCACGCTAATGGTTTCATCGGGTGTCTGCTCTTGCATGGCGGGCAGACCGGCGGGGATAGAGCCATAGATGGGAGCTTCGAAAAGATGTGTTTGGACTCCGGCGGCTTTGAGACCCCATTTACCGTCGGCGAGTTTTTCGAGTTGGCTTTTTTTGGCGAGGGCGCGGAGGTGGCCCATAACGGTGGCCTGGCTGGCTTCGAGTTGGCGACCGATCTGGCGAGTGGATGGCGGTACGCCATGCGTGCGTTGGTGGGTTTTAACGAAGTCTAGAATCTGGTCTTGGCGTTCGGTGAGCATGGGACGTTCGAATGAATGCCACTCATTTGAGTGGTATCGAGCCCAAGATCAAGCCTGGCTTCGCGGTGGGGTGCGCATGATTCCCGCAGCGCCTACTAAAAAACGGATGTTTAACCGCTTTTTAGCCAAGCGGCGAGGGCGGGTGGAAACGGGTGGCGTTCGCGCGTGGCAGAGGCGATACAGACGTGTTCGGTGCGGATGCGGGCGGCGAGTTTCTCGGTAGGGCCGATGCGGAAAAATTCGTAGCGCAGTTCAAAAGAGTGAGGAGTGAGCACGGTGGGGGTGACGGTGACGCGGAGTTTGTCGCCGCAAACAAGTGGGCGAAGGTATTCAGCTTCGCTTTTTGCGATGGGCACCACCGTGCCGGTGTCGGAAAAGAAAGAGTGGAGCTTCATGCCGGCGGTGCCGAGTGCTTCCTCGTAGGCTTCGTGGGCGATGGCTAGGTAGTTGGCGAAGAAGACCACGCCGGCGGCGTCGGTGTCGGGAAAGTGGATCGTGCGGGTGTAGCAAAAAGGCATGTTAATATTTTCGGTTTGGGATTTAGGAAAATCGATTTAATTTAATCGGCATGACTAAAAACGAGATCGCCGACGTTTTGCTGGAGATCGCGGTGTTGTTGGAGTTGAAGGGCGAGAATCCATTCAAAATTCGCGCGTATCAAAGCGGCGCGCGGGCCCTTGAGGCGATCGAGGAAGTTGAGTTGGAGCGGTTGATTCAGCAGGATAGGCTGGGGACGGTGAAAGGATTTGGTGAGGCGCTCGTGCAGAAAGTGACGGAGTTGCACACAACGGGGAGGTTGGAATTTTTCGAGAAATTGAAGTCCGCGGTGGAGCCGGGTCTCGTGGAGATGTTGGAAATTCCCGGTCTCGGTCCAAAGAAGATCAAGGCGCTCCACGACAAGCTTGGTATCGGGTCGATTGTGGCTCTGAGCGAGGCATGTGGGAAGGGACTGGTGGCGGAGCTCGAAGGTTTTGGTGAAAAGACGCAGGAAAAAATCTTGGCCGGAATCAAGAATCGCGAGGCATATGGTCGGCGTCATTTGTGGTGGGACGCGCGGGCGGTAGCGGAACCAATCGTTTTGGGATTGAGGGCTTTGCCGGCAGTGAAGCGAGTGGAGGCGGCGGGAAGTTTGCGTCGCGGGCTAGATACGGTGGGCGATCTAGATTTCATTGTCGCGGCGGAGGATGTCGCCCCCGTGGTCGAGTGGTTTACTACTATGAAGGGCGTGAAAGAGGTGACGGCGAAGGGGGAAACGAAGGCGAGTGTGCGCTTTGATAGCGGTTTACAGGCAGATTTGCGGATCGTTCCGGAGGATCAATTTGTTTTCGCGTTGCATCATTTTACGGGTTCGAAGGACCACAACGTGCAGCTGCGCCAACGAGCTCTGGCTCGAGGGTTGAGCCTAAGTGAGTGGGGCTTGGTGCCGGCGGAAGGGGAGGGCACGGCTAAAGCTAAGGCTGAAGATTTAAGCCTGCGCACGCGGGCGGATACGGAGGCTGATCTTTTTGCTGCGCTTGGGCTGGAGTTTATCCCGCCAGAATTGCGCGAAGGTCTTGGTGAGATTGAGGCGGCCGAGTTTCACCCTAACATTAAGTCTAAGGCTAAGACAGAGACGGCTAAGAATTCGGACGGGTTACCACGATTGCTGGAAGTGAATGATCTGCGTGGGGCCTTTCATAATCATACGACTGCTTCTGATGGGCGCAACACCCTCACGGAGATGACTGAGGCAGCGGAGGTTCTTGGTTGGGACTATCTTGGAATTGCGGATCATTCGAAAGCGAGTGTCCAAGCGAGGGGCCTCACCGAGGAGCGTTTGCTCAAGCAAATCGAAGAAATCTCCGCGCTGAATCGTTCGCGCCGTTTCAAGACGCTGGTGTTCTCTGGCACAGAATGTGATATTTTGCCTGATGGTAGCCTCGACTTTGACGCTGAGATATTGGCTCAACTCGATTACGTGGTGGTCTCGGTGCACAACGCCTTCACGCAGGATAAGGCCACAATGACGGCGCGCATCATTCGTGCGTTAGAAATGCCTTACGTCACGATGCTCGGTCATCTGACGGGGCGTTTGTTGTTACGGCGTGAAGGGTACTTGGTTGACGCGGAGAAAATCATCGATGCTGCAATCGCTCAGGGCGTGGCTATCGAATTGAACGCGAGTCCCTGGCGCCTTGATATGGATTGGCGCCTCTGGCGCAAAGCCTCCGAGCGTGGATTGCGCTGTGTGATTAACCCCGACGCACACGATATTGAAGGGCTTACTCATGTACGCGCAGGGATTAACGCCGCGCGTAAAGGTTGGCTCACTAAAAATGACGTATGGAACACTCGCTCCTTGGAAGAAATTAAAGCTTGGTTGCACCTGCAATCTAGCCGAGTGCAGCTTAAAGCGACTTGAGTTTTTTTTAGAAAAATGAAGCGGCTCTATTGCCTACTAGATTGCACTTCGATGCGTTGATGCTTCGAGGCTGAAAATTGGTCTACGTGTTCAACTGAATTCTCGATTATGATTTTCTTTTGTAACCAAATAACAAATCTACGAAATTTAGGACAAACTAGGTTGACACGTAACTTTTCGTCGGGACAAGTTCGCGACAAGTGCTTCTTAGACCCTCGCAAGATTTTTCCGATTTATCTGTTGTTTTTGACTCAATCGAGAACAGCCGTTTCTGGGCATGAATCCTGCAAAGCTTTTTTTATTTTAGTCTAAACAATCCTAATCGTTACCACTTAAGCTCACTACAACCTCACGGCGGATGCTGAGATATCCGAATGCGACTTCTCTCAACGCCTAACTAAAACTACCAATTTTTTTATCCTATGATCACCCAAAGTCTCACCCTCGCGTTTCTTCTTGGCGACATGACTCCGATGGAGCTCTTCAAGCATGGCGGCCCCATCATGTGGCCGATTTTGCTCGTTTCGTTCTTGGGCATTACTGTCGTGGTGGAACGCATGTTGTTCATCATCCGCGAAAATAGCCGTCGCGAACCTGAAGTTGTTGAGAAGATGCTCGAGTGCGTTGAAAAAGGTGATCTCTCGGCTGCTCTCGCCCTCGGCAAGAAGAGCACCGACTCGGTCGCTCGTATCTTGGTCTACAGCCTCAACAACAAAGAATACTCGCTTGCGAACGCTTTCATCCGCGCTTCTAGCCAAGAGTTGACCCGTTTCTCCCAAGGTATGGCCACCCTCGATACCGTCATCACGTCTGCTCCTTTGCTTGGTCTTTTGGGAACCGTTACCGGCATGATGCGAACCTTCGGCAGCATGCAAGGTGACATCGGTGCAGCCGCTGGACAAATCACTGGTGGTGTCGCTGAAGCTCTTATCGCCACCGCTTGCGGTCTTTTCATCGCCATTCTCGGCCTCCTGCCTTTCAATTACATCAACGCCCGCACGGAGCAGGCTAAGCAGGATATCTCAGACGCCTCCCACGCTTTGGAAATTTTCCTCAAGAAGTCTGAATCGGTTTCCGGTCGCTAAGCGATATCCGGAAAGATACTTCCCTCTCATTATCGTCTCCAACTAGAAACTATATGGCCGGATCAAGCTCAGGCGGGGGTGGTGGTAAGAAGAAGGCGCGCATCGAGATCATTCCTTTGATCGATGTCGTCTTCTTCCTCCTAGCTACCTTTGTGTTGTTCACGCTCTCGTTGAACAAAACACAAGGTCTCAGCGTCTCCTTGCCTCAATCGGAGACGGGTGAGGCGCGGGATCCAAGTGGGACAGCTACCATCAGTGTGACGCAAGAGGGTACGATTGCATGGGATAAAGACCCTGTCACCCTTGATGAATTCCTGACGCGGCTTAAAGCCTTCCGTGCTGTGCACCTTGAGGATTCTAAAATTCTCATCAACGGTGACGAAAATGCTCCTTTCAATCAGGCTATCTACGTTTTTGACGAAGTACGTAAAGCTGGGATTCAGAAAGTTTTGATTGAAACGCGAGTAAAGCCTGCGGGTTCCTAATTCGCCCGGTTTAAATTTAACCCAATTCTATTTATGGCAGGTGGAGGCTCACATCAACCCGACGACGGCAAAAAGAAAGCACGCATCGAGATCATTCCCTTGATCGACGTTGTTTTCTTCCTGTTGGCGACTTTCGTTCTGTTTACTCTCTCTCTTAACAAGATTCAATCGCTGCCCTTGAATCTGCCCGTGGCCGCTCCTCCTGGCCCGACCAAACCTGATGACGATAGCGTCACCTTACAGGTATCAGATCAAGGCACATGCTACTGGAATAAAGAACTCATCACGGTTGCTGAAATCCGCCCGCGTCTTGTCCAATACAAAACCCAAGTCAGTAACCCGCGGGTTCTGATCGCCGGCGATGACAAGGCCCGATTTGGGACCGCTGTTTTAGCTTTAGATGAAGTAAGAAAAGCAGGTATCGCCCAGGTTTCCGTCGAGACGGTCGTTCGCGGTACCGGAAAGTAAACCCACAACCGCCTACTTTATCATGCGCCGCGATTTAATTATTGGTCTGCTTGTGTCCTTGGTCATTCACGGGGGCATTGCGTGGCTCGGTGAAATCAAACCGACCGTCACCAAGCAAAAGCCGAAGGAAGAAGTTCCAACCATCCAGTTGATGGAAATGCCCAAGATCGAGCCTGACGAGCCGGAAAAAGTCGACACCGATGAAGCTCCTCCGAAGCCCGTTGATTTTGCCCCTCCTATGCAGACGGATGTCCCTCAGATCGTCACGGACACTTCTTTCGTTCAAAAACTCCAACCTCCTCCACCTGATGGTCTAACGATTAACAAGGGCGCGATTACTATTCCTCAAGGGCAAGTGGGTGGTTTAGGTAAAGGCATTGAAGTTTTCGACATCTCCAAATTGGATCAGGCTCCGGTTGCCAAATTTCAAGCCCGTCCGCAATATCCCTTCGAAATGCGTCGTGCGGGCATCGCCGGTGAAGTACTCGTTGATTTCATCGTAGATTCTAACGGTGATGTGCGTAATGCTTACGCCGCTCGTTCCTCTCAGCGTGAATTTGAATCTGCTGCGGTTCAGGCCGTTAGCAAATGGAAGTTCCGCCCCGGTAAAAAGGGTGGCAGAAACGTAAACACACACATGCAAGTTCCGATTGTGTTTACTCTTAACGAAGATTCCTAATCCGAGCGTTTTAGCGGTAACTACGCACCATTATCATATGTTTTCTTCCCTTCGAGTTCTCTTAGCTACCGCGTTTATCGGTATTGCTTTGGTCAGCGTCCAATCTTTTGCCGCCGAAGAGCAGGGTCCTCCCGGACTCAATGAAAAGGTCAGCGAGGCTCTTCAGCAAAAGATGAAGCCGCAGTTGGATGCTAAGAATTGGGATGCGGCTTTGGCCGTGATTGATGGTATGTTGGCAACGGTGGATCCGAATAGCTACGACACCGCTTTCTTATCTGACATCAAAGCCAAGATTTACCTTCAAAAAAATGATTACGCTAAGGCCATCGCTCCGATGGAGACGACGCTGCGTCTGGCTGATAAGCATCCGAACTATTTCGACAAAAAAGCCCTCCTCGATACGATTTATTTCTTAGCCCAAATTTATTACCAAGAGGGTACTTCGAGCAAAGTTACCAGCGTTCAGCAGCAGTATTTTAACAAGTCCTCAACTTACATTAAGCGCTGGCTGCAAACATCCCCCAAGAAGAATCAAGAAGCTTCCCTGTTCTACGCTTCGATCCTTTACAACCAAGCTGTCGTTAATCCCGACAAGATTGATCTCTCCTTGGTGAAAGCTTCCCGTAAGGAAGTAGAAGAAGGTCTGCTTTCGGCGCTCAAACCCAAGGAAGGTTTTTATATGCTCCTTTTAGCTGCGATGCAGCAAGAGGCCGATATCGCGGGATCTGCTGAGGTTCTTGAGCAGATGGTTAAGATGAAGCCTGAGAACAAAACCTACTGGTTACAGTTGATGGCTACGTATCTGAACATGGGCAGTGGCACGGAAAAAGATGAGACCAAAAACCGTGAAAATATTGCCCGTGCGATCAACACGATTGAGCGTGCTCAAGCACTCGGTCATCTCAAAACCCCAAAGGATAACTACAATTTAGTAACGATGTATTACAATGCCGGCCAATTCGGCAAAGCTACTGAACTTTTGTACGGCGGCCTGAAATCGGGTGAAATTGAATCCGACATCAAAAACTGGCAGTTATTAGCTTATTCTTATCAACAAGTTGGTCAAGATACCAAGGCTATTTCTATTTTGCAGGAAGCCTCAAAGCAGTTTAAGACCGGGCAACTAGATTTCCAAATCGGTCAAATTTACTCCTCGATGGATAATAAAACGCAGGAGGCCTATAATGCCTACGGCGCTGCGATTAAGAAAGGTGGTTTGGATAAACCTCACGCAGCTTACATGTTTCTCGCCTACACGGCCTTTGAATTGGAAAAATTCGACGATGCCCTAGACTCCATTTTGAAAGCTGAGAAAACCCCAGAAGGTGCTAAAGACGGACAATTGCTGCGTCTTAAAACCGCCATTCAAGAAGCCCTTAAAGAGCGTGAAGCAGCTAAAGCTGCTCTCGAAGTTAAAAAAATCTAATTATCCCACCAATTTAACATGAAGAAAGCATACATTTACTTCGCTGCACCGTTTGTCGGGCTGATTATTTTCGGCGCCGTCTATTGGAATTTTAGCGCCAACTACGAACAAGTTGAAGCCGACAAGCTGGCTAAGATCAAAAAAGCCAAGCAAGAGAAACTCATGGAAGATGCGCGTCTGCGTGAAAAAGCCGTGAATGACGCGCTCGCCTCCCAAGAGAAACGTAAGAAAGAAAAAGAGATCAAGGACGCGAAGGATCGTAAGGACGCCGAAGATCGTGAAAATGCGGTTCTAGCTCGTAATAAAGCTGCCCGTGATGCTGAAAAACTTCAAAAACAGGCCGATAAGCTGACCAAGGAGCTCGCTGCGGCTAAGGACGAAATCTCGAAGATTCAGGAAGATAAAAAGCGCCTAGCCGATGAAGCTGCTTTCTTGAAGACGTTCGTGGTTAAAGTTGAATCAAACGCAAAGGGTCTGAACGCGGTTCTAGAAAAAATCGCGGCCGCAGATGCCGCTGCAGAAGCTGCGGCTAAAGCAGCTGCCGCTGCCGCTGCTGCTGCTAAGAAATAAAAACCTCTAACTGAATTTTAATCATGAAAAAATGGATGTATTTAATTGCCCCGACCGTGATGTTGGGAGCGTTTCTGTTTCTTTACGTAGCTGAATCCAAAGAAGCTGAAATCAAGGAACAGGCTAAGGCTGCTGAGATTGCGAAGACCAAAGCTCAAGAAGCAGAAAAGAAAAAAATCGCTGAAGAAAAGGCTCGTTTAGATTCCGCGAAACGCGCCGCTGAACGCGCTGCTGAAGATGCGAAACGCGAAGCGGATAAAATCGCTAAGCGCGAAGCTGAATCAAAACGAATTCAGGATGAGACGGAGAAGTACTTGGCTGACTCTGCTGCTCAGTCGAAAAAGATCTCTGACTTAGAGGTCCAAGTCGAAGTTGCGCGTAAAGCAAAAGACCAGGCCAGTCGTGAATCCTTCGATCTACTTAAACAGGTTGAGCGGGCCAAGGTAGAGCGTCGCAATGCTGAAATCGAGATTGCTCGCCTCACAGAAATGCTGGCTCGTCGAGCGAGCGATAGTTCTATGACTCGTATGCCAACACCTGCTGCTCCTGCAGCTAAGTAATCTTATCCTTCACTACAAAAACCGGAGTTAATCTCCGGTTTTTTTGTGCCCAGTTCACTGAAGTTTAGAGCACAAATTAAATTTAAAGTGGCTGCCCGACTAGGACTCGAACCTAGACAAAGCGAGTCAGAGTCGCTTGTGCTAC
Source organism: Opitutaceae bacterium (assembly GCA_037142955.1). Classification (GTDB taxonomy): domain Bacteria; phylum Verrucomicrobiota; class Verrucomicrobiia; order Opitutales; family Opitutaceae; genus Tous-C4FEB. Next base: position 41,042 of record JBAWZQ010000008.1, on the reverse strand, counting down.
CATTACACCATCAGGCAAAATTTATAAAATCCTGAGTTTTGGATGCTTAAATAAGCTGGAGCCGGCGATGGGATTCGAACCCGCAACCGCCTGTTTACAAAACAGGTGCTCTACCATTGAGCTACGCCGGCATTGGATTGTCCAAAACTACTGAGATTATTAAAAAACTTGGTGGCTCCCCGGGGACTTGAACCCCGAACCAATTGATTAAGAGTCAACTGCTCTACCATTGAGCTAGGAAGCCGTGAGGTTCAGAAAAATCGCTTTCACCTCCTTAATGTCAACCCCGATTTGCTGGACGGAAACCTGCATGCCCTAGAAGAGCGGCTATGTGTAATGAATTTACCGATACGTGATAATTTGGCCAAATAAATTCAATGACGCTGTATCATTGATAATTGTAATCATGTACTCGCATCGGTGTGTTTTGTGAGGAGTCTCAGCGTTGCTACCCTACAGGAGCTTTGTTTTTCGGCAATCATTGGGTTGAAAGCTAGATAAACCGAGTACCAAACAAACTGCGCAGAAATTAAAAATTTTACGTGCCATTTAAGAAAAAAGATGCCAATTTTTTTCATGGCCAAAAAAACCACCAAGTCCACTGCCTCGAAAAAACCGGTTAAGAAAGCCGTCGCAACAAAGAAAGTTGCTGCGAAAAAGAAGAAGTAAATCTTCTTGGTTTGCCGCAGGGAAATTGAGTATTAGACGTTTACGTTTAAATTTATTTAGATTTCAGCTGCGTGATTAGGCGGGGCGATTTGCGCCCCGCTTTTTTTGTGTCTATATGGCGTTGACGGACAAGTGGTTTTCGCCAGCGCTAACTTTCGGGTTTTTTTGCCGATTTCGGATTAAATCGGCGGCTATTTGAATTATTTGTAGATATTGATTTTTTAACGAATAAGCCAGGTTGCGCCCAAATGGCGGCGGCCTTGGGGGAGTCTATCTTTTTGACCTTTACAGTTGGCGACGAGTGGTCTGTTTTCTTCGTTTCTCTCCATGCAAAAGACCAAAAAGTCCGTGGCTAAGCGCTTCAAGCTCACCTCTACTGGTAAGCTCGTGCGTCGCACACCTGGCTTCCGTCACCTGTTGGCCTCGAAGAGCACGAAGCAAAAGCGTCGTGCCTCCCGGGATAAACTCGTTGCCGAAGGCCACGCTAAGCCCCTCAAACGCTGCCTCCCGTTCGGTCTCTAAACCGATCAACAGCAGCCAACTATAACTTCGTTCAACGGGTGAAATTTTAAGCCGACCCGCTGGCGACTAACCAAAGGAAAAATCCAACATGGCTCGTGCAACAAACTCCCCCGCTTCCCGCAAGCGGCACAAGAAAGTCCTGAAATACGCCCGTGGCTATTTCGGTAACAAATCTAAGCTCTTCCGCTATGCGAAAGAAGCTGTTCAACACGCTTGGCAATACGCCTACATCGATCGCAAGAAAAAGAAGGCCAACAATCGCGGCCTCTGGATCGTGCGTTTGAATGCCGCATGTCGTGCCGCTGGCATGACTTATAGCCGCTTCATCGAAGGCCTCGCCGCCGCGAATATCGTGCTCGACCGTAAGGTTTTGAGTGATCTCGCGATCCGTGATGAGATTGCTTTTAACGGCCTTGTGCAACAAGCACAAGACGCGTTGAAGGCCAAGGCTGCCGCAGCTAAGAAGGCCTAAAGCAATTCCAACGCGAGCCCGTGCGGCTCGCTCTCTGCTAAATTAATCAGAGGACGGGCTTCTTCAGAAGCTGCGTCCTTTTTTTTTGTCTCAGTCCTAAGCTGGTTTTTAACGATGTTTCTCTTTATTGCAGGTGCTATGTTCGGGTCTAGTTCCAGATAATTTTATCCATGCAAGATCAACTTTCCGCACTCCTCGCTAAAGCCTCTCTTGAGCTACCTCTTTTGTCTGCACGGCCAGATTTCGAAGCCGCGAAGGCTCGCTACGTTGGCCCTAACGGTGAACTCACCGCGCTGATGAAACAGATGGGTACGGTGCCTAAAGAAGCTCGGCCTGCTATGGGTAAACTGATCAACGAGGCGAAGACTCAACTGCAATCGCAACTCGACGCGGTGCATGCCCGCCTGGAAGTCAATGAACTTGCGGCGCAGGTCGGTCCTGCGGTCGACGCTACACTTCCTTCGCCTGATGTTGGCCCAGGGACTTATCATCCGCTTACTTTGGTTAGAGAGGAGATGTGCCGCATCTTACGTAAAGTCGGATTTACGGTAGCCGATGGTCCTGAGGTCGAGACGGAGTACTACTGCTTTGATGCGCTGAACACCCCTGCGGAGCATCCGGCCCGCGACGCACAGGATACCTTCTATTTGCCGGAAAATGTCCGCTTTTCTAACGTCGCTAAGAAAACCCCCGGAGAAAAATATCTACTCCGCACCCACACTTCCTCAGTTCAGATCCGCACGATGCTCAAAGGCGAGCCCCCCATTCGCATCGTTTCGCCAGGCCGCGTCTACCGGCGTGATACCACTGATGCGACGCACTCGGCTAATTTCCACCAGCTTGAATGTTTGTACGTTGATAAAAACGTCACCGTGCGCGACCTCAAAGCTCTGTTGGATTACATCTTCGAATCGCTCTTGGGCAAAGATACTAAGACGCGTTTTCGCCCACATTATTTCGGCTACACCGAACCCAGTTTCGAAGTCGATTTAAGCGCAAAACATCTACCGAAGGTTAAGAAGGAATGGATCGAAATCGGTGGCTGCGGTATGGTTGATCCCACGGTTTTTTCTGGGGTCGGTTACGATCCAGAAGTTTGGACGGGCTATGCTTTTGGCATGGGCCTCGAACGGCTTGCGATGTTGCTCTATGGTATCGATGACATCCGCTATTTTTATCAAAACGACCTCCGCTTCCTGAAGCAGTTCGCCTGATTTCCACTCGATGAAAATTTCCCTTAATTGGTTGCGCGACTATGTCGCCCTTGACGCCTCCGCCGACGAGATTTGTCGTGCCATTACATTTCTCGGTTTCGAAGTAGAGAATGTCATTCGTACCGGTGCGCCTCAGCTAAATCACGTGCTCGTGGGTGAAGTTCTCACGCGCAACAAGCATCCCAACGCCGACAAACTCTCTGTTTGTACCGTATCATTGGGCGAAGTTCTTGGGGTTAAAACGATTGTCTGCGGCGCGCAAAATTATACGGTCGGCGACCGTGTGCCGGTTGCTCTTCCCGGCGCAGTTCTCCCTGGTGACTTCGTCATCAAGCAATCAAAAATCCGCGGTGAATCATCCGACGGTATGATGTGCTCCGCTAAAGAACTTGGCATCTCCGAGGACGCGGCTGGCTTGATGATCCTTGTCGATCGTCCCGCACTCGGCGCACCGATCAACGCTGTCTTACCTCCCGGCGATACGGTATTCGACATCGAAATTACGCCCAATCGTCCCGACTGCCTTTCGCACCTAGGTATCGCACGTGAACTCGCGGCTTGGTTTAAAAAAGACCTCGTTTATCCGCAGGGTAAATTTCGCGGCATTCTGCCTGGTGGCGCTGGCTCGCGTCAGGATCTGCTTTCCTCTGTAAGTGTCCTAGCTCCTGAAGATTGTCCGATTTACTACGCCTACGTTGTAACTGGAATAAAGATCGCACCTAGCCCGGCGTGGCTTCAGCAACGTTTGGCGGCCGTTGGGCTGCGTTCAATCAACAACGTCGTTGATATCGGTAACTTTGTGATGCTGGAAAGTGGTCAACCCATGCACGCTTTTGATGCCCGCAAGCTCGCGGGTGCTCAGATTGTTGTGCGGCGCGCAACTGATGGCGAAAAGCTCACCACTCTTGATGGTAAGGAACGCACGCTCAACAGCTCGATGTTGGTGATTGCTGATGGGTCCAAGCCGGTCGTCATTGCTGGTATTATGGGTGGTGTGAATTCTGGCGTCACCGCCGAGACCACCGACCTGGTGATTGAGTGCGCAATTTTCAAACGTCAATCCATCCGCGCCACATCAAAGCGTCTCGGGCTTAGCTCCGATTCAGCCTATCGCTACGAACGAGGCGTAAATGCTCACGCCGCCCAAACCGCAGCTTGGCGCGCGATCGATCTTATTCTTGAGCACGCCGGGGGTGAGGTTGCGGGACCGATGTTTCAAGTTGGTACAGATATTCCCTGGCAACGTGAGATCATACTTGCTCCTGCTTTTGTTCGCGAACGTCTCGGTTTCGATATCGCCGATGCGGATATGAAAATCGCGCTCGAAGCCCTAACATTGAAAGTCACAGAGCTCAGCGAAACCACGCACGATGCTCCGAGCGCTCCTGGCAAGAAGCGAAACGAATGGCGTGTAACGGTCCCGAGCTGGCGTGACGACTTGGATCGCCCCATCGATTTGGTGGAGGAAATTCTGCGCGTTTACGGTACCGAGCGTATTCCGCCGACTAGGGTCACGGTGCCTGGACTGGTGGGCGATGATGATCCTGTCGTTTTGTTTAATCGACGGGTCACCGATTACCTCGTCGGACACGATTTTCATGAATGTGTAAACTACACGCTGCGCCCCGGTGCTGAAGTGAAAACATGGGCTGCTGAAACCGCAGCCGCAGAACTCGCACTCGCGAATCCCTTCGTTGAAGATCAATCCCATCTGCGCCCCACACTCATCTCGGGTTTACTCGCTACCGTTAAATTGAATCAGTCTCGCGGAGTCCCGATCTCACGTCTCTGTGAAACGGGCCGTGTGTTTATTGAAAAAAACGGCGATAATTTAGAGTGTGCCGCTGTCGGCTTCATTGTGGCGGAAGATTCTGAGCGACGTTGGCGTCAGCGCGAAGCCTTTGATTTTTATGCGGCCAAACATCATGTTGTCTCGCTTGCTGGTTTGGCTGCCCTCGATTTAGGACGGCAGCCCTTAGTCGCAGTTACCAGCCCGCATTATGGCTGGCAAGAAGGGCAATCGGCGCTAGCCGGTGACCTGCAGCATGGTTGGACGGCACGCTTTGGTTTGCTTAGCCTCTCGATGGCGAAAGCCTACGGAATCGAAGGGAAAGTGTACGCTGGTTTTTTTGCGATCCTGCCCGAGAAACTTGCTGCCGCTTCGGCGGCGCGCAAACGCTACGCTGATTTTAGTCTCCAGCCTGCCGCTCTGCGCGACCTTGCCCTGGTGGTTCCCTCAGCGACAGTGGCCAGTGAGGTGCAAAAAGCACTTGCGAAAGCCGCCCGCGCCGCTGTCGGCAACGCCTTCAGCTTTGAAAGCCTCGCGGTTTTTGACGTCTATCAAGGCAAAGGACTACCTGAAGGGACCAAGAGCCTGGCATTTTCACTCGTATTTCGGGCGTCCGATCGGACGCTCACTGACGACGAAGTGAATGCCGCGTTCAATAAAATCCAAGCCGAGGTTGTTCAATCCACTGGTTTTAGCATTCGCAAGTGACCATGTCGCAACCTACCGAACTTAATATCGACCGCGTCGCCGAGTTGTCGCGACTTGCGCTCACGCCCGAGGAAAAAAGCCGCTTTTCTGCTCAACTTGGCAGCATCCTTGGACATATCGAGCAACTTGCTAAAGTTGACGTCACCGGAATCGAACCCACCGCCCATGCTTTTCCCCTGAATAATGTCTGGGCCTCGGACCTCGCACAGCCAGGTCTTGCGGTCAGCGCTGCCCTACGCAACGCGCCCGCCCAAAGAGATCACATGATCGTAGTTCCAAAAGTAGTGGATTAACACCGATGTCCGCTCCGCTTCATTTTCAAAGCATAGCAGAACTCTCGGCCAAGATTTCGGCTGGCCAACTTTCCGCGGTCGAGCTCACGCAGTCGATTATCGCGCGCACCAAGGCCGTTGAACCTCGAGTGCATGCCTTCAATTCCTTTGATGATGCGGATGCGCTCGCTCAAGCCGCTGCTTCCGATGCTCGACGTAAAGCGGGACAGTCTGCCGGTTCGCTCGATGGTATTCCCGTTGGGTTAAAAGACGTAATTGCGGTCGCTGGACAACCGCTCACCGCCTCGAGCAAGATGCTCGCTACTTTCGTTTCACCCTACGATGCTACGGTCACGCAAAAGCTGCAGCGTGCAGGCGCCGTCTTACACGGTCGACTCAACTGTGACGAGTTCGCGATGGGTTCCTCCACGGAGAATTCCGCCTTTGGCCCGACCTCAAATCCTTGGGATCTCACCCGCACGCCGGGTGGCTCGTCTGGGGGCAGCGCCGCTGCCCTTGCAGCCGGCGCAGCAGTTGCGACGCTTGGCTCTGATACGGGTGGCTCAATTCGGCAACCCGCAGCGTTTTGTGGACTGGTTGGCCTAAAACCCACCTATGGACTTATTTCCCGTTACGGTTTGATCGCCTATGCGTCGTCCCTCGACCAGATCGGGCCTTTGGCCCGCACCGTCGAAGACGCAGCGATTATGCTGGGTGCCATCGCTGGGCATGACCCTAAGGATTCTACGTCATTTAAGAGCCCGATCCCTGATTATCGCATGGAATTGAAAACGCGTCGGGGTCCGTGGAAATTGGGCATTCCGAAAGAATATTTTGGTGCCGGCTTGGATTCTGAAGTCGGCGCAGCGGTTGAAAAAGCGATCGCTTTCTATCGCTCAAAAGGTTGCGAAATTCGTGAGGTTTCACTGCCCCACACCCAATACTGTCTCGATACCTACTACATCATAGCGACGGCAGAAGCCTCGTCGAATTTGGCTCGCTATGATGGCATTCGCTACGGTCATCGAACGAGTGCAGCCAAAGACCTCCTCGATGTTTACCAGAAATCGCGCGCTGAGGGGTTTGGCGATGAAGTTAAACGCCGCATTATTCTCGGCACCTACGTGCTGAGTTCTGGTTATTACGATGCTTATTATTTACGGGCGCAAAAGGTTCGTACTCTCATTCGTCAGGATTTTCTGAACGCCTACCGCGAGGTGGACGCGCTGATTACGCCGACCTCACCAATCTCGGCTTTTAAGATCGGTGAAAAGTCGGCGGATCCGTTGGCCATGTACCTCTGCGATATTTATACTATCGGCGTAAATCTTGCCGGTCTTCCCGCGCTTAGTTTGCCCTGTGGTTTTACCCAGAGTGGTCTACCTATCGGATTGCAGCTGATTGGTCAGCCCTTCCGCGAGGCCGACCTCCTCGCAACCGCCTACGCCTACGAACAGGCGCATGGTTGGAACACTCAATTTCCCTCACTGTGATGAACTACGAAGCCGTCATCGGTCTGGAGGTTCACGTTCAGATCAAAACTCATTCTAAGATCTTTACCCGCGTCGGAGCTGGGTTCGGCCACGAAGCTAATACGCTGACTGATCCTGTTGTGCTGGCGCTTCCCGGAACTTTACCCGTGATGAACAAAGCGGCGCTCGACGCGGTCATCAAAGCTGGGCTTCTGCTTGGATGCGACATCGCGCCTGTCTGCAAATGGGATCGCAAACAATATTTTTATCCTGACTCGCCAAAAAATTATCAGATCTCGCAGTACGATCAACCGATCTGCCTTGGTGGTTGGGTCGAAATCGAACTTCCCGGCGCGGCCCGCAACGTGATGGGTGAACATAAAAGAATAGCTCTGACGCGCATTCACCTTGAGGAAGACGTGGGTAAGCTCAACCACCACTCTACCGATTCGCTAGTCGACTATAACCGCGCTGGCACGCCGCTGATGGAGATTGTTTCTGAGCCGGTGATGCACACGGCTGATGAGGCATACGCCTACCTGACCTCAATTCGCAACAGCATGATCTATGGGGGGATTTCAGATTGTGACATGGAGAAAGGCCAACTGCGTTGCGATGCAAACATCTCCATCCGTCCAATCGGCGAGACGAAACTGGGTACCAAGGTTGAGCTTAAAAATCTCAATTCGTTTTCTTATGTGCGAGACGGCATCGCCCATGAAATTAAACGCCAACTTGCTGTAGTTGCCGCCGGTGGAACGCTCGTCCAGGAAACGCGTGACTACGATGGTGTGGCCGGCACCTCTCAATCGCTTCGTTCGAAAGAAATGGCGCACGATTATCGTTATTTTCCTGATCCGGACCTCATGCCAGTACATGTTGATGAGGCTTGGAAAGAGGAACTGCGCCGCGCTTGTCCCGAGTTACCCTTCGATAAACAACGACGTTTGATCTCAGAGTATCAGATTCCGTACACGATCAGCTCGGTACTAATTCCGGATCGTGAGCTCAGCGACTTTTTTGAAGCAACGGCACAACTTGCTGGTCTAGGGAGAGCCCAAACTATCGGAAATTGGATAGTAAATGATCTGTTGCGCGAACTTGGTGCCGCTAAGGTTCCGCTTTCGGCATCTAAAATTTCACCCGTAAATCTTGCCGCGCTGATTCAATTGCTCGACGCAGGTGCTTTGCTTAATGCAGCTGCTAAAGAAGTCTTTACGACTATGTTCGCCACAGGCGAGGCGCCAGCGACCATCGTTGCTCGACTCGGTTTGGCCGCGGCGCCTACGGACGCGGGCGAACTTGAGGTCTGGTGCCGTGAATCTATCGCGGCAAACGCGAAGGCATTGGCGGAATTCAAATCGGGCAAAGATAGCGCGATCAATGCCTTCAAAGGCTCGATCATGAAAGCGTCCAAGGGTAAGGCTAATCCCAAGCTGGTGGACGAAACGTTGCGCCGAATATTGGCAGAGGAATATAATTAAAACCCCGTTGTGTTGGCGGGCTTCTGATTAAACGGTACAGAGTTTGACGGCTGCACGAAGTGAGGTAAGGGGATCTCGCTTTGGGATGAACTCCTGGGCGACGAAACCCTTAAAGCCCGTAGCGGCGATGGCTCGCATGATGGGAGGATAGTACAATTCCTGCTGATCGCCCGGCTCAAATTCTGCGCGCCCGGGATTACCGGCGGTGTGGTAATGGCCTATGTAGCGGTGGTTTTCTTGGATCGTGCGGATGACGTCACCCTCCATGATCTGCATGTGATAAATATCGTAGAGTAGTTTGAAACGTTCCGAGCCCACACGTTTGACGAGTTCGACACCCCAGGCGGTGTGATCACACATGTAGTCCTTGTGATTCACCTTTGAATTCAGCAGTTCCATGATGATGTTGACGCCGCGTTTTTCGGCCAACCCAACAATTTGTTTCAGGCCGATGACGCAATTTTCAATGCCCTGCTCGTCGCTGATTTTTCCAAGAGTTTTGTCGTTACGATTTCCGGAGAAAACAATTACGCTCGGGATGCCGGCATCAGCGCACGCGTTGATGCGTTCGATCATCGAGGGTACGTATTTAGCGTGATTTTCGAGCCGGTTGAAGCCGCTCGGAATCGACATCGTGCCGTTGGCGAGGGCACAGGTAAGACCATATTTTTGAACTATCGGCCAATCTTTTGGGTCGAGCAATTCGACGGATTCTAGCCCGATTTCTTTCGCTGCTTTGGCAAAGTCATCGAGCGGAATTTTACTGTAACACCATTTGCAAACTGAGTGACGAATCGGCGTTAGTGTACTCGTAGCAGGTACGGAAACTTTTTCTTCAGCGCAGAAGCTGGGGCGGGTCAGGGTAGCGAGGGCCGCGGCTCCGGCGAAGGAGCGAAGAGCGTTGCGTCGTGAGATAGTGGGTAGGGGCATGGGTTAAGGACAGTGCGCTTGGGCAGCCGTTGGCAAGTGCGCAGCGAGTTATCGACCCAGCGACTCACTGGCACCGAGAAGAAACGAAAAAATCCGGTCGGGTATTCAAATCCAAATGGATCTTTTAAAGGGTTTTAATAGCGCACGGCTAATGCGACCGCCTAAGTTGCATCGCCTGGCTAGACCACATCCAACAAAAAGTGATGCAGAACCCCTTTTAGATTTACTGCGAGGTGGTTGGGGTCGCGGCGCGATTGGCTTCTGTTGCGCTGGTGCGACTGGTGGTGGGCGGGGTACCAAAAAATTCGGCGATGTGACTGACGTTGGTGAAACCGAGAGCTCGAAGTTTGTCCTCTACGGCCACGAGTGCTGCGTTCAGCTCAAGAGCTGCCGCGGCATCGAGTTCAGCGACCGAATTGGTGGCTTTACTCACGATGTGGTAGTGCGCGGTGTCATCAAGCCGGAGTGAGTATAAAGCAGTGCCGTTGTGGAAGTAAGTGCGGCGAACGATGCCGATTTCTTCGAAAACCGCCATGCAACGATACACAGTGACGAGGTCGCAACCGCCTTTTCCTAGCGCTTCGTGAAGGGTTTCGATGCTCTCGGGTTTGCCGCGACGAAACATCGTGGCTAAGATCGTAAGTCGGGGTTGTGTAATGCGTAGGTGTGCGGCTTTGAGTCGCGCGGTTGCGGTGGCTACGGCTGATTTGGCGTCGGCTTGGGCTAGCTTGGAGTTGGTTTGTGTAGACGAGCTCATGGGTTTCTTACTTTAGGCATAGTTATGTTTTCGTATCATCGCGAGTGCGGAGTATGCGTATTCCAATTTACAGGCATTTTGGTCGTGCGGCTTTTAATAAAGCGTCAAAATGCTGATGTGAATGCTACCAGAAGATTGCACCCGGAGAGTGGGTGGTGTAGTTTAAATCCAATCATGCAAGACTTGGAGTTCGAAGAAATCGTCACACTCATATGTAAGGAAGACACGCGTTTTGACAAAAAGGCGTACGGTTTTGTGCGCCAAGGGCTTGATCACACGGTTAAGGAGCTCCGTAAGAAAGAAACAACTCGAGCCGAACGCTCACGCCATGTCTCTGGGCCTGAGCTTTTACAGGGAATCCGCGTGTACGCGCTTGAGCAATATGGTCCCCTTACCAAGACGGTGCTGAACGCCTGGGGCGTGAAGCGTTGCCGTGATTTCGGCGACATTGTTTTCAGCCTGATTGAGTATAATGTCTTCTCCAAAACGGAAAACGACCGTCCGGAAGATTTTTCGGATGTTTATACGTTTGATGAGGCCTTCGTGCGCCCATTTCAGCCTACAAAACGGCGGGCCGTTAAGACGGAATAATCTAACCAGTAGGCCCGTTTTAAAACGGCCGTGGAGGGTTCGGGCTATAGCCAGCAGTGGCGCACTTACTAACTTTTATCTTTAATTTTGATGTCAAAATCCACTTCTTCACTTGTCTCTGACTTGCAGCTTTTAGCGCCGTTTTGGCGTGAATCCGTCGAGCGTACGGTGTTGCCGAATGGGGTGACCCTGATCCTTAAACCCGATCGCTCGGCGGCGCTGGCCTCGGTGCAGGTCTGGGTGAAAACGGGGAGTATTCATGAAGGGGAACACCTAGGCGCGGGGCTTTCGCATTATCTCGAACACATGTTGTTCAAGGGGACGACGCGACGGGCGGGCAGGGAAATCTCCGCCGAAGTCCAAGCTCACGGCGGCTACATCAACGCTTACACGACGTTTGATCGCACGGTGTATTATATTGATTTGCCGAGTGAACACACGGGCGTGGCGATCGATTTGCTAGCTGACGCAGTACTGCATTCTTCCCTGCCGGCCGATGAGGCGGCGAAGGAGAAAGACGTGATTTTACGTGAAATCGCGATGACTAAGGACGATCCGGATAGTCGACTTTGGGACGCGCTGTTTTCCACCGCTTTTCGTGAGCATCCCTATCGGCAGCCGATCATTGGCCATCAAGATGTCTTCTCCACGGTTTCGCATCAGGATTTGCTCGCTTATTATCGCGCCCGTTACGTGCCCAATAATCTGGTGGTCGTCATCGTGGGCGATATCGATACGGCGACGACGCGGGCGCTGGTGGAACAACATTTTGGATCGGCACCGCGTATGCGTCTGGCGCCCGTACTCGTGCCGCAGGAGCCGGGTCAGCTCGCGCCCCGAGAATTGCATCGCAGCGAAAACGTCGAGCTCACGCGCGGTGCGCTGGCGTGGCCGATACCTGGTCTCACGCATGCGGACGCGCCTATGCTCGACTTGCTTGCCACAGTATTAGGCGGCGGCGACAGCTCGGTATTGTGGCAAGAAATTCGCGAAAAAGCCGGACTGGTGCACTCGATTGATGCCTCAAGTTGGAATCCTGGTACGAGTGGTCTTTTTTGTATCGGCTTTACCGCGGATCCGTCGAAACGCCTTGCCGCTTCTCGGGCGATAGCCGCCACACTTGCGCGGTGCGCCAGCAAAGGTTTCACGCCGGCTCAGTTGCGCAAGGCGATGAGGCAGGTTGTGGTCGGCGAAATCAATACCCGCAAAACGATGAGCGGACAGGCTTCGCGGCTCGGCGCGGCGGAAGTTGTCGTTGGTGATATTGATTACAGTCGCGCGTATTTTGAGCGCTTGCGCGCGGTGACACCGGCGGACTTGAAACGCGTGTTAAAAAAATATCTCCAATCAGCGCGGCTCACTTCAATTTCATTAAATCCGATTGAACCCGGGGTGCCGGCTAGTACTGCCGCGCCCGCGCTCGTGGTGCGGCCGGATTTTTCGGAAATCACCCTACCTAACGGAGCTCGCCTATTGCTGCAGCCGGACGCGCATTTGCCGAATCTGCATCTGCGTCTCGCCGTTACCGGTGGGCCTTTGTTTGAAGTGGCGGGGCAACGAGGTGCGACCTCGTTGTTGGCTACTCTGCTGACAAAGGATGCAGGAAAGCGCACTGCCGCGCAGGTTGCGCAATTTATCGAGGAAGTGGGTGGTTCGTTTTATCCACTTGCAGGAAACAATAGTCTCGGGGTCGCGGCGGAAGTATTGCCGCCCGATTTTGAGCGGGCACTGGCTGTCATATCGGATGCGGTGCTAGCGCCTAAGTTTAAATTAACGACGTTTAAGCTGGAGCAAGAGGCTCAATTAGCGGGGCTCGCGCAGGACGCGGATGATGTGGTGACTGTGGCGCGTAAGCTCACGCGACGAAAATTTTTCGGCGCCCATCCCTTAGCGCTTGATGCGAGCGGTGATGAAGTGGGTGTGAAAGCATTGACTCCGGCCGCTTTGAAGTCGCTGCATCAACGATTGTTTGTCGGAGCCAACGTGGTGTTGGCGGTAGCGGGCGACTTTAATCCGAAGCAGCTGGCGCCAAAATTGAAGGCATTTTTGGCGAAGCTTCCACGGGGTGTCGCGCCCCTGATTCCAATGGAGCCAGCGCGTGGGGGCTTGCCGGCGGAACTCGGAGACTTTGTGGAGCAACAACCGCGAGAACAAGCGGTTGTATTGCAGGCTTTTCCCGGACCGCGAGTACATGCGCCGGATTATTTTGTCGGCGAAGTGGCGGATGAACTTTTTAGCGGGATGGCATCGCGGTTATTTGAACGCGTGCGCGAGGAAAAAGGCTTGGCGTACTTTGTGCGGTCCGGACGTATCTTGGGTTTAGATACGGGAATGTTTTATTTTTTTGCCGGTACGCAACCAGGCAAGGAAGGAGAGGTGCTAGCGGAGATCGACGCCGAGATTGCTCGTGTGCAGGCGGGCGGAGTTGAGTCGGTGGAGTTGCAGCGCTGTCAGGCGAGGCTGAAGGCAGGTCAGCGTGCGGCGATGCAGACGAATGGGTCGCGTGCGGCGCAGGCAAGTTTGAATGCGTTACAGGGGCAACCGATTAACGCGTGGCGTGAGTACGATGCGAAAATTGATGCGGTGACGATCACAGACTTGGCGGCGTTTGCTCGGAAGTATTTTCAGAAAACTCGGCGTACGCAGGTCGTGGTGCGGCCGTGAAGGATCAGGTTTTAGGGGGCCTCGTAAACTTCGATCAAGAGTAGGCCGGTGGGAGATGGCGGATTGGTGGCGTTGGCGGGTGTCGCGGCGGCGGCGGTCTGGATGCTATAACCGCCAGCGGTAAACGAGCGGACGAGAGCGGCGTCGGCGCTGCCGGTTTTCAGCGAGAATGCGCCTATGGCTGGGAAAGCAGCTGTAAGTGAAGGACCGCTACCGCCGGTGCTCCAGTTGTTGTTGGAGTCGAGATTTTGCCCGGTGCTGGAAAGGACGGTTAGGGTGGGGTCCGGGAGCGTGCCGGGCACGCCAAGATCGGCGAGCCCAGGGCCGATACCGCGTACGATGAGCGTGCGGGCTTGGTCGCCGGCGATCGTGATGCCGGCGGTAATTAGGTCCCCAGGGTTGCTCAAACGAGCGAGGGTGGCGAGGTTGGTGAGGCGAGTGGCGTTCTTGGAGACGTCGTATACTTCGGCGATTACTTCGCCGGTGGTGCCATTGATGCCGCGAAACGTTGCGGTGTAGCCACCAGCGGGGAGGCTGAGAAGCACGGCGCAATCGGCGGTCCCAGCGTTGAGCGCGAAAGCACCAACCGATGCGGCCGCGGCTACGATGTTAGCGGAGTTGTTGGGCGCTTTATCCCAGCCTTCGTTGGCTGCGAGCAGGGTGTCGGCGTTGCCGGCGGGGCGGATTTCTAGGCGTGGGGCGGCAAGGACGCCATTGAGGCCAAAGGCCGAAAGACCCGGGCCCACGCCGCGGATAAGCAGGGTGGCAGGTTGGGTGCCGCTGAGGTTAAAGCCAAACGTGAGAGTATCGCCTGCGGCGGCGAGTTTGAGCCGGGTCGATAGGTTAGTGAGACGACCCGCGGTGGGAGCCGGAGTGCCGGTGACGCGGGCGTTCAGCCAGTTCAGGACACGTGCGTTGGCGTCGGCCAGAAAGTTTTGTTCGGCGTAAGCGACCCTAAGTTGCTCTGCAATATCAGGGAGGCGCGATTTATAGGTGTTCGGTATCGCGGCGGCTAGAGCAGTGTCAGTGGGGATGGCTTTGACGTAGTAGTTGGAGTCGATGAGGCCGGCGTTTTTAACGGCGTTCCAAACGGTGGTGGCGTCGGTGGTGGTGAATGAGGAGTTGGTGAGGCTTAGGGCGCGGAAGCGGCCGGAATGGACGGGAGCGGCGACGTTGTTGATTACGGTTGAGGCTAGACCGCGGCCGGCGAGCAAAGCACTGTTGTCTCGGGCGGTAGTGGCGCCGGTGGTTTTTAGGCTGCTGTCGTTTTCGGCGAGGACAAAAAGCTCGGGCACGCGCGAGACTACCGCTTGGGTTTCGATGCCTGCGGCGCAGTAAAGCACGGTGCCGCGGATGGGTCGGGCTGGGGTGGCGTTAGCGAGAAGATCAGCGAAGCGGACGGCGGTGTCGGCGCCGGCGGCCAGTCCGAGGAGAAAAACAGGTCGGGTGGCGGGGAGTAGTCCATCGGCGGCGAATTTATTGAGGGCGGCGACGTGGTTAAGGGCGTCGGGATTGGCGGCGAGCGTAGCTTGGCCGTTCCAGATTTGGGTGTTGCGGTTAACACTGTTGAGGGCGGCAACGCCGTAACCGGCGGTTACTAGTTCGCGCAGGAGCAGGGCCGATTCGGGTTGGTTGAACCAATCGGAAGCACTGCCGCCGCTGTCATGAAGCAGAAACACCAAGCCGATGGCTCCGGTGGGGATGTAGTACGACAGGGTGGTGCTGACGGTCGTGGGTGTGGAGGAGCCTTGGGCGGTAAATGGTTGGGGGTTGAACGCATCAAGGGTTAGAGGCGTCCAAATGGGAGCGGTTTTGTAGGTGGCGGTGAGGGTAACTGGGGTATTAGGTAGGGTGATCTGGGTGTGGGCGAGTAGGGGTGCGACGGCTCCATTGCCTAATACTGAGGTGTCCCCGCTCCAGCGATCAAAGACTTGGCCGGGCACCGGCGTGGCGGCAAAAATATCGACCCGCGTACCGCCGGGGTAGGTGCCGCTGCCGTACCCGCCGTTGATGGTGAGAAGTATGTTGGGCCCGCTGCCTTGCACGACGACGAAGGTGCGGACGGTAATGGGTAGTTGAAGGGCGGTGAAGGTGACCACGCAGGTGAGTTCCTTCACTCCGGCATCGCCGGGGATGAAGGTAATCTGATTGGTGTTGGCGCCCGCGGTGATGCGCGAAGCCGTGCCGGTAATGGTCCAGCGGAACGTGCGGTCGGCGTTCTCTGCTGCTGGGAGGCTGGCGGTGCCTGTGGCAGTAGTAGCGGAAGCAGTTGTGGCGGGAGTTGTGATGATCCCGGCTTTGGCGGCGTCGACTACGGTGACATCGGCCGTGGCGGTGAAAGGCTGGCTGCCGGTGATCGTGACGACGCAAGTTAGTTTAAGCGTCCCGCCTATGTCTGAGATGTAATTGATCGTTGAGCGCGTCAGGTCGGTGTCGGTGAAACGGCCACCGCTGATTGACCAGAGGTACTTGGCGTTATTTAAGTTAGAAGCACCCCCACCACCCCCACCCCCACCACCTCCGCTGTTGGGGATGACAACAGCGGCAGAGGACTCAACGCCGGCTAAAATAGCTGTTGAAGCCACAATTCGTGGGTCGGTCGCGTTGGTGATAGTGCCTCCGCCGCCCGCGCCACCCCCGCCACCCCCGCCGCCTCCCCCACCCGCCGCGGGCAGAGTGATAGTGGTTCCGTTCGGCAAGGTAACGGTGCCGTCGGCGTTGATTTTCGCAGTGGCTCCGTTGGGCAGGGTGACGGTGCCGTCGTTATTAATGACCACGCGGCCGACGCCGGGGACGTTAACGGCATTTCCGCCCGCTTGGGCGTGGAGAGTAAGACTGATCGCGGGCAATAATAGGCAAAACGCAACTAGGCGTGCGAAATACGATATTATCATTGGACTTAGGGATCAAAATGGTGAGACGCAGTATCCTTTTACAGGGTTACTCTGAAGATAGGATTAGCTTTAAAAACTGCGATTGAGCCAAGTCGAGAGATCTACTTCGTTGAGTAGATTTTGTCCGAATTGGTAGTCAGGCGCAAGAAGCTGAGCGTAGCTGACCTCGGCGAAGCGGCGGCAATGTAGAAGAATGCGCGCGCGTTGACCGGGAGCGCGCACGAGGCGGCCGAGGGCTTGGTTAACTTTAGCCATACCCGGAATCTGATAGACGCGGCGAAACGCGGCTTCTCGGCCGAGATTCGCGTACTCAGCGAGGCGGGCGCGTTGGATGGCGTTGACCTCGGGGAGTGCGGGACCGACCACCATAGCATGGCTCACGCGGCCGCCAAGCAGATCGATACTTTCGGCGAAACTAGAGCCAAGGACCAAAAATAAGGCATCGGTCAGCGCGAGGGATTCTTCGACCCAGGCGGTTTGGGCGGCGAGGTCAGTGAGCCGAGGTTGAAGCGCAACGCGTAGGCCAGGGTGTGAACGGGCTAACTCGCGGGTGAGGGTCTCGGCATACGCATAACTGGGAAAAAAAACAACGACGCAACGCGCGTTGGATGCCTTGTGTAGCGCGGCGATGGTAGCGGCTGTGGTGGGGTGATGGCGGGTGCGTTCGCGAAAAGATGTGTCGACTCGAAGGTCGTAGGCGAGGTCGTAGGCACCGGCCCGCCACGGAGTATGTGCGGTGAGGGTAACGACAGCAGGAGGTTCATTCGGCGTAGTAGATAAACCGATCGCATCGGCAAACGCATCGGTGGGGCTGAGGGTGGCGCTGGCAAGGACGATGCCACCAAAAGCGCGAAGCGTTTCGCCGAGGGCGTCGGCGGCATCTAAGCACGTGAAGGAAAGTTCGGCAGGGCGAGGCGACCAAACAAGTTTACGCAGAAGGGGATTGGCGAGCCATTCTGAGAGGGGTGGTGTGGCCCATAGAAGTTCGGCGAAATGGGGGCCGAGAGCGGCGGAATCGATCGGCTCTTGGGCGAGCGTTGTTGCGAGAGTCACTAGAGTATCGGCGACATCGGCCTCTAGGGCTGGGTCGAGGACATCGGCAGCGGGGAGCGCGGAGAGCAGTAGCGTCCAGCTTTCCCAGGCTTTTAGTAGGTTTTTGGAGACGCGTAGGTGGTCGAGTTCGGTGAGTAGCGCTCGAGCGTCGGCAGCGTTAACATGATGCGAGTACGCGTCGGCGACACGGGTTGGGAGGTTGTGCGCTTCATCGACCAAAAGCAGCGTGCGGGCGGGATCGAAGCCGGGTTGATTATAAAACAACGTCCGATTCGAGGACGCAAAGACGTAGTTGTAATCGCCAATCCAGACGTCGTTAAAAGCGAGAGCGGCACGAGTTATTTCGTAAGGGCAGATGCGGGCGGCTTGTCCGGCGGAGCGGAGCGTGGGAAGATCTCGGGCCTGGTTTTCTAGGAGATAAAAACGAGAGAGGCCGCTTGTGGACCAACGTGTTTCTAGGTCCGCTAAGTACGCGCACGAATCGCGGTGGCAGTGGAAGGTGTGATTGACGCAGTGTTCGGTTTTATTGCGCACGTGCCAGATGGCTACGGGCGTCGTGGCCGTGGGGTTAGCGGCGGCGGCGTCGGTGCTCGTCGCTGAAGGTGCGACCATCGGCGTCATTGCCGAGAGGGTGCGCACGACTTGGAGTTGACCCGTGGATTTGCTGGTGAGGTAGAGAATGCGGTCGAAGTGACCCGTGCGGAGTTGGCCGAGCGCGAATTCGAGTAGGACGCCTGTTTTACCGAAACCGGTCGGGGCTTCGAAAAGAATAGCAGGGTGGCGTTCGAAAGCGGAGGTAAGTTCGGCGGCTGTGGTTTCTTGACCGGGGCGCGGCGTGCTGAAAGCGGGTCGGTAATGGAGTTGGCGGAGTCGGGCTCGGGCGCGTAGACGCAGGTCGAGGAATTCGGTGAGACGCTCAAGCTGTATGCGGACGAGATTTTCGTCGGCAGGATTGAGTGCGAGAGTCTGCGCTAGGCCGGAACCTGTTTCAACGAAGATGAGTTGGGCGCTTAGGGTAGGGCGGTTCAAATCTAGGGCGCCGAGGCGGGCAAGCGCTACATAGGTGGCTAGTTGAGCAAAATACGCCGGGTAATCGCGGCGAAGTTCCGTCTCATCGGCAGGCAGCAGGCGGGTAACAGTCTTGATCTCGCGCAGAATGAGCACGGGAGTTTGACGAAGAAGTTGATCAATCCGTCCGTTGAGGGTGATCGTCCATCCCCGGTGAAAAATGCGGCCTTCGATGTTGATTTCGAATTCGGCGGTCGCGCCGTGTTCGGCTAAAGCTTGGGTGCGGAGTTGTTGATGCCAGTAGGTGCCAAGTTGAGCGCGCCATAGGCCTTGCGGGCCACCGGAGTTGTCCCGAGGTCCGAGGGTGAAATCGGAAAACTCGCCGACACTCAGGCGAGCGGTGCGGGCGTCGAGGGAGTATTCCATAATACGGTAGACGGAAGCAGCTCGGTTTTAATCGAGCAGTATTTCCGTGTGGTTACGTAGATAATTTTCTAAGTGCCGAGTGAGACGGGTGCAGGCTTCAAGCGGCGTGGTTTGGGTGGCGAGGGGTTGGTTTAGGAGCTCGATCGCGTGTGCACGCTCAATAGTCGGGAGTGTTGGAAACCAATGTTGTTTAATGGGATAGCCTTCATCACGAGCGAAACAATAGAGGCTTTTGAAATACACAATTTCAGCTTTGGCATCGGAACTGAAGGCGGCCAAGGCGGTGCGCAGGAGGGTTGCTACGGCCGCGCGGCTGTCTTCGTGCACGGGATTGCGCGCGATCAAGGTTGTAAACGTGCTGGCGAGACTGAGCGCGGTATAACTGCGCCCGATCCCGGTGGGACGAGTGAGCAGGCGCGCGTCCTTGATGAACCAAGATGAACCCTGGTTGGAGGATTCGAGTGATAGGGCAACTTCGTCAAAGAGATCGAGTGCGAGGTGGTTAGATACATTTTTTTTCGGCAGACGTTGCAACGCGAGCACGTTGCCGTGTTCGCTGGAAAATAGCGTAAACGTCTGAAACGCATCAGAGGGTGGACGCTTTGAAAGTACGAAGGCGTCGGTTTGGAGGTGGCGGCCGGACATGAGCGAAGTCCCGCGCGTGGCAAAGGGGCCGCGGCTTGGGTAGAATTAACGCGAAAGATTAGCTGCTTTAACCTGGGGCCAAGGTGGCACGACTGCTCCGCCAGAGATCACCATTTTCATGCCTTCGCCGACGCTCATCTCGAGTTCGGTCACTTCATGGTGAGGGAGTAAAAGCAGAAATCCGCTGGTGGGGTTTGGCGAAGTGGGCACGAAAACAGTCCAAACTTCTTCAGCGGTTTTAGCTTGGGCTTCACCCTGGGTTTTATTGGTGAGAAAGCCGATTGCCCATACTCCAGGACGGGGGAATTGCACGAGCACTACCTGATTGAAAAGATTGCGATTTTGCGTGCCGAAAGTATCAACGATTTGTTTGACGGTGTTGTAAACAGCGCTGACGCCTGGAATGCTGAGCATGAAGCGCTCGCCGATGGAGACGAAATATTTACCGAATACATAGCGTGAAACGTAGCCAAGGCCGGTGACCAAGATGATCACCAGTAGGGTGGCGAGTATATCCCAGAGAATTGTTAGGCTGGGGCGGTCGCGAAACGTTTCCGGTACGAAGAAAAAGAACAGTGGCCTAAATGTGCCCCCTACGAAATTGATGATGTTGGTGAAGGCCCAGACTGTAACGATCAACGGAGCCAGGAGCAGTGCGCCTGAGATAAAGGCGTTGCGCAACGTGATGAATCGAGACTGGGTGGCGAGTTGGGTCGGGCTATTCGTTGCGTTCATAGCGATAAAGATTTTTTAGCGACGCAGAGCGAAGCCGGGGGAGATTTTATTGTGAGTAAAGATTTTCAAGGCATGGGCTTCGGCGCGACGCATGATGCGTTTTTTGGCGGGCTGGAGGTCATCGTAGCCAGCGAGGTGAAGCCAGCCGTGAACGACGTAGAGGAGCAGTTCGGTGGCAAAGTCATGGCCATTTTGTTTGGCGTAGGTTTGGGCAGCGTCGACTGAGACGCAGATTTCTCCTGCGACACCATGGGCTGAATTCCCTTCGAAGGTGATGACATCGGTCGTAGTCGGATCAGCGAGAAAGTCGGCGTGGAGTTGGGCGAGGGCTTGATCGTCGAGAAAGACAAGGGAGAGTTCACCGGCAGGAACACCTCCTAGAAACTCGGTTGCGTGCGCGTCGAGGGTTGCGATTACTTGTCTAAGTTGTACCCGATTGAAGCGCAGCCGCGGGTAACGGTTTGAGATCGCAGTTTCGCGAATCAGAGAGTTAGGCGGCATGGTTCAGGCTTTGGCGGCAGCTGTCGCGGTGGATTCGGTCCCGGCAGCTGGATATGCGACGCGAGCGTGGAGCATGTTGAGCAGCGTGAATTGAAAACTATTTTTGATGCGGGCAATGTCCTCGAAGGTAAGCGGGGCTTCGTCGAGTTGTTTGTCCGCGATGCGATCAAGTACGATTTTATCGATGAGGGCCGTGAGTTGCGTGGCGTCGGCTGCACGCAGGGAGCGGGAGGCCGCTTCGACGCCATCGGCGAGGGCAATGACGGCACTTTCTTTGAATTGTGGACGCGGGCCGTCGTAGCGGAAAGGAGCGTCAGAGATAGACGCAGCGTCGGGTTGCAGGCTGAATTGCGGAACGGGTGGATGGGGTAGGTTCAAACGTGAGTGGCTAAGCGCTTGTTCGTAAAAATAGCGGACCAGAGTGGTGCCGTGGTGCTGGCGGATGACGTCGATCACGGCGCGGGGCAGGCCATGGCGAACAGCGAGTTCGACGCCGTCAGTGACGTGCCGTTTGATGATTTGAGCTGAGTCAATCGGGTCGTGTTCGTCATGGGGGTTGTGACGATCACGTTGGTTTTCTGTAAAGTAAGACGGGTGTGCCGTTTTGCCAATGTCGTGAAATAGAGCGCACACGCGGGCTAGCAGGGGGTTGGCGCCGATCGCGTTCGAGGCGTTTTCCGCGAGTTGAGCTACAACAAGAGAATGATGATAGGTGCCGGGCGCTTCGAGTTGCATGCGGCGCAACAAAGGGTGATTGTAATCGGTGAGTTCCAGCAAGGTGATGTCAGTAGTGCGCTTAAAAAGCGATTCAAGTACGGGTAGAAGCCCGACAACGGCGATGCCTGTAAACAGACCGGTTACAACGCCGGCGGACATCTGACGGGCGAGGGTGTCGAGAGGTGTTTGGTCGGCGAAGGCGATGAGCGCGGCGAAGACGGCGACGGTGAGTCCACCGGCAGCGGCGGAGCGTACGACGCGGCCGCGGCGGCGGGCATCGCGGCAGAAGAAAATGGCAACGAGAGAAGCTAGAAATGTAAGAACAAGTAGATCCAGCCGGTTGCCGTAGATCACCCCGGTGAAAATAGAGATAAGAAGCGCCATGAAGATGGCGGAGCCGGCGTCGATTAGGATCGCCACGATCAGCGGGGCGAAGGCGGTGGGAGCCACGTAGGGCAGGGTAGATGCCCAGGATCCGTCTCGAACAAAAAAATCGGCTCCACCGAGAGTGTAGACGAGACGGACCAGACCGAGGTTGAGTATGACCACGAGGGCGAGAAGCCCTAGCCGTACGTTACTGCGGAGCGTTTCTGCGTCCTCGATCCGGATGTAAATGATAGAGGCTAGTACCATCGCGAGTACCAGGAGTACGCGACCAAAGAGCGCGAGGCCTTCGTTAAGCTCGGTGTCAGCATGCTCAATGAGGTAGCGACGATGAGCGTCGAACATCTCGTATTGGCTGGGTGAAACACGGTCGCCGGCTTCTATGATTGTCTGCCCTCGGGTCACGCTGACGGTAACCGGTTGTATAGCGAGAACCGCTTCTGCTTCTCGCTGGTGGGTGGCGGCGCGGTCGAAGACGACGTTGGCGGTGACTCCATTGCGGAAAAAGCGAAAGAGTGCTTGGGCTGAGGGGCGGGGTACACCGTCGGTTGCGAGGCTCACGCGCAAGATCGTAAGGGCTTCTTCGAGCGAATGGACTGGGCGCGGTGCAGGGGTGCTGCCGGGTGTGGCAATTTGAAAAACGGTTACGCCTCCCGACGCGTTGGTACCGAGTGCAGCGTCATGGACGCCCTCAGCGTAGAGTTCACGCAGGACATTGAGGCCAGTCTCGAAAATCGCGGAGCGGGTTTTAGCGTCCCCGGCGGCGAGAAGGGCGGCGAGGTCTTCAGCGGTAGTGTTGTAGGTGCCGCGCGCGTTAAAATCGGCGGATATTTGGGCGAGTTCGGCTCGGGGGCGGTTCAGCGGGGTAGGTCCGGCGGGATGCGTAAGTTCATACGTTGCCAATCGTACGAGTAGGTCACGGGCGGCGGCGTCGAAGGCAGTGAGGGCTTCAAAATCGAGTCGGTAAATGGGTGGGACGCGGTCGAGAAATTGCTCACGGGCGGTGCGCGTTTTCTCCTCGCTGACATAGGTGAAGGGCGCTGCGGCAACGACGCGAACGGTGGCCGTCTGACCGGGTTGAACCGAGATGCGCAATGAGGTCATCCCCGCGGAGCTGATAAGCACGATCGCCGCTACCGTGACGATGAAGATCAGGGCCGCGACGAGTCGGCTGCGTTCCATGAATTCCAGCGCGGGCGAATAAGCGGAGGAGGTCGCGAGTCGTCGGGCGCTGAGGCCACCGACGAGAAGTTTCCACTGGTTTTTTACGGACATCGAAGGGAGGAGGAGGCGTTATCGCGGCGGGATGGGGCTGTCTTCACTACCGATGGGGTTGCGGTAGGATTCATAAGCTTCGATGATTTTTAGCACGAGCGGATGGCGCACGACATCGCTGCCGCTAAACGTGTGAAAATCGATGCCGGGTATGTTTTGAAGAATGCGGCGAACTTCTAATAAACCGCTTTGTTTGGAGCGCGGTAGATCGATTTGGGTGATGTCGCCGGTGACGACCATACGGGATTCTTCGCCGAGACGAGTGAGAAACATCATCATTTGCTCGGGCGTGGTATTCTGCGCTTCGTCGAGAACGATGAAGGCATTTGAAAGCGTTCGGCCTCGCATGTAAGCGAGCGGAGCGATTTCGATCACGCCTTTTTCCGTGAGGCGTGTAATATCGGCCGCGTCGAGCATATCATGTAGGGCATCGTACAAGGGGCGCAGGTACGGGAGGATTTTTTCTTCGAGGTCGCCAGGCAGGAAACCGAGCGCTTCGCCGGCCTCGACGGCGGGGCGCGTAAGAATAATGCGTTGGACTTCGTTTTTAAGCAGTGCCGATACCGCCGCGGCCATCGCGAGATAGGTTTTGCCCGTTCCGGCGGGACCGATGCCGAACACGACGGGGTTTTTCAGGATCGATTGGAGGTAAAGTTTTTGACCGAGCGTTTTGGGGACAATCGTCTTGCGGTTGGTGGTGATGACCAGTGGCGCGGCGTAAAGTGCTTTGAGATCGGCGCCTTCGCCGCGGGTGAAGCTTTCCAAGATCCGAATGAAATCCGGCGTACGAATAGCTAGGCCTTGGCCGCGGGCAGCGTGAAGAAAATTAAAGAAATCGACGGCGAGTGCCACAGATTCTGCGGGGGGACGGGTGGTTGGTTTTCCCGGAGTAGGTGCGGCAGGTTCTATTTTCAACCAGTCTTCGCGCGTGATCAGGCGTACGTGCAGGGAGACCTCGGCGATGCTGAGATTTTGATCGGTGCCGGCGTACAGGCTGCTAAGGTGGCGGGCGCTTGGAAAATGCAGGGTTTTTGACGTCACTTAGAATAAATATTTAAATCTTAATGGTTGGAACGGTCGCGGCGAAACGCTCCCAGATCGCATCCAGCGACTGGGGCAGAATGCGGGTCTGGCCGAGCACGGGCATGAAGTTGTTGTCGCCAGACCAACGTGGCACGAGGTGGCCGTGGAGATGGGCGATGCTACCCCCAGCGGCAGAGCCGAGGTTAAAGCCGACGTTGATGCCGTCGGGCTTCAGTACCGCGTTCAGCAATTTTTGGCCGAAAACGATCTCTTCCATTAAATTGGCGCGCTCCTCCGGGGTGAGTTCCAGTAGGTCGCTGACCTCGCGAAAGGGAACCGCCAGCAAATGGCCTGGATTATACGGAAAACGGTTGAGAATCAGGTACGAGAGCTTGGCGCGGTGCACGATGAGCGCCTTGCGATCATCACCCAGCGCTGGGAGCTCCGTAAACGGTCGCTTCAGGTCGGCAGGATAACGAGGCGCCTCGATGTATTCCATGCGCCAGTAAGGATGGAGCTGCTGTGGATTCAAATGATGTCTAGTTCAGCGTGGCATACACCCGATGTCAAAGCCGCGGGCCCATCGTTTTGGAGTTGATATGACGCGCGTCATCTAAAAGAGTAATGCTTATTTTAACATGCGCTATCCGCCTGAGCATAAACTCTTCACCCGTCGACGCATCGTAGCGGCGGCGAGTGCAGCGTTTCGGGAGCGCGGGGTGGAAAACACCGGAGTCGACGAAGTGATGCGCCGTGCTGGGCTCACGCATGGTGGATTTTACGCCCATTTTAGTGATAAAGCACAACTCGTAGCCGAGGCCTGCGCAGATGCATTTGACGCTGCAGTGGTGAATCTTGAACGGATCGCGGCCCAACCGACCGCAGCCAAGCGCGCGCGCTTGTTGATCGACAGTTATTTGTCGGCTAGGCACCGCGACAATCGCGGGTCGGGTTGTTTGGTTGTGGCCGTGGGCGCGGATATGGCCCGGCTCGATGCGGCCGGGCGTTCGGGTTATGCGCGGGGCTTTGCGCGCCACATTGACCGACTGTGTGCGGCTTTACAGTTGGCGCGCGATACGGAACGCAACCGCGATCGGGTCACGCATTTGATGAGTTCGCTGGTGGGGGCGTTGCTATTCGCGCGTGCAGCGGAGACTCCGGAGCGGAGCGAAGCATTATTGATTTCGGCGCGGCGAATGTTGCGCGCGGAATTTTGCTAACCTTGATTTTTTATATGAACACACCTCAAAACAAACGTCGTCGGGTCGTTATTACAGGTTTGGGCGCAGTGACACCGGTCGGAAATTCGGTCGCGGCTACGTGGCAGGCCCTGCAAGCAGGTCGTAGTGGCATCGCTAAAATCACGCGCTTCGACGCTGCCGCCTGCACTGCGCAAATCGCTGGTGAAGTGAAGGACTACGATCCGACTAAGCCCATCGCTACGCCGGTGCACCCTCGTGGCGCAGCGGGGGAAGCAGTCACCGCGGCACTCTCGCCGAAGGAAATGAAAAAACTCGGGCGTTTCACGCACCTCGGCCTCGGCGCGGGTCTTGAGGCCTATGTTGATTCCGGGCTCGACGCGGTGCGCGCGACGCTCAATCCCGAACGCCTCGCGATTAATATGGGCGTAGGCCTCGGTGGTTTACCTGAGATCGAAGCGATGCACGACACGTGGAAAACAGGCGGATTTCGAAAAATCTCACCCTTCTTTATTTTGCAGGTAGCGCCCAATATTTTATCGGGCCAAATGGCGATTCTGCTCGATGCGCGTGGCCCTAATATGAGCAATACGGCAGCCTGTGCGACGAGCGGCCACTCGCTCGGTGAGTCATTGCGGGTTATTCAACGCGGCGAAGCCGATGTTATGATCGCCGGTGGCTCCGAAGCGGCCATTAGTCCACTTTCGGTTGGAGCTTTTGCTCAGATGCGCGCGCTCTCAACGCGCAACGACGCCCCTGAAAAAGCTTCGCGTCCTTACGACGTGGACCGTGATGGCTTTGTGATTGGCGAAGGTGCCGTAGCGATGGTGCTTGAGGAGTACGAGCACGCTAAGGCGCGTGGCGCACGCATCTACGCTGAGCTAAGTGGTTACTCAGCGTCCGGGGATGCTTATCATTTATCTTCGCTCGCACCAGAGGCAGAGGGCTCGCGTCGAGCGATGGAGCAAGCGCTTCGCGATGCCGGCGTTGCTCCGATTCAGGTTGGTTACGTGTCAGCGCATGCCACTTCGACACCCGGCGGAGACGGCGAAGAAGGTGCGGCAATCGCGGCCGTGTTTGCCGAAAATAAAGCGACGCTGCACGTCAGCGGGGTGAAGTCCATGACCGGCCATCTCCTTGGGGGTGCGGGTGCGTTGGGTGCGTTGGCCGCAGTGCTCGCGGTGCATCACGGAGTTATTCCACCGACGATCAATTTGGAAAACATCGATCCGGTTTGCGCTGCATTGGGCTTAAATTTCACACCCAATATCGCGGTAAAAAAACGCGTGGACTATGCGCTTGCCAATAGCTTTGGTTTTGGTGGGACCAATGCTTCCCTCGTGGTGGGCCGCGTGTGAATTCGCTTTTGCTAGAAAGAGCGGAGCGGGCGGGTTTAATGCCACCCGCCGCTAATACGCCGGAGGCATGGGCGGAGCTTGCAGTGGATATATTTCTGCGTCCGCCGCCGCCCACGCGCATACCGCTGCGTGAACAAAATTATTTGACGACCGCTAAGCGAGGCATCGCATCGACACGTTGGGGTGAACTGGCGCAATGGAGTTGGGGCATGAGCGACGCGCCATTGGTGATACTCACTCATGGTTGGGCCGGGCGCGCGGCGCAGTTAGGTGCTTTGGCAGAACCGTTGGTCGCGGCGGGGTTTCGTGTGGTAGCGTTTGATGGTCCGGCCCACGGAGAATCGCCAGGGCGTGAGGCCCATGTGCCAATGTTGGCGGAGTGTATTTTGGAGGTCGCCAAGCAACAAGGAGGCTTGTGGGCGGTGATTGGACATTCCGCGGGGGCAGCGAGCGCGGCGTTAGCGACTTTGATGGGGCTGGAGCCGCGCGGTTTAGTTTTGATCGCACCGCCTCTGAATCATCGTTGTCGTGTCGAGCGCGTGGCGGATCGGTTTGAGCTGTCGCCTGAGGTCCGCAGGGCATTTTTTGCGGCAGCGGAGCGACGGGGAGGATGGAAAGATGCCGATGTGGACATGCGAGTCGTGGCCCGGGGTGCGCCGTGCCCCGCACTTGTATTACACGATCCCAGCGACGATCACACCGATTACGCGGGCTCTGAGGAATTCACGGCGTTGTGGCGGGGGTCGCGGCTTGTCCCGTGTCCGGGCCGCGGACATTTTCGGATTTTATCGACTGCGGAAGTCGTGTCGGAGGCAGTTCGATTTGTCGTGGGGTTAACGGTGGTGAAGGGACGGGATTAACCGCTAGAAAAAATCGGCGACGAGCGCAGTTCAAAAGTCCCTAAAATTTTAACTTGGCGTGAAGGTAAGGCGCGGTGGGGCTTCGTTTGATTTTGAACAGACCGTCGATTTCGCCTTGGTACAAAAGTTCGCCGCCGTCGGGTCCGCCAACTGGACCGAGTTCGATGATGTAATCGGCTTCCGCGAGCAGATCGAGGTGGTGTTCGATGACGACTACGGTGTGGCCTTGGTCGACGAGTGTATGCAGTACGCGGATAAGGCGTTCGCAGTCGCTCAGATGGAGGCCTATAGTCGGTTCCTCAAGGAGGTAGAGGTTGCGTGGGCGTTCTCCACGGGAGCGCTCACGATAACTGGCGAGGCCACTGGAAAGTTCGGTGACGAGCTTTAGGCGCTGGGCTTCACCGCCAGAGAGCGTGGGTGAGGACTGACCAAGTGTAAGGTATCCGAGGCCGCAATCGATCATGAGTTGGCAGACCTGTGAGAGCTGCGAGTGGAAGTCGAAGAACTTCGCTGCTTCATCGAAGGTGAGTTGAAGAACCTGCCCGATGGATTTACCCTTCCACACGATGTCGGCGAGGTCGGGACCGTAGCGTAGGCCACGGCAATCGTCGCAAGGCAGGTAGGTGTTAGGCATGAACGCCATTTCGAGTTTGATACGACCGGCACCTTCGCAGGCGGGGCAGCGGCCACCGGTGGTGTTGAAGGAAAACCGAGCCGCGGTGTAGCCGCGGATTTTGGCTTCGGGCAACGCGGCAAAAAATTGCCGGACTAGATCGAAGATGCCGAGATAAGTCGCGGGAGTAGAACGTGGAGTTTTTCCAATCGGAGATTGGTCGACCTCCACTACAGAGCGGAAAGTTTCGCCGCCGGTTAGGCTTTTAAATGGTGTGGCAGCGCCTTGGGCGTTAAAGCCCGTGGCCGTGGAAAAATCGCGGCCCGTGAGTTTAGATTTTTTGGCCGCAATCGCGTGCGTTACGGCGGGGTGGAGTACGTCGCGAAAGAGCGTCGATTTGCCTGCGCCACTTGGGCCGGCGACCATGACGAGACGGCCGATTGGGAGGCGCAGGTTGAAACCCTTTAGATTGCGGAACGTGACTTGGGTGAGATCGAGCCAGGCGTTTTTTGCACGGGGCGCGGGTAGGGCGCGCCGCTGGCCTTGGAGCGGATGCTTAATGCCTTTAGCAAGAAATAAGCCGGTGAGGGACTGGGCATTCGCGCGAATCTCGGCCGGCGTACCTTCAGCGAGGAGCTCGCCGCCGTGGATGCCAGCCGCAGGGCCAAGATCAATGATGCGGTCGGCGCGCGCCATGAGTTCATCGTCGTGCTCGACGACGAGGAGCGTGTTGCCTTTATCGCGCAGATTAAGCAGGGTCTCAATGAGGCGGTCGTTGTCGCGGGCGTGTAGGCCGATACTGGGTTCGTCGAGGACGTAAAGGACCCCGGCGAGATTGGTGCCGAGTTGGGCAGCTAGGCGTATGCGTTGGGCTTCGCCGCCCGAGAGCGTATCGGTCGGGCGCTCGAGCGAAAGGTATCCGAGCCCGACGTGATCAAGAAATTTTAGGCGTTCGGCGATCTGTGGGACAATGTCCTGAGTGATGAGTTTACCGCGCTCGTCGAGCTCAAGCGCGCGGAGGTACGAGATGAGTTCGGTGGGGGTGGCACGAAGCAATGCAGGTAGTGAAAGGGGAGACTGTTTGGCTGCGGCGCGAAAGTGGAGTTTGACGGAGCGGGCGGTGCGGTTGAGCCGGTCGCCATGGCAATCGGGACAAGGCTGGCCCGCGTCGGCAACGTCTTCGGCGGCGTCGATGCCGAATTCGCGTAAGCGGGCAGCGGAATCGTCTTTATCATCGTCATCTTTTGGCTCTAGCATCCAAGGATAAATGCGCCCGTGGCCGCGACAAGCGGGGCACCAACCGCGGGGTGAGTTAAAAGAAAACTGTTTCGGCTCCAGTTCGGGAAAACTTTCGCCCGTTTCGATATCGGTGCGCGTCGTTGAGAACCAAGAGAGTATTTCCCCCTGAGGCGTCAGGAGAAAACACGCGCCCTTTCCGACGCTGAGTCCGAGGTCTAGTGCTAGGCCCGGGCGGGGGTTGTTTTTTAAATCGGCGACGATGGCCTCGATATCGTGCTCACGGTAGCGGTCGAGTTTTTGAAACGCATCGACGCGGGTTAAGCGACCATCGGCACGCATGAGTTCGTAGCCTTGGTTGGCGATCCAGGTGGCGATGGGTTGATGGTGTCCCTTGCGGCCGCGGATGAGAGGTGCGCAGAGATAAAGGTGTTTGGCTTTGCGGGCGGCAGGGGTCGCGAGTACCCTACTGAGGAGGTTTTTCAGCGCGCCCGGGGAAAGGGGCGTGACCGGCTTGTCGGTATCGGGGTGATGTTGAACACCGAGACGTGCGTAAAGCAGGCGGAGGTATTGAGCGACCTCGGTGATCGTCGCGACGGTGGATTTGCGGGAGCCGCGGGTGATACGTTGTTCAATTGCGACCGTGGGTGGAATACCGGTGAGTCGATCTACGTCGGGTCGCGGGAGTTGTTCTACGAACTGGCGCGCGTACGGCGACATAGACTCCATGAAACGGCGCTGGCCCTCGGCGAAGACGATGTCGAAAGCGAGCGTGCTCTTGCCTGAGCCAGAAACGCCCGTGACTACGGAAAGTTGGCGGTGAGGTATGTAGAGGGAAAGATTTTTGAGATTGTTTTCGCGGGCGCCTTCGATGCGCAAAGCCGTCGTGGGGGCGTGAGCTACATGGGTTTGATGGGGTGCATTGGACTCAGCTAAAAGCTGTACTGACTCCGAATCTGTGGCGAGCGCAGCCCTGAGGAACGGAGTGGTCGCCGTGGTGGAGCGAAGAATGGATTCGGGCGCACCCTCAGCAATGATCTGGCCGCCGGCGGCGCCTGCCTCGGGTCCTATTTCGAGAATCCAGTCGGCGGATTTTAGGACGTCGAGATTGTGTTCTATGACAACAAGACTGTGTCCGGCGTCGACGAGTGCGTGAAGCGCGGCGAGGAGGCGTTTCACGTCGTGGCGGTGAAGACCCGTGGTTGGCTCGTCTAGGAGAATGAGCGCACCGGTCGTCGGTGCAGGCGAAGTTGACGTCGTTTCGGGAGTGTTAGCGTGCGCAGATGAAGCGGAAGAAAAAGCGCTCAGGTAACGAACGAGTTTTAGCCGTTGAGATTCTCCCCCACTGAGCGTGTTTAGTGGTTGGCCGAGGGTCAAATAACCAAGGCCGACTGATTCGAGCGTTGAAAGCCGTCGTCGGATTGTGGCGAGCGCGGCGGTGGCGTTGCGAACTTGCGCGGGAGTTTGGGGTCGATCGCTGGGAGCATCGTGAAAGAGCGGTACAGCCTCAGTGACGCTGGTTGCGAGCAAGTCGGCCACAGAGCGATCGCGCCAGCGAATCGCGAGCACCTCAGGTTTGAATCGTCGCCCCTCGCAGACGGGGCATGGGACAAAGACATCGGATAGAAATTGCATCTCGACCCGCTCATAGCCAAGCCCTTGGCAATGATCGCAGCGGCCTTCTCCGGAGTTGAAGGAAAAGCTTGAAGCGTTGAAACCGGCGGCTGCTGCCGCGGGCGTAGCTGCATAGAGTTCGCGGATGAGCTCCCATGCTTCGGTATAAAGCGCCGGATTTGAGCGGGGTGTGCGCGATAGTGGCGATTGATCGACTAGTACAATTTCAGAAAATGCGAGATCACTCGTGATGGCCGCGATGACTGCCGGATCTTCCGTGAGTTGGAGCTTCTGGGCGAGTAGGCCTTGATGGATGACGTTGTCGAGCAGCGTGGATTTACCGGAACCGGAGACGCCGCTTAGACAGACCAGTCGCTGGAGCGGAAGACGAAAGGAGAGCTCGCGCAGGTTGTGCTTGGTGGCGTTTTTAAAATGAAGCGAGGGGTGGTTCGCCGGCACAGGGCGGCGCTTCGCGGGCAACGCAATAGATTGCCGGCCAGAAAGGTACTGGCCGGTGATGCTGCTTTCCGATGTGAGCAACGCTGGCAGATCGCCTTGAAAAACGACGTGACCACCATGGGCGCCGGGCTCGGGCCCGATTTCGATAACATGATCTGCAGCGCGAATCATGGCTTCGTCGTGCTCGACGACGACGACGGTATTACCGCTGTCCGTCAGCGTACGAATGATCGCGATGAGGCGGTCGATGTCGCGCGGGTGCAGGCCGACACTTGGTTCATCGAGTACAAATAGCGTGTCGACTAGGGAGGTGCCCAGGCAGCTCGTAAGGTTGACGCGCTGGACCTCGCCGCCTGAGAGCGTTTTAGATTGGCGATCGAGTGTGAGGTAGCCCAGGCCGACTTGCTGCAAGTAACGCAGCCGCGTGAGAATCGATTCAAAGGCGTGATCGTGAGGAGTCGATGTGCTTGCGATGGATTCGAGTGTACGTTTTGTGCTCGGCGTGATCAGATCGAGTAGGGTGCTGACAGGGAGTCGGTAAAGCTCAGGTAGCGTGCGACCCTGCCATTGCCAGCAGAGGGATTCAGGTTGGAGCCGTTGGCCGCTGCAATCTGGGCAAGGGTTGTAAGCGCGATAGCGCGAAAGAAAGACGCGGACGTGCATCTTGTACGTCGTTTTTTCGAGCCAGCGAAAGAAACCCTTCACGCCGTACCAATATTGGGGCCACGTCTTGTTATTCTCCTCACCGTAGCCGGGCTCGCCGTTTATGATGAATGATTTTTGTTCCTCGGTGAGCTTGGCGAAGGGTACGTCGGTGGGGATTTTTTTCTTTTTGGCAAAGAGGCGGAGGTCATCGAGAGAAGCTTGGTAGACCTCGCCCTCCCAGCATTTGAGGGCTCCGCCGTTGATGGAGAGCGATTGGTCTGGGATTGCTAGTCGGTAGTCGACTTCGATAACTCGGCCGAAGCCACGGCACTTTGGGCAGGCTCCGAGTGGCGAGTTGAATGAAAACAGGGCGGGTGAAGCCGCGCGAAAGGTACGCCCGGTTTTAGGCGAATGGAGACCACGGGAAAAGTGGCCAATCTCCGTAAATGTATCCGCGGCATATAGATAAACTTGACTGTGTCCGAAATGGAGCGAGGCTTCTACCGCTTCGATGAACCGGGCGCGCTGGTCAGCGACGATAGTGACGCGGTCTTGGATAACGAACAGTGAAGCATCGGAGGCAAACCGGGTTTGAAACGCGGACGGTTCGGCTAGTAGATCTTCAATTTTGTGGATAGTCGCACCGACAAGGATGCGAACGTATCCTTGGTTTTTGAGGCTGGTTACGATTTCCAACCACGTAAGATTGGCGGGTTTCTCGACCCGGAAAGTTATAAGCGTGGTGCGGGCTGGATGGGCTGAGAATGATTTTTGCCAGATTGATGGCGGGTTGTCGTCGACGACAGGTTCCCCGGTGGAGGGGTCGTAACACGTGGCAACTTGGGCGAACCAAACTTTAAAAAAATCGGTGAGCTCCGTCATCGTACCGACGGTGGAGCGGGATGTTTTGACGGTGTTAGTCTGCTCGATGGCTATGGACGGTCGGATGTTTTCGATGGAATCGACTTTCGGCTTGTCGAGAAGATCGAGAAATTGGCGGGTGTAGGCGGAGAACGTTTCGACGTACCGACGCTGGCCCTCGGCGTGGAGTGTGTCGAAAACCAATGAAGATTTTCCCGCGCCACTCAGACCGGTTACTACTATGTAACGGCCTAGTGGTAGATTAAGGTCGAAGCCCTTAAGGTTGTTTTGTCGTACACCGCGAAGACGGATGCACTCGGGGGCGGCGAGACTAGCGACGAGGGACGGGGCGGATGATTTATTAACCACGGAAGGTCACGGATGAATAGGCCGGTGTAGAACGCAAATCCTGACGTAAGTTCGTGGGACGACAGGAGTAGGTGGCTTGTATTACCGAGTGAGGGTGAGTTTGGCCCCGGCGTTGTTGATTGAACGTATGACTGAAGGTGTCGGGCGCGTGTCGGTCACTATGTTGAAGCGAGCGTCGAAGGGGGTGGTAAGGTTGAGGGCCTTGCGTCCAAATTTTGATTTATCTAAGGCAAAGATGGTGCGCTCGGCGGCACCGATCATCTTACGCTGTGCGGCTACGATAAGAGCATTATGATTCCAGATTCCGTTTTCTGTGATGCCGGCGCCGCCGAGTATTGCGAGGTCGGCGTGGGTTTGCTCGAAGGATTGTTCGCAGAGCGGCCCAACGAGCACGCCGAGGCGGCTATAAATGCTGCCGCCGGTGACGATGGTTTCTACGCTGCCGATTTCGCCGAAGAGGGAGGCAATAGGCAGGGAGTTAGTGATAACCTGGAGGTGTTTGTCGGCGAGAAGGCGGGCTACGGCGTAGGTGGTGCTACCACCGTCGAGAATGACGGTCATGCCAGGTTGCACCTGATCGGCGACCAAGCGGGCGATGGCGAATTTCTCGTCGGGGTGTCGCTGGTTGCGGGCGATAAAATCGTATTCTTGGGCGAAGGCATCCGTCACGATTAGGGAGGCGCCTCCGTGGTGTCTTCGAGCGATGCCGCGGGTTTCAAGCGTGTCTAGGACGCGCCGTACCGTGGAAAGCGAGCCCCCAAACCGCGTGGCGAGGGTGTGGAGATCGGCGTATTTGTGCTCGCGCAAATAGAGTTCGATGGAGTCGGTGCGCTGTTGGTTGGTCATGATTAGGCGCGAGGATTAAGGTGGGCGAAAAGCTCGAGGTATGCAGCCACTTGGCGGGCGGGATCGAACGTGTTTCGGGCGTAGTCACGGGCAGCAGCCGCCAACTTGGCGCGGTCGGAATCTGAACTTTGAAAAAGCGGGGCCAGGGTGGCCAGGAAGGCTTTACGGTCATCTCGGGGGATGACCCAACCGGTGCTACCGGGAATAAAACACTCGCCGATACCTTGCGCAGTGTAGGCGACCGCGGGCAAGCCATGGGCCTGGGCCTCAATGAGAAAATTGGACAACGATTCACTCGCGGAGGCGTGTACGGCTATGTTGGCCGCAGCGTAAAGTGGGGCGGGATCGCGTAGAAAACCTAGAAAGCGAACGCGCTTGCTGAGCCCGAGCTCAGCGGCCAGTTGTTCGCAACTGGTGCGGGTTCGACCTTCGCCCGCGAGCCAGAGCTGCCAATCTGTGGAGGCGGGGATGCCGGCGGCGATTTGGATGAGTTCGCGCTGGTTTTTCTCAGGGCGAAACATGGCGACGTTGAGCAGAATCTTCGTTG
Organism: Opitutaceae bacterium; assembly: GCA_037142955.1. Lineage (GTDB taxonomy): Bacteria > Verrucomicrobiota > Verrucomicrobiia > Opitutales > Opitutaceae > Tous-C4FEB. Next base: position 6,230 of record JBAWZQ010000008.1, on the reverse strand, counting down.
TGGCGCTAGCGCCATATTGGACCCGCAGAGTGGCTGCGGATTCAGGTGTGGAGGAGGCGGGGAAAACGAGAGAGTTGTGAATCACGGAAATTTTATCTGCGGAAACTCCGTAACTGCTTGAAAGCGTGGTGCGGGCCTCATGGCTGTTAGCCACGATGTGAGTTGCTGCGCGCAGGGAGCGCCTAAAGAAGTAGGGTAGGGCCTTGCCGGTACGCATGGTGGCGACCACAGCGGTTTGGGGCCAGCGATCTTGGACGAGATTGCAGAGGGTAAACGCGTAGCAATTTGCCATACGACCCATGCACAAAATGAGGTCAGGTGTAATGGTCTCGACGGCGTTGAACAACCCGGGGGCGAACCAGTCGAGACGTAGGTCGAATGACTGAAGAGTATGGTGATTCACACTTGGTGCTAGCGTGTTGTGCAAAGCGCCTCTGGGCCGAAACGTCAAAAGCGTCGTGGCATGACCGGCATTGCTAAACGCGTTGGCGAGCAGAACAGATTGTCGCTCCGTGCCTCCGCTACGGAGGTAGTCTTGGACGATGAGAATTTTCATTGCCGGGTGATCAGCGGGGCGGAGAGTGGCGGACTATGAATTCGGCGTTATCGCAACTGTTCCTACGCTGGGCTATCCTTGCGCTCGGTGTCATGCTCGCAACCAAACTAGGTATCGGAATCCGCTGCGACAGCGGTACGACCGTAGTGGTAGTCGTCGTTTTATTGAGCTTCTTCAATGCGATCCTCAAGCCGTTGATGGTGCTGTTTACGCTGCCCTTCATATTGCTTACCTTGGGCTTGGGGATGGTGGTGATCAATGCCTTGTTGTTTTTGCTGGTGGCGAGGTTGGTGGACGGTTTTTATGTAGCGAGCTTTTGGTCCGCGGTGGGTGGAGCCATCGTTGTGAGCATTACGAATCTGGTTTTGAACGTAGTTACGCGCGGCCCGCGGGGTCCAAGTGGTGGTGGTGGGCCGACACGGCCGAAAAAAGAGAAGCCGGTTGATGTGATTGATATTTAAAGTTGCGGAATTTCCGTTTGACGGAGGTGGAGGCGATTGCAGCTTGGCGAGATGGCAGAATCCATGGAATACGATCTCGTTGTCATTGGCGGCGGCCCGGCGGGCTACGCGGGTGCGATCCGCGCCGGACAACTCGACAAGAAAGTCGCGTGCATCGAGGTGGAGCGCGCGGGTGGCACATGCCTTAACTGGGGATGTATTCCAACCAAGGCGCTGCTGAAGAGCGCGGAACTATTCCAGAAAATCAAGAAAGCTGACACCTATGGTATTTCTGTAAAAGACGTGGGTTTCGATTTCGCCAAAGTCATGGAGCGTTCGCGCGGCGTGGCGGGGCAAATGGCTAAGGGCATCGAGTTTCTATTTAAAAAGAACAAGGTGGATTACTTCGTTGGTCGCGCCCAGGTGACGGCGCCAGGAATGGTTACGATTACCGAAGGCGATCACGCCGGTAAATACTTTAAAGCCAAGAACGTGCTCGTCGCCACGGGTTGCAAGATGCGTCGGATTCCCGGGCTCGAATTCGATGGCGTGCGGGTGATGACGTCACGAGAGGCGCTCGCTAATCTGAAGTTACCCAAGTCGATCATTATCGTGGGCGCGGGTGCAATCGGCGTCGAGTTTGCTTACCTCTATAATTCCTTTGGATCGAAGGTCACCCTCGTAGAAATGTTGCCGCAGATTTTGCCGGTCGAGGACGAAGAAGTCGCCAAGACGCTCGCGCGTTCCTTCGAGAAGCAGGGCGTTGCTTTGCACACGAACACGAAGTGCGAAAATTTTCGCGTCGGTAAAAACTCGGTGAAGGTCGATCTCGTCGCGGGCGACCAGAAGACTGAGGTCGAGGCCGAGGTGTTGTTGTCTGCCATCGGCGTGGTTGCTAATCTGGAAGGTGCGTTTGCCGCCAATCTCAAACCTGAGCTGGATCGTAATTATCTTAAAGTCGGTGACGACTATCAGACGAGCATCAAAGGTGTTTACGCGGCGGGTGACATTATCGGCCCACCGTGGCTTGCACATGTGGCTACTTTTGAAGCGATCAACGCGGTCAACGGCATGTTTGGGCACGGCCACCCCAAACGGGTGAAAAATTTTCCAGGTTGCACTTATTGTCAGCCTCAGGTTGCCAGCACGGGTCTCACCGAAAAGGCCGCGAAGGAAAAAGGGCTTTCCTACAAAGTTGGAAAATTTCCGTTCACAGCTTCCGGCAAGGCGGTCGCAGCAGCGGAGAGTGAAGGTTTCGTCAAAATCATCGCCGATGCGAAGACGGGAGAAATCTACGGCGCGCACATCATTGGGGCTGAGGCTACGGAGTTGATCGCGGAGTATGGCTTGGCCATGGATCTAGAGGCTTCGGTCGATGAGATTCACCACACGATCCATGCTCATCCTACGCTGAGCGAAGCCAACATGGAGGCCGCGGCTGCAGTCACCGGCGAAGCTATCCATATCTAAGTGATTCTGGTTTGCTTGGACCGCAGCCTAGTTGGATGCGGCCTGTAGGCTTGGTGCTCGGGCTTACTTACGTTTGCTGGTAGGCTTTTTGCTTCGAGTGTTAGGGGTGTTGCCGTCAGTACCCATCTCCTTGAGCAGGCTGGTGAGGTAGGGAATGAGTTGTTTTTTACGACTCACGATACCGGGGAGGTCGAAGATTTCGTCCTGTTCGACGTGGGCGTAGCTGATGCGTTGGATGAAGCTGGCGTCGCCTTTGACCAAAAGTAGTGAATTTTGAGTGTTAATATCGGTCACAAGGAGGGCAGCAAAGGCGAGGCCTTCGTCCTCACGCAGGCTAAGAAGGGCGGCGGAGATGGGGTTGGCGTGCTGCCAGAAATTACCGAAGCCGAGCTCCTCGACTTGGGAGACGGCGAAGCGTTGGCCCTCTTCCTCGTAAATTTTGAAATCGGAACGGACGATTTTTTCAGGGGGATTGGCTAGAATGACGGAACCGGAGTTGAAAATTTCGTCGGCGAGTTGTTTGGAGTTCACCCCAGCAATCTCAGCGAGCCAAGCGAGTAAGATTGCGTCTTTGCGGGTGGTGGTCGGGCCGTTGAGATGAAGGGTGTCCGATATGAGACCGGACATCATTATGCCCGCGATGGCAGGGGAGGGTTGGAGGCTTTCGCGGCGGAAGAGATCAGCGATGATGGTGCAGGTGGAACCGACCGGTTCGTTAATAAAAAGAATGGGTTGGGGGGTGTTGAGCGAGCCGAGGCGGTGGTGGTCGATGATCTCAGTAATACTGACCTCTTCAGCGCCGTTGACGGCTTGGGTCATCTCGTTGTGATCGACGAGCACAAGGCGAGTTTGGACGGGTTTGAGAATGTCGCTCTTGGAGAGTACGCCGACTAGGGCCCCGTTATCATCCAGTACCATAGCCGCAGGAGCGGACATGGCGGAGATTTTGCGTCGGATATCGGCGAGACGGGCGTCGGGGTGGAACGAGGTGAATTGTTTCTCGATGACGCGGTCGATCGTGGTCGCAGTGCGGACGCCGAGGGCAGTTGTGGCGGAGTCCCAGGGACTACTGATAATGCTGACGCCGGCGCTTTGAGCTAGGCGCAGGATGTCGTCGTCGACATCTAGGCCGCCTGTAATTATGATGGCTCGCACGCCGAGGGTGATAGCGCGAGCTTGGATGTCGCGGCGGTCTCCGACGATGATGAGTGAGCGGTTGGCGGGAATGTTATCGCGTTCAGAAATGGTCCAGAATGAGGCGACATCCATAGCTCCGACGCGGATGAAGTACTCATCGATTTGTTCAGGGGCGACGAGATGGAGGGCTTTAGCTTGGAGCGAACGAACGATGTGGGTAAGGGAAGAGTTTACCTGCCTGAGGCTGCGCGGCTCGCTGAGGCGGGGAATGAAAATGCCGCCAAGGTGGGCTAGGGAGATCGTGCCGATGACTTGGCGGGCAGAGTCAATGACGGGTAACTGTCGAATGTCGTGGCGATCGATGAGTTCGAGAGCTTCTGCACAGGTTGCGTCCGGGGAAACGGAAACGACATCCGCAATCATCAGATCGCGGACGCGGGGTGAAACATCACTCAAATAAACGGGCAGGGATTGGCCGAAGCGGCTGAGGATGGTGTCGATGCGGGCATTGCTGTTGCCACAGCGAGCGGCGATGTAACCTTTTTCACCGCGGGCCTCTTTGAAGGCTGCATAGGCCAGCGCAGAGCAGATCGAATCAGCATCGGGGTTTTTATGACCGATGATGTAAGTGGTGTTGCTGTTGGGCGCAAAGGCGGCGGGCGACATGGGGTGATGCAATGATACTAAACATCTATTTGCTGCGGTGAAAGCTGCAATTGACCTCCTCCCGGCCCTAAAGGGCCGGGTTTTCGCGCCGTCCAGTGAGAAAAAAACCCGGCTCGCGGTAGCGGCCGGGTTGTAAAAGAGAGGAGTTGAAAGGTTTAGGGGCCTTGCACGGCGACGGTACCGGCAGCGCTACCCACGATGGAGTTTACTCCGTAGATGCGGGCGCGGCTGGCGGCGACGGTGCTGAAGGGAATCGATTGCAGGATATTGGTGGGTTTGGAGGCTCCGTTGCCGTTGGAGGTGAAAATGCCTGTGGTGTTGGGATAGAAATTTACGTTTCCACCGAGGAAAGCGATGTAGCCGCCAGTGTCTTTGTAGACACCAATGTTGGTGGCGTTGGTGGTCCCGTTCCAGGTGCCAGCGGTCTGAAGGCCGCGGGTGTAAACTACAGGTGTGGTGGCGGCGTCGCTCATTTTGACACCACCGACGAATTCAAGTGAGAGCGTCGAAGCGATAAAGGTCGTGTCCATTTGATTACGCGCAGCAACTCCGGCGCGAAGAATCACAGTAGGAACGGTGGCGGGATAAAGTGGATCGTTTTTGGCGAAGTAGAACGCGGGATCGGTTAGGATGTTATTTTTTGCGAGGATGCCAGGCCAGCGGTAGACGGCGGTGCCGCCGGAAATTAGCGTGGTGCTAGTCTGTGGGTCGGGCAGACGGTCGTTGTTGTCGCCGGCGTAAATTTGAGCAGCCTTGAGTACTTCGCGGATATTATTAGAATCTACGGCACGCTGAGCTTTTTCGCGCACGGTGCCGACAGTGGGGATGATGATGGCTGCAAGGATGCCAATGATGGCGATGACCGTGAGCAATTCGATGAGGGTGAAGCCGGCTGTCTTATTTTTAGCGGAGATGCGCATGGGAGGGGAGTTAACTAATTTTGGGAAATAGTACTACTAAAATTTACCTGAACTCCAAGGAGCTCAAGCAGAATATCGCGCACTCGGACTGGACAAAGCTTTTGAGTGAGTCCTACTCTTCAATGATGAAGATCTATTTGGACGGTAAATTCGTCGATTCCTCCGAGGCCAAGGTGTCCGTGTTTGATCACGGTCTGCTTTATGGGGACGGAGTCTTTGAGGGTATCCGTTTATATGGGGGTAATATTTTTCGTCTGGAGGAGCACCTGGAGCGTCTGGAATATTCGGCCAAGGCGATTATGCTTCAGATGCCGCATACGCGCGCAGAATTGCGTGAATTGACTTGCGAGACTTGTCGCCAAAACGGACTTACGGATGCTTATATTCGCTTGGTGATCACGCGCGGGGTCGGAGATCTAGGGTTGTCGCCTTGGCTCTGCCCGAAACCCTCGATTTTTATTATCGCCAGTAAAATTTCCCTCTATCCGCAGGAGCACTACGACAACGGTCTCGCGATAGTCACTGTGCCCACCCGTCGTATCGGACCGGCGGCGTTGCCGGCCACCATTAAGTCCCTAAATTATCTCAATAACATTCTTGGTAAGATTGAGGCCAAGCAATTTGGTGCGCTCGAGGCGATCATGTTGAATGAGCAAGGCTACGTCGCTGAGTGCACTGCGGATAATGTGTTCATTGTGCACAAGGGCACGATCATCACGCCTTCCTCCTCGCAAGGAGCTCTCAAAGGCATCACACGCGACACGGTGATTGATATCTCCGCTGAAATCGGCGTGCCGCTGCGCGAAAGTGACATGACGCGCTACGACATCTGGTGTGCCGATGAATGTTTCCTTACGGGATCTGGGGCTGAGGTGATCCCCGTCGTCAAACTCGATGGCCGCGTTATTGGTGACGGTAAGCCGGGTTCTATCACACAACGTGTGCTCGCGGCGTTTCGCCGACGCGTCTTGGTTGAAGGCACTCGGATTTGACCTAAGACGCGGAGCAAGCCCCGGCCTAAAGACGAGGGGTCTTAGGCGG
>JBAWZQ010000007.1:0-169823 GCA_037142955.1 Opitutaceae bacterium | reverse complement strand
GGGCTCTTAGCTCAGTTGGTAGAGCGCCTCAATGGCATTGAGGAGGTCAACGGTTCGAACCCGTTAGGGTCCACCATTTTGGGCCGGGGAATTCGCAAGAATCCCCGGCCTTTTTTGTATCCCTCCTCCTCAGTCCAGTGCATCCGTCCGAGCAAGCCTCACCGAGCAGCCTGCGTTTAATCTCCGTCTTCCTCGCGCATCCGGAACTCAAGTTCGACGGTTTCGCCTTTCTTATCAGGACGAGAGCCGATCGATTTAGTCCGGGCAAAGGCCTCGCGTACTGAGCGGTCAAACTCTTCACTGCCCGAGGACTTGCTGATGCGAACCCGAGAAATCGATCCATCAGCCCCCACGTAAAACTCGACGCGCGCCATCAGCGCATCGCTCAAACCCGAGGGTTTCTCGTGATTTTCCTTTAAGCGGGCTTTTAACAGAGAAAAATATCGCTCCATCAGGGTGCCATCTTCTGCCGTCAACGCCTTGCCGCCCGCGCCGCCCTTGGTATTTTTTGGGCTGCCGCCGATCACGCCTTCACGAATCCCTTGACCCACCGGCTCTATCTTAGAGCTGCCTGCTTTGGTTTTAGCCGCGGACTTAGCCTTGTTAGCCTTATCAAAAGCTTCCTTAGTCATTTTAGCCTCAGCCTCCCGCTCTTTCTTTATCTCCTGTTTGGCTTTAGCTTCTGCTCGGTTCACTTTTTTGGTGATCTGATTTTTGAAATTGGGCACAGTGGGTTCCGTGGGCTTGGCCAAGGCTTTTTCCGGTTTGGACTTCTCTAACGGAGCCTTTTCGGGCGGGGCTTTTTCAATTGGCGCCGGTGTGATTGTCGAAGGTTCAGGTGCAGCAACCGGCGCAGGTGCGATTGGCTCAGGCGCCGCCTCGATCTGCGGCGTAGGCGTAGTCGGCAGGTCTATCTTCACACCCGTGGGTAAACCTAATGCTGGCGCCTCCGTGGCCATATAATTATCACCCGCACCAGCAACGAGTTCGAAGACCTTGGGAGCATTCTTGACCTGCTGATTGACCGCATAACTAAGCAACAGCACCAGGGCAACCAGCGCGCCATGTAAGGCGAGCGATAGCATGAAGGCCGGCGTACGTTGATTTTCAGACATGGCGCGGTGCAGCGACGACGAGGCGATCGTTCAACGTCAGTTGGTTGTCTGTGTATCGAAGGTAATTTTGAAGAGTTTCTGCTTCTTCAATTCGTCCATCACGGTGATGAATTGTTGCGCAGTTGTCTTCGCATCCATACGTATGCGGAAAACAGGCGGTTTGGGCATCGCAGCAAACCGCATAAGCTCGCTCGCCAGTTGTCCTGAAGCAATCGTGCGGCCCGCGAGCGCGCACGAGCCATCCGCTTTAATCGTGATGCTTTCAAATTTATCGTCAGGGTCTGGCTTGGTTTGAATGCTCTTTGATTCAACCGGCAGGTTTACTGGCAACGTCTGCTCTTGGTTAATCAAAGGCGTCGCAATCATGAAAATGATCAGAAGCGTAAAGCCTAGATCGATGAGGTTCGTTACATTCAGCTCCGAAATCGGGTGCTGCGCGTGCTTGCGGCGAAAAGTGCGTGCCATGGTCGCGGCTTACTTCGATTCCAACTCTATGCGGTCAGCCAGCGAGCTTGCGTAGTTTTCCAACTCCGTCACGAGCTGCTTGGATTTACCGAGCAGGAAATTATAACCGAAAACCGACGGAATCGCCACCAAGAGGCCCGCGATCGTAGTGAGCAGAGCCGCAGAAACACCCGGCGCAAGAGTCTTGATACTCGCCGAATCCTGCACCGCCACTGCGCTGAACGCTTCCATGACACCCCACACCGTGCCCAACATCCCAAGAAAGGGAGCACCCGTGACGATGGTGGCTAGGAAAATCATACTCGATTCATAGCGTAGCGTTTGACGCGAGAGCGCGCGTTGCAGGGCGTTCTCGGCGTGTTCAAGACGTGCACGCGAGGTGTCAGCGCCTTTTTCTTTACCGATCGCCGCCGCGCGCCAGTAGGCCTCAACCGCATCTGCAAACAGATCGGCATAAGGAATCATCCGCTTCGAACGAAATGACTCCGGTAGATCCAGCAGGGACTTTTGATCGCGCAGATGCGATTCAAACGCTTGGTTGTAGGCCGCCAACCGCTTGAGTTCATAGTGCTTTTGAAACATGATTGTCCAAGCGATCACGCTGAAAATCGCCAGCCCCACCGTGATGATTTGTCCGGCGGGATCGCAGCGGATAAACACTTCGATCATGTTGGTCGACGCTAGGACGGGAGAGAAAAAAGAGGGCAATGACATAGACGTTTCTCGAGAGTTGGCGGTTTTGCCGGATGCCTTCAATGGAAATTCCACCCCCATGGCCCGAATCTGTTTGCGACCTCGCTTCACCAAATTTTTTTTGCAACCTCAGATCTTTACCACTAATGGACTTTAAAACCCGCACCCTTCAAGAACTTCGCGCTAACCGCGGTTCCCTCGCACAGAAAAACGCTCTAGTCGGCTTCGATGGTTTCGTCGACACGATTGTAACCGCCGTCGACCAACGCGCCGGCCAAGGCGATAACTTCACCCCCTTCCCCGACATTGCCGCCTTCGGCCAACGCATCCTCGGCGCCGCCGGAAAGAGCACCAATCTCGAGTTCTACCCGCGCATGGATAAATTAGGCGGTAACGGCCCGATCATGGGCAACGCCCTCCTCGCCCACGGCGCCCGCGTCACCTACGTCGGCGCCCTCGGCCGCGGCAACGTCCACCCAGTCTTCGCCGACTTCGCCGCCCGCGCCCGCGTCATCTCCTTCGCCGAGCCCGCGCACACCACCGCCGTCGAGTTCCCCGATGGTAAGCTCATGCTCGGCACGATGCGTAGTCTCGACGACATCACGCCGGCCAAACTCACCGCCGCTCTCGGTGGGATCGACGGCTACCGCGCCGCCCTTGCCGCCAGCGACTTGGTCGCCCTCGTCAACTGGACGATGATACCCAACATGACCGCGATCTTCACCGATCTGGTCCAACGCGTCCTCCCTGCTCTACCCGTTCGCCAAGGCCGCATATTTTTCTTCGACCTAGCCGACCCCGAGAAACGATCCGCGGCTGACCTCGTCTACGCGCTTGAAACGATCGCCCGGTTCGAGCAATTCGGCCGCGTCACCCTCGGTCTCAACCTCAAAGAAGCCCAACAGGTCTTCGCCGCTCTCGGCTTCGCCGCCGTCGCTGAAACCGAAGCCGGCCTTCGCACGATGGCCGAAAAAATCCGCACACGCCTCGATCTCACCACGGTCGTCGTCCACCCCAAAGAATCCGCCGCTTGCGCCACCCGCGATGGCACGTGGTGGATTCCCGGGCCTTACGTCGCCCAACCGCTCATCACCACCGGCGCCGGCGATCATTTCAATGCCGGCTTCTCCGCCGCCCAACTCATCGGTTGCTCCCCCGAAGCCTGCCTCGGCGCCGGCGTCTGCACCAGCGGTCACTACGTCCGCACCGCCCAAAGCCCGTCCCTCACAGACCTCGAAACCTTCCTCGCCAACTGGCGCTGATCGCCTCAGTTTTTTCGCCATGCCCCTCAAACATAAACCCTCCGGCCGACTCATCTCCTTCGAAGGTTCCGAAGGCTCCGGCAAGTCCACCCAGATTTCACTCCTCGCCGCTCGCTTTGTTCAAGAAAACCGCGACGTCGTCACCGTCCGCGAGCCCGGTGGCACCGAGATCGGCGAACAGATCCGCAACATCATCGTCCATAATTCCAAGGGCGACGAGATGACCGCCGAGACCGAGCTCCTGCTCTTCGCCGCGGCCCGCGCCCAGCTCGTCCGCGAGGTCATCGCCCCCGCCCTCATGGCCGGCAAGATCGTCCTAAGCGACCGTTTCCTCGATTCCTCCACCGTGTACCAAGGCATCGCGCGCAATCTCGCCGCCGATCCCGTCGCCCAGATCAACCGTTTCGCCGTGGGCAACGTCATGCCCCACCTCACGGTCGTCATCGACGTTCCCACCGAGGTCAGCCTCGCCCGCCTCAAGCAACGCGCCTCCGATCTCCCTGACCGCATGGAACGCGAAAACATCGATTTCTACACCAAGGTCCGCGAGGGCTACCTCGTCCTCGCCCAGGGCATGCCCGAGCGCTTCATCCTCGTCGATGGCACCAAGACCGCCGACGTCATCGAGAAGAAAATCTGGTCCGAGATCCAAGCCCGCCTCGGCTAACCCACGGCTCCGATTGCACTCGTCGTCCGTTTTTCAACGATTACACTTATCCCTCGGGCCTAAAGCACCGTCCGCGCACTCATGAACGCCCCCGCCCCTTGGCCCAAATCGCTCGACGGCACCCCCGGCGTTGCTGTCATTGAGCAAGCCATCGCCCGCCAGCGTCTTTCACATAGCCTACTGCTCCACGGCGACGACCTCGGCACGCTTATCGGCGTCGCCCACGCCATCGCCGACCGCCTGCTCAACACGCCCAAGTCCTCCGCTCACTTCGCAGTCAAAGACCACCCCGATTACCTCGCCCTCCGTCCCAAGGGCAAAATGCGGCTCATCCCCATCGGCAAAGTCGACTCCCCCGAGCCCGGCACGATGCGCGCCTTTTTGCCTAAACTCTACGTCACCTCCGCTGTCGCCCCACAGAAAGTCGCCATCGTCTACGAAGCCGACCGGATGAACGTCGAATCCGCCAACGCCTTCCTCAAAACGCTCGAGGAACCACCCGCTCACACGACCCTGCTGCTCATCACCACGCGCCCCTACGCTTTGCTGCCAACGATCCGCAGCCGCGTGCTCCACTTTCGTTTCCCCTCTACTGGCCTCGCCGTCGAAGCCGATGGTTGGAGCGCCTGGCTCGAAGATTACCGCGCTTGGCTCTCGCGCCTAAACGCAGCCACCACCGACAAACGCACTGTCGCCGACCACATCTTTTCCGTGTATGGCCTCGTGGCCCGCTTTGGCGCCGTTCTAGATTACGCGACAGCCGAGGTCTGGAAGCAGCAGAAAGAAAAACTCCCCGCCGATATCTCCGACGACGAAGTAGAAGCCATTGAAACCGGTATCGCCAACGGCCTCCGCCTGCGCCTCTTCGCCGAAGTTGAGACGGCAACCCGCGCCTTTGCCCTCCCTCGCCTGACCGCCGGCGACGCCGCCACCCGCCGCGCCCTGACCGCGAGCATCGACGAACTCGAACATGCCGTCGGGCTCCTCCGACTAAATCTCAACGAGTCTGCTGCCTTAGAGACCTTCTTGCTCGCCGCCCTCCGACTCTGGGCCCGCCGCTAAGCGTTCTACTTCCGTAGCCTCGGTCGCTACGGTCGGTGCGCCGGTCTCGTTTTGCTCGATTATCGCGATTAGGTGGTCAATACCTGCGCTACCAACGCTGTCTCCAACGCACTAGGTTAACCCTATCGCCGGTATGATGCACACGAAGGCTTAGCGGGTTTCCATGTACGGGTTGTGGCCGGATTCGGAAATGGTCTCGATGGGCTTGGGAGAAATGAGCGCGCAAAGTTACTGCACCGGCCCCGCTGGCGGCGTTAAAAACGTCCGTCCTGCTCCAAGGCTTCACCGGCCGTCTCTAAATCGAGCGGATGCCACTTTGCACTTTATTTGCCGGTACTGAGTCTGACTATTAAAAACCAGAGTTTGCATCGAATTTTTGCTGAACGTGTCACAAAGCGCGTTCAAAATGAATATCTCATGCGAGACATGATAAGAAAAAGGCCAATTTCTTTACATATTGGGCGGACGTGTTAATAAAATGGGCATTTTTTATATATATGGCCTCTTCCCTTACGCCTCTTCCGCTCCCTTCGGCTGTAATTTTGGAGACTCCCGAGGTCTTGCGCCAATTGGCCCGCGCCCATCGTCAACTTGCTGAACTCAAAGGATTTGCGGGCACGATTCCAAACGAATCTATCCTTATCGACACTCTCGCCCTGCAAGAGGCCAAGGACTCCTCCGAAATCGAAAACATCGTCACTACGGAAGATGAGTTGTTTCAAGGCGATGCCATCGCCGCCCATTTTCCCTCGCAGGCCACCAAGGAGGTTCACAGCTACGCCGCCGCCCTCAAACTCGGTTTCGCCCGCGTGCGCGAACAACGTTTCCTGCGGTTGGACGACGTGCTCGCGATCCAAGCCACGCTTTTGCAAAGCCGCACCGGCCTGCGCAGGCTGCCCGGCACCGTGCTCAAAAACCAAGAGACGGGCGCAGTCATCTATACACCACCGCAGGACGCCGATGAGGTCGCGCGCCTGATGGGGAATTTCCTCGAATACTTTCATCTGGGCGATGAGCCCGGCGCAATCGATCCGCTGGTGCGCATGGCTGTGCTCCATCATCAGTTCGAGAGCATCCATCCGTTTTACGACGGCAACGGGCGCACGGGGCGTATTCTCAACCTGCTGCACTTGGTGCTGCACGGTATGCTCGATCTGCCGGTGCTTTACCTCAGCCGCTACATGGTGCGCCACAAGGCCGAGTATTATATGCACCTCCAAACCGTGCGCGACACCGGGGAATGGGCCGCGTGGGTGCTTTATATCTTGCGCGCGGTCGAGGAGACTTCACGGCAGGCGATTGCCCAGGTTCACGGAATTCGCAACCTCATGCAGGGCACCAAGCAGCGCCTGCGCACCGAACTGCCGCGCCTCTACAGCCAGGATTTGATCAACAATCTTTTCCGCCACCCTTACACGAAGATCGATTTTATCGAACGGGATCTCGGCGTATCTCGCCAGACCGCCACCAAATACCTGACCGCTCTTTGTGCCGCCGGCTTCGTGCGCAAACTCAAGCTGGGCCGCACCAACTTCTACATCAACGAGCCGCTCTTTAAGCTGTTATCATCCTGAAAGAGCGAACGAAGTCTAGACACGCGCCGAGCACATCGACCCCGCCTTGCAATCGGCGGGCTAAGGCCACGTCGAGGCAGCAAGATTCTCCGCGAGTAACGCTGTAGTCTGCGCCGCAGACGCGGACTAAACTGTTGGAGGGTATAGCGGAGAAAGGATTTGGCCTAGAGCAGCTCGACGAAATGCAACGGATCATCGAGGCGGAAAAGAGCGATCTTATCGAACTACTCGCACACGTCGCTTACGCAATGCCGACGCTCACGCGCGAAGATCGTGCCAACAAGGCGAAGGTGGAAATCTCGCCACATTTTAATTCCAAGCAGCAGGTGTTTCTGGATTACGTGCTCTCAAACCACGCGACCATGAGCGTGGATGAGTTGGCCCTCGATAAGCTGACGGCGTTGCTGCGTTTGAAATACAAGAACTCGATCGCCGATGCGGTCACCGACCTCGGTCCACCTGAGCTGATCAACGAAGCCTTCAACGACTTTCAGCGTTATCTCTACGCGCAGTTGGACTAAATGGGCGCACGTTTAGCGCCTCGCCCGAACGATGCGCACGAAGGTTTCGCGGGTTTCCATGTGCGGGTTGTGGCCGGATTCGGGGATGGTCTCGATCTGCGCTTGCGGGAAATGCGCGCGCACCTGCGCTTCGTCTTCCTTCAACAGGTAGCGCGATTTGCCGCCGATCACGAAGAGCGTTTCGCCATCAAATTGTTCGTCCGAGCGGAGAGGATTCTTTTCCATCGCGGGCAACGCAGCCGTCACCGCGGGTAAGTGAATCACCCAGCGCCAGCCGTTGCCGTCGGGAGTGCGCTCGAGGTTCGTCGCGATAAACTTTCGCATCGCCCAGTCGTCCACGCGGGCCTCAAAGCGGAGCTCGGCTTCGGCGCGTGATTGCAGGCTCGTGAGATCGAGTTCGGTCATCGCCGCAAACTCCGACCGATGCGCCACCCAGAAATAATCCTTCGGGGCGATATCGACGACAATCAGTCGCGCGACGCGCTCGGGCTGCCGACACGCGAGGAGCATCGCCACCTTCCCGCCCATGCTGTGGCCGAGGAGTGTGACCCGCGCCAGGCCTTGCGCATCGAGCCACGCGATCACGTCGCCGGCCATCGCGGCGTAGGTCATCTCGTCATCATGCGGTGAACCGCCGTGGTTCCGCAGATCGAGGGCGAGCACGTGATACATGTCCGTGAGTTCACGTCCCGCCGTTTGCCAATTCCGCGACGAGCCCAACAGGCCGTGCAGAATCACCAAGGGCGGTTTCCCCGCCCCGCCAAGATCACGATGAAATAGTGGCACCACACCCCAAACCAAAGACGGGAATCGTTGCCGCGGGCAAGGTTCTGCTCATTTTTTCGTGTATTTCGCCGCGTTCGTAGTTTCCAATCCTCGCTCCATGTCCGACGTCCCCAAGCTCACCCCGATGATGCAGCAGTACTTTGAGGTGAAGCGCGGGCTAGCCAAAGACACGTTGTTGCTCTTCCGCCTCGGTGACTTCTTCGAGCTCTTCTTCGAGGATGCCGTGGTCGCCTCCAAGTTGCTCGGCCTCACGCTCACCAAGCGCCAGGACCACGCAATGGCCGGACTCCCGTCCGTCTCTCTCGACAACTACGTCACCAAGCTCCTCGCCGCCGGCAAGAAAGTCGCCATCTGCGACCAAGCAGAGCCCGCCCAAGCCGGCAAACTCGTCCGTCGTCAACTCACCCGCATCCTAAGCCCCGGCACCACGCTCAACGCCGCTCAACTCGACGCCGCGCACAACCACTACCTCTGCGCCCTCGCCCACGACAGTGCCGGCCTTCACGCCGCTTGGCTGGATTTATCCACCGGCGAGTTCCGCGTCGCAACGGATGCCACGATCGCTGATCTCCTCCCCGTCCTGACCGCCCTTGATCCGGCCGAGCTGCTCGTGCCCGACGGCGACCTCGTCCGCTGGGCCGCCGCGCCGCACGATCAAGCCGCCACCCACGCGCTCCATGCGTTTTGCATCGGCCGCCTCACGACCGAGCTCGCCGGCTACCATTTTGAAACGGCCACGGGCGCGAAGACGGTTATGGACACGCTCGGCGTGCTCAACCTACAGGGCTTCGGCTTCGCGCACACGCACCCCGCCCTCGGACCCGCCGGCGCGCTCGTCTACTATGCGACCGAGAATCTCTGCGCTAAACCGGAAAACCTTCGGGGCCTACAAGAATACCGCAGCGCCCGTACGCTCCTGCTCGACCCGGCGACGCTCCGCAATCTCGAGATCTTCACCTCTTCGCGCGGCACCCGCGACGGCTCACTTCTCACCGCGATAAACCGCACCGTAACCGCCACGGGCGCGCGTCTACTCGAGCGCTGGCTCGCCGCGCCCACGCTGGAGCTCGCTGAGATTCATCGCCGTCAACAACTCGTCGGCGAACTCATCGCTCAACCCACTCCGCTCGGCACATTACGTGAACGCCTTGGCCACATCCGCGATATCCCACGCATTCTCGGCCGGCTCCAAAATCGCCTCCGCAATCCCCGCGAACTCGGCGGCATCCGCGACACGCTTCTCCAATTGCCCGAGCTCCGCGCCACGCTCGCGTCCTTCGGCCCGTCGGAGGCGTTGACCGCAATCAGCGCACAACTCCACGAAGTACCGCCGCTTCGCCAGCTACTCGTCTCCGCTCTCGCCGACGAATTGCCCGCCGATTTCACCGACGGCAACTTCATCCGCGCCGGTTACGACGCCGAACTCGACCGCCTGCGCGCGCTCACGAGCGACAACAAAACCTGGCTCTCCGATCTCGAGCGCGCCGAGCAAGAACGCACCGGCATCCGCAGCCTGAAAGTCCGCTTTACGAATAATTTTGGTTACTACATAGAAGTCACCAAGGCCAACCTCCACCTCGTCCCCGCCGACTACATTCGTCGCCAGACCACCGTCGGCGGCGAGCGCTACGTCACCGAGGCGCTTAAGCTAAAAGAGAAGGAAATCTTTCACGCCGAGGAAAACGCCCTCGCACGCGAACACGCGCTCTTCGCGACCCTAATCGCCGCGATTCTCGATGATTCCATCGCGCTCGCGCAAACCGCAGATGCACTCGCCGAACTCGACCTGCTCGCCGGCTGGGCCCTGCTTGCCCGCGAATGGAATTATTGCCGCCCTGTACTAGATGACGGCGACGTCTTAGAGATCACCGAAGGCCGCCACCCGGTCGTCGAACAAATGCTCAAGTCCGTCGATGTTGCTCTCGCGCGCGGTGCCACCTCGGCCTTCGTACCCAACGACACTTTGCTCGCCTGCGACGATGCGCAGATCGCTTTGCTCACCGGCCCCAACATGGCAGGTAAATCGACCTACATTCGCCAAGTCGCCCTTATCACGCTGATGGCCCAAGTCGGCTGCTGGGCGCCCGCGAAAAGCTGCCGCGTCGGCCTCGTAGATCGCATTTTCTCCCGCGTCGGCGCCAGCGACGATCTCGCGCGTGGCAATTCGACCTTCATGGTCGAGATGAACGAGACCGCCAACATCCTCAACAACGCCACCGAGCGCTCACTCATCATTCTCGACGAGATCGGCCGGGGCACCTCGACCTACGACGGCCTCAGTATCGCCTGGGCAGTGGTCGAACACCTCCATCGCGAGCCCGAGCGCGGACCGCGCACGCTCTTCGCGACACATTACCAAGAACTCACGCAACTCGACAAACACCTCCCGCGCCTGCGCAATTTCTCTGTCGCGGTGAAGGAGTGGAACGACGACATCGTCTTCATGCGTCGCGTCGTCCCCGGCGCCGCGGATCGCAGCTACGGCATCCAAGTCGCCCGCCTCGCCGGCTTGCCCTTGAGCGTGATCGACCGCGCGAAAACCATCCTCGCGAAACTTGAAAGCGATAATGCCACCCTGACTTTGCCAGGGCCAACGCTGACGTCAAAACCCAAACGGAAAATCACCATTACACCAACGGACGACTCGCAACTGAGCTTATTATGAGCGCGGCTTTTAACAGCGGCGGAGAGCCCAGAGTTGTTTAGCCTGGGTAATCGTCTTCTTGAGCACCTCTGGCGTGAGCGCTTGTTTAGGATCATCGCCAATGCCTTTCGTCGGTTCAACGTGCGCCTCGATGCAAAGTCCATCTGCGCCGTATGCGACGGCGGCAAGCGCCGCAGCTGGCACGTAACTCGCCTTGCCGACCGAGTGAGAAGGATCCACGACGATGGGCGCCCATGTTTTCTCCTTCAATAGTGGAGTGATGCTTTCGTCGGGGTGATTCCGATAGCCGTCGAGCGTGGGCGTGGTTCCGCGTGGGCAAAGAATAACGTTGGGGTTACCGAACGCCACGATGTATTCGGCGGCCGAGATAAATTCATTGATCGGGCCCATGTGAATACTGCGCTTGAGTAAGACTGCGGTGTCGCGCTCGCCTATCGCTTTACCAATCGTGCGCAGGAGCGAGTAATTAAGTGCATTGCGGGCCCCGACCTGAAGCGTCGTCACGCCCGCGTCGAGTGCGAGGGCGATGTGAGCTTCTTCCATCACCTCCGTATCGACGGGCAATCCTGTCCGGCGCGAAGCCTCCATCAAAATATCGAGCGATTTAACATCGCCCTGAAATGAGTACGGATTGGTACGCGGCTTCCATACGCCGCCACGAAGTGCATTAGCCCCGGCTTCCTTTACGGCGGCGGCGGTTTCGTAAAAGTAATTGGGGTTTTTTGGATCAATTGTGCAAGCTCCCGCGATTACAAACAATTCCTCTCCGAGCGTAACCCCACCGATTTTGATCCGGTGACTGGCTAGGTCCGATCGTTTGTCCATAAGCTTGAAAGGCGACTGGATGCGATCAATCCGATCGATATACTCTAGCCCCTCGAGTCGGTTAATCATGAGGTCTTCTCGCTCATCGCCAACGATAGCATAGATGGAACGCACGGCTCCAACGATCGGCTGAATCTTACAGCCAAACTCCGCGACGATGGCGGTAATCTCGGCGAGTTGCTCAGCGTTGAGACGATTGGATTTCGGCAGTATCATGACGTTAAGGTGCACAAACAGACACAAATGCAGCTTCGAGGGAAGTCTGGGCTAACCTCGCAAGCGCCGCCCCTTTCAGCGACGCGTTAAAGCCACGCTTCAAATTCAGCCGGCAGTGGCGCCTTCGCGGAAAAATCGAAATCCTTGCCGTGCCATGAGTACGTGAAACTCGTCTCTAATGAGTGCAAAAAAAGCCGCTTGGTTTCAGCCTGTTTAGCGAAGGCCCGATTGCGCGTGAAATCACCGTAAGTCTGATCGCCAACGATTGGAAGATGGCGCTTGGAGCATTGTACGCGGAGTTGATGACTGCGTCCCGTTTGTGGCTCCAGGCGGATTAAAGTGAGCTTTGGTTGCTTGCGCCCGACCCGTACGACGCTCATGCGACTCTCTGATGGCATGTGACCGGCATGAGCCGCAGTGCGGATTTGGCCGCCCTTTTTTTCTACTACCAGCAGATCACGCCAAAGCTCCACCGTTTTCGCCGGCGCGCCAAACACCAGTGCATGATAAACTTTTCGTACCTGTTTTCGTCTAAACTGCGCCCGAATCTCTTTAGCCAATTCTTCGCTAGCCGCCACGAGCATCACTCCAGAAGTTGCCGAATCCAGTCGATTCAACAACCATAGTCGTTGCACGGTGCCTGCCGCATCGCGCCACTCGTAAAATTCGCCGTCGAGCGTGTAGCGAGCATCTACCAAGGCCTTGGGTTGATCTGAAGATTGATTGGGATGAGACAAAACGCCGGCAGGTTTCACTAATGCGGCCAGCCCATTCACGTCACTTACGATACGCGTAACATCGCGGCCCATTGGCACGCCTGCCCAAAAGTTCTCCAGCACGCCACTCACTGATAATAAAAGGTGAATGTCATGTCCTGCGAATTACCGAGCATCGCAACCATGTCATCGGACCATTTTCCATAGGGCGAACGCGCCGTGATGGCGCTGATACAGGCTTCTTTTCCTTGGTCGCTAGAAGTATTCTTAACATCAATAATTGTGGTGATCTTACCATCGGAATCCATACGGAAGCTCACGGTAACAGTCGTACCCGAGGGCGGATAAAGTGAGCTGGAAAGCAAGATGCGATCCCACTGGATCTGCACCGTCTCAATCATGCGTTGCAAATAAACACCGTAGTTGCTCCAGCGAGCGTCGACCGCAGTGGGTCCGATATTCATTGTGCCGAATTTGTTGTCCGAAAAAATACCAGGACGCACCTGCTGCTTTTGCAACACGGGGCGAGGCTGTGGTTTTTGCCGATCTATTTTGGGTGTGCTCGCCTGAGCTCCTTGCAACAGTGGTGCATTCTTAATGCCCTCGACTCGCTCTGGTACCGCTTTGGCACCTTCAACAAATTTAGCGATGTTGCTGCCAAAGGCATCTGCATTGTCGCCTTCCTTCTTTTCAAAACCCGACAGTGGATTCTGTTCCTGCTTAGGCGATTCTTGCGGCGCGTCTTTGCTGGCTACTTCTACCGGCGGAGCCATCGGCACCGATTCCTGTGGCTTGGTGAGCTGACCGTCGACGATCTGTGTAGAGTGAATATCCTTTTTGCCATCGAGCGCGGGCATGTCGTTCTTGCCATTTGGCGTCGGCTTCTCCTGCGCTACTTGCTGGTTCATGAAACTAAAATTATTCGTCTTATCGGGCGGATTATCTGGTGCGTCAGGATTAGCCTCCACAAACTTGGAAGGCAGTGGCTTGGGTTGCGGCTTTGGCGCGTCAAATTCTTCTGGCGCCATTTCAATGCTGAAAGTCTGCGGGGGTGGCGTGCGCGGAATTAAAGACTCTGGTGCGACTTTCAAAAAATACGGGGCTGCCACAAAAAGCAGCAAATGTAATAAAAGCGTCCCAATCACGCCGATTTGAATCGAACGCACCTCTGGATTCGTAGATAGCCGCGGGAAGGCCCGGCGTGATCGGGTCGGTGGCGGCTCGCTTAAAAGGGTGCTCATAGACAGTGGGCTTCTGAACCAGTAACAGTCATTCAGCTCATCAGACCGCACCGGGTCAAAATTTGTTTCGTAGTTTCTAAGGGTAGCCCGATAATATTCGATAGTGATCCTTGGTAACTCGCCACGATCATATCGGCTTGATCTTGGATGCCATAGCCTCCAGCCTTATCAAGTGTGTGCACTCGGGCGAGATAGTCTTCAATCACGTCTTCACCAAAAGACTTAAACGTCACCTCGCTCGACTCGCCATCATCGATACGCAGCCCATCGAGGAGGCGACGCAACGCCAAACCCGTGAACACCGTGTGGGTGCGACCACTTAAGCGCCGTAACATAGCACGCGCCTCAGTGGAGTCCGCGGGTTTATTCAACGCAGCGCCTTCCAGAAAAACTGTGGTATCGGCCCCAAGCACGAGCGCTTCAGGATGCCGCACTGCCACCCAGTCGGCTTTGAGTGCAGCATTGTGTGCAACCATAATACGTGGATCCGTACTGGGATCTTCATGCTCGGTCACCGCTGCTGTCTCAACCCTAAAGCTCACCCCTAATTGCCTGAGCAAATCCCTGCGGCGCGGGGAGGCCGATGCCAGGATCAATATGGGAGCTGAGCTCATTCCACGCGCTCCGCTAAGATGCCACGTACGTCGCCCTTAGCGCGCGCGAGTTCAACCCGGCTGAGATTGTACTGATAAACCGCTTCCACGCGTCCGTCGCTGGCGATAGCAAGGCGATTCTGCGCTTCTATGATCTCTCGATTGTCAGCTACTCCCTGTTGAAAACGTTTTTGCGCCAACTCCAGTTCTTGCTCTGCTAGATGCAGACTTTTTTCGGCCACGGCAATCTGGGCGAAACGTGAGGCCGCATCTTGTTGGGCGAGCCGGAGCTCAGCGGAGATTTGTAGCTCCAAATTATGCAAACGCACAGCTTGGGCGCGTTGACGCGAAAGCGCAGCGCGGCGGTCAGCACCGCTCTTAAAACCATCAAAGATCGGAACCGTTACCGTCGCACCTGCGAACCACGCTTGTTGATTTGAACTGTCCAATATCTCGGCGGACACGTAACCGTACTCACCATTTAGGCCGAGCGCTGGGAGACGTTGCAACTTGGCTGTTTGAACATCGACTTTAGCCTGTTCGACCGCCTTCTGAGCGCGTAGCCAATCGGCGCGTTTCGCGAAGGTTGTCTGCTCGAAGCCTTCGGCGAAACTGCCAGCGTTAACGCGCCGCACCTCAAAATCCACCAAGGCCAAACTACGAGCGGGATCTAAATCCAACAAACGTTGCAACAATAACGCGCTTTGATACACGACGGTATCATGTTGCAAGCGGGCTTGCTGGGCTTGCGCAAGGAGGGATTCCGCTCGGGTCACATCAATTTGAGTCGCCACTCCAGCGCTTAACTGGTTCTGTGCAAGCTCAACGAGAGCTTTAGCGCGAGAGGTGTTGGCGTCTAAGACTTCGATACGGCGAAGATTTCTTAAATGAGTAAAAAACGTCTGCGCAACTGAAGTGAGCGCGGTTTGTAACGTTGCTTGATAATCAGCCTGCGCGACGGCAATGCCAACACGAGAGGCTTTGTAAGCCGAGAGTTGTTGAGGGTTCAAGACCGCGAAGTTACCTGTAAGTTTTCCGTCAAAGCGGTTGGTCGCGGGTGTCTGAGTTAGAGCTCTGCTGCTTGCGACCGACACAGCCTCGGTGCGTTTCTGGTTACCGTTTAAGCCTACGATCGGCATAAGCCCCACACGCTGCTGATTTGATACCTCCAAGGCCTGAGCCGCGGACTCACGACTTAGAAGCACGCTGACATTAACGCCCTCGACTGCGCCCAAGGCCTGTGCCAGTGAAAGCGACTCTGTTTGTGCGGAGACGCAATTTACCACCGCCAAAGCGACGAAAAGGAGGGAAAAACGAAACAGGTACATGGCAACAATCAAGCGCGCCTTCCGAGAAACGTGCAAGCCTTGCGAGTTGCACCTCGCCAAATGATCCACAGGCTTTTGCTCTCGTAACTTCCATGCGTCTTGGCCTCGCCCAGCTTAATCCGACTGTCGGTGACATCGCCGGCAATCGCCGTAAAATTCTCGCTACCTATGTCGCGCTCGTCGCCCAAGGCGCCGAACTCGTCGTTTACCCCGAGCTGATCGTGTGCGGTTATCCGCCACGCGATCTGCTTTTAAAACGACGCTTCGTGCTCGACGTCATGGATTCCATGGCAGAAATCGCTGCCGCAATCGGCGACGTGCCGGCAATCATCGGCACCGTCACGATCAATTCCTCGGGAAACGGTCGTGCGTTTTACAATTCCGCCGCATTCTGCCACCGCGGCAAAATCGTCACCATCGCTAATAAATGTCTATTGCCTACCTACGACGTCTTTGACGAGGACCGCTACTTCGAACCTGCCGCCGCGCCAACAGTTGTCCTGCATCAAGGCCAAAAAATCGGCATCACGCTTTGTGAAGACATTTGGACGCACCCGATGGTCAACACTCGACGCTTGTATCACGGGCTAGACCCTGTTGCCCAACTAGCCGCGATGAAGTGCGATATCATGGTCAACCTTTCGGCCAGCCCCTGGCATCACGGCAAAGGCGACGTCCGCACAAAAGTTGTCACCGACGCCGCCCGCACCCTCGGATGTCCCGTCGCCTACGTGAACGCCGTCGGAGGTAACGACGAACTCATCTTCGACGGCCGTAGCCTAGTCGCTCAATCAGATGGAACTATTACAGCAGGCCTAGCCGCTTTCACGGAAGATATTCGCGTGGTCGATAACAGTATTCGTACTGCGCCTGCACCCACCTTTCAACAAGCCGAACTCGCCGACATTTACGGGGCACTCGTTTTGGGGCTGAGGGACTACGCGCAAAAATCTGGATTCACAAAAGCCCTGATCGCCCTCAGCGGAGGGATCGACTCCGCGCTCGTCGCGGTGATCGCTGCTGAAGCTTTTGGACCGCAAAACGTCATTGGCGTTTCGCTCCCCTCCTCGATTTCCTCGCAACACTCGCGCGACGATGCCCGTATCCTTGCCACAAATCTTGGCATCCGCTTCGAGACCATCGCGATCGCTGAAGCGGTCGCCGCGACTGAAAATTCGTTGAAGAACATTTTTTCTGGATTCGCCCGTGATGTGACTGAGGAAAATATTCAGGCCCGAACGCGCGGCGTGCTCATGATGGCACTCTCCAATAAATTTGGTGCGCTGCTTCTAACTACGGGAAATAAAAGCGAAATGGCCGTCGGGTACTGCACGCTTTACGGCGATATGTGCGGCGGACTCGCCGTCATCAGCGACGTATTTAAGATGCAAGTCTACGCCCTTTCACGTTGGATCAACCGCGACCGCGAGATAATTCCTGTAAACACCATAGAGAAACCGCCCTCCGCCGAACTTCGCCCAGGTCAAGTCGATCAAGACAGTTTGCCGCCCTACGAACAACTCGATGCCATTTTGCGAGGGTACGTCGAAGAAGGCCTCCCTCGCCGCGACCTCATCTCCCAAGGTTTCGCCGAATCCGTAGTCAATGACATCGCCCGCAAAGTCGATCTTAACGAATACAAGCGCAAGCAGTCCGCTCCCGGCCTCAAGATCACGCCCCTAGCCTTTGGCGTCGGTCGACGAATTCCGATTGTCCAAAAATACGTGAGTTAACCGTAAATCTGTATCACGCGCTAAGTCATGTCTTCTCCAATTTCTAGTCTTCTTTTCGCACGCGCGCTTCAACTTATACCCGGAGGCGTCAACTCCCCTGTCCGCGCCTTCCGCTCCGTCGGAGGTTCTCCATTTTATGTCAAGGCGGCTCGTGGCGCGACACTCATCACAGCTGACGACCGGGAGCTGATTGATTTCGTCTGCACCTGGGGTCCTGCGATCCACGGCCACAACCACCCGCGCATCAAAGCCGCCATTTCCACCGCACTTGAGAGCGGAACTTCTTTTGGCACACCCAATCCATACGAGGTCGAAATGGCGGAACTTATCACACGGCTAGTTCCTTCGATCCAAAAAGTCCGCATGACCAGCAGCGGCACCGAGGCCACAATGTCGGCCGTACGGCTCGCCCGTGGATTCACTCGGCGCGATAAAATCATCAAGTTTTCCGGCTGCTACCACGGCCATTCTGATTCATTGCTCATAAAGGCCGGCTCCGGAGCCCTGACGCACGGTCACCCTGATAGCGCCGGTATCCCTGCCAGCTTTGCCCGCGAGACAATTGTTCTACCTTTTAATGACGCGTCCGCGCTTGCGTCTGCGTTTGCCGCCCATCCTGGTCAAATCGCCGGTGTCATCCTAGAACCATATATCGGTAACGTCGGCTTCATTCCCGCCGATCACAGATACCTCGCAACCGTACGACAGCTCTGCACCCAGCACGGCGCTCTGCTCATTTTCGACGAAGTCATGACTGGATTCCGGCTTGCTCTCGGCGGAGTGCAACAACTCGAAGAGGTCACTCCCGACCTCACCACCCTAGGCAAAATAATTGGCGGCGGTCTGCCCGTCGGTGCATTTGGCGGACGCGCCGACATCATGGACCACCTCGCACCCTTAGGTCCCGTGTATCAAGCCGGTACTCTTTCTGGGAACCCGCTAGCCTTATCCGCCGGCATTGCCAGCCTAAGGCTTCTCGAAGAACTAAATCCTTATGCGCGCCTTGATGCGCTCGGCCGCCAAGTGCGCGACACCGTACTCTACGCTGCGAAAGCCAAAGGCATTTCTATCCAAGTGCCACAACGTGGATCTATGTTCAGCGTTTTCTTTACCGCCACACCGATCCGAGATTACAACAGTGCACTCACCTCTGATGCTAAGCTCTTTGCTCGGTTCTTTCGCGCCTGTCTCGACGGCGGAGTGTATCTACCACCCAGCGCCTACGAAGCCTATTTTCTTAGCACCGCCCATGAAGGCGACGCCATTGACCGGGCATGCGAAGTGATAAGCACGACCCTTCGTAAGCTCTAGCGCAACTTTTATATAAAATGTTATGAAGCAACGTTTTTTAAGCGCTATTTAAGCATTACCCTCTACTCGAATCTTTGCCAGTATGCTCCCTGCCTCAACAGTGCAGCCGACACCCGCCGTCAACGGCACGAAGAGGAGCGTTGCGCTTTAAAACAGCTTTTTTAAATTTTACGCGCGCGGGTGCGCCTTAGTGTAAATTTCGCGTAACCGGGCCACGCTAACATGTGTGTAAACCTGCGTAGTCGTGAGTTGCGCGTGCCCCAATAATTCCTGCACTAGGCGTAAATCCGCACCTGCATTCAATAAATGCGTAGCGTACGAGTGCCTTAACTTATGCGGTGTAAGTTCTAGCGGTAATTCCGCCAAGGCCAAATATCGCTTTAACATTAACTGAATAGCACGCACCGTCATCGGCGTGCCGTCCGGATTGGATACTACGGGTTGGTCCGGTCCTGCCTGAAGAGCGACTTCGTCTCGAACCTTAATCAACACGGATATGGCCACACGTCCCAGCGGACACAATCGTTCTTTGCGCCCCTTTCCCACGATCCGAGCGACCCCATTTGTGAAATCAACGGAACCAAAATTCAAACTTGCGACCTCACTTACACGCAACCCGCCACCATAGAGTAACTCCATCACGAGTCGATCTCGCCACGCGATCTGAGGCGTCGCGCTTAAATTTTGCATTAAGCGCTGCGGCCCCAAGAGCAAACGCTTCATTTGCTCCTCGGTCAGGAATTGCGGCAATCGTTTCTCAAGCTTAGGCAACGGTACGCCAACAAATGGATTACGCTTTAGCGTTCCTCGCCTTTGCCAAAACTTGGCCCATGACCGCAAGCCGGAGACATGGTTATGCAACGTCCGCCGGTCGAAGCGACTGCGAGCTTCGATCACAAAATCGCGCACTTCGCGAGATTCAAGCGCATCGACTCCGCGTGCCCAAACTCCAGCTGTTTGTGCCCAGCGCCAGAAATCTTCAAACGCCTGCCGGTAGTTTCTTAAAGTGTATGCCGAGCAACGGCGCTCGAGAGCCAAGTGCTCCGAAAACGGAGTCCACCACTCCGCCACCGTATCCTCGGGTAGTTGCTTATGCGCCGTTGATTTGGGATTCGACATCGCGCATCACCTTCGTCGCATACAACCGTAGCGCGCCTTCGGGATCAAGCCCGCTGCTGCGCGCGGCCGCAGTCACTTCAAACAACATTTTACCCAACTCCGCTTCAGTTAATTTGGAAGCAAGTACTCGAACCTGCGCGAGGTCTACAACGCCGGCCGCGGGCAAAGACTTTTTCTCGATTTGTCTCCACACCGCCTCGGCAAACATCAACGCTGGTAACCGAGCCGGCAAATCTTTAAAAACACCCGTGGTAACGGGTCCATGTTTTTTCTCCTGCGCCTTAATTTGCTCCCATTGCACCAAAACTTGCTCCGAAGTTCCTAGTTTAGCCGCACCAAAAACATGAGGATGTCGACGCACGAGTTTTTCGTTCACCTCTCGGGCTACATCCTCGAATGTAAACGAACCTTTTTCCGCAGCTAACTGGGCATGAAACACGACTTGGATCAACACGTCGCCAAGTTCTTCACGCATATGTGGCATGTCACCGCGGTCAATCGTATCGATCAGCTCGCTCACTTCATCAATAAGACATCGCACTAACGAGGTATGCGTTTGCTCTTGATCCCAAGGGCAACCGTCGGGGGCCCGAAGCCGTGCAATCGTCGCCTTTAATTCATCCATCGCATTCATCGTGCTTTGAGTTAGGCCGCAGCACGCGATGAACACACGGAAATTTTTTCCGCTTTGTCTTCCGCCTGTTCCCTGTGTTTGTTAAGCGCTCGATGTCTGATAAGCTCACTGAAATCATGACCTGGAAGCGCCAGGAAATCGCGCATCAAGTGCGCCCTGTGCCGCTAGGAGAGTTACGTGCGTTTAACTCCACCTTGCCTGCGGTGCCCTCTTTTGCAGGTGCACTCCGCCGACCAGACGGTCAACTCGCAGTTATTGCTGAGATCAAGCGCCGCTCGCCCTCGGCTGGCGCTATAGCAACGGGCATCGCTGCGCCCGACCAGGCCGTTAAATACCGCGCCGCTGTCGCCAGCGCTTTGTCCGTACTCACCGATGAAAAATATTTCGGAGGCACACTTGACGACCTCGTCGCGGTCACTACGCGCCTGCGCCAGTCTTCACCCGCACTACCCTGCATCCGCAAAGATTTTTTCGTTCACCCAATTCAGGTCCTGCAAGCCCGCCAAGCAGGGGCAAGTGCTATCCTAATTATTGTCCGTGCGCTCAACGACGAGGAAATAACCGCTCTCCATGACGCCGCTCAAGCCGCCGGACTGGACTCTCTATTTGAGATTCATAACGAAAACGAACTTACTCGATCGCTCGCCCATGGAGCAAAGATCATCGGAGTAAATAATCGCGACCTCGCCGTTTTCAAAACCGACCTTGGTCTAAGCGAGCGTCTCATCCCACTTATTCCAAAACACATTATCGCCGTCAGTGAGAGTGGTATTCATACCGCAATTGACGCTGCTCGCGCCCGGGCTTGCGGCGCTCACGCTGTACTTGTAGGCGAAGCACTCATGAAAGCACTAGATCCTGGCGCTTTGATTGAGTCTTTTCGCACCGTCTGATAATTACGCCGATCTGGATTATGCCCAAAATAACCCGACTTTCGGCATCAGGCCTACTACCTCGCCGCGAATTTATCCGGCGTATGTGCCGCAGTATAACATTCGGGTTTGCGCTAATTACCGTTTCGCTTTTAATCGGAATGGCTGGATATCACTGGCTCGGAGGTTTGGCTTGGATTGATTCTTTTCTGGATGCTGCCATGATTCTCTCCGGTATGGGCCCGCTTTCCCAGCTCCACTCGAATGGGGCCAAACTGTTCGCCGGATTCTACGCCATTTATTGCGGCATCGCCCTCATCAGCACCGCAGGCATCATGTTAGCACCTTTGATTCATCGCTACCTCCACAAATTTCACCTCGAGGACGATACCAACGAGTAAATCATGCCGCTTTCTCCCACCGCCACTCGCGATTTACTCGTTACCCTAGGCCACCACCCAAAACGGGCCCTAGGTCAAAATTTTCTCGTCGACGGCAATATAGTCCATAAGTCGCTCACGCTCGCCAGTGTCGTCCTCGATGACACCGTGATCGAGATCGGGCCTGGCCTAGGGACCCTCACCGAAGCGCTACTAACCGCTGGAGCCACAGTCTTTGCTGTAGAACGCGACGAGCGACTTTTTGCACACCTCTCGGCCAGCTTACTGCCCCAGTTTTCCGACCGCCTACATTTGCTATTTGGTGATGCCGTAGAACACCCACTTGCTGGTTACACGCCGTCGTCCCCCAAGGTTAATTTTAAGATCGTCGCGAATCTTCCCTATGCCATCGCCACGCCATGGCTTGACGGTATTCTAACAGGCCCTTTGCCGTCCACGCTTGTACTTATGCTGCAGCAAGAAGCCGCCCAGCGTTACGCTGCCACCCCAGGAAGTAAATCTTTCGGAGCTATCTCAATTTTTCTCCAAGCCGCCTACTCCATCGCGCCCGGTCACAAAGTGCCTGCCGCCTGTTTTCATCCGCGCCCTGACGTCGAATCGTATCTACTCAACCTCGTGCGTCGACCCACCCCATTTATCTTCGACCGACCAACAAAATCTGTCATAAGAGGATGCTTTCAACAACGCCGTAAACAGATCGGCTCCTTACTAAGGCACCTAGTGCCGCCGGCCATTGGCGCGGCTTGGTTGGAACAACTTACTGCCGCCGGACTCTCAGCTCTCAGTCGACCTGAAGATATACCCGTTTCAGTCTGGCAACACTTGGTAGCACCACCTACAAGTGCTGCTTGAAAGGTCTGAAGCTCATCCTCATCTATTTAATCTCAATCCTATGCTTTTGTTCTCCCGAATCCTCCTTCCCGCTCTCCTAGCTGTTGTTGGCAGTGTTACCCTCCACGCCCAAGGCCAACCCCCCGCCGATTCCATACCGCTGCTCGGACGTGTTGAAGCACGCACTTACATTTCGCCCACCGGTGCATTCAAGGTCTCCATTCCCGTCCTGCCCGAACTCGGCGGCAGTATTACTGACACAGAAAATGTCGTCACCTTTCAGGACGATTTTAATACGCATATCAGTATCGCAGCGTTCCCCCAAGATGCTACCCAACGCTGGGAAATGTCCACGCGCGGCCTAAAAGATTACCTCGTTTATTTTTTTAGTAATTACGTGCTCGGCGATTTCCGTCAGACTTTCCCTGAAACCACCATCGAAAGCGCTAAATTTGTGCCTGGCGCAGTCGACGGTTCCCTCGTTACCTACATTTTGCTGCCCGGCGGCTCTATGTTCATGGACAAAATTCCAATGATCGCCGGCGGCCCCGTCCCCGTGGCTAAGCGCGGAAATCAACTCTTTGTTAAAAATGGCCACATCTTTGTCATCAGTATTGAGCTCACTGAACGAGTCCTTGAGCGTTCGACTTACAAAAAAACCGCTTCCGAGGAAGATGAAATTCTGCGTCAGCGTCTCAATGAAGTGATCGTGCGACTCCAATTCACAAAGGCAGCCGCTGCGGCTAAGTAAGCCGTCACACACTGCCCCCCGAATGTCGCTCGGCGGTTTCACTGCATTTTTACTGACTGGTGCACTCGCCGGTTGGCTGAGCGGAGTCATTATCAAGGGCCGAGGTTTCGGAGCCTTGGGCAATATCATTGTGGGTGTGATCGGCGCCTTTCTCGGCGGTTTCTTGTTCAACGTAGTTGGAATTTCAGCCAACGGGCTGCTAGCCCAATTTCTATTTGCGACCGCCGGAGCCCTTCTTCTCGCGTGGCTGCTGAGATTCATTAAAAAATGAATCACACATCGCTCCATCTTCGTTTAGCAAACGAACACGATCTACCCGCGATCGTTGATATTTATAATAGCATCATTCCAGGGCGCAGGGTCACCGCCGATCTTGAACCCGTGACGGTCGAGAGCCGACGCGTATGGTTCTTAGCCCACCAGACGCCGAACCGGCCGCTTTGGGTTCTAGTCGATTCAAACGCCAACGACACTGTATGTGGCTGGGCTAGCTTTGATTCCTTTTATTTACGAGCCGCTTATGATGGTACCGTAATGGTCGCACTCTACCTAGCCGATTCCTATCGAGGCCGTGGCCTCGGAGGCTGGCTCTTAGATGAAATCATTGGTCGGGCCCCAGCACTCGGGATTCATTCCCTCACCGGTTATATTTTTGGCCACAATGAACCCAGCCTACGTTTGTTCAAACGGCACGGTTTCACCCAGTGGGCTCATTTACCACGCGTCGCTGTGCTAGACGGCGTCGAACGAGATCTGATCATCCTAGGTCGTCGAGTGGTCGATTAAGGTACCCGCGGGGCCCGACGTGTTCGCGGTCCAGTGGCCGACTCCGCTTGATCACGACCTAGAGCTGGCGCTTCAGTTGGTAATTGATCGGTGCAAAGCTCCAAAATTTCAATCGCTAGTAGTCCAGCCTGGGCCGCACTGTTGGTGCTAACCCGAGGTGATTCATCGATGGGATTCAAAACATCAGGTCCATCGATGCGACGTATTGGCGCTCCACTCGCACGAAAGCCACCTCCAAAACCACCGCCGCCCAGGGCCCGTTTAGCAAAGGCTACATTTTTGGTTTTGTAATAAACGTAAGCCGCGAGTCGGTCGGGGCGTGCGTAGCGCGCATCCACATCGCCTTCGTTACCAGTGACCATGTCTTGGCGAATTACTTCGGCTGACGCAGTGGTGAGTCGACAAAACTGGAGCCATAGTTTGTCCCAACGTGGATCATTTAGCATCTCTCCGAGTTCTATGGCCACTTCACCACCACCCATGATGGTAGCTAGATTATAATCTCCGGCGACATCAGAAATAGCAGAAAGCTGACCGGTTTTGGGATTATAGCCAAAAACCAAGTTTTTTCCGTTTTTCATGCCAAGCGGCATGGCACTAAGGCTGTCAACGCCTACGAGGATTTTATCCCGCCACTTCGTCTCCCCCGTACGTTCCCACTCCGTCATCCAGTTGCCGACAAAAGCCAACCAATCCGGTCCTAGTCTTACGCGTCCCGGCGCAATTTTTTTTTCGGCTTCAGTCGCCGGTTGCGCCAATCGCATAGGATCAAACTCCGTCGCCGCGTAGTCGGCGATAGTCATTTCACGCATGAGATCACCCACACGCTCATCCGTCGTCAGATAATAATAAAAACGCCGGTACGCCGCTTGGCTAATGCGCGCTTCTTTCGCACCGCAGCCCCAATGACGAACATTGTGGCGAGAGCCGAGCCCGGCAAAACGGCCAAGATGGTAGCAATCTACTTCACCTGTATGCCTCGTCATAGCCTCCGCTAGTCGAAAAATATCTGCACGGCCAGAGCGTAAAAAAGAATACCACAGCCACATATCCGTGCCCAATTCTGAGTTATCCCATGCCATCCCGCCTAGGTCATAGCGCCAAACATGACGATCCGCATCGTAGCTATGCATGAAATCCCCAAAATCCCAGAAACCATACCAGCGATGTTGTTCCACGGCCTTTTGATAAAAAGCCAATGTCTCATCGAGACCTTCTTCTATGGCCTTTTTAAATGGAGTCGAACGATCAGGCAGGCTCCACAGGCCGAAGGCCCTCGCTTGGTGTAGGAATTCGGGGGGGCACACCAAAACGGGAGGAGCACGCCCCACCTCTGCTTGAGCGACGGTCTCTGTTTTGGTTGGAACGGCCGCACTAGGAAACAGCGTGAGTTCACTTGTACGCGCGACTCCTGTCGCTGTGCTAAACCCAGGTTGCACGTCCTCATATACAGCCTCAAGTCCATGGGCTTTGATATCGTAGTGTCTCAAATCCATGCCAGGCGCAGACGGCGTCCAAAGCCAGACTGTCAACTCCGCTGCCGAACTCGAGGCATGCTTTACTTCAAGAGCAGCGGGATAGGACTGCCAAAAATTTTTTAAACTAACGGCCAATCCTCCACTAACATCACCCACAAAAACTAACCCCGAAGCCCGCTTACCCGCACCAGCAGGTATCCATGCACTCGCCGAATTTGTGCGCTTTTCAACGGTAAATCCATCCGCATTAGGCTGCACGAGGCGGAATGAATCCCAGACTGCCCATTGTTCGATGAGATTAATACTTCGAGCACTCAGTTGCTCACGGTTCGGGACACGTTTCCCAGCGAGTTGATCGCCGTAAATGTCAGAGCCATCGGCTTGAGCCACGAATCTGCCCTGACGCCCCACCGCGGGTTGCACCGGCTCAGACCAAAGACCCGTGCCTTCACCGGAGAAACGAACGTGCCGATTCTGCATTTCCTCACGCAGCGGCACCGTAAAACGAACCCCAAGACCACGAATAAAATCCTTCTCCTGATCTCCGTCAAAAATAAACGTATGAACCATCCGCACGGCTTCAACGCCCGCGGAAAAATAGAGCCTAACGGTAAAAGGTAGCCAGGCGCGTCCACCTTTTAACCCTCGGTGTAGACCTTCAATCTTAACCACCGCGCGCACCGGGCCTGCTTGTTCTAGTGTTACCCTAGAAATATCGCTCTCAAAATACTCCTCCCGAATCGTGCCCGAGCTCGCATAGTCGGTACGATTTTCCGTGAGCGCGACCAAGTGTCCACCGCGGGCGACTTCCCGGCCCATGATTTTTAAAGACTCCATAAACGCCGCGCCACGGGCCGCAAGACGACACTGAATCACGCCGGTGTCTACGGTTACACCACTCGCATCTTGAATCGCAGTCAACGCCAGTGCCTGAACGGTGCCGCCCCCTTTCGACAAACGCAACGGCCCACCGAGATTGGGTCCACCGCTCACGGCCACTCCGAGCCATTTTACAGAGCCATCCGGCCAAACAGCCAATGGCCAGGTTTGAGCTGGCACTATTTGACCCTGACTCGCGTGTGCCGATAACACATCGGTGCGTTTCCACTCTCCTTGCTTAAATGGTACACCGAAACTAACACCAATATTGACCGCAGGTGGTGTGCGCTCAAGCCACTGCACTGACAGTTCAGCCGCACTCACCTGAGCGATGAAAAAAATCCAAATAACGAAAAAAAACCGGCGCGAAGTGTTCATATTAAAAATTGATTAGATAAAAAAGAGAGGGTCTCTAAAAGACTAACGTTATGACAGCGCACGAAATCAGTACTTAGTGCAAGCGACTCGCGCTCCAGTACACAGCCCGATCCTCAGACAGTCCGTAGTTCGAGCGACTACGCCTTGCCCCCGATCGAACCGCACCACACCCTCATCCTATGAGACTTCAACTCAGTTTGCTACTCCTTCCACTTTTATACATGACCGCCCTACCCACTGTGGCCCAACTCGCTCTCGATGCCAGTCAACCACCCATCACTGTGAAAAAACCTAAAGACGTCACAGTCCACGGGGATCGACGCATTGATAATTATTTTTGGCTTCGCGAAAAAGAAAATCCGGCGGTGCGCAAGCACCTCGAGGAGGAAAATACCTACACAGATGCTGTGATGGCACCGACTAAATTGCTGCAAGAAAAGCTCTATACAGAGATGCTGGGAAGGATAAAGGAAACCGACTCCGCTCCACCCGTCTTACACCGTGGTTATTGGTACTACACCCGTACCGAACAGGGGAAGCAATACCCCGTCTATGCGCGCCGCACCGGTACCATCGACTCACCCGAACAGATCACTCTCGACGTCAACCTTCTCGCCGCGGGACATCCTTACATGGCTGTCGGTGCCTACAAAATCAGCGATGACTCACAGCTTCTGGCCTACACTATCGATTCCACCGGCTACCGCCAGTACTCACTGTTTCTCAAAAATCTGAGTACCAGCGAGACTCGCGCACTCGGCGTGGAACGCATCACCTCTCTCGAGTGGTCCAAAAACCATCAAGCCCTCTTTTTTACACAAGAGGACGCCATTTCTAAACGCTCCTACCGACTAGGCCGACTTGAACTAAAGTCGGGAACGATCTCCTGGGTATACGAGGAGAAAGATGAATTGTTCGACCTAAGTCTCAGCCGCTCGCGTGATGGCACTTGGCTTTTTGCCACCAGCGAAAGCAAAACTACGACTGAAATTCGCGCATTATATGCTGCTACGCCCAACATCGATTGGCGTATCATCGCAAATCGTCGTAACGACATTGAAACCCGCGCCGATTATAGAGACGGACTTTTCTATTTTCGAACTAACGATCACGCAAAAAATTTTCGCATCGTTTCAGCGCCTGTAACGACTCCCGAGCCCGATCATTGGGTCGAATACGTACCACACCAAGCCGATGTAAAGCTCGACGACTTTGACTTGTTCGCGACGCACACGGTTTTAAGTGAACGCGAGAATGGGCTACCTCATCTGCGTGTCATTGACGATCGCAGCCACTCAAGTCACCGCATCACCACACCTGAGCCCGTCTACGAGATTTCACTCGAGAGCAACCCTGAGCCTGACACAGAAGTAATTCGATTCATTTATCAGTCTCTTGTAACTCCGCGCTCGATCATCAGCTATCAACTCACCACAAAAGTTCGTACCGTCCTAAAACAGCAAGAAATCCCCAGTGGTTATGATGCCTCGCGTTACGCCAGTGAACGCATTTGGGCTCGAGCCTCGGACGGCACAAGAGTGCCAATAAGTCTAGTTTACCGCAAAGACCTCCGTCGTTCTGGCGCACAACCACTATATTTATACGCCTACGGAAGCTACGGCGTTAGTATGCCTGTTTCTTTTAACGCCTCCCGCCTGAGCTTACTGGATCGCGGCATTATTTTTGCCATAGCGCACATCCGGGGTGGCGGTGAATTCGGCGAACCTTGGCGAGAAGCTGGACGTATGGCGCATAAAATGACGACCTTCACAGATTTCATAGCCTGCGCAGAGCACCTCATCACAGAAAAATTCACCGATTCAAATCAACTCGTCATCAACGGCGGCAGCGCAGGTGGTCTACTCATGGGGGCCGTCGTGAATCTCCGTCCCGAGCTATTTCATGCTGCAATCTATGACGTGCCCTTCGTCGATGTGCTAAATACCATGCTCGACGCCTCATTGCCGCTCACGACCAGCGAATACATCGAATGGGGCAATCCTAACATTGCCGACGAATACGCATGGATGCGCGCCTATTCACCCTATGATAACGTGCGAGCCGTCGCCCATCCCCATATTTTGATGAACGTCTCACTCAATGACTCACAAGTGCCTTACTGGGAGGGCGCAAAACTTGTCGCTAAAATTCGCGAAATGAACACCGGCAAAAATGCCTTACTGCTGCACACCAATCTTGCAGCTGGTCACGGCGGCGCGAGCGGGCGTTATGATGCTCTGCGCGAGACAGCCTATCGCTTCGCCTTTGCTCTTGGTTCCCTAGGCATCAACGAAATAGCCATTGCGAAATGATTAAAGCACTACCGAACGCGCATCACTTCGCCGCCAACGAACGTTGCATTTCGAATGTCTCTCGTAGCGCATGACTTAGCTTGTCCTGCACCGCCTGCATGGCTCGGTAGCGCGCAACGTTGGCCGGATTGGGTTTACAACGAGTGGATTCATTAAGGGCCACGGCTCCAGTCGTAAAATCGGTGAGTCGCGCTTTTTTATTTCCATCACGCAGTGCAACGCACCACGCGGCTTGGAGCGCACCGCCCAAAGCAGCACCTTCATCCTCCACCATTGCGACCACGGGCACGCCAAATATATCAGCCATGATCTGACGCCAAACCGGCGACTTGGCGCCACCGCCGGTTACACGAATCTCTTTAGCCTTAACTCCTAGGGTGGATAGACGACGGAGTCCGTAATTCATGCCGAGGGTAACACCTTCCATGGCCGCACGAGCGATGTAACCGGAAGTAAAGGTCTGCGCGTTTAAACCGACGAGGACGCCAGAGCCCATTGGAACGTTGGGCGTACGTTCACCCGCCAAATAAGGTAACATTATCAGACCGCCTGCCCCTGCAGGCGCGGCGGCGATAGCCGCGTTTAGCGCGTTATGATCTTGTCCAAACAATGAGCGGACGTACTCGGTAACCGTAGTGACGTTCATCGTGCAGAGCAGAGGCAACCAACCACCCGTCGAAGAACAAAACGCCGCGATTTCACCCTGAGGATCAATCACCGGTTTATTTGCGTAGGCGTAGATGGTACCGCTCGTGCCGAAGCTTGCTGTGATTACTCCAGGGACAACGTTTCCGGTACCAATTGCGCCCATCATATTATCTCCACCGCCGGCCGAAATGACGGTATGTTGTGAAAATCCATATTTCGCCGCTAAATCGGGCCTCAGGATGCCAGATGCTTCGTGCGAGGCGTTAATCTTAGGGAGATAACCCGCGAGTTTTGGATCGATAGCCTTAATGACAGCTTTGGACCAAGTCCTAGTCCTTACATCCATCAACGCCGAACCTGAAGCGTCGCCGTATTCCATGGAATAATTACCCGTGAGGAAATAATTAAGATAATCATGCGGAAGCAGCACATGACGTAGAAATTTATAGTTCTCGGGCTCGTGGCGCTTAAGCCACAGAATTTTTGGCGCTGTAAATCCCGGAAGGATTAGGTTGCCGGTCAAACGTATCGCGGCCTTAGGACCGCCCAGTTTTTTAGTCAGTATAGCGCATTCGGCAGTCGTACTGGTATCACACCACAATTTGGCGGGACGAATGACGTCACCGTTTTTGTCCAAGGCCACAAAACCGTGTTGTTGACCCGAAACGCCAATGGCGCGCACGCGTAGGGCTTGTGCAGATCCGATCTGCGCCGCGACATCAGATAACACAAAATCAAGTGCCGAGGTCCAATCCTGCGGGTGTTGTTCCATGTGCCCAATAGGCAATCCTTCGATTAGCTTATGAGGAGCGCGAGCTTCAGCGATGACCTTGCGCGTCTCAAGATCGAGAACAATGGCTTTGACGCTTTGAGTACCGGAATCGATGCCGATGGTAAGTGACATGGTTATAAAAAATCGAATCAGCGTGCCTTGGTGTTGTTGGTCTTGAGCGCGTCAAGAAATTCAACCGGCGAAAAATCGTCCGTCAAAATTCGGGCCTTGGCCGCAAGTTCTAGCGGAAAGGGCGTGAGTTCGGCTGCCAATGATCCCAGGTCTAATTTAGAAGCGAGCCTCGGATTTAATTTTTCCAACGCGGCCACATCAGGAACCAAAACGAGATCTGAGGCAGCCGACTTGAGGGCACAAACGATCACATTACCGCGACCGTGGGTCTGAAAAAGCAACACATAAGGAAATACGCTCTGAATCGTACGCAGGTCCGCGGCAAAAAGCTCCGTGTCTTGGTGGAGATTAGTGACAAAGACCCCTCGTTCACTGAGGCGCATAGCGCACTCACGATAAAATTCCTGAGTCTTAAGGTGCGGCGGTACAAATCCTCCGCGAAACGCGTCCAGAATTAGCCAGTCCCACTGCTCGCGATTGCGTTTCACAAAAAGCCGTCCATCCATTACTGAGACAGGAGTTTGCGCCGTCGGTTTGAATGCGAGCCTCTCCTGGCAAAGCTCCCAAACTTTGGGGTCGAGCTCAACCGACTGCAGACGCGCGGCAGGAAACGCATGCGTGAACACACGGTGGAATCCTGCCCCACCTAGTCCAATCATCAACACATTCGACGGCTTGGATTCAAAAAATGCCGCAGCGAATAAAGAACGAGTATAGGGCACTACCAGACGCAACGGATCCGCCAGATCCACAGCTGACTCGAGATATTCGCCAGCGCGAGAACGAGCGCGAAGTTCAACCACCGTACCTCGTTTTTCGACCGTAAGATTGTTGTAAAGCGTGTCGTGGTTTTCTACGTAATCAGGTACCTCAGTCGCTATGGAAGTGTCCACGCAGCTTAAGATTAAAACAATTGAGGAAATCCGAAATAAACGTGCTTTCATTCGGCGGAATTCGACGGGGATGCTCGAAGCAAAAAAATCAAAGCAGTGAGATTTACTAAGGCTACGTTGAGCCACAAATAAAGCAGCGTTGAAACGGGCAAATGCGGTATCAGCACGAATGCGGTAAGCATGACCCCAGCGATATTGCCTAATGTGCTCACCCCGTAAATAAGTCCTGAGGCCTTACCTGGCGGCGTACCGCGAGAGGATAGATATTGAACACATTGTGGGCCAAATGATGACAAAGTTGTCACCGGCAAAAAAAATAAAGCCAAACAAGCAACGAGTAACCCTGTGGTGATTTCAGTAAATACGATCTCAATTTGACCGAGTAACGAGCGACCAAAAAAAGCGGTGAAAGCAAGCGAGCCAACTGCGATCGTACCCGTGATCCATTGGCTTCGTTCCCGTTGGCGCGAAGGCGCGTTACTGATCCAGCCGCCGATGATCGAACCCAGACTAAAAGCCGCCAGAAACGTCGAAATTAACCAAGCCCACACAATCAAGGAGGAGCCAAAAAACGGGTTAAGCAACCGTGAGGCGAGTAGCTGGAATCCCATGCTTAGAATTCCCAGCAGCACAACCAGAGCGTAAAAAAAGACGAGGGGCACAGCGGAATTCGGCGTATTGTCGGGACCGCTGGCGAGCGCAATTTTCTAAATAAAAATCGATCGAGTCAGTCCCCAAAACACCCGCCGGTGGAAGCCGGCGGGCGGGAAATAAAAAATCATAATTAGCGCACTAATCCAACGACTGTGAGCAATACAGCCTGAGGCCCAAGGTGTGAGTTCGTCGAATCAAACGATTCGTCAAGAGAATGAGATCGACTGGCTTCACCACCTCCGCCGAGAGTCACTGCGGGTATACCAAGTTGCATCGGAACGTTAGAATCCGTGGAACCCGCGCCGTAAGAGACAATCCCACCCATCGCCGTAACCGATCCGCTCGCGATTTTCACAATAGCTGAGTCATCCGGGGTCTGACCGGCGGGACGAAGGCCCACTAATTCGATGTCCACGGAAACCGCCCCACGATTTTTCCAACGGGCGTTTTCAGCTTTCACGGAATCCGCTACTGCGGCGCTGAATTGATCGCGGACGGCGTCGAGCGCAGCCATCGTTTCAGAGCGCATATCGACTTCGAACCAAGTTTCAAAAGCGATAGAATTGACTGAAGTACCGCCGCTAATGCGGCCGACATTGAAAGTGGTCTTTGGTGTAGCCGGCACTGTGATATCACCGATTTTCGCGATCGCGCGGCCAAGCGCGTGGATAGGATTGGCCATACCGAAGGCACCGTAGCTGTGTCCGCCCGGGCCTTTAAAAGTGACGCGATAACGATAACTACCTACGCCAGCATTGGTGATGCGGTTCTGACTGCCGGGCTCGATCGAAATGAAAGAATCAATTTTCCCTTTCAACGTTACGTTAAATAATTCCTTAACTCCGCGGAGATCTCCAAGACCCTCTTCGCCCACGTTTGCCACGAAGGTGATCGTGCCCGTCGTCTTGACACCGCCTTGGTCAAGCGCACGGATTACGCTTAGCATGGCCGCGAGTCCACGGCCGTCGTCACCAATGCCAGGAGCGCGTAAAAATTTACCGTCACGTTTGACACGCACATCGGTTCCCTCGGGAAACACCGTGTCGAGATGGGCAGCAACAACGACATTGGGCTTGGCCAAGGCGCCGGGCCGAACACCAATGACGTTACCAATTTTATCTACTCGTACGTCCTTCAGACCGAGTTGTTCAAAGAGACGTTTAACTTCCAGACCGCGCGCCGTTTCGTTAAATGGAGGCGCCGGAATTTCCGTAAGACGAGCTTGCAAGTTAAGCGTTTCAGGCTCGTTGCGCTCCACCGCGGCTAATGCAGCTTTGACCGTCGGGTCATTTAGTAGCAGAGCAGGTTCGACAGCAGCTGATAAAATAGATGCCGTGCTAAGCATTGCTAGGACGCAACCAAACAAGGGGTGACGAAGAAGTGATTTCATGGGAATATCTATCAATAGAACGATTCATCTTTTGACCGGTGTCAGCTCTATTTCCCTATCCCATTTTTTTGCTATGAAAATTCTGCCGATTATCTGCTTATCACTAATTCAACTTGCTTGGACTCTAAATGCGGCCGATGCACCAAAATCGGTGATCAAATCCATGGTGATCGACTGGGAGAAATTGGTCGTCAAGCCGACCAAAACGGGTGAGAGACGCGAACTCTTTGATGCTCCCACCCTCACGCTCAATAATTTCGAAGGGCATGTGACCACGCTCCGCCCGGGTGAAGTGCCCCATCCACCCCACCGCCACCCCGATGAGGAGATGATTCTAATCAAAGAAGGCACCTTAGAAGTCACTATCAATGGCGAGACGAAACGCGCGAGCACGGGTTCGCTAATCTTCTACGCGTCCAACGATCTACACGGCATGCGTAATGTCGGATCAACGTCTGCAACCTACTACGTGTTTCGTTTTGTCAGCGACAAAACTCCAGCCCCCAAAGCGAAGCCATAAGTGTTCAGGTAACTGAGGCCTCTGCGTTAGCGAGGCTCGCGGCAAAATTTTAATATCCCGTAAAAGGCAGCTAGCAGTTATTCCAAGCCCAAGGTCTTGCGACCCTCGGGCGAAATCATCTGTGGAGTCCAAATCGGGTCCCATACAATGTGTACCTTAGCCGCGCTCACGGTTGGTAAAGC
Source organism: Opitutaceae bacterium (assembly GCA_037142955.1). GTDB lineage: Bacteria > Verrucomicrobiota > Verrucomicrobiia > Opitutales > Opitutaceae > Tous-C4FEB. Next base: position 135,418 of record JBAWZQ010000007.1, on the reverse strand, counting down.
CGCAATTTTCTGACGAGCGTCTTCGGCTATGACCGGCCCCATCCCACAACCTTGCGCGGTAAGCGTCATCTTGGCCTCGACGCTATGCGTACCATCCGGCAGCGCATCAATCGCCAAATCATAGACCAAGCCTAGATCCACGATATTCACGGGAATCTCTGGATCGAAACAGGATTTTAATGCAGCCCAAATTGCTTGCTCGTTCAAAGCACCGGCTGCGACTTTGACATTCTCGGCTGCTGGCGTGTAGCCCGCTAGGGCACCGGTATTTTCTGACGCAATTCGAAATAAGCCACGGTCGGTGCGTACAGTGACGTTACCTCCGAGTGTCTGTGTGATGTACACGCTGGCTCCAGCGCTCAACGTGAGCGCCTCACCTGAGGGAATAGCGGTAGCCGGAGTGTCTTGAATCAACGTGGTATCCATGAATTTTTTAGTTAACGTAGCGATAGCTCCAACGGCATGCGCGCGTAAATGCCTTGAGGATCATTGAACGACTTGAGGGTTGCGAGATCGTGTTTCAGTCGCGCGGTAATTTGACCAACCACGCCATTTGCTTGGGCTTGAGCATCAGGATTAAATCGCTCCACCAACTCGCCGATTGTCTCGGCCAATTCCTTCTTCTGGGGATATTCGATGAGTCGGTAATTTTTTCCAAGTCCGGCCTTCGTCACAGCGAATTGAATAGCATCATCGAGTCCGCCTAGCTCATCCACCAATCCCAGTTTTTTTGCTTCAGCTCCCGACCACACGCGGCCTTGAGCAATATCTTGCACGTCTTCTTTTTTTAGTTTTCGCGCCTCAGCTACCTTACCGATAAATTCTCCGTAAATCCAGTCGACCATGTTTTGGAAAATAGCGAGTTCAGCGTCGGTCTTAGGCCGCGTGATGGTTATGGCGTCGGCATATTTACCTGTCTTCACCACATCAAATGTGAGGCCAACGTTATTCGCGAGTTTCTGCACATCAAATTGTAGTCCAAATACTCCGATTGATCCAGTAATCGTCGTGGGCTCAGCGAAAATACGATCTCCATCCGCAGCGATCCAGTACCCACCCGATGCTGCATAGCTGCCCATCGAAATAATCACAGGTTTGACCTTACGCGCGAGGCGCACTTCTCGGGCGATATTTTCCGAAGCAGAGGCGCTACCACCAGGGCTGTTCACCCGGAGTACGATAGCTTTGACGGCATCATCTTGACGAAGGCTACGGAGTTCACGTGCGAATTTAACGCCGCCAATTTCACCTCGTTCACCGTCGCCATCTACAATGCTACCTTCCGCGTAAATAACGGCGACTTTACCGCGGCTAGTACCGCTTGACTTGGACTCATCCGTTGTAGGTTTTTTAGCCGCGGCAACGATATCTTTAGTGATTTTTGCGTAGGCAGCGATTTCGATTTGCTTGAAGGTAATCTTATCGCTCGAAGAGGGGCCGGTCTTGGTGCGCAGTTCGGAAATGATTTCATCGCGATAGGCGATGCGATCCACCAATTTAGATGCCTTAGCTTTTTCGGGCCGAATGATACCTTCTGCATCAACCACAAATTGTATTTTTTCGGGAGTCAGACTGCGAGATCGCGCCATGTCGTCGATCATGGAGCCCCATAGGTCGTTAAGTAGTTTGAGGGTTTGCTCCCGATTTTCAGGGCTCATGTCTTTGCGCGTGTACGGTTCGATGAACGATTTGTATTTACCGACGCGGGTGACTTGCACGCCGATGCCGAATTTCTCGAAAGCGCCCGCGTAAAACATCGGTTCACTTGCAAGACCGGGCATCACAATCATTCCGTAAGGATCCATTGCGATATCGCTCGCGACCGAGGCGAGATAGTAATCCTTGGTCGTAACAGCTTCGAGGTAGGCTCGAACGGGTTTGCCGCTGGCTTTAAAATCAGTGAGTGCGTTGCGGACTTCTTTCAATACCGCATAGCCCGAGCCGTAACCGGCAGGCGTGAGAGCCCCCTTAAGCAATATCCCCGCCACACGATCATCGCTTTTGGCGGCACGGATGGCATGGGTCAGTGTGCGAAGTTGAAGCGTCGAAGAGTGACCTCCAGTGAGTTGGCTGAAATCGACCTGAGGAGGCGAATCAGTAATATTCGCGGCCAGATCAAAAACGAGATATGATCCACGATCGATTGTGGGGGATTTTTTATCTCCACTCATAGAGATAATCGCACCCAGTAGGCCAATGAACAAAAGGATCGCGCCAGCGGAAAAGACCACCAGCGCCACCAGCGCGCCTAGCATCGAAGTGAAGAAATTTTTCATGCAGAATCGAACGTAACAGCGAAGCTCAGCGCAGCCAGTCGAAACGTCGCTATTTCCGACCTAAACAATGCCGCCCCTTCTCTGTTGACTGAAATTCGTAACTCACCTGTTACAAACTTGGGTACAGCGAGGTTGCATCCTACCGTGGCGCTTGACAGATCTAATACATGAGCGAGCAAAAAGAATTACTCACGACCAACCGCAAAGCTCTCACAATCAATCTGGACGAGCCAAAATATGGCACCTTTGCAGAAATCGGTGCCGGCCAAGAAGTAGCACGGGTTTTCTTCCAAGCCGGGGGCGCTTCTGGCACCATCGCCAAAACGATCTCAGCCTACGACATGACGTTTAGCGACGCCATCTACGGCAAAGCCCCACGCTATGTCTCGCGCGAACGTCTGGGACTCATGCTCGATCACGAATATCAACTTCTTAACGAGCGCCTCGCCACCCAGCGCGGCGAACGCACTACTTTCTTTGCCTTCGCCGACACTGTTTCCGCACGAAATTACAAAGGCACCAATGAGGCTCACGGCTGGATGGGTATCCGCTTCCAAACCGAACCCGGCGGCCCAACGAGTGAAGTCGTGCTGCACGTGCGCATGTGGGACAAGGAAAACATCCTCCAGCAACAGGCCCTAGGTATCATCGGGGTCAATCTGATCTACGGCGCGTTTTATTATTACACCGACCCGCGCAAACTTGTCGAATCACTCCTCGATAACCTCTCAGCCGATCGCATCGAAGTCGATATGTTGAAATTGAGCGGCCCTGCGTTTCACAATGTAGACAACCGACTTATGTCGCTCATGCTCGTAGAGTTCGGCCTAACTAATGCCGTCATGTTCGGGCCTGGTGGTGATGTGCTCCAACCCTCCGAAGTTCTTTACCGTAAACCCATACTCGTAGAACGCGGATCGTTTCGTCCGGTCACGCACGTCAACGTCGACATGCTTAATTGTGCGACCGCCCAATTCGTCCAAGAACCGTCAGTGAAGGGCAAACAAGTCGTCGTGCTCATGGAAATCACCATGCACAACCTACTATCCGCGGGGGAACTCGACCCCAAAGATTTTCTCGCGCGCGTAGATCTCTTAGGTGACATCGGCTTCAACGTCCTGATCTCAAATTACTCCGAATACTACCGACTCACTTCTTACTTTCGGCGCTACACCAAAGAAATGATCGGCGTCACGATGGGCATCAATAACCTCATCGAAATTTTCAACGAAAAGTATTATGAGAATCTAGAAGGTGGCATCTTAGAGTCCTTTGGCCGCCTGTTCCGCAATTCGGTCAAACTTTATATTTATCCGATGCGCCAGGATGGCTTCGATGTTTACACCGCCTCAGGCCAATCCGTGCCCATGAACTCAGACCGCACCCCGAGTCACGCCTTCGTTTCCAGCGTTCTCATCAACGCCAAAAACGTCCAGATCGCGGATCACCTGCGCAACCTCTACGCTCACTTGTTAGAAGCGCACTACATCGACTGCATCGTTGGGTTTGATCCCTCAATTCTTCATATTTTTTCTCGTGATGTCTTGCGCCGCATCAAAGAAGGCGACGTCTCTTGGGAAAAAATGGTGCCAGACGCTGTCGTCGCAGCGATCAAACGTCGCGAACTCTTCGGTTGCACAAATACCAAAAACTGAGCGCTTAGCCCAAGTATCGCGAGACCGCACGAGGTAACGTGCTGAAATCGGCTGAAAGAAGTTCGGCGAGGCTAAACTTTACGCGTGTTTATCGTTCGATTTTTCTACTAGCTCGAAAATGTCTAACATGCGATTTCACAAATACCACGCCCTCGGCAACGACTACATTGTTCTTGATCCCCGCGATTTTCCATCGTGGCAGCCAGCACCGACGACCGAGCAGATCCGTGTCGTGTGCCACCGCAACTTCGGGGTCGGCTCCGACGGTATTCTTTGGGGTCCTTTGCCATCACAAAAAAGCCAATTCGGTCTACGTATTTTTAACCCCGATGGCTCTGAAGCCGAAAAATCTGGTAATGGCCTGCGCATTTTCTCGCGCTTCCTCTACGATCAAGGTTTAGCCAAACAACCGAACTTCACAGTCGAAGTTCCTGGCGGCCAGGTTGCCGTAGCACTCAAGGATAACGCTCAATTGATCTCCATTGCCATGGGGCACGTCAGTTTTTCGTCAGAAAAAATTCCTGTCGTTGGATCTGCGCGCGAAGTGATTAACGAGAAAATCAAGATTCTAGACCGTGAGTTCACTTATTGCGCTGCCACAATCGGTAACCCGCATTGTGTACTCCCGCTCACAGAAATATCGGCCGATATGGCCCACAAATACGGCCAACATCTTGAGACCCATGCGAATTTCCCGCGCAAGACTAATGTCCAATTTCTCAAAGTTCTGGATCGCGCCAATATTCAAATTGAAATCTGGGAACGTGGAGCCGGTTATACCCTCGCCTCCGGCAGCAGTAGTAGCGCCAGCGCGGCTGTGGCCCATCGCCTCGGTCTCGTTGATCGCAACATAACGGTTCATATGCCCGGCGGCAAAATCGGCATACAAATCGGTGACGAGTTTTCCATCATGATGACTGGCACCGTAAACAAAGTCGCTGAAGGTCAAATGCACCCAGAACTTTTTGCGATCAAAGTCTAGCCTGCGGCGGCCTCAATAAGTGCACTGTTACTCCCATATCTTTGGGGAAGACCCGAGTCGAACCTCTCGCCTAAGCCGAGATAGCACTGTTGTAAATTTAAGTCTATCAGGCCTATTGGCTTCTGCCCTCTCTTCCCTCCCGATCCGCACAACTTTCGACTCGCACCCACGCAAATCGCGGCATCTCTTCGCTCATCTCATGCGTAGAACCTCACAGCAATATGCCGCTCCTGCTGTCGTCGCATCTCACAGGTTGTATTTCGTGGACCAACCCTGTTCCGGAACTTGAACCTGCACGGGTAAACTCCCGCATGAGCACCGAGCCCATCACTGATTTTTCAGACGCACGCCATGAGGCAGACGCTCGTCTGCTTGGCTTGGTGGCTACGGGTGATAGCGCGGCATTAGGTGAACTCTACGATCGCTTTTCTCGCCCGCTATATGCCACGGCCCTGCGTATTCTCAATGACCCTGGCGACGCTCAAGATATCGTTCACGATGCCTTTGTCACAGTCTGGGAAAAAGCTGCTAGCTTTGAAGCCGCTCGAGGCACCGCCTTTTCTTGGGTACTCACCCTAACTCGCAACCGCGCCATTGACCGCCTGCGCTCTCGACGCCGTCGCCACGAATTGCTCGAAGAATCATCCCTCTCTGATCTAGGCCTTGACGATAATTCCTCTGGACCTGCAGCCGATCGTGCCGCCTCCACCTCAGATCAAGCCAGCACGATTCGCGACGCAGTCGCCTCCTTACCAACCGATCAACAACGAGCTCTCAAACTCGCTTTTTTCAGCGGCCTAACTCAGGAAGAAATCGCCAAACGTCTGGAAACGCCGCTTGGCACCGTTAAAGCCCGCATCCGCAGGGGCTTGATTAAACTACGCGATCACCTCGGAAACCGTCTATGAACGCCGAACGCCACGAAGATCTCGCCGCGCTCGCCGCCCTCGACTTGCTCACTCCCGCAGAGCAGGCTGAGTTCACTACGGCCCTCGCCCACCACCCTGAGTTAGCCACACTCTCCGCCTCACTCCAATCTACGGCAGCCGAACTCGCCCATACCGCTGACGCAACCGAGCCACCCGTTGAACTAAAAATCCGTCTACTGAAGACCATAGCCATCCGACCAAGCCCTGCGCACGCGCCAGTTGCCCCAGCCCCCAAATCGGAGATATTAGCGTTTCCGACGTGGATTGGCTATGCTACGGCGGCCTGTTTCGCCTGCCTTGCCGCTTATTTTGCTCAGGCTTATTTCACCGAAAGCGCCCTTAGCTCCGCCTTACGCGACCAGCAAAGCCTTGTGGATCTTTCATTACGCAGTGCTAATAACCAACTCGCCGCAGAACGTCTGATTACTCAACGCGAACTTGCCGACCTCGCAAAACGCGCCAGCGATTCCGCTGCTCTCGTCGCCACATTGGAATCTCGCCTAGCTGAGACTAAACAACAGCTATTAACTCAGGGCACGCTAGCCGATTATAAAATCGCAACGCTCGCTTCGCTCCTCGGCAACAGTCCCCAAGCCGTAGCAGTCGCCGTCTGGAATCCCTCGAGCCAAGAAGGCATTCTAACCGTAAAAAAACTACCCGCGCTGGCGGCGGATAAAGATTATCAACTTTGGGTCGTCGACCCGCAGTATTCCATTCCAGTCGACGGCGGTGTTTTTAAAGTCGACCCCACCACCGGCGAGGGACGCTTGATTTTCCACCCTAATCGCCCCGTCCAAACTGCGGCGAAATTCGCCGTGAGCCTCGAGCGCAAAGGTGGCGTGCCCAAGGCCGAGGGCCCGATGGTGCTTATCGGCCCCTAGTCTTTCGCGCGGTTAAAACCGAGGGTTTAAGACGAGCCGTGCGTGACTTGGCTACGGCAATTGAAACTTGCCCCGCTCCCGCCGGCCGCAAACGCTTAGACCCCTATGGTTATTAAACCCAAAGTCCGTGGCTTCGTCTGCGTCACTGCGCACCCCGCCGGTTGTGAAGCACATGTCCAAGAGTGGATCGCCCACGTCAAAGCCCAACCCGCACTCACAAATGGCCCGAAGAAGGTCCTCGTGATCGGTTCCTCTACCGGTTACGGTCTGGCCTCACGCGTTACTGCGGCCTTCGGTTCAGGTGCCGCGACCCTTGGAGTTTTCTTCGAGCGCCCTTCTGAAGAAGGCCGTCCTGCCACTCCCGGTTGGTATAACACCATCGCTTTCACAAAGGCCGCCCACGCCGCAGGCTACTACGCGAAAAATATCAACGGTGACGCGTTCTCTGCCGACATTAAGCGCCAGGCTCTCGAGTTAATCCGCGCCGATCTCGGCCAAGTTGATCTCGTAATTTACTCGCTCGCTTCTCCACGCCGCACCCATCCTACGACCGGACTCGTTCACAAATCAGTCCTCAAACCTGTCGGCCAATCCTACACCAATAAAACCGTCGATACTGATAAAGGCATCGTTAGCACGGTCACCATCGAGCCGGCCAACGAAGCTGAGATCGCCGATACCACCGCTGTAATGGGCGGTGAAGACTGGGAAATGTGGATGCAAGCGCTGTCTGAGGCCAAACTTTTAGCTCCCGGCGCGCAGACCGTAGCTTATTCATACATTGGGCCAGAAGTCACCTGGGCGATTTACAAAAATGGCACCATCGGCCTCGCCAAAAACGACCTCGAACGTGCTGCCCGTAGTATCGATGCGCTCCTAAAACTAAAACACGGCGGCGGACGCGCCTGTATCTCGGTCAATAAAGCGCTCGTCACCCAAGCTAGTTCCGCCATCCCTGTCGTCCCGCTCTACATTTCAATTCTCTACAAGATCATGAAAGCCCATGGAACACACGAGGGCTGCATCGAGCAAATCGCCCGACTCTTCGCCACCCAACTTTATTCGATTAACGGCCCCTCCTTCGACGAAGCTGGACGTATCCGGATCGACGACTGGGAAATGCGCCCAGAGATCCAATCTGCAGTCAAAGATATCTGGCCTCAGACTACGACCGAAAACCTTGGTACACTCACTGACATAGCCGGCTATCGCAGCGAATTCATGAAGCTCTTCGGCTTTGGTCTTGCCGGAATTAATTACGAAGCCGAAATCGAGCCGCACGTGCCAATGCTCTAAAACGGGCCATATCCCTACAAACCGCGAGCCTTTGCCCGCGGTTTTTTTCTGCTCATAAACGCACCTGCCCTCATCTCTTTTTAATGCGCGCCCTCCTTCAACGCGTCTCCACAGCTCACGTCGACATCGCTGGCGAACGAGTCGGTGCCATCAATCGAGGCCTCCTTATATTTCTCGGTATCGCGCCGCATGACACTGAGGCCGATGCGGTCTGGCTCGCCGCTAAAATCAGCACCCTCCGCATCTTCGATGACCCTAATGCTACGATGAACCTATCCTTACGCGATATCGACGGCGAGCTTCTCATCATCAGCCAATTCACACTTTACGCCCGCACACGAAAAGGCACCCGTCCTTCTTGGGATGGCGCCGCTCGCCCGGAAATGGCGCTCCCGCTATACCAATTCTTTCTTCGAGCCTCCGCCTCTGCCCTTGGTCGCCCCGTAGCCTCGGGTCGTTTTGGCGCGAATATGCAGGTATCTTTAGTGAACGACGGTCCAGTTACTTTGCTACTCGACTCACATCAACGCGATTAACCCCATTACTTTTTTAAAATGCGCACGGCTTCGTTTATCCTGATTTTTTTACAATCGCTCGGCATGGTCGCTAGTGCTGCCACTTCCTCCGATCCGCTCACCTACTTTCGTGACCTTGCCGAGACCCGCAACTTCTCGCTTGGCCGACCCGTCAGCGCCAAACTCACCCCCGACGGTCAATCGGTCATATATCTTCGCGGTGGCGCTCGCGATCCCGTTCTTCGGCTCTACGAATACTCTCTTCCAGCCGGCCCCGAACGCGAACTGCTCACCCCAGCCCAACTCTTGGGATCCAACCCTGAAACGTTCACCGCCGAGGAAAAAGCCCGCCGTGAGCGAGCCCGTATCAGTACACGCGGCTTCACCAAGTTTGATCTCTCCAAAGACGGTACACGCCTACTCGTAGCTCTTTCCGGTCAGCTTTACGTCGTAAACCGTGCCGATCTCAAGGTCACCGTCCTCCCAGGAAAAAACTGGATTGATCCGCGCTTTTCTCCTGACGGAACTGCCATTGCCGCCGTTTCCGCCGGCGAACTCCACATCATCGAACTAGACGTTGCGACGCCGACCGCCCGCGCCCTCACCAGCGGCGCAAACGCTACCCTCACCCACGGAACAGCCGAATTTGTCGCCCAAGAAGAGATGGCCCGCAGTGAAGGTTTCTGGTGGTCACCAGATTCTCGTTTCATTGCCTACCAACAGACGGATGAGGCCGCCGTCGAGATCCGGCACATCGCAGATCCGCTCCACCCCGAGGCCACCCCAACCAAATTCGCTTACCCCGCCGCGGGCACGACCAATGCAACCGTGCGGCTCGGTGTCATTGCGCGCAACGGGGGAACCACCCGTTGGGTCCAATGGGATTCCAATAAATACCCTTACCTCACGCGCGTCCTCTGGCGCGATGACGAGGCACCGCTCGTCTTGTATGTCATGGACCGCGCTCAACAAACCGCGCTCCTCCTACGCGCCGATCCAGCCACCGGTAGTACCGCCGAACTTCTCCGCGAAACCGACCCAGCTTGGGTCAATCTTGACGAGCGCGGCGGCTTTCCGCGCTGGCTACCAGGAGCCAAAGAATTCCTCTGGTCATCTGAAAGCAGAGGAACCTGGCAAGTCGAACTACACACAGCTAATGGTAGTTTTATCCGCACCATCACTCCAGCCGATTTTATTTATAAAGGTTTCGCCAAGTTTGATTCTATCCGGGGCGATCTCTACCTGTTGGGCAGCAAAGACCCGCGCGAATCACAAGTCTGGCGCTTCCCGATCGATGGCAGTATCGGCACAGCTCTCACCTCCGAGCAAGGGCAGCACTCAGCCACCTTTTCAGAAAATGCCAGCGCTTTTATCCACAGCTACGATCTATTTAACGGTGCCATAGGGACTGAAGTACTTACTGCGAATGGACACCTCATCGCTACTCTGCCAAGCCACGTCGAAAAATTGCCCACCATTCCCCGCGTCGAGCTGACACAAACCGCCTCCGAACCGTCATTTTTCGCGGCCGTTGTCCGTCCTCGCGATTTCGATCCCAAGAAAAAATATCCTGTCATTCTCTACGCCTACGCCGGCCCACATACTACCGTAGTCACAGCATCCGCACGCGCTTATCTCAACGATCAATGGATGGCTGACCAAGGCTACATTGTGGCGCGTCTCGACGGCCGAGGCACCCCGTTTCGTGGTCGCAGTTGGGAACGCGCTATTCGCGGCAACTTAATCGATCTCGCACTCACCGATCAAATAGCCGGACTACGCGCTTTAGGCGCACAATATCCTGAGATGGACCTCAACCGCGTCGGCGTGACCGGCTGGTCTTTCGGCGGTTATTTTGCGGCCATGGCGACCCTTCGCCGACCAGATATTTTCAGCTGCGGTATCGCCGGTGCCCCCGTGATTACCTGGGAAAATTACGATACGTTTTACACTGAACGCTATCTCGGGCTACCTCAGGCCGCCCCCGAGGCTTATAAATTAAGCAGCGTCCTGAGCTACGCAGCCAAACTTGAGCGGCCGCTTCTCCTCATTCATGGCCTCACCGATGACAACGTGTACGCCCAACATACCCTTCAGCTTTGCGATGCTTTGTTCATGGCCGGAAAAACGTATGAATTCATTCCCATGCTCGGCACGCACATGGCGGGTAGCAACGACCCAATCGTGAAACTCCGCCAACAACAACGCGTGATGGAATTTTTCGCCCGCCACCTGCAGCCTCAACTCAACTAAAAGATTTTCAGTCTAATGAAATTCCTAATCCGCCTCATCGCCTCAAGGGAATATAATTGAGCATATCGAGCCGGGTGCAGTTACCCAACTAGCCGAAATCAAACGCTAACCTGCTCGACGATTTCCAAACCGTAGCCGTCCAGTCCCACGACCTTGCGCTGACTGCCAGACAGCAAACGAATCTTAGCTAATCCTAGAGCGCGCAGAATCTGAGCACCCGTGCCGTAATCACGCAGGCCCATCGCCGATGGTTGAACCCCAGACTTGGCTTTAAGACGCTGGACCATCAGCTCGCCTATATTGGTTGGTTCCATGTACAGCACGACGCCGCGACCGGATTGAGCTATCATCTGCATAGAGGACATCAGCGCGTGATGACTCGTCATGCCCTTGCCTTGAAAAACATCGCTCAACACATTCTCGCTGTGCACGCGCACCAAGGTCGGCTCGGTTGTGAGCGGCCCCATCACGAGCGCGAGATGATGACGACCGTCCAGACGGTTCCGGAATACCTGCGCCGTGAATTCACCGAATTCTGAGGGAAACGGTTGCGTGCACACATGCTCGACCAATTGCTCGCGTTGAGCTCGGTACTCAATGAGTTGCTTGATCGACACCATACGGAGACCGAACTTGCGCTTAAATTCGGTGAGTTGGGGCAGACGCTGGACCGTGCCGTCATCGTTTACGAGTTCGCACAATACACCGCTAGGGTGAAGTCCCGCTAGCACAGCTAGATCCACGGCAGCTTCCGTGTGCCCAGCGCGTTCCAACACGCCACCTGGTCGCGAACGTAAAGGAAACACATGACCGGGCTGCACCAGCTGATCCGCCGTGGAGTTAGGATCTGCCAGCAATCGGATCGTGCGCGTGCGATCGATGGCGCTAATTCCGGTCGCGATACCCTCTGAGGCATCTACGCTGACAGTGAAATCAGTGCGCTGAACCTCACGGTTACGCGCCACCATGGGACCAAGACCGAGTCGGCGCAGGTTAGCCTCAAGTGTTGGGACGCAGACGATGCCACTACCATAACGAATCATCATGTTGACAGTCTCCGGCGTCGCTAAAGATGCCGCCATGATGAGATCACCTTCATTTTCACGATCTTCGTCATCCGTCACGATGACGAGTCTACCAGCGGCGATATCGAGAATGGCGTCCTCAATACGATCAAACGAATCTAGAGCTGAATCTGACATGACTTAAAACCGCCAATGCCCGGCGTCGCTGTCAACCAACTGCCGCGAAACGTTGCCAACTACTTCGATTAGCGAGCGCGAAGGGTAAGTTTGGACCCAGCGTGCCTCTGGTGACGACGAGCTCGCCACCCGAAGTTGCGACGACCAAGGCACGCGGGCACCTGAGGGATCACCCACGCTTCCCGATCGAACCTACCCCTTTACTGGCAGGTCGCTGCCGGGCGTAAAATACAGGGCGGCTTCTCAAGTCTGATGGCATACTTGCGGGAACAGCGCCGGGCAGCCAAGGCCCAGAAGCATTTCCACCCACCACCGTGCTTCAAAATGCCTCTTCAGATCGACCTCTTAACAGACTCCTTCCCGATGCCTCGACCCTCTGCTTCTTTGGGCTCCGGCTCAAATTTGCTCAGGGTGGCTTAAGCGGCGGCGGCCGTGCCCTGAGAATACACAAACACATTTTTGGCGCGTAAGGCCTCCGCCGCAATTCTAAATCTGGCGCAGTTCATCCCGCAAATTCACACCTAATAGGATCACTTAAACGTGAACCCAAGTGCGTCGAGTTCATTTATGTTAAACGGTGCACTTGCGAGTACTTCCAGCAATTTTTCCCATGCTAAAGACATCGACGGCAATTCACATATCGCCAGTCCATCGTCATTGTCATGCAGGTGAATAAGCCAAGGGCTATTAATATCAGCATGATGCTGGAACACGGATCCATAAAGATAATTTCCAGGCAAGCCTGGATGAGGCCCAGTTCCCGGAACCAAGAATAGAGTATGAATCGGATCGTGAGCGAGGACGACTTGATCGCCGATGTGCTTAGCGCGATGCTGCGGTGATTTGCCCGCGACAACCATGCGACGCTCGGCAGCCCGGTCGCGCAGTATTGCTGGCAAAGAAGCGACGTAACGCTCGAAGATACTAAAATTACTTTCTAGATCTGCCGGCTCGACGCGACCGGCAATCACTTCGTCGAGATTTTGCGCACGAAACACCGGCGCTGTCGCCAGTGATCGTGTGGTGACGTAGCCACCTTTGTGATTAGCACTAGCGTAAACCTGATGAGTCGCGAGCAACCGCTTGAGCGCATCCATATAAGACGGCGTAGCGGGCACGACACCGGTCGGACTGTGCTCAATTAAATCAAGTACAGTGTGGTCAAAATGAGCATGGGGATCGTGGGGCATGGGCCCATCTTATCGCCAACGTAGCGTAACACCAACCTTCTTATCAGCTAATCTTCAACGTGATGCCGATGCCGAAACGGCGTTTGTCCCTGTGTGCGGTTTTTCCAACCCGGTTTGCTAGCCAGTGCACTTGGTTTTTTTCTCGCCGGCACACTCGCCGCTTTCTCCCCTTTCAGTTTAAGATAACTCTCAAAACGTTGTAACAATAAATTACCCTCCGCGATGCTCACGCGCACTGCGCAGCCCGGCTCATTACCGTGGCTACAATTGCCAAATTTACAGCGCGCAGCCAACTCCGCGATATCAGCAAATGCATCCTCCACACCGTCCTCAACGCCCCAAAGCTGCAATTCTCTCATTCCGGGAGTGTCGATCACGAGTGCACCGGTCGGCGTCTGCACAAGTTCACGCCGCGTCGTAGTGTGACGGCCTTTGCTGTCTTTCTCGCGGACTTCTCCAGTTGGCAATGCCTCAGGATCACGCACCAATAAATTAATGAGGCTCGATTTCCCCACGCCCGAGGAGCCTATAAATGCCAATGTCCGGCCAGGCTGAGCGTAGATCGATGTCAGCGCCTTTAAGCCCTTACGCGTCTCCGAACTCGTGATGATCACCGGAACACCCGGCACCAGAGCTTCAATCTCTCGGCGCACGGTTTCGGCATCCGTACACACGTCAGCTTTATTTAAAACAATGACCGCCTCCGCTCCACTTTCCTTCGCCGCCACCAAAAAACGCTGAATGCGCTTCGGATTGAAATTTTGATCCAGCCCGCTCACCAGAAACACCGTATCGATATTGGCCGCCACGATTTGTTCGATTTCTTCTGAACCCGAGGCACGCCGCGAAAACTTCGTGCGCCGGGGCAACACCGCATGTATGTCCGCACGAGCCTCGCCCGGACGGCGACGTACCGCAACCCAATCGCCAACCGCAGGAAATTGTTCGGCTTTCTTCGCTAGGTGGAAAAAACCACCTCCACATTCTCCTAGTACTTCACCGTCCGCCGTGTGCACCGCGTAAAAATTCCGGCGCAACTCGCATACGACACGCGCAGGCTCCAATCCCGCCGCCCCGTACGGGGTAAACGCGAGGGCTAGGGCATTGTGCCAGCCGAGTTCTGCGAGAGTCATACCAGTCATCTTAGCAGAACGACCACGCCCGACGCCAGCGCGCAGCGAAAAATTTCTAAATTAGCCGCCTAGACTCAGGTTGCGGCTTGAGCTTGCGAGCGGACCTTTGTCCCCTCTGCCGTGCCTAACGCAACCCGCGAAGTCCGTCCCAGTCAGAAACATGGCTACGTGATCAACGAACACGCCAAACTCGAACCTATCCCCGTGGGTTGGACTCTACTGTTACCCGGCGACTCGGCCCTTAGCCGGCGCATCAAAGCAGATGGCCCTACATGGACAATGTCTGAGACGAAGGGTAGCAAACGCTTCTCCCTCGGAATATGGGCCCCGGAACATCGCATCGAAGCACTTCGAACCGCACTTCTAGTCGAACGCGCCGATCCTGCCCATCAACGCAAACTAGACTCAGCTCGCGTCCGCCGGAACATCGAACAAACAAACTACGTCGAAGATTTTCGCACCGCTGTGTTAACATTTCTTGCCTTCCATTCTGTGCATGCTGGCGACGCCCAAAACCTAGCTGATCTTATAACCGCTCATACCACCCCCGTAGGCAGCGGCACGGTCGCCCGCACCGAACGTATTCCACTCAAAGAGCGTGCCGAAGCCGCCACCATCGCGTGGCTCCTTCATCAGACTACTGGATACGATGAAATGCGCATTCCCCTCATCAAGGGACGTCGCCGCGAAATCCGACGCCTTCTCGCCCAACGTTCACACCAACTTTTACGACTTTACCGAGAAGGTCTTCACGTCGATTTCAAGACTTGTCCCTTACAGGCCGCACTAAACCCCGATCGGCCCGCACCCACCGCAACCTCGTCTTCCTCGCAGGCTTTGTTTTTTTAATACCCGCTTTCATTATGCAAAATACCCCATCAAGTAATTCCACTCGCCGGCATTTTATTTGTGCCACCACCGCCGCCCTTGCCACTGCGGTTTTGCCGCAATCGCTACGCGCAGTCGAATCCACGCCAAAGCGACAGGCGCCACGCAATGCCTTCAGCTACCGTTTCAACATCGGAGACATCGAGGCCTATTCCATCAGCGACGGTAGCATGCTCCTACGCGAGGGCCTCGATCTGATGTGGCCAGAAGCAGCCCGACCCGAAATGCGAGACGATCTCATCACTAGAGGCGAAAGAACCGATGCGCTACCACTCTACGTCAATATCCTGCTGCTAAAAATTGACCGCGAATTGGTGATCTTCGACGGCGGTTTTGGACATGGGAAAAACCCGGAACGAGGCTGGGTATCGACGGCGCTAGCCGAACTTGGATTTGCTCCAGAGCAGATCACTCACGCCTTTCTCAGCCACGCGCACGGCGATCACATCGGCGGCTTTGTCACCGGCAACCGCGCCGTCTTTCCTAATGCCGCGGTCTATTGCTTACGCGAAGAAGTTGATTTTTGGCGCTCTCCTACGCCGGATTTCTCCCGATCCAAACGCGCCAAAGGTCCACTCCCCGGAATGATCAAAGATGCCCGAGAAAAATTCGACGTTCTACAGCCCAACCTGCAATTTCTTCGTGATGGAGACTCAGTGCTTGGCGGGACAATCACGCTGCTGGGGGCCCCCGGACACACATCCGGCCACGCGATTTTTCGTATTAAGTCAGGCCGTGACTCGCTGCTGCATTTCATGGATGTCGCGCATCACCATACCTTGATGTTCAGCAATCCCACGTGGGGCATCGCCTACGATCATGAACCAGCACAAGCGATTTATACTCGCCAAAAACTATTTACCGAACTCGCCCACTCCCACGAACGCGCCTACGGTTTCCACCTCCCTTGGCCCGGTCTCGGCCGCATCGCTCAATCCGGACGAGGCTTTAGCTGGCAAAGCGAACGCTGGAGTTGGGGCCTGTAACTTCAGCGTCGCCAAACGTATCTCCAGCCGACGTCTTTGCGCGCAGCGCGCTTACCCGCGCTTTTATCATGACGCCATTCACAATTTTACTCACCCATCCCGGTAGCGCCCATAAAGACGAGTTCCTCGCCTGCTGTGTTCTGCTCGCTCTGCACCCCGTACCTATCGTCCGGCGAGAACCCACCGCCAGCGATTTAAACGACCCGCAGGTCGCTGTCGTAGATGTCGGCCACCAGCACGATCCGGCGCGGAATAACTTTGACCACCACCAACTCCCCAAAGATCACACACCCACCTGCTCGCTTTCGCTCGTTTTACAACACCTCGGAATTTACACCGACGCCCGCCAATTCTGTGAATGGCTCGAGCCCGCCGAGTGGTTCGATTGCCGCGGCCCGATCAGTACAGCCAAATTTCTCGGCATAGAGCGCAACGCGTTGCCTAAACTCAACTCTCCGATCGACATCACCCTACTGCGCCGCTTCGCCCTCGCCGATCGCATCGAACCCAGCGCTCCACTCTGGGCGATTATGTGCATGATCGGGGAAGACCTTTTGGACTACATCCGCACGCTCCGCACTCGACTCGATTTCATCGCGCAACACGCCCAAGTCTGGGAGCTTGTGCTAGGCGGCGAGCCGGCCCACATTCTGTTTCTGCCACGCACCGATCCAATGCCGGAAGAGCCTTCGATGGGCATCGAACGCTACATCGAGGCCCAAAATCTCGCCGGCAAGATCGTCGGCACAGTCGCTCCTGATCGCCGCAGTACCGGCTACGGTTTAGCCCGGTTTCAAGACAACCCGCGGCTTGATTTTACGCGTATCGCAGAGGCTTCAGGCGTACATTTCGCGCACGCGAGAGGTTTCGTCGCCAAAACTTCACTCACCGATCAGGCTCAAATTAAAGCCTTACTTGTGCGCGCAGGTGGATGATCAAGCCACGACGAATCAGGGAAACCATTCAAGTAACGCAGCGCTCACCAAGGCGTGACCTTTTTCGTTGGGATGGTTGCGTTGCGACATGAGCGTCTCCGTTATTCCGCCGGTCGCCGCGTGCCGCTGAAACAAAGCATAACTATCCACCAGCGCCACCTGGTATTCCCGCGCGAGCCCACGAATTTGCTCAGCGTGCAGAGCCAATTTATCGGAAGAATCTGCCCATTTTGCTGCCGTGTCTGGGGTGGGAGTGAGCAAAATGACTTTAGCGCCACCGGTTTTAGCGCGCTCGATCATTGCCCGCCAGGCTGATTCCGCCCGCTGCAGGCCCATCCCGCGGTCGTTAAGGCCGTAATCGATCGTTACGACATCAGGATGCAGGCTCATGACATCGCGTTCAAAGCGCTGCAGCCCTTTTTCTGAATCCTCACCGCCAATAGCCGTCACAACGACGTTGATGACCGCGTGCGGATATTTTTCGGCGAGTCCAACACGCAATAGGTGCGGATACGAACTAAGCGAGTTAACAACCGGAGTCTTGAAATAACCGGCCGGCACGCTGTGACCATGACACACAATCATGAGCGCACGATTTTTTGGCCAGTCGACCCGACTCAACGCGGCTACCTCCGCGAGGTAAGTTACCCGATCGACAGGTAATGTAAAACTCGGGGAACCGGGCTCCACGGCCAATGTTTCGAGGACCAACAGTAGCCAAAAAAACATTTTTTTCATCATAGTAAGCTCAACCCAATCTGGGGCCGCAGCATTCGTCGATCCGCAACTAGCCCTTGCGCCGGAGCGAAAAATAAAAACTCATAAGCTCCTTCCATATCTTACCCATGACCGAACTCCCCGACTGTCTCTATTGCCGTAAAGATCAACGCCTCCAAGATCTCATGATCGAGATCGGGCCGATGCAGGTCTCAACGCTTTATCTTTTCAAAGAGCAAACGTATCGAGGCCGTTGCGTCGTCGCCTACCGCGCACACGTCAATGAGCTCTTTGAGTTACCGCCGACTGAACTCACGCTTTTCACACAAGACGTCGCTCGCGCCGCGAAGGCGATGAAAGCCGCCTTCAATCCAGCCAAAATCAACTACGGTGCCTACTCCGATAAATTGCCGCATCTGCACATGCATCTTGTGCCTAAATACGTAGATGGGCCAAATTGGGGCGCACCGTTCGTCATGATGCCTGAGCCGAAACAAATTCTATCGGCGGCGGATTACACCGATCTTATCGCGCGGTTGCGTCCGCACCTCGCTTAAGTTTCCAAATCAGACTCGCACTGGTCGAAGGAACGGCACGCACCACAAGGAGAGGCTTAAATTTAGGATCCCCCAGCCGATGCGATTTCAACTGCAATTTTTGCCAGAGGCACTTTTTTGTCCGCTACGTATATCATATACGTGGTGCTCTTGGCTGTCGCATGTTTTTTGACCGGAGTGGGTTTCACGTCGAAGCCGCTATGGGAAAGACGGCTTTCAAACGCCTTGTCAGCACCTGACGACCAGATAGCAACTCGTCCGCCAGGTTTGAGCGCCTGTCCGATACGCGCGATACCACGCAGATCGTAGACCTTGGCGTTACCTGATTGGACCATTGCGGCGGGGCCGTTGTCGATATCGAGCAAGATTGCGTCGTAAGGCTGGCTAGCGGAGCGCGCGATAATAGAGCGCACGTCTTCGTTTAGAATTTTCACACGAGGATCGTTCAACAATGTGCCGTTGAGTCCGCTCATATGCGTGCGATTCCAATCGATGACTGCGGACACCAACTCAGCAACATGCACCGTGGCGTGCGCGCCGACTTTGGCCAATACACCCTGCAAGGTAAAACCTAGCCCTAGTCCGCCAATTAGGATCCTCGCTGGGGCTGAGCGCGTGATTTCTGCCGTGGCTAGCTCGCCCAACGCTACCTCCGAAGCGGTCGCGGAGGAGTTCATGAGCTCCTTGCCATTCACTCGGATGCTAAAGCGTCCGTCATGGGAATGTAGGGTAAGGCGGGCGCCTTCGCGCGTGTGCGCTTCAGCCAGAATGATTTGCGGTTTCATAAGTCTACCTAAAACAATGACAGGAACAGCACCAGAAGCCACGCCGAACGTTACAAAAATTTTACCTATTGGTTTTAGCGCGTTTTAAGTTAGCTTTTAACATCATTCAAGATGCCCGAGTTCATCAATATTTCTGTCTATAAATTTGTCCCGTTAACCGGCCTGCCTGAACTCCGCGCCCGGCTGCTGCAGCTTACCAAGGCGCAATGTTTACGTGGCACTATTTTATTAAGCGCAGAGGGTATAAATCTTTTCGTCGCGGGCAATCGTAGACAGATTGATGTGCTGCTCACCGCCCTGCGCGCAGTCCATGGCTTAGGTGATCTTATGCCAAAAGAGAGTTTAAGCGAAGAGCAGCCGTTCAATCGCATGTTAGTGAAAATCAAAAAAGAAATCATTGCCTTCGGCGTTGAGGGCCTCGATCCCGCAGGACGTCCGACCCCAAAACTCCCTGCCCGTACTCTAAAGCAATGGCTCGATGAGGGCAGGCCTGTTACTTTGCTCGACACACGCAACGCATACGAAGTGCGCATGGGCACATTTCGGGGCGCGCGTCCCGCGGGCATAGACCATTTCCGTGATTTTCCCGCGGCAGTCGCTCGCCTTCCCGACACGTTAAAAAATCAACCGATCGTTATGTTTTGCACCGGCGGTATCCGCTGCGAAAAGGCAGGCCCATACATGCAGCGCGAAGGATTCACCGACGTGCATCAGCTTGACGGGGGCATCTTAAAATACTTCGAAGAATGCGGCGGCGCTCATTATGAGGGAGAATGTTTTGTCTTCGATCGACGTGTCGGTGTAGACCCGCAATTAAGAGAAACGAAAACGGTGATGTGCTTCAATTGCCAGATGCCACTGACACCAGCAGAACAACAGCACCCCCACTACGTTGCGGACAAAACTTGCCCCCACTGTTTTGACGGTAAACCCCAAAAAAGCTCCCTCAGCATACCTGGACTATAATCAATCATGTCCTCAACCCGTTAGTCAGCCTTGAGCAGACAACGACAAAGGAAAATATTTCCTCGTTACCTTTCCGCAAAGGCTACGTCATTTGAAATGACGGCCTTCGTTCGAATGGGCTAAAAATTTAAGTTCACTCGCAGGACCAAACCAGACTCTCTTACTTCCCCTAAGCACTCCTTCCACGTATGTCTAAAGCGCGCAGCTCCAGCGGTCTCATCATAACACTTACCCTCATTGCAGCCGTAAGCACGGGCTCATGGCTATATTTCCGCACCAGCGGTGAAAAGCCCCCAGAGTTTAGCAGCACAAAAGTTTCTCGAGGTGACGTCCAACAGGTCGTCACCGCCACTGGCGGTCTAGAGGCAGTCACCAGCGTCGATGTTTCCTCCCAAATCTCGGGGCTAATCGTGGAAATCAACGTCGACTACAACTCTCCTGTGAAAAAAGGCCAGGTCCTCGCCAAACTCGATGCAGCCACCTATGAATCGCGCCTGAGTTCCGCCAAAGCCCAACTCGCCAATACCACCGCCAATTTCAATCTTATCCGACTTAACACTGAGCGCACCCGCGAACTGCGCTCCCAGAACCTCGTTTCTCAAGCAGAGCTCGATCAAGCCGAGGCCCAACTCGCCCAATCTCAAGCCCAGATGCTCATCCAGCAAGCTGCGGTGGACACAGCCAAAGTTGACCTCGCCCGCTGCACTATTTACTCACCCATAGACGGTATCGTGATCGATCGCATCGCACTAGTTGGCAAGACAGTCTCAGCCAGCACCAGCGCCCCCACTTTATTTACGATTGCTAACGATCTCTCTCAGATGCAAATCAGCGCCGCCGTCGCCGAAGCCGATATCGGCAACATTGAGGACAAGCAAAACGTCAACTTCACCGTCGACGCCTACCCAAGCCGTCAATTCCGCGGTCGTATTTCTCAGATCCGCAACGCCCCAAAGACCCAGTCCAACGTCGTCACCTACGAGACTATCATCGATGTACGTAACGACGACCTGAAACTCAAACCCGGCATGACCGCAAACGTTTCCATCATCATTGCCCAACGAGCTGGCACGCTGAAAGTCAGCAATAGCGCTCTCCGCGTGCGTATCCCTGAAAACCTTCTCCCTGCAACCGCACCCGTTGCCACGGTTGGCAAAACCACCGATGGCAAAGCCGCTGCTACTGGTTCCGCAAAAACCGAAGCGCCTAAACCCCTCACCGACGAACAACGCCGCACAGCCATGCGCGAGATCATGCGTGAGGTGGGTTTCTCCTTCGGTGCCGGAGGCCCCCCATCGGCTGATGTAATCGCCAAGATGGAAGCTCTCGCCAAGGAACGCGGACTTGATCTTGATTTCAGTCGCATGAGCGGTGGCGGCCGTGGCGGCGGCAATCGCGGAGCCAATACACCGGCATCCAATGCTCCTGTGACGAGGACTCTATACAAACTCGTTGGCAGCGATCCCAAATCTCAAAAAGTTGAGCCCGTCCAAGTTAAGCTAGGTATCTCTGATGGTATTTCTACAGAAATCATCGAGGGCTTAACCGAAGGCGAAATCCTCGTAACCAGCGTATCTATACCTGGCGCAATTTCTTCCGCAGCACCTCAAGCCGGCGCCCCAAGCGCACTCACCGGCGGCAACCGCGGCTTCGGCGGCGGTGGTAGCAGTGGTGGCGGCCGTGGCCGATAAAAACATAGCGCCCTAATAATCCCCTGCTCTCCGACCATGCCGCCCGTTGTAAAAATCGAGGAAATCCATAAAATCTACGACTCTGGCGAAGTCCCCGTGCACGCTGTGCGCGGTGTCACCCTTGAAATTGAACGTGGCGATTTCGTGGCCCTCATGGGCGCCAGCGGCTCCGGTAAATCCACCTTAATGAATCTACTCGGTTGTCTCGATCGCCCCACCCGCGGTCGTTACCTACTAGACGGCATAGATGTGTCCCAACTCGACCGCAACGCCCTCGCCGATATCCGAAATCAGAAACTAGGCTTCGTCTTC
The DNA here is from genome assembly GCA_037142955.1 of Opitutaceae bacterium. Taxonomy (GTDB): domain Bacteria; phylum Verrucomicrobiota; class Verrucomicrobiia; order Opitutales; family Opitutaceae; genus Tous-C4FEB. The sequence goes on along the minus strand of JBAWZQ010000007.1, from coordinate 113,269 downwards.
CAAGGCTTCAACCTCCTCGCCCGCACCACCGCTCTGGAAAACGTTGAGCTACCCATGCTATACGGTGCCCGGAAATTTACGACTAAGCAAATCCGGGATCGGGCCATGCACTGCCTGGACATCGTCGGTCTGTCCCAGCGCTTCGACCATTTCCCCAGTCAGCTCTCCGGCGGACAACAACAGCGAGTCGCCATCGCCCGAGCCCTAGTCAATGAACCCCAAGTTCTCCTCGCTGACGAACCCACCGGCAACCTCGACACTCGTACCTCCGCCGAAGTCATGGGCGTCTTTCAGAAATTAAACGACGAGGGTATAACCATCGTGATGGTAACCCACGAGCTCGACATAGCACATTTTTGTAAACGCAATCTTATCCTCCGCGACGGAGTGATGGTTCGCGATGAAGCCGTGTCCAACCGCTCCTTCTCTGCAACCGAGCTTGAAAAACTTAGCTCCGCCGAGGCTGCAGCTAAACTTACAGGCGCTAAAACTTAAACCCTCGCGCCCTTCCCGCTCGCCCCTTTTTTTCAAACATGCGCTTCGGCTCTATCATCAAAGTCGCACTTCGCGCCCTCATGCGCAATACCATGCGCTCCATCCTAACCGCGCTCGGCATCATCATAGGTGTCGGTGCCGTGATTGCGATGGTCAGCATCGGCAATGGCGCAAAAGCTCAAGTAGAAGCCCAAGTCGCTAGCCTTGGTCAAAACGTCATCACTGTATTTTCCGGAAGCATGAGCTCCGGTGGCATGCGCGGTGGCTGGGGCAGCTCACCTTCTCTGACTATCGAGGACACCGAAGCTATCGAGCGCGAAGTCACTGGCATCGTGGGTGTTAGCCCAGAAGTTCGCGATCGTAACCAAGTCCTCGCTAACGGCCTTAATTGGAATACCTCCGTCAATGGCGAATCCCCCGACTATCCCGAAATCCGATCCTGGAAAATTGCTAGCGGCGCCATGTTTTCGGATCAAGACGTTCGTTCTGTAGCTAAAGTCTGCGTGATCGGAAAAACCGTTGCCGATCAACTCTTCGCCAGTAGCGACCCTGTCGGCCAGACTCTTCGCATTCGCAACATACCATTCAAAGTACTAGGCGTACTCGACTCGAAAGGTTTCAACCTCTTTGGCCAGGACCAGGACGACGCAGTGCTCGTGCCTTACACTAGTCACATGAAACGTCTTTCTCGCCGTTCTTACATCAGTTCAATTTTGATTCAAGCCGCCAGCGCTGATGTCATCGATAAGGTCCAGAAAGACATCACCGAAGTGCTAACCCAACGCCGTAAAGGTCGGGAACCAGACTTCACCGTCCGCAACCAAGTAGAACTCGCCCAGACGGCTACCGCCACGACGCAAACGATGACCCTTCTCCTGGCCGCCATCGCCAGCGTATCACTACTGGTGGGCGGTATTGGGATCATGAACATCATGCTCGTATCCGTCACCGAACGCACTCGTGAGATCGGCATCCGTCTCGCCATAGGCGCCCACGGCAGCGACGTGCTCATGCAATTCCTCATCGAGGCGACCATCCTCAGCTCATTAGGCGGCGTAATCGGCATTCTACTCGGCATCGGTTCCTCACAGCTCGTTTCGCACCTCAACGGCTGGCCTGTCCTAGTTTCCACTGCCTCTGTCGTAATCGCTTTCGTGTTCAGTGCCGCCGTTGGCATGTTCTTCGGTTTCTACCCAGCCCGCAAAGCTGCTCAGCTCGATCCGATCGACGCCCTACGTTACGAATAAATACCGCGACTCACCGCGCGCTTGAAATTTTTATCCGCGCGCTCCGTGCTAGGAACGATGCACCTTAGCCTGCGCGTATCCATTTTCACGATCCTTTTTTTAGGCTTATCCCTTCACGCCCACGCTGGAGCGCTCGAAGAGGCCCTAGTGCTTTACGGACAAAAACGTTATCCCGAAGCCCGCCAGGCTTTTGAAAAAATAACCGCCAGCGAGCCGAACAACTCCGCCGCTTGTCATTACCTTGGTTTGACTTTGCGCATGCGCGGGGACGATCGAGCTATTGAAGATGCTTTACCCTGGCTCGCCAAAGCCGCCGAACTCGCCCCCAAAAATGCCGCTTATCTTGCTTCATTCGGAATCACATCCATGCAATCAGCCGGGAAAACTCGCTCCCTCTCCGCTGCGACTCGCGGTCGCGACGCCGTTATCCGCGCCATCGAAATAGAGCCCGATAACCTCGATAATCGCGAGGCTCTCCTTCAATTTTACGCCAGCGCCCCATGGCCCATCGGCAGTCGCGACAAAGCTAAAGAACAAGCCGAAGCCATTGCGCAGCGCAATTCCACTCGAGGCCTTTTCGCAAACGTTCTGATCAAAACCACCGAAAAAAAATATGATGAAGCCATAACCTTCTGCGAAAAATCAATCGAGCAAACCCCCGATTTTTATCCCGCCCTAGCCGAACTCGGACGTCTCACTGTCGTTAGCGGAGCGCAACTAGAGCGCGGACTTACCGCCCTGCGACGCTGTCTCGAACTCGAGCCTCCATTTGGCCAAGCCTCACACGCCCTCATCCATTACCGCATCGGCACCCTTTACCTCAAGCTCAACGACAAATCCTCCGCGCGGACAGCGTTTACCTGCGCCTTACAACTGGATCCCCAACTCAAACGCGCAGCTGACGCCCTCGCCAAACTCGATTCTTAGTTAATTTTTGAAGTACATGCCGCCTACAACGCCAGCACCTCGCGCACGTTTTATCGAGCTCGTAGCTGAAAACATCAATCGTGGCACATTCGAAAAACTCACTCTGGGGAAAGCGAGGCAATCCTCGGCTGAGCCCACACTACAAAACGTCTTCGTTCGTCCCATAACGCTTAGAAGCGGACCGCACCTTACCTTCGTTTGGCGGTACGCCACGCGTGACGTCACCAAAAACTTCTCTAAGCATGATGCCCTCGCCCAAATCGAGTCTCTTCTTGGCCCCACGTTTCTAGACGCCCATTTATTTACCACCTCGTTGACGGCGCAGCTAGAAACTCGTCCTGACAACACAGCCCGACTGCACTTAAAAAACGCAACCGCACCACAGATTTCCAATCCTACCTCCGCTGCGGCCCCCGCAGCCCACGATCAGCCCAAACACCATCTCATTCCCGCTACCGCCGCCTGGCTCCGTACCCTTGGCGTTACCAATGAGCGCGGCCAGCCCCGCGAAGGCATGGCGGACAAGTTCCGGCAGATTCAAAAATTTTCAGAACTTCTATCGCATCTCTTAGCTGATAACTTCCCAGCGGAAACCACGATCTCCTCAAAGCAACCCCTTCGTATTGTCGATATGGGCTCCGGCAAAGGCTACCTAACTTTTGCCCTCGCCGCGCTCCTTGCGCCACGGGCCCACATCACCGGGATCGAGGCTCGCGCCGAGCTTGTCGAGTTTTGCAATCAGACCGCCTCCAACCACGCGCTCAGCGATCACCTCACATTTATACCCGGCGCCATCAATGAGACCCCCGTCGCCGCCTGCGACGTTCTCATCGCCCTCCACGCCTGCGACACCGCCACCGACGACGCACTCGCCCAAGGCATCTCTGCTGGTGCGCGCCTACTCGTGGTTTCACCCTGTTGCCAAAAAGAAATTCGCGGCCAACTCAACGCGCCAGCGGTTCTAGCTGATGCCCTGCGCCACGGCATTTTCCAGGAACGCCAAGCCGAATTCGTTACCGACGCTCTACGTGCCCAACTCTTAGAATGGGCCGGCTATAAAACAAAAGTCTTTGAATTCATCTCTACAGAACACACCGCAAAAAACCTCTTGATCGTCGCCCAACGCACCGCGTCACGTGGTCAATCCGACGACGCCCGCGCTCAACGCATCCGCGCCTTCGCCGCCTTTTACGGCGTCCATCACCAACATCTCGCCACGCAGCTCGAGTTCCCCCTCTGATTTTAGACCGTTATGCCGCCTCTTCGCCACTCGCTTTGCATTATTTTTTTAGCGCTACTCCACGGTTCGCTTCTTGCTCAGACGACGCTGCTACCCTTCACCCTTGAAGACCCGCAGGGCATCTGGCGGCTAGCACCAAGCGAACGTGAACTCAACCAAGGCATTCGCCTCGTTGCCCGTATCGCCCCTCAAATCGGCCCCGTACGTTTACTCGTTTTTAATTATACCGCGCCGCTAGGTGTACCGCGTACACTCGAGGAATTTGCCGATCTGATCCGCGGACAAATTATTGTCCTGCCTATCAGTCAGCTGACTTCAACTACCGAGAATCACTTGGATCATGATGGCTTAACTCAAAATTTCGAGTGCGTCAGCGAGGGTGTCAAAATTCGTTGCTCTCTTTTTGTGTATGCTGACGACCGTGATTATTGGGCTTTTCTCGACGTCACTCCGCCCAACTCCGCAACAGCCTCCCCGCTTCAAGCGCTTAAAAAAGCCAAACCCGCTCCCGCTGGGGCCGTCGCCCTCCAACCTTTTCGCGTTCATGAAGACGCCATCACCAGCTTCCCAATCAGCTTGCGCGTGGCCCGCAATCCGAACAGCGACAGTGTCTCGCACCTTGTCGTCACAGAAGTCCCGCCGAATTCCAGCACGGAGCTCGCCGGCGTCAAAGAAGGCGACGAAATTCTCTCACTAGATAGTCGAGCCATCACGACCTTCAAAGGCTCGATCAGCCGCCAAAGCGAACTAGGCAAACTGCTCATTGATCGCCGCCCAGGAGCAACGCTTGAAATCGAAATCATCTCGCGCGGTGAAAACCAACCCCGACGCGTTACCCTTGTAGCCGGCCAACCCTCAAATTTTCTCCGCCGCTGGTGAGGGCTGCTTTAATTTCATGACTTGGTCCCAACTCGATTGGAACGCCCTAGATCGTTTACGCGCTGGATTTCTCTCCGGCTCAGCCGCCATGGGTCCATATTGGCAAAGCCTATCCGATCTCGCCAGCTATGATTTTACCTATGGTACTCGCATCGGCTGGAAATGGGACGCGGTCCTATCCGAACTCCGTCTGCGCAATTGGCGCCCGAGCACCCGCACTATACTTGATTGGGGTTGTGGTAGTGGCGTAGCTGCTCGCCGCGTACTGTCCGCCTTCGGCGGCTCTGAGCACTTCACCCAACTCCACGTCTGGGACCATTCGAGCCTCGCCGTGGATTTCGCCGTCTCCGCCGCTCAGGCCGAATTCCCGAGGCTCAACGTCGCGCCTGCTTCTTCCGAAATGCTCCAAGGCGACGCGCCCATCGGCCTACTCGTTATCAGTCATGTACTCAACGAACTCAATCCCGCCGCCCGCAACCAACTCAATGGTTTGATCGCTCGCTCCGCCGCGGTGCTCTGGGTCGAACCCGGAACTCACGAGGTCAGTCGCCAACTCGGGGCTATCCGCGAAAGCCTCCGTGCCAGCTTTAAGGTGATCGCCCCCTGCACGCACTCCAGTGCCTGCGGTATGTTTCTGAGCGAACATACCCGGGATTGGTGCCACTTCTTCGCGCCGCCACCCTCCGAAATTTTCGCCACACCCGATTGGGTTAAATTTGGCCAACGCGCCGGCATCGACCTCCGCAGCCTCCCGTATGCCTTCTTCGCCCTCGATCAACCATACGACCCGCCGTCACCCGCCAATCTTTCGCGCATCATCGGGCGTCCGGAACACTTTAAACCTTACGCCCGCTTCCTCAACTGTGATTCAAATGGCCTCAAAGAACTCGAGCTGCTAAAGCGCTCCGACCCCGCGCTCTACAAACAACTCGACCGCGCCAAAGGCCCATTGCTTTACCGCTGGAACCGCGAAGCAGATAAAATTCACGGGGGAGAGCCACTCACTTAATAGAATGTTACTTTACGTCCTTTTTCTCTCGCCCAACCCGCATAATCTTTCTCGCTAGCACCATGATTTTCCAGCGTCTTGTACTTATCACACTTGCCTTAGTAGCGCAGCTGTCTGCTGCCACCCGCACCAAGCCGACACGTCCCGACGCCAGCGACCTAGGCTCATACAAAGGGGCCATCGTCATCGACGCCGCTACCGGCAAAACCCTGTTTGAAAACAATGCCGACGTTGTCACCCCGCCCGCGAGCATGACCAAACTCATGACGTTCGCTGTGCTTTACGATAAACTCGCAGACAAAACCATCACCCTAGGCACCCCCGTCACCGCAGACGCATCCGACGCCAAGATGGGCGGCACCCAAGTGTTTCTAAAAGAAAAGGAAGTCTTCTCCGTGGAAGAATTACTTTATGCCATGATGATTCAGTCGGCGAATGATGCTGCACACGCGCTCGCTCGCGCTTCCGCTGGCTCCGTCGAAGGCTTCGTCGAATTAATGAACGTCAAAGCCCGGGCCCTCGGCATGAACCACACCACTTTCCGCTCACCGCACGGTCTTCCACCAACCAGCCGTCGTATCGCCGATGGCGATCTCACCACTCCTCGCGATTTTGCACTTTTGTGCACGTACCTGCTCCAAAAAACCGACGTACTCACCTACACTTCCGTCCGCAAACGCGACTTCGGTGCATCCCGACCCGGTGGCCCACAGCACATGGAAAATCACAACAAACTGCTCGGTAAGGTGAACGGCGTCGACGGTCTGAAAACTGGCTACACGGTTGGCGCTGGCTATTGCCTAAGCGCGACGGCGATTCGCAACGGCCACCGCATCATCGTTGTGATCATGGGTTCCTTTGGGAAAAATGGGGAAATTGATAAAGGCCACTCGCGGGACCTCAAAACCGCCGATCTGATTGAAAAAGGTTTCGCCTCTATCTCCTCGAGTTCGGCTCCCTTCACAGCCACGCCCAGTGCCAACAACGCCGGCAGCAGCAATGAGTCCAATTTAAGTGCAGCGCCTCTTTCTACGGCAGAGAAAAAATCTACTACGCCCAACGATTCCGTGATCAAATTTTCGCTACCATCGGCGAAAAAGTAAACTCAAGGCGCCGCTCAATGCTCATGTTTTAACACGAGCATCAGCACGCCTAGTACGGTGAAGATTGCCCCCAGTAAAGCTGCCTCATAACGCTCGAATTGTTTCACCTCGATACGCTCTAGGCCAATCAGGGTCAGCCAGGTAAATAGCAACATCCCGAGCAGGGTTGCCACCGCCAAAATGCCACTAAGAACGAAAAAGCCGCGCCAACCAAATTGTACACCCGAGAGGTAAACCGGCAAAAAACCTTCGCACGGCGAAAGCGTAAGCATCACAAACAGACCGCTAATAGCCGCCCCATCGCCCGCTTTGGTCGAGACCAGAGGACTCTCCTTCAGTTCAACATCCCAGTGGCTGTTCTCGTGTTCATGTCCGTGCCCGCAATGCGCACTGGGACGATGCTGACCACCCAGCATGTGATGATGCCGCAACCCGTCACCGCGAAATTGTTGCCAGAAATAGAACATTCCAATCGCGATCAATAACCCTCCCACGATCCACGTAAAAAGTTCTCCAGCGTGTTCGTCTAACTGGAAACCAAACCACGCGATTCCCAAACCAAGCAGACTCGTCAAAGCCACGTGACCGAGCCCAGCGAACACGGTCACCGCCAGCGTCTTCCATCGGTTCCAATTCCGCGCCCGCGCTACGAGCACAAATGGCAACCAATGCGTCGGAATAGCGGCATGAAAAAACGCCACAGTGAATCCAGTGATGGCGATGGTCGTGAGCACAGGTGATTGCATGTCGATTTAGTCAGCCAGCACGGTAGGCGCCAGCCTGTCGAACGTGAACCATAACAAAGTCGTCAAGTCCCCACCCCGTTTAAACCTATCCTTTTACCTAAATGTCCGCGAAATAGTTTACTTGAGGTCTTTTCCACCATACACAGTTAAACTGATAGTTATGCCCCCCGACCTCGTCGCCGTAAAAACCTATCTCCTTGATTTACAGGAGCAAATTTGCGCGGCTCTCGCCAAGGAAGACGGTAGCACACAATTTCGTGAAGAGGTGTGGACACGCACCGAGGGCGGTGGTGGCCGCACCCGCATTCTCGCCGAGGGAAAAGTTTTTGAAAAAGCCGGCGTCGCGTTCTCGCACGTCCACGGCAACCAACTCCCGGCCTCCGCAACCGCACACCGCCCCGAACTCGCCGGGCGCGCATGGGAAGCGATCGGGGTTTCGCTCGTGATTCATCCACGCAATCCCCACGTACCGACGAGCCACGCCAACGTCCGCTTCTTCGTAGCCCAGAACAAAAATGCTGAGCCTATTTGGTGGTTCGGAGGCGGATTCGATCTCACTCCTTACTACGGTAACGTTACCGACGCCGTAAGCTGGCACCGCACGGCTCGCGATGCCGTTGCTCCTTTCGGAGCATCGCTGCATGCGCGTTTCAAAAAAACCTGTGACGATTATTTTTTCCTAAAACACCGCAGTGAAGCCCGCGGTGTCGGCGGCTTGTTCTACGACGATTTCAGTGAACTCGGTTTTGACCAAAGTTTCGCTCTCACCCGCGCCGTCGGAAATGCGTTCATTCCGGCCTATCTTCCGATTGTAGCTCGCCGCAAAGCCACACCTACGACAGAAGCCGAGCGTAACTGGCAACTTTACCGGCGAGGACGTTATGTTGAATTTAATCTCGTCTGGGACCGCGGGACCCACTTCGGCCTACAAAGCGGTGGACGCACCGAATCCATCTTAATGTCACTGCCTCCACTCGTTCGCTGGGACTACGCCCACACGCCCGTAGCCGGTAGCGCCGAAGCGCATCTGCAGGAAATCTTTATCCAACCGCGCGATTGGGCCAATCTCAATGCTGCGGAAATCGCCGCGCTCGAATACCGGTTATCAAAATGAACTCTCGCGAACGTTTCCTCGCCGCCTGCGCCTGCCAAACCCTCGAGCGCCCGCCACTCTGGGTCATGCGTCAAGCCGGCCGCTATCTACCCGAGTACCGCGCGCTCAAGGCAAAATCCTCTTTCCTCGAAATGGTTCGCACGCCGGCTCTAGCCACAGAGGTAACCCTACAACCGCTAAGGCGCTTCGCCCTCGATGCTGCGATTTTATTTTCCGACATTTTAGTAATACCCGAAGCACTCGGCCAACCCTATACGTTCCGCGAAACCGGCGGTATCGCCATGGGCTACAGGCTGGATACTAGGACCCAGATCGATGCGCTTTCCCCGGCCCACGCCGTCCTGGATAAACTTTCTTACGTCGCAGAGTCCATTGCACTTTTGAAAACCGAACTCGCCGGCAACCACGCGCTGCTGGGTTTCGGTGGTTCCCCGTGGACGCTAGCGACCTACATGGTCGAGGGCGGCAGCTCCGATGACTTCGAACGCATTAAAACTCTTTTTTACACCGATCGCGCAACATTCGAAGCGCTGTTAGAAAAACTTACCTCCGCGATCATCGTATATTTTCAAATGCAAATCAGCGCTGGCGCTGATGCGATTCAGATTTTTGATAGTTGGGGCGGCCTCATCGCTGGTGCTGACTATGAAGCTGCATCCCTAAAATGGATCCGGCAAATCATCGCAGCCCTACCCCAGGATTTCCCTGTGATTCTCTACGCAAAAGGCACAGCCTCGCAACTCACCGATCAGGCTTTTTCGGGCGCACGTGTGCTGAGCGTCGACTGGACCTGCGATCTCGCAGTCGTGCGTCGAATTCTCCCGGCCAACATCGCCGTCCAAGGCAATCTCGACCCCATCTTGCTCAATACCACGCCCGAAATTGTGCGCCGCGAAGCTACACGATTACTCGAATCCATGCGCGGCACCAATGGACATATTTTTAATCTCGGCCATGGCATCACGCCACAGGCCAAGATTGAATGCATGGAATCACTCGTTGAAACCGTAACAGGCTGGCGCAAGTAAGGCGGCTGGGTGAGATTCTATCGCGGAGCTACTGAGGTGTTTTTAAACCACCCGCGTACACGGCATCCCAGTTTTTGATAATATCATGGAGCATGACGCTACCGACACGGTAGGCTGATTCCAAAGACGGTAACCAGCCCGCATATTCTGCCTGCAAACTTTGGACCACGCCTTGCGCTGGCGCCGGCTTACAATAATTACTACCGGTACGTAGAATCAACAGACGTTGAAAATCGGCTTTACCCATCTTGCTTAGCTGCGAGATCGCTGACGCTATGCCGTGATCCTCCATATTGCTCATCACAAAATTCGCTTCGCCTTTGGTCCATAGCTTCGACCAATCGTTCGCCCACTGAGTAAGTGTCGTGCCGTGCCAATAACGGCACGAACCGAAGCTGTCGCCTATCAAAACAAAAGGTGGCCTCTGAGCATTTGGGAAACCCACATAAGTCGCGCGGTAAGCCTGCATTTCAGGAGTATCTACAAGCGTCACATTCTTCGTCAGCGCAAACGCCCGCTCCACCAAAGCCTGATTCAAGGCGTAGCTCATGACGTCGGGCTCCCAACCTTCGTTTTTTGGAATCTCGTTGGGCTTTTTAGCGCCGATGGGGATAATCGCATAAGGCCACGTTTTATCCGCCTCTCGGCTGTCGATTTCGTAAGCGATATCGCCATCGACCACAAACCGCGCCCACGCGGCACTGCCTAAAGATGCATCAGCCGGATCAACTCCTGCAATGCCGCTAACTAGCCAATAAGCATGCGAAAAATCAAATCGTGGATCGAGCACAAGCGCCATAATCTGATTTGCCGCGCGCACGGTGGTGCCGCAAACGACGCCGAGCACGCCCTCACCATTGCTCAGCACCGGATGCTTCACGCCGGGCACCGCAATGCGCTCCGTCCACCTTTCACGTTCAGCCCAGTGCTGAAACTCTCCCGGCTTATCGCCTGTGTCGGCCCCGCTTTCGAAGGTGGTGACCACAACAACCTTGATCACCATAGGCTTTCCCAGCGCTTTCACATTGCTCGTTAAGGCTAAAATCAAAGCGAGTTGTAGACAAAAAATCTTCATGGCACCACCTTTGCAGTCCTTGTGCCAAAACCCATCTTTTTCGCTCTTGGAACGCTCCTTGACTCCCCCTGCGCTGAACCTACCTTCCGCAGCTTTTCCCGGTATGGCGCAAGACCTGAAAGACACCCTCCAACTTCCTAAAACAGATTTCGCTATGCGCGCAGGTCTCGCTCAACGCGAACCCGGCCGAGTAGCCCACTGGGAAAACATCGGTCTTTATAAGCTACTTCAACAAAACCGCGCCCAAGCCGAGAAAACGTTCGTACTCCACGACGGTCCGCCCTTCACCAACGGCGACGTTCACATTGGCACAGCACTCAATAAAACACTGAAGGACATCACGCTCCGCTACAAAACCCTCCGCGGTTACAGGACGCCTTACGTCCCAGGCTGGGACTGCCACGGCCTACCTATTGAGCAAAAAGTCACTCGCGAGCTACGCGAGAAAAACGAATCAGTTACTACCGCCGAGCTTCGCGCCCATTGCGACGCTTTTTCCGAATCGTGGATTGCCAAACAGACCGCTCAATTCAAGCGCTTGGGCGTAGTCGCCGACTGGGCCCACGAGTACAAAACCAAGTCCCCCGCTTTCGAGGCTGATATTTTGCGCACGTTCGCAGCATTTATCGAAAAGGGCCTCGTTTATCGCAGCAAAAAACCTGTTTACTGGAGCATTCCATTTGAGACCGCCCTCGCCGAAGCCGAGATCGAATACAAGGATCACACTTCAATCGCGATCTGGGTGAAGTTCGCCGTGCCCGCTGACCAAGCCGAGAAATTTAACCTCCCTACAGACAAACCTCTCTTCGTTGTCATCTGGACCACGACGCCCTGGACTATACCCGCCAATCTCGCAATCGCTCTCCACCCTGAAGTGGACTACGCGGTCGCCGACACCGGCTCCGAACGCATCATCGTCGCTCAAGCCCTGCTTAGCTCCGTACTCGCATCAGCGAAAATTGAGACTCAACCAACGATTCTGACCACACTCAAAGGTGCTACACTCGAGCACCTCGCACCGCGGCACCCGTTCATCGACCGTGCCTCACCAGTGGTTCTAGCCGACTACGTCACCACGGATAGCGGGACGGGCGCCGTACACACTGCCCCCGGCCACGGGGCCGAGGACTATCTCACTGGCCTCAAGTACAAACTGGAAATTTACTGCCCCGTCGGAGACGACGGACGCTACCTTGACGATGGTAAAGTGCCTGCCGACCTCGTCGGCATCTCTACTCTTGAGACGGTCGAAGACCTCTCCGCAAAAAAGCCTTCCCCGGCTAATCTCGCCGTCCTAAAAAAACTGGCCGAATCCGGTGCGCTTCTCGCCAAAGCAAAATATCCGCACAGTTACCCCCACTGCTGGCGCTCGAAGACTCCGATTATTTTTCGCGCGGTCGACCAGTGGTTTGTTTCACTCGACAAAGCCGAGACCCGCGCGACCGCTCTCGCGGCAATCAAAGACGTTCAATGGATTCCCGGTTGGGGCGAGGCCCGCATCCGAGGTGCCGTCGAATCTCGGCCCGATTGGTGCATCAGCCGTCAACGCTCCTGGGGCGTGCCCATCCCGGCCTTTTTCGACGACAAGAAAAACGCCTACCTTGACGCAGATGTAGCCCGCGCCGTCGCAGCGAAAATAGCGCGTGAAGGCACCAATTTTTGGTACAATGCCACCCCTGCCGAAATCCTCGCGGGCATAGCGCTGCCCGCGGGCTGGCCAGCGGCCGAGGCTCTCACTTGCGGCCGTGACACGCTTGATGTCTGGATTGATTCTGGCTCCTCTCACGCTGCGGTTCTGCGCACCCAACAAGGCGCCACCCAATGGCCCGCCGATCTCTATCTCGAGGGCAGCGACCAACACCGCGGTTGGTTTCAATCCTCCCTTTGGACAAGCATCATTGCCTTCGGTGGAGCTCCTTACAAAGCCGTCCTCACGCACGGCTTCATCGTCGACAAAGCTCGTCAGAAAATTTCCAAAAGCAGTACATATCAAAAACCGCAGACAAGCGACGCCTATATCGCCACCCATGGTGCCGATGTCATTCGCCTCTGGATCGCCTCACAAGATTTCCGCGACGATATCCCTGTTGATGACGAAATCCTGAAAAACGTTGGCGAATCCTACCGACTGTTTCGCAACTGCTTTCGGTATCAGCTTTCAAATCTCTTTGATTTCAACTTCGCAAAAGACGGCGTGGCTTTGGCAAAGATGGATGCACTCGATCGCTGGGCGCTTCATCAGACAGCTTCACTACTTCGCGAAACCACTGCCGCCTATGACGCCTACGAATTCCATCGCGTCTACCAACTCTGCAATCAGTTCTGTGCGGTTACACTTTCAGCCGTGTATCACGACATCCTAAAGGACCGTCTCTACACGCTCGGCACTAACAATCCACAGCGCCGCTCCTCTCAGACCGCAATCCACCACATCTTCCGAACCCTAGTCAAAATTCTGTCACCGATTTTGACATTCACCAGCGACGAAGCTTGGTCCTACGCCGTAGCGAACACCGAATACAGCCCAGATTCTGTTCATCTCCAAGACTGGCCCATCGCTCCAATCGATTGGACAGACTCCACGTTAGAAACCGATTTTGCCGCCCTTCTAAAAGTGCGCGCTCAAGTCACTGAGGCCATCGAACCGCTCCGCGCCGCCGGTCAACTAGGTAAATCACTCGACGCTGCCATAATCATTAGCACCCCTTCCACCGACGCTACACTTGCCGTGCTGGAGCGTCACAGTAATTTTCTACCTGAGCTTTTCATCGTTTCCGCGGTATCAATCAACTCGACCACGACAGGTGCGACACTCAGCGTTACGGTCCGACCCTGCGCTGAGCTAGGCCACCGTCGTTGCCCCCGTTGCTGGCGCTCCGTCCCATCACTCATCGCGACAGAGACTTTCAGCGAAATATGTCCACGTTGCGTTCAGGCACTGATCGCATAAGCTTTTAATCACCCACCAAAACTCCCATGGCCAAAAAAAATAAAAAGCCACAGAAACCAACCGCCAAAACCTCCAAGCCCGCCCCACGGCCGAAGTTGAAAGCGAAGACGTCCGTCGAACCGAAGGCTCGGCCTCCGGTGAAAACGATCGCCAAGGTTCCGGTCAAAGTAGTCGCGCAAAAGCCGACGAAGAGCGCGGCAAAACCAGCGCCCGCGCCAGTTGAGCAATCTAACACCATGGAAAAACCTTCAAAGAAAAACGCTTTGCGCGACAGCATTCTGAAACGCAAAGCCACCGCAAAACCCATCGCTTTTAGTTTGGACGAAGTCCGGGCTATCGCCAAAACCACCATAGAAAAAGTTGAGACTGAAAACTCCACCAAGACTGTCGCCAAACCCAGCGCGACCAAACAAGCGCTCGCTTTACAAAAAGTTGCCAAGCCTAGCCATATAAAGGCCGCATCCCTCGCCGATATTCTAGGCTTCAACCCCAAGAAGGTTAAATCAATCGAGGCCGTCCACGAAGTCGAAGTGCCCGACAAGTTCAAACGCTACTACAAGCTCCTTCTCGAACTGCGCCGCCATCTCACCGCCGGCATTGAATTACATTCGGAAGAAACCCTCAAACGCTCGTCCAAAGACGACGCCGGTGATCTCTCTTCTTACGGCCAACACATGGCCGACGCCGGCACTGATACTTTTGACCGCGACTTCGCCCTCAGCCTCGTATCGAGTGAACAAGAAGCGCTCGGAGAAATTGATGCCGCCATCAAGCGTATCATAGACGGCAGCTACGGCATCTGTGAAATCACCCAAGAACCGATCGCCCGTGATCGTTTACTGGCGGTTCCCTTCACGCGCTACTCCGCCAACGCGCAGAAAGAACTCGAGCGCAATCGTCACCGTTCTCGCACCCAAGCCGGCATCCTTGGTGAAATGGGTGAAGATGGCGCCCCCAGTAGCAGCAACAGTGATGACGGCGGCAGCGACGAATAAGCCCAGTCCACCACAGCCTAGCTGGTTTAAACAGGATCTAAACCGTGGATAAACCGCCGGAGCGACCCAAGGTGGATGCGGCTAACCAACCCTCGACTAATGATATACCGCAACCACCCAAGTTGCGGCGAATTTGGGCTTATAGGAATTTATTGGTGATCGCACTGTTTGTGCTGATCGCCGACCAAATCTCCAAACAAGCGATCTTAGCATCGTTGCCTTATCCGACCTATGGAGCTGAGCACGGCGCGATTGCGGTAATCCGTAATTTTTTCTACATTGTGCACGTCGGAAACACGGGCGCCGCGTGGAGCATGTTCAGCGGACAAAGCCTACTTCTCGCCATATTCGCTCTGGTGACATTGATCGCGATCTTCCTCTGGCGTCGCGCCCTCGGGTTGAAGGAGCTTAGAAGCCAGAACTGCTTTGGCCTGTTGTGCGGCGGCATCCTAGGTAATGTTATCGACCGCTTACGGTGCGGCCACGTCATCGATTTCATTGACCTGCATTTCGGTAGTTACACCTACCCTAGCTTTAATATCGCCGACTCAGGCATCTGCGTAGGCGTACTCCTCTATCTTTGGCAATCGCTTCGCGATCCCCATTAAAAAGCTGGCGGTCTGTCCACGACGAAGTTGTTACTCAACGTTGGCGATTTGCTCTCGGATGCGCTCGAGCTCGTTCTT
The DNA here is from genome assembly GCA_037142955.1 of Opitutaceae bacterium. Classification (GTDB taxonomy): domain Bacteria; phylum Verrucomicrobiota; class Verrucomicrobiia; order Opitutales; family Opitutaceae; genus Tous-C4FEB. The sequence continues at coordinate 97,775 of JBAWZQ010000007.1, read as the reverse complement.
CAGTTCAATCACTGCGCGTGAAATCGTCAGGTCGTTCGCCTTACTCCCTATGGTGTTAACTTCACGGCCGATTTCCTGCAAAATAAATTCCGACTTACGCCCGATTTCCCCGTCAGATTTTAACAACGCCGCGAACTGTTCAAGATGACTACGCAGACGCGTTAGCTCCTCGGTCACATCGCAACGATCAGCAAATAGTGCGATTTCCTTGAGCACGCGTTCATCCTCCAAGTTGAACTCCAACTCAGCCGCTCGCAGTCGTTGCAACAACTGATCGCGGTAGAAAATCGGCACCAAGGGGGCACGAGTGGCCACGATTTCGACGTTGCGACGTAAGATTTCCAAGCGACCGAGAAAATCAATTAGGAGCGACTCCCCTTCTTTGGCCCGCATCGCGGCAAAGGCGCGCAAAGCGATCTCAAGAGTTGTCAGCACCGTGGCTTGGGCAGACTCCGCACTGGGAAAATCATCTGCTTTACGCTGAGCCCGCGAGATTTCCCATAACAGCTCAGCCGTAGGCGTAAACGGCACACCCTGCCGCGCTGCAAAACCTGAGAGCCGATCTAACACGTTAGCCGCCGCATCCTCGTCCCAAATTTCTTCTGAAGCCCCAGCCGTACCCGTGAGCTCAATTTGGACGTGAACTTTACCTCGCGCCGCGTAGCGACGCACATACTCGCCGACCGAGGATTCAAGACTCTCCCAATCAGGTGGGAGCTTCATCGTAAGATCGAGCGTCTTACGATTCACCGCGCTGACTTGAACCGTAAGCGTATCGCCCAAAAGCACACCGGTCGCACGGCCATATCCGGTCATTGACTTCATAATGTTACGCCGAGGATTTTCGCCACTTGGTTCACGTCTTTATCACCGCGTCCGGAGAGATTAATTACCAAAATTTCGTCGGATCGCATCGCCTTGGCTCGTTTCATACCATGCACCAAAGCATGCGTGCTTTCGAGAGCTGGGATAATTCCTTCGAGCCGAGAAACTAATTGAAATGTCTCCATCACTTCGTCGTCACATGCATAGGCGAAGTCGATGCGTTTAAGGTCACGATAAAAGGCGTGCTCCGGCCCTATCGCGGCATAATCAAGCCCAGCGCTCACTGAGTGCGTGAGTTCAATTTGCCCGTCAGGATCCTGCAAGATATATGTCTTCGCACCTTGTAACACACCGAGCTTTCCGCCCTCGAATCGGGCGGCGTGTTCACCGCGCTTAATCCCACGTCCTCCCGCCTCAACGCCTACCAAACGGACTGACTTGTCTTCAAGAAAATCGAAAAAGAACCCAATCGCATTTGAGCCGCCACCTACACAGGCAATCATTTCATCCGGCAGTCGGCCTTCGCGTGCCATCAATTGTATCTTGGTTTCCTGACCAATCACTCGATGAAAATCACGCACTATCATCGGATACGGATGTGATCCCAAGGCAGAGCCCAAAATATAATGAGTACTACGCACGTTGGTGACCCAGTCGCGCATCGCTTCGTTAACCGCGTCCTTAAGGGTTTTTTGACCTGAGGTCACGGCACGTACTTCGGCGCCCATAAGACGCATCCGAAAGACGTTTAAGGCCTGGCGCTCCATATCGACGGCTCCCATGTAAACAACGCATTCGAGACCGAATTTAGCGCACACCGCCGCAGTAGCGACGCCGTGCTGGCCGGCACCCGTTTCAGCAATGATCCGCTTTTTACCCATGCGCAGAGCGAGTAAGGCCTGACCGAGCGCATTATTGATTTTATGAGCACCCGTATGAAGTAGATCTTCGCGCTTGAGATAAATTTTAGCGCCGCCGCAATGCCGGGTGAGGCGTTCGGCAAAATACAACTCTGTCGGACGACCGGCAAACTCCTTCAGATGGTTTTTAAGTTCCGCCTGAAACGCGGGATCGAGCCGCGCCTTTTCATAGACAGCCCCTAGGTCCTGCAGCGCGGTCATCAGCGTCTCGGGCACAAAAACTCCACCATAGCGGCCAAAATGCCCGCCAGTATCAGGCAGAGAAAAACGGTCGATCGGTTCGGCGGCGACGGCAGGAGAAAGCGTGGCGGTCATGAATGCGATGAATCTTTACGCTTAGAGGCTTCGCTGGCAAGACGCGCGCCGCATTTAGCCGCATTTAACTAGCACAAAAAGCCACCCGTAAGCTCCGAAAGCGCTGCGTAAGAGCACCCGCAGCGACCGCCCAAAGTTACTCGGGTTGCTCGACACGCGTTTTTAAAAAAGCTAAGACGTCTTGAAATTTCGCCCGGTTATTTTCATCAGCCGCAACCAAGTGCTCATGTGCTTCGAGCACATCGCGCGCTTTATCTTGTTCACCTTTCTCAGGCCCAGTCAGCGCCGTCTCACAATGTCCAAGGGGCGCAACCGCTACGCTGGAGTCTACGGTCAACAGTCGATGCAGACCGAGGTTGCGGATAAGCTCCAGATTCCGACTCGAGACCCGCGCTAGCACAATACTGCCGGGAGGTGCGCTTTTGCGCAGCTCCAAAGCTACACCCGCTAGCACCCCTAGAAAAGTACTGTCCATGGTCGTGCATTTCTGGAAATCGATCACAAAGCGTTGGCGGCCCTGTCGGAGCATTTCCCCGACAAAATCGCGCAAGCAGGCACTGTTTTGAAAGCACGCACGTCCTTCAATTCGGACCACAACGGGATCGGAGTACGCATCAACCAGGTACACGGATGGGGTGGTTTCAGGCATGGAGTGAGTCAGCGGAATGAATAATGAATAATGGAGGCCCAACGGGTTATTAGAACCGTGGGCCACATTTATACCCTAGGCCCATGAGGCGTAAGGCAATCGGTCGCCGTGGCGTTTAGTTTTGAGCGACGATCTGGCGCAAGACGTATGGCAAAATGCCACCGTGTTGATAATAATCGATTTCGATGGGCGTATCGATACGGCAACGAACCAACACGTTCTCAACCGCACCGTTTTTACGAGTGATTTTCAACGTGAGGTCTTGTTGCGGTTTAATACTGCCGTCGAGACCTACGACGTCATAGGTCTCGGTGCCGTCCAACTTGAGCGTCTGGGCGGTAGTGCCGTCCTTAAATTGCAAGGGTAACACGCCCATGCCCACGAGATTGGAGCGGTGAATGCGCTCGAAACTCTGCGCGACAACGACTTTGACTCCGAGCAGATTGGTACCCTTTGCCGCCCAGTCCCGAGATGAACCCGTGCCGTATTCTTGGCCGGCAAGTATGATCAGCGGCGTGCCCGCTTTCTGGTAGGCCATGGACGCATCATAGATGGAAGTTTTCACGCCGTCAGCGCCGAGGGTATTACCACCTTCTTCCCCACCGAGCATAAGATTCTTGATGCGGACATTGGCAAACGTACCGCGGGTCATGATGCGATCATTGCCGCGACGCGAACCATATGAGTTGAAATCCTCAAAGGTGACCCCGTTGTCTAAGAGAAACTTGCCCGCGGGAGAACTCTTCTTGATCGCACCAGCCGGAGAGATGTGGTCGGTCGTCACGGAATCTCCGAAAATACCCAGAGCACGTGCGCCGGTGATCGGTTTGATGGCACCCGGGGTAAGCGAGAAATTCGTGAAGAATGGCGGCTCTTGGATGTAGGTCGATTTAACATCGAAGGCATAGACATTACCCGCCGTCGAGGGGATCTCATTCCACTTCGGATTTTGTTCAGCGAAGTTGGTGTAGAGTTTACGGAAAACTTCCGGCTTAAGCGCTGCCTGCATTTGATCACGCACCTCTTGGAGCGAGGGCCAGATGTCTTTCAGGAATACAGGCGCCCCAGATTGATCACGTCCGAGCGGCTCAGTCGACAAATCCAAGTCCACTCGACCCGCGAGAGCGAAGGCCACAACGAGCGGCGGTGACATAAGGAAGTTGGACTTAATGTTCTGATGAACGCGCGCTTCGAAATTACGATTGCCTGAAAGAACCGAGGCAGCAACGAGATCATGTTTAACAATGGCTTCTTCGATCGGCGCCGAAAGAGGGCCAGAATTTCCGATACACGTGGTGCATCCGTAGCCGACCGTCTGGAAACCGAGCTGATCGAGGTAAGGCGCCAGACCGGTCTTTTCCAAATAGTCGGTGACGACGCGCGAACCGGGAGCGAGTGAGGATTTGACCAGAGGATTCACTTTGAGGCCCTTGGCTACGGCCTTCTTGGCGAGCAAGCCGGCCGCGAGCATCACGCTTGGGTTGGAAGTATTGGTGCAACTGGTGATAGCTGCGATCAAAACGGACCCGTGGCCGAGCTTCGTACCAGCGACTTCGGCCGTTACGGTCGAAAACTCTTCAGCTTTTTTGCCAAAGCCATTTTCCGTAACAGGCTTTGAGAAGGCACTGATAAACTCCTGCTTCATCTTCGAGAGCTCGATGCGATCTTGCGGACGCTTCGGACCAGCGACACTCGGCCCCACGCTCGAGAGATCGAGCGCGAGATCTGTAGAGTATTCGATTTCGCCTTTTTGCGGAATACCCCAGAGTCCTTGGGCCTTGTAATAAGCCTCGTAAGTGGCGACTTGCTTTTCATCGCGGCCCGTGGCGCGAAGATAGTTCGAGCACTCACCATCGATGGGGAAGAAGCCCATAGTAGCACCGTATTCAGGCGCCATGTTCGCGATCATAGCGCGATCCACCACCGGGAGCGCGGCCGCACCAGGACCGTAGAACTCAACAAATTTGCCAACAACCTTGGCCTTGCGGAGCTGCTGCGTCAGGGTCAGAGCTAGGTCCGTGGCAGTGACACCCTCTTTCAGCGCACCGGTGAGATACACCCCGACGACGTCCGGCGTGAGAAAATAAACCGGCTGACCCAACATACCGGCTTCGGCTTCGATACCACCGACACCCCAGCCAACGATACCAAGACCGTTGATCATGGTGGTGTGCGAATCGGTACCCACCAGCGTATCTGGATAATAAACGCCACCGGCGCTAAGCACACCCTTGGCAAGATACTCGAGATTCACTTGGTGGACAATGCCGATCCCAGGCGGCACCACCTTGAAAGTATCAAAGGCCTGCATGCCCCATTTCAAGAATTGGTAACGCTCTCGGTTACGGGAAAATTCAAGTTCAAGATTCTTAGAAAGCGCATCGGCGCTGCCGGCAAAATCGACCTGGACCGAGTGGTCAACGACCAGATCCACGGGCACAAGTGGCTCGATAATTTTAGGATTCTTACCGAGCTTGGTCACAGCCGAACGCATGGCAGCGAGATCGACTAGCAACGGCACACCCGTGAAATCCTGTAATACGATGCGGGCAACGACGAAGGGGATTTCCTCAGTACGCTCGGCCTTGGCCGCCCAAGTGGCGAGCGCGCGAATGGCGGGCTCGGCGACACGCTTGCCATCGCAATTGCGCAGCAACGATTCCAGCACCAGCCGGATCGAGACCGGCAATTTCTTCACGTTGAAACCGGCTTTTTCGAGCGCGGGCAACGAGTAGAAAGAATGACTCTCACCATTGGCGGTGAATTTTTGTAGCGTGTTGAAGGGATTCGGCTGGCTCATGGAAAAGGGGCTTTCGATTTGGTAGGCGAAGGGAGTTGCGGCCAAACGAGGCCGCAACGCAGAAGTGTTGCTTGGGTGAATTAGCTCGCGAGAGCGGCTTTAACGGCGGCGAAATTAGGCAAATCTTTGGGCGTCGCAGTCTGCTCAGCGTATTTCACGATGCCATCTTTACCAATAACAAAGGCGGCCCGAGCAGAGGTGTCGCCGATACCGGCCAGCATCGGGAAGAGCACGCCGTAGGCACGCGTGGTTTCTTTGTTTAAATCGGAGAGTAACGTGACGCCGATCTTGTTCGCTTTAGCCCAAGCTTCGAGAGTGAAGGGGCTGTCGACGCTGATGCCGTAAACCGCGGCGCCAAGTTTCTCGTACTCGCCGAGACCGCTAGTCTGATCACACATTTCTTGAGTGCAAACACCCGTATAAGCCAACGGGAAAAACAGCAACACCGTCTGCCTCACGCCAAAATTGGCGCTCAGCTTAACGTCAACAAGACCGTCGGCGTTTTTGGACTTAAGGATAAAATCAGGGGCTTTGGAACCAACAGCGATAGGCATAGAATGAGTGATTTGAGATTAGGATAAAAACTTCGGGATGCGCTCCCTCCGCTTGTGAACTTCCAGCTAGAGCGCCACGTCGCGCCGCCGCAAACCGTTTTTCCCACGAATATGCGCATTTCTGGTTTCCCAACACCCGTCATTAGAAACGCTCTTGCACGTCCGCCCCGACGGCGGATTACTACCGACCTACGTTATGACCCTGATTGACGATCTTCAATGGCGCGGCCTCTTGGCCGATTGCACCGACCTAGATGCGCTAACTCAGCGCCTGAGCAAGGGGCCGATCACGCTGTATTGCGGCTTCGATCCAACCGGCGATTCCCTCCACGTTGGCCATCTTGTACCCCAGCTCACCTTGCGGCGCTTTCAACTCGCGGGTCATCACCCCATCAGCCTTGCTGGTGGCGCCACCGGCATGATCGGGGACCCCGGCGGCAAATCAGCCGAACGCAATCTGCTCTCCCGCGAGCAGCTAGCTTACAATTTCACGCACATTAAGGCCCAACTCGAGCGCCTCCTCGACTTCAGCGCCCCCGGCAACCCCGCTCGCATCGTCAACAACGCCGACTGGACTGCCCCCGTCAGCTTCCTCGATTTCCTGCGCGACGTCGGCAAACACTTCTCGTTAGGTAGTATGATAGCTAAAGATAGCGTGAAATCTCGCCTCGGAAGCGAGGCCGGCATCAGTTTCACCGAGTTCAGCTACCAGTTACTCCAAGCCAACGATTTTTGCCATCTCCGCCAAGCCCTCAACTGCGAACTTCAGATCGGTGGCACCGAACAATGGGGTAACATCACCGCCGGCACTGACCTCATCCGTAAAAAAATCGGACTCCTCGCCTGGGGACTTACTTTCCCGCTTATTACCAAGGCCGACGGAAGTAAATTCGGTAAAACTGAGGGCGGAGCCGTTTGGCTAGATCCCCAGAAAACCAGCCCGTATAAATTCTACCAATTTTTCGTGAACACAGAGGACGCCAAAGTCGGCGAGTATCTGCGTAAATTCACCTTCCTCTCCCGCCCTGAAATCGAAGCCCTCGAAGCCCAACACCTCGCCAACCCCGGCGCCCGCGAAGCTCACCGCGCCCTCGCCCGCGAAGTCACCCGCACCGTGCACGGCCAAGTCGCCCTTGATTCCGCGCTCAAGGCTAGTGCCATCCTCTTTGGCGCCGAAATCGGCGACACTAACGAGACCACCTTCAATGATGTAGTTGGTGAAATTCCCACCACAGCACTCCCCGCCCTCGCCGATTGGCAAGCTGGCAAAACCCTCACTCTTTTAGATGCCCTCGTGCTCACCCAGCTCGCCCCATCCAAGGGCCAGGCCCGTAAAGACATTGAGGGTGGCGGCGTCTACGTGAACAACCTTAAGGTAACTGACATAACCCGCGCCCTCACCTTGGCCGATTTGCTCTACGGCAAACATGTCCTTATTCGCAAAGGCAAACGCACCTACGCCGTCATCACCCTCAACTAAATTCCCCCCCATCCCCCATGAAACTCCGCTCCCTCCTCATCGTTTTCACGCTTCTGTTCGCGCTCTGCGCCCGCGCCTCTAGCACGTCCGCCACACCCCAACTCGGCCTCCAAACCTGGACCTGCCGCAACATGAACTTCGAGCAAGTCGTCGCCTTCGCGACCAAGCACGGCATCACCCAACTCCAGTTCATTGCCGCCCAACTCAACCCTTCGGCCCCCGCTGAGGAGAATCTCCGCAAAAAAGCCGTCCTAGAAAAAGCCGGCTTGCACGTCTATACCTTCGGGGTCAACGCGACTACCCTCGACAAAGCCACCAACCGCAAGCTCTTCGAATTCGCAAAATTAATGGGCATCAAACTCATCATCGTTGAGCCAAAAGATTTCGCCCAATGGGACAACCTCGAGCAATTGGTCAAAGAATACGATATCAAGCTCGCCATCCATAACCACGGCAAAGGCTCCGTCTACGGCGACCCCGCTACCGTGAAAAAAATCCTCGCCGCCCGTGATGCCCGCATCGGTGTTTGCCTCGATGTAGGCTGGGTGACGGCCGCTGGCTTCGACGCCGCCGCCATCTTCCGCGACTACGGTGACCGCGTCTTCGATATCCACTTTAAAGATAAAAAAACCTCCGTCGTTGACGGCAAATCCGTCGCCGTCGACACCGAGCTAGGCCAAGGGGACTCCAACTATGCCGGCCTCTTCGCCGAAATCAAAAAATCCAAATGGTCTGGCGTCCTCGCCATCGAGACCGACAGCAAGGCCTTCGCCGAAGACCCAAATCGCCTCGTCTCCGAAGGCAAAAACTACTTCGCTAAAAACCTAGGAACCCCTGCGACAAAATAAAGCTCGGTTACTTTTTAACACAAAAAATCCCCGGATTCTACCGGGGATTTTTTTATGCCTTCAGAAAATCATCAGGCCGCTGAAAACATCACTTGCCGATGCCCTGCGCTCGGAACCCGAGAGCCCGCAATTTTCCGAGATCTAAAATATTGCGACCGTCGAACACGAAGGCCGGTTTGACCATACCGTCGTAGATTTTCGCGAAATCCATCGTCTTAAATTCATCCCACTCGGTGACGACCACCAGCGCGTGCGCCCCAGCCGCTGCTTCATAAGCACTGTCCGCCACGGTTAACCGTGCATTGGCCCCACCCGCCCCCAACACATCATGCACAATCTCATGTGCGGGCACTTTCGGATCGTACACCACGACCTTCGCTTGCTCGCCCAGTAAGCTGCGACAGACCGCAATCGCGGCCGATTCGCGTGTGTCATTCGTGTCTTTCTTGAACGCAAAACCTAACACCGCGATTTTCTTATCAGCGACGCTGTTGTACAACGCTGAGACGACACGTGAGGCGAAGCGCTCCTTCTGCCAATCGTTCATCTTAACCACGCTTTCCCAATAAGCCGAAACCTCCGGTAGACCGAATTTTTCACATAGATAAGCGAGATTCAAAATATCCTTTTGAAAACACGAACCGCCGAAACCCACCGAGGCTTTCAAAAACTTCGGGCCAATGCGCGAATCTTTGCCGATTGCATTCGCCACTTCATCGACATCTGCACCGGTCGCTTCGCAGAGCGCCGAGATAGAATTGATCGACGAAATACGCTGCGCTAAAAACGCGTTCGCAACCAGTTTCGAGAGCTCGGAAGACCACAAATTGGTCGTGATGATTTTTTCCCGTGGCACCCAGTTGGCGTACACCTCAACGAGTTTCTGCACGGCCGCATCACCATCAGGGGTCCGCTCGCCACCGATCAGCACCCGGTCGGGCTGGATTAAGTCCGCCACCGCCGTCCCTTCAGCCAAAAATTCCGGATTCGATAACACTTGGAATTTTGCGCCCCGCGTATTGGCCGCGAGAATATCCTTAATCGTCTCCGCGGTCTTCACCGGAATGGTAGATTTTTCGACGATAATTTTTGAACCATCTGCCACTTCAGCAATCGTGCGAGCCACCGATTCGATGAAGCGCAGATCGGCCGCACGGCCGGCGCCCACGCCGTAGGTTTTGGTCGGCGTATTGACCGCGACAAAAATGATGTCGGCCGCTTGGATCGTTTCTTTGACGGCTGTGGAGAAATGCAGGTTTTTTCCCCGACGTTGTTTAACGACTTCATCCAAGCCGGGTTCGTAAATGGGCAAGGTGTCTGAATTCCAGGCCGCAATTCGCGTCGCATTCATATCAACGACGGTCACTTGAATGTGCGGCGCCTTAAGCGCGATCATCGCCATCGTCGGACCACCCACGTAACCAGCGCCAATGCAGCAAATTTTCATAGACATGACATCCGAAGTTGCCGGCACCCGCGCCCAAATCCAAGGCCGAAGTTGCCGCACCGCCTCAGCCGCTACCCCCAACTAAGACGGAACGGGGTTAAATTAAAGTGGTGCCAGAGGCCGGGATTGAACCGGCGACCAAAGGCTTATGAGTCCTCTGCTCTACCACTGAGCTACTCTGGCGAAAAACCGAGAGGCGAACGTGCAGCCTTCTCGTAGAAAATCCAAGCAAAAATCTCGAGAACCCTGCCTGCGTCGTTTTAGGGACGTCCGCCCAGCCCGCGAACACCACCCGGCGCATCGATCAACAAACGCGACTGAACCTCCAGCGAACCGCGGTAAAACGGCGGCAACAGCAGTAAAAGCGCGCGCTCGTTTTTACCGAGTTCGACGTTGCCGGCATAGGCTTGGTAGGCGCGATTTTTGAGGGTCGTGCGCAACGTTAGCGCCGTCGAACGTCCGAGCGGCGTCGCCGCATTCAGCCCAGCGGTAAGCAAGAGCGGTTTGCCGTCGAGGGTGCCGGTGAGTTCGAGGCCACTGAAATTAATAATCGCTAGGCTACCCGCCGGCTGACGCGCCGTCGTATCATCGAGGACATATGATTGATACCGCAGCCCAGCAGCCGGTGAAGGCTCGAGCGGCACAAGCAGGAGCAAAGCCGAGGTTATTTCACGTGGCACTGTAGCCTCTGCGACAACCGTGTTGGTCTGGGCGTCGGTGATTCGGAGCGGCATGGCTCCAAAGTAATCGTAGCGCGGCGACCGCGCCGTAGGGTACAACACCAGATGCTTGGGGGCTTGGCCCGGGCGTGGTGTAAACGTGAGGCCATTGACCGCACGTGGACTAAATACTGTGAACCGCACCGCTTGGGCACCCGCTGGCGTTGGTTCGGCGGCCGATAAAACTCCACAGCTGCAGAGCGCGAAAATCAAATATCGGAGCGCGTGAGCCATCGGAAAGAGACGACCTTGAAGCGGCGGCCTAGATTTTGATTTAGCGTGCTGGTGAGATCGGCCGGGGCGACGGTCGCGTCATCAGCGGGGTCGAAATAATCGGGGATACGTTGGACCAGGGCCTCGCACCAAGCTTTACCCTCGCTCACACCCGTCGCGGGATTCACCGCCTCACCGTAGGTGCGAATGACAAACGTATCGGACCGCGGAAAGAGCACCGGCGCGAGCGCGGTCATGATGTCGCCCTGCGTAAGAAACTGGGAGGAGAATTCGATGGAGTTGCCGTCGGAGTCGACGTTGATGCCGGCGTCGGCGATCGCCTGCTCCAGAAGGCTCGTCGTGGCGTTAGCCGAAGGACTTAAAAATTCCTCTAGCGTGCGAAACGGGCCTGATGAACTATGATAAGCTCGGATAGCGGTAGTGATCTTTGTAGCGAGAGTCTGCACTTGGGCAGAGTTGAGCGACACCATGCCTTGACGGAAAAGTTCCGTTTTAGGCGGCGTAACGCCCGTAGAACCACCCGCCGACTGCCCCGCCTCGGCTTTGTAGGTCTCCTGCGCTGATTGAGAAAAACGGAAAAAATGCGCGTCTGTTGATTGCACGGAGAGTGTAGACTCTCCGCTGGTGGAAGCCGTGCCAGTAGTCGCATCAGCTTCAAGATACTTGAAGGCTGTGGCGGGTGTAGTGAACCGCACCGAGCGCAGCACAGAGGCCCAAGCGGCGATGCTCGTGGAATTGAGATTAAAACTGCCGCCTTGCAGCAGGTACTTAGAAGACCGGGCGTCGATTAGGCCTCTAAGATCGCTTACCGTTGTAGCGGCACCCGCGCTCGTGCGTGGTGAGACTCGAATGAGCGGATTAGGCAGTACAAGCGTCGATCCCGAACCGGTCGGATTTACGCCATTAACCAGACCGGAAAAAAAGAACTGGTCGAATAGTTGACCCGAAGGGATGGAGTTGATCGTGGTGGCCGCACCCCAGGAGTTACCGATGCTAAACGGCCTCGCACCGTCGACAGGCAAATGTTGCAGCATCCCGAGCGAAAGTATCGGCAGACGGGGCAACTCAAAAACCGGGACATCTTCGTTGTAGGTGATGCTGGCCACATCACGATCAAGCAGCCTTTCCGGGGCTGAAATTATCTTCGTGTTTTCATAGAGCGCGGGATTTGCGCCAAGAACAGATCCGTTTGTACCAAAAACATAAGCGGAGCCTGGTAAATTCGGCTCACGCAAATCAGCACCAGTCAGCCATGAGCCAGGTCCATTTTCATTTTCAGCCAGTCGGAAAACAAAACTCGGGCTGTAAGTAAAACTTCCCAAGTTTCTCGCAGTAGTCGTAAACGATTCGAATTCCGGAGATGTAAAACTGGCAATAATCACATTACCCGAAGGACGAACCGCGACTAAATTAATCTTGAGCTGTGAGGCAGATGAGAACTCCAGGTGACACTGGTCGCTGCCATCCATTATGAGACCGGGAATGGTGCGCTGAATTCCAGCTCCGGAAACCAAGTCAATATTCTGTGAATTGAGCTGGGAGTCGAAACCGTTGGCAGGCGGCGTCGAATCAGTTAAGTCTTCTTTAATCGTCCAACTATAGGTGCGACCAGGTAACCAAGAAAAACGCTGATCGGCTGCATTTGAACCACTCGCAGTATCTGTAGACCACGGCAACCTAATGCGAATAACTCCGTTATTTTCAAAAAGACTTGAAAAAGGAATTGAGCGCGAATCTTCAGGTGTAGTTTGGTTGTCTAAACGTAGCGTCGCGGGCAAGCCTGTGATTTCCAATTGGAGCTCCTCTGGAGCAAGAGCGCTCGAATAGGGATTCCAAAGAGAAAAAGCACCTCGAGCTCGCACTTGAACGGGTTGCGGTGTGTCCGAAGGAGTATTTTTATCAGTCGGCAAAGTCCTGACATTAAATGAGAGCAAAAAGAAACTTAGCACCGGTGAGATCGCCGGAGGTCCGAGTTGCATCACATAGCGGCGCCGCATCGAGCTAGCGGTGATATCCGGCTTCGGCGGAAAGACACTCGTCGCACCATCAGCCGGTGCTTCCATATAACTAACGTAATCTAACCAAGCTTGCGCGGAGGATCCTAAGAGCGAGGCATCGAGGGACAAATCCTGCCGGAGTCCGGCGGAGTTACTCGCGGTGTTCGCCAGAACGTTAAAATTATTAGAAGACCAATCGTGAAAGCGCGCCTGCAATCCTGCTAAACCCAATGTACCCGTCGCACTCTTGTTTAAGAACGTCATTTGATTCGTCGTAGGGAGCCTAGAGACGAGAGTCGTATTGCTACTTGATTGAGCATCAAAGACAGTGACCGCCGTGGTGTCGCTCGCGGGGGCGCCAAGAGAAATTTGTTGGCGAATACGTTCGCTGTCTGTCCAAGGCGAATAGCTCACTGAGCCACTTTTATCAGGCAAAGCAACGGGCGCCTTCACACCTTGATCTCCTATCCACCAAGCATAACGCCCAATAGTAGCACTTGTCGATTGGCCGGGTACGCCGACGGTGGTAATAGGAACCAGCGGGGCGCGGACATCGTTACTGAGAACGCTGGTTTTGAGACCTACGAGTTCGACTGCGTTGGTCGCCGTGAGCGGTGTTGTGGGCTTGATGGCGAGAGCGTTGGTTTCATTGCCACTCACCAGCCAAGTAGTCGGCGTCTTTCCCGACGTGGTCGCATCCCAGACACCCGTGTAGCGATTGGTACCCGTGACGCCGCCAAAGCTGGCGGCTGTAGCGGTGACACGTTGATCGGGGCCAGCATTTTTTTGGAGTTGGCCTAGGGCGACATCCAGCGCAAGGAGGGCATTTTGGCGAGCCTGGGTTTGCTTCTGAGTGTTGCCCGAAATTGCAGTCTCGATTCGCGTATAGGTCGCCAGACCTACGAGTAAAAGAACGACAAAGGATAAGAGTGTGATTGTGATGAGAAGCGCAAAACCGCCAGCACGCGCCCTAAAGGCCGCCGAAAAGGATGACGATTTAAGTAATGAGGGAGTCACGTTCAGAGAGTTTGCGCGCGAAGGACAACGCGACGGGTGAAGACTTGGGATTTGGCGACTGCAATGTCCCACCAATATTGAGCCGCAGTGCGGCCGGCCGGCAGGGTCATACGACCGTTTTCAAAAGCCGCGATTTGAGCGGCGCCCTCATCGGTGAGTACGCGGATCATGATTTCAGCCTCTTCGGGAAATTGAGTGATCGCCGTGCCGCTGCGCGGAGGGCGATTAGCGAGATGGGTGGTCTCAGCACCACTAGGAAAAATACGAATCGGCGCAGAACTGGTGGCGCCAGTCGTTGGGCGGGTGTAAAAATAGACGCCAAAATCTATGACGTTTTCCGCGATGATCGTACCGAGATCCAGGGGAATGCGGACGGAGCGCGCGGTGCCTAAAGTACCGGTGTTACCGGTGGCCGCAGCGGTTCCGGAGTAAGCCGCAGCGGTAATATCGAATCCGGTATTTAATGTATTAGCGGGCGTGACTTCAGCGCGGTGAAGGAAGTACCGCCGGTCGATGTTTGCGGTGTTGGTGGCGCTGGCTCGGCGAATGATTTGCCAGCCGACCGCGACCGGGGAAGATAACGTGGTGACATCGGTAGCGGTATTAGCGCCACGTTTAGTGGTAAAGAAACGGAGCCAAGTACCGGCGGGCCCGAAGGTGCCATTGGCGATGTTGGTCGCCCCGTAGGTAAGAGTGGGATTAGTCGTACCCGTGGCGGTCGAAGGCTTAAGATTACCAGTGACTGCACCCGTCGTAACCCAAACGGAGACACTCGTGGCGGTATTAGTAGGTACACTGGCGGCGAGCCAGGTTGCACCGTCATCCCGATAAATCGCGGATTGGAGGTCGAGCGTGAGTTGATCGAGAGCGTAGCGGGCTTGGGATTCTGCAGAAATACGTCCCGAGGTGCGGCTCCAGAACCCGGTGACGTTACCCACGATCGCTACCATAAAGCCCACGAGCAGCAGCGTAACACCCGAGGCCACAAGCACCTCAATTAAGGTAAATCCGCGGTAAAGGGGACGCGACCGATGATTACACGAAGAGCCTGAGGGTGCGGCGTTCATCAACGGGTGATACTCCCAGCGACGTGATAAGTTTGAAGTTGGCTGCGATCAAATACGACGGCGGCCGTGGCGTTAAAGCCCGCAGGAAGCGCACGACGGGCGTTCGCTGAAGCATTGTCAGGAACAAAAGCTGGCCAACGGATGCGCGCGGTGTAGGCCAACGTAGTCGAGGACGCGTCGGCAGCGGAAGTATTAGGCGAGAGGGCTTCGAAACGGATGAGAGTAATCTCAAAATATTTTTCAGCATCGTTGACCTGACCAGTCCCCCAAACCGCCGTATCCGTATAAGCGCCGATCTTGGAGCCATCGCGACTGGCAAAGAGCAGACGTGTATCGCGGCGTGGATCGGTGGCGGCGTTAGAGGCGTTGTCCGCAGTAGTAACCTCATGGCCGCCGTTGGCGGTTGCATTTTTAAATAGAGCCACAACCGGCGCAAAGGAGCCGACCGCTGCAGCGCGACGCATGAGTTCGTCGCGTAGACGCTCGGCGACAGTAGCAGCAGCCTCAGCGTCGCTTGAGCCCGCAACCGAGCGGGCCACGGGCGCAAAAAGAGCCACGACCGCCACCATACCCACTGCGAAAACGCCGATAGCGACCACCACCTCTATGAGGCTAAAGGCGCGGAGAACGTTTTTTCGAGATGCAGAGTGCATAGCGTAATCCTTTAGAAACTGCTAGGTTCATTGACTCGCGTTACGGCACCCGAAGCGCGAATCGAAAGACCTCGGACGGCACCAGCGTTGGTGAAC
Organism: Opitutaceae bacterium; assembly: GCA_037142955.1. Classification (GTDB taxonomy): domain Bacteria; phylum Verrucomicrobiota; class Verrucomicrobiia; order Opitutales; family Opitutaceae; genus Tous-C4FEB. The sequence goes on along the minus strand of JBAWZQ010000007.1, from coordinate 82,154 downwards.
TGAGGGAGACCATTGGTCACAGTGGTCGTGGCGACGGCAATTTTGGCAGCTGCAGGGGTAATTACGCCGTCGGGCGTAAATTGCAGTGCGTAATAAGTATCGGCCGCGCTGGTCGCGGGATCACCTGCGATAGTATATCGCGCCGGAGCGGCGGCGAGAAAAGTGGAAACCGGAGCGGGATTGGCCGGCCAAACTACTCCCGTAGACAGCAGTCCGGATGTCGTGGTCGGGACAATACAAATGCCGCTCGGCAATGAGACGGGCGATCCGACAGGAGTCCAACGCGCACCTGCACCGGTAGCTCCTGGCGTGTCCGCGGTAACGATACGCAAGTAACGAAGAAATTTTTCAGAATCACCGGAGGGCGGGCGCGTGCCATAGATGAGGATGCGTGCTTCGGTTTGCTTAACGGCGGCTTGCGCGCGCGCGGTGGCGACGAGCGAAGCCAAAGTATTTTGGGCAATGGCGAGCGTCGAGACCCCAGGTCCGCTGAGCGCTAGACCAACGGCGCCAAGCAAAAGTGCGATGAGTCCGATCACAATCATCAGCTCAACCAACGTAAACGCTCGGCGTGCACGCGAGGCCATGTTCGAGGAAAATGTTTGAGCGCAGAGCAACACGGTCAGGCGGCGTTATTTCCAACTCATGATGAGATCGGCCTCGGTGGTCGCCTTGGGCGGCGCGCAGTAAAAAATCACGCCCGCGTGTATGCCGCCCGTAGTCGCGGTAGTAACACCACTGATCGTGGTTGGGCGTATCGTGATCGTGTCGTTAGCGACGGTGACAGCCGGGAAACCACCCGTAGAGTCGGAGCCGTTGATGACGCCGTTAAGATTGGCGTCGGTCACGACGGCAATGGAGGTGTTGTAAAACGCGTCGCGAATAAAATATTGCTGCGCGGCGACCCCATTGCCGGCGGTGATATCGGCGGCGGTGATAAAATCTTGATCCGTGAAGGCGTAAAAACGAATGCGACGTGTGTTTTGGCCGAGGGGGGGAATCGGCGTGCCCGTAGTGGCTCCGGTAAGCGCAGAACCATCGCGGCGCACACCGGCGAGCAAATCGTGAAAATGGTGCGTGGCGGCGCCGGTGGCGTTAGCGACGGCGCCTTGATTAACAAGTTTTTGCGCGCCTTGCGGATAGAGTTGCGGGTAGGTGCCGTATTCTTGGCGAAAGGTTTCAAACGCAGAACTCCATGAACTAAACTGAGAGCGGGTCTTGGCTTTTTTCGCAGCGTTGCGAGCGCCGCCTGCGGTAGGCACAATGATCGCAGCGAGAATGCCAATGATCGCGATAACCGTGAGGAGCTCGATCAAGGAAAATCCGCGGACGGCGAAACAGGGGCTTGGACGAAGCGACCAAGCGCTAGGCGATAGTTGGGGGCGGCTCATTGGATTTTATCGGCGTAGATGTTATCAGCGTTGGTACCGGTGGTCTGGGCAGTACCAGTGTAAAGACCAGTAGTGCGGTTGGGAGTAGTAGCTTCGAGTCCATCGGGACCGACGGAATAAAGAACATAGGAGCCGGCTTGCCAAGAGTTGGTACCGGAGGCGACGCCGTTGGCATTTACCGGCGCAGCGGGACGGTAATAATATTGGTAACGCCGACCCCAAGGATCGAGAAAGGAGTTAGCGACGAGGGTTTTTCGCGGCGGGTTACCCGCAGGCACACCAAAGGTCGCGGCGGCAATTACGACCTCTGGCGTGAGGCGAGTGAGGTCAACAAAACAGGGACCATTTAGCCGATCGGCGGCAGAAAAACGACTGGGCCCGAAAACACCGGTGAGGGCATTAAAAAACAAAGCCTCCGCGGGCGTCGAACCGATAACCGCGCTCACAGCCGGCGTGGCATGAGCCGCGAGGCCCGTCTGAGGATAATCGCCGTAATAGCGTTTGTAGTCCTCAAGCGCCTGTGCGAGGTGCGTGAGTTCCGCTTTAGCGCGGGCAGTGGTTTCACGACGCTTTACCCCTTGCACGAGCCCGAGCGTGATACCGAAAAGAACCCCGACAACCGCGATGACGGTGAGGAGCTCGATCAGAGAAAATGCGGTCGAGCTGTAGGGCGCTCGGCGGGCGTACTTCATGGGTGTGTTGATCAAGAGCATGCGGGCGGCGGCTCGCAAATGCAAAGTAACATGCTGTTTCATTGCCAAAAAAAGGCCGACATCGTGAAGATGTCGGCCGTGGAGGGAAGACGGGGGGAGCTCAAAACAAACTCAGTCTTCGGCTTGAAGCGCAGCCACCACGCTGAAGTCTTCCAACGTGGTAGTGTCACCCTTCACTAGGCCGCCCGCGGCAATTTCCTTAAGAATGCGGCGCATGATTTTTCCGCTGCGGGTCTTGGGCAGGCTCGCGGCGAAGCGGATCGAATCGGGTTTGGCGAGTGATCCGATTTCGCGACCAACGTGACTGCGGAGAGCTTCTTTGAGTTCTTCGGTGGCGTTCTGGCCGGATTTCAGGGTCACGAAGACAACGAGAGCTTGGCCCTTGAGTTCGTCGGGACGACCGACGGCGGCGGCTTCGGCAACTGCAGGATGAGAGACGAGGGCGCTCTCGATCTCGGCGGTACCAATGCGGTGGCCAGATACGTTGAGTACGTCGTCAATACGACCGACGATCCAAAAGTTGCCGTCTTTGTCCTGACGAGCGCCGTCGCCGGTGAAATACACGCCAGGCTGACCGGCAAATTCGCTCCAATAGGCTTTCTTGTAGCGCTCGTCGTCGCCCCAAAGGGTGCGGAGCATCGAGGGCCAAGGTTTCATGATAGCGAGTTTACCACCGGTATTGCGCGGGACTTCTTTGCCTTGGTCGTCGACGACTTTAGCTGAAATACCAAAGAAAGGTTTGGTGGCCGATCCAGGCGTACAGGCTGTGACACCTGGCATCGGAGCGATCATGATGGCGCCGGTTTCAGTCTGCCACCAAGTGTCGACGATTGGGCAGCGTTTTTTACCGATCATTTTGTGATACCACATCCAAGCTTCTGGGTTGATGGGTTCTCCGACAGAGCCGAGGAGACGCAAGGAAGCTAGGCTGTGACGGAGCACATAATTGTCACCCCAGCGCATGAAGGCACGGATGGCGGTCGGTGCCGTGTAGAGGATGGTGATAGCGTGGCGGTCAATCATTTGCCAGAAACGGTCAGGTTCGGGCTGGTTAGGAGCGCCTTCGTACATAAATACAGTCGAACCATTGGCGAGCAGGCCGTAAACGACGTAACTATGACCGGTGATCCAGCCGATATCGGCGGAACAAAAATAGCGGTCCGTTTCTTTGAGATCGAAAACGTAATGCGAGGTGAGTTTGGCACCAAGCAAGTAGCCGGCGCTGGTGTGAAGGACCCCCTTGGGTTTGCCGGTCGAGCCACTCGTATATAGAATGAACAGAGGGTGCTCGGAATCAAAGGCTTTAGCTTTATGCGAGTTGGGTGCGCCCTCCCACGCGTCTTTCCACCAGATGTCGCGACCTTCCTTCATGGTGACGGGGTTACCGCAACGCTTGACGACGATTACACTCTGAACGGTGGGCGTGCCCTCTACAGCTTTGTCGACGTTGGCTTTGAGCTCGATGACTTTACCGCGACGCCAGCCGCCGTCCGCGGTGATGACCAGTTTAGCTTTGCAATCGTTGATGCGGTCTTTGATGGCCTCGGCACTAAAGCCGCCGAAAATGACCGTGTGAATGGCGCCAACGCGGGCGCACGCCAACATCGCGACCACGGCCTCGGGAATCATCGGCAAGTAGAGTGCGACGCGATCGCCGGCGCCGACGCCCATATTTTCAAAAATGTGCGCCAAACGGCTCACGTGTAAATGAAGCTGTTTATATGTGATCGTACGGACATCGCCGGGTTCACCTTCGAAAATCAGGGCGGCCTTGTTCTCGCGAGCGGTACCAAGGTGGCGGTCGAGGCAATTCTCGGAAACGTTGAGCTTGCCTCCGACGAACCACTTTGCGTGCGGGGGTTTCCAATCAAGAACCTTTTTAAAGGGCTTTCGCCAGACGAGTTGCTCCGTGGCCTGCCTTCCCCAGAATTTTTCTGGGGAGTTGACAGACTCCGCATACAGCCTTTTGTGTAGGGCATCGCTCCCAAGGTTTGCTTGGGCTTTGAACTCGGCCGAGGGCCTGAATGACCGGTGTTCCCGGGAAACTGAGGTAATCGTCTGGTCGCTCACGATAGTGTTCGATTTTAGGGTTTAAGGATGTGCTGCCAACAAAAAGCGCGCTCCTTATTCAGCCCAGAGTTTTAAGCGTCAAGCATCCGGCGCGAATTTTCCCTACGAATTTGTTATGCAAAGAAAAAAGAAGACCTCCCGCGCCAAAGTAGCTGCGCCTGCGGAGCCCATTAACCCCGCCGAGGTGACCGCACTCGCTGTCACCGAGGCCACACCAGCCGCCGCGGCTCCAGAGATCGTGGCTGTACCGCCCGTTGCAGCACTCGCTCCAGCGCCTGCGATCTTCGTGCCCACGCCCGCACCAGCTCCCGTCGCCGAGCAACCCGCCGCGGGCACCACTCAGGCTAACCTCGCTCTGAGCACAACCCCGCCCCCCTCTTCAGCTCCGGCCGGACCTGCCCCCGTGCCCTATTTTGACCGCACGATTCACGTCGAAGGCGTGCTCGACATCGATATTACCCACGGCGGCAACGGCCAGTTGCTCGACATGAATAAAAACGGCAAACGCCGCCCGAGTGACACCTTCGTCCCGAAAGAACTCATCCGTCGCTTCAAGCTAAAACCGGGCATGATGATCGGCGGCTCCGCGTATCCAGCCGAGGGTCGTTTCCCGAACCCGAAGATGAAATTTATCGAGACCGTCGACGGGATCCCTCTCGAAGAACGCCGCTCTAAATGGGATTTCACCGCCCTCACCACAGTCTCGCCTGACAAACAACTTAAGATGGAGCTCAAAGATGGGCGCCTAACCACGCGAGCCGTGGATCTTTTTTGCCCGATTGGTAAAGGCACCCGCGGACTCATTGTTGCCCCACCCCGCACCGGCAAAACCACCCTCTTGCGCGACATGGCCCTAGGCGTACTCGAAAACAACCCCGAGTGCCTCGTCATGATCCTCCTCGTCGACGAACGCCCAGAAGAAGTCACCGACTTCAAACGTAGTGTACCCGCCGAAATTTGGGCCTCCTCTAACGACGAACAAATCGAGAATCACATCCGCATCGCTGACCTCTGCATCGAGCGTGCTCGTCGCCTTGTTGAGACGGGTCGCCACGTTGTACTCTTCGTCGACTCAATCACTCGCCTATCCCGCGCGCACAACACCGCCCGCAACTCCGGCCGGACCGGCTCGGGCGGTCTCGACGTCCGCGCCCTCGAGAAACCTCGCCAACTCTTCGCCTCTGCCCGCAACACCGAAGAAGCCGGCTCGCTCACCATCATCGCTTCCGTGCTCGTTGAGACCGGCAGCCGTATGGATGACGTTATTTTCCAAGAGTTCAAAGGCACCGGCAATATGGAGCTCGTTCTCGACCGCAAGGCCGCCGAGATGCGCCTCTGGCCCGCTATCAATATCGCCGCCTCAGGCACCCGCAAAGAGGAACTGCTAATCGATGCCAAGACCCTCGAGGGCATCCATTTCTTCCGCCGCGCTTTGGTGGCTCAAAAAATCGAAGAAGCCACCGATACCATGATCGCTCGCCTCTCCAAGACCAAAACCAACGCTGAGTTCCTCAAACTCCTCGCCCGCTAAAGCTATCCCACGAACTTAGCACTTGCCGCGCACTCGCTCGGCTCGGCATCTTCAATTTTTCGTCACCAAGTAAGTCCGCAAAAACCACCGCATGCATAGTTTCTCCGAGCAATGTCTCGATATGGCCCGCTCAATGTTGGGCCACAACCTCGATTCCATTCAGCCTGACGGCACCATTCTGCCCGCCAACGGCGAGCTCTCCCGAGCCGATGAACCCGGCCACGTCGCACTCGCCCTCGGCGAATACTACCGCGCGACCGGCGAGACCACCCTAAAAGGTTACGACATCGTCGACCTCGCCGCGCGCTGTATCACCGCGCAGATGTTCACCGAGCCACCGGCTGAAAATGGCCTCGCCTACGCCGCACTCGGCCTTCTCTGCTTCGGTCCCTCTAAAGAGCGCAACCCCGTCTGGGAACGCCTCGTCGATGAGACGCGCGAGCGCATCGACAAAGCTCTCCTCCACCGCTCCGATTACGACAGCCATTGGCAGGCCTTCAACGTCGCCAAAGCCGTCGCCCGCTTCTCCCTCGGTCTTTCCAAAAAAGATGAAACTTCGCGCCTCATTGAGCGCATGGTCGAGCGCATGACTGCAACCAGCACCGCCGGCTTCTTCGACGATGCGACCCCCACCGGCCTCGGTGGTAATTTCAATCTGTACGGGGTGATGAGCTTCGTATTCATCCGCTCCTCACTCCAGCTCCACGCTAACAGCGGCGTTCGCGACCGCAAGCTCCCCACCCTGCGTACCTACGCCGAGAAATACATCAAGATGATGCCCGACCTCGTCCGCAACGACGGACTCGGTTGGGCCTTCGGCCGCGCCGCTGGCGCCTACGGCCAGATGCACTGCATCAGTCTGATCCTCCAAGGCCTACGCGACGGCTGGATCGCCGACGACCAGAAGATTAAATACTACGACATCCTTCGCCGGCTGTTCATGTTTTTCTACCAGACCTATCTGGATCAAGACCACGGCTTCCTCGACCTGCGTGACGCTGAACGCACTGCCTACGATGCGCACACCACGCGCATGGCTAATTTCGACGCCGCTCGCTATCTCTGCCAATGGTCACGTCTCGCCAAGACCGTCCAAATGCCTGCCGGCGGCCCAAAGGTTGAAACGGCTCGCACCAACGGGCGCTACGTCATTTTCGACAAGAGCAACCGCAAGGAACAAGGCCTGTTTCTCTATCGCGATGTCGAGAGCGGCATTCAGATGCAGATCCCGCTGGTTAGCTCCGGCGGCCACCTCTCGGCCGACACGCTGCCGTTCCCGCATTGCCCCGGCGTCTTCGATTGGCCCAACAACGTCTACGCTCCCATCATGGTGCCCGAACTCACCTTCGGCAAAGACGTCACCATTCCCGCCTTCTATGGCAAGAACTGCGTCACCGGCCTCGGCCTCAAAAACGCGTTCTACTTCCGCTACGACCAACCTGATCTCATCAACACCAACGAGGAATTAGTCAAAAATCTAGGAAGCGTGAAAGTCCAGTGGACCTTCACTGGCACCAAGATCAGTTGTGAATACGCCTACACAGTGAAGCAGCAGGTCACACTCGACAAATTCCGGTACACCCTCGCTATCGCGGCACCTCACTCTAAGTACCACGTCGTCGGCGCCCTCGCCCTCGGCCAACAAGGCCATCGCTGCACGGTCGCTAAAGACGATTTTCAAGCCGTCTGGCAAGAGACCGAAGTCGTCAGCGCCGATCCGACCTACCGCACCAACTACGGCAAGATTCACTTCCTGCAACACCTGGTGCGCGACCACCCACTCGTCATGCGTCCAGGCAACGTTTACCGCCTCGCCGTCAACTTCGATCCCGACATCGCGCACGTCTAAACCACTCGCAGTCGGATCGCCTGAGCGAAAGACGCACCGCAACGTGCGTCTTTCTTTTTGCTCCGTTCCCGCCGCCGCTCATTCTCGGATCACGCAACCACCATGCTCTCCCGCCGCATCATCCCCTGCCTCGACGTTAATGCCGGTCGTGTCGTCAAAGGCGTAAAATTCCAAGAACTGCGCGACGCCGGCGACCCGGTTGAATCCGCCAAAGCCTACGACGCTCAAGGCGCCGATGAACTCGTATTTCTCGATATCACCGCCTCCAGCGACGGCCGCAGCATCATGCACGATGTCGTCGCCGCCACCGCCGAGCAATGCTTCATGCCCCTCACTGTCGGCGGCGGTCTTCGCACCGTGGCCGACATCGAAGCCATGCTCAAATCGGGCGCCGATAAAGTATCTCTCAACACCGCTGCCATCAAGGACCCAGAACTCATCCGTCGCGCTTCCGACCGCTTCGGCACTCAATGCATCGTCCTAGCCATCGACGCCAAACGCGAACCCGACGGTAAATCCTGGCGCGTCTACACCCACGGAGGCCGCAATCCCACCGAACTCGACGCTATCGCTTGGGCCCGCCGCGCAACCGAACTCGGCGCAGGTGAAATCCTACTCACCAGCATGGACGCTGATGGCACCCAAGCCGGTTATGAATGTGCCCTGACCAGAGCCGTCAGCGACGCGGTCCCTGTTCCCGTGATCGCCAGCGGCGGTGCCGGTCAACTTTCTCATTTTTCTGACGTCCTCTCCGCCGGAAAAGCCAGCGCCGTGCTCGCGGCCAGCCTCTTTCACTTCGGAACTCTCACCATCCCACAGGTAAAAACTTACCTCCACGATCGCGGCGTCCCCGTGCGCCGCTGATTCATCGCCTCAACTGCACTACGCAATCGCACCCGCGCGACGCTTCGCCCGCACTTTCGTCTTCCCCCTGCGCCCGGCGTCCGATTCCCTCTTCCTTTAGCTATGACGCCCGTACAGGAAATCGCCCGCCGCCGCACCTTCGCGATCATCTCGCACCCCGATGCGGGCAAAACCACGCTCACGGAGAAATTCCTGCTTTACGGCAACGCCATCCATTTAGCCGGCGCCGTCAAAGATCGCAAAAATCAACGCGCCACCGCCTCCGATTGGATGGAACTGGAGAAACAACGCGGCATCTCGATTAGCTCCACGGTGCTGCAATTTGATTACGCCGGCTGCGCAGTGAACCTGCTCGACACGCCCGGTCACAAAGATTTCTCCGAAGACACTTATCGCGTACTCACCGCCGTCGACGCGGCCCTAATGGTCATCGACGCGGCCAAAGGCGTGGAAACACAAACCCGTAAACTTTTTGAAGTCTGCCGTCGCCGCGGCGTGCCGATCTTCACCTTCATGAACAAGTGCGATCGGCCAACCCGCAGTCCGATCGACTTGTTGGATGAATTGGAAAACGTCCTTGGCCTCAAATCCTGCCCCGTTATCTGGCCCCTCGGCAATGGACCCCAATTCCGGGGCGTCTACGATCGACGCTCCCGCGAAGTTCATCTCTTTGAACGCGTCCCAGGAGGTAAATTCCAAGCACCCGTAAGTGTAACCGATCTCGACGATCCCGTTGTTCGCGCCAAGATGGACGATGACACCTATCGCGACGTCAAAGACCAACTCGAGATGCTTGACGGCGCCGGCCATCCCTTCGACCTCGCCGCCGTCCAAGCCGGCCAGCAAACACCCGTGTATTTTGGCAGCGCCGTAAATAATTTCGGCATCCAGCTGCTGCTCGACGGTTTTCTAAAAGACTCCGTCCCACCCGCTCCGCGTAAATCTGTAACGGTCACCGTACCCGGTCTGCCTCAGCCCACGGCTGCTCGCGAAGTGCCTGTATCGGACGCAAAATTCTCCGGATTCATCTTCAAGATTCAGGCCAATATGGATGCGAAACACCGCGACCGCATCGCGTTTTTGCGCGTTTGCTCCGGCAAGTTCGATCGCGACATGGTCGTCACCCACCAACGCACCGGCAAATCGGTCCGTCTTTCCTCCTCTCACAAACTGTTTGGTCGAGAACGAGAAACGGTCGACGAAGCTTGGCCGGGCGATGTGATTGGCCTCGTTGGTCACAGCGAGTTCGGCATCGGTGACACGCTTACGACCGATCGCTGCATCTACTACGACGAGATCCCTCGTTTCCCCTCCGAAGTTTTCACCTACATTTCCAATCCCAACACCGGCGATGCCAAAAAATACCGCGCCGGTCTCGAGCAACTTCTACAAGAGGGCGTCGTTCAATCCTTCTCCGCCAAAAATGCTCCACCGGGGGCCACGCTGCTTGCTGCCGTCGGACCGCTCCAATTCGAGGTCGTGCAATGGCGCCTCCAATCCGAATACAACGCTGAATCCCGTCTCACCCCCACGCCCTGGACCGTCCTGCGTTGGCTTAAACTTCCGGACGAAGCCACCGCCAAGAACTTTGATTACTCCCGCCTAATTATCGCCACAGGCGTTAGCTTCGGCTCCGACAAATTTGATAACCCAATCGCCCTGTTCCCCAACGACTGGACGATGCGCTATTTCGTGGAGAAAAACCCCGAAATCAAACTACTCGAGCTGCCGCCTGAACAAAGTTAATTCAAACTCCGCATAAACCCCAATACACCGCGGCGCTTGACTCACCCTCAACGCCGTGAAACATCTTAGCTTTTCAACGCACACCAATCATGGGCCAACAACTCAACAAGTACATCAAACGTAAACGTCGCGCCGCCTATCTCAAACGCAAGAAGGCCCGCACCAAGACCCCGGCTAAGAAGTAACGCACTTCCTAAGGCTTTTTCATTTAAACCGCGGCCCATGCCGCGGTTTTTTATTCACCCAGCTTAGACGTCCGCCTTACACTTAAGTCATGATCAAGGTTAGCCTCATCTCCCTCGGTTGCGCAAAGAATCTCGTCGATAGCGAAATCATGATCGGCCACCTCCACCAGGCCGGCATGAGCGTCATCCCAGAAGCCGAGTTGGCCGATGTTGTTATCGTCAACACCTGCTCCTTTATCGATTCATCGAAGGAGGAATCTATCGGCCACATCCTTGAGGTACATCAGAACCGCGGCATGAAAAAGCGCCGAAAAGAGCAAAAACTCATCGTCGCTGGCTGCATGTCGCAGCGTTTCTCCAAAGATCTTTCCTCGTCGCTCAACGACGAAGTCGATGCATTCATCGGCCTGGACCAAGTGACCAAAGTAGCTCCGATTATTGAAGGTCTCTACGCCAAAGATCGAGCCGCCGGTCAGGTCCCGGAAAACTTTGTTACCGCGCGCTCAACCTACATTCCCGACTTTAACACCCCGCGATTTCGTCTCACCCCAAAGCACACCGCTTACGTGAAAATCGCCGAGGGCTGCAACCATCCGTGCACATTCTGCATCATTCCACAGATCCGCGGTCGCCACCGCAGCCGTACTGTCGAAAGCGTCGTCGCCGAAGCTCGCCAGCTCGTGAAAGAAGGCGTCAAAGAGCTCAACCTCATATCCCAGGACACAACCTTCTTCGGTATGGACACCTGGGAACAGCGCCCTAATCCGCGCACACCCGTAGATTCTACGCGCGGTACCGCACTCACCACACTGTTGCGCGAACTCAACGCCATCGAAGGTGATTTCTGGATTCGCCTCCTTTACACGCACCCCGCGCACTGGAGTGATGAGCTCATCCGCACCATTGCCGAGTGCCCCAAGGTCGCCCGCTACATCGACATCCCCCTCCAACACATCAGCGACAACATGCTAGGTGCAATGCAGCGTGAGACCAGCGGTGATTACATCCGCGATCTGATCAAACGCATCCGTGCTGGCATACCCGGCATCGCCGTACGCACCACTTTTATCGTCGGCTTCCCCGGCGAAACTGAGGCCGACGTCGCTGAACTGGAAACCTTCATTCGTGATACGAAGTTCGAGCGCCTAGGCGTGTTCCGTTACTCCCAAGAGGAAGGCACCCGCGGAGCGAAGATGGAAAACCAGATTCCAGCTAAGACCAAGGAAGCTCGCTGGCACCGTCTTATGAAACTCCAGCAGGAAATCGCTGCCGGAGTCAGCCAAAGTCACGTCGGCCAGACTTTACGCGTACTGGTCGAAGAACCTGGTATCGCCCGCGGCGACGCCGATGCCCCCGATATCGACGGCCGCGTCTATGTGACTAAGGACCTTCCCGTCGGCGAATTCGCCACCGTGAAAATTTCAGGCTTCCAAGACTACGATTTACTCGCCCTGCCCCGAGGCCAACGCCCAGCAGAATTCAAGGTCGCCAAACAGGCCCAGTAAAAATCACTAAGTCTAGCTCGTTTAACGCGCGCTCAGAATAGCTATAAAAAACCCCGGCCCAAAATAGGCCGGGGTTTTTTGATGATTAGAACTCAAACTCAAATCGCTTTAGGCGAAAAGCTCAGAGGCCTTAAAAAAGCGGGCCAGCTCGATCGCAGCGTTTTCATCGGTGTCGGAAGCATGGCAAACATTCTTCATCATCTCAGTACCAAAGTCACCACGGATGGTTCCTTTGGCCGCCTTACGAGAATCGGTCGGCCCAAGAAGGTCTCGCACCTTGGCGACGATGCCCGGCCCTTTGAGCGCGAGCATGATCACGGGACGCGAGCTCATGAAAGCCTCGATCTCAGGGTAAAAAGGCTTGGTAGCAACATGAGCGTAGTGCTCTCGCAAAACCGTCGGATCCAAGCGGGTCATTTTGCACCCAATGATCTCGAAACCGGCGCGCTCGAAGCGCTCCACTACATTTCCGACATGCTTTTGATCCATGCAGTCGGGCTTACAGATGACGAAGGTTTTATCCATACACTTTCAACAAAGCGCGCGAACCTGCGGATGGAAAGACTCTTTTCCAAGAACCCAGCTTAGCTCATGCACTCAATTTGGCGTAAAATCGCCGTCGCCACCGCCTCTCCACTTTCCATCGCACCCTGAATCGAGGCCGAGCTCCGCCCATCACCCGCGATCCAAACCCCCGGCCGCACTTCAACGGAGTGCATAGGCACCAACGGCATCCGCGCCGGCAAAGCCCGCGGTAAACGATAGCTCCGCAGCCAACGCCAAGCTGTCACCTGGGCACCAAACCAAGCCCGAAGTTCCTCGCGCACCAGTTCAACCAATGCCCGCTGCTCTATCGCAGGATCGCCCAACACCGACACCGCCACCAACGCCTGCCCCGCCGGTGCATAACTCGGAGCCACATCACTCAAGACCACGAGGTTGTTTACATAACCGCGCCCCTCACCATTCAAGACCAGCTTCGGCGCGCCCAATGGACTTTGCCCCATCGCAAAATAAATTGTAGTCGTTGCCCGCCACCGCGATACCGCAACTTCGGGCAACAAGGCCGCCGCTCCTGCGTTTTCGGTTGCGACGACGGTGTGTGAGGCGGCGACGCGCTCACCACTTTCTAGGAAAAGTGCGCCTTTCTCCAATCGCGCCACCCGCGCCCCAAGCCTCACCGTACCGTTTGGCAATCCAGCCGCTAATTGCTCCGGGATCGCCTGCATTCCCGCCGTCGGCAAAGCAGCATGCCCCTCAGCAAACATCCGGAAAACAAACTCCAACATTCGGCTCGAGGTCTCTAATTCACGATCCAAAAAAATTCCACCGAACCACGGTCGTAGAAATCGCTCAATCATGCGTTCACTAAAACCGTGAGCCCGCAGCGCGGCCAAAGCCGTTGTCTCCGGCCGAGCCCATAATTGATCCAAGGACCCGCGCCGCGCCGACCGACGAAGCGTAGCAATCCGCACTTTATCCGCCAGCGAACCCACCGGCGCTCGTAATGTGGCCCACACAGCCTTAGGCTCGCGCCACGGATCACTCACCTCGTACATCGCCCCATCGCAATGCACCCGCGAGCCCGCCGCAAAAACCTGCAACTGCAAAGGCTCATAATTTAGCCAGGCCCGCGCAGTCGGATACGCCGTAAGAAAAACCTGAAACCCTCTATCTAACCGAAATCCCTCCAAGATGTCGGTGCGTACGCGTCCCCCGACCGCATCCCCCGCCTCAAATACGACGCAACTCACGCCCGCTGCGTGTAAGCGCCGCGCGCAGGTCAAACCCGCCAGCCCAGCACCAATGATGATGATGTCACCCATGCGGCCGAATTACGCACTCATTTTATCCGCAAGAGCCCACCCCGAAAGCGCCGCACCCTCGACGCGCGCCCCACCAAAGGCATCCCCGGCAAAACCGAGAGCCAACTCCTCGAGCCACACGCACGGATCCGGAAAAACGGTGATCGGCTCGCTAAATTTCCATCGGTGCAAAGTAACGTTCACAACGGGTGCACCCAACCACTGAGCAATTATCGGCTCAATCAGCGTAAACAGCTCTAATTCTGTCTTTGTGTAATGTTCCGCCGCAAAAGCTGGACTCAGATGCACGGTCACCGCCGCCGCCACTGCGGGAGATATACCTTTTTTTACATTATCCGCAATCCAGCGGACCGGCCCCTCTGATAACGCCAACCCCTCGGTCGGAACTAAACTCGCTCCGCTCAAGGTCACTAACAACGCCAGACACGGGTGATAACGCAGCGCAGATAAACTAGCTGCCACATTCTCTGGAAGTTTGACGTTTCCCGCCTTCAACAAAGCGAGCGACTGTGGCACAGGTGCGCTCAAAGCAAGTCGCCCCACACGTAAAGTCGGCTGATTTTCTATTTCCACCTCCCACCTATTATCTACGCGTCTCACGCTTAAGACTTTAGCCTCGCGTTTCACCTCAAGCCCCTCAGCCAAAAATTTCCCAATTGAATTCATGCTCGGCTTACCCACCGAACGATGCGCGGAAGCCTCAGGCCATGATCCAGCGAGCCCATCACGTCTCCACTCTTCAACCAACGCAGTAAAACGATCCGTCTTCGCAGTAAAATATTGCGCACCTTGGTCAAAGACCGCCTCACCGACACGCTTTGTCGCCAACCGACCACCTAGGCCGCGGCTTTTTTCTAAGACCACTACATTGCACCCGCGAGCGTGCAAAGTCCGCGCCAAAAGCAGACCGGAAATTCCCCCACCTACTACCGCAATTGTGTCATTCATGAGCAAAAATTAGCCTTGGCGTCCAAGTACATGACAGAGCGCACTCTCTAACTTAGCGTGCCGCCAGATAAACCCAGCCGCCTGCAACCGCGCCGGCACCGCACGTGTACTAGCCAAAAGTGTCTCATCTGCCATTTCGCCAAACACCGCGCGCAACACGATCGTCGGCACCGGCAAAACCGCCGGTCGACGGAGCACATGCCCCAGGACTGAAGTAAATTCGGCGTTCGTGACTGGCTGCGGTGACACCGCATTGTAAGCGCCGTGCCACGTGCTCTCAGTGACCGCGCGTTCGTACATAGAGCATAAATCGTCGGGCGTAATCCAGCTCATCCACTGTCGCCCTGAGCCCAAACGCCCGCCGACACCCAGCAAAAAAGCGGGCAACATCTTCGCGAGCGCCCCGCCTGCCGGCGACAGCACTACGCCGGTTCTCAAGGCCACGGTACGCACGCCCAATTGCTCGATCGTCGAAAGTTCATGTTCCCACGCCTTGCACACGTCCGCTAAAAATCCTGCACCAAGTGGCGCTTGCTCCTCGATTCGCTCCTGCCCGCACTCACCATAAAAACCGACCGCCGCCGCGCTGACCACAACTTCGGGCCGCTCACTTGCATTGAGTGCCGCAATGCCCGCCGCCAAGGTCCGCGCGCCGTCGACGCGACTCGATAAAATCTCGGCCTTTGTCTTCGCCGTCCATCGGCCAGCGGCCACATTTGCCCCGCCAAGATGTACGACCGCATTCGCACCTAAAAGCGCAGCTCGATCGATTTTTCCAGACGTCGGATTCCAATTAAATTCATTGGGTGCCTGCGGATCTCGGCGCACCAAACGCCGTACAGAGTGCCCTTGCGTAATCAAAAATGCCTCAAGCGTACGCCCAACCAAACCCGAAGCACCAGAGATCAAAATACATTTTCGTGGGCCCGAGGATCCGCGCTCGAGATCGGCCTTCGTTACCGCATGTCGATATGCGAACATTCGCTCCAACTGATGCTTGGTGAACGCTCCGCCCCCGATTCGCCCAAGCAAGCCTAAGGGAAGCCGGTAGTTAATTTCGTCCGTCAACTCGCACGCCCCCTGCCCCAACGGTACGATTTGATGCAAGTGCTCCCAGCGCGCAAACGGACCGCTGAGCAAAATATCACGAAATTGTCGGCCCTCAATGTAGTCACGGTGCACGATTTCCCACTTCGCCCAAATCGGTCCCAACTTTGTACGCAACGACACACGCGCGCCGTTTTTTATGCCACCAACATGACGCGTCACCTCCACGCGCTCCCAGGGCGGACACAACCGTCCAAATGCCCCTGGGCGTTCGTGCCAGCCAAACACCTCCGCCGCAGGTCGCTCGATTCGCACCACACTCTTAAAAATCGCATCAGACATGCCCCACCCGTCCTTTCCTCATCCGACAAGCATCAGAGCAAAATTTAACCTCAGCCCAAACTTTCTCCCACTTTTTGCGCCACACAAAGGGTCGACCGCACACCTCGCAAGGTTTGGACGGCAGATCAGATTTTTTGCGCATTTTCGGCATATCGAGATATTAAACTTAAATCCCTAAGAGTCCAACCGCCAAGGGCGATCCTCCATGAGCTCGAATCTCATTTGCGCGCGTTTGTATGGCCATCCGATCGGCCGTTTTCAATCGCGCCACATTTTTCACCTGCAAGGCCATGCGCTGATTTTTCGCTAACATCGTTTCATGACGCAGTAGAAAATCCCAGTAAAGCGTCGTAAAAGGACACGCCTCTTCACCCGTCGACTTCGCCGGATCAAATCGACACCCCGCGCAATAATTACTCATGCGATCGATATATTTACCCGTGGCTGCGTAAGGCTTTGAAGCCATGATACCTCCGTCACCGTATTGCGACATGCCGAGCGTATTAGGCAACTCCACCCACTCCACCGCATCGACAAAAACTGCTAAATACCACTCATGTACCCGCTGCGGTTCGACCCCGAGCAACAGCGTATAAAGCCCCATCACCATCAACCGCTGTATATGGTGCGCATAACCGTGATGCAGCGTTTGCGTGATGCTCTGCCGCAGGCAGTTCATCTCGCAAGCACCCGTCCAGAAAAACTTCGGTAGTTTCTCCCGCGCACCCAAAGCATTCAATTCCACGTAACGCGGCATGTAGTGCCAATAAATCCCACGCACGTATTCACGCCATCCAAGAATCTGCCGAATAAACCCCTCCACGCTCGCAAGCCCTACACGCCCTTCTCGATACGCTCTCTCTGCAGCAGCCACCGCCTCCCGAGGATCGAGCAATTTCATATTCATCGCCGCTGAGATGCGTGAATGGAAAAGCCACGGCTCATCCGTCCACATCGCATCTTGAAACTTTCCAAATTCACCGAGACGGTGCGTAATAAAATCGGCGAGCGTCGCTCGGGCGGCTTCGGGTGTCACCGGCCACGCAAAATTTTTCAAGTCGCCCGGGTGCCGCGCAAAACGTCGATCAACCAACGCCAGCACTTCAATCGTAAGAGCATCGGGCGCGATCAAAAGCGGGGCACGTAATTTTTCAACCTGGGGACCGCCTTTGCTAAAACTTCCACGATTATCGTGATCGTAATTCCACTGTCCACCCTCCGGCTCGCCTGCATCGTCGAGCAAGACCTTATTTTTTCTACGCACCTCCCGATAAAAAAATTCCATCCGCAACATTTTTCGCCCTTCCGCGTGTTGAGCGAAATCAGCACGCGAACAGAAAAAATGCCGATCTTCCCGCACTTCAAGATCCACGCCCAAAGCTTTAGCCAGTGTTATCAGCGCTTCCTGCACGCGCCATTCACCAGCCTGAGTCATAATCAAACGCTCAGGCTTCAATTTCGCTACCGCTCGCCCCAATTCCCGCGCGAGTGTCTGGGTGTTTTCACCATCCTCCAACTCGGTGTAATGCACCGTGCGTCCGAGCGCACGTTGACCCTCCCGAAAATGCCGCATAGCGGATAAAAACACCGCAATACGCTGCTTACTCGTCCACACATGCTCCGATTCCTGCGCGACCTCGGCCATCCACACCGCGTCGCATCTTGCATCGAAACCATCAAAGACAGCTGCATTCGCATCCAACTGATCCCCTAACACAATCACGAGCGCACGCACGCGCTTGGTCGCACTCATGCTCCAGTCTCCAAATCAAGCTGCTCCGCGGTATTTCCCGCTCCACCACGCAATCGCTTAAACTCAGCCAAAGCCGCCGCTCGAGCCACCGCATGATTCACAATCGGACCAGGATAGTTTTTCCCCAACTCGACACCGGCACGAGCCAACACTGCCGACGGCGCCTCCCAAGGAGCATGAATAAATTCCGCCGGCATTTTTTTTAATTCCGGCACCCAACGCCGAACGTAGTCACCGGCGCCATCAAATTTCATCCCCTGCAATACAGGCGCGAACACCCGAAAATACGGCGCGGCATCAGCTCCACAGCCCGCGCTCCATTGCCAACCCAGCGTGTTACTCGCCAAATCTGCATCGACGAGGGTGTCCCAAAACCACTCCGCTCCGTGAGTCCAATTCAGCCTCAAGTGCTTCACTAAAAATGAAGCCACAACCATACGTACGCGATTGTGCATCCAACCGGTATGCCAAAGCTGACGCATACCCGCATCTACGATCGGATAACCCGTCTGTCCGCGCTGCCAGGCACGCAATTTCTTACCGCTGAAATCCTCGGCCCAACCAAATTTCTCAAATTCTACGCGCAAGGGTCGCTCCGGCGTATGTGGAAAATGATACAATAAGTGATAAGCAAATTCACGCCAGCCGATCTCACTCAAAAACACCCTGGCCCCATTGCTTGGTGGAAACACGCCTGAATCCTTGGAACGAGCCGCGACCGCCGCCCAGACTTGCCTCGGGCTCAGCTCGCCGAAATGCAGCCAAGGCGAAAGTAACGAAGTGCCGTCATGGTCTGGTAAATTACGACGATCAGAGTAATCATCCATCGCACGCGAAACGAATTGCTTGAGTCGAACCGCTGCGCCCGCTTCGCCTGGTTGCCAGACTGAGCCAAAACCGGCGTCCCAACCAATTTTGGGTAGCAACTTCAGTTCGTCTAACTTTACCGACTTCGGCCAACTGGCAGGAGCTAATAAGCCAGCCGGACTTATTTGCGTAACCGCCGGAATCGACAGAGAAAGACAGTGTTTCCAAAATGGGGTAAACACCTGAAAAGGCCGGCCTTGTTTATTCTGAATTGTGTGAGGTTCAAACAAGAGCGAGGCGTTGAAACTCTTGGCCTCAATTCCCGTCGCCATGAGCTCAGTCTTTATCTCCGCGTCGCGGGCGATGATGGCCGGTTCATACCGCCGATTCCAAAACAAAGCTCCCGCTCCCGTTTGGGCCATGAGTGCCCGGAGCGTTACGGCCGATTCCCCGTGCGCAATAACCAGTCGGGAGCCACACTCACGAAGACTGGTGTCCAACGAGGCGAGCGCATGATGCAACCACCAACGAGAAGCGCCACCCAACAGCCATTTACCCTCAGCGGCATCATCAAAAATATAAACAGGAATAATCCCACCACCGCGCAAGATAGCCGCGGCCAAAGCCGGATTATCCTGCAAGCGTAGATCCTGACGAAACCAGACCAGTGTAGGCGATACTGACATCATTGCCGAAGAAGGGCTTGCTTCTGCCGTTGGCAAGTCCGGCATCACGACCACAGAAAAAAACTTACGTGTGAAGGGGCTACTCCGATCGGGTGTTAACAGATCCGCACCACCTCATAAAGCGTCAAAATACAGTTTCTCGTAGGCCAAAGCTGCAGCTTTCCAGCTAAAATCCTTAGTCATACCGCGTTTTTGTACCGCCATATAGCGCGGTACATCGCCGTAGAGACGTTGGGCCCGACGTAACGCATCCAACAAACCGGCCACGGTCGCTTCCCCCATCAGGCCTGTACCTAAATGCGGTAACTCATCTGCATCCGTTACCGTGTCCACCAGACCTCCGACGCGACTCACAATCGGCACCGTTCCATAAACTTGGGAATACATTTGGTTGAGCCCGCAGGGCTCAAAAAGCGAGGGCATTACAAAAAAATCACTACCAGCCTCGATCAAATGACTCATACTTTCATCAAGGCGGGCGCTTAAAAAGATCTTTTCCGGAGCTTTAGCAGCAAGCGCCCGGAGTTCGTTTTCCATGCGCCTGTCGCCCGACCCGAGGACAATGAGCTTCACTTCCCGTTCGAGAAAAAACGCCTGGTTGGCGAGCAATAGATCAATTCCTTTTTGCTCTGCGAGGCGACAAACCATGCCATAGATCGCTCCTTTAAACATCGGATCAAATCCAGCCGCTTTCAGTAACGAGGCCCGGCAGAGTGCTTTGCCCTTCATATCATTCGTGGAGTATCGGGCCGGCAAAAGTTTATCTGTAGCAGGATTCCAGACGGCCTCATCAACGCCGTTCAGCAGACCAGAAAGATCATCCACCCGCGTTTGGATCACTCCGTCTAGACCGCAGCCAAATTCCGGCGTCTGTATTTCCTGCGCGTACCGCGGACTGACAGTCGTTACCCGATCAGCGAAAAGTATCCCTCCCTTGAGCAAGCTAATCTGCGCGTAGTATTCGATACCATCGATGTTATTAAGTTCTTCCGGAAGATTGGTGCGGGCGAATGCGGCCGCAGGAAAAAGTCCCTGATAAGCAATGTTATGAATCGTGAAAATAGTCTTCAACGCCAGTGTTGCACCATGCCGCCGCTCAGACTCGCGAACAAACAGCGGAATCAAACCCGCCTGCCAATCATGCGCGTGCACAATATCGGCCCGCAAATCCGCCAAACGCATCGTTTCCACGACGGCTTTGCAGAAAAATATAAAACGATCAGCATTATCCTCAAAATCACGTTCGCCGTTACCATAAGGCGCTCGACGATCATAAAATTCGTCACGACAAATCAGATAAACCGTGAGATTTTTGCGTGGAGAAAAAGCCCAGGTCTCACCGGACATGAATTGGTCGCCCATCTCGATTTTAAGCCTTAATTTCAATGCGGCCCGCGCCGCGTCCCCATGTTCACGCGCCACACGATAACCCGGCAAAAATACGGAAATCTCATGTCCCTTGTCGGCTAATGCACTCGTCAAAGCTCCGACCGCGTCGGCCAGACCGCCGGTCTTGATGTAAGGAAACAGCTCGCTGGCTGCATGAACGATTTTCATCGCCCGAAGCTACACACGACGGTTTCCTAGGCCAATCAGAAACTTGGATCGCGCTCAGCGCCAACTACTCTTAAAATGACCCTTCGCGAACGCCTCCTCGCCAAACTCAGTGAACCGGATTATCGCCCAGCTAATAATTTTATATTAGGCCGCTTACTTGGCCTCAATAAAAAGCACAGCGCCGCGCTCGCTAGCGAAATTCGCCAACTAGTAAAAACTCGTGAGATCCGCCTCAGCGAAGGCGGTAAAGTCGAACTCAACTCACGCCCGATCGGAAAGCCTAAACCCGATTTAAAAGAGCGATTCAAAGCTCATGTTAAAAATCAAAAAATCGAAGCTCGGCCCATTTTCCAACCCATGACCCGAGGTGGCTTAACCCCGATTTCGCCCACCGAAGTATTCATCACCAAACCTATCGCATCTACTCCTCGGCCTGATAAGAAAAAATCTAAATTCAGCGCAGCTGCTACGACCGTCACTCGCCCCCAAGGCAAAACCTCACCCGCCGTTGTCATCGATCCACGGGAGCTTTACGGACGCATCCAGTTTCGTGCCGGTGGATCCGCCTTTGTCGTTCTAGCCAACGCACCAAGCGGCCCCGACACACCTGCGATGCAAATTTCACCTGAAGACACAGGTGTCGCACTTCCAGGCGATACCGTCGCCGTCCGCGCTTATCCCGGTGCCACTGGTCGTCGCCCAGGAGAAACGGTCGGCCGCGTCACTCGCATCATCACCCGCGATAAATTCTCGGTTGTTGGCAACGTCATACGCTCAGCTCGATCCTTTATCGTTACCCCTGACGATCCACGATTCATTCAATCTATCCTCATTCAACCCTCTACGGTCGAATTTACCGTTGGCGACAAAGTCGTCGTAAAACTCGACGACTGGATAGACCGCCGAAAACAACTCACCGGCACTATCACCACACGCCTCGGTCGCACCCACGAACCCCGAGCTGAGCTCCTAGGTATCTACGAAAAGTTCAATCTCGCCACCAGCTTCCCCGCCGATGTCGAACACGAAGCGAGTACCCTACCTGACCGCGTCCCGGCCAAAGATGCAGCCGGCCGGGTCGATTACCGCGAAATACCCGTCTTCACGATCGACCCTGACGACGCCAAAGATTTTGACGATGCACTCTCCTACGAAATCACCCCTGAAGGAGACACACGCATTGGCATTCATATCGCTGATGTTTCCAGTTACGTCCGCCCTAACACCGCCCTCGATCGAGAAGCACAAGCGCGCGGCAACTCCACTTACCTTGTGGGAACCGTAATTCCGATGTTGCCGGAAAAACTTTCCAACGGCCTGTGCTCGCTCATCGAAGCGCAAGATCGTCTGTGCAAGGCCGTGTTTCTCACCTTTGCCAAAAACGGCAAGCCTAAGCCCGCCAGCTTCGCTAACACCATCATCCGCTCCCGCAAGCGCCTGACCTACAAACAGGCCTACGCCTTTCTTTTCACCGATGATCTTCAAAAAATTCGTGATCTGCCCCTACCGCCCAAACATCAAACCGGCTCCACGGGGCGCGCCCTAAGAGATCTCAGCGATGCCGAACTTAAAGACCTGCAAACTTGGATTCGCGCACTTTGGAAAATTGCCGCTCGTCTTCGCGCCGATCGCATGGCCCATGGCAGTCTGGACCTCGATATGCCCGAGACGAAAATTTTCGTCGATGAGCAAGGCTACTCCGATCGCCTAGAAAAAATCGAACACGACGAAAGCCATCAACTCATCGAAGAGTTCATGCTCGCCGCCAACGAAGCTGTCGCTCACCTCACGCGCACGCAAAAACTACCCTCACTTTACCGCGCCCACGACGACCCCGACGCCGAGCGCCTCGGAGAATTTCGTCTACTTCTAGAGACTTTCAAAATCCAAGTCGGCGATCTTTCACACCGCAAAGAAGTCACGCGCCTCCTTAAGATTCTCGCCGATCATCCGCAGGGTTACACCTTGCGCACGCAGCTGCTGCGTAGCCTGCAAAAAGCTGTCTATCGCCACACCGCCGACGGCCATTACGGCCTACATAAAAAAGATTACACCCACTTCACCTCTCCCATCCGGCGCTACGCCGACCTGATCGTACATCGCGTACTCCAGCACTATCTCGTGCAACATGAAGGTTATGCCCCACAACCGGAAGGCGACACCCTGCACAGTGCCGCCGGCATGGAACGCCTCGCTGAACATATCAGCCTCACCGAGCAAAACTCTCAACTTGCAGAACGAGAGAGTGTTAAAATCAAGATTCTCGAATTTTTCGAGCGTGAACTCGACCGCAAACCTCGCAGCCGTTTTGCCGCCGTAATCACCGACGTCCGCCGGAATGGCTTTTTTGTAGAACTAGTAGAATCAATGACCTTCGGATTTATCTCGGTCGATACCTTGGGCGAAGATTTTTACTCATTCGATGAATCGACTCAAACACTTAGCGGTCGGCGTTCCAAGAAGCTCTACACACTGAACACACGCCTTGATGTTGTCGTACATGAAGTGGATCGCTTCAAACGCCTGATCGACTTCCGCCCGGCCGATTAATTTTACCCCACTCTCTACACCTAGGTTTTTCCACCGCTACGTCTTGCCAAGAGAGACCAGTTTCATCCGTTATCTCTATTTACGCCCATCATGAATCATTACGATTTCTCCACTGGATTTCGCGCTGTATATGACCGCGCCACAACTCGTTTTGCCCGAGGCGACGCCACCCCCACTACGCTACTCTCCCCCGACGATAACGCTTTCCTAACGGCCAACGGCATTAACGCGCAGCACCTTTACGATTACGTAGATGATCTTGCTGGCTACGGCGAACCAAGTTACGATCAAGCCCACGCCATCGAGCTTGTTCGTCGCGATTATTTTCATAACGCACAAAACTCGCTTCCCTCCCAAAAAACACTCGATCCGGCGACCCTGCCAGCCAAGTCAGATGCTGTCCGCGGAATTTCCTGGCTCCCCCGCCTTCTGCCCAAGACCCGCGCCAAACTACGCGGCGAACTACCTCCCGCCCTGATGTACGGCTGCGGCGGAGATCGCGCATTTTTCAAACAGCACCGAATCCTCCCCCACGAGTTTCTAAATCTCGTTTGGCGTTTCGAGGCTGATGACAACGCCGTCATTGACTGGGTTACTCGCCGCATAGCACGGCCACCCACTAAAGTGTGACGCCCACCGTTGTGATCCGTCTTTCTTACCCCCAGCCCATACCACTAATTTATTACCATGGCTAAGTTCACCCTCCAAGTTAACGGCCAGTCCCGCACCGTGGACGTGGCTCCCGAGACCCCTCTTTTGTGGGTTCTGCGCGATCACCTCGACCTCGTCGGCACTAAATTCGGCTGCGGGATCGGCCAATGCCGCGCTTGCACCGTGCATATCGGCGGACAACCCGTCCAAGCCTGCATGACCCCAATCTCTGGCCTAGGTCGCAAGCCCGTGGTCACCATCGAGGGTCTCTCTGCCGACGGCACACATCCCCTGCAAAAAGCTTGGTGTGAACTTGATGTAGCCCAATGCGGTTACTGCCAAGCCGGCCAACTCATGACTGCTTCCGCCCTCCTTGCCGATAATCCTCAGCCTACGGACGAAGATATCGACAACGCCATGGCCGGCAACCTTTGCCGCTGCGGCACCTACCTTCGCATCAGGGCCGGCATTCATCGCGCCGCCGAACTCGCCACCGCGACTCACTCAAAGGAGGCAACCAAATGAACCCTTACGAAGCCCCTACGCCTCCCACCATGCCCGCGCTCGACCGCCGAGATTTTCTACGGCTAACGTCCGTCGCCAGCGGCGGCCTAATCCTCGGCTCATTTCTAAAATCCACAGGTGAGCTCCAGGCCGCCGAAATTGCCAAGACCGCGCCTGCGGGCGACTTCACGCCCAACGCTTTCATCCGACTCGGTCTCGACGGTTCAATTACCCTCATAGCACCACGCCCCGACTCCGGCCAAGGGGTAAAAACTTCGCTCCCAATGCTCCTCGCCGAGGATCTCGAAGCGCCTTGGCAATCCGTAACCGTACAAATGGCCGATCTCAACGCCATCTACGGCAGCCAAGCCGCAGGCGGCAGCACCTCAACTCCCACGTTTTACTCGCTCCTTCGCCAACTTGGAACCACCGCTCGTATCATGCTCGTCGAGGCCGCAGCCCAGAATTGGGGCGTACCCGCCAGCGAGTGCGTAGCTGAAGCAGCTGTTGTTCACCACCACGCCAGCAAACGCTCCCTCACCTACCGCGACCTCGTAGCCAAGGCGGCGACCCTGCCCGTTCCCGACGCTAAGAAAGCCATCCTAAAAGACCCAAAAGATTTCAAATTACTTGGCCGACGCATCAGCGGTGTGGACAATCAAAAGATTGTCACCGGACAAAGTCTCTTCGGCCTAGATTTCAAACTACCTGGCATGGCCTACGCCGTGTATGAAAAATGCCCCGTCTTCGGCGGCAAGGTTGTCTCCGCTAATCTCGACCGGATCAAAACCCTCCCAGGCGTAAAAGACGCCTTCATCCTCGAAGGTACCAGCGACTTGCGTGGACTTATGCCTGGTGTAGCCATTATCGCAGATTCCACCTGGGCTGCTCTCTCAGCCCGGCGCCAACTCAAGATCGTCTGGAACGAGGGTTCCCACGCTAACGATAGCTGGGATGACTTCACCCAGCAGGCCCAAGCCCTAGCCGCCAAAGCTACGGGTAACGTTGTGCGCAAAGATGGCGACATCGACGCCGCTTTTGCCGCGGCAACCAAAACCGTCGAGGGAACTTATTCCTATCCGTTTATCTCCCATGCCAATCTCGAGCCACAAAATTGCACGGCTCGTGTGAGCACCGACCACGCTGAAATTTGGGCGCCCACGCAAAACCCCGGTGCCGGCGCCGACATGGTCAACAAGGTCCTAGGCATTCCCAAAACCAACATAATCGTTCACATCCTCCGCGCCGGTGGAGGTTTCGGCCGCCGTCTCAGCGCTGACTTTGTAATCGAGGCCGCCGCCATCTCCCAGAAGGCCGGGGTCCCGGTCAAACTCACCTGGACGCGTGAAGACGACCTGCGACACGATCATTTTCGCCCGGGCGGTTTACATTTCCTTAAGGGCGGCGTTGACGCCTCCGGAAAAATCACTGCGTGGCGTAATCACACAGTCCTTTTTGCGGGAGGACTCAGCGCGGATGAATTCCCTAGCCGATTTATACCTAATCACTTAGGCCTCAGCAGCGTGATCGATAACAGCATGCCCATGGGTCCTTGGCGCGCACCCGGCAGTTGTGTGTTCGCTTTCGTCTATCAGAGCTTTATCGATGAACTCGCCCACGCCGCCGGCCGCGATCCCCTCGCCGTGCGTCTCGAAATTTTGGGGGATCACGGCACTGTTCCTGGCACCGGAGAGCGCGGTACGCCCTATAATGCCGCGCGCATGAAAGCGGTGGTCAAACTCGTCGCCGAAAAATCTGGCTGGGGCAAAAAACTTCCCCGGGGTCAGGGTCAAGGTATAGCGTTTCACTTTAGTCACCGAGGCTACATAGCCCAAGTCGCCGAAGTAACCGTCTCCAAAACCGGCGAACTCCGCGTGGATAGAGTGATTTGCGTCGCCGACGTCGGCTCGCAAATCGTCAATCTCAGCGGTGCGGAAAACCAAGTTGAAGGCTCCATCGTCGACGGTCTCAGCGCCGCCTGGCGCCAAGAGCTGAACATCGAGCGCGGTCGCATCGTCGAGGCCAACCTTGCCGAATATCAACTCCTCCGCATGCCCGACGCACCCAGGAAAATCGAGTGTCACTTTCTACAAAGCGACAACCCGCCCACCGGACTCGGCGAACCGGTCTTGCCGCCACTCGCCCCTGCAGTGGCCAATGCGATCTTCGCCGCCACCGGGAAACGTATCCGGCAGCTACCGTTTTCAAAGACGGATATCAGCTGGAGCTGAACACCTCACAACTCGGAGAGCCAGGGTACCTCTTAAGAGGCTGGCTCTTTGTTTTAAGGCGGGCTTTCGAGGCGCATATCGATCACAACGTCGTAAGCCGAGGTATCAGCAGGCCGATCCAAACTCGACTTAAAGCGCATCGCCCGCTCCGCAGCAACGCCAGCTGCACCCTGACTTCGCAATGCTACGCGGAGCATCTCCTTGGGGCTCCATTCGCAGTCCGAAGAATTGGAGCCAAACTCATCAAGCCATCGTAACGGGGCGCGAGATTCACCGGCTTTTTCTAAAATCAACAAAATGCGGGGCGATTTTAAGGCTGCCACGCGCACAGCCGCCTGCTCGATAATTGCCAACTCCTCCGCTTGCGGCTCGGCAAAAAGATAACGCGTGTTCCAATAAGCGCCGATTGCCGCGATGATCACGATACTCACTAGAAAAAGCCGTCGCAGCCATTTTGGTAAAACGGGGAATGGTCTGAGCACAAGTAACCAAACCACCGCCGCCAGAGACCAAAGAGTACGATATGTGGCCCAGCGCTCGCTTGCGATCAGAGTGACACTTCCAGCTAGCAGCAGACCCAACACTAGAGCGCCAAACCAGATCCCGCCGCTTGCGCGTCCACGTCGCCACGCGCTCCAACCACCCCAAAGTGTAAGTAACACGCTCAAACTCACAACCAACCTCCAGCCGTATGCGGTACGACTGGCAACGTCACGAACCACCAAAAGCCCAAAAGCTTCCTGTAAATTATGTTGTGCGTACCACACCATTTTTGAGAGCGGCGCGGACTCCAGACTCACTCGTTTTGAGGCGAGAAAAATTCCGGTAGCAAAGAGCAATTTGATAACGAGAAAAGCGAGGGCCAACCCACCAAATAAAATCAGCCCATGCCGTAGCGCCCAACGCCCATCATGTCGGCCTTCAAAAAAAATCCCCGCCGCCACCACGGGAACAAGATATAGCATCACATCGCTCTGATAGAAAAGCGCACCAGAGATGACCAACAGCACAGCGCCAAGCGTGGGCCAGAATCTTTTATGCTTCGGAGTATCAGCCAGCAAAAAAGCGCTTAAGCCAAATACTCCGCCAAAAATATGGGGACCACAAATCGCCCAGGCCACTTTTACTTGCGCTGATGGCAAGAGCGCTACCAACAAGCCAATCGCTGCGGCTAGTTCGGCCTGAAGACCTATCCGACGATGCAAAGCCCAGGTCATGAGTATAGCCACGACACTCGTTAGCGCTACGCCGATCGCCCGCAGATACCCAAGATTGTCTACCTCTTCTACAACATTGCAGACGCGAGCCAGAAAAAAGCCATAGAAGGGACGCCCTTGCGACGCGCAAAAATTCAACGTCGTACGCACGTCATCCTGTGACTCACGCAGCGTCGAATAGTCGTCGCGAAATCCATAACGCTCGCTCAGAGCCGGCGCATAAGCAGCAAAAGGTAAGAGACCTACCACGGTCAGCAACAACCAGAATGGAACGACTCTCGGGGTGAAAATATGAGGCTTCATAATAGCAGCAAATCTCCTTGGCCGTCACCAGCAGGCTTAGCGCCGATAAATTTTCCATAACGTTCAACCCAATCATCAATTTTTTCCAAATAATAGCTCTCATCATACGGCGCACTCAAAGCATCAAACATTTCAACCGGTCGCGCACGCTGCCAATCACTTGTCTGTCCTTTTTGTTTTGGCGCGATGTAATAAGCGATTCGTTCGCCCATGCGTGGCCGCGGGTTCATTTTAAGCGCAGCCTCAGCGGAGGCGCGACGAGGTTTACCACCCTCCGCGATGAACCGCTGATAGGCATCAGGATTCATACTGAGCGACTCACTTTTGGCTACTTCGTTGATCGGCAAGGCGCGAGCGGACAGTAAGCGTCGATAGTCTTCCAGCAAAGCCAGAGGGGACACCGCTTCCGCTCCCACCAGGTAGCGCAGCAATTGCCGTGTCAGTTTTTTGAGGTACGGCTCAATACCCCGTGAGCGAAGAGCACTGCCGCGCAAGGTTACTTTTTTTCCGTCGTAGAGTGCGTAGTTCTTGGCCTTGTAACAAAACATCAACGCATAACGACCGTCGTATTCCAGCTCGATTCCGGGCGGCAACGTCGGTGCAACCCATGCAAGTAAGCGCTCGGGCTCTGAAAAATATTTTTCTGTAGAAAGATAAATGCCATCCGTGTCGGCCTCGAGAATCATACAGCCGCGGCGCGAAAACTCTTCGATCAGTGCCTGCAATAACTCACGACCTCGCCGGGTCACTTCCGCAGCAAGTTCACCATCACAAAATCGCGCTTCGGAAAACCCCAGATAACCATAAAACGAATTGATCAGAATTTTGAACGCGGTCTGACGCGCCTGCGCTTCCGCGCGCTCGTCAGCGGTAGAGGCGTTACGCGCAAGCAATTTAAATTTGAGCCGGTACTCACGCAGTGATTTGAGCAGCGGAATAAAAACGCCAAGCGAATCATTGCGCGGATTTCGGGCAATACTGAGCAGCAGGCTCGGATAAAGCGAGGCCACATCAAAATGCAGCACATGCTTAAAAACTCCTTCCTGATAACTTTTGGTGAAACCACCCTCAAAAGCTGCGGTATCCTGAGGCACCGGGACAGATTGGCGTTGGTGATAATATTCCTCGAGAAACAACAGATCAATCTTCGCCGTGGTCCCACGTAAAGTCGCCTCTTGCAGCAAAATCGGAAACGTCCGCGTTTGCTCAAAATAGGTCGGCAGCAACAAATCGGCTAATCCTTGAGTCTCGCGCAAATCATCCTCCAAGTAGGCACAAAACCTAGCTCGATCCGCCCAGAATGTTTCCGCGATCTTTCCGCCATCGAGGTATGTACGCTCGTCACTATCTTCGTCCGTAATGCCAAAATAAATGGCCACGTCCTTGAGCCCGTAGGCCGTCAGTTCTCGCGTAGTTACGTCGTAAAGTTGAACCAGTAAATACGTATCCACCACTGTGCGGCCCGGCAGATCACAACGTGGAAAATCGATCCAGCGCTCAGCGACTTTGAGGCGACTATTACGAAATGAAGCTTTTTGTCCGAAGCGTCCCCAGGCGCAGGGAACCTTGTGCCGACGGGCGCGTTGACGGAGGAAATCGAGATCGAATTTAAAAATATTATGCCCCTCGATCACATCAGGATCAATCTCAGCTAAGGCGGTATTGAGTTCGAGCAATAGGGCTTTTTCTGCGCCGTCCGACGCATCCACGAGTGTCAATAAGCGATTCTTACCCGCACAGCGTAAACCAACCGCCAATACCCGATCTTCAGCCTTACTGGCATCGCTGAAGGATCCGTCGGCAGACGATGTCTCGATATCCAACTGGCAGCGCCGCAGTTGACCAAAATTCAAATCACGGTAAAGGCGAGCGCGTTGCTGGATGAGAAATTGATTTTCCAACGGCCGTACCGCATCGACCCCAACATCAGCCTTCGCACGTTTGATAAAAGCCTCATAGGCTTCAAGGGTCTCGGCATGTGCAAGTCGCGCATAAGGAGCCCCTCCGCGTAGGTCCTCGATTTTTACCCCAGTTGAAACACCATCCAGCGGGCCGTTGAGCCAAGCAAAAGGACGCAGCACATCTGTCCTCTCAACTCGAGCGCCGTCGGGTGTAGCGAGGGAAACATGGACTAAACCAACGTCATCCACCCAGACGCCGCAGAGCGTCTCGGTCATCTGTGCAGGCTCATTCAGAACGGACGCACGTAGACCATCACCACTGCCGTAATCGCCAAAATCAAAGCGAGCATCATTAACACGCAGGATTGCTCGCGTTTACGATAGGCAAAGCCAGAGATCGCAGATAAACCTAACCAGCAAATAAATTTAACGATGATCCAGCCTGGGAAACCCAAATGCAGTTTAGCCAGCAGGCCAAAACCACCAACTAAAGCGATCAGACTAGCGATACCCGTAATCATCATCACGCGACGCTTCGACTCGGCTGGAGCCGCAAAAGCGTAAAATGTGTAACCAAAAAGAACCAGCAAAGAGCTGATATGGAAGATGTGATAGATAGTTGGGTTCATAGCAGTTTGGAAAAATCGACACCCCGCCTGTGCCGTATGCCCAAAGGCTCAGGACCTTTTTAGGTTAAGGTGGGCACCTCCTCCGCAGCGTCTGCTTTCCGATTTACGGCCTAGCATCTTCCGCGACGGTCTTGGTTCCCGTAATAATTCTAAGGCAAAGAGCAGTTATTGAAAGCACCTCGAACACTGCAGGGTGTCACGGCATAAACTAGGTCGCACAACTCCGCCGTCAAATGCCGAATCAGGATTCGATGATACTTGAATCAAGGTGCTGTATAATCAATTCCTGCACCGTAGCCAAAAAGAGGTAACACATAAACGCCTTCCTGACATCTTCAGCCAAGTCCTCGATCTGAACGTCTCCACCTTCGAGCGCATCGTCACCCAAGACACGTAAATAAACCTCGCGCAACCGCAGCCGAACCGCCACGCAGGCCCGCACTATCGGTTCGGCGTTATCTTCATCAAACGCGACGATTCCTTCGCGGAAAAACTCTTCATCAAACAACGCTAACAAAGCCTTCACATCCGCCGTTTGACCCGAAATCAATTCTGCCAGCCATGCATCACGAAAATCATCATCAACTTCACCCAATTCTTGTGGCGCCGCGAGCTTTTCGCTTAACCCGTCCACAAGGAGACGGATCACATCAAGCAGCGGCGCGACGATCGATAGACTTAATTTGACCTCAATGCGTTTCATCAGGTTCGAGGACTACAGTCAGATGCCATTGCTGCAAAGTGAACACGTACGCTTCCGCTTTTTCGCGTAATCCACTCCAAACCACGGATCGACCTTGCTCATGCACTTCCAGCATATGCCGGCGGGCGACCGTTTCGTTGAAACCGAAAATTTTCTTAAAAACCATCATTACGTAAGACATGAGATTAACTGGGTCATTCAAAACGACGACACGCCAGACTCCGCTGAGTTGCAGCTCAGTGCGACTCAACGTCTCAGTTGAAGGCGAGGATTTGACGCTAGATACGATCATGAAACCTTGTGTTTTGCCTCCGTTACCATAGCGGCCAAATGCGCTTCAATCCCAGCAAGCGGAATCTTGGCGACGTCTTTGGAATTACGCGCCTTCAACTCCACAATACCATCTTTGAGGCCTTTACTACCAATTGTCACTCGAAGCGGAATACCGATGAGGTCAGCATCCTTGAACTTGACGCCTGGCCGCTCCGCTCGGTCGTCGATAATGACATCTGCACCGGCACTCTCGGCAGCCGCCGCGAGTTTCTTCGCTAAATTCATAGCTTCAGCGGAATCAGGATCGAGTAGACAGATTAACACATGAAAGGGCGCCACATTCCAGGGCCAGACGATACCATCGGCGTCATGACTTTGCTCAATCACAGCCTGCATCGTACGGCTAATCCCGATACCGTAACAGCCCATGACCATAAGATGAGACTGCTTCTGATCATCCGTGTAGACCGCGCCAAATTTTTCCGAGTATTTCGTGCCGAGTTTAAAAATATGCCCCACTTCGATGCCGCGACGCACCTGAAGCGGTTGGCCAGATTGCGGGCACGGCTCACCCGGGCGAACTCGACGAAAATCGCCAAACTTCGTAATCGCAAGATCACGCCCTACGTTAATGTTTCGCAGATGATAGCCATCTCTGTTGGCACCCGTCGTACCGTTGCCGATCAGTCGTATGGCTTGGTCGGCAAAAACACCGGCCAAAGCCGCAGTGTTTTTAATCGTACCCTTTACTGCTCCTAAGCTACCCGGTTTCGCGCCTAATACTGGCTCGATTTCTTCTGCCGTCGCTGCGCGGAAAACCGTGAAACCTAGAGAACCAAGTTTCGCTTCTTCCAATTCATCACTACCGCGAAGGATGACGATGAATGGTTTGCCATCACCGATGAAGACCAGCGTTTTGAACTGCTGATCTCCGGCGACATTGTAAGGCGCGGCCGCCAATGCGGCAATCGTAACGACGCCGGGAGTCGCGAATTCCTCAATCCCCCCAACCGGCGCCGCATCAACGAGATCTTTGGGCACAAGCGCACTGGTAGCTTTCTCGCGGTTGGCCGCATAGCCAGACTCGCTGTAAATTACATCATCGTCGCCGATTTCTGCCGGCACCATGAATTCGTGCGAAAAACTGCCACCCATCACACCAGTATCGGCTTCGACTGCGATCGCCTGAATTCCAACGCGCTTAAAAAACTTCTCATAGGCGGTCTTCATTGCAAAGTAGCTCTTCACCGCCGCCTCATCGTCAGCATCAAAAGAATACGCGTCCATCATCACGAACTCTCGCGCGCGCATGAGACCAAATCGTGGGCGAATCTCATTACGGAACTTAGTAGCTATCTGGAAAAAATTCTTGGGCAAATCACGGTAGCTGGTGATCTCCTGTTTAACGAGCGGCGTGATCACTTCTTCATGGGTTGGCCCAAGTACAAACTCAGGTTCTTTGCTTCGGCCCTTGCCGGCACCGGCGCTGTCGGTGCGGAACATGATCTCGCGCGCAGCCGCCCAGCGCGGTCCCTGTTCCCAATTTTCCACGGGATGCACGTGCGGCATCCAGAGCTCAATGCCCCCCCCCGCCTCAATCTCCTCACGGCAGAGTTGAGTGAGCTTTTGCATCACCCGCAGCCCAAGAGGCATGTAGGTGTAAAGCCCACCACCAAGTTTGCGTACGAGCCCCGCGCGCACGAGCAGCTTATGCGAAGCGATCTCGGCATCCGCGGGACTTTCCTTAAGTGTTGGGACAAAATACTGGGACCAGAATTTCATGTAGCCTCGTAACGAAGCGAGACGCCCGCCTATGCGCAAATTTATTTGCGAGTCTAGCCGACTCCGAGGTTAATCGCCCTCTATCGTCTATGTCCGGCTCTTCTACCCATCGTAAACCTTGGCCCATGAAATGGGTCGCCCTAGTAATTGTAGTCAGCCTGGCCGGCTATACTTACGTAACCCTGCGCTACCGCAAGACCACGCCTTCGTATTTACCCTATCAAGACACCAAAAACCGCGCGGGCGTGCTCCGGCTCCTTTCCGCAGGGTTTCAACGCATCATTTTGACTGCGCAGCGCCCAGCTGAAGCCGGCTCCGTACACACTAGCGCAGCCAGCATCGCGGCGCCGGGCGGCTTAGGCTCCGACCTAGGACCGTCGTTGCTCGATCTTCCTCTGCTACCCGCTGAAATCACGCGAGTTTACGCGCCGGCATCTGTCAGCGCGCTGCTCGCTTATCCGATCGAGTTCACCTGCACCCTGGCGGACAACAAACGCCAACTGTCCGGCGCCGAGCTCTACCTTAGGGATAACGTGATCACATTACTTCCGACTTTTGAACAGCTCGACGGTGGTCTCATGGCCCGCAGTCGCGATAGCGTCGTTTTAGTAACCATTCCAGCCGGCACTTTAAAACCCGGCGCCTACCGTGCCGTAGTTGTCGGTGAACACACCTCCCGCAGTTGGACCGTGCAAGTGCATTGACGCCGCCCGCTGCTTCGTCGCAAATCACGCTACTTCCATGAGCAATGGCCCCGGCCCCACCCTCCCGCCCTCCGCGCCCGCGGTTTCCGCTCCCGCCCAAGCTACCACGATCAAACCTAACGATCTGCGCGGCATCCTTAAATACGTTCCCCGTTTTCAAGGCCAGATCTTCATCATAGCCATCGATGGCGCCATCATCGCGGACGAAAATTTTAGTAACCTGCTAGTCGACATCGCCGTATTACGCAGTCTTGGCATCAAGATCGTGCTCGTCCACGGCATCGGCCACCAAGTCCAAGAGCTGTCTGAACTTCGCGGAGTCGCCATCACCAACAACGACGGCACCGGAATCACCGACGCTGCCACGCTTGATCTGTCCATCCGCGCCGGCTCACGCGTATCCCATCTTATCCTCGAAGGACTCACCCAAAATTCCCTGAAGGCCGTAATCACCAATGCCGTACGTGCGCTGCCTCTCGGCATCATCCGTGGCGTGGACCAATTGCTCACCGGCAAAGTTGAGCGCATCGACAAAGACTTCATCCTCGAACTCATCGCCCAACAGGTTGTTCCGCTGATCACACCCATCGCCTTTGGTCCCGATGGAAAATCTCTACGCGTAAACTCTGACCTGCTCGCCGCGGAAGTCGCCGAATCGCTGCACGCCACCAAGATTATCTACCTCACGCCCCACGCCGGCCTTGAGATTAACGGCAGCGTCCGCCGAGAAATTTCTGTCGAAGCACTGACCAAAATCCTCGCCACTCAGCCCGAGCAAATCTCCGAGCCCGTGCGTAGCAAAGCCGCTCACGCGGTCAAAGCTATCGAGACCGGAACCCCACGTGTCCATATCGTCGATGGCCGCATTTTTGACGGTTTGCTCAACGAGATTTTTTCCAATGAAGGCGTCGGCTCTCTCGTTTATGGTAACGACTACCAACAAATCCGCAAAGCCTCGAAACGCGACGTCCGGCTTATTTACAACTTAACTCGTGCCGCCGTGAAGCGCGAGGAGTTGCTCCACCGCACCCAGCAAGCCATCGAGAAAAACATCGATCAGTTTTTCGTTTTCGAAATCGACGAAAATATCATCGCCTGCGTAACCCTCTATTTTTACCCCGACAAACCTCAGCTCGCTGAAATCGGCTCACTATACGTGCTGCCATTTTACCACAATCGTGGCATCGGTAAAAAAATGGTCGAATACGCCTGCCTCCAGGCCAAAGAGCGTGGCGTCACTGGGGTCATCGCACTCTCCACCCAAAGCTTCGGCTTCTTCTCCAACGTATGTGGTTTTGAAGAAGCGACCAAAGACGTTTTACCTGAAGCAAGACTCAAACTTTACGAAGACAGCGGTCGCAACGCCAAGATTTTGGTCAAAGCACTCAGTTAAAAACAACCGCGGGCTCGTTGTTGAACTACTCGATCAGGCAGCACCTCGAGACCTCAGAACAACATCAAGCTTAGGCCCATGATGATCGTGGGAGGCAAAGCCCAGATGAAAAGATGTAGCGGAGCGACGCCCTCTGGAAAATAACGTTTCAAGATCGTCTGCCCTGCCGGATTGGGAGCATTGGCAATCACCGTCAAGCCACCTCCAGTTACGGCCCCCGCAACAACCGCATATTTCATTCCGTCCGTGAATCCGGGCACCAAGGTCGCCAAATAAGTT
The DNA here is from genome assembly GCA_037142955.1 of Opitutaceae bacterium. GTDB lineage: Bacteria > Verrucomicrobiota > Verrucomicrobiia > Opitutales > Opitutaceae > Tous-C4FEB. The sequence goes on along the minus strand of JBAWZQ010000007.1, from coordinate 46,214 downwards.
ATAGCCGCGTTATCATTAAACGCCGTCAAAATAGTCGCGCCAAAAAAAACCGGCACCTCCGTCAGACTTTTTAGGACAGGCTCAATCCACCACCCCTGCAATCCGCCATGCACAACCAAACCCGCTAGAAAAAAGCCTACCAAAATAGGAGCCCGCATATCGAGCTTTGTCTGGTGGTGGGCCGTGGCCTGCATGAACCCTACAAAAAATAAAAATGCCCCCACAAATAGCACCGGATAATGTGCCATCCAGACCACGAACCCCAAAAAAATGATATGTGCGAGTGTCACCCAAAGTGGAATTGAAGCTACGACTGGCGACTTTTTTTGAGCTTCCGCACTCGGTTTAAGAGCAAGTAATTCAGACCTAAAACAAAGAAAAGTGAATCCCGTCGCCACGACGATGCCCAACGCCGCCTTCCAGCCAAAATGTGTCAGCATGAACCCAGTGCCCCACTTCCAGGCGCTTGCGACCATCAACACCGGGGGCGCAGCAAAATGCGTTAACGTTCCACCGACAGAGATATTAACAAAAAGCAACGCGAGGGTCGCGTACTTGAGCCGCGTTGAAGGCTTAAACTCGTAAAATTGCTGCGCTAACATTAGCGCAGCGATCGTCATCGCCGCCGGCTCAGTAATAAACGAACCCAATAGCGGCGCCAAAATCAATATCGACCACCACCAAGCTACGGGCTTTCCCCGACCCAGACTCGCCACGCCGTAGAGCGCCCGCTCCGCCAAAGTCAAAACCGGTCGCGTTGCGGCAATCGCCATCACAATAACCACAAACATCGCCTCCGTATAATTAACCTGATGCGCGATATAATGAATCGCCGTGTCACTGCCTTTGAACCCAACGAGGGCACCCGCGAGCACTAAGGCCCAAAGTCCAAAAACCGCTTCGATTTCACCAAAAAAATGCAGCGCCTGGCCCATGAAGCTGACCTCGTAAGGCGGACTATCTTCGTTCATCTCCAACTGCGGTGTTCGGTCACGCCGGGTACGCGCGTGACGCTCCTGCACTACGTGAGCCCAATGTTGAATCTTACCGGTTAAAAAAGTGTGCGTGATCGCGAGCAGAAAAATCAACGTGGCCACCAAATTAAAGGGTTCCACTTCAATCCGCGCTAATAAAACCTCAAGTAATCCCGCCGACCGGAATGCCGGATAAGAATCAGACTGCAGCGGAAAATTTATCAACGGCGTCATAAAATTTCCAAGAGTGAATCCAGCGTATAGATAAAATCGTGCGCTCCTTGGCGCACGGTCTCACGAGGCGTGTAGCGACCAAATCCCACAAACCGATCCACAACTGGTTTTGTTTCCAAATCACTCGCGCCATCACCTACCATCACAAATTGAGCGGGAGAGAACTCGCGTTTTAAAGACACTACGATCTCCGGTTTTCCACCTGAACGCGTCGTCGGATAGGTAACATCATAACCATTATACGTACCATCGGCGCTAAAGAAAATATCCACCGCTTCTACGCGCTCGATCCCGAGGTGCTCAGCCAAGGAAACCATCAAGGGGCGGAACCCGCCGCTAATAATCAAGGGGGTCCAACCCCGTGACTTGAGCGCAGCTATGGTGGCCCGTGCCGTAGGCTCCACGGTCTCAACATAACGCCGGCCCACCGCGTCCGCATCGGATTGGCGCGGTTGGATGATATCCAGTCGGCGGCCAAATACTGCCTCTACAGGCAGGCGACCGTTCATGGCGTCGTTCGTCATCGCTTCGATTTGGGCAAAAATCGCTGGTCCGCGACTGCGTCCGAGTTCATCGATGCCTTCAATGGCGCTCAGAGTACTATCGCAGTCAAAAGCAATGATTTTCATGGTCCCCATTGAGCCTTAACAGGTCGCGCCTGACGAAAGCGGGCAACAAAAAAGCCCTCCGAAAGGAGGGCTTTGGGAAGGAGCGGCAGATCGAATTACTTCTTGGCCGCGACCCGCTTGAACTTGTTCGTGAACTTTTCGACACGACCAGCCGTATCGACCAGACGCTTCTCGCCAGTGTAGGCGGGGTGCGAATCCATCGTCACGTCGCGGACGATGATGAAATACTCAGTACCATCGATGTTTTCCTTACGGGCGGATTTCATCGTGGACTTCGTCAGGAAACGTTTACCGGTTCCGATATCCAGGAAGCAGACGTTGTTGAGAGTGGGATGGCCTTCGGCTTTCACAGTAGTAAAAAAGGGTTAATTAGCCTTGGCGCGCTTTGTAACGCGGCTCGACTTTGTTGATCACGTAGATTTTGCCTTTACGACGCACGACCTGGCAGGCCGGGTGACGCTTCTTGGCGGATTTGATGGAGGAAACAACTTTCATAAAACGGGTGAAAACAGTCTTCGATTTCGCCTCTGTCAACTGAATTGTCCAGCTGGGCCAAAAACACAGGCTAAACCCTCAGTTTTGTCCTGTTTCCTCGGGCTCGTGCGCGAGCAGGCGCCATTCAGCCCCTTCTCTCGCCAATAAATTACACCAAAGAGTATGATCGAGTGGCAATTCAAACAAATCGGGGGGGGCCGTGACGACTACCCACGTATTTTGCTCTAACTCGTTTTCCAATTGGCCTGCCGTCCAGCCTGCATATCCAGCAAATGCCCGTAAAGCAGCGTCTTCCACATCGCGCAATTGTGTCGCCTGTTCAGGTTCGATCCCGAAGTGCAAACGGAAGCCGTTTTCCTGGGTCTCCCAAGCGACAAGAACCAGTTGTTTTTTCTCCACGGGACCGCCACTGCAGAGCGGCACACTGGCTAGTGGCCCGAGCGCGAAATCCCCCTGGAGCTCACCGAGACGCTTGCCCAACGGTCGGTTTAAGACGACCCCCATCGCTCCGTCGGCATTATGCGACGACATGAGGATCACGGTACGGCGAAAATGAGGATCCCTCAATGATGGGTGCGCTAATAAAAGCGCTCCGGCCAAGGTCTCATCACGTTCTGTGCGTGGGGCGGACATTAAAGAAATAGGGCGTTAGAGGCCATCAGAGCTTAACTATTACAACGCCTGCATCCAGCAGCAGTGAGGCCACAAGAGGATCGTTGTGGTAATCTTCGCGGTAACGCACTTCGGCGATACCGGCGGCTGCGAGAATTTTCGCGCAATTGATACAGGGAAAGTGCGTCACATAAGCCACGCAACCTTCGACCGAACTCCCACGGCGCGCGGCATCAGCGACGGCGTTTTGCTCAGCGTGGACGGTCGCCTGTTCATGACCCTCACGCAGACGCGACACATGAGGAGTTCCCGGTAAAAATCCATTGTAGCCGGCCGCGACGAGTCGGTTTTTTCGTTCGCCCCCGGTCACAATGACGCAGCCCACGTGCAAACGTTCGCAGTTTGAACGCGTGGACATCAGCACTGCGGTCGCCATGAAATACTCATCCCAAGAGGGACGATGAGAAAATTTTTCCGCCGCTTCAGCGATTAAGTCTACGGGATGATCGGTCTTGGACATGGGAAACAAACCTGAACACTGGACAGCCGTCGCGCAACGCGCAACCTTGCGTTGTGCTTTCTCGCCAGCTTGAACCCGAGATTCTTGACGCCTTACCAGCAGCTGATCCCGCTGCGGTTCATAGTCGAGGTGACCTTCGCCGCATTAATATGCTAATGGGTAATACCTTCTGGTTCGTCCGCAACTTACCTCGTCGCCTCAATAAAGCAGACCGCATCCTTGAGCTAGGCGCCGGCACAGGTGATCTTGGACAGGCCCTGTCTTCTCACGGCGTCCACGTCGATGCGTTGGATCGCTGCCCGCCTCCAGCTGCTTGGCCATCCGCTCGCTCGTGGCATGAGACCGACGCTTTAACCTTCAAAGAGTACTCCCTGTACTCCGTTGTCATCGGCAACCTCATCTTCCACCATTTTTCGTCCACTGAACTTGCTGCCCTAGGAGCTAAGTTCAAAACCAGCGCCCGCGTCATTATTGCCTGCGAACCCGCGCGGTATCGCTGTTTTCAAGTGCTATTCTCATCCATTGCCTCGCTGATCGGCGCCAACCATGTCACTCGCCACGACGCGCTGGTTAGTGTGGCCGCTGGATTTCGCCGCGACGAGCTCGCGGGCGCCTTAGGATTAGAACCAGCCCTCTGGGATTGCCGGGTCTCAATTTCGATCTTCGGGGCCTACCGTTTAATAGCCACCCGTCGATCATGAGTTCGACTAGGCCGATTGAGATTATCGGAGGTGGCCTTGCTGGTCTTTCGCTCGGTCTCGCTCTTCAAAATGCTGGGATCGCCGTGCGCGTCATTGAGGCCGGAAATTATCCGCGACACCGAGTCTGCGGAGATTTTATGACCGGACTCTCTAACGCAACCGTCCAAAGCCTCGGCCTCAAGTCCCTGCTCGCGGACGCGCTGCAACATCAGCAAGTCGCTTGGTTTTACCGCGAACAACTGATCTGTGCGCAACGTCTCCCCTCTCCCGCACTCGGACTTAGCCGTTTTACGTTGGATGCTCGCCTCGCCCATGCCTTCACCGCAGCAGGTGGTGAGCTGCACCGATCCACCCGAGCCATAGACTCAGATTCAGTTCCAGGACGTATTCTAGCCCACGGCCGAAGCCGCAGTGAATCGCCTTGGTTAGGCCTAAAATTTCACGTGCATGACCTGGACCTCGCGCAAGATCTCGAGCTTCACCTCGGCGACGAAGCTTATATCGGTCTCGCCAAAGTTGAAACCGGCGCCGTCAACGTTTGCGGCCTTTTTCGTCGCCGCAATCTGACCGCACCCGGACCGGCCTTGCTCGTCGCTTATTTAAACGCCGTCGGTCTGCCCCGTCTAGCCGACCGCATCGCCCGCGCCACCTTCGAAACCGGCTCGTTTTCAGCGATCTCGGCTTTGAGCTATGAATCCGTCATACCCGCACCGGATACGATCCGTCTTGGCGACGCCGGAGGACTCATTCCGCCTTTCACGGGCAACGGTATGGCCATAGCATTCCAAAGCGCCGAGACCGCCCTACCCCACGTCATCGCCTACGCACGCAGCGATATATCTTGGAGCGTAACTTGCAACCACACCAACAACGCACTACGCCGGCGTTTCCAGCATCGCCTCGCCCTCGCTCGTAGCTTACAACCACTCTTGCTTGCCCCGAATCGCCAGCGCTTCGTCGCTGCGCTAGCCCGCGCTCACCTACTTCCACTTCGACTGTTATACACGCTCCTGCACTGAAGTCTTTTCATCCATGTTTCTTCACGCCTTAACAACCGCGGTCCCGCCAGCAACATTCACCCAAAGCCAGTGCTGGGATATCGTGGAAAATTCCGTGGTCCGCACGCGCCTCCATAAACGCTCGCGTCTCATCCTCCACAGCATCCTGCGCGGTGACCACGGCATTGCTACTCGTCACTTCGCCGCGCCGGATATTGAAAAAATCTTCGACCGTAGCTCCGACGAACTCAATACCATCTTCCGCACCCAAGGCCCGGATCTCGCTGCGCGCGCCCTAAACGCCGCCCTTGCCCAAGCCCAGCTCAAGGCCAGCGAGCTCGACGCCCTCCTTATCTGCACCTGCACAGGCTATCTTTGCCCGGGTCTCACCAGCTACGTCGCCCAACAACTCGGCCTACGTACCGACGCGTTTCTCCAAGATCTTGTCGGCCTGGGCTGCGGCGCCGCGATTCCCACTTTACGCGCCGCCAGCCACGTCATTGCCGCACAGCCCAATGCCACCGTCGCCTGCATCGCCGTCGAAATCTGCTCGGCTGTTTTCTACCTCGACGATGATCCTGGGGTCATTATCAGCGCGTGCCTTTTTGGCGATGGCGCGGCGGCTTCCATTTGGCGCAGCACACCCGGGCCCAGCGGCCTGCGTGCTTTCAATTTTCAAACCCTCCACCGCCCCTGCGATCGAGACAAACTTCGCTTCGAACACCGCGAGGGTAAACTTCGCAACCTCCTCGACCGTAACGTACCTCAACTCGCCGCTTCCGCCGTGCACGAGCTCTGGTCTGCCCGGGGGCCGCGCCAGATTAGCCGAGTCGTCGCTCACCCTGGTGGACGCGACGTGCTCGAGGCCTTGGCCCCAGTAATCGCACCCCACAACCTAGAGGCCAGCGCCCGGGTTCTCCGTGACCACGGTAACATGAGCAGCCCTTCGGTCCTCTTCGCACTTGAAGAAACCCTCCGCGAAGAAAAGCCCAGCGCCGACAGCGGCGATTTCTGGCTCGTAAGTTTCGGCGCCGGCTTCAGCGCACACGCCTGCCGCCTGGGACCCTAATTGTCCAGGGCCCATCAAAGATGAGGCTAACAAACCATATTAAGAGAGCATCTGACTGAATTTGTCTTTGAGCCCGCGCCTCATAACTGCGCTTCTATTTTTTCCCCGCTTAAATTTCTGCGTTTGCTACTACCAGCCGCTCGATGCCGTACCTCGTTCTTGTTTCATTCATATGGGCTTTTTCGCCTGGCCTCATTAAAGGCAGACTCATCGGACTCGATCCAACTGCCGTTGGCGTCATTCGTCTCGCCCTGGGGCTTGTGGTCTTCCTGCCTTTCTTTCGCCCACGCGGATTGCGCCGCGCGACTATTCTTCGGCTAGCGATCATCGGAGCCATTCAATTTGGTCTCATGTATCTGATGTATCTGAGCGCCTTTACTTATTTGCCCGCCTACGCGATCGGACTTTTTACGATTACGACACCTCTCTATCTCGTACTGATTGACGCCCTAGCTAACCGCAGCTGGCAACCACGCTACACCCTTGCTGCGCTCCTCGCCATGGCCGGGGCCGGTATGATGGTAGCCAAAGGCGGCGACATGGGCAGCGCCTGGCTTCGCGGGTTTGTTCTCGTGCAACTCTCCAATCTCTGTTTTGCCGCGGGCCAAATCGCCTGGCGTCGCGAACGCGCCCAAGTCCCAACTACGACCAGCGACGCCGCCGTCTTCGCCCTGCCTTATCTAGGCGCCTTTTTAATAACGACGATGGTCAGCGCAATCACTACCAATTGGGCCGTCATTCATTTTACGCCCTCACAGCTTATTACGCTGATTTATCTCGGCGCAATTGCTTCCGGAGTCGCGTTCTTTCTCTGGAATCTCGGGGCCAGCCGTGTCGGCACCGGAAAGCTCGCCGTGCTCAATAACCTGAAAGTACCGCTCACGGTAATGTGCTCATTACTGTTCTTCGGCGAGCAAGCCGACCTCAAGCGCCTCGCTGGTAGCTTCGCCTGCTTCGGTCTCGCGCTCTTTGCAGCCGGACGCAGCTCAGCTTGAGGCGCCAGCTCGCTTATTTCGCCGTCGTAGCAAATTTACGACTCACACCCGTCGCTGGAATAGCGACAGTGTAACTCGCGCAATCCGCCTCAACCGCCAAGTGCACCAAGTTTCCCTCGCAAGCCTCATTAGAATTAGCAATCAAGTCGGATGTCGTGTTTCCGTCCGGCCCGACGCGAACGTTGCGGTGCACTTGAAAAACCGCCGCAATCGAAGGCGTAGCGCGCAACGTTGCCCACGTCCCAGTCTCGCCGCCTTTACGCGCGCCGTTGTTCATCACGACGACGGTCGGGGCGAGTTGTTTAAGCAGCGTCGGATGATTGCTCACGTCGAGGCCATGATGACTGGTTTGATAGACATCAACGTTGCCGACCAAGTCATACGGCGCGACCAGCTTCGCCTCCATATTCCAGGTCAGATCACCGCCATCAAAAAACTTGAAACCGCCAAAATCTAAAAGCCAGACAGTGCTGTTAGCATTATCGCTCGTATCCAGAGGTTTTGCCGGCACGTCATTGCCGACTATTTTTTTCTGCTGCACAGGTGTGGCCGCGATAAACTGCTGATTCACCGCCAAACAACGCAACACCGGCACCGACTGGCCCGCTACTTCGCGTAACGTGATCACAGTTCCGGGTAAAACTCGCTCCCGCTTCGCCGCGATTTCACGATACGGTTTGATCTGAAGCTGAAAACTCGACGCCGCGCGTCCATCCGGGTCCCGCTCAGGAATTCCTTTATCGTGGATTGTAACGATGGGTAGGGCTTGGGCGATTTCCGCGGCACCGCCAAAATGATCGCCATGAAAATGCGTCACAATTAAGTGATCGATCTGTTTAATACCCGCCGCTTGCGCTGTCGCAATAATCCGAGCTGAGTCACGACCTCCTGGATTACCGGTGTCAATCAACACCGATTCGCCTGCCGGAGTAAGAATTAACGTCGAACCACCTCCCTCGGAATCGATCCAATAAATCTCCAAACCACGCTTGGCTATTTCCGCCGCGCGTCCGACCGCGGTAAAAGCCAAGCAAGCCGAAACCAACAGCAAACTCAGCCGTAACGAGCACTTCATTTTGAGTAGTGTGCGGTAATTTTTTCACCGACGTCGCGGTAACCGATGTCCTCGCCGTAAATCAGTTTGAACTCAGTGATAGCCTCCTCCGCTTTACCCATCGCTTCGTAACACGAAGCGAGCTCATAGACGACCGCCTTTTTGATTTCATCCATCGCAGCCAATTCCGCCTTCGCAGTCGTAAATTGCAGCACCGCGAGATCCAAAATTTTCTTCGACTTGAAACCGCGCCCAAGACCGATCAACGCCGCCACACGCACCTGGGGGCCTTTTTGTGCCTGCTGAAACTGTACGAGCGCGGCATCAATCTGACCCGCCGCCAACAATAACTCTCCAAGGACCAAACGCGCCGGAAAATCATTCGGGTAACGCTCAACCGTGCGCTTGGCTTCATTCAGCCGCCAAGCAGCTAACTCAGCCTTCGACGTCGCCAACGCAGCCGAGAGTGCCGCATCGTTAGGCTGCGATGCTGCCGCCGCTTCCGCGCTTTTCAAACGCTCATCGAGCAAGGCCGTCTGCAACTCAGACTCTTCCTTTTCCAAAGACGGATCAGCCGCACCAGCTGGCAAAGAACGCGCTTTGCGCACCCAAGCCAAGACCTCATCGCTACGGCCAAGTTGACGATAGGCCTGAGCGACTGCGCGATAGTGATTAAGATTCGTCGGCTCGGCCTGGACCCGAGCGAGAGCCTCGTCGACTAGACGCTGGGCCATATCACCACCGGTGACGACCTTAGCGGCTTGCTCGAGTGAAATCGACTGCGCTTCATCGCGCAACTTGTCGCGGAAACTTCCCTGCGCATCCCAATTACCCTTGGTGACAGTCTGAGCGACGGAGGCCTTGCGCAACAAACTCTGAGCCTCCGCGTCAGCTGGCTTCAACTTAAGCAACGCATCGGCAGTCTTCACAGCTTCGGCTGGTTTGCCCGCCGCAATCCAAGCCTCACCGAGTAAAAGCAAGTTGGCTCGATTATCCGGCTCCAACTCACGCACCGCATCGAGCGCAAACGCTGCGGTCTCGAGTAAGCCTAAGCCAGACGCTGCTTCTGCCAAAAGTTTCAACGCCGCGACGCTAGTCGGATCTTTTGCGAGCATCGCCTCGGACGATTCAAGTGCTTTGGCCGGATCTTTTTTGCCGCCGCCAAACATCAAACCACCGCCGGAAAAACCGCCGAAAGCCTTGGCCATGAATTTATTCTTCGAGCGGAAATCACGCAATTGAGCTGCGCGTTGCAACCGGCGCACGGGCAAGCAACCCGGCGCACTTTTTAACACCTGCGCGCAGGCGTCTAGTGTGTAATCGAGCTGGCCGCGATCTAGGGCGATGCGCGCGTTATCGATAAGTTTTTGATGGCGAGGGTCGAGTGAGGTGACGGCGACTTCGGGCATACTTTTCGAATCAGCCGCCCAGTTCCGATCACGTCAACGCTAGAGCTAAACAACCTCTAGATCAGCCCGAACCGCTTTTTCTAAGCGCGCGAGCCCCTCAGCCACTACGGCATCGTTGGGTCCCTCGACCAATAACCGTAATTTAGACTCCGTGCCCGAGTAGCGTACGAGCAAACGCCCGCGTGTCCCGAGCGCATGCTCGAGCTCCGCGATAACCGCGGTCACAGCCGGCAATGTTTCAAGCGGGCGTTTGTCCTTAACGCGCAGCGCTAGAGTACCTTGCGGAAATTTCTGCAATACTTTTCGGAGATTAGATAACGGCCGACCGGTGGCCAACATCACTTCAATAACCTTGAGCGCCGCCACTAAGCCGTCACCCGTCGGGGCAACTTCCGCGCAAATCACGTGGCCGGAAGACTCGCCGCCCAGCATAGCACCGTGGGCCAACATTTTCTCACTCACATAACGATCGCCCACATCCGTACGAAGCACCTGGCCACCGGCGGCCGCAACCGCTGCATCGACGCCAAGATTGCTTTGCACCGTAACCACTAGCGTACGCTTAACGAGGCGCCCTTGCGCCAAAGCGTACGTAGCGAGCATGGTTAGCACTTCATCACCGTCGAGCACCTCACCACGCTCATCGCACAAAACGCAGCGATCACCATCGCCATCGTGAGCAACGCCGAGTCGCGCGCCCGATACGACCACGCGTGCCGCGAGCGCTTCAGGATGTTCGCTACCAACGTTCGCGTTAATATTAGAACCGTTGGGGGCATCGCCGATCCCCACAACCTCAGCACCCAGCGCGCGCAACACCGTCGGGCTGGTCGCGCACGTAGCGCCGTTAGCCGTATCTAGTACAATGCGCCAGCCTTGCAATGCACCTGCCGGCAAAAGCGCACTCGCCGCGGCAATGTAGGCCGGCCCCGCGTCGCTCAGTAACTCAGGTTGCGGATAAACTGTGCCAGGTTGTGGAACAAGCGTAAGAGCCTGTTCGATCGCGTGCTCTTGGTTGTCAGTGAGTTTAACCCCCTGGGCATTGAAAAATTTAATCCCGTTATCCTCGGCAGGATTGTGCGAAGCGGTCACCATCACACCAAGGGCAGCGCCTCGCTGTTTCACGGCGCGCGACACCGCCGGAGTCGGCACCACCCCAAGATCTCGCACCTGCCAACCAGCCTGCTTCAGTCCCGCGGCCACAGCAGCGACCAAAAGCGCGCCCGAGCTACGCGTATCACGGCCGATCAAGACGGTGTTGTCAGCCGTACGCGGGCGATTGGCCTGCAACCACTGCCCGACCGCACCACCGAGTTGAAACGCGAAATCAGCATTGATCACCGGTCCGCCAAATTTACCGCGGATTCCGTCGGTTCCAAAATAAAGTCGCTTCATGATTGGTAAAATTCCCGCGTCGCCGCAATCTTGGCCCGCACGGCGCCTCCGAGCAAAAGTTCACGGCTCGCGGCGAGACCATCTTTCACGGATGAAGTTTTACCCGTCAGCCATAGCGCAACCGCAGCGTTAAACGAGATGGTGTCAACGAGTCCGTCTGGCCCACGGCCCAAGAGCAAAGCCTGCGTCAAAGCAAGATTGGCTGCGACATCACCACCCTGCAGTTGCGCAAAAGGCGCCACCGCCAAACCAAAATCTTCCGCGCGCCACGTTTCATCGAGTTCACGAAGTCGGCCCGCACCGCGCACGCGGTTTGGCGTCGCCGTCGTCAATTCGTCGATCCCCTGCCCCGGTCCGATCACCCCATGCGCGACCAGACCCGCCGAGCAATCAAGCAAATCAAGCGCGCCCGCGAGTTTCGCGACCCAGCTTTCGGCAAATACGCCAAGCAGCACATGCGCCGGTCGACCCGGATTGATCAACGGTCCAAGGATATTAAAGACCGTGCGTTGGCCGCGCGCGGCCAGTGCTTTGCGTACCGGCGCTATATTTTTGAAGGCCGGATGATAATTCGGTGCGAAAAAGAAAACGAAGCCAAGCTCAGCCAACGCGCGCCTTAATTTCTCAGGCGACGCAGTAAGATCGACTCCTAAACCTGCCAATAAATCAGCGCTGCCACATTTTGAAGTGATGCCGCGGTTACCGTGTTTCATCACCGGCACCCCCGCACTAGCCAAAACTAGCACCACTAAACTCGAAATGTTAAACCCGCCTGCATGGTCGCCGCCAGTGCCTACAATATCTAGCGCACGTGAGGACCATGCGCCCACGCCGGGATCTACTGCACGGGAACGAAACGCTCGCGCAAAACCCGCCACCTCAGCCACCGATTCACCCTTAGCCGAGAGCGCGGTAAGGAAAGTTGCTTTGATTTCTTCGCTTTGCTCGACCTCGGCCAACGCGGCCGCCGCACCCTCAATCTGCGCGGGTAATAAATCTTGGCGGGCTTGGAGTTGGGTCGCGAGCGCTGCTAGGTCCGTCATGCGGACTTGAAAGAGCGCAGGCCCCCGCCGTCCGCAAATAAATTTGCACATTCCGTGCATTCTTGAAAAAAAACCGCTGTGCGAATGTTTCTATTTTATATCACCGCGATCTTAATATCCGCTCAAGCAGCGACGGCGACCGCGCCGACTCACCCAACTGCGGCGCCAGCCGCTGAGTTGAGCGTCACCGATGCCGTGGTGCTAGGAGTAGTCGAAGGAGTCACCGAGTTTTTGCCCATTTCCTCCACGGGACATTTAATCATCGCGACCCATTTTTTGGGGCTAGAAAGCGAACGACCGCTGGTCGATAACAAAGGGCAAGCTCTTTGGTATAGAGCGCCGTCTCCAAAACATCCCGGTGGCATTCCGTTGACGGTAAAACTGGCTGCCGACACTTATAACGTCGTCATCCAATTTGGAGCCATCGCAGCCGTCGCGCTACTTTATTGGGCCCAATTAATCTCGATTTTGCGCGGCTTACTTGGACGTGACCCCAGTGGCTTACGTCTGTTTCAGCATCTAATTATAGCCTTTGTACCGGCGGCCGCATTCGGATTTTTATTTCACGACTGGATCGATGCCCATTTATTTTCTATTCCAGCCGTCATTGCGGCACAAATCGCTGGTGCGGGCCTGATGTTTTATGCGGAAGCGTGGCGGCGGAGCGCTCGCTCCAAGCAAGTTTCGACCGAGCCAATCGCACTGACCTCTCGCCAAGCAGCTGGCATCGGCTTGCTGCAATGCTTGGCGCTGTGGCCGGGCACAAGCCGATCGATGACCACAATCGTGGGAGGCTATTTTTCAGGACTCGAGCCGCGGCGAGCAGCAGAATTTAGTTTTCTACTTGGTTTTTTAACCTTAAGCGCAGCTACAATTTATAAAAGTTACAAGAGTGGTGCCGCCATGCTGCAAGTTTTCGGCTGGTCGCACGTTGCACTCGGGGCGGTGATCGCCGCGATCACGGCTGGGCTGTCGGTACGTTTCCTAATTAATTGGCTAACGCGCCATGGACTTGGCGCCTTTGCTTGGTACCGGCTGGGAGTCGCGGCGCTGCTTACCGTCCTACTCGCCGGTGGTTTACTTCAATAAGTGCGCTTGACGCGCAAAACTCGGCGTCTTAACTCCGACCCTTTCACTACTTCGTAGGACTCGCTTGAGCGATGTCCCCTAACACCTAACTCACCACTCACATGGCAAATCCGAAACGCAAACAGTCCAAACGCCGCAGCGCCAATCGTCGCGCAGCCAACGCTTTCATCGCTCCTGAATTCGCCAAGGATCCAGTCGATGGTACGCTCTACCGCCGCCATCGCGTGAACCCTAAGACCGGTCTCTATCGCGGCCGCCAAGTACTCAACGTCGAGGCCTAAGCCTCACGTTCCCTCCCTCGCCCCGCCACCGCGGAGGATATGTCTTCGGGAACACCCCGTCGCATCGCAGTTGACGCCATGGGCGGAGATCTCGGCCCTGCCGAGGTGGTCGCTGGCGTCAAACTTGCGCAAAAACGCGACCCCCAACTCGACCCGATCACACTAGTTGGAGATCAGGCATTGTTGGAACCCTTGATTCAACAGGCCGGCTTAAGCCTGGGGCCCAACCTCTCCATATTTCACGCCTCGGAAGTCGTCACCATGGACGACAAACCGCTGATGGCGCTGAAGAAAAAGAAAGATTCTTCGATGGTCAGGGCCATCGAACTGGTCAAAAATGGCGATGCTAGCGTCCTTGTTAGTTGCGGAAATACCGGCGCATTAATGGCCGGGGGCACACTCCGCCTTCGTATGATGGAAGGCATCAACCGACCCGCTCTCGCCGCTGTCATCCCCCGCCAAGGTGGACACTTTATTTTGATTGATGCTGGCGCAAATCCTGAGGCCAAGCCCGAGCACCTCGTGCACAACGCCGTTCTCGGTTCGCATTATTGCCGCGTCATGCTTGGTGTCTCCGCTCCACGCGTAGGTCTCATGACCATCGGCACCGAGGACGGCAAAGGCAATGCCCTGATCACCGAGACCAACGAACAACTCCGGCGCATCGGCGATATCATCAACTACGTCGGGCCCATTGAAGGCTTTCAAGTATTCACCGACCATGTCGATGTCGTTGTCTGCGACGGCTTCGTCGGCAACATCATGCTCAAGAGCTGGGAATCACTTGTGAAGTTTTTCTCCGGCATGCTCCGAGAAGAGTTGCAAGCCAACCCCCTCCGCGCCGCGGGAGCCGTCTTGGCCAAAGGCGCCTTTACCGCTCTTAAAGAACGTATTAATCCCGAGCGCTACGGCGGTGCGCCACTACTCGGCGTGCGCGGTAACATCTTAAAAGCTCACGGCTCCTCTAACGCCCGCGCTATCAGCAGTGCCATCTATGCCGCCCGAGCTATTATCAAGGCGGACATGAATCACTGCATCGAAGCTGATATCGCCCGCGCCAACGAGATCCTGATCGCCGCCCCCCCGCCCGCACACGCCCTCTGAGGCTCCCTCTCGTCCGCGCCCGCATGTCATCTTCTGTATCCACTGTTATTCTCGGCACCGGTTCTTACGCGCCCGCTCGCGTACTTACCAACGCCGAATTAGCTTTCAGCATAGAGACTTCAGACGAGTGGATTCGCACTCGCAGTGGTATTCGTGAACGTCATATTGCCGCGCCCGGCGAAACGACCTCCGATATGGCCGTGCACGCCGCACGTTTGGCTATCGCCGACGCTAAACTACAGCTCGCTGATATCGACTTACTGGTCGTTGCGACCATCACGCCCGATCTGCCCATGCCCGCAACCGCGTGCATCGTTCAGCATAAGCTTGGACTCGCAACATCGACGGCCTGTTTCGATCTCAACGCCGCTTGCTCCGGATTCATCTACGCCCTGGATACCGCCAGTGCCATGATTAGTTCCGGCCGCTACCGTCACGCACTGGTGATTGGTGCCGAAAAACTCTCCTCGATTGTGGATTGGAAAGACCGCACCACCTGCGTGCTCTTTGGTGATGGCGCCGGAGCCGTCGTCTTAGGCGCCTCAACTCAGCCCAAAGTTGGCCTGCTCGGCACCAAGCTCGGAGCCTACGGAGACTGCGTCGATCTCCTCTGTATTCCGGGCGGTGGCAGCAATGCCCCCGCAACCCCCGCCTCAATTGCAGGTGGCGACCACTTTCTTAAAATGAAGGGTAAAGAGGTATTTAAATACGCAGTACGCGGCATGGAAGAAGCAGCCAGGGATATTTTGGAACAACATGCCATTCCCGCGCATCAGATTGCGCTCGTGATTCCTCATCAAGCCAACCTCCGCATCATCGAGGCCATTGCCCAGTACCTAGAGCTCCCTCTGGAGAGATTTTTCGTTAACCTAGACCGCTACGGCAATACCTCAGCCGCCTCGATTCCCATCGCATTGGACGAAGCGCGCCGCTCCGGCCGCATCAAGTCCGGCGACCTCACGCTCCTCGTCGCGTTCGGGGCGGGCTTGACCTACGGTAGCGCGCTGCTTCGCTGGTGATTTACGCCGTCATGTCGAACCTCTTTCTCCGCCGCCTGCCCGTCCTCGCGCTCACGCTCGCGGCTCTTTTTTTATCCCTGCCAGCCCGATTGGCCGCGGATCTGGTCTGGAAGCCCGGTACCGGCTGGCAAGTCGATGGTGGCGCCGTTTCCGGCCTGCTCGGCAGCGAGGGTCGTAACGCCGTCGACCTCATGAACAAGGCACGCGAAGCCGAGGAAAATAAAAGCGTCGGCTCCGCCCTCAGTTCTTACAATAAGGTCGCCAAGAAATATCCTAACTCGATCTACGCCCCCGAAGCCCTTTACCGCGCGGCCAAACTGCACCTCGGACGTAAAGAATACTTCAAAGCCTTCGAAGCCTACCAAGGTGTCGTCGGTCGCTACCCTAACAGTAAACATTTCTCCGAAATCATTGGCGAACAATACCGCATCGCCAGCGCCCTGCTCGACGGAGCTCGCAATCGTACCTGGGGTTGGCTACCCGGTTTCCGCAATCGCGAAAAAGGCATCGAATACTTTGAGTTCATTCTCATCAACGCGCCCTACAGCGACTACGCTCCACTCGCGCTCATGAATATCGCGCGCGGCCACCAAAAACTACGCCAACCCGAAGAAGCGATCGATGCCCTCGACCGCATGATCAATTCCTACCCCCAAAGCCTCCTCGCCCCAGACGCTTACCTTAAACTCGCCCAAGCCCACGCCGGCCTCGTCGAAGGTCCCTACTACGACCAGGCCTCCTCCAAGGAGGCTGTTACTTATTTTGAAGATTTCATGATCCTTTTTCCCAGCGATCCCAGCATCGCTGCAGCTGCCAAAGGCCTCGACAGCATGAAGGTTGTCATTGCCGAGAGCAAAATGAAGATCGGTGACTTCTACCTCTACAAACGCAGCAACTTCAAAGCCGCCAAAGTATTTTACAACGAAGCGATCACCGCCTACCCCGACTCCGAGGTCGCCAAACGCGCCAAAGTCCGCCTCATAGAAGTCGAAGCCGGGGTCGAGGGCAAACCTGTCCCGCCCGAAGCCGGTAAGAAACGTTTCTGGCTGTTCTAAGCCTCCCCAGCTTCTTGCGGATTATTAGCGCCATGCTCCATCCGCTCTTTGCTCTGTTCACCTGCGCCGGACTTCTCGTCTTGGGCAATGGTTGCGCACATTACCAACTCGGAGCCGGTGCGAGACCCGACTTCACCACCCTCTACGTCGAGCCGGTAACCACCAAGATTCTCCTACCCCAATCACAAGAGACTCTTGAGACTCAGGTCCGCTCTGCTTTTGTCCGCGACGGTCGCGTCACTCTCGTCAATTCTCCTGAGGCCGCCGAAGCTACTCTGAAGCTTCACCTCATCGATTACCGTCGCGAAGTCGCAACACAACGCCGCGACGACACCGGACTCGCCCGAAAATTCACCCTTACCCTCGGCGTCGCGTGCACCCTCACTGATCGCCGTACAAGCCGGACACTTTTTGACCAACGCCTGATCGAAGCCCGCCGCGACGCCTACACCGACAGCGGGAAAACCCTGCCTTCGGGCACCGTCGTTAGCGGACAACTTCAGGCAGAGTATCAAACCCTACCTCTGTTAGCCGAAGCGCTAGCCACTAAAGTTACCCACGCGGTCCTCGACGTGTGGTGAAGCTCTTTCTTCCCCGGCTGAAACCCTTAGTCGCGCTCCATTCTTGCGCCACCGACCAAGGCCCGTTTGTCTGCACCTCGTGATCAACGCGCCCCTTCTCGCCCCTTCGCTCCTTGCCGGCGATCATGCGCATCTTGCCGCCAGTGCCGCCACCGTCTCAGAGCTCGGTCTAAAATGGCTACACATCGACATCATGGACGGGAATTTTGTACCCAACCTGACGTTCGGACCAGAAACCGTCACCGCCCTGCGACGCCACGGTAACACCCTTTTTTTTGACACTCACCTGATGCTCGCGCGACCCGACCGCTACGTCGAGGCCTTCGCTCAGGCGGGCGCTAATCTGATCAGCATCCACATCGAACCCGATTACGATCGCTCCGCCACTTTGGCCCGCATCCGCGCCCTAGGCTGCCAGGCAGGTATTGTTTTAAATCCTGATACCCCGGCCAGCGCCGTAAAAAACCTGCTCGCCATGGTAGATCTAGTGCTCGTCATGACGGTGCAACCTGGCTTCGGAGGCCAACCGTTCCGCACCGACATGCTTCCGAAGTTATCCCAACTCGCCAGGTGGCGATCTGAACTAAATCTGTCTTTCCGACTCGAAGTAGATGGTGGAATTGATCTACGCAGTGGTTCGGACTGCCGCAGCGCAGGGGCCGACACATTTGTCGCCGGCACTTCTTTTTTCAAAGCCGCCGATAAAGCCGCGTACGCCGCCAGTTTCGCCCGTCTTTAAGGCCGGGCGAAGATAAGTTAATGAGCTTTAAGGCCCGAGCGCGCGATCGCCTCTGCGCGTTGATAGTTACGTCGAAAAGTCGCACCGAGTTCATTCGCCATACGAATCTCATCGACCTTGTTCTTAGAACCAAGCGCCTGCCTGATTTCCTTGTTCACACGTGCGTAATCGACCGCCGAAAGATCCGATAAAACGGCCAAGGCCTCAGCTCGTGCCGCGGGTTGAGTTGAGTTGATCGCCCGCCACGCATTGGTCAGCTCCGCATGAGTATCTTGGCACATGATCCGGATGACAAACGCCATCTCTCGGAACACCCCACCCGTCCATTCATTGCGATAGATCAGTTGATCTCGCTGCTCAAACGGTTGGGCACCCGGATCGCTGCGCAACGCCAGCCATTCCTGATGCGCGTAAAAATCTCGGCGCACTGGCAATCGCCGGAGTGCAAAACGCTCCGGTCCTTCAACTACCCCCGGTTGAAAATTCCAAAGTTTTTGGCCCTCCATCGAAAGCACATATTCGATAAATGCGACGGCGACCGGTTGGTTTTTTGCTCCGCGCAACAATGCCACAGGATCAACCGAGCTCACGGATCCACCTGCTGGCGAAGCATACCCGATTCGGCCAGAATACCCGCGTCGTTTCACGGCTTCTTCCTGCTGACGGCCGTAAAAATCGATGCACATACCCACCGCACAATTGCCCGCAGCCACATCAATTGGCGGCTTCTGCGAGGTATCCGTAAAATAGCGAGCATTAGCCCCAACTAGCTGCATCAGCTGCAACCCCGCAATCCAACCCTCACGCACCGCGCGTTGCTCGCGTAGTTTCACATCACCTAAGGGATTCTCCGCGATTAGCGCATTCAAGCGCCTTTGCATCTGTTGCTGAATCACATTTTCAAATGCCTTCGCAATCGATCCACTCTTGGTCGGATCACAGAGCGCCACCTCGCCCATTAGACGCGGGTCTTGCAAATCGGTCCATTGCTGCGGCTCGTGCTCAACCCCCAAGCGTTTCAAAGAATCACGATTAAAAATAATTCCATAAGCGCTCAATACGCTACCGATCCAACGTCCCTCTTTGTCCCAATATTCTTCCCCTGCATACGAGCGCGGGATCACCCCATCGCTGAACCAGTCTGGATGTAGTTTCAAAATCCCGCTATCCACAATGCGCCCTGCCTTCGCCTGCTTGTCGAAATCATACGTGCCTCCACCAAAAAAAAGATCGATGCCGCACGAAGCATCCGAATTCAAAAAAGCCGCCCGTGCCTCTTTGACTAAAGCAGGTGCATCAGCAGCCAACTTTCCATTTTGGAAACCGGCCTGAATTTCTGCGCTCCATGTTTTCCCGAGTTTTTGCGTCCAAATATTCTGAAACGAAGCCACGTATTCGCCTTCGAGAAAACGCGCAATCTCACTCGTGCCACCGAGCACACGCCAGTCAATCGCTACGGTCTTACCCGTGCGCGCATAGTACCAATCGCGAAACCCACGCGCGTACTCATGCCGGATGGCCTCGTTGTGCGGCGTGACCAACACTAAGGTTACGTCCGCTTTTTGCGTCGCAGCCTGCTTGGGCCGCAATGCAAAGGGCAATGCCACCGTCGCTACCAATGCCAAAACAATAATGATCTGCCGCAGCATGCGCTCGCTTAGCCAACCAAGATGACAACATCCTCCGGCGCTACAGTTGCGAACAATTCGCCACGTGAGGCTCCGTCCACAAAACGAGGATTGCGCTCAAAAACTTTCAGTACCCGGTCACGCACCAGTAAATCATATTGTGCGACCTCGCCGAGATAGATAAAGTCTCCAATCGTTCCGCGTACCGAATTTTGCTGCGTTTGCGGGACATGACTAAGCTCCCAGCATTCGGGTCGAATCGAAAGCGTCACTTCCTGACCCGCCACAGGCGGGCAGGTCGGATCGCCCAGCACTCCCTCAAAACGGCCAATCGCCGTCTCTACCGTGGCAGAATCCTTTGATATAGCCATCACTTTGCCTGTAATAAAATCCGTTTCGCCGATGAAATGCGCAACCGTTTTACGCGTCGGACGCTTGTAAACTTCGCGAGGAGTGCCGACTTGTAAAATACGTCCGCTTTCTAAAATCGCCATCCGATCCGAAACCGAGAGCGCCTCTTTCTGATCATGCGTCACATAAACTGTTGTAAGCTTAAACTCTTTGCAGACGCGCCGGATTTCCGTGCGCATCTCTAGTCTCAACTTGGCATCTAAATTCGATAAGGGCTCATCCAACAACAAACACCGTGGTCTGATCACCAGCGCTCGGGCCAAAGCCACTCGTTGCTGTTGCCCACCGGAGAGCTGGTTAGGTTTGCGATCCGCGTAATTGCCCATGCGCACGGATTCCAACGCTTCACCGACGCGCCGCCGAATCTGTTCCTTCGGCACTCGTCGCTCTACGAGCCCGAAGGCCACATTCTCTGCAACCGACATGTGCGGCCAAAGCGCGTAACTTTGAAACATCATACCGGTGTTACGCTTGTGCGGTGCCAGTCGAGTCACGTCTTCATCGCCAAACAAAATCTTTCCTTCCTCCGGGATGTAAAAACCTGCCATGCTGCGCAGCAACGTCGTCTTGCCGCAGCCACTCGGGCCAAGCAGGAAAAACAATTCGCCAGGTTCAATCGTGAGATCGAGTTGACGCAACGCCGTGACGGCGCCGAAACGCTTCGTCAGTTGCTGAATTTTGATAGAAATCATGCCGAGCGTAGACCGCCGCGGAGGCAAGATTTCACCTCCTGCCAAGTCAAAGTAATAAACCTCAACCAACTTTAGGGAACCATTTGCCTCGCAGGCGCCGGTTTGTCTCTCTCCGTCTCTATTCCATGCCGAACCGAACCAAGCGAAAGCCCGCCGCTATTCACCCGGACCTCGAAAGCGTCCTTTACACCGAGGCCCAAATCAAAAAACGCGTGCGCTCCATCGCGCAGGAACTCAAAGCCACATACGGGGATGGCGAGTTCACCATCGTTTCTCTCATCAACGGCGCGATCATGTTCACCGCCGATCTCATGCGTGAAATCGACAACCCCGTGCGCCTCGACTGCATCCGCATATCCAGCTACGGGGAAAAAACAAAATCCGTTGGTACGCCGCAGGTAGTTGCCAGCCTCACCCTCGATATCCTCAACCGTCACGTACTAATCGTGGACGACATTCTTGATACCGGCAAAACTCTCCAGCTGGTCGCCGGTCTCGTTCGAAAACTCAATCCCGCTAGCCTGCGCTCTTGCGTACTTTTAGATAAAGTCGGTCGCCGTGAGGTTGACTTCGAAGCCGATTTCGTCGGCTTCAAAATCCCCGACAAATTTGTAATCGGCTACGGTCTAGATTTCGCTGAACGCTACCGTAATTTACCCTGCATAGGGGTTCTCAATCCCGCCCGAGCAAAATAACACCCTGTGTTGAGCGCAGGGTGTTCACTTACGGCGCGCATTAAATTTCGCAGCCGCCGGCTTGCCTGATTTGCGCCCGCGAGTCGCGTAGTCTTTTGCCTCAATCTTGGCCATTTTTCGATAATCGCCGGTGCGTAGTGCTTCAATCTGATCACGCAACAAAGCCGCGCGTTCAAACTCCAGACGACCCGAGGCCGATTGCATGTCCTCCTCGAGCTCAGCAATGACCGCAGCGACATCATCCGCGTTTTCAGCGACGGTCGGTTCCTCATCTTTGCGACCCGATCCATCGTATAAATGCAGACTTGATTGCGCTGTGCGCTTAACACTGCGTGGCGTGATGCCATGTTCGAGATTGTAGGCGATTTGTTTTTCGCGGCGATAATTCGTAATCGCGATTGTCCGCTTGATAGAGTCGGTCTCTTTGTCTGCGTAAAAAATCACGCGACCTTTCTCGTGACGCGCCGCGCGACCCGCCGTCTGCACCAGACTGGTTTCGCTGCGCAAAAAACCTTCTTTATCGGCGTCAAGTATAGCTACCAAAGCCACTTCGGGCAAATCCAGCCCTTCGCGTAACAAGTTAATGCCAATCAGTACGTCAAAATTTCCCAGCCGTAGATTTCGCAAAATTTCCACACGCTCAATCGCATCAATATCCGAATGCAGATATTCGACTTTGATTTTTGATTCCCGCAAGTAACTCGTGAGATCTTCGGAGAGCCGCTTGGTCAAAGTGGTGACGAGCACGCGCTCGCCCGCAGCCACGGCAAGGTTGATCTCACTCTTTAAATTTTCTACTTGGCCCTTGGTCGAGCGGATCGTGATCACCGGGTCCAAAAGACCGGTGGGCCGGATCAACTGCTCCGCGATCACCGCCGAACACTCTAGTTCGAATTTAGCCGGGGTCGCCGATACATAAAGGGTTTGACCAGTAATTTGTTGAAACTCAGGGAAATTTTGCGGCCGATTATCGAGTGCAGAAGGCAAGCGGAAGCCGAAATTCACCAGTGTCGTCTTGCGCGCCAAGTCCCCGTTAAACATCCCGCCAATCTGAGAAACAGTCGCGTGACTTTCATCGATCATTAGTAAAAAATCTTTAGGAAAAAAATCGATAAGGCAAAACGGCCGTGATCCGGGTTTTCGCCCAGTCAGTTGGAGTGAATAATTTTCGATGCCATTGCAGAAACCCATTTCCTGCAGCATCTCTATATCGTAGCTCACGCGCATTTTGATCCGTTGCGCTTCGAGGTAGAGTCCTTTACCTTCAAAATACGCCACCCGTTCCTCGAGCTCGGCCTTAATCGACGCGATCGCCGGGTCGAGTTTACCCCGCGTCGTCACGTATTGGTTGGCCGGATAAAGATCGAACTGATCTAGCGTCCGAATCACCTTGCCGCTAACAGGCTCAAACTCAGTAATTGCATCTACAGCATCACCGAAAAACTCCACGCGAAGTCCGTGTTCGAGGTATGCCGGCATCACATCGACCACATCACCGCGGACCCGAAAACATCCACGTTTCAATTCGTAATCGTTACGCTCATACCGATTTTCTACGAGACGCTCGAGAAATGCGTTGCGACCCAATTCATCGTGCATGCGGATTGCGATGCGCATTTCCGAAAACGTCTCGGGCGATCCTAGACCGTAGATACATGAAACACTCGCAATCACGATCACGTCCTTACGAGAAACCAGCGAACTAGTCGTCGCGATACGCAAACGCTCGATCTCCTGGTTGATTGAAGAATCTTTCTCAATGTACGTGTCACTTGAAGGCACGTAAGCCTCAGGCTGGTAGTAATCGTAATAACTAACAAAATACTCAACGGCGTTATCCGGGAAAAAATTCTTAAACTCCGAGTAAAGTTGCGCCGCAAGTGTCTTATTGTGCGAAATGATCAAAGTCGGCCGATCACACTTGGCGATGACGTTGGCCATCGTGAAGGTCTTGCCGGAGCCGGTCACGCCGAGAAGCGTCTGATGTTTGTTACCCGCTTTAATCGAGGCCACCAATTGCGCGATCGCCTGCGGCTGATCGCCCTTCGGTTGATAATCGGATGCGAGCTTGAAAAGCATATTCAACCGAAAACCAACGACCGCAAATCCGCAACCGTCAGCTCATCCAATCGCTCTACAACGCGATGAACTTTTCCGTGCAACACCTCGGCCGGGTGCGTTGTCGCCACTCCTACCACCCTCATCCCGCCCGCGTGCCCAGCTTCGATTCCGGGCAATGCATCCTCAAACACGACGCAACGCTCAGGCGGCACGCCCGTCTTGGCTGCTGCTTTCAAAAAAACGTCAGGATGCGGCTTACCGTGAGTCACGTCTTCTGAGGTTACCATCCCACCAAACAAACCTTGAAAGCCAAGCACGTCCAAGATCGTGGTGATATTTTCTCGATGCGTTGACGAGCCAATGCAATTTGGCACTCCCGCCGCCTTCAAATGCTCGAGAAAATGATGCACTCCCGGTAAAGCCTTCAAACCGCGCTCCATGATTAACTCGCGGTACAACGCTTCCTTGCGCAACGACAGTCGCTTCACCTGCGCAACATCCTCTGCCGGCGTCCAGCGCAGCAGATGAGGAATGATCCATTCATTTTTCTTACCAAAACCGACCGTGAAATGATTGCTCGGTAGCGTCTTTTTTTCCTCAGCTGCGAGCCGCTCCCAGCTCTCTTCATGCGGGCGTGAAGAGTCAATGATCACGCCATCCCAATCAAACAACACCGCGATTTGAGGGCCTGCTTGAATCAACATATCCCCCACTCCACCGCACCGCGACGTCGAGTCAAAGCCCGAAGATTTTCATCACCGCTCCCCAGAGCCCTCCCCAGAAATGCCGCGCACGGCTCGCATCGCCTTGGGCTGAAATCTCCTGACACAAAAATATACCATGCCCAGCGAATAGATCATCAAACAGTGGATTCACACCGCGATAATAACTCCAAAAAGTCTCCGCTCGCACAGGACGGTAATCCAGATTTGGCGTGAAGCCTACAGTCGCATCCTGATTGGCTCGACGAGCCGGAATCGCATCACCATTGCGTTCGGCCAAGCGCTCAGCACGCACGCCTCTACTACCCACGACGATCAGACGGCATGGTCCGGAAAATTCAAAAAAACGAAACTGCAACGTCACCCAAGCCTGCCAGCGCCAGATCTGCCAGCGCCGCCGCATTTCCAACTTTGCGCCTTCAGGTACAACGACCCCAGCCAAAAAACTCGGCCGCAACACAATCGCTGCACCCGGCGACAAGGTCAGCACCGCCAACTCGCTTTGCGCATTAGCTTGGTTTGAGAGCGTCACGCGTTGCTCGCCGCTCCCCGGCGGCGCCTTAATTTCAAGCAGTTCGATCAAACCTGAAGCCAAGCAAGTGAATGGAATCCGCCAATCCAACAAAAACTTAGTCGCACGTTCCACGCCTTCATCGGAAGCTTGTAAAAAGGGGCTTTTCACCCACAGGCGCTCACCCGGCTGCAAAGCAATCTCCGCCGAAACACGGCTCATCGCTACCTCTGGCAAATCCGCTAATTCCGGCCTTAGACGCACGGCACGACCACCTGCAATCAATGGCGCGAGCCCAAAATATAGGACTAGTTTACCGAGAGTTGGGCCGAAAAAATAGAGCCCGAGAGCAAGGTAGACCCAATTGCGCGATCGAGCCCAAGCATCTTCCAAATAATGCTGAACTTTAGATTTCTTGGATTCTGCCAATTTTAGCTCCGCTGTTTTTTTGCCGAGAGCGACCTCCAAGCCGTCTCGTTCCCAAGTCATCCTCATAAAGTCTTTCTGCAACGTTTCAGCACGAGCGATTGCAGCTGCGCGCAGCGCGATCATTTTCGTGCGTTGCTCGGCATTGGCGCGCTGTTGCTCGACATTACCCACTAGGCGATCCCAAGTGCTTTCGAGGCCCTTAAGTTGCTGAATGATTTTACCGGCCTGCTCGACCTTGGAGCGCTCGGCCGCCATTTCCACTTTCATCAACTCCAATCGCTGCTCCACATCCCCAAGCGCGGACTGAATGTGCGCTCGCTCACCATTAATTGTCCGAATCACATCCCGGCGCCAATCCTCGAAGTTGACGTTATCCCTGAGAAATAGCCACAGCCCTCCCGTGCCCAGGCCTAGGGCCAGGATCAGACTAGCCGCCGCTGTTTTTCCCAACAACCAGCGCCCAAAATTTAGAAAGATTCCCATGTTAGCAACGGACCGCCTAAGCGCGATGAGTTGCCGTCATACAAGGTTTTCCAAAGCCTGATGCCAATTGCTAAACCCGGCATCCTGTTCAAGCTTTATCCAGAAACAAGTAGCCGCAAAGCGCGGCAAAACAACCCCTGCATTCATGTCCAAAGCAATTGTCTCCACCCTGTACGATTCGGAGGTCTTTAAAATGGCTTGCCGGCAATTCGATCAAGCGGCTGATGCCATCAACCTGCCTGACGATATTCGCGACCGCACTAAATATCCACGGCGTTGCCTAGCGGTCGCACTACCCGTCAAGCGCGACAACGGTAGTGTTACGGTTTTCGAGGGATACCGCGTCCAACATAATTTATCTACCGGTCCCTCCAAGGGAGGGATACGTTTCCACCAAAACGTAACCCTCGGCGAAGTTGCCGCCCTCGCAATGTGGATGAGTTGGAAATGCTCTCTAGTCGGCCTGCCCTACGGTGGGGCCAAGGGCGGTGTCATCGTCGACCCGAATCAACTTTCTCTCAACGAGCTTGAACATCTTTCGCGCCGTTACATGCAAGAGATGGTCAACTTTCTCGGGCCACATGTCGATGTGCCCGCCCCCGATGTCGGAACTAATGAGCGCATCATGGGCTGGATGATGGACACCTATTCGAATCACGTCGGTCATGTCGAACCCGGCATCGTCACCGGCAAACCAATCGCCCTCGGCGGTTCTCAAGGTCGACGCGAAGCCACGGGCGCTGGCGTAGCGTATCTAATTAAACAATACCTAATCGACCTCAAAATCCCAATTAAGAAATCCACGGTAGCAATCCAAGGATTCGGTAATGTTGGCAGTGAGACTGCCCTCGCACTCAATTCCTATGGAGCCAAAATTATCGCAATCTCTGATTACACGGGCGCCTACTACAACTCAAAGGGCGTCGATCTCAAAAAAGCTCTAAAATATATCCAATACCAAAAGACACTCCGCGATTTCGACGGGGGTGAAGCCATCAGCAACGAACAGCTGCTAGAGTTGAAATGCACCGTACTCGTTCCTGCCGCGCTCGAGCGCGTCATCACCGAGGTCAACGCCCCCAAATTACGTTGTCGCGTTCTAGCCGAGGCCGCCAACGGACCTACGACCAACGCCGCCGACAAAATAATCGAGCAACGCGGTGACATTGAGATTATCCCCGATGTCCTCTGCAACTCTGGTGGTGTCATCGTCTCCTACTTCGAGTGGCTCCAAAATCTATCTAACTTCTACTGGAGCCGTGAAGAGGTAATTACAAAGCTTTTTGGAATCCTCGATAAGGCCAAAGCCTCAGTCGACGCGCAAAAGGATAAATTCCAATTCAGCCGCCGCCTTGCGGCGCTAACGCTTGGCATCCAGCGTGTGGCCGATGCCAAAGCCGCGCGCGGGCTTTTCCCTTAAACGGAGTCTAACCCCCAATGGCTTGTAATCACGAACCGCTCCCGTTTAACCGACGCGCACAAGCAACGTCTCCGCGCCATAAGTCACGCGGTCGCCCGCGAGAACTTTCTTGCGCTTCTGCGTTTCGACGACGCCGTTGAGTCGCACTTGGCCATCGGCGATAACTTGCTTCGCGTCGCCACCCGAATCCGTGAGGCCTGCAAATTTGAGCAACTGACACAGTTCAATCGGTTCTTCGCGCACGGTAACCACCGTCGGTTCAGTTTCACTTTTAGTAGAAGTAGGCATATAGGGAAAGTCCATCCCTCAACCCACTGCAAGCAACTCAACCACGAAAATCAGCGTCGCGCTCGGCGGGATAGCACCGGGATAACCATGTTCGCCATAAGCAAGATGCGGCGGCAGCGTCATCTTCACTTTATCGCCGACTTTCATGGTTGCGACGCCAACATCCCAACCCTCGATCACCTGGCCGGCGCCAAGCACAAAAGTAAATGGCTCGTTGCGATCCACCGAACTGTCGAACTTCGAGCCGTCTTCAAACGTGCCCGTGTAATGCACCGTGACCGGGCGACCCTTCTTGGGCGCGGCGCCGGAACCGGTTTTGAGAACTTCGATTTTGATTTCTGGGAGTGCCATCTCCCGATTTCCGCCAAACGCTCTCCCGCGTCAATCCCTCATCGCCACCACACCGGCGCCCGCACCATTGACGCCGCCCCGCAATCCGGCCAGCACCAACCACGATGAAGCAACCCCAACTCCTCGCCCTAGTCTCGTTGTTAGCCCTCATTTCACTCGCCTCTCTCTCCGCCGCTTCGATGACTTCGATCACCTACCCCGCCTCCTCCGGCCCCGGCCAGACCAAACATATCGTCTTTCTAACCGGCGACGAAGAATACCGCTCCGAAGAAGGCCTACCTATGCTAGCCAAGATCCTCAGCCAGCGCTATGGCTTTACGTGCACCGTGCTCTTTGCCCTCGATCCCGATGGCACAATCAATCCCGACAACAATACCAGCCTCTCTGACCCCGCCGCGCTCGACCGTGCCGACGGCATCGTGATGGGCCTGAGATTCCGCCAGTGGCCCGATGCCACAATGCAGCACTTCGCCGCTGCCGTATCGCGCGGCATCCCGATCGTCGCCCTGCGGACCAGCACCCATGCCTTCAACTTTCCGGCCAAAAGTTCGAGTGCCTACAAATCATTCAACAACTTCGGTCGCGAGGTCCTCGGGGAAAACTGGGTCAGCCACTGGGGTGCCAACCGCCGCGGCGCCACTCGCGGCATCATTGAGCCCGGCGCAGAGAGCGACCCACTGTTACGGGGTGTCACCGCAATTTTCGGCGACTCTGGCGTGTATGAAACCCATCCTGTGGCCGACTCCAAAATCCTCGTGCGCGGCCAGGTCCTCACCGGCATGAGCCCAACCGATGCGCCCGACACCTACCTCAAAAAGCGCAAGTCCGACGGGGTCGAACAACCGATCAACGAGCCGCTCATGCCTATAGCCTGGACCAGGCTTAACCACAACACCAACGGCACCACCAACCGCGTATTCTGCACTACCATGGGCGCCGCCAGCGATCTCGCTAACGAGGACTTCCGCCGACTTGTCATTAACGCTGTCCTTGCCGGCTTCGCAATTGAGATACCGGAGCGCACTGACGTCAGCTACATCGACGCGTATACGCCCACTCCCTACGCCTTTAAGGGATACCGTCGCGGCCTTACGCCCGCCGATCACGCCCTAGGTCAAGCACTGCGCGCCGGCACGCCCCCACCCCCTGTCCCCGCAAAAAAAGACTGATCAGTCCAGACCGCACGATGTCCGAACTTCCCGTCACGCTTTCGCTCAAGCCCATCGGCTACATTCGCACGGGCAAACAGGTAAAGTTTCAGGCTCTCCATCAACCCTCGGAACAAAAACCCGAGCGCAACATTCTCGAACTCGTGCCCGGCCACAATTACGAGCAAGCGCTCCGTGATCTGACCGGTTTTTCCCGCGTCTGGCTCATTTGGTGGTTTCATCGCAACGCTACGTGGCGCCCCCAAGTCATTCCGCCACGCGGGCCAGCGCAAAGGCGCGGTGTCTTCGCCACCCGTTCGCCGCATCGCCCCAATCCGCTGGGGCTCACACCCGTGCAGCTCATCGCGATCGAGGGTCGCAGCCTTATCCTCGGTGAATGCGATCTCGTCGAGGGCACACCGGTTTTTGATCTTAAGCCTTACGTCCCTGCCTACGACAGTTTCCCCGACGCCCGCGCCGGTTGGATCGAAGAAGTCGATGCACTCACCAGCCAGCCGCCTCAATTTAAAATCTACTACTCTACGATCGCGACCGCGCAGGCCGAATGGCTCGTCGCTCATTGGCAGATTGATTTTCGTTTGCGTCTGGAGGAACTCCTCGCCCGCGATCCCACACCGCACCGCACGCGCCGCATCCGTCGCCGCAATTGCGAGCAACTCGAAATCGGTTGCGGCGCCTGGCGCGCGTTTTTTCGCGTCGAAGAATTTAAAGTCACCATAACCTCCCTGGACGCCGGATTCCCCCTGCGATTCCTGAACGACCCGCAACGCGTCGGCTTGCCCGATCGTGATGCCCAAGTTGCCTTCCTATCGGTCTGGCCAGAAGTGACGCCCACCCTCGAAATCTAATGTCGGTGGGTAGTCCTCGCCGTTAAGCCCCCCCTAGATCACCGCACGTTTCACGTGGCTCCAACGCCACGTATCAATATCTGCCCAACGTCCCACCGTCAGGCGTACATCAATCACCTCGCCCACCGCAAAGTCCGCTCGATCTGTCCGCAAAATGCGATAGCCCCAGTGGGGCGCGCGCCCTGCATCCTTCGGCCCCGAGTTGAGTTTAAGATCCAGATCCACGCGCGCCCGGAAATACACTGCGTATCCATCGAGACGGCCGGCGTTCACAACCGTGCGTGAAAAATTAATTTCTTTCGGTAGATCCGACTCGTTTAAAGTATGTAAATCCAACGAGAGCACCGGCTGAGGCTCGCCCAAAAAGTGGTCCACAAACTCGGGATCACTGCTGCGTAAATGATAATAATCAGGCTCCTGGGGCCGTTGTCGCCCCATGCAAGTATAGTCGTAACCATGCACCTTAAGCTCCCATATAAAAGGCACATGACGCGCATCGCTCAACTTGATCGGTTCGCAATAAAAATCAAAACAACTCGGCAAAATCAGCCCACCCGGCTTAAGCAAGCGATCGCGCAAATCGCAGACGTTGGTCACCATCGCCTCGTCGAAGAGACAATCACCCATTTGCTCATGTAAAATTACGTCTACGGGCTGGTCCGTTACAAACTCCGAGCTATGTGCAGAGATGAACTCTACGTTCTTTATCCCGTTGAACTCAGCAAGAGTCTTAGCGTGTCGCAAAATCTCCGAATGATCCACCGCGTAAACGTGACCTGCACCACGACGCGACGCAAAAGCCGCTAAGATGCCCGTGCCCGTCCCAAGATCGATCACACGATCTCCGGGCTGGATATGCCGAGTGATCGCCGCGTGGTAAAACGCCATGCGCGGCTTGTCCGCCAACATCTTCTCCTGCTCGTAAAAATTGGCAAAGTACCAGCCGTTGTACTCTCGATAACGTGACTCTGGCGAGTTGTCTCCATCTGGAAAAAACCACTTCGCCAAGCGCGGCCGCGCCACGATCCAGCGGCGAACCCGGCCGATCACGCGGCTACCCGCAGAAAACAGACTCACACTATAACGTTGCAGAAAAGAAGATAACATACGGTTGGGCGGAAACCCCTCCGCGGACACCAAGCTGCCCGGTTCTAACCCCCAGTGCAACCTAAGCTTCTGCCACAAACCCCTAAAGATTGTTTGAAACCGTCACCCACCCACCCATGTTCCCATCGTGGAAACTAAGGAAAGCAAACTCTCATTCGAGATCGCCCTCAATCAGCTGGAGTCCATCGTCGAGACGATGGAGTCTGGCGACGTGCCCTTGGCCGACCTACTCGCTAAGTTCGAGCAAGGTTCCAAATTGCTTAAAGTCTGCGAATCACGTCTCAAAGACGCCGAGCTTAAGATCGAGCTACTCAAAAAGCAGAAAGACAGCGTCTCCTTCTCCACTTTCGAGCCCGAGCGCGGCGCCTGAGCCCCGTCGCCTCATCTCATTTAACCACATCCGCCTTTCCCGCTTCTGTATCTGATGAACGTTTCTTCCGCTCGCCTTCTCGAGACCATCCACGGCCCCGCCGACGTCAAAGCACTCGCGCCCGCCCAACTACCGCAGCTCGCGCGGGAAATCCGCGACGAAATCATCGCCGTCACCGCTAAGAACGGTGGCCACGTCGGGCCCAACCTCGGGGTTGTCGAACTCACGCTTGCCCTGCACCGCGTCTTCGACACCCCCAACGATCAATTCGTTTTCGACGTCGCCCACCAAGGCTATGTCCATAAGCTCCTCACCGGCCGCCAAGGCGCATTTTTTCGCGGCCTCCGCCAATCCGGTGGCACAAGTGGTTTCCTCTGTCGCGCCGAAAGTCCGCACGATAGCTTTGGCGCGGGCCACGCCGGCACCGCCTTGAGCGCCGCTCTCGGTATGGCCACCGCCCGCGATCTGCGAGGGAGCTCCGAACACGTGGTCGCCGTCTGCGGCGATGGCGCTTTCACCTGCGGCGTCACGCTCGAAGCTCTCAATAATATCGTCGGCTCCACCAAGCGTCTGATCGTCGTCCTTAACGACAACGAATGGTCTATCGCGAAAAACGTCGGAGCCATCTCCACCTACCTCAACCGCCTGAGCACCAGCAAAACTTATAACAAGCTCCATCACGACATCGAGGGATTCTTCAAAAGTTTCCCCGTCGGCGAGAGCATGAACCGCGTTTACCACAAATGGAAACGCGAGACGAAGGACTTCTTCGTCGAATCCTCCCTCTTCGAGAAATTCGGGCTGCGCTACCTTGGCCCCGTTGACGGCCATGACCTCGACGCTCTCCAGAAAAACCTCGAATTCGCCCGCCACGCCGATGTGCCGGTGCTCATTCACGTGCTCACCAAAAAAGGCAAAGGCCTCGAAGCCGCCCTTGCTCAACCCGAGAAATTCCACGGCCTCGGCTCCTTCGATCCCTCCACCGGCGAAAGTAAAGCCGCCGCTCCAGGCACTCCGCCAAACCTTCAAGACGTCTTCGGCCACGCACTCGTTCGCTTCGCCAAAGCCAACCCTAAAATCCTCGGCATCACCGGCGCCATGCCCAGCGGCACCGGCCTTATCCATCTCGCTAACGAGGTCCCTAAGCAATTTTTCGACGTCGGTATCGCCGAGGAACACGCCGTGCTTTTCGCCGCCGGTCTCGCCACCAAGGGCTTCCGCCCCGTCTGCGCGATTTATTCAACCTTTCTCCAACGCGCCTACGACCAGGTCATCCACGACGTCGCCCTGCAAAACCTCCCCGTCACCTTCTGCATGGACCGCGCCGGTCTTTCTCCCGCCGATGGCCCGACGCACCACGGACTCTTCGACATCTCCTACCTACGCTGCGTCCCCGGCGCCACCGTCATGCAGCCCAAAGACGAGGATGAACTCGTCGATATGCTCCATACCAGTCTACAGCTCCCCGGCCCCGGCTTCATTCGCTACCCACGTGGCGCTGGGACGGGCGCCAAGATCAAAGCTCAACCCGTTGCCCTCCCTATAGGCCAAGCTGAGATATTGCGCGACGGCACCCAAATCATGATCTGGGCCCTCGGCCCCATGATCGCCGAAGCCCTGGCCCTCGCCGAGCGCCTCGCCCGCGAGGAACAACTCTCCGTCGGCGTCGTCAACGCCCGCTTCATCAAGCCGCTCGACCGCACGCTGCTGCTCAGCCAAGCCAAGCTCGTCCCGCTCATCGTCACCATGGAAGACCATGTGCTCGCCGGCGGCTTTGGCAGTGCGGTGCTCGAAACCTTGCAAGACGCCGAATGCTCCACCGCCGTCGAACGTATCGGCTGGCCCGATAAATTTGTCGAACACGGCTCGAGCAACTCGATCCTACGCGCCTCCTACGGACTCGCGCCCGAAGACATCCACCGTCGTGTACTCGCCCGCTGGCGCAACCTCAGCGCCGAACCCACCCACGCCGACGCCTAAATCAAGTCTGCTACCGTTCAGCGTCAGAGGCGCCTTGCGCGCTAGCTCCATGTCACTTCCAACCCGGATGCGTCTGCTGCAGATCATATCACCCGGCTGCGCAGAGTGGCGTGAAATCCCTGTGCCCGAGCCCGGTCCCGGAGAAGTTCTTGTCCGCATTCGCGCTGTCGCCACCTGTCCGCACTGGGACCTTCATATCTTCGGCGGCCAACCCATGTTTCCAGGTGCACCGCTCGATTATCCCTACCTCCTCGGTCAACCTGGCCACGAAGCCGTCGGCGAGATCGTCGCAGTTGGGCCTGAGGTCACTTCGTTGCGCCTCGGCGCAAGCGTCGCCGTCTGGCGCGACACCGGCCGTCGCCCACAAGGTTGCTACGCGCAATTCAACGTGCTGCGCGCTGACGATCTGCTCGAAGTTCCTGCTAACTTACCAGCCGCTGCACTCGCCTCACTCGAACTCGCAATGTGCGTCGAGGTATCCTTCCAACAACTCGCCACGCTTGGCGGCGTCGCTGGGCGGCGGGTCGGTCTTTCTGGCCTTGGCCCCGCCGGTCTCGTCGCCGTGCAACTCGCCCGCGCCCACGGCGCCACGGAAGTTATCGGCTTCGATGTTGTCGCCGAGCGACGCGCCCTCGCCTCCAGTCTCGGCGCGCACCGAGCCCTTGCGCCCGATACTGTCGCCTGGCCGCCCGCGCGCGACGCCTTAGCTCTCGACGACGCAATTGATCTAACCGGGTTGCCCGGGTCCATCGAATTTCTCATGGACCGCACGCGCCGCTGCGTGACGCTTTTTGGTGTGCTCCGCGAAGACGTAAGTTTCAAGCCTCGGCACCTCTTCGGTCCCGGATTGCTACTCATGGGCTACGGCGAACACCATCGCGCCGCCGCCGAGACCGCCTTGCGTTTCATGCTCACGGGCCAACTTCAGTTGGCTCCGCTCATCACGCACACGTTGCCTTTCACGCGCTACGCTGAAGGCGTCGAATTGTTACGCACGAAACAAGCCATCAAAATCCTCTTCGATCCCTGGCTCTGATCGCGTGCCCGCGCCGTCGCGTCGAGGCGTAAAAAAAGCCGCCCCCATTGAAGGAACGGCTTTCGTACAGGCTAGATGAGCCAGCAAGCTTAGTGCTTGGCGGCAGCGGGGGCGTTGGTGCCGCCGCATTTTTCGCAGTTCTTGTGCTCTTTGGCGGCGGCGACGCAGCACTCGTGAGCGCAGGTCTTGCCTTCTTTTTCAGCTTTCAAGCAGCACTTGCCCTTGTGAGGAGCGGCATCTTTGGCAGCGTCAGCCGCGAAGGCGAACGTGGCAGAGATGAGGGCGGCGACGACGAACAGGATCTTGGAGGACTTCATGGTATTTTTTTGGTTATGGGGGACTAATTGGTGCGGGCGGAGGGAATCGAACCCTCCTCTCATGCTTGGGAAGCACACATATTACCGATATACTACGCCCGCGTGAGTGATGTACGCCAGTAAAATAGGCCAACCGTATGCCACCATCGCGGGTAGGATAAAGTGAAGCTTAATTTAATGAACGACATGACTATTGTTTAACAGCCTTCGAAAATAGCTCAAGTACCAACGACTAGAGACTTAAATTTAACTAACACCCCTTTTAAACTGAGCGGCAGTTGGGAAACAATTTCAACGAGGCATCCCTCATTCTGATGTCCGATTCAACGGCGAATTCGCCCGTTTCACGACATTTAGCTTATCAAGCCTAAGTTCGCTCATAAGGATTTTAAGGTGAGCTCGAAACCGATACCCATCCGCATGACCACGTCCCTGTTGCAGGACCTGAAAGCAACAGCGGCCGCATTAGAAATGACAGACCAAGACGCCATGCGCTTTTGTATTCGACTGGGATTAAAAATCATTACGTCAGCAGAATTCGAGTACGTGAAGCCGGTCATAGAAAAGGCCTTAGTGCAGAGCAAAAAAACCGCTGTGCAATTAATCAAAGAAGTGCGTGAGCAGGCTTGACCTCCTCCCGGCCCTGAAGGGCCGGGATTGCCTTAAGCCGCCCGCCTGCGAAGCAGGCGGGCGTTCCTCAAACCCCACGCAAAGAAGCTAGGGATTTTGGGCCGTCGCTGCCCGAACAACGGACCTCTCTCGCTACACAGGAGATCTTCTAACCTTTCAGTCGACTTCAGTTCTCTTCCATGGCTTTGCCGTAACCGTGCAGGACTTCGGTGTCCATGCGCTTAAAATAGGCCTTGAGTTGCTCGTGGAGCACCCGGACGCGCTCCGGTCGAGGGTTACCCAGCCGACGACGGGAACATCGCATTGCGCCCCGGCTTTCACGCCAGATCCGCAGGGCGCGTATCCTTGGGACAAACGCATGCCGTTTTGCGCTAGACGCGCGAGGGCGGGTGTCGCTTGGAATCGCTCCGAGAGCCCGCGAGATGGTCGTCCATCGCCGACGAAAGACTCGTCCAGCCTAGGTCATCAGCGAGGGTGAAGATGAAATTGGGTACCGGGTTAGCCGCGTAAGCCACGCGGCCAAAACTAATGACAAGCAGGCAAAGCAAAATACGAAAGGGCATGGGATGAAGTAAGCGTTTAAAACAGAAACGAGAAAAGTGGCCTGTGTTTCAGGCCAACTTTCAGCCGCCCTAGGGTCAGGAATAAGAGCGCCGACCGTCGAGGGCACTCTTGAGCGTAACAGAATCTGCGTAAAGTACACCGCCGCCACTAGGTAGACCAAAGCCGATGCGCGTGACCTTCACGGCATGCTCAGGCGGGAGTTGCTCGGTGAGGTAGTGACAGGTCGCCTCGCCCTCCACATCATTGGATAATGCCAAAATCAACTCCGCCACCTCGCCCGCCGCCAAGCGCGCTTGTAGTGCCGCTAGATTGAGTTGCTCCGGCCCGATCCCGTGAATCGGCGACAATTTGCCGTGCAAAACGTGATACGAACCCCGGTATGCGCCACTGCGCTCAAGGGCGACAAGATCGGGCACGTGCTCGACGACGCACACTACCGAACGATCGCGCCGCTCATCCGCGCAGATGCCACAGGCATCACCCTCCGCAAGGTTGCCGCAACCCTCGCAGCGGCGCACCGAGCGCGAGGCCGCTTCGAGTGCAGAGACCAGCGTTGCGAGTTGCGCAGGTTTTTCGACAAGCAGGTGCAACGCGATGCGCTCCGCGGAGCGATAACCCAGCCCGGGCAATTGCTTTAGCTGCTGCTGCAACTTCTCAAAGGCGGGCGTCATGAAAAAGTAAAAGGGGGAGCTCAGGAAATAGCTCTTTGACGCCATGTCCAGCGCCCGCCACCTCCGCGAGCCGCCCGCCGGCCTTACATCATGCCGGGCATTTGGAAGGCAGAAGTGACCTTTTGCATTTCAGCGTCGTTGTAGGTCTTCGCTTGCTTGGCAGCGTCTTGCACCGCGGCAAGGAGGGTTTCGCTGACGAGCTTAGCATCCTCTTTCAAGAACTCAGCGTCCAGTAAGATGGAGACGAATTGGCCTGCGCCGTTGATCTTGATTTTAACCGCGCCACCACCGGCCGCGACGTCAATCTCCTTGGCCGCGAGTTGGGACTGGAGCGACTCGATTGAGCGCTGCATTTTCTGAGCTTGTTTGAGAAGTTTACCTACGCCGGCCATAGTGGGAGGAAAATTAAGGGTTGATGTGATGGAAAGTGAAACGTCGAAAGACGCCCGCGCGCCTAAAGTGACAAGATTTTTTCGTAACCTTCACGAAAGCTCGGGTAAGTCGGTCGCCAGCCCGTAGACGCCTTTAACCTAGCATTGAGGATGATCCGATCAGGCGTAACCGTGCGCCGCCCTCGGGACGGAGCACCCGTAAAGGCCGGCAGCGGCAACCCAAGACGCGCCGCAAGCCAAGCCACCATCTCGCCCTTGGTCGCCGAGCCATCGTCGGCAACGTTGAAAAGATGCGCTCCCGGCCCCAACGCCCAAGACAAGCCGATTGCGTTAACAATGTCGTCGCGATATGCCAAATTAAGATGTGCCTCTCCTCGACCGGCGGCCTCGCCCCCGCGCACTTGCATTAATAAATGATGGCGGCCCGGCCCGTATATACCAGCCAAGCGCAACACCACGCGCGTCGCCGCTACGTCGCTGGCCGTGAGTAAAAGATCTTCCGTGGCGAGTAACGTCTCCGCACGCTCATCGCCGCCAGTCGCTGCAGTTTCATCGACGCGCACGCCTCCGTCCTGTGGATAGACCGAAGTGCTACTCGTATAAATAACCGTGCCCGCCCCACCCTGCACCCGCAACCAGGCCACTAGGCTCGCCATCCCGTCCCGATAACTGTGTCGATAGCCTTCAATACCGCCGCCACCTGAACTCACACAATTAAGCACGAAATCAGCCGCTCCTGGGATTTGAGCGTGCCACGTTACACTCGCTAGATCACCGAGCACGACTTCGTGCACACCCTCGGCGCGTAGGTCGGCGGCTTTCTCGGCGTTGCGGGTCAAAGCCGTCACGTTCATGCCCACCGCGACGGCCGCGTGCGCAACAGCGCGGCCGATATAGCCGCAACCAAAGATCACCAACCGTTTACCGGCCAAAACATTTCCATGGGCAGAATCGCTCATTCCTTCCAACCTGACCTCATGCCCAACGTTCTGGCAATCCTCGCCACGGGTTTCGAAGAAATTGAAACCGTCACTCCGATCGACTTACTGCGCCGCGCCGGCGTCGAGGTCGTAGTCGCTGCGTTGACCGAAGACCTCCTCGTCATGGGTCGCAGCGGCCTAACATTACGCGCCGACACCACGCTTGCCGCCGTGAGCAACCGCGCCTTCGACTGCGTCTTACTACCCGGCGGCCCTGGCGTCGCGCTCTTGCGGGCCGACCCTCGCGTGAGCCGGCTTGTCTTGCGACAACACGCCACCGGCGGCTGGCTCGCCGCCATCTGCGCTGCGCCCACTGTGCTCCATGATGCGGGCTTACTCGAAGACCGACGCTACACAGCGCATTTCTCCGTCGCGCACGAATTGTCCGCGATCCTCGCCAACGAGCGCACGGTGTGCGACGGTAACCTTCTCACTAGCCGCGGCGCCGGCACATCGCTCGACTTTGCTTTGTTGCTGGTAGAAAAAATTATATCGCCCGCCAAGGCCCAAGAAATATCCGCCATCATCGCAGCCTGATTCCCGCCTCTCACTTCGTACCCATGTCTAAGTCCCGCCTCAAAACTTACGATTTTCTCGTCATCGGCGGTGGTAGCGCCGGCTTTAATGCCGCGCGCGTCGCCGTCGGCCTCGGTCTGAAGACCGCCATCGTGGACGGCGCGCAAGAGCTCGGCGGACTGTGCATCTTACGAGGCTGTATGCCGTCCAAGACGCTCCTATACATGACCGAAGTCCTCCACCTCGCGCAGCAAGGCCGTACCTTTGGCCTCACGATTCCCTCGGCCCGAGCCAACCTGAAAGCGATGCAGGCGCGGAAGAAAAAAATCATCCGCGAATTTGCTTCGTACCGCGAAACCGCACTCGCTTCAGGCAAGTTCGACCTAATCCGCGCAAACGCCCGCTTCGTCGATGAACATACACTCGCTCTCTCTGATGGCCGCACCGTCCGCGCGCGTCACATCCTCATCGGGACCGGATCCAAAGTCAGCGTGCCGCCGATTCCAGGCCTGGCCGAATCGGCTTTCTGGACGAGCGACGACGTACTCGATCTCGATTACATCCCCAAGAGCGTGATTGTGCTCGGCGGCGGCATCGTCGCCTGCGAACTCGCTCAATTTCTCCACCGCATCGGCACACGCGTCACGCTCATCCAACGTAGCGCTCAACTCTTGCGTGAACACTCCGCTGAGGCTGCCGCTGTGATTGCAAAAGCGCTATGTGACGAGGGTATCGAGATCTTCACCGACACCTCGCTCGAGCGCATCACCAGCGAAGCACTCGGGGTAACCGTGCAGTTCCGCCATGGTGGTAAAGCCCGCACGCGCCATGCCGCGCATCTTTTCAATGCCCTAGGGCGCGAACCCAACACTGCAGCGCTCAATTTGACCGCTGCCGGTGTCAAGACCCGCGCCAATGGCCAAATTATCATCAACCGCTGGCAACAATCCTCCGCGCCGCACATCTACGCCGCAGGAGATTGCTCCGGCCCTCACGAGATCGTCCACACGGCAATTCTCCAAGGCGAACTCGCCGCCCGCCACGCCGCCAAAGTCAAAAATCTTAAACCGGTCGATTGGTCGCAACTACTCAGCGTCGTGTTTACCGATCCGCCGCTCGCGACGCTTGGCCGGCTCGAGCGCGAACTCGACGCCGCCGGCGAGCCTTACCTAGTGGCGAGCTACCCTTTTAACGATCATGGAAAGTCTATTCTGATGGACGCTAGCCATGGTTACGTGAAAGTCGTAGCTGAGCCTAAGCGCGGCCGAATCCTCGGCGCAGAAATCGTCGGCCCGCAAGCTGGCGAACTCATCCATGCGTTTAGCGGCCCACTCGTGCTAAGGGCTACGGTGTTTGATCTGTTACGAGCCCCGTGGTATCACCCGACCCTCGCCGAAATCGTCACCTACCCGCTCGAAGAGATCGCCGAAAAAATCGCGGCCCGTTGATCGGCCTCAGCCGGCTATTTTTAACAGATCGGGCAACTCAACGCGTTTCTCGTAAATGGCTTTGCCGACAATAACGCCGTCGAGATTCGCGTAGCGCTGGCCAAGCTCGGCGAGTTTAACAACGTCCTCGCGTCGACTCACGCCACCACTGGCGATCACGCCAAACTTGCCCGCGCGCAACATCGCCTCCTGCGCCACGAAATTCGGCCCAGTCAACATCCCGTCCGTGCCGATGTCCGTGTAAATTAAGGTTCGCACACCCAGCGCGTCCATACGCCGCGCCAGCTCAAGCGCGCCGGTGCCCGTGGTGTCGACCCAGCCTTTGACGGCGACTTTACCATCTTTGGCATCGATGCCGACGGCGATTTTTTCCCCAAAGGTCTGCACGAGTTCGCCGACGAAGCTTTCGCTCTCGGCTGCGCGAGTACCGATCACGACCCGACTCACGCCGAAGCCGATGGCCCGCTCGACTGCGGCGCGTGTACGAAGACCGCCGCCTAGCTGCACCTTCATCCCGAGCGCCGCAATGCTTTGCACCACCGCCAGATTCTGCGCTTCGCCGGTGAACGCCCCATCGAGATCGACGACATGTACCCACGCACTCCCATCGGCTTTAAACTGCGCGGCGACCGCGGCGGGGTTTTCACCGTAAACGGTCTCTTGGTCCGCGCGGCCTTGCAGGAGCCGCACGGCACGGCCGCCCTTGATGTCGATGGCTGGATAAATGGTCATGCTATAAAAACGCTTTGCGCCCGCGCGCGAGGGTGCGAGATTAAACCACATGTCATCCTACCGTGTACCCGCCTTTCTTTCCGAACTGCTCCACGCTCGATCGCCCTCCGGCTATGAAACTGAAGCCCAAGCCGTCTTCGATCACCACGTAAAACCCGCCGCCGATATCTACGCCAAAGACGCCCTTGGCAACCGACTCGCTACGCTGAACCCCAAGGGAGATCCCGTCCTTATGCTCGCCGGCCACATGGACGAGCTCGGCCTCATCATCACCTACGTCAACGCCAACGGCTTCATCTATTTTGACACCATCGGCGGTCACGATCGCAGCATCATCTCGGGTCGTCGCGTCATCATCCAGACCGCCAACGGCCCGGTCAAAGGCGTCACCGGAAAACGCGCCATCCATCTCATGGAAGAGTCCGACCGTAAAAAAGTCCCCGAAATCCATGAGATCTGGATCGATATCGGGGCCCGCTCGAAAAAAGAAGCCCTCGAGCGTATCGCCATCGGCGACGCAGCCACCTACGACCATGAACTTGAGATGCTCCACGGCAGCGTCGGCACAGCCCGCGCCTTCGACAATAAAGTCGGCGCCTATATTGTGGGCGAAACGCTCATCCGTCTGGCGAAATCCAAGCGCAAGCTCGCCGCCAAAGTCGTGAGCGTCGCCACCTCCCAGGAAGAAATCGGCGTACGTGGTGCCACCACGGCCGCTTACGCCGTCCACCCACACATCGCCCTCGCCGTCGATGTCGGCCACGCTACCGACCATCCCGATTGCGATAACCGCAAATACGGCGAAACCAAACTCGGTGGCGGTCCGATCCTCTGCCGCGGCGCCAACATTAACCCGAAGGTCTTCGCCCGCCTGGTCGCCGCCGCGAAGAAATTAAAAATACCTTATCAGGTCGAAGCCGACCCACGCCCGACCGGCACCGATGCGCGCGCGATTCAGATGGGCCGCGGCGGCGTTGCCACCGGGCTCGTGAGCATTCCGCTTCGCTACATGCACACGCCAAGCGAGGTCGTGGACTTGGAAGACGTAGAACGTTGCGTCCAACTTTTTGTAGAATTTGCCCTCGAACTCGAAAAAGGCGAATACGCGCACTGGTGAAGCACGCGGCGGGTGGCCCACGGCACGCCGCCCGCTTAGGCTAGGCGGCGTTTTCTGTCGGCTCGGCCTTGGACGCTAGGCGCAGCGTAGGACGACGTCGACCAGCGACCACGGCTGCGTCGATGATGACCTCAGTCACATCGTCGCGCTGCGGGAGTTCATACATCACCTCGAGCATGAGCGTTTCCATGATCGAGCGAAGTGCACGCGCGCCCGTCTTCAAATCGATGGCTTTTTGCGCGATCGCCTTAACCGCATCGCGAGTAAAATGCAGGCGCACACCATCGATCGCGAAGAGTTTAGCGTACTGCTTAATCGTCGCGTTCTTCGTCTTAAGAAGAATTTTTTCGAGATCGGCGACAGAGAGTTGATCGAGCACAGAAACCACTGGCAATCGGCCAATGAACTCCGGGATCATGCCAAAGCGGACCAGATCTTCGGGCGCGATTTTCTTCATCATCTCTTCAGGCGTAATGGCACGATCCTCCGCATTGACGTGGAAACCGACGGAGCTCGAACCGAGGCGCTTCTTGAGAATCTGATCAAGGCCGACAAAGGCACCACCGCAAATAAAGAGGATATTGGCGGTATTAACTTGGATGTATTCTTGGTTAGGGTGCTTGCGGCCCCCTTGAGGCGGCACATTACACACCGTGCCTTCCAGAATTTTTAATAACGCCTGTTGTACGCCTTCACCGGAGACATCCCGGGTGATGGAAACGTTTTCCGTGGACCGGCGGGTTTTGTCGATTTCATCGATGTAGATGATTCCACACTCAGCACGTTTCACATCGTAGTTCGCCGCTTGGAGGAGTCGAAGAACGACGTTTTCTACATCTTCGCCAACGTAACCAGCTTCGGTGAGCGTGGTCGCGTCAGAAATAGCGAACGGCACGTCAAGGATACGGGCGAGCGTGCGAGCGAGCAGGGTTTTGCCTGAACCGGTCGGACCCGCGAGTAGGATATTACTCTTCTCGACTTCAACGTCGTTGAACTCGTGCGCCATTTCCGATGGGTCGAGGGTGGAAGGGTTGGTGCCGAACTTAAGGCGCTTATAATGATTGTAAACGGCGACGGCCAAAACCTTCTTGGCATGGTCCTGCCCGATCACGAATTCATCCAGCGTGCGCTTGATTTCAGCGGGCTTAATGAGTCGGATCGCGGGCTTGGTATCCGTGGAAGCGGTAGGCTTGAGCTCACGGTCCATAATCGTCTTACAGACGCCTACGCACGAGTCGCAGATATACACACCAGGCCCGGCGATGATTTTCTTCACCTCCGTCTGCGACTTCCCGCAGAAAGAACATAGCGTCATGCGCGATGATTTAGCCATGAAACCAAATTGCCTCAGACCTATACTCAGAGTCCAGAGCAGAGTTTACCTCAAACTGCGACAAAAAGCCCCAACCCGACCGGGGCCGATGGCCCCGTCCCTGACCAATTAAGCAGCAGCGCTTGGCACCACGATCTTCTGAGCCTCACGGGTCGAAGCGATCACATGATCCACGATACCGTAGGTTTTAGCCTCTTCGGCATCCATGTAGTAATCGCGGTCGGCGTTGCGCTCAACGTCAGCCACAGGCTTACCCGTGTGCTTAGAGAGCACGCCATTAAGGGTCGAGCGCCAGCGGATGATCTCCCGCGCCGCGATGGCGATGTCGGCGGTTTGGCCGCCTGCACCACCACTAGGTTGGTGAATCATGACGCGGCTGTTGGGGAGCGCAAAACGCTTACCCTTGCTGCCGGCAGCGAGTAAGACGGTGCTCATGCTAGCAACCATCCCAATGCAGTAGGTCACGACATCGTATTGCATGAAGTTCATCGTGTCGTAGATCGCCATACCCGCCGTAACGCTGCCGCCCGGCGAGTTGATGTATACGTGGACGTCTTTCTTCGCATCTTCCATCTGCAGATAGAGCATCTGCGCGATCACAAGGTTGGCCACGGCATCATCGATAGGCGTGCCGATGAAAATGATCCGATCCTTCAAAAGGCGCGAATACACGTCCATGGCACGCGTCTCGCGGCCGTTGCTGTCGTAGATGGTAGGATTGGGAAGATAGTAGCTCACGGTATGATTTTAACGGCGACTCAAGCCTTTGCTGGACTCGTCGTAACCGTAGCCTTAGAGACGAGAAAATCAACCGCCTTGTCGAAAATGATATTCTGCTGGATTGCACGGAGCTGGTCGCGGTCCTTGGTGAGGTCCTTAACGAGCTTCTCAGGCTTCTGGCCCGAGCGGCTGGCCTCACGATAGATGAAGTTATCGATGTCGCGCTCGCTAACAGAAATCTTTTCGGCCGCGGCGATCTTAGCGAGGATGAGCTGGACCTTAACGTGCTGAGTGGCGGCTTTCTGGGCGCCGGCGAAGAGCTCTTTTTTGTCCTTTTCAAACTGATCCTGCGGGACGCCGCGGCGCATGTTATCCTCAATGAACTGACGGAGCAGGACTTGGGTCTCGGAATCGACGAGGCTCTGCGGCACGGGGAAATCAACCTTGGC
Source organism: Opitutaceae bacterium (assembly GCA_037142955.1). Classification (GTDB taxonomy): domain Bacteria; phylum Verrucomicrobiota; class Verrucomicrobiia; order Opitutales; family Opitutaceae; genus Tous-C4FEB. Next base: position 2,148 of record JBAWZQ010000007.1, on the reverse strand, counting down.
GGCGATGGCCTCGGTAACTTGGCGGCGCTGCGCGGTCTGGTTCTCGTATTCTTTGCGGAGCTTGAGGTTGTTGCGGACGCTGCTCTTCAGCGCCTCTAGGTCGTCCACTTGCTGAGATTTGAAGAACTCTTCGTTCAACTCGGGCAACACGCGCTCGCGGATCTCCAGGATCTCGACCGCGTAGCTCGCGACCTTGCCGGCCAATGCGGCCACAGGGGCAAAATCAGCGGGGAAGGTGATCGTGATATTCTTCTTATCGCCGGTTTTCACACCAGCGAGAGCTTTGCCCAAGCCAGGGAGCACACCGTCGTTGGCGCCTTCGACTTCTTCCCATGTCTGCGGAACTTTACCGTAGATTTGTTTCTCGGGAGCGAGCTCCGTGATGGCCTTGCCATCAACGGTTCCTTCATAGGCGAGCTTCACGTAATCGCTTTTATGAGCGGGACGCTCGGCAACCTTGAAATCAGCACGTTCGCCGCGGAGACCTTCAATCACGGTATCGACTTCGTCGTCGGTCGCCTCAGTGCCAGCGATCTCAGTGGGCAAGCCCACGTATTCTGGGAGCGCAAATTCAGGTTGCACATCGACCGTGACCGTGACGGCGGCCGAGAGGCCGGGCTCGATGGTGCCTTCCTCGACGTTAACCAGGTTAAGGACTTCGAGTTTCTTCTCGTCGAGGGCGCTGCGGTAGGCCTTGGCGACGACCTTCTGTTTGAATTCGCCGAGGATGTCTTTGCCGTAGCGCTTCAAGACTAAGTTGGCCGGAGCTTTGCCAGGACGGAAACCAGGGAGCTGCGCGAACTTAGAAAATTCGCTCACGGTCGCTTGGTATTCGGCGTCCACTTCACTCTTGTCGAGGGTGACGACAATGCTTTTGCGCGTATCGGAGACTTTATTGAGTTGGATGTTCACAGGTTAAAAGTCGAAGAGAGGTTTTCGTTAAAAGAATCGGGCAACCTACGCGACACCCCTGCCCGGTCAATGCCGGATTCGGCTGCGCCGCGTGTAAGGGCGCTTGCGCGCTTGCCCCAGCACCCCGCGATGCGTTTGGTGGCCCCGATGCCGAGTTTATCCGAGCTCTTCCGAAACCACGCTCCCGTCCTTATTTTGGACGCGGCCTCGCTGCGTAGCCAAGTGGGCCTATACGCCGCCGATGGCACTAACCGCTGGGAAACCCAGACCGGAGAAGCCGGTGTCGCCATCTTCCGCTGCGTCGAGCGCCTCGGCGTCGACCTCTCAAGCGTACGCGCCTTTATTTTCTGCGAAGGCCCCGGTTCGACCCTAGGCATCCGCACGGTCGCGATGGCCCTTCGCGCTTGGCAAACCTTAAGTCCACGCCCCGCCTTTGCTTACGGCAGCCTCGATCTCATCGCCCACGCCATAAGTGAACCCGCGACCGCCATCATCGCCGATGCCCGACGTGACACCTGGCATTATCAACGCCTTGGTCACCCCCTCAGACGCGTCACCACCGCCGAGCTCGCCGCCCCCTTCCTCACCCCCGCCGATTTCCGCAACTGGACGCCGCTGCCCACCGACGTCGTCACGACCCCCTACGACGTCGCCGCCCTGCTCGCCCGGACGTCCGAAGCCGCGATCTTCCGCTCAGTCGAAGCGCCTGAAGCTTTTCTGCACGAAGAACCCAAGTACGCGACCTGGAGCCCACACATCCACCGCGCGCCCACACCCAGCGCTTAACTAACGCCGCGATTCTGCGTCGAGAGTGTGGCCCCTAAAGGAAACTGCGCTTGACCCGACGCGCGAAATCCAAAGTTTCACACCTCCGTCACACGCCCCCATCGTCTATCGGCTAGGACGGGTGGTTCTCATCCACCAAAGCGGAGTTCGACTCTCCGTGGGGGCACCAATTTTTTTAAGGCTTCAGAGTGAAAAAGCCAAAATTAAGGGGTCAAAAAAGGGCACTTGAGGACACATAGGCGTCCGATAATATACGATTTTTATGGGCACCCCTACCCGCTTTATTGCCCTGCTGCTGCTCAACGCGGTGAACTTATTGGTTCATCCACTGGCGGCGAGCAGCCGAAATTTCTCATAACTGATCACCGTTCGGGCAGCTCGTTCAGCCAAGTCATAATGAACTACCATCGCCCAAGCCTAAGCGGCTATGGACGAGGTTTCGCAGCCGGT
>JBAWZQ010000006.1:0-176746 GCA_037142955.1 Opitutaceae bacterium | reverse complement strand
CTGCTCGTCAGTTCGCCTGCCGGAATCCCCTTTCTTTAGATATGGGGAGGTTCAAGTCTTGGCTCTATCTTAACGAGGAAGCCTCGGGTTTATGCGGGATCAAAACCGACATCAGAATTGAGGTTGTAAGTACTCCGCCGATGACGCCAAGCGAGGTGCCGGTGGTGATGTGCAGCCAGTTTTCAGCGAGCATTTTTACCCCAATGAAAACAAGAATCACCGCTAGGCCGATTTTGAGGTAGCGAAACAGGCCCATGATGCCACTTAGGGCGAAATAAAGAGAGCGCAGGCCGAGGATGGCGAAGATGTTTGAGGTTAGGGCGACAAAACTGTCTTTAGTGATCGCAAGTACGGCAGGTAGAGAATCCAGTGCGAATATAAGATCGGTGGTTTCGATTACGATTAAGACGATGAACAAAGGCGTCGCCATACCACGGCCGTCGTGACGAGTGAAAAAGTGGCCCTGTTCGTTGTGCGGCGCGACAGGGTAGAATTTGCGGAAGAGTTTGACCGCAAAATTATGCTCTGGGTCGACCTCGGCCTCTTTGCTTGGTAGGGCCATTTTAATGCCCGTGTAGATCAGAAACGCCCCAAAAACATAAAGAATCCAATGAAAACGAGCGATGACATTTACGCCCACGATAATGAATGCAGCTCGCATCAACACGGCCCCGATGATACCCCAAAACAGGACACGATGCTGGAAGCGGGGCTCGACCTTGAAGTAAGCAAACACCAAGATGAACACGAATACGTTGTCTACGCTAAGGCATAATTCGATGAGATAGCCGGCGAGAAACTGCTGCGCTGGTTCCGGTCCACGCCATTGCCAGAGTAGCGCTCCGAAGCCTAAGGCGAGCGTGAGCCACACCCCGCACCAACCGAGGGCCTCTTTCATGCCTACGACGTGTGACTTGCGTTGGAATACGCCCAGATCCAGCGCGAGCATCGCAGAGATGAAAGTAAAGAAAGCGGCCCAGGCCCAAAGCGGCATGGCATCGATGACAGCGATTAACGAAAACATGGTGTGCTTTACTTCTGCCGCGAGCACCCCGTCTCGGGCAAGCGGGGAGTGGATCTAGGAAATGAAATGTTTCGGTTTAATTCCATCAGCCCAAGCGGCGCCTTACTTTGCGGGCAAAGTTTTTGACATGATTCGATGGGCGCGTTCAGTTCGCGTTTTTATGTTGAGGCTAATTTTACCACTCGTCCGCTCCTTTTCCCTTGGTTTTGTCATATTGGCCCTCTCGTTACAGGCGCAAAGCGCTTCGCCCGCGCTGGCGGTGACTCCGGGTCCTGACTCTGCGGCCGCGAATGCGACCAAGTCGGCGGTAAGCCGCGCACCGGATCTGCTCGAGTACATGGTCGATGCGGTTTTGCAGCTGTTCAAAGTTAAGACGGGCGAAAACACGACCACCCACTTTGTTATCTGTTTTCTATTTTTGGCCGGCGCGATTTTGCTGCGGCGCTTTGTAACGACGATCATTTTTAATTTTCTCAAACGGCTCGCTTCCAAGACCGAGACGACCCTTGACGATAAGCTCTTTCCTGCGCTCGAGGCCCCGGTCGCGACGTTTGTAATGGTGACGGGCATTTTTGCGGCACTCAAGGTGCTGAAGCTTTCCGAAACCGTAGATCGCAGTATCGGCTATGGCTCTACGGTGGCGTTTTCCTTGGTGACTTTCTGGGCGTTATTGCGGGCTTTTAACGCAGTCCTCGACCATGCCGCCGAGATTGCTAAGGAGAGTCAGATGGGCGTCGCGGCCTTCATGCCGTGGATCAAAAAAACTCTCCTGGCGCTGTTCGTGGTGATCGGCGTGCTGATCACAATCCAGAGCTTGGGTTATAATGTTTCCACGCTTCTTTCTGGTCTTGGTATCGGTGGCTTGGCGTTCGCTTTGGCCGCGCAAGATACCATCGCCAATCTTTTCGGCTCGCTCGTGGTTGCGATTGATCAGCCGTTTAAGGTGGGGGAGATGGTAAAAATTGGGGCCAACATCGGCACAGTCGATGACATTGGGCTGCGTTCGACGAAGATCCGTCTCGTCGACAAGTCGCTGGTCGTGATCCCCAATAAGCTCGTTTCTTCGGAGGCCATCACCAACTTGTCACGGTTCACGCAGCGCCGTTTCGAACAAGTCATTGGATTGAGCTACGATACTCCACCTGACCAGATGCAGCTTCTCGTCGAGGACATTCGCCAATGCATTTTGAGTGAAGCCTTAGTGGAAGCGAACTCGGTGATGGTTTTCTTCCGGGACCTCAGCGCCTCATCGCTCGATCTGTGGATTGTTTATGTCGTACAAGGCCCAGATCTTCAACAAAGTCTGGCCCTCAAACAGCGCGTGAATCTTGAGATTATGCGCACGGTAGCGGCGCGTGGGTTGGCGTTTGCCTTTCCGACTTCGGTTATTCACCTAGATGGCCCGATTGCCAAACAGATCGTCGCAGGTAAAAGCTGAACATCAGTCTAGGGTCTGACGGTAGCGTTTTACGCCGATCGTCATCGCCACGACGAGAAACGCTACTAACGGCCAGAGTTCGGGTGCGATTTCGGCGAGGCCGTTGCCCTTGAGTAAAATGCCGCGCACGATGCGCAGAAAATGCGTATTAGGTAGGCATGAGCCGACGTTTTGGGCCCACGGCGGCATGCCGCGAAACGGAAACATGAAGCCGGAGAGCAAAATCGACGGCAGGAAGAAAAAGAATGCCATTTGCACCGCTTGAAGCTGGTTTTTCGCTAGCGTCGAAAATGTGATGCCGACCGCAAGATTTGCCGCGATAAATAAAAACGCGATCGCGTACAATAAAGGCAGGCTGCCGACCATCGGTACGTGAAAAATGAAGCGCGCTGCGATTAGAATCAGCGTTACTTGGATATAGCCGACAGCGATGTAAGGGAGAATTTTTCCGACCATCACCTCAAAGGGCCGCACGGGCGTTGCGAGGAGATTTTCCATGGTGCCACGTTCGCGCTCGCGGGTGATTGCTAGCGCTGTTATGATGACCATGGTCATGGTGAGCACCACGCCCATGAGTCCAGGTACGACGTTATATTGGGTGATGTTTTCTGGGTTGTAGTGTGGGTGGATACGAAAATCGACGGGGCCATTTTTGGCGTGGAGCCGAGTCAGGGGGCCCGGGAGGTCGCGATTGAAAATCGTGTTGGCGAGAGCGTTGACTGAGGCGAGCGCGGGACCGGTGGCCGCAGGGTCAGACGCATCAGCCTCGATGAGTACGGTGGGCCGCTCACCACGGATAAGTTTGCGGGAAAAATCTTCGGGAATGTTGATGACGAACTGCGCGTCGCCGATTTGCAGCAGGTGTTGCGCTTCGGATTCACTCGAAGTTTCGTGGATGATGGAGAAGTAATCGCTGGTGCGTAGGGCTTGAACGAGGGTGCGGGTGAAAGGACCTTGGTCGCCGAGGCGAAGCGCGGTGGGGAGATGACGCGGGTCGGAGTTGATGGCGAAGCCGAACATCATGAGCTGCATCAGCGGGATGCCGACCATCATGACGAAGGTCACACGGTCGCGCTTCATCTGGATAAACTCTTTAAGGACTATCGCCCAGAGGCGGTGGAGCGTGAAACGCGGCAGGCTCATGAAAAATTATCCTTCGCTTCGTCCATGAGGCTGATGAATACATCTTCGAGGCCGGAGGTGATCGGTTGCCAGTCATGGCGTGGGTCACGTACGCTCGTGATGACGGTGCTAAGCCGCGTGGGATCGCGGCCGCTCACGTGTAGAGTGTTGCCGAAGGCGACGACTTGCTCGACGCCGGAGTGGAGACGAAGGGTGGCGGCAAGATTGAGCAGATCAGGGCCGGTGACGCGCCAGGTGGTGAGTTTCGCGGTGGCGAGCACATCGGCGAGTGTGCCACGCGTGAGTAAGTGACCGTAGGCGAGGTAGGCGAGTCGGTGGCAGCGCTCGGCTTCATCCATATAGTGAGTCGTAATGAGAACGGTTAGGCCCCCGGCGGCGAGTTGATGAATTTCATCCCAGAATTCGCGGCGAGCCTTGGGGTCGACGCCGGCGGTGGGCTCGTCGAGCAAAAGCAGCTTGGGCTCGTGGATGAGGCAGGCGGCGAGGGCGAGGCGTTGTTTCCAGCCGCCAGAAAGTTGACCGGCAAGTTGATGGCTACGGTGAGTGAGGCCAAGGCGCTCGAGGCTGCGTTGGACCGCAGCGGCTCGGTCAGGCACGGCGTAAATGCGAGCGACAAAGTCTAGATTTTCACGGATACTCAGGTCTTCGTAGTAACTGAATTTCTGCGTCATGTAGCCGACCTGGCGCTTGATCTCGGCTTGCTGCGTGCGGACATCGAAGCCGAGACAGGTGCCTGAGCCAGCGTCTGGGGTCAGGAGGCCACAAAGCATGCGGATGAACGTCGTCTTGCCGGAACCGTTGGGGCCAAGAAAGCCATAGATCTCGCCGCGCCGAACCGAGAGGTTGATGGCATCCACGACGGTTTTGTTGCCGAAACGCTTAGTGACGCCGGTGACATCAATAGCTAGCTCTTTTTCTATCGCGGCCATGCGGATTTTATTTTTCGAGGGCTACATCGACGGGCTGACCGGGGTGGAGGTCGCGCGTAGCAGTAGGATCGTTAAAAACTGCTTCGATCATGAAGACGAGTTTGGCACGATTTTCACGATTGTAGAGAATGGGCGGGGTGTATTCAGGCTGGGGTGAGAGGTAGCTGATGTGCGCGGTTAGGGGACTGGGTCGACCCTTAATGTTGATCCGGACGGTGGCGCCGGCGGTCAGGGCGGCGAACTCAGCTTCGGGGACAAAGAAGCGAATTTTGATATTTTCCGCTGGAAGGAGCGAGACGACGGGGTTGCCGGCGGCGACGAATTCTCCGGCGCGATAAAGGGTATCATAAACTAAGGCATCGCGCGGCGCGCACTGAGTTTTTTGAGCGACAGACCAATCGGTTTTTTCTTTGGCCGCGCGGGCGGCACTGACTTCGGCTTCGGCAGCAGTCAGTGCGTCGGTACGGCCGCCGAGCTGGGCGGTGGTAAGTTGCGCGGCGAGTTCTTCAATTGAGCGGGTATTGCGTTCGTGGGTAAGTCGTGTGCGGTCGTAATCGGCCTCGGCCACGACGCGAGTGTCGTAAAGATTTTTTTGGCGGGCGAGGTCGAGCTGGGAAAGTTCGGCGGCTGCGCGAGCTTGCTCGAGCCTGGCGGTGAGAGTGGCGAGTTCCGAAGGGCGTGAGCCTTTTTGGGCGTCAGCGAGCCGAGCGCGGGCGGCTCTTAATTGTTCATTAGCTTGGCGTTGGGCGGCTAGTTCGTTGGCGTGCTCGAGGGTGAAGAGCGTGGAGCCGGCGGTGATGCGTGAGCCTTTCGCGACGGCTAGCGTTTCGAGTTGGCCCGCGAGGGGCGCAGCAACGTATATGAAATCGCCTTCGAGGTAGCCTTGGTAACCCACGTAATTCGGGCGCGAACAGCCGGCGAGGATGAGCGTGGCGGCAGCCAGATAGAGGACGTTGCGAAGAGAGCGTTTAGCGTGGGAAGAGTTTTTCATGTTCTTTGAAACCGGCTGGGGTGAGAAGGCCGCCGAAAAAAAGATCGATGGCGCGAGTGCAAACTTCGGTGGGTGTAAGCTTGAGCTGTTCGAGAGAGTTGGGCTGAAGCAGACCCTGGAGTGCGTTGAGGTAAAAATGAATCGTCAAATCGGGCTGTAGATCGTCTCTGACCATACCGGTGAGTTGGCCTTGTTCGACGAAGCGGCCGAAAAGATGGGGGATGTCTTTTTGGCGCACTTCGTGCAGGAGTGCGTGGAGGTGGGGGGCAAAACGCTTTAGGTCACGAACGGCATGGGGCGTGATGGTGTGCCAGCGCTGCGCCAAGCTTTTGGCGAAACCGCGAAGTTTTTCGGCAAAATTCAACTGATGATTACTCAGAAGAACATCGGCTTCAGCCCTCATTTCACGGCTTAGGCCCAAAATCACATCGCCAATCAGTGCGTCTTTGCTCGAGAAGTGTTGATAGAGAGTTTTTTTGCTGATCCCTAGCTCGGACGCGATGGCATCCATCGTGACGGAGCTGTAACCGCGGATTAGAAAATCAGTGCGGGCTTGGTTCAGAATCCGGTGGTTGAGCTCGTCGCTGACGGCGGAGCTCGAAACGGCAGAAATTTTGACGGTTGCTAGCATGGAAACTAAGGAAACTAAAATCGTTTTTAAAGTTTTTATGGCAATCTGTTTTTTCCCTCTAAGTCAGTGACTTGGCCGGCCTGTGCAATTGGGTATTGCGTACTGGATAACTAGACTTGGATTGAGTCGGTAGATTTATTCATTTTTTGTTCTGCCATGCCCAATCAGGCCAACGTCAAAGTCGATCTCTCTGGATTGCTCGCTCGCAAAGACGGCGTGGCGTTAAAGAAATACCTAGAGCCGTGGCTGCCGATGGATTTGGCCCCGTTGATTGCGGACATGCATGTCGAGGAATTGGCGGCGTTATTTCGCCTAAGTTCGCGCGAGTTGGCGGTAGCGACCTTTTCGTATTTGTCGATCGAACCGCAGAAAAAATTGCTCAAAATGCTTACGCAGGAGCAGGCGGCAGCGTTGTTGAATGCGTTGCCACCGGACGATCGTACGGCGTTTTTGAACGAGCTACCCCTTGATGTAGCGATGCAAATGTTGGCCATGCTCACGCCGGACGAGCGGCAGGTAGCGCAGGCGCTACTCGCTTATCCTGAGCACAGTGTCGGGCGAATGATGACACTGGACTACGTGGCGGTGCAGCCTGAGTGGTCCGTTCGTGAGGCGCTCGATTATATTCGTGAGCATGGCTATGATCGCGAAACACTTAACGTGGTATTTGTGGTCGATGCGGAGGGACGCTTAATAGATGATATACGTGTGCGCCGGTTTCTGCTTTCGCCATTAGACAGGCCGGTGCGTGAGTTGCTCGATGGTAATTATGCGACACTCTCGCCATCGGACGATCGCGAGAAAGCGTTACAGTTATTTCAAAAATTCGACCGCGTAGCCTTGCCGGTCACCGATGAGGCTCGGAAATTGATTGGGATCGTGACGGTAGACGACATGTTAGATGTGGCGGCTGCAGAGGCCACGGAGGACATCCAAAAACTCGGCGGCTCTGAAGCGCTCGATGAGCCTTATACGACGATCGCTCTTTCGCGAATGGTGAAAAAGCGGGCGAGTTGGCTCGTCGTGTTGTTCTTGGGGGAGATGCTCACGGCGACGGCCATGAGTTTTTTTGAGGGTGAGATTGCGAAGGCAGTGGTGTTGGCGCTGTTCGTTCCTCTGGTTATCAGCTCGGGTGGTAACGCGGGTTCGCAGGCGGCGACGCTTGTAATCCGGGCGCTGGCGCTCGGGGAATTTAAGCTGCGTGATTGGTGGCGCGTGATGCGCCGGGAATTTGCGGCGGGCACCGCGCTCGGTTTGATTTTGGGCGTGATCGGATTTTTACGTATCGCGATTTGGTCGCAGTTTTCGGGCACTTATGGCCCGCATTGGCCCTTAGTGGCCTCGACGGTGGGGTTGTCGTTGGTGGGAATTGTGCTTTGGGGGTCGTTGATGGGCTCGATGTTACCCTTGGTGCTCAAGCGGCTTGGACTCGATCCAGCAACCTCTAGTGCCCCTTTTGTGGCAACGCTTGTGGATGTAACGGGGCTTATTATCTATTTTAGCGTGGCCTATTTAATCATGAGCGGGACGTTGCTTTGAGAGTCATGCTAGCATCGAGCAAAAAATCTGTGTCACTTGACCGGCCGAGCTGCGTCTAATCAAGTTCCATACCCCCTTTCATGCACGCTTTTAGCCCCCTTCGTTTCATCTGCTGGTTTTTGGCTACTTTGTTCGTTGGTGCCGTTGCGGTGCGCGCACAGTTGGCAACAAATTCACCGTTTCTACCTTCGGGGGCGGCGGCGAGTGGGTCGGCAGTTACGGAAGGCGCGCCCATCGAGTTGCGTGGCATAATGCAAACACGCACAGGCATGAGTTTTTGTATTTTTGACCCGGCGCGCAAGGTCAGTGCCTGGGTTAAGCTCAATGAAAAGGATCACGATTTCGTTGTTAAAACCTACGATGCGAACAACGAAACAGTAACGGTGGACCACGGTGGTCGTGCGCTCACGCTTGCGTTGCGTGCAGTTAAAGTAGCTTCATCAGGGCAGGCTTCGGCGCCGGCGTCTTTGCCATCGCCAGGTATGCCGATGGTGCCCAACGCCCTCACACAGAGCGTTGTCGCCAACCCAACACCGGCCGACGAACAACGTCGTCTTGAGGCAGTTGCCGCTGAGGTCCGGCGTCGCCGTGCGCTCCGCGAGCAAGCCTCACTCCAAGCAGCCAGCGCCCCGCCGGTCGTCGAGGCTCCAGAGGCGCAAGCCCAGCAGACTCAAAATAAACGTCAGAACAACAATTCGGGGCAGACGCCCAATCGCACCCGCCAGCGTAATTAATTGCAGGAGGTGAAAATGTTTCGTGCACCCTCGCCTAGCGGGGCTAAGGTGCAGGCCAAATGTCGCCGTCCACGAATCTTTCCGCCGCAGTCGCGCCGTCCTCGAACGCTGCGTTGATCCGGCGGTTGTTCGGACTTGCGTGGCGATATCGTGCGCACTGTTTCCAGGTTCTCGGCCTTCAGCTGATGCTGCTATTGATGGGGATTGGCGGCCTGAGTTTTACCGGCCTCGGAATTGATTATATCCGCCACAAAATGGATCACACGCCGATGGGCGCTAACGTACTGCACGTAGCGTTGCCGATGGCCTGGGCGCCACTGCAGGTGCTCGGTTTGCTCGCTGGCCTGATTTTGGCCCTCGCGCTCGGTCGCGCCGTGCTCAACTACGTTCTCGCGCTTTCGGTCAATCGTCTAGTTCAGCAACGTCTTGTCGTCGATCTGCGCGGCGAGGTTTACGATAAATTGCAGCGCCTGAGCTTTCGTTTTTTCGATGCGAATTCTACCGGTTCAATCATTACGCGTGTTACGGGTGACGTGCAATCGGTGCGAATGTTTGTCGATCAGGTATTAATCCAAAGCGTGATCATGGCCGTGTCGCTTACCGTTTACCTCATTTATATGGCGAGCCTCAGTCCAACGCTCACGTTAGCCTGTCTTGCGACCACGCCTTTGATGGTAGTGATGTCGATGTGGTTCTCGCGCAAAATTCAGCCGGCGTACGCGCACAATCGCACACTAGTTGAAACGATGGTGCAGATTCTGGCCGAGAGCCTACAGGGCGTCGCGGTGACCAAAGGGTTTGGTCGTGAGGTGGAGGCGCGCACGAAATTTTCCTCCGCCAATCAAGCCTGCTACGATCAACAACGCGGAATTTTTTGGCGCCTGAGTTTATTTACTCCGGCGGTGGGTTTTCTCACCCGCATTAACATGATGGTGCTGCTGGGTTATGGCGGTTGGTTGGTGGCTCATGATCAGTTGCCGCTAGGCACGGGGCTCATCGTTTTCTCTGGTTTGCTCGAGCAGTTTTCCGGACAGGTGAACAACGTCGCGAACATCGTAAATTCGGTGCAGCAGTCGCTCATCGGAGCACGGCGAGTTTTTGAAATCTTGGATGCCCCGGTTGAAGTGAAAGACGCCCCAGCAGCGATTCGGCTCCCGCGTAGTGCTGGCGGGGTGTGTTTTGAAAACGTGACCTTTGCCTATGACGGGGCTGAAGCGGTAGTCCGCGATATTGATCTAAAGGTGAAGCCGGGCCAATGCGTCGCTATTCTCGGCGCGACGGGGGCGGGTAAGAGCGTGTTGATGAGTCTTATCCCGCGCTTTTTTGATCCTACGGCTGGTCGAGTTTTGATTGATGGCATCGACGCGCGCCAGATCCACCTCGACGATTTGCGGCGTAATATCGGGCTGGTTTTTCAGGAAAGTTTTCTTTTTTCCAACACGGTCGCGGCTAACATCGCCTTCGGTCATCCTGATGCGACGCGCGAACAAATTGAGCGCGCAGCGCGCATCGCCGCCGCCCACGAATTCATTCTTCAGCTGCCGCATGGTTACGACACGGTGCTTGGTGAGAGCGGCAACAGCCTCAGCGGTGGTCAGCGTCAACGCCTCGCCATTGCGCGCGCGGTGTTGTTGGAGCCTGCGATCTTACTGCTCGATGATCCTACGGCCGCAATCGATAGCGAAACGGAACATGAGATTTTTGACGCGCTCGACCGCGCGATTGCGGGTCGCACTACTTTTATTGTCGCGCATCGTCTGAGTACGCTCAGGCGGGCGGATTTCATCATAGTTTTGGAACACGGACGGATCGTCCAGCGCGGCACGCATGAGTCTCTTATGGCGCAACCTGGCAATTACCGCCGCGTTGCTAGCCTCCAACTCGTCGATGGTCGCGAACTGCAGTCGCTCGACCACAAAGCGGAGGACATGGCATGAAGCCTTCTGCGCCGCCTCCTTCGCCGAACCCGATGGGCTTGATCCAGCGTTTGCCCGAGGATGATGATAACGAGGCAGATTCTAAACCGCTAGAATGGGGGTTGATCCGTCGTTTGTTCACGTACACCGCGCCGATCAAAGGCAAAGTTTCCGCGTTAATTGTTTTATCTTTTATTCGTGCGGCGCAATTACCCGCGCTCGGTTGGGTGATGGCGCTGGTGATCAACGGTCCGATTACCGCGCGTGATTTTTCTGGAATCGCGCTTGGAGTCATGGGCTACGGTGCGCTCGCTCTGCTCACGGATGGGATGTTTCATTATCGTCAACGCTACGCGCTTGAGATCGGGGAGACGGTGGTCAGTGGCTTGCGAACAGATATTTTTGAGAAAGTGCAGCGCCAGCCGATGAGTTTTTTTCATCGTATGAAAATTGGGCGCATCATTGGGCGCGTGACCAGTGACGTGGAATCGGTCCGGATCGGCATTCAGGACGTGCTTTTCGTCACGGTGATTCAGGGCGGAACGATGATTTTCGCGGCAGTTGTTATGGCGTGGAGTGATTGGGTGTTATTTTTAATCGTACTCGCGATGGCGCCAGTGATCTGGGCTATCAATCAGCACTTTCGGGTGAAGTTAAGTTACTATTCACGCGCCGCGAGCGCGAGCTTCAGCCGGGTCACGGCCACACTAGCTGAATCTGTTAGCGGCATTCGCGTTACGCAGGGTTTCGTACGACAGGAAACCAACGCGGGCCTTTTCCGCAGCCTGCTCGCGGACCACTCGCGCTACAACATCGCGCTCGCTCGTACCTCGGCGATTCTTACTCCCATCTTAGAACTCAACAGTCAGTTTTTTGTTGCAACGTTACTGATGTTCGGGGGCTGGCGAGTGTTTCACGGTGATATGAGCATCGGCGCGTTGATCACTTTTTTTCTTTTGGCTAATCAATTTTTTGCGCCGATTGCGATCATTGGCACCCAATACAATCAGGCGCTGGTCGCAATGGCTGGGGCAGAGCGTGTGTTTCGCTTGATCGACACGGTGCCAGATTGGGTAGATGCAGCGGATGCAGTAAGGTTGCCGGATCCGCGCGTAGGTAACGTTCCCGCTGGGGGTAGGATTGCGACTGGGGTGCGGGTCGAGTTTCGCCATCTAGGCTTCGGATACGATCCGGCGCGACCGGTATTGCGTGATATGAACTTCATCGCTGAGCCCGGGCAAACCATTGCGCTCGTCGGACACACTGGCAGCGGCAAGAGCTCGATTATCAATCTGGTCTCGAAATTTTATCTGCCAACAACCGGCGAGTTACTGGTGGACGGCCGAGAAATTCGCACGCTCACGAGCACATCGTTGCATCAGCAAATGGGCATCGTGCATCAGCAGAATTTTCTCTTCAGCGGTACCGTACTCGAAAATATCCGTCTCGCTAAACCTGAGGCCACGGACGCTGAGGTGCGTCGTGCGGCGGAGCAACTCGACTGTCTGGATCTGCTCGAGTCGTTGCCCCAGGGATTATTGACCGAAGTGGGGGAGCGCGGTGCGGCGCTATCGGTGGGGCAACGCCAATTAGTGTGTTTTACTCGCGCGCTTTTGGCTGATCCGCGCCTAGTGATTCTCGATGAGGCGACAAGCTCCATTGATGCACTGACTGAGGCGCGGCTGCAGGCAGCGTTGATCAAGTTGTTGCGCGGCCGCACGAGCTTTGTGGTGGCGCATCGATTGAGTACGATTCGTCATGCTGATCTGGTGCTGGTGCTCGATCAGGGCGTGATCATCGAGCGGGGCACCCATGCTGAGTTGTTGGCCGCGGCAGGGCGTTACGCCGCGCTTTACAAGCAATTTGTGCAGGTGGACGAATGTGCTTAAGAGTGGCTGGCGACCCTTTTCAGAGGAGAGTCAAGGCATTCTCCCTCGAGGAAACGCACGATTTTTTAAAATTTTACTCGGAAACGAGGGATTTTCCCCTCTACAACTCATTTGCTTTCACTCGAAAGCACATAAACCCAAATCCACTATGGCTAAAAAAGCTGCTCGTAAACCAAACGCCGCGTTCATGAAACCTGTTACGCCTGACGCCGCTCTGTCGGCTGTCGTAGGCTCGAAGCCGCTCCCCCGCACGGAGCTCACCAAGAAACTGTGGGAGTACATCAAGAAGAACGGTCTCCAGGACAAGAAGGACAAGAAGCAGATCAACGCCGATGCCGCGCTGAAGGTTGTCTTCGGTGGCAAGGGCAAGGTCAGCATGTTCGAGATGACCAAGCTCGTCTCGAAGCACGTTTCCTAATTTTAGGACACCTCGATTTATCAACCGCCCCGAGTTCGCTCGCGGCGGTTTTTTTATGCCCGCCGGTTTTGAATTCGGGCCGAACTGCGAGCTTTAGGGTCGCTGTAATTGGGTGAGCATTTGCTCAATGGCGGTGGCGTCGTGCAGCGCGTGGGGCGGTACAGGAAACTCGGCGGTAAACACGCGCAACGCTGCTGCCCGCTCAATCGTGGCGTGAGATTCGTCAATCTGGCCACTGGCGTCGGTGGCGGCCGCGAGGTTAAGGCCGAGTTGCGTGGCGAAAAAACGATATACGGCCGCGCGTTTGGACGGACCGTAATCGTGGCCTTCGTCGGGGAGGTGGACGTTGGCGGTGCGGTTGGCGGCGCTGTAGTAGCTGTAGATTTTTTGAACAAAGGGAAATTCGATGCGTGGGGTATTGAGCGTCCAGTCTTTGCCGTCGGAAACAAGAAGTTGTGGGCGTGGAGCGGCGAGAGCGGCGATCATGGCGTTGCTGGCGAAATAATCGGCGCCGCGATGGATGGGCCGTCCGCTCTCGCAGGGGCAGCCGCCAAAGAAATGCGCCGACACCATCACGACGGGTGCGCTCACGCTTACACGAGGGTCGAGGGCGGTGAGAAGAAATGTCTGAGTACCTCCGCCCGATTCGCCGGTCACCCCGACGCGGCTGGGATCGGCGCCCTCCAGTCCGAGCAGAAAATCAAGCGCGCGGATGCCGTTCCAAAGATGGATCGTGATTGCTCGTGGGTCGCGGTGCGCGTCTTGGCCGTACAGTTGGATGCCTTCGCCGTATGCGAACATATCGAGGGCGAAAACGATGGCGCCCATGCGGGCAAGTTGGGCGCAGCGCGTCTGCACGTGGGGCGCGAAGCGCGCGTGCGTGTCGTAATCGGCGGGCGCGGTAACCGTTCGGGCGTGTCCGTGGGTGGTGAGGACTACGGGATGTTTTTTCGTGAGATCGGTGGGCCGATAAAGATTACCGGTGACAAATAAGCCAGGGGCAGATTCGAAGGCGACGTTTTCAACGGTGTAGCCGTCGTGGAGCCGTCGGTCGCGGATGATCGGATTGAGCGAGGTGCGCCGCGGCCAAGGGTAAAGACCGGCGGCGGCTTGGATGCGGGTACGCAGGTGTGCCGCGTAGGTGTCCCAGGTTGCGCGATCGGGAAATTGGTTCAGAGCGGCGTCAAGAATTGCGGCGCCTTGAGCGGGGGCGATAAAAGCGCCTGGGCACAGGGCCGGACGGTTGGCTGGTGCGGGTGGCAGCCCCGCGGGTAGCCACGGCACATCGGCGCGGGCCAAGGAGTTTAAAACGAAGGCAGCAACGATCAGCGCAAAGCCAACGGGGCGGGGATGCATGATTTCACATTGCGAGGGCTGGGCCGCCGTCGCAACGCCGGTTTCAAGGCTTCAGCTTGGTTTTGGAGCTGTATGAAAAGTGCGATCAGGATTTTGCCTCAAGCGCGGCTTCAATTTGTTTACAGGAGGCCTTGATGATTTCGAGGCGGGAGAAGCGTTTGTTGTTGGCGGGAATCAGGTGCCAGGGCGCGAAGCGGGTTTGCGTGAGGGCGATCATGTCGCCAACCGCGGTTTCGTAGGCGGCCCATTTGCGTCGGTTACGCCAGTCCTCGGCGTTGATTTTGTGGCGCTTATAATCGGTTTCCTCGCGGTTTCGAAAACGACGGAGCTGTTCGTCTTTGCTGATATGAAGCCAGAACTTGATGACGATGACGCCGTGTTCGACCAGTTCGCGTTCGAATTCGTTGATCTCGGAGAAAGCCCGTCGCCATTCTTCTTCGCGGGCAAAGCCTTCGAGGCGCTCGACTAGAACTCGGCCATACCAGGAGCGATCGTAAATGGTCGCCATGCCGGCGCGGGGAACGTGTCGCCAGAAACGCCAGAGGTAAGGATGAGATTTTTCTTCGTCGGTGGGTTTGGCGATAGGGATGACGCGGGAGTCGCGCGCGTCGATGGCATCGGTCAAACGGCGAATGGCGCCGCCTTTGCCGGAGGCGTCCCAGCCTTCGAAGACCCAGACGATGGAGCGGCGGGCCTGAGAAGCGCTACGGACAATTCGGTTGAGTTTTCCGAGCCATTTGTCGCGTTTTTCTTCGTAGCCTTTGGGGTCGATGTTTTGGTCGAGTGGAAGCGAGAGGAGGCGGCGCAGTCCGGCCGCGCGGAGCGGGGTGGTGCGGCGAGGTTTGGTGGCAGCGGGTCGCCTCTTGTGCGTTCGGAAGTGGGCGCGGAAACGGGTGAGCACACGGTCGGCGACCTCGAGGTTGCGGGCGCGGGGATCGGCGGCGTCGACTACGTGCCAAGGGGCGCCGGGGCGTTGGGTGGCGCGGCGCATGGTATCAGAAAGGCGAGCGAGGCGGTCATAATCGCGATGGCTTTTCCAGTCCTCGGCGGAGACGCGCCAAGCCGTGCGTTCGTCTTTTTCGAGTTCCTGAAGGCGGGCGCGTTGGCCGTCTTTAGTGAGATGAAGCCAGATTTTAATAATGAGCGCACCGTCCGCGGTAAGCTGGTCTTCGAAACGGGCGATGCGGCGAAGCGCCGTATCGAACTCGGCGAGGTCGCGGGGGCTGCGCGGGTCTTCGCGGAGGGCTTCAGTATGCCAGCCGCCGGCATAGATGCCGATGCGACCATAAGGTGGGAGGCAGCGCCAGAAGCGCCACATGGCGGGGCGTTCACGTTCTTCGTCGGTGGGTTCTTGGAAGGCGAAGGTTTCCACTCCTCGTGGGTCAAGCCAGGCGTTGAGAGTGTTGACCACTTCGCCTTTGCCGGAGGCGTCGACCCCAGCAACGACGATGAGGACGGGAAAGGGAGCATTTTTTAGCTGCACCTGCATGTGGACGAGCTCGGCGCGGGCTTCGGCGACGCGGGTCTCGTAGGTTTTCTTGGAAAGGCGCTCAGGGTTGGCTTTGGCCATGCCTATAAAGAAGTGGCGGCAGGCACAGGGGTTGTCGAGCCGCGGGCGCGACGTGGCTTAGTTGTTGATAAATTGTAACCCAAATCGTCGGCGTGATGTTTAGCCGCCCGGCAAGTGAGGCTGATTTTTTCGTGATGCTGGGCTAAATGACGGCAGCGGTAACCGTGAGTAAATCAAAGATTAAAATCGGTTATGACATAAACGCCGCACTTTAGCCGGCTGCGCGGGGCAATTGGCTTGGCGGGATTGTGATGCGGCGGCACGGTGGCGGACTTTGCTAAACGACTTTAATTTTTTTCGTAGCCATGCCTTTAGACTCCACTGATCCGCAACGTACACGTACACGTACGCGTACGCGTGCGCTGCTCATGCTGTTGGTTGCGAATTTTTTCTGGGGGCTGAGTTTCCCGCTGATTAAAAGTATTTTATTACTGCACAAAAAACTATCTCCAGATTTAAGCTCATCTTTTATAACAGTTTATACGGTAGCTCCGCGCTTTTTATTGGCCGTGTTGGTGCTGATTGCGTTGAAGCCGCGGGCTTTTCTCGGGGTGAAGCGGCAGGAGCTCAAGCAAGGGTTGGCGATTGGGTTATTCTCCGCGGCGGGAATGCTATTTCAAAACGACGGGATGCAGTTCACGGCGGCGAGCACGTCGGCATTTCTTACGCAGTTTTACGCGATTTTAATTCCTATTTTCATCGCCGTACGGGCGCGGCGGAATCCAGGTGTGGCGGTGTGGCTGAGTAGCGCTCTGGTGCTGGCGGGCGTGGCGATTTTAGGCAATTTTGATTGGCGGCAACTGCGGTTTGGGCGCGGTGAATGGGAGACGTTGGTGTCCTCGGTATTTTTTATGGGTCAAATTTTGTGGCTCGATAAAAAAGAGTATGCGGCGAATCGGGCGTTTGAACTGACGCTCGTGATTTTCGCGACCCAGGCCTTGGTGTTCGCCGGGTTGGCCGTCGGGGAGGCCCCCAACCTCGCGGCGCTGGTGGTGCCGTGGACCTCGTCGGTTTGGCTTGTTTTTACAGCTGGGTTGACCTTGTTGTGTACGCTGGGCTCGTTCGGTCTCATGAACGCATGGCAGCCTAAAATAACAGCCACAGAGGCAGGCTTGATTTATTGCGTGGAGCCCGTGTTTGGTGCGCTGATGGCTTTGTTTCTACCGGCGATTTTTTCGGTTTGGGCGGGGATTACTTATTTCAATGAAGCCGCCACGTGGACTCTATTAGTGGGCGGAGGCTTGATTACGGCGGCGAACGTTTTGATCCAGCTGAAGCCCCCGGCAAATTAAGTTCCCGTGAGCGGGTGGGTTTGTGCGACTAAGGGCTTTCAAACGTGCCGTTGCGCAGAAACACGTTCACAAGATCTAGAGTCGCTTTGCGCCATATTAGCCACGTGGGTGAGTTGCGCGGGTGTTTCTATAGTAATCCTGCGCGAGGGGTAAGTCAGGTTGACGATGCGTCAGCCTTCACCGGCGAGTTGATGCTCGATGCGGTTCATCGCCCACCCACCCCTAGCTAATCCGTGAAGTAACGCGACCGTCTCGGGAATAATGGTAGCAGGAAGTATGGCGGACATCGTGAAAAAACGAAAATGTGACGCAGCGGCATCGCGACGGGATCAGACCGTAGCGGGCTTAGTTGAGGGCGCGGCGGTGGCGAAGGTTATAGGCAGAGCGAAGCGTGATCGCTCCGAGCACGATGGCGCCGCCAATTAGGGCCTTAGGGGTAGGACGTTCGCCTAGTGCGAGTAGCACCCAAAGTGGGTTCAGCAACGGTTCAATCACAGGAATCAGCACGGCCTCGAGTGCGGTCACATGGCAGATGGCGCGCGCGTAGAGCCAGTACGACACACCCAGTTGCAGTGAACCTAGCATCACTAACGCGCCCCAGCCGGCTGGAGGTAGATTGGGTGCACCGATGATCCAGGGTAGGCCAACTAGAAACGCGAGGAGGTTGCCTAAGATAATGGATTCAACGGGCGAGCCGTCTTTTTGGTAACGCAACGCGAGTGTCATGCCTGCGAAACACAGACCGCTTCCAGCGCCGAGGATATTGCCCATCAGGCCGGAAAATTCGAGGTTATCGGCGAAGAACAAACCCATGCCGCCGAGGACGGCGATAATGGTAAGCCAATCGGCCCGGGTGGTGCGTTCTCCCAGCAGGGTGGCACTAAAAAGAGCAATCCACACGGGCGCCGTGTATTGGAGTAGGATCGCGTTAGCCGCCGTCGTGAGTTTTGTGGCGGCGCAAAAGGTGACCGTGCAAGCCGCGTAGCCGAGTGCGCCAAGCACTTGCGGGCGGGAAAAATTAAACTTCAGGTTGCGGCTGATCGCGGCGATGAACAAGGCTGCAATCAAACCGCGTCCGCCCGCTACGGCGAGCGGGGGCCATGCGATGGCTTTGATCAAGAGCCCGCCGAGGCTCCAGCAAAGCGCGGCCGCGATGAGTTGCCCGACGGCGCGGGTGTGGGCGGGTGATTTCAAATGAACGGTATTTCTGGGCGAGCTCGCGATTGTGCGCACGCGAAAAAATTGCGCTCAACTGACATCGCGTAAACGCCAGCCACAAAACCCTTGGCAGGATACGGCTCGGCTGTTTGTTGGCTGGAGTGACCTTGGTGATGAACCCCGTTTTCCCCGAACTAACCCTGCGAGAGGCCCCGCTTAGTTTACTGAGTTTAGCGTATGCTTGAACACTTACTCGGGTATTTCCAAGGCACGCCCCTTTCGCTATGGGGACCTTTTATCCTGCTTATGTTGTGTGGGTTTGGTATACCGATGCCGGAGGATATCGTACTCATTGCCGCGGGCATGTTAGGCGTGATCGACGGCCACTCGTGGCTCAAAGTAAGTGTCTTTATGTACATGGGCGTACTGGGTGGCGACACGATGATTTTTTTTGCCGGTCGGCGTTATGGCACTCGATTGCTTGGGGCGGCTTGGTTTCAGCGGATTTTCCCCGCGAGCAAACAGGCGCGCGTTGAGGAACTTTTCGCCAAACATGGAACCGCAGGGCTCTTCATCGGCCGGTTCCTGCCGGGCTTACGGGCGCCCATTTTTTTCAGCGCAGGTTCATTAAAGGTTTCGCTGGTAAAATTTTTGCTCATGGACGGATTGGCGGCGATGCTAAGCGTGCCGGTTTTCGTCTGGCTGGGCCATTGGCTGTGGGTGAAATTCGCGGACGATTTCGTGCAATTGGAACATGCGCTCAAGCGTACGCACACCATCACACTTTGGGGCTCGCTGGTGATCGTGGGGTTGCTTGTGACGGCCGTGTGGCTGTGGAAACGTCGTGACCGCAACGCCAGTTGAGATGTTCGTCGCAAAGCTTTAACCTAAATATAATGAATCAGCGTATCGGTTATGTTTCGCTGTTGGTGCGCGATTACGACGAGGCGATTGCTTATTACACCAGCGTGTTGGGTTTCAGACTGGTGGAAGACACGCCGCTGGCCCCCGCAAAACGCTGGGTGCTTGTGGCACCGCCGAGCTCGACGCTTGGCGGTACTTGTCTGCTGCTGGCGAGGGCGAAAAATGCGACCGAATTGGCTGCGGTTGGCCAACAATCGGCCGGGCGGGTTTTTCTTTTTTTGCACACCGATGATTTTCAGCGTGATTACGCTGCGTTCCGCGCCCGTGGCGTGGAATTTATCGAAGCCCCTCGTTTGGAGACTTATGGGAGCGTCGCAGTTTTTAGGGATTTTTACGGCAACCTTTGGGATTTACTGCAATTGCACGATTGAAGTCCGGTTTCTTGATTCCGGATTTAATCGTGTCACCCCATGGATTTAATCGCTGCGAGTTTCATGAGGCTTGAAGCAGCCAATCTTTCGAGCGAACGAAAAAATCGACTCCGTTCCACGCTGCCTTGATAGCCGGCCATTATTGTTCTCGTTTGCCCTCGGTACTCGACACACGCAGTTACGCCGCCAAAGGATATTGATCGATGAAAACACGTTTTGCTTTCTTAATCCCCGTCCTCGCCTGCTTGGTTTCGGTTGCTCTGGCTTCCGATAAAGCCAGCGCCTGGATCTCCCTGTTTAACGGCAAAGACCTGTCCGGCTGGAAAGCCAGCGAAGAAGGTCCGGGCTCCTTTACCGTTGAAGAGGGTGTGCTTAAAGTCGGCTCGGGCCGCGCGCATCTTTTTTACGGTGCCGACGGCGCCGCCTCGTTCAAAAATTTTGAATTTAAGGCTAAGGTGAAAACCACCAAGGGGTCCAACTCGGGCATCTACATTCACACCGCCTATGAGCCTAAGGGCTGGCCTAGCAAAGGTTACGAGTGCCAAGTGAACTCCACGCATACCGACCGCAAAAAAACCGGAGGTCTATACGCCGTCCAGGACGTCTTGGATAAAGCGCCGAGCACCGACGAGGTCTGGTTTGATTATTACATCAAGGTCGAGGGCAAACGCATCGTAATTCAGATCGACGGCAAAACCACGGTAGATTGGACCGAGCCCGCCGATTGGGATCCGTCGAAAACCCTCAAAAATATGAACGGCCGTAAGCTCAGTTCCGGCACGATCGCCTTGCAAGGCCACGACCCTAAGAGCGTGACTTATTACAAGGATCTTTTGATTCGCGCGCTACCTTGATCGGTCGGTGTTGAGGCGAGAGGTTCCTACCTGGCGCTGGGACTTCTCGCTTAGACTGAAGCGTTTTTTTTCTTCTTAACGTTGTTTTGCTCCGTGGTCATATTAACCTGAGACCACGAACGAATGACGGGCAAAATGAGTCTGCGTGCCAGATTGTATTCCCTCGCCGCACTTGAGATAAACCAATCGGCAAAATCTACGCGATGCGCCCCATACAGATCGGGCATGATTTTCCGTACATCGCTCCGAATCGAATATAGATAAGCGCCCAGTTCTGTTATGACGGGGGCTATTTTCCCCCCAACGGGATCAGTGCTCGCCGGCGATTTTAGCCAAGCTAGATAGGAATCGTTACCGGCCTTGGAAGGATCTGGCCAGCGCGCGCGCATAGGCTGGGGTAAGTCTAAGTAAGCGCGGACCAAAATACGGGCGTTAGGGGTGCCATCGGAAAAATTGGTGGCATCGCTGAACGGATTTTGGGTCACAAAACACGTAGGCAGGCTGTATTCTTTACGGGCGTTAAATAAAAACCAGTCGTAAAATTCGCTGCGATGGGCCCCGAAGGGATCGGGGAAGGCCGATTGGAGATCGGAGCGCTGTCCATGGATGTAATGGGCTAGTTCGCTAATGACCGGATGGGGCCTACCTTTGACCGGATCGGCGGCTGCAGGCTGGTTCAGCCAGCAATAAAATGACCCTGCGGAGATAAGATTCGGGGATAGCCAGCGCGCCCGTAAATGTGAGGGCAGATCAAAATATGCCTTCATCAAAACGGGCGTAATGGGGGTGCCGTCGTCAAAATGAGGTTTTTCGCTGAACGGACCGTCGACCTTACCTGGTTTAGGTTGAGGTGCGTTCGCCGGATCGCTCTCATCCATGCTGTAGCCTAGGGCGGCAAATTGAGCAGGGTAGGGGTCTAGTTGAGCCAGTGCCGTCTTGATATTACTAGGCAAAATCTGCTGCCAAGCCCCCGTTCCGCCCTGACGAATTAATTTTTTTTCAGGATCTAGAAGTTGCTGCATCAACCCCAACTCACAGGCGCACAAGGAGAGCTTAAGCGATTCAAGCGATCTCGGCTCGATTTTATCGCTCAATTGCTTGAGGGTTTCAAGGGGCTGCGTCCACAAATCCTCATAGCGCAGGGTAATCGCTCCTGGTATTTGCAACCATGCGATCGACAGGTTTAGATAGACGTGAAAACTGCTTTCGGTAAAATTAAGCGTCGTCTTGCTGTCGATATCATCGGTTTCGCCTAAAATGGAGGCACTTTGCTTAATATCAGCGTTTTCTCCCTTACGTTTTTGGATGTGGTGCCACAGGGAAATAAGGACATCGGCTGGATGACGAATCACGCTGATGAAAATAACTCCGTTGGTCTTGGCCCAACTCAGCAATGCCTGCTTAGGCAAGTAGTGTTGGTGGCTGATCCAGTTAGCACCTGCTGCAGCGGCTTCTTCGGCATCAAATTCGGGTTTCAGGGTAACAATGGGCAGATTATACAAATCTGCTAACAGGTGTTTGACCCAGGTGTTTCCTGTTTTAGGTGTGCCTACGACAATGATTTTCAACGTTGGAAATTGAGTAGAAAAATTCTAAAATTTACGATTAAAAAAATATATATAAAATAATAATATTTAATAATTTATGAATATCTTTAATTTTATTCGAATCTTTTTCGTTTTTATTTGTTGTGCATTTTTTGCACCACAATGATTCGACGTCTTAGGTCACATGCCGGTTACATTCATTTAAATGTTCTCCTTTAAACCCCGCCGCGTCTGTTCCCACCCTGCGCTTGATCAGTTGCTTGTTTCTGCGGCGATGATGATCGATCCTTATCCGATTTATCGCCAGTTGCGTGAGCAAGCCCCTGTGTTTTGGAGCGAGCAATGGAAAGCTTGGGTTGTGAGCCGTTTTGACGACGTAGCCATTTCACTTAAAGACAAAGAAAACCTCTCCAACGAAAACCGTCAGGGCCTGCTCTTTGCCGGTCTCACTGATGACGAACGCCAGCAACTCTGCCCGCTGCGCCACTATTTTGCCCAAAAAGATGTAATCGGCTCTGATCCACCCGATCACACGCGCATGCGCGCGCTCGTGCAGAAGGCATTTACCCCCAAGACAATCAATGCCCTAGAACCGCGCATTCGAGAGCTTGCCGAGTCCATGATCGCCCCCGCCGTGGCTAGCGGCCGATTTGATTTTATCCACGAGGTCGCGCACCCTTTGCCCGTCGTGCTAATAGCCGAAATGTTGGGCGCGCCTGCTGCTGACCGACATCTTTTCAAGAAATGGTCATCCGATATTCTTGGTTTTCAGGGCACGGGTCGTACGACTTTTGGCCCGGCGATGATATCGCAGACGAGTCTGGTTGAGATGTTTGCCTACATGAATGCTTTGATCGATGCCCGCCGCGCACAGCCGCAGGATGATCTTATTACCGCTCTTGCTCTCGCTGAGGAAGCAGGGAAAGGCTTCTCCCGTGACGAGTTACTCGCCACGTGTAACACTATCCTTACCGCGGGCCACGAAACGACGACTAACCTGATCGGCAGCCTCGTGCATTTGCTCCTCACGCACCCTGAGCAATGGGCCGCACTCAAAGCCAATCCGGCGCTGATCCACCCCGCCATCGAGGAAGCGTTGCGCTACGAAGCGCCCAAGCAGCGCAATTTCCGCCGCGTGAAAAAAGCGCATACGTTTAACGGCGTCGAATTTGCCGAAAACGAAATGGTCTTCCAAGTGATTGGCGCTGCCAATCGCGACCCCGCGAATGTCGAAAATCCGGAATCCTTCGAAATTCGCCGCACGAAGATCGATCATCTTTCTTTCGGCTACGGTATGCACTTTTGCGTAGGTGCGCCGCTTGCGCGCATGGAAGCGCGCGTGGTATTGGAGACGTTGATCCAGTACTGGCCTGAGGTGCGGCTTGTGCCCGGTAGCATGGCGTGGCAGGAGCGCGTGCAATTCCGTGGACCAGGTCGTTTCTTGCTCGAGCGCGCCCGCTAAGCGAGGGCGGCGGCGGGGGGGGTGTATGGGTGGGGCGCTTGTGGGCTGGACTTGGGCGCTAAGATGCGGCGCCCTGTCGAGGTGTTTACCCTTGGTCAAAAAACCGCTTTTGTCACCGGAGGCGCCTCGGGCATTGGCGCCGCTATAGCCCGTGAATTTGTCCGCGCGGGTGCGCGTGTGATTATCGCCGACCGCGACGCTGCGCAAGGCCCCGCCGTTGCGGCGAGCATCGGCGCGCAGTTTGTGCACCTGGACGTCGCGAGCGAAACAGAATTTACGCGCGTCGCCGCTGAGGTCGGTGCGGTCGATGTGCTCGTCAACGTCGCCGGCATCGGCCACGTCGGGGCTTTGCCGGCGACGACGGCGGAAGACTTTGATCGGCTTTACGCGGTGAACGTCCGCGGCGTGTTCAACGGCTGCAAAGCCTTTGTCCCCGCGATGCTCACGCGCGGCTCGGGCAGCGTCATCAATTTGGCTTCAGTTGCTGGCATCGTCGCCGTGCGGGACCGGCTCGCCTATACGACCACGAAGTTTGCTGTTGTCGGTCTTACCAAGGCGCTCGCGCTTGATCACTCGCACACGGGCGTGCGTTTTAACTGCATTTGTCCCGGCCGCGTGGAGACGCCGTTTGTAACCGCGCGCATCCAGGAATACCCCGACCCCGCGGCTGCGTATCGGGAAATGGCGTCTACTCAACTCAACGCTCGCATGGTGCAGCCCAACGAAGTTGCCGCTGCCGCGCTTTATCTGGCGGCTGATGTCAGCGCGATGGTCACCGGTAGCGCCCTTATGATCGATGGCGGTTGGACGTCGGGGAAATAATTTCCCTGCTTACTCGTTAAATTTGGGCGCGACTCAAGGTCGCGCGGTAGGCGGAAGGAGTCTGGCCGATGCGTTGGGTAAACTGCCGGGAAAAGAAAAATACATCACGAAACCCCAGTGCTTCTGCGATCTGGCTGATCGTAAGGCCGGTCTCGGCGAGGAGTTGGCGGGCGCGGGTGAGGCGCGCTTCGATTACGCAAGCTTGAGGGCGTTGACCGGTGATTTTTTCAAACACGCGGGAAAAATGATCCACGCTGTAGCCGGCGGTTTTGGCGAGTTCGGCAACCGGACGTGCCCCACTGGGATTTTCGCGGATTTCAGCGGCGAGGCGTTGCATGATTTCGCGGTGATGTTGGTCAAGCGCGGGGGCAGCGGGTGCCGTCGCTTGTACACAAGTTTCGCGGACAAGTTCGCCGAGTAACGCGGTGAACAGTGCCTCGGCCGAAACGTGTGCGGCCGGATCGGACTTGGCGCGTAGCGTAAGGATGCGCCGCATGGTTGCTTCCACGAAATCTGGATGCGCCGTGCGCAACACCTCCACCGGCGGTACGAAGTGGGGAGGTGGATTGCGTAGCGTGAAGTGGAAAAAATTTACGACGAGTGCTCGTTTGGGATCATGCGTGGCCTCGTAACGCCGACCAGGGCTCATCCAGACGCCGGTGCCCGGCGTGAGTGGGATCTGGCCGTGCTCGGTAGTCATGTTTCCGCGTCCGGCGCTCACAAACCACAGATCGTAATCGCGTAGGCGCGGCGCCCATTCGGGCCCTAAGTGCCAGCCTGGTTCGCAGCGCACGCGGTTACAATGCGCCGAAAGAATTACGGGATGGTTGAATACAGCAACGGCCATATATAACGGATAAATACAAAAAGATGTCGGACAGGTTCATGGCAAGACAGACGTAAGTACTTTATGATTTTAGCGGATAAGTTTATCCAAAAACCCGCTTCGCTAAACCCATTTTTTGTCCTCATGTCGACTGTGACGACCGCTACCCTAGCGCCTCAATTTGATCTCGGTGCCGAATTGCATGCGCCGGAGCTTTATCAACCCGTGCCAACTACCGCGCATTCCGTTGCGACCCTGGACGACATCGGGCCGCGTGAAATCGCTTTTTACCGCGAACACGGTTATCTCGCCGTTCGTGAGGCGTTCACCCCAGCGGAAGTTTCCTCAGCGCTCTCTGGGCTAGTGGATTTGATTATGGGTAAAAATCCGGCGTTCAACGGCATCACGTTTGAAGCGGCGGCGAAGACGATTCTTCCGACCTTGAGCGTTGAGCAGCGGCAGGACGCGGTGCGCAAGGCCTGGCACTTTGTTAATTTCGAGCCGCGCTTGAAGGCGATCTCGCATCATACAAAATTAATGGCGGTCGCCAAAAAACTCATCGGCGACAAAGAGCCGGAGATGTTTCAAGATATGGCGCTGGTGAAACCGCCGCGTTTGGGTCGCGAAAAGCCGTGGCACCAAGATCACGCGTATTTTGATTATCCGCTCGGCACGCCGGTTCTGGGGGTGTGGATCGCGCTCGATGCAGCGACGATCGAAAACGGATGTATGCAACTCTTGCCGGGTCGCCACCGCGAAGGCCCGATCACGCATTTCCAGCGGCGTGACTGGCAGATCTGCGACCATGTCATCATGGGCACTAAGTCGGTCGCGGCTCCTTTAGAACCCGGCGGTTTGTTGCTATTTGATGGCTTATTGCCGCACGGCACGCCGCACAATTCTTCGGCGAACCGTCGGCGCGCGCTGCAATTTCACTACGCGCCCGCGGGTATCACCAAGACCACGGCCGAAGAGCGCATGAAGCACTTCGGCAGCGAAGGCAAAAACGTCACCTGCTGATCCTAATATTTTAAGTAAATTTAATGGTTAAGATCGGCGGATTGAACTGAGTTTTGATATCTTGTTTTCTCAGTGGACGGCGCGAAAACCCGGTCCTTTAGGGCCGGGAAGAAGCGCCGCCCTTGAGGTATAGGCCCCCCCCTCAGCTTTTGAACGCGTCGAGCACGATCGAGGGCGTGAGCAATTCGGGCAAAATCACCGGCTCGGTTTTACCGGGCTGCCAGATGACGTTAAACGGGACGGCGCTACGTTGATATTTCGCGAGCTCGGCGGTGATCGCCGGGTCTTTGTTGGTCCAGTCAGCGCGCAGGGTGACGATTTTTTTGGCGGCAAATGCGCGTAGGACGGCGTCGGAGTGGAAGACGATTTTCTTATTCGTCTGGCAGGTGGCGCACCAACGTGCGGTGAAATCGACGTAGATGGTTTTCCCCTCGGCGCGAAGTTTCGCCACGGTTGCGGGGCTCCATTTTTCCCAGACGACTTCGGGCGCGCCGGCGGCTTGGGCGGCGGCGGTTTTCGAAGCGATGTCTTCCGGCCAGCCTGTCCACACGCCGACGGCGAACACGAGCGCAGCGGTGACGGTACCGAAGCGGACCTTGGCCGGCTTGGTGCCGGGGGCGTTGTAGCGACCGTAGAACCACACCCCGAGCGCGATGAGGACAAGCCCGAAGAGCGCCATCAGGGAACCGTTTTCCGTTGTCTGGCCGGCGAGCACCCAGGTGAGGTAAGCGACCGTCGCGTAGAGCGGAAACGCCATGAATTGCTTAAACGTTTCCATCCACGCGCCGGGGCGGGGTAGGATTTTCACGGCGGCGGGGAAAATCGAGAGCAGTAAATACGGACCGGCGAGGCCGATCGCGATGGCGGTGAACACGGCGAAGGATTCCACCGTACTTAACGTCAGCGCGGCGCCGAGGGCGGGCGCGAGAAACGGCGCGCTGCACGGGGTGGCCACAACGGTCGCGAGTACGCCCGTAAAAAAGGAGCCCGCGAACCCTGACTTCATCTGGAGATCGGAGCCAACGCTGGTGGCGCTCAGGCCGAACTCAAAGACCCCGCTCATATTCATCGCGAAGATTAACATTACGGCAGCGAGCGCGAAGACAAAGAGCGGGGATTGGAGTTGGAAGCCCCAGCCGAGTTGGTCGCCGCCCGCGCGCAGGACGGCGAGCACCGTGGCGAGCGTCCAAAAGGACAGAAGCACGCCGAGCGCGAAAACAAGACCGTGCAAAATAACCTTTTTCTTGTCCTGGCCGGCTTGGTTGACGAAGCCGAGAATCTTGATCCCGAGCACGGGGAAAACGCAGGGCATCAGGTTCAAAATCAGTCCGCCGACGAACGCGAGAAATAGCGTGCCCAGCAGCGAAACCGGTGCAGCTGGCGCGGCGACGGAGGTGGTGACGAGTGGTGCGGCCGGCGCGCTCGCGTTGGTTTTGACGGGAGCTGGAGCAGCGGCAGTGAAGGCGAGATCGACGCGCAGACCGGGGAGCGAGCCGTCGGCCCGCCAGCCGTGGCTGCTGGTGAGTACGCCGGCGAGTTTAGCGGTGTCTTTGGGCGCGTCGGGGGAAATCGGTAACGTGAGGACGAAGGTACCGTCGGCGGCGGCGGTGACCGTTTGCGCGAGTTCGTAGGCGATGTAATTATCATCGGCGAAGAAGCGCAGGTCTTGTGGCACGGCGGGGGGATTAGCGGCGGCGGCTCTAACGCTGAGGGTAACGTTTTTGGCGTCGCGGGTGGCGAAGAGTTTCCACGCGGCCTCGGCGCGGGGCAGGTTGGCGACGACGGCGGCGAGACGGGCGCCGAAGGCGGGATCAGCCGTGGCGGTCGCGGCGACCGGCAGCGTGAGACTGACCTTGGCGTCGCCGGGCATGCAGACTTCTTCGCACATCAGCCACTCGGCGGCGGCTTTGAGCGTGACGCTCGTACCGAGCGCGAGATCGGGGGGTGGCGTCAAGGTGACCGGCAGGAGCAAATCGCCTTCGTAGCCGTTGCCGACGATGGTGCCGGTGCGGTCTTTGAGGGCTTGGGGCGCGGGCCATTGAATCTCGCTGGCTTTCCAACCAGGCGGCAGCGTCCACGCGATCGTGGTGACCAGGCCAGTGCCCGGATTGAGCCAATACGTGTGCCAGTGTGCGTCGTGGACGAAGCGAAGGGCGACTTGCACGGGTTGGCCGGGGACGATGGCGGTCTCGGCGGCAACTAGGGATGCTTTAACGTGCGCGCGCGCCGTGAGGGGCAGCAACGCGGTGAGGCCGAGCGCGAAGAGGGCAAAAAGCGGGAAACGGGCGAGTCGCATAGCGGTGAAGTTGGAGGAGAGGAGCCGAGGAAGCAAACCGGACAACAGGTGAAACGTTTAATGCGTTCGCGCGGCGACGGTTTAGTTCCGTCGGGCGAACTTAGTGCGCGAAGAGTTTGGTGGAATAATAACGCTCGGCGCGGTCGCAGAGAATAGTGACGACGCGGGATTCGGGGCCCATCTCGGTGGCGGTGCGGAGGGCGGCGATGATGTTGGCGCCGCTCGAGGTGCCGACGAGCAGACCAAATTCGCGGCTGAGGCGGCGGGTCATGGCGATCGCATCGGCGCTGGAGACTTTGATCGCGCCGTCGAGTTGGGCGTGGCGGAGCAGCGGCGGAACATAGCCGCCGGCCACGCCCTCGATGGAATGGCAGCACGGCATTTCACCTGAAAGCATAGCGGCCTCGGCGGGCTCCATGGCGAGAATTTGGACTTTAGGATTAGCGGCGCGCAGGGCGCGACCGCAGCCGGTGAGGGTGCCGCCCGTGCCGTAGCCCGCGACAAACGCATCCACGCGACCTTCCATTTGGGTGAGAATCTCGCGGCCGGTGAATTCCTCGTGGTCGCGGGCGTTAATCGGATTTTCGAATTGGCGCGGGAGAAAAATGTTGGGATCCCGCGCGGCCATTTCCAGCGAGAGTTCGATGCCGGTGGCGTAGCCGTTGGTGGGTTTAAACAATTCCACTTCGCCGCCAAATTGTCGGATCAAGTGCCGACGCTCAATACTGGCCGATTCGCTCATGAGGATGTGCACGCGGTAGCCTAAAGCCGCGCCGACCATGGCTAGCGAGATACCGGTGTTACCGCTGGTGCACTCGAGGATGATGGATTTCTCGTGCAACACCCCGCGCTGGACGGCGTCCTCGATGATGCATAAAGCTAGACGGTCTTTGATGGAACCGGAGGGGTTGAGGAATTCGGCTTTCGCGTAAAGGGTACGATTCGCCTCGGGGAAATGCAGGGGAATGAGCGCGGTGTTGCCGATCAACGAAAGGACCGGTGGACGGGAACGAGCGGGCATAGCCATGGAAGTGAAATGAAGCTTAGAGCGCAAACCTGCGGTTGGCGATGCGGCAGGTAAACAAAAACGCCCGCCCAAAAAACGGGCGGGCGCGGGACCGACAGGTTAAGACAATTTAGCTTTTCGGGGGGACGCTCGGCTTGATCGTCGAGCCGGCGGGGTAGAAGCGCTTGGGCTGGTCAGCGGGCGCAACTTTGACGCCAGCGATCATGAGCAAGTTGGCTAGGGCATCGTGGGCGGCAGGGCCGTAGCCGGCGTAGAAGCCGACGAATTTACCTTCGGCGTTGATCACGAGGGTCGTCGGTAGCGGTGTCATCGCGCCTCGGGTGAGCTGCAGCATCACCGTTTTCATAGTAGCGTCCTTGTCGCCGCTCGCGGGTTTACCGATCGGATCAAATACGGTGGGAAAGGTGTATTGGGTGTGGTTAGTGACGACCCACTTGTCGTAGGCTTCGCGGGTGTCGAATGAACACACCCCGAGGATCACGACGTTTTGATCAGCGTACCGGTGCGAAAGCTCTTCGTAGTGCGGCATCGCTTGTTGGCAGGGGCCGCACCAGGTGGCCCAGAAATCGAGGACCACGGTTTTGCCTTTAGCGAAGTCGGAGAATTTCCCCTCGGCGCCGGTTGACGTGATCACCTTAAAGTCCGGCAACACGTCGCCGGCTTTGAGTTTGCCGTAGGCTTCACGAAAAGGGGCGGGAGGATTCTTGGCTTTTTCGGCCGCAGCCGCGGCCGCGACTTGGGCTTTTTCAGCGGCGGCCGCGACGACCGCCGCGTCGACTTTGATGCCCGCGACGGCGAGGGCGGCTTCGGTACGGGGATCAGTGGCGCCGCCGTTGCCGACGATCACGCCGACGATTTTGCCGTCACGGCCGATGACAAACTGCGTGGGAATACCGGTGACCCCGTACAACTTGCTGGCGGCGCGCTCGGCGAAGGTAGCGGAGTCGCGCTCATTGGGGTCAAAGGCGAAGATAAGGTCGGGGTATTTCGGCTGGTTCGCGGGAATCCACTCTTTGAATTTGGCGATGGTGTCGCTGGTGCCGGAGGCGAGAACGACGACGCCTTGGTCTTTGTATTTAGCGGCGAGGGTTTGGGTGTGCGGAAAGGAGGCGATGCAGGGGCCGCACCAGGTGGCCCAGAAGTCGAGGATGATGACCTTGCCTTGATAATCGGCGAGTCGGACATCGCGGCCCGCAATGTTTTTCATGGTGAAGTCAGGGGCAAGGACTCCAGCGGTAAGGGTGGCGGGCGCGGCGGCCGCGTGAGCGGTCGGCAGAGCGAACATGCAGGCGGCGATGACGCCGATGCGGGCGAGAACCGAGCGGAGGAAAATGGTTTTCATTAAGATTTGATTTTAAAAAAAGTAGCCCGCGCGAGCGAGCGGGCGCGGGCTACTTCAGAAGCTTGCTGATGAGTTGATTGCGCGCGAGCAAACGCGGATGGAGCTAACGGGATCAACGCATGGAGTCGCGGTTGGCTTGATCGAGTTTGGCTTTGGCGAGGATCTCGGCGGTGACTTTGACGCCGGCTTGGGCGAGGGCGGCTTCGAGGAGGACTTCGCCTTTGAGGTAGCCGGTGCAGAGGGCGGCGATCTTACCGTCGCGGCCGATGATAAATTGCTGCGGGATGCCGCCCACTCCGTAGAGTTTATGCGAGGCACGATCGGCGCCGCGTTCCTGCGGGTCGTGGGAGAATAGCATCTCAGGATACGTGGCTTGGTTTTTCTTCACCCAGGCTTCGAAGGCAGCGCGGCTGTCACTGGTGCACGAAGCCAGTACGACGACGCCTTGATCTTTGTAATGGGCGGCGACTTCGTTGGTGTGCGGCATCGAGGCGATGCAAGGGCCGCACCAGGTGGCCCAGAAATCGAGAATGACGATCTTGCCGCGGAAGTCGGAGAGTTTCACGGTTTTACCGCTGAGATCGGTGGCGGGAAAATCTGGGGCCGAGGCGCCGACTTTGAGCATTTCCACTTTCGCTTCGGGAACCGCAGGCTTAGTCTCCGCGGCGGTCCAGATTTTTTTCGGCATGTCATCGGCTGCTAGTTTAACGCCGGCGCGCAGCAGCAGGTTGCCGATACCTTCAGAGACATGAGCGCCACCACCAACGACCATACCGACCATATTGCCTTTGGCGTCGATGACATAGGCGTGAGGTACGGGCGCCATGGCTCCTCCGGTGAAGACTAGCGGTACGACTTTCTTCATGTGCTCACGTTGAAGGGTTCCGAATGCCTTCTTTTCCTCAGGAGTCATCTCGTTGAAATCTTTCGCGGGCTGCGGACCCTTACCCACGGGGTCGAAGTACACAGGGAAACTGAATTTGCCGGCGTTCTTCTCCCGCCACTGGTCGAAGTCCTCGCGCGTACTGTAGGCTGAGAGGGCGACGACCACGATGCCTTGACTGGCGTACGTTCGCGACAAGTTCTCGTAGAATGCTACGCCGTCAGCATACAGGCCGCCGCCGGAGCTGATGGAGAAGATGGCGATCTTGCCCTTGATAATTTCAGATAAATTCACCGACTGACCCTCGACAGTCTGCAGCGTGACGTTCGGCACGGGCTGGCCAGCCACGAGCTTAGCGTAATTTTCCATGAACGGTGCCCGCGGAGGCGCCGCCGCCGCGGCTTTGGCTGCGGCGACTTCATCAGCAGCGGCTTTCACAAGTGCGGCTTTTCCGGCGGTGGCGGTGGCTTCGTCGACTTTCACGCCGGCCAGAGCCAGGGCGCCTTCGGTACGGGGGTCGGTCTCCCCGGCGTTACCGACGATGCTGGCGACGATTTTGCCGTCGCGACCGATGACAAACTGCGTGGGAATGCCCGAGACGCCGTAGAGGCGGGATGAAGCGCGTTTATCGAAGGTGTCAGAACCGCGCTCGTTCGGGTCAAAGAAGAACTGCATGGCCGCATATTTTGTTTGGTTGGCGGGAATCCATTTTTTGAAGGCGGCGATCGTGTCGCTGGTGCCGGAGGCTACGACGACCACGTCTTGGTCTTTGTATTGGGCGGCGATTTTTTGCGTGTGCGGGAAGGAGGCGATGCACGGTCCACACCAGGTGGCCCAGAAATCGAGGATGACGACCTTGCCCTTGAAGTCGGCGAGGTGGAACTCCTTGTCGCTTATGTCGCGCATCACGAAATCGGGGGCGATAGTGCCAGCTGCGAGCAAGGTCAGCCGGGCTGGCGTGGCGGCGCCGGCAGGGGCTTTAGGAGCTGCATTAATGGTGGCAGCAGTTACCGAGTTGCCGCCGCTAGCGCGTAGGGCTCCCCCGGCCGCGATGAGTGCCTCTAGGTGTTCGTCGGTTAGCTTGATGCCGTTGCGGGCCAAGGCGGAGTAGGTCATCGCGATGACTTTTGGACCCATGCCGATAAAGCCGGTCCACAAAGCGCCGTCGGCTTTGACGAACGCGGTGGCGGGATACATGCCGACACCGAAAATCGTGTTGGTGACGTTTTCCGCCCAAGCTTTGCCGGCGGAATCCCAAGCGACGGCGAAGCCGGGGTTGGGGTGGGTTGCGACCCATTTATCGAAGTCGGCTTTCTCGGTGGCGGAAAACACGGCGAGAGCGACGAGGCCTTGATCTTTGTAGGTGGTAGCGGTTGGGCCGAACCACGGTTGGGGACCGTTGCTGGTGCAGAACTGGATCAACAGCGGCTTGCCGCGCAGGGCGGAGAGTTTGAGCGGTTGGCCATCGGTGCCGGTGACGGTAAAGTCGGGGACCTGGGCGCCGCGGGCGACGTTGCCAAATTTTTCGGGGGTGAAGCCGCCGCCAGCGGGAGCGGCACTCCCCATGCCGATCATGGCGGTCTTAGCGGGCGCAGCCATGGCGGGGGTTTTCATCATCGCGGGGATCGATTTCGGCGCGCTCGGGTCCTTCTTGGGCTCGGGCGGGATCGAGGCAAGGTCGACCTTGGCCCCGGCGCGGGCGAGGGCGTATTCGAGGCGATAATCCTCGCCGGGTCCACCGCCGCTCACCGTTTCAACGATTTTACCGTCCCGGCCGATGACGAACATCGTAGGGAATCCGGTGATGAAATACTGGGTGTTGAATACGGAGTCCTTCCAGCCGTCTTTGCCGGCCGGGTCAAAGGCCATCGTAAATTTGTATTTCTCGGCGTTGCGCTGGATCCAGCCGTCGTAGGCGGCGCGGGAATCATCGGCGGTGATGCCTAGTAGTACGACGCCTTGGCCAGCGTATTTTTGGGCGACGCGGTCGTTATTGGGCATTGCGGCTTGGCAGGGTCCGCACCAGGTGGCGGAGACATCTACGATGATGATTTTGCCGCGATAATCGCTCAGCTTGATCGTCTCGCCCTTGGGGCCGGTGACGGTGAATTCCGGTGCGGCCTCGCCCGGTTTGAGTTGGTTTGATTTGGCGGCGGAGGTCGTAGCGCTGGCCGGGACGGTAGCCTGCGCGGCTAGCCACGAGCTGGATATTAGGCCGAGCGCGAGACCGCAGGCGAGGAAGGAGCGGGAGGGGAGTTGCATGAGAGAGTTGTTTTTGGGAAAAAAGAAGCCCGCCCGGGATGGGCGGGCTTCTAAGAAAACCGAACAGAGTCGGCAGCGAGTCTAGTTATCAATCGATAGGAAGGGTGAACGACATTTCGTAGGTGCGGCCAAACGCCCATCGGCCATGCAAGCCGCCGTTGAAGCCGAAGATGTTGTTGAAAAAAGGAGGCTCGGTGTCCTCTACGTTGGCGACGCCGAATCCGAGGCGCAGACCCTTGCCGTATTTCCGCCAGACGCCATTTTTGAATTCATACGTGCCACGCAGGTCGAGCATGCGCATGGCGGGCGTAGTGTAGTTGGAGGGGGTTACGCCGGCTTGATTCGTGGCGTATCCGCTCATGTAGCTGTGAGCGATGGTTGCAGTCCATGCCCCTTTTTTCCAATTGAGATTCGAGGCGATATTCCAACGAGGGCTGGAGAAGGTGTCGCCCACGTCGTTGATCGCTGGCCCGCCGAAGGTGAGTTGACGGGATTGCTTGATGGTTTTGGCGGCGTTGACGTTGAGGCGCCAGCGGCCGAACTGTTCCCAAGGCAGGCGATAACTGGCGCCGAGGTCCATGCTTTCGTTGCGGATTTCGCCAAAATTCACGCGCTGCGCGTAGATGGTCGTGATCGGGCCTTTCCAGCCGGCGGCGGTGTCCGCAGCGCTCGGCGCTGCGCGTTCCACAAACCCAGGAAAAAGTGCCTCATTGTTGAGGATGATGGTGTTACCGAGGGCGCCCTGAATGGCATCTTTTTGGATTGTCCGGTAAAAATTCACCGACAGCGAAAGACCCGTTGCAAATGGGGGCTCAAAAACGGCGCCGTAAAACTCGTTGGTCGAGGTTTCGGGTCTGAGGTTTGGATTGGAACGACCAATCGAGGTGGTTTGGTAGGATTGGTTAGCGCGGGCCGGATCCACTACGGTTGCGGCCGTGTTGATGGAGGCAATGCGGCGATCTTCGGTCAGGCTCGGGGCGCGGTAACCCTCGGAGTAACTCCCGCGGATTAACAGCGAGCGAATCGGTTGCCACGTGGCGCCGTATTTAGGCACGCTGTTACTGCCGGCATCGCTCAGTTTTTCATAGCGACCGGCCAGATTGACCTCGAGGCGTTGGATCAGAGGGACCGAGTTGGGTTTGCCAAAAATGGGCACCTGTAGTTCGCTAAATGCAGCGCGAGTGTTTCGGTTGTCGGTGTAGGTCGTGGGCGTGGCTACGACGGGAAAGCCGGCATACGCTACTGAAGTGTTCGTGTTTTTGTCGTTTTCATACGATCCACCCAGCGCCATGTGGATCATGCCGCCCCAGATCTTGTAGAGCTCTCCGTCGGCAGAGAGGTCAAAGCTGTCCAAACCCGACCGACCATCCACCGTCGGATAGAGTGCAGTCTGGGCGAGGAGTGAGGCCTGGCTAGGGGCGCCGGCGACGCGCTCGTCGATGAACGGATTGAAGCGTTGGGACGCGTCGTTGTTGTTGGCCAGTGCGTTGAACGCAGTGGCGTTGAAGGTGTGACTTAACGAGTGATATTTCTGGTCCTGCGTGCGATACCCAGCATCCCAGCGCCACGATTCGGCTAGTTTGCCGCGAATGCCGGTGGTCAAGGTATGGGTCTGGGTCTTGGTTTGCTGCGAGATTTGGCCCCACTGGGGCAGCAGCATGCCAAATTGAATGGCTTCGCCAAAAATGTTGTTGGTTGCTGCCACCGCGACATTCGCCACGTAGACCGGCAGTGTCTGGGCTAGACTGCGAGAGTCGGTGAAACTGTAGTTGGTATAGGCCTCGAGTTTTTTGCTGAATTCGTAGCTGCCGGTCGCTGTCAACCCGCGGCGATTGGAGCCGGAGACCAGCTCGTTCCACTGGGATGGGTTGGTGATGCTCTGGCCCTGAGCGATAATCGAGGTGAGGGTGGCGGATTGGTTAGAGGCGTTGGTGGTACGCCGTTCGAATGCAGAAATCGGCGGCGTGGTGGCCGAGCCGGCCGGTGCCACCAGCACACGAATGCCTGGAATGGACACAAACCCAGTGGTCGCCGTGGCCTGGACTACGGCAGGATAGCCCCACTGGATTCGCTGATCGGTCCCGTAGACCGGTAAGCCGGTGGTGGGGTTATAGCCTTGCAGATTATTTCTAAAATCAGCGCTCTTTGAAAATGAGCGTTGCGACGCTTTGAGGGGTTCACGGTCGTAGTAGTTGATTGCTAGCATGCCACGGAATTTACCACTCAGTGCGGCTATACCCGTTGATACGGTCGACTGCCGCTCGCGTGCGCCGCCGTGTTGAGTCATTTTCACCGAGCCATTCACTTCCGTTCCGACCCAAGATTTTTTTAGTACAATGTTTACGACACCGGCGACCGCGTCAGCTCCGTAGATGGCGGACGCGCCGTCGGTGATGATCTCGATCTTCTCGATCAGGCCGAGGGGAATGGTATTCAAGTCCACGAAACCTTGGCCTGTGCCGGAGCCGCGGTTGCGTTCACCTGCCTGGGCGACGCGCCGGCCGTCCACCAAGACTAGGGTGGAACCTGAACCGAGCCCGCGCAGACTCACGCCCGAAACGCCCGTCTGTACCGGAGCGGTGTTGCCCAAGATGGGGCTGGCGCCGGTGCCTGGAGTAAGAGGAAGAAAGGAGGTTTCATCGCGTTGGCCCGCGAACATATTTAAGTCGTCAGGAGCGCTGTTACGACCCGAACCCGCGCCATTGTAAGTCTGCGGAATCGTCCGCAGAAAATCCGCCAAGTTCAAAGCTCCGCTACCGCGGATGTCGTCACCATCGTACGTCGAAACCGGCGACGGTCCTTCCATATCGGTACGACGGATGCGCGAACCAAGTACCTCGACGGAATCGAGTTTGACGGCCTTATCGGTGGTCGTGGCCGTCTGGGCCGGGCTCGTTGAGCCGGTAGCAATGAGGCCTGCGGTGAGAAGGCCGAGGAGGAGACGATTTATTTTCATTGTGCTAGGTAAAAGGTTTACGGGGTAAAAAGAAGAAGTGCTGATTCTGATGCTTCCGGCCTAAGGTCATCAATATAGTTCAGCCTTGGGTCAAAAGCATGAGCTCCCACACTTACTAAGGATGGCTTCCACAGCCGCTGCAAGCTTGCTCACAGCCCGCGGGAACGCAGTTTTGCTGAATGAACATCCGTAATTTTGGCTCTACCGGCCGCTCGATCGGCGAAATTGGTCTCGGTACCTGGCAACTCGGCGCCAACTGGGGCGATGTTTCTGACGAGACCGCAATGGCCACCCTGCGCGCGGCCGACGCCGCGGGTACGACGTTCTTCGATACCGCTGACGTCTACGGCATGGGCCGCAGTGAAACCCTGATCGGGAAATTCCTCAAAGAGCTCGCGCCGTCACGTCGAAGCAACGTCTTTGTGGCGACCAAGCTCGGACGCTTTAGCCCTCCCGGTTGGCCGGAGAATTTTACGCGCGCGGCGGTGCGCCAGCACACGGAGGCGTCGTTGCGGCGGCTCGCGATTGATTGCGTGGATCTCACGCAGTTACACTGTGTACCGCCGGAGATCATGGCGCAGGGCGAGATTTTCGAGTGGCTGCGCGAACTCCAACGCGAAGGCAAAATCGGCGCGTTTGGTGCGAGCGTGGAATCGATGGACGAAGCGCACGTGTGTCTGCGGCAGCCTGACCTCGTGGCGCTGCAGATTATTTTTAATATTTTTCGCCAAAAACCGATTCACACGCTCTTTGCGGCGGCGAAAAAACAAAAAGTTGCCCTCATTGTGCGACTCCCACTCGCGAGCGGCCTGCTCGGCGGTAAAATGACCCAAGCGACGAGCTTCCCGGCGAGCGACCACCGCAATTTCAACGCCGATGGCCAGAAGTTTAATGTGGGCGAGACCTTCGCCGGCCTGCCTTTCGCGAAAGGCGTGGCCTTAGCTGATGCGCTCAAGCCGCTCGTGCCCACCGGCCTAACGTTGCCGGAGCTCGCACTACGCTGGTGTTTGGATTTTGACGCGGTCTCAGTGCTGATTCCCGGCGCCAAAAACCCCGAGCAGGCTCGCGCCAATGCGCGGGCGGCGTTGTTGCCCCCGCTGAGTCCGGCGCTGCACGCGCAGCTCAACGCATTTTACATCCGCGAAGTCGCCGCCCACATTCGTGGTCCGTATTAAGCTATCTGCGTAATGTTCGCGTAATTGGCGCGGGGTTAGATTGGAGTTATCTATGCTGCCCGTTTTACCGCGTTCTCAAGTCTACCTATCGATTGGGGCCTTATTTGGGGCGAGTCTCGTTCGGACTTTCGCTCATGCCCAAACGGCGGAGCCAGCGCCACCTACTCCGCCAGAAAAAGCCATCGTCACACTTGAAAAAGTCGTGGTTGCAGCCCCATCGACCGAAGCCGCCAACACATTTGCGGACAAAACCGGCGCTAGCTCGCTTACGGAAGTCATCGCGGGCAAGGCGCTCGAAAATCCTAATGCGCAGAGCGCCAGCGATCTACTGAAAAACACCCCAGGGGTGACGGTGAGCCGTGGGGCCGATGGTTCCTCCAAGATATCGGTGCGTGGACTCGATTCGCGCTTTGTCCGGGTCACCGTTGATGGCCAGCGCCAGGGCGGCAATCGTAACCCACTCGATAGTATTCCACCCGAGATGGTGAAGTCGCTTGAAGTGACCAAGGCGCTGACGCCCGATCTCGATGCGGATGCCATCGGCGGCGCGATCAATGTCACCACCACCGGAGTGGGGGACTTAAAGACCGCTTATTTTCAAGGGCGGCACCAGCTCACGTTTAACCCGCTTGAAAGCCGGCCAGGCCTGCGCACTAGCTTAACCTACGCTCGGCCTGCGGCGATTTTTTCAACCTCCAGCAATGGCGGGTTGCTCGCGACTTTGAACTATGATGATCAATACCGTCTGCGGGAAAACTTCGAAACCGATGCTGATTGGCCGGCGATTGTTTCACCCGGTCCCGCTCCCTTCGCCGGCTTATTAGTGCCGGCCTATACGCTCGTTCGCGACGAGGTGACGCGCGATCACCGCCAGCGCGGAGGGGCGGTTTTTAGCTCAGACGCTCGCTATGGCGAGCTCCGGCTCAGCTTGCGCTCCAGTTTCAACCGCGAAGACAGTCAGCGGGTC
The DNA here is from genome assembly GCA_037142955.1 of Opitutaceae bacterium. Lineage (GTDB taxonomy): Bacteria > Verrucomicrobiota > Verrucomicrobiia > Opitutales > Opitutaceae > Tous-C4FEB. The sequence goes on along the minus strand of JBAWZQ010000006.1, from coordinate 137,984 downwards.
CGGCAACGTGAACGTTTTGACGTTGCGGAAGGCGCTCCCGTCGAACTGACCCCCGATCGGGGCGTGTTTTCCGGCGTGCATCTGGACCGGCGCGAATCCCGGCAGCATACCGTGCGCGATGCCGGCACTTTAACTCTCAACGCTAAAACCACCGCCGGCCGCGCCGAGCTGGATGGCAACCTTGGGCTCGTACTCACGCGTGAACATGAGCCTCGCACAATCGATACCGTGTTTCGAAGCGATCACACCTACCGCGCAACCTACGATCTGCGGGCCGATCCGTTTCTGCCGCGCTTAACTTTTCTCGATGAGATCTCGCCCCCCAACTCCGCTGCGAATCAGACCGATCCCTCCCACTACTTTTTAAATAACCTCACGTTTTCATCTAATAATAGCCGTGATCGCGAAAACTCGGGGCGTTTTAATCTGAAGCTTCCGCTCGACGAATCAGCGGAAACGCCCGCTTATCTAAAATTTGGCGTGAAACTCCAGCAGCGGCACCGCACGAGTGATGCTGAGCGCACGATTTACGATACCGCGGGTCTACCCCTCAGCATGGTGGGCTACGTGCGTACGACCCTGCTCACCACTCAAGCGGGGGATTACCGCTATGGACCCATCCCAAACAGCTCAGCCGTGGCCGCGCTCCTGTCGATGCAGCCCGCCTATTTTCAATTCAACGCGGTAGATTCTCGAATCGCCCAAGCCAGCGGTGATTATACGGCAACCGAGACGATTGGGGCTGCCTACGCCATGGGGGGTTTGAAACGTGGCGCTTGGTCGTGGCTTGGTGGCCTGCGGGTTGAAAATACGCAGGTGCAGACCACGGGAAATCAGCTTAATTTTGATGCGACCGGCGCCTTGGCGGCCATCACTCCTGCATCGGCGACGGGCCATTACACGACCCTCTTACCGGGTTTCCACCTGCGCTACGACGCAAGGCCCACCCAGGTTTGGCGGGCCTCGGTGACCCGCGCCCTCGCCCGTCCGGCTTATGGCGAACTCGCCCCTCGCCGTCAGATCAATTTCATCGACCACCGTTCGCAATCGGGTAACCCGGCGCTCAAACCTTATGAGGCCACGAACTTAGACCTCTCAATGGATACATTCCTGGAGCGTACCGGGGTTTTTTCCTCAGCGGTGTTTTATAAACGCATTGAGCATTTTATCGTTGAGACTCAGGCCCCGCTTACGCTGGGCAGTTTGGGCACTTTCCTCGACAACCGCCGGATCAACGGTGGGGCCGCCAGCGTCGCCGGCTTGGAAACGAGCTGGAAAAGTATCCCTTGGACCTTGCCCGCAGATGCCGGCGAAATCTCCGCAACGCTAACCTACACCTGGCTGCATAGCCGCGCAGAAATTCCCTCGCGGCCTCGGGAAAAACTTCCCCTCCCGGGCCAAGCCAACCATCAAATTAGTCTCACTCAAAGTTATGAGCGCGGCCGATTTGCCATCGAATTCTCCGGACGTTTTCGCAGCGCTTTGTTGGAAGATGCCATCGGACCGCAGCGCGACATCTATAAACGAGCCGGCATCGACTTGGAGCTGAGTGCGGCGTGGAAATTGAGTAAAGTCGCTCGCCTTACCCTAGCGGCTTCCAATCCCTTGAACCGCCCTGATATCGCTTACGTCGGCGATCACACCCGGCTAAAAGAATACGAAAATGCCGGGGCTGACTTCTCCCTCGGCTTACAGTGGAAGCTCTAAGTGCTTCGCCCGTTTTAGCCGGATAGTCCGGTCTGAATAGAAACATCAAACATGAAAACCACCCTGCGCCTCCTCCTCGCGACCGTCCTTCTGGGCGGATCCGCTTTTAGTTTTGCGGCTGAGAAAAACGATGGAAAAAAAGAAGCCGCCACCCCGATGGGTTCCATCCGGCCCACGGGTGAGCTTGAACCTAAGCAATTGCCGGCTTTAGCGAAAATATCCTTTGAGGCCGCCTTGCAAATCGCGCTCAAAGCCGCCCCCGGTGCGGTCGTTAAAGGCGAACTTGAGATTGAAGACGGCAATCTTCTCTACTCGTTTGAAATCGTCGGGGCGGATAAATCTGTGACCGAAGTCGAGGTGGATGCCGGTAACGGCAAGGTCCTTGGCATCGACAAAGCCTAGGGTCAGCTTTTTTTAAGGGGCTTGGGGGGCTTCTTTCCACCCCAGCCCCACTTTTATGCGCCTACTTTTGGTCGAAGATTCTCCTCGTTTGCAGCTTAGCGTCGCGACCGCGCTGCGTCGTTCCGGTTACGCCGTCGACACGGCGGGCGATGGCGAGGAAGGTCTTTGGCTGGCCGAGTCCCACAGTTATGACTTGCTGATTCTCGACTTGATGTTGCCCAAGCTGGATGGCCTTGAGGTGCTGCGTCGGCTCCGAGCCGGCGGAGGTGACACCCACGTGTTGCTCCTCACCGCCCGAGATACAGTCGCGGATCGTGTTGTCGGCCTGGAGGCCGGGGCCGATGATTATCTGGTTAAGCCCTTTGCTTTGGAGGAGCTGCTGGCTCGGGTGCAGGCGCTGTGTCGCCGCTCGTACGGCTCGAAGACTTCCGTACTAACCGTCTTCGACTTAGAAATTAATACCCTTGCCCGCACGGTGCACCGCGCGGGCCGACTTATCGATCTTACTAGCCGCGAATATCTCTTGTTAGAGTATCTCGCCCGCCGCGCGGGCCAAGTGGTTTCTCGGGCCGAAATCGAAGCCCATATTTACGATGCGCGGGTCGATCCCATGAGTAACGTCGTGGATTCGGCGGTTTGCGCCGTACGCAAAAAAATTGGGCTGCCGCACGAGACCCCCCTCATTCATACGCGACGCGGATTGGGCTATGTGCTCGCTCAAGCCCTGGCCGGGACACCTCCCTCGTGAACTCCATTCGTCGTCAGCTCACTCGTCGCTTGCTCGGCACCACGCTCGGGCTGCTGGGGCTTGGCCTGGTGGGTCTACTGGCCGCTGCTGGTTACGCGGAGCTGCGTCAATTTGACCTCGCGCTGCGAACTAAAGCACTGGCGATCAGTACGCTTACCACTGTCGCCCTCGATGGTGAAGTCCGCGTGCAATTTACCGACCGATTTTTGCGCGACTTCGACGATAAAACTCCCCGCGATTTTTTTGAAGTTTGGAGTCGCGCCGGCGCCGTGATCGCGCGCTCCGAGTCTTTGGGCTCAGCGCATTTACCGGCGCGGGTAGGAACATTCGATCAACCTAAATTTTGGTTTTTAACTCTCCCTAACGGCGAACCGGGGCGAGCCGTGGGTTTTATCTACAAGCCCAAGACCCCCCATGGAGTTGAGGCGCCAGAACTGATGCTCGTTGTGGCGACCGACCGTGATGAACTTGATGACACTCTCGGGCTTCTATTTTCTTTGGCCGCCCTATCCGCCGTGATCCTAGCGGCGGCCACCCTCTGGGTAGTGCCTCGTGTGCTCCGGCGTGGGCTAGCTCCGCTCGCAATGCTCGGTGAACAGGCTACCCTTATTGATGCCGGCTCGCTGGCCACCCGCTTTGCGGGGGATCTGCCCGCTGAACTGCAGCCCATCGCGGATCGCTTGAATGCTCTCCTGGCACGCTTGGAACTATCGTTTGAACGGGAGCGCCGTTATAGCGCCGATCTCGCCCACGAATTGCGGACGCCTTTAGCCGAATTACAGAGCTTAGCCGAGAATGCCTTGAAATGGCCGCAGGAGCGTGATCCCGCGACCGATCGCGAGACGCTCGCCATCACCCGAGAAATGGAGGTGCTCGTTTCGCGGATGCTCTCGCTAGCGCGCGGCGAGCAAGGTCAAATCCCGGCCCAGTCTCAAACCCTGGTCCTCGCCCAAAGTGTACGCACCGCTTGGGTTCCATTCTCAGCTCGAGCGAGCGCTCGTGGGTTATGCCCGACCTTTTTAATCGACGAACATATCGTAGTCCGTGCGGACCCGCTCCTACTGCGTTCTATACTTGGAAATCTTTTTGAAAATGCGGTCGATTATACACCTGAAGATGGCGCGATCATAATCGGGCTGACGATCCAGTCCGGACAAGCCGTACTGGCGGTGAGTAATGCCGCCGGGACGCTAACGGAGGATGACGTGGCGCGACTTTTTGAGCGTTTTTGGCGGAAGGAATCTTCGCGAACCGGCATGGGAAATCATACCGGGCTTGGTTTACCTCTGGCGCGCACTTTCGCGGAGGCTATGGGCTGGACCTTGACCGCATCGCTGGAGGCCGAGGGCCGGCTGAAACTTAACTTGGCGGGACCTCTGGCTTAGGCGTAGCGTTATTGGGCGTGATTACACCCGCGCCAAAATCTAATTTCAATTTCGAGGCCGCTTCATCGAGGATGATTTTGGCCTTATAAGGTTTGCCGGATTTGGCGGAGACGAGGCCGGTCACATCGATCGGGGTGCCGTCTTTCCAGCCCTGCAAAATGGCGAGGTAGTCGGCGGCGGTGAATGTTTTACCGAAAGCGTTTTTCCAAAGTTTTAAGCCGGGCCAGCCGGGTGCTTCGAAAAACGTGCCGCCGTCGAGCATGAGTTTGCCGGACTTGGGGCATTTAACCCCTTTTACTTTGGTGGGCTCGGGCGTGTGGATGACGAGTTTCTTGAGCGTCTCCTCGACGACGAGATCGGCGGCGTAAACACGGCTGCCGTTGGCGGATTTCAGATTTGCGGCAGGGTACGGTTTGCCGGCGAGGTGGTGCTCGAGGAGCGTGACAAATTCCGCTGCTTCCCACGGGCGGCCAAAGGCGGATTTCCAAAGCCGGATGCCGAGGAAACCGGGTGCCTCGAAAAACGGGCCGCGGTCGAGAAGTGGACTTTTGCTTTTTGGGCAGATTGCGCCTTCGACGGGCGTGCCGGCGGTGACGGGGACGACGGGATCGTTGAGGCCGGCGCGGGTGCTGCCAGAGATGAACGCCGTTTTCATCGTCACAACGCTGGCGAGGAGCGCGTCGAGGAATTCGGGTCGCGTCATGGGCGAAGTGTTGCGCTCCATTTTTTTCAAGATGAGTTCCCATTCGCCGGTAAGTTTGGCGGAGAGCAGACTTGGGGCGCGCGGGGCGAGTTCGCGGCAGAGGAGGCGACCGTTTTCGGTGGAGAGAAGTTTGGATTTTTCGCGCACGACGAAGCCGCGCACGAGGATTTTCTCGATGATGTTGGCGCGGGTGGCGGCGGTGCCGATGCCCTTATCTTTCATGACCTCGACCATGGCTTCGCGTTGTTCCTCAGGCGTGTCTTCATCGAAGGTTTCGCCGGCGTATTTCATGGCGTCGAGCAACGTGGCGTCAGTGAAATGCTCAGGTGGTTTCGTCGTGAGTTCCTTGAGCGTCACCGTGTCGAGCAGTTGCGTGTCGGTGATGGGCGGGAGGTCTTGTGTGGTGCGGGCTTCGCGTTTCACCCAGCGGTTGAAGCCGGGGAAATCGACCTGTTCGCGCGTGGCTTTAAAGACCGCGGGCGCGTAGGGACCGGTGCCGCCTTCCTGCGTGTAACGGCGCGTGACGCCGCGGTATTTCGCGGCTTCGTCGAGGGCCATGAGGGTAGTTTGGACGACGGTGAGGTAGGCGAAGAGATCGTTGCCGGTGAGCGTGTTGATGCCGTTGAGTTCGCCGGTAGGGACCAGGCCGTAGTGACCCTCAACTTGTTTGTCGTCGAAGGCGCGGGCGGCGGCGGCGGCGCGTTGGGACATCAATTCTTGCTGCGAAAGGTGCAAGGCGGGCCGCATCGCGCGCAGGTGGGCGTGGACCTCGACGAGCGAGGCGTAGAGTTTTTCCTTCATGTCCTCGCGCAAGTAGCGGCAATCGGTACGCGGGTAACTGATCAACTTGGCGTCGTAGAGTTTTTGGAGAATCGCGAGCGTATCGGTGGCAGTGAGGCCGAATTTTTTCGACATGAGTTTCTGCATTTCCTGCAGATCGAAAGGCAGGGGCGGTTTCTCGCTGCGCGTGGTTTTTTTCTCGGTGGCGCGATAGGTTGCCGGCGCGAGTGCGGCCGCTGTGAAAGCCTCCCCCTTGGCCTTATCCCAGAAGACTTTTTTGTCGCGCTCGCTGCTGACGCTTGGGGCGCCAAGAAGCTTGATGCGCTCGGGCGCAGCGGCGTAGGCGTCGAGCTCAGCTTTGGCTTCGAGTCCGCCGAAGGTGCCGTGAGCTTCCCAGAATTTTTGCGGGACGAAATTGGCGATGAGTAAATCGCGTGCGACGATGAGGGCGAGGGTGGGGGTCTGCACGCGGCCGACGGACCAGACCTTCCAATCGCCGCGCCCGCGCGGAAGCGTTTTGGTGGCGAGGACGGTGACATTCATGCCGACGAGCCAATCGGCTTGGTCACGGGTGAAGCCAGCTTGGGCGAGGCCGTTGTAGTCTTTGAGGGGCAGGCGGGCGGCGAAGGCCTCTTGCAGGCCGGAGACGGTCATCGTTTGCGCCCACATGCGTGAGTAGGTGGTGCCGGCGGGCGCGTTTACGCCGCGCAGAGCTTTGCGAAAAATGACCTCGCCCTCGCGCTCGGCGTCGCAGCCGTTGACGATTTCGCAGCCGGCGTGCGCGGCGGCGGCTTGGCGGAGCAGCGCGAGCAAGCTCTCGCCATCCGCGCGCGCTTCCTCGACGAAATCCCAGAGTTTGGTCGGCACGATGGGCAGATCGTGGACGTTCCACGCGCCGAATTTCGGGTCATACGTTTCAGGTTTGGCCAACTCGTAAAGGTGACCGCGCGCGGAGACGACGGTGAGTTCGGTGCCGTCGGCCATCAGGCCGCGATGCGGGCCTTGGCCGGTGAAATGTCCACCCGTGAGTGCCGCCGCGAAGTCGCGCCCAGCAGCGGGCTTTTCGGCGACGAGGAGGATCTTGGGCATGGGTTGAACGTAGTGGGCCGCTGCCAACGGCGACAATCTCCGTGTCGGGCGACCTCGATTCGGCTCTTTTTACTCTACTCATCTAGCCTGAGCGCGGGGATTAACCGCGAGTCAGGCTTGGGCAAGTGGCATCAAGGATTAGCGCAGATTTCCAAAATGAGCACTTTTCGGGACGGCATGATCAACGTGATAGATGAGCGTATGAGTGTCAGTGAAGCGGTGAAAAAGCTCTTCACCGACGGCGTCGAAATCGATTTAGGCTGGTTCGGCGAAAGGATGGGCCGCGAGATGATCCAGCGCGGCGTCAAGCCGGCGGCACTGTGCTGGACGAACCGCGCGGAGGTAGCCGTAGGACTCCTCGCTCAGCAGCCATTGATAGCCCAAGCTGACTTCGTGGACGCTGTTAGGTCTTTGGCGGAAACCGAACGGATTGCCCTGCGATAATCCGAGGGAGTTACGCCTTTACCGGCGGTTAAACGTCGGCGTCGGGTTGCCATTTCGGCTTTCCAGCTCGGATTTGAAGAGTGTTCGTGGGCCAATAGGTAAGCTCGCAACCACGCCCTCTCTTTTGCTGTAAGACGATCGGCGGTTTGCTTAAGCTCGGCGATGGACATGCTGCTGACTCGAATCCTAAAGCCGGATTTTTCCAGTTTCTTCCTAACAAAATCGCACGTTGTACCCAGCGCGGCAGAAGAGCGATTTTGTGGGTCGCTCTACTTCGGCAAAACGTTGTTTTAGAAACTCAACGTAAGCGTCACGCGGCTGTTGAAGCCGGGTTGGGCGAAGCGCGTGAGATCGGCGCGGGTGCTGCTCAATTCGCGCACGTCTTGCCAATACCAATACTGGCGGTCCGTCACATTATACAGGCCCGCACTTAAGCGGAGATTTTTGGTGAAATTCATGTAGCCGGTCACATCGAACAGCGTCACGCCGGCGGGTACGAATTGCACGGGCGCGGGCGGGCGGCCGTCCCAGAGTGCGAGGATCGCAGAGGAATCGACGCGGTCTTGGCGGGCGTGCGTCGTGGCGGTGAGGCGGAGGCCCCAAGCGTCCTTTGCAGCGTAACTAAGCGCGCTCACCCATTTCGGAGGCTCGATGGAGTTGAGCGGTTTTTTGACCTCGAGGTTGTCGCCGCGGGACCAAGCGTAGGAGTTGGACCAGGTGGTGCCGTCGAGGACTTTAGCGTAGTGGCCGAGAGGTAATTCGACGGTGGCTTCGGCGCCGTAAATACGGGCGCGGCTCACGTTTTTGGATTGGTAGACGACGGGATCGGTGGGCGAGCTGGGCAGTTGCGGGTCGCGCGTGGGACTAAAGGTGTCGATAAAATCGGCGTAGTCGTTGTAGAAGACGCTGAAAACGTAGGTCGCTCCGGGCCGGCGGGCGCGCATGCCGAGGTCGTAGCTGTCGCTGGTTTCAGCTTTGAGTGCGGGGTTCGGCTTGGTGCGGTAATATACAGGTGGGGTGGTGAGATTTACGATGGAGCCGTTGAGGTCTTCGTTGGTGGGGTTGCGGAAGCCGCGGTGGTAGCGGGCGAAGAAGGTCTCTTGCGGGCTGACGTGCCAGAGCAGGCCGAGTTTGGGGGCGACGGACCATTCTTCGAAGCCGACGGGCGGGGTGCCTTTGGCGAGGTTTTGGTAGAGGGCGTCGTCGGTGACGGAGAGTTTATAGTGGTCGAGACGGAGGCCCCAGGTGGCGATCCAGCGCTGGCCGGCGTCGAGATTGAATTCGTCTTGCGCGAAGAACGCGTAGCGGGCGATTTCGCCATCGGGGATGCGTTTGAGGGGAAAATTTTCGCCAACGAAAACTTTGTTGAGGAAGGCGCCGCTGGTGCCGTCGTATTGGGAGAAATCCTCGTAACGGGTCTGTTTCGTGGTGGAGCCGTCGAGGCCCCAGAGGATGCGGTGTGAGCGGCCGGTGATCTGCGCGGCACTCTCGACTTGAACGGAGCCGGACAGGCCGCGGTTGCGGAAATTAGAATCACGTACGCGCAGGCGCGGGACGTAGATTTGCGGGGCAGGTGGGGGCGGGCCGGCGGGGATGGATTGAGTGGTGACGTAGCTCTCGCGGACTTTGGCGTCTTGCCAAGAGAGGCGCGTCTGGATGTTGCGGAAATAACCGCTGCCGCTCGTAAAATTATAGCCGAGGCTGGCGCGGTCGCGGGTGATGCGTTGTCTGCCCGTCTGACCGGCGAAGGTTGAGGTGATCAGGCTTGGGAAAGAAGCATCGGTGGTTTTAGTGTACGTTTCGCCGGTGAAAAAAAGCGTGCGGCCGGTGGCGGGCGTGTAATCTACGCGGAAGAGCGCGGCGTCGATTTTGAACTCGGAGGGATCCGCTGGGTACGAGCCGTTGGGCTCGGCTTGGTGGCCTTCGCGGTGGGTGGCGGTGGCCACGGCAGCGAATGGGCCGGTGCGGCCAGCGGCGCTGGCGGTACCGGTCCATTCATCGGTGGCGGAGGCGTAAGTGGCGGAGGCGCCAGCGAGGATGTTACGCTTGGCGTCGGCGAGGAGCGCGGTGGGGGCCGGGCTGATAAAGGACAATACGCCGCCGACGGCGTCAGAACCGTAGAGCGCGGAGGCGGAGCCTTTCAAAATTTCCGCGGTGCGGTATAGGGAGGGTTCAAAGTAATCCCGGCCAATGAGTTGGGCGTTGCCGAAGGTGAATTGCTCGGGCTGGCGCACGCCGTCGACTTGGATCAAGACGCGGTTGCCGTCGAGGCCACGGATGTTAAAGGAGCGTGTGCTGGGGAAATTGCGGGGGGCGTTGCCGGTGGCACCAAAAGCAGCGGGAGCGGAGACACCGGGCTCGTTGCGCGCGAGGTCGCGCAGGGACGCGACAGGGTTGAGTAAGTCGTTTAGTCTGATGACCGAAACGCTCGCGGGTACATCGGAGACGGGTTGCGCGATGCGGGTCGCGCTGACGGTGATCTCGTCAAGGGCGATGGCCGGGTCAGGCGCAAATTGGGCACTCGTGAGGCTGGGGGCGAGCGCGGCGCTGAAGATTAGCGCGAGAGAGCGCTGGGAGATTTTGAAAACGAGCATGGTGTCGGGACGAAAGATGTCATCCTCCACAATGTGGTTTGGGGGTAAGGTGCAACTTTGGAGTTAATTTTTTAGTCAGCTATCACTTACGCGCAATGGGCGCGTTGCGTCTGTTATAGGTTAATGGGCCCTGTCTAAAGACGCCTGCGGTTTAAAATAGGATGCGTGGTTCGAAGCCTAGTGAACCTCGTGCAATGGCCTAATTTCTCAACTATGAGGTCCCCCTGATTTGATGGGCGCGAAAGCAAACGCAGCCAAAAACCTAGGCCTAAAGTTTAAATTGAAAAAAGTCATCACGTCCGTGCCCTGCTCAGCGGCTTGACTCGCCCCGAGCTACGCGAGGAATGGAGTCCATGAATCTTATTCGTGCTGTTTCTTGGTCTTTGGTCGCGGCGCTTATGGGCCTCACCGGTTGCGGGCCTTCAGGCGCTAATCCTAAAGTGCCTGCCGGCGCTAAGAGCTCGGGCGGATTGCACGCGGTGATGGAAACCGATCTAGGCGCGATCGAAATCGAATTTTTGCCCGGCGATGCGCCGAAGGCGGTCGAAAATTTCCGCCTACTCTCAGAGCACGGTTACTACGACGGGGTGACGTTTCACCGTATCGTCAAAGGCTTTATGTTGCAGGGTGGTGACCCCGAGGGCACCGGCCGTGGCGGCATGAGTGCATGGGGTGGTAAATTCGACGACGAGATCAAGCCGGACTCGCCGCTGTATCAAGCTGGCTATAAACGCGGCGTGTTGGCGATGGCGAACTCGGGTCCCAATACCAACGGCAGCCAATTTTTTATCATGCACGCGGATTATCCTTTGCCGCCAGCCTACGTGATTTTCGCGCGTGTGACCCAGGGCCTTGAGGTCGTTGACGCGATCGCCAAAACTCCCACTCAACTTGGCGCCGACGGCGGTATGAGCCGTCCATTGAAGCCGATTGTGATTAAAAAAATATCCGTGAGACCCTAACTTGGGACCGGACATTTTTAGCTAGGCGAACTTATCAAATTACCGATGCAAATCATCGCGGCCTACGCCCATCTCGCTACTTCCTTAGGCTGAATTTGCACGGCCGCTCAAGCGACCTAGAATCTCCTTGCCTCGAGTTATGGGGTTGGACTTGGTGGTTTTACCCCACCCTCCGTGTGCCTCGAAAACAATCGAGTGCTCACGGCTCACTTACCCCGTCACCTCGTCCCTCGACTCGCTATGTTTAAATGTTTGTTTGCTCGTACCCAACCGCTGGCTTTGGCGGTCCTTTTAATGGCGGTTTCATCGGCCACCGCGCAGCCTCTCGCTCCTTCGCCTGCCGTTAATTCGTCCTTGGCAGAACCCAGAAAGGTTACGGCTGATGCAGTCGTACTCACACCCTTCGAAGTGAGTACGGAAAAAGACACCGGATTCGCCGCTGCCAGTTCGCTCGCCGGTGGCCGACTTGCGCTCGACCTGCGCGACACGCCCGCAGCCTATTCGGTTATCACGCGTGAATTTATCGATGCGCTCGGTATCACCGATCTCCAAGCCGCAGCGGAGTGGGCGACGAGCGGTACGCTTAACGTGGATAACGGCATGCAAAACTTCTTCGCCGCTCCCGTTAATTACACGATTCGCGGCACCAGCAATGGACGCGCGCAGCGTAATTATTTTCCTCAGTTTAATAACGGCGACAGCTACAACCTTGAGCGCTATGATTTCGGCCGCGGACCCAACTCGATTCTCTTTGGCAACGGCTCCATTGGGGGTGTGAGCTCGGCTACAACCAAACGAGCGCAAACTAATCGCGCCTTCGACACGGTACAGCTCAGCGTGGGTTCATGGCGTAACTACCGATCCACCATCGATGTAAATCAGCCACTGAATCAAAAAGTTGCCGTTCGGGCCTCGGCGGTTTGGGGCGACAGCGATGGCTGGCGCTTGAAAGATTTTGACCGCCGAAAAGCGGCCTTTCTTACGACAACCTTTAAGCCTTATCGCGGTACTGAAATTCGCTTCGAGGGTGAATACGGTATTAATTCGCGCCAGTCAGGATTCACGACACTCGACGACCGTCTCTCGGGTTGGGACGGTAAGACGGTTTTTAACGCGCCGGCCGCCGCCACTACATTACCGTCTAATGCCAATGCCCTTGGCGTCAGCCGGCGTGGGGCAAATTACTTCGTTTATGACCCACTGGGCGCCTCACACGCCATCATCAATTATCAAAACGATCCCATTACCTTGCCTGGTGGCAACAGTACCACGACGCCCATTGCCGGTTTCGTTCAAGGTAGCCTCCCTGCTTTCAACAGCGCAGGCTCCACCTTTTTGTACCCGGTCAATATGCCGCGTGGGATGTATGCCACTGCCGTTGCGAATTCATTTTTCCGGCTTCCTTCTGAGGAGTTTACGATTTCGCCAGATGCGCCGATTCTGCAGCAGCGTTTCAAGGATATTCAGCTCACCCTAAACCAGCAGCTTGGAAGTTTTTTCTTTGAGCTCGCGGCCGATCTTAACCGCGCGAATTCGTTCATCAACGGTGAGCAAAATCGCTCGAGCAACGATACCTACATCGACATCAACCAGGTTACCCCTGACGGCAAGGCGAACCCCAATTTCCTTCAACCTTATGGCGATGGTCAGCTCATGCGGGGATTTCGTACCTTCGATTATAACAATGTCCGCGGCGCCGCCGCCTATGTTTGGGACACGCGCTGGGGTAATTTTTCATTCAACACTCTGGGTGGCATCAACCAAGGTGGGGACACCTCTGACTACCGCTACCTGAGTGTTGCGCAAGGGGTGGATCATCGTGTCTGGGGTTTTCTTTCGACTCCCGCTACGCAGAATATACGCGTGCGCCGTTACTGGAACCAAAGCAGTCGCCCCGTGCCGGATCCGGCTCTCGGCATGATCGCTTATGTCGACCCCAACACGGCCACCTCGACTATGATCCAGCCTAAGTGGGTGGTAGACAGTTCTCGTCGTGATACTGAGGCGATCAATAATTCGAATTTCAAATATGTACTCGGTTCAATCAACGCGAAGTTCTTCAAGAACCGTTTGATCGTACTGGGTGCCTTGCGCTATGACTCATTTAATTTCCAGACACGTCAGCAGATCGACAAAGGAGACTACCCGCTGGATTGGAGTGGTGGTTACCGCATTTTACGCCCTGCGGCCACCGCTGACTACTCCAAGTTAACTTACCGCCAGCGCGATAGCGCGGGCAATCCGATCGGGCCTGCGCTGGAGGCTGCGATTCGTCCGCGTCTAGCGCCCAATGGCGATCGTGACCCGCTCTACGCCAACGACCGATTTAAGGATGACTACAACCCGCCGCCCGTAAAGGGTGGTCAAATCACCCGCTCGGTGGGCTCCGTGCTGCATCTTAGCTCTTGGCTTAATCCTTCGATTAACTTCGCCGAGACCTTCAACCCGCCAGGCAGTATCGTTCGCATTGATGGTCGTCAGCTCGATCCGACGATCTCGAAAGGCATAGATTATGGTCTGCGCATGGAATTACTCGATAACCGCCTCAACCTTAATTTAACTTACTACCAAACCGAAGAGATCAATGGCGCGATTTCACAAGATGGTCCGAATTATTTCAACACGCTTTATGACTCGAATGTCATCGGTGACCAAAGTTCGGTTGGCCGCAATATTCGTGGCGCTGGCGCCCTGCCTGTACAATACCGAGATATCCGCACCCGTTCCGGCAATGGCTTAGAATTTGAAGCAGTCTATAACCCTAACAAGGCGTTCCGTTTAACGGGGAGCGTAAGTTTTCCCAAAGTTTACGAATCCAATCTCTACCCCGATGTTAAAGCCTACATCGACAAGAATCTCGATCTTTTTAAACAGATACTCACTGACGCCGGCGGGTTAATCAGTGCGACGAATGTAGCGAGCGTGGACCTATCGGTTCCGATTAATAATCGCTCTCCCGATGTGACCAACGCGGTTAACGCCTACAATAACATCATCGCGTTTCGCCAGAATATCGTGGACGGCAAACGCCTCAGCCAGGATCAGCCCATCGTGAACTTGTTCGCCGATTATACGCTCCAGCGGACCTGGCTTAAAGGGCTTCGCGTGGGCACCGGCGTGCGTTACCGCGGCAAACAGATCATCGGTTCGCGCGGTTCGGATACGATCGTAAACCCAGCTAACCCGTTAACCTCTATTGATGATCCCGCGGTCAATGCCTACACCCCAGTTTATACCCCCAACGATTACTATATCGTCACGGCGACGATGAATTACTCGTGGCGGTTTAAGAACCGCCGCGAGCTTCAGGCCAATCTGGTGATCAATAACCTCCTGAACGACCGCGGTCCGCAGTATTCCTCTATTGCGCAAACCGCTTCAGCGCTGCGGCCCAAAGGCGGTGACTATACCTCGCCCGCACGTGAAACGGTGCCTATCTCCTTTGCGCTGAAGCAGCCCATCAGCTATAATTTTCAACTCACGCTGAAGCTTTAAAGTGATCGTCGGGCGGGCTCGCGTAGGTCTGTTTTTTTAAATACGGCGCAAGCGTCAATGCCCCGCTAAAGCGGCGCGTAGGATGGGTTCCATCACATCGGCTTGGCGAACGAAGCCGAGGTCGTTGGGGTGAGAACCATCGGTCGCACCTTCGCTGTCGGCGCCGAGCAAGTCGTCGCCACCGATATAGTATAGTCCGGTGACGCCGGCAGCTTTGAGTTTTTCGTAAGCCTCACGCAGCGCGGCGTGGTTGTCGGAGTGATCCTGGTCGCGCTTGGGTTGGATCCACGAGTTGGTGTAGCGGCGGTCTTCGACAAGAACGATTGGGGTCGAGGGGCGTGCGGCGCGCAGCTGGTTGACGAGCGGGATGCATTTCTCGCGGACGGCAGCTGCACCCATGTTGGGTAGGCAATCGATCACATAAACGGAGGCGTCGATTTTAATCAGGAGCTCTCCGACGGCGGTGTCCATCCGGCCGTTACCTGAGAAGCCGAGGTTGATGACCGAGCGCTCGAAGCGGCGGCCGAGGATGGCGGTGTGGACCATGCCCGGGCGCGACGCGCTGGCGCCTTGGGTGATGGAGGTGCCGTAAAATACCATGGGTTTATCGGTGCGCGGGGCGAGCGGCTCAAATGTGGCCGAAGGGGCCACGCCGATGGAGAGTTTTTCGATGCCATTGTAGAGCGGTAGATAGACGGCGTATTCACGGAGCCCAGGTTTGAGGGTGTTGGCGAGTTCGACGCGGACTTCTTTTTTCTCGGGGCGGGCGACGCCGACCCAGCGCCACTTACCGGCATCGTCGCGGGCGTAAAGATCGAGGCCACTGGCTCCGATTGGGGTCATATTGACGCCGTTGATGCGTTCACGCAACAGCGTGTAATCAGCCCAGATGTAGGAAGAATCGGTTTTAAAGCGCACCATCAGGCCGGCGCTGTCGCGGCTCAGATTCCAGACGGCAGGGGTGACTTGGCCGTCAGCGCTAGCCGGGAAACGATCGAACCAGCGTTTGCGTTCGAGCTCGCCGAAGGCGCGGCCCTCCACGCCCCAGGTGGTGACGTCGTGCCAAGCGAGCGGGAGCGGTTTGGCGGCCGGAGTCGCAGCGGGGTTTTTTTCTTTGGGTGTCGCGGCAGCGGAGGGCGTTTGGGCGCAAGCCGCGGCGATGAGGGTGATGGCGGCGAAGCCAGCAAGAGTGAAGCGGCTGCGAATTAAGGCGGGGTGGATCATGGGGGTGATAAGCAGGGGAGGGAGACTTAACTTTCGGCGGGGTGGAGGCAGGCGGCAAGTCTGGGTTAATAGAGGTTGGGCAGGGCTGGAAAGATGGAGGTATGAGGGTGGTGAGATTTTTGGACGTAGGCTTGCCGAAGGCGTGATGACAGACATCGTCGCGACGTTCCCCTTTCCCCATGAGTAGCATTATGAATGTTGTTTCGGCGCGGCGTATTTTCTCGGTCATTGGTTGGAGTGCCGTCATCGCGCTCGGGACCGCGTGTATCGCGGTGTTGGCGTGGCATCGCGGCGAGCCGTTGAGTGCACTTTGGATGGTCGTCGCGGCGTTGTGTGTGTTCGCGATTTCTTATCGGTTTCACTCGGCGTGGTTGATGGCGAAGGTGTTCACGTTGGATGAGCTGCGGGCGACCCCGGCCGAGACCAAGGGTGACGGTAAGGATTACGTGAAGACGAACAAGTGGGTCGTTTTTGGGCATCATTTCGCGGCGATCGCGGGGCCGGGGCCCTTGGTTGGGCCGGTGCTGGCGGCGCAGTTTGGGTATTTACCGGGGATGTTGTGGATGCTGATCGGCGCGACCCTCGGCGGCGCGGTGCACGACAGCATGATCATGTTTTGCTCGGTGCGGCGCGGCGGGAAATCTCTCGGCCAGATGGTGCGCGATGAAGTCGGGCCGTTTGCTGGGCTGGTGGCCTTGGTGAGTATTTTAGGGATTATGGTGATCTTACTGGCCGTACTTGCTTTGGTGGTGGTGAACGCGTTGGCGGAGAGCCCTTGGGGTTTATTTACCATTTTGGCGACGATGCCGATCGCTGTGGTGATGGGGCTAGCGATGCGCGGCACTCACGACGGGGCTAAGCTGATTTGGATCAGTGCGGCGGGATTGGTGGCGCTATTGGTGGCAGTTTGGGGCGGTCAATTTCTGCCCGGTACGCGTCTGGAGTACTGGCTCACGCTCAATGGTACGACGTTGGCTTGGGGTATTATGGTGTATGCGGTGATCGCTTCGGTATTGCCGGTCTGGATGCTGTTGGCGCCGCGGGATTATTTAAGCACGTTTATGAAAATAGGCACAGTCATCGCGCTGGGGATCGCCATCGCGGTGCTCGCCCCGACCTTGCAGATGCCGGCGCTCACCAAGTTCATCGACGGAACGGGGCCGGTGTTTTCGGGGCCGGTATTTCCTTTCTGCTTTATCACCATCGCCTGCGCGGCGCTCTCGGGATTTCATTCGATCATCTCTTCGGGCACGACTTCGAAACTGCTTGAACGTGAAAATCACATTCGCGTGGTTGGCTACGGCGCGATGATCACCGAAATGTGTGTCGGCATCATGGCGCTCATCGCGGCGTGTGCGATGGCTCCGGGTGAATATTTCGCGATCAACATGAAAGGCGAGGCCTCGGCGGTCGTAGCCAAGGTTACGGCGCTGGGTTTTCCGGTGACGACGACGCAAATGGCTGATTTGGCGGCGAGCGTGGGCGAGAAGACGATGGTGGGCCGTACGGGTGGCGCGCCGACCTTTGCCGTGGGTATGGCGCACATGTTTGCGGGGGTCATTGGGAGCAAGGCCGCGCTCGCGCTGTGGTATCACTTCGCGATCATGTTTGAGGCGCTGTTTATTTTGACGGCGATCGACGCTGGCACGCGAGTAGGGCGTTTTATTGTGCAGGATTTACTGGGCTACCTGTGGAAGCCGCTCGGCGAGACGAAATCTACGGCTGGTAATTTCATTGCGACGCTCGCCTTCGTGGGCGCGTGGGGTTGGTTTTTATACCAAGGCGTGGTGGATCCGCTCGGTGGCATCAATTCGCTCTGGCCGATCTTTGGCGTGGCTAATCAATTGCTGGCGGTGGTCGCGCTCGCGCTCGGCACGACGGTGCTGCTGAAGATGGGCCGGGCGCGTTATGCGTGGGTCACGCTCTTGCCTTTGGGCTGGTTACTCGCTGTAACCTCGACCGCCGGCTGCATGAAAATATTCAGTCCAGCGCCGGTTGGATTTTTGGCGATCGCTGGTGGTTTTGAGGCCAAAATCGCCGCGGGCGGCACGCCGGCGGAGATCAAGATGTGGCAGACCTTGCTTTTAAATAATCGAGTCGATGCCGCCGTTACCGGGGCCTTTCTTATCCTCGTCACGCTCGTCGTCGCGGCCAACGCCCGCGTGTGGTGGCAGATCCTGGTCGGCCGCAAGAATCACGTTTTGCGCGAAGACCCTTACGTTGTGCTAACGACGGCCAACTCTTAATTTTACCCAACTGTTTTTCCCCTCGTTCGTCTTTCTTTTCCCATGCCCATCATCACAGCCAGCAAGACTCAGCCCACATATGATGTGATCGTCGTCGGTTCCGGTGCCGGCGGCGGCCAGACGGCCTACACGCTCGCGATGGAGGGCGTGAAAGTCCTCATGCTCGAAGCGGGCCGCAACTACGATCCGGTCAAAGAAACCGCGATGTTTCAGACCAACGGCCAAGCGCCGCTCGCCGGCACGAGCACGGTGGATAAGCCTTTCGGTTTTCACGACGCCACCGTGGATGGCGGTTGGCAGGTTCCGGGCGAGCCTTACACGAGTGCTTCAAGCGATCCGACGCGTCAATTTTGGTGGTGGCGCGCGCGGATGCTTGGAGGTCGTACGAACCACTGGGGCCGTATTTCGCTGCGTAACGGACCTTACGATTTCAAACCATACTCCCGTGATGGACTTGGCTTTGACTGGCCTATCGGCTACGAAGACGTCGCGCCGTATTACGATAAAGTCGAGATGCTCATTGGTGTGTACGGCTCCAACGAGGGTCTCGAAAACACGCCTAATTCCCCTGAGGGTGTGCTGTTGCCTCCGCCCAAGGCCCGCGCAGGCGAACTTCTTGCGCAAAAACGCGCCAAGAAACTCGGCCTGCCTGTCATCCCGATTCATCGCGCGGTTCTGAGTGTAAAGCAAGACGCCGAGCGCATCCCGGCGAAACTGCACCCGAAAAATCCCACCGCTCAGCGTATCCTTGCGCAGGCTATGCGTGATCGCGCCGCGTGTTTTTGGGCGACGCAGTGTGGCCGCGGTTGCTCGATCAAAGCCAATTATCAATCCACCACCGTCCATCTCCCGCCCGCCCTTGCCACGGGTAACCTCGATATTCTCCCCAACGCCCTGGTGCGAGAGATCACCATGGACGAAAACGGCAAGGCCACCGGTGTCATTTATATCGACCGCGTCACGGGCGAAGCCCACACGCTAAAAGCCCGCGTCGTGGTTCTCGCCGCGAGCTCCGCCGAGTCCGTGCGCATTCTACTCAATTCGAAGTCCCCGCGCTATCCCAACGGCCTGGCCAACTCCAGCGGCCTCGTCGGTAAATACATCATGGACACGGTGGGCGCGCGCCTCGGCGGTCAGATTCCGCTCCTCGAAAACATGCCCGCTCATAACGAGGACGGCGCTGGCGGCGCACACATGTATGTGCCCTGGTGGCTCTACCAAGAACAAAAAGCCGGCAAACTCGACTTCGCTCGCGGCTACCACATCGAGTTCCAGACGGGTCGCAGCATGCCCGGCCTCGGTGCCGCTACGGCCGTGGCCGGCCTCACGGAAGGCAGTTATGGTCGTAAATTTAAAGAAGACGCCCGCCGCTATTATGGAACTTTCGTCAGCTTTGCCGGCCGCGGCGATATGATCCCCAACGCCGACTCTTACTGCGATCTCGACCCCACGGTGAAAGACAAATGGGGCACCCCTGTTCTGCGTTTTCACTGGAAATGGTCCGACCACGAGACCCGCCAAGCCGCTCACATGCAGCGCACCTTTGCCGATATCATCACGGCCATGGGCGGAAAGCCCAACAAGCTCGACGCCACGGGCCTCCAAGCCATCGAACCTGGCGGCAAGATCATCCACGAAGTCGGCGGTACCATTATGGGCAGTGACCCCAAAAAATCTGTCACTAACCAATGGGGCCAAACTTGGGATGTTAAGAACATCTTCGTTAATGATGGCGGACCTTTCGTGAGCAACGCCGACAAGAATCCCACTCTTACCATCATGGCGCTCGCTTGGCGCGCCAGTGACTACCTCCTCGCTGAAATGAAGAAAGGAAACCTATAACATGACCTCGTCCGATTCTTCCTCGCGGCCCCGTATGGATCGTCGCACCGCCATCAAGTGGATGCTCACCGCTGCTACCTCGGTCGCTATCATGGACCGTGGCGCTGCGGCCGGGGCCGACCCCACTGCGACCCAGGCTGCCGTCGGTTATGGCACCGATCCTTTACTTAATAAAATTTATAAGGCCGGCGATTTTTGGGCCCTCACGTTTACCGCCGGTCAACGCCGCACCGCCACCGCGCTCTGCGATGTTATCATTCCCGCCGATGCGAAATCTCCCGCGGCCTCCGCGGTCGGTGTACCCGATTTCATTGATGAATGGATCAGCGCGCCCTATCCCGGCCACGATAAAGACCGCGCCCTTATCCTCGAGGGTCTGGTCTGGATCGACGCCGAGTCCCAGAAACGCTTCGGTAATGATTTCGCTGATCTCGTCGCTGGCCAACAACGCGCCCTCTGTGATGACATCTGCTACGTCCCGAAGGCTAAGCCTGAGTTTAAAACCGCCGCGCTCTTTTTTAATAAATTCCGCGACCTCACCTCGGGTGGATTTTACACCACGCCCGAAGGCATGAAAGATCTCGGCTACCTCGGCAATGTTCCTCTAGCCACCTACGAGGGACCTACGCCCGCTGCGCTCAAACACCTCGGTCTCGCCTGATTTTGGCACGCGCGCCGTTTGATTTGCGGCGCCCGCTGAGTTTACTTTGACCTGATTGCCACTTTCGGGCTTTTAATTTTCACTTTCGTATGACCAAGCCACGCACCTCCCGCACCTCGGGTCGCTTGCCCGCCGCCGCGGCGCAACGCGCTGTCGTGGATCACAATTTCGTGCCGGTGCGGGCCAAGCTTATTGAGGTCGCTGCGTTCCTCGACCGCGTCGAGCGCTACGACACTGCGGGCGATTTCCGCTGCGTCGCTCTGCGTCAAGCCGCTAAAATTCTAATCGACGGCAAACCGGCCCGCGCTCGCCGCATCCTCGAAGAACTTAGCGATCCCACCACGAAGCCCGATGCGATCACCTCGGGCAAAGCCGCCCTGGGCGCGTGGCAAAAACCTTCGTCGCCCAAGCGGGTTAAATAATTTTCGACCATGCGCTACATTGAGCCCCACGGCCACATGGTGAGCCGCACCACCGATGATTATCAGGCGATGGTCACGGCCGGCTGCGTCGCCGTCTGTGAACCTGCATTTTGGGCCGGTTTTGACCGTAGCTCGGTCGACGGCTTCCGCGATTATTTCCGCCAAATCACCGAGTACGAGCCGGCCCGTGCCGCGAAATTTCTTCTCCCTCATTTCGCCTGGTTGTGCATCAACCCAAAGGAAGCCGAAGATCTCGCCCTTGCGGCGGATGTCCTCGCGATGATTCCGGAATTCCTGACCAAGCCCAACGTACTCGGCATCGGCGAGATCGGCCTCAATCGCAACACGCGCAACGAGCTCAAGGTCTTCGAGCAACACGTCGATCTCGCGGTGAAATACAACCAGCTCATTCTCGTGCACACCCCGCACCTCGAGGACAAACTCAAAGGCACGCGCTTGATCGTTGATTTGCTCCGCTCGCATCCCGGCGTGAAACCCGAACGCGTCATCATCGACCACGTTGAAGAGCACACGGTCAATCTCGTCCTCGACCGCGGTTTCTGGGCCGGCATTACGCTTTACCCCGATTCTAAATCCTCGCCTCCGCGCGCTGTGGATATGTTAGAAACCTCTGGCCATGACCGTATCTGGCTCAATTCCGCCTGTGACTGGGGCGTGAGCGATCCGCTTGCCGTACCGAAGACTGCTTTTGAAATGCGGCGCCGTGGCCACAGCGCCGCCTACGTTGATCAAGTGCTCTACCAGAACCCTGTGCGCTTCCTCTCGCAGTGCGCGAAGTTTCGCCTCGGCAACTGATTTGTCGGATGCAACTCAATCACGGCCTGCATCTTGCTTATTGCACCAACGTCCACCGCGGCGAAACGTGGGTGCAGACATTTGAAACCCTTCAGCGCCACACGCTCGTCGTTCGCCGTCGCGTTGCCGCCGGTCGGCCCTACGCGATCGGCCTGCGCCTCGGCGCTCGGGCAGCTGAAGAACTCGCGCATCCGGCTGCTCTTACCGCCTTCCGCCACTGGCTCGATGCGAACGACTGCTACGTTTTTACGATCAACGGATTTCCCTATGGTAGCTTCCACGGTACGAGGGTGAAGGAGCAAGTGTACGCTCCGGATTGGTCCACCCCTGAGCGCCTCGCTTACACGCAACGCCTCTTCGATCTTATCGCGCAACTGGTCCCGGTGGGCGTCGCCGGTAGTGTGAGCACGGTTCCCGGCTCATTCAAAGCCTGGACCCAAGACAACCCTGCGCGCCGAGCGGCGATTTTCGCCAATGTCACCGCGATTGGCCGCACCATCGCGGAACTTTCCGAACGAACGGGCCGCGATCTGCACCTTGGCCTTGAGCCGGAACCCTGCTGCACGTTTGAGACGACGCCTGAAACCGTGGATTTTTTTAATGATTGGCGTGGGAGCGATGGTGCCGTCGACGCTGAGGGACTACTGCGCCGCGTCGGCGTTAATTACGATTGTTGCCATCTCGGCGTGGAATTTGAATCCGCGCCCGCTGCGCTCGACCGCCTGGTAGCGGCCGGCTTGCGCCTGAGTAAAATTCACCTCAGCTCGGCGCTCCGGGTGAAACCCGATGCAGCGGGTCGAGCCGCGCTCGCAGCTTTTGTTGAGCCTACGTACCTCCATCAAGTCGTGGTGGGCTCTACCGCGACCGGTATGGTGCGACAGCGCTATGTTGACCTGCCTGATGCGCTCGCCGACACCGCACCTGCGCAGCCTGATGACGAGTGGCGCGTGCATTTTCATCTCCCCTTACACGCTGCGCCGGGCGCGCCGTTTGGCGACACGCGGGACCATCTGCTGGGGGCCCTGGATTGGATGCAGGCCCATCCGCTGGTTTGCCAACACGCTGAAATGGAAACCTACACTTGGGAGGTGCTTCCACCCGCGTTGCGCGTGAGCATCGAGGATCAACTCGTGGGTGAATACGATTGGACGTTAGCTGCGCTCCGCGAGCGTGGCCTCGCCTAATATTTAAATGATGAGTGCTTCCCCGCTTCGCCTCTGGCTTGATCTTGCGCGTGCGGGCAATTTTCCATCGGTGTGGAGTAATGTCCTCGCCGCGCTCGTGCTTTCCGCGCCCGCAGTGGGTGCGTGGCCAGCGCTCAATTTACTCCTGCTTACCGTGCTTGCGGGCAGCCTCGCCTACGCGGGAGGCACGACGCTCAACGACGCTTTCGACGCCGAATTTGACCGCCAACATCGCCCCGAGCGCGCGATCCCGCGCGGGCTCATCGCGCGCTCGAGCGTTGCAGGGGTCGGCGCGTTGCAACTTGCGGCCGGGCTGAGTCTGTTAGTTTTTTTGGGCGCATCGTCGCTAGCTGCCGCGGGATTGGCTGCCACGATTCTTCTCTATGATTGGCTGCATAAACGATGGACTGGCTCCGTTCTGCTGATGGCGGGTTGTCGCGTGATGCTCGCGGTGACGGTGGCTACGCTGCCCGGACAAACCATGGGCCGGGCCTTCGTAGCGTGGCTCGGCGCGCTGTTTGTGTATATCGTCGTCTTAAGCCTACTGGCTCGCCGCGAATATCATCCCGGAGCGCCGGCGGAGAAGCTCGGTAAAATTGTCCGTAAGATGCTCGCCTTTATACCATTCTTAGACGCGGCAGCGTTACTCGCGACGACGGCGTTGATTCCCGCGGCGTGTTGCATGGCCACAGTGCCGCTTGGCAAGTGGGCACAGCGCCAAGCAGCTTCCAGTTGATCGTGTGATTGCGGCCTTGCGGTGGGACGAAGGATGCGGGCTAATTCTCACACCTCTATGGCTGAGCCTTCCTCCGTCGTTTCATTTCCTATTACGCTGCACCATGAGCATCGGCTGATTTTCACGCGCGATGTATTCGCGCCAGAAAACCTCACGCTCGTGCAGACGCTCACGCCACGGGAGCCTGGCGAACGTATCCGGGCTTTGGTGTTTTGGGACGCAGGCCTGGAAAAAGCTTTTCCAGGGATCGCCGCTAAGATCACGCGTTGGTTTGAGGCACGCGGTGAGGCAATCCGGTTGGCCGCGCCGCCCGTGGCGTTAGCCGGCGGGGAAGCGGTGAAAAACGATTTTTCGCAGCTCGAAAATATTTGGGCGGCGATCGAGGCTGCGGGCCTTTGCCGTCATTCGTACGTTATCGCGCTTGGCGGTGGGGCGGTGCTGGATCTTGTCGGCTTTGCGGCTGCGACGGCGCATCGCGGGATTCCGCTCGTGCGTTTGCCGACAACGAGCCTCAGTCAAGGTGATGGCGGCGTGGGCGTTAAAAATGGGGTGAATTATTTTGGAAAGAAAAACTGGCTCGGCGCCTTTGGCGTGCCGCACGCAATTATCAACGATTTGGATTTTTTACGCGGTCTACCCGAACGTGAACGGCGCGTAGGTTTGATCGAAGCCGTTAAGGTCGCATTGATCCGCGATGCGAAATTTTTTGAATTTATCGCCGCGCGCGTGACGGCGTTAGCGAAATTTGAGCCGGAAGCGTTCGAAGCGGTAATTCGCGAAAGCGCGCGGCAGCACATGGAGCATATCGCAACGGGTGGGGATCCGTTTGAACGCGGTTCGGCGCGGCCCTTGGATTTCGGGCATTGGGCTGCGCATAAGTTAGAACAGCTCACGGAATTTCGGGTGAGCCATGGCGAAGCGGTCGCGGTGGGGATGGCAATTGATCTGATTTACGCGCGTCGTACGGGATTGCTGCCGGAGGCACACGCTGAGCGTATTCTCGGTGTGATTTGCGCGCTTGGTTTTAAGTTGTTTGCGCCGGTGAAAGAGATCCGCAGCGCGACGGGTCGGCAGGACATGTTGGACGGGTTGGAAGAATTTCGAGAGCACCTCGGCGGACGCTTAACCATTCCGATGATCCGTGCGCCGGGTTTGCGGCTGGACATTCATGAGATCGACGGTGCGGTGGTGAAGGCGGCGTTCGATGAATTACGGGAGCGGTATGGCTGAGCGTACAGCGATCCTCAATGTCGTCGGGCTCACCGCGCGCGGGCTGGGGCCTGATACACCGCGGCTCCTCGCGGCGGCGCAGGCTGGAGGATTGATCCGAGTGAAACCGGTACTGCCGGCGGTGACCTGTACGGCCCAGAGCACGTATTTGACGGGTCGCCTGCCGTCGAGCCACGGCTGCGTGGCGAACGGCTGGTACGATCGTACGCTCGCGGAGCACCACTTTTGGAAACAGTCCAACCACCTCGTTCAGGGTCCGAAGCTGTGGGAGACGTTACGCGAACGTCGGCCGGGGTATACCTGCGCGAAATTATTTTGGTGGTATAACATGTATTCATCGGCCGATTGGTCGATCACGCCGCGTCCGATGTATCCTGCGGACGGGCGTAAAGTATTCGACGTTTACACGCACCCGATGGGCATGCGTGACGAGATCAAGGCGGATCTCGGACCGTTTCCATTTCCGGCGTTTTGGGGTCCGCGCGCGGGAATCGCGTCATCTGAATGGATCGCGCGCTCAGCGCAGTGGGTGGAAGAACGGCATCGGCCGGACCTGTCGCTGGTTTATCTGCCGCACTTAGATTATAATCTACAGCGGCTTGGGCCGGATGATCCCCGGATGGTGGCGGACTATCGCCAGATTGATCGCGTCGTGGGTGGGCTCATGGATTTTTACGCGCAACGAGGTGTGCGTTCGGTGGTGCTTTCGGAATACGGGATCACGGCGGTGAAGCGCACGATCGCGTTGAACCGGGTGTTTCGCGCGCGCGGTTGGATTGCGATCAAGGAAGAGCTCGGGCTCGAGTTGTTGGACTGCGGCGCTAGCAAGGTTTTTGCTATCGTGGATCATCAAGTGGCTCATATCTACGTGAACGATCGCTCGTTGCTCGCCCAGGTGCGAGCGGTGGTCGAGGGCGTTGCCGGCGTCGAACGTGTGCTTGATGCCGTGGGGCAGCGTGCGGCGGGGCTAGATCATGCGCGATCGGGCGACCTCGTGGCCTTTTCGAAGGAGGATGCTTGGTTCACTTATTATTATTGGGAGGACGCAGCGCGGGCGCCGGATTTCGCCCACTGCGTCGATATCCATCGCAAGTACGGATATGATCCGGTGGAGCTGTTTGTGGACCCGTTGATTCGCTTCCCTAAATTGAAGGTCTTAGGCAAATTGGCGCGCAAGGCGCTCGGTTTCCGGATGCTGATGGATGTGATATCGCTTGATCCGTCGCTGGTGAAAGGTTCTCACGGGACGTGTCCTGCGGACCCTGCGGAGTGGCCGGTGTTAATTGGTACGGGTGCTACGCTGGAAAATGAACCTATCTTGGCCACGGCTGTTTATGAGCGGTTGCTCGCGGCGTGTCTGCGCTAAGGTCGGTGGGCGCAGGGTCGGGTTCAGGGCATAAAAAAAGAGCGGGTCGATCGACCCGCTCTTTTTGATATGTAGGTTTCAGCTTAGATTTCGTAAGCTGGCAGGATTTTATCGACGCGCGATTTATCGAGTTTGGCGAAAACGGGCACGCCATCGACGTAAGGCACCGCGACTTCACCCATGATGAGGGGTTGGGCATAGCGGAGGAACTGGAAGTTCATGCTCACGCCGTCTTCGTTGATCCAATCCTTCGGGAGTTTCTTCACGCCGTTGGCGATTTCGCTCAAGGTGGCGAGTCCGGTTTCGACGGTGTAGTGCTCGGTGTCGCCGCGGACCAGGGTGATCATCTTGTCGGTCTCGCCGTTAATGGCGGCTTCGACGGCGGCTTGACCAGCTAGGAACGCTTCGTCGGCGTCGGTCTTAGAACCGGCGTGAGCGGCGGCGCGTTGGGTGATTCCGGGTTTGGCGACGCGAACTTTAACGCCGGGAATATTGGCTTCGATGATTTCACCGAGGGCATCGCCGGCGCCGCCGAGTTTGGCGTGACCGAAGGCATCCGTGGCGGCATCCGCCGCGAGGTAGTTGCCGTCGGCATCGACGAGGCCTTCAGCTACGATGATTTGGCAGAATTTCTCGCGCTTGAGCACGCGTTTGACGTCCTCCAGGACTTTTTCTTGGGAGAAAGGAACTTCTGGCAGCAAAATGATATGGGGCGGATCGTGGGGGTGATCTTTGCGTTTGGCGAGGGCGGCGCCGGCGGCGATCCAGCCCGCAGAGCGGCCCATAACCTCAATGATGGAGACGAGGTCGCCTTGGCCCATAGCTTCGTTGTCACAAGCAAGTTCGCGCACGGTGGTGGCGAGGTACTTGATGACGGAGCCGTAGCCTGGGGTGTGGTCGGTGAGGGGCAGATCGTTATCGATCGTTTTTGGAACGCCGATGACACGCAGCTCGTAGCCCTGCGCTTGCGCGAGCTTGGAGATCTTGTCGGCGGTGTCTTGGGAGTCGTTTCCGCCGATGTAGAAGAAATAACGGATGTTGTGGGCCTTGAAAACTTCAAGGACGCGGTCGAAATCTGCCTGCTTTTTGAGCTTGTAACGGCAGGTCCCAAGGGCGGCCCCCGGTGTGTGCTTGAGAGCACGGATCTGCTGTTGGGATTGAGCCGCGAGGTCAATTAGGTCTTCTTGAAGAATACCGAGCACGCCGTTAAGCGTGCCGTAAATCTCCTCGATGCACTCATGGTTGAGCGCTTCGGCAATGATGCCGGCGACGCTGGCGTTAATGACGGCGGTGGGGCCACCGGATTGGCCCACCAAAACGTTTCCTACAAGTTCAGCCATGATAGTGTGGTGTTAAATTTATACAGGGATTCGACTGCGAGAATGGGAGAGAAAGCGGGTGTACAGCGGCGGAAGCAAACGAAAATTTCCCAGCTTTCCCTAGGTCGGGCCTAGGCTTCAGTCCTAGCGGGTTCAATCATAATAAGCGGGCGGGGTTATAATCGCTTGCCCCGGGGTAGCGTTTGGCGAGGGGGCGAACCGTGGAGACGAAGGCATCGACTTGTTGCGGTGCGGCGCCGACGAAGCGCGCGCTATCGGCGAGAATGGCGTGGAGCTCTCTTAGGGTGAGACCGATGCGTGGGTCGCCGGCAAGGCGGTTGAGCAGATCGGCGTCGCCCTCGCCGGAGCGCAGGGCCCTGGCGGCGGCTAGAGCATGTTCCTTGATGGCTTCATGCGCAGTTTCGCGGCCGGCGCCTCGTTTCACGGCTTCCATCATGATCGTAGTGGTTGAGAGAAACGGCAGGTTGCGCTCGTTCTCAGCGGCGATGGCGGCGGGGAACACGTCCATTTGACCGAGTACGGTGAGGTAGGTCTCAAGGAGTCCGTCGATCGCGTAGAACGCATCGGGCAGGGCGACACGGCGCACGACCGAGCAGGAGACATCACCTTCGTTCCATTGGTGGCCGGCGAGGGCGGAGGTCATGGCGACATAGCCAGATAAAATGGTGGAGAATCCGCAGATGCGCTCACAATTACGGGCGTTGACCTTATGGGGCATCGCGGAGGAGCCCACCTGGCCGGCTTGAAAGCCTTCGGTGAGCAAGCCTGCGCCCGCCATCAGCCGGAGCGTGGTGGCGAAACTCGCCGCGGCGGCGCCGAGTTGGTGGAGTGCGGTGACGACCTCGAAATCGAGTGAACGTGGATAAACCTGTCCCACCGCAGCGAAAGACGCATTGAACCCCAGGTGTTTGATGACGCGGTCCTCGAGGCTGGCTACTTTCTTGGCGTTACCGCCGAGCAACGTCAGCTGATCGAGTTGCGTGCCAACCGCGCCTTTGAGTCCGCGTACCGGATAGCGCGCGACAAGCTCTTCGATACGAATGAAGGCACCTAGAAGTTCCTGGCCGAACATCGCGAGGCGTTTGCCGAGGGTGGTGGGCTGGGCTGGGACGTTGTGCGTGCGGCCCGTAAGCATCCGACCGCGGTGGGTCGCGGCTTGGCGTGAGAGCGCGAGGAGCGCTGCGGCCGTTTTGAAACGCACGACTTTAAGGGCGCTAAAAATCTGCAGCTGCTCGACGTTTTCCGTGAGATCGCGGCTGGTCAGACCGAGATGGATGAACTGGCGGCCGGCGAGATCGGAGAACTCCTCGATGCGGGCCTTCACATCATGCAGTGTGACGCGTTCGCGGCGGGCGATGGCAGCGAGGTTGATCTGATTTTTAACCCGCTCGTAATCCTTGATTGCGGCGGCTGGGATGGCGACGCCCAGGTCGCGCTGCGCCTTCATAACGGCGATCCAGAAATCGCGCTCAAGGGCGACGCGGCCGTGTTGCGACCAGATGGATTTCATCGCGCTCGAGGCATAGCGCTCGGCGAGGACGTTGGGTATGGCGGAATCTGCGGCGGTGGCTTTGGAGGCGTGCACGGTTAAAAAAATGAGTAAGCAGGCCTGGAGGCGCTGAGGCCAACGGAAAATCTTCAGCCGCTTCCGACGCGAAGCGGGTGGTCCCGTCGTTTAGGTCGTGAGGCAACGCACAGCGAGCTCTCGCAACACCTCTTCCTGGGCGTTGTTTGGCCGCCGGATGATTTCTTCAAACGCGACGATGAATTCCTGCTGGTTGTCGATTAAGCGACGGAGCGAAGGTAACTTAGCGCTACTGGCGAGTTTGCCTACGTACCAAGCGTTTTGAGAAAATAAATTAAACGAACTCTTATCGGTCGCGCCGATGAAGTGCTTGCCGTACGAGGCCTGGGCTTTGGGCAGACCGTCTAGGCCGCGGGCACCAACGCGGGCCTCGCCGCTGTCGAGGAGCGCTCGGACTTGTAGGAGGATGCGGTTGCGATTTTGTAGGGCGCTGATGATGGGGCGGGCATCGCCGCCGCTAAAAAAATGGCCGTGCAAAGCGGCAAGCGTCCACTTTAGGTCACCACTAAAAAACGCTTCTGCTGCTTCAAAGAAATCGCCTGCTGCGACGTTGGGCGTGAGCTCGGCAACGTGAGCTTCCTCGATTTTGGCGCCGGGGCCATGGATTGGGGCGGGGGCGATCGGTTGCGCGTACGCCGCGAGTTTGCGGGTCTCCTCGACGATGAGCCGGGTATTGGCGCCGACTTTTTGGAGGAGTAGTTCGAGGGCGCCGGGTGCAAACGAGACACCCAGGCTTTGGGCCTCAGCGAGAGCGACGCGCATCAAGCCCTCGCCAGCATCTTCTCCGTCGCCGCCGGCAAGCGCGAAGTCGGCGTTTTTTTCGCACCACTTGGAAAACGCACGGCGGCGATCCACGGGTGAGGCCGTGATCAATATTGAAGTTTCCTCAGAGTTCACGCTCGTGAGGAGCTCTTGGAGGTCCTCTACGAGTTTAAGGGTGCCCTCGGCGCGGCCGGTTACGCTGTCGGCCAAGAAGTTGACGTCTTTCAGCCAGACGACGCGTTTGCCGCCAAACATCGAGACGGTCTGCACGCTCTCGCGGAAACGGTTAATTGCGGACTCGACCTCACTCATGTTGGCGGCAAAGCCATTGATTATCTCGCGGGCAAATTCGTCGGTGAGTTCAGTGGTGAGGGTGGCGAAACGCTCTGCTCCCATCCGGCCGACGAGGTAATCGTCCTGTCCGCAGATGAAAGTGAAGGATTTCGCCGAAGCCATGGAGTCATATGGCAAGGAAGCGGCCACGGGCGCACGAAAAAAATCGCCAGCGCGGAACTCGTGCTCTGAATCGGGTTTCTGCTTATTATGACTAAAAGCCCCACCGCTCCATCGGTCGCACCTCAATTGTGGCGGCGCGATTTGCTACTGCTCGCGGTCGTTTTTAGCTCCCTTTATTTTGCGCTTTTGGGTGGGCATCCCCTTTCCAATCCCGACGAAGGTCGCTATGCGGCCATCCCGCGCGAGATGATTGCGAGCCACGACTACGTCACGCCGCGGCTCAATGGTGTAAACTACTTCGAAAAGCCGCCTCTTTTATATTGGGCCGTGGCGGGGTGCCTGCAGGTTTTTGGTTTTAACGAATGGGCGGTGCGCTTGATGCCAGCGCTGAGTGGCCTCGGTGGCGTGTTGCTGACCTATGCGGCAGCGCGGCGTTGGCAGGGTCGCTTGGTGGGTTTAGCCTCGGCGGTGGTGCTTGGGAGCTCGCTGCTGTTTTTTGCCTTATCGCGCATCCTGATTCTCGACATGGCGGTCTCAGTGTTGATGTGTGCTACGCTTTTTTGTTTTATTCTCGGCGTGCGCGAGGTTCCTGGTGCGCGTCGGCGTTGGTTGTTTTATGGGCTCTACGCGAGCGCAGCGCTGGCCACGCTGACCAAAGGACTGATCGGCTTTCTTGTGACCGGCGCGGTGATGTTTTTGTGGCTTCTGATTTTTAATCAATGGAAGCGGCTTCGGCCGCTCCACCTGCCATCAGGGATTGCGTTATTTTTGGCGATCGCGGCGCCGTGGCATATCTTGGCCGCGCAGCGTAACGAAACGTGGGCTCAGTTCTACTTTGTGCACGAACATTGGGAGCGTTTCACGACCACCACGCATGGTCGCTATGAGCCATGGTGGTATTTTATCCCGATCGTGATTCTGGGTCTTTTCCCTTGGATGGGTTTTGTGCCGGCGGCTTTGCGCGAGGCGCTCGCGGGAGGTTGGGCGAAACGGAAGGAAAACGCCGACGCGTGGTTTCTGGTGGTTTGGGTGGGCTTCGTGTTTATGTTTTTCTCTAAGTCGCAGTCCAAATTGATCCCGTACATTTTACCGGTGTTTCCGCCGCTCGCGGTTTTAATCGGTGGTTGGTGGGCGCGACGTTGGGTAGATGGTGCCGTTCAGCGGTTGCGCCTGGGGCTTAATGGTTTCGTTTTTGTGAGCGGGTTGCTCGCGGTAGCGCTCATCGTCGCGGTCTTGAAACCGGGCGTGATCCGTGAGCCGGGTCAGGCACAATTATTGCGGCCGTATGCGTTTGCGATGGCGGCGGTGCTACTCGCCGGTGGGGTGGCGGCCCCGTGGTGGGCGCGTCGTCGCGGGGTGCGCGCAGTCTTGGCTGCGATGGTCGCCACCGCGTTTGGGCTTTATTTTTGCCTGATATTGGCCGCGCCGCATATTCAGAAGCCTGGCACCAAGGAACTCGCGGCTATCGTCGTACAGAAAATTAAAACGGGCGACAAAGTTTACCATTACGCGGAGTTCTTCCACGATTTCACCTTTTATGCACACCACACCGTGGGCACCGTGGCCTTTAAAGGCGAGCTGGAGCTTGAGATCGACCCCTCCGCGCGTGCCAGCGGGCGGTTTATTGATGGACCCGAGTTTCGCCGGCAATGGAGTGAGTCTGGGCGGATTTTTGCGATCGCGCGTACGAAGGATTTGAAGGAACTCTTCGCCGATCCTTCGTTTCGTTATCATTTGCTCGGTCAGTCCTCGGCCCACACGCTTTTTAGTAATCAACCCTGATATGTCTGTTCCTGCTGCCACTACGCCCGCCGTGCCTTATCTGCCGCTCACGCGGCCGACTCTTGATGAAGCGACCATCGCGGGCGTCGTCGAGGTGCTTCGCTCGGGTTGGATCACCTCCGGCCCCAACGTGAAAGCACTCGAGGCTAAACTCTCAGACTATTTCAGCGGCCGGCCTGTGCGGGTGTTTAATTCGGGCACGTGCACGATGGAAATCGCGCTCCGTATCGCTGGTATCGGCGCGGGTCATGAAGTGATCACCACGCCGCTGTCGTGGGTGGCGACGAGCCACGTTATCCTCGAAGTCGGCGCTAAACCGGTCTTCGTCGATATCGATCCGGTCACGCGCAACCTGGATCTTGCGCTCATCGAGGCTGCGATTACGCCGGCGACGCGAGCGATCATACCGGTTGATCTTGCAGGTTTGCCTGTAGACCGCGACCGCCTCTACGCGATCGCCAAGAAACACCATCTCCGTGTGATTGAGGATGCAGCGCAGTCCATGGGTTCAACGTGGAACGGCCAACGTATCGGCTCTTTCGGCGATTTTGTGTCGGTGAGTTTCCACCCTAACAAAAACATCACCACGATCGAGGGTGGTTGCCTGGTGTTGAATACCGAAGCCGAAGCCAAAATTGCCGAGCAATACCGCCTGCAAGGCGTAGTGCGCTCCGGTTTCGATGGGATGGAAGTTGAGGTCGTTGGAGGGAAATTTAATCTAACCGACGTCGCCGCCCGCGTCGGGCTCGGCCAACTGTCGCGACTTGAGGAGTTCAACGCCAAGCGTCGCGAGCTGGCGCGGGCCTATTTTGATGCGTTCGCCGCCAAGGGCGCTGCTTCGCTTGGGCTTGGGTTGCCGGTGGCGGATTTTTTGCAGAGCAATTGGCACATGTTTCAAGTTGTGCTGCCACCTGCGCTGAAACGGGCCGAGGTTATGGCCGCGATGCACGCAGCGGGTATCGGCACGGGTGTGCATTACCCCGCGATTCACCTTTTTGCGATCTACCGTCGGCTTGGCTCTAAAGAAGGAGATTGTCCGCGCGCCGAAGCGATTTGCCGCAGCATTTTGACTCTGCCGTTGTTCCCCACAATGACCGCCGCCGATGTGGCGCGCGTCGTTGATGCTCTCTGCGCTATTTTGGTTACGGCAAAAAAATCATGAGCACTTCGCCGAATCTCCCGCTTTCCATCGTCATCCCCGTTTACAACGAGGAGCTTAATTTACCCACGCTCTTTGCGCGGCTTTATCCGGTGCTCGACGCGATCGGTCGCCGCTACGAAATTATTTTTACCAACGATGGCAGCGCCGACCGTTCCATCGAGCTACTTCGCGCGCAATACGCGGCCCGGCCGGATGTGACTCGAGTCATCGATTTCAACGCCAACTATGGGCAGCACATGGCGATCATGGCGGCTTTTGAGCGCGTGCGTGGCGATATTATCGTAACGCTCGATGCGGATCTGCAGAATCCGCCCGAGGAAATTCCCAAGCTGCTCGCGCAGATGGACGCCGGTTCCGACTATGTTGGGGGTTATCGGCTGAATCGGCAGGACTCGTTTTTCCGTACGTATGCCTCGAAAGTCATTAATTACGTGCGCGAAAAAACGACGAGTATTGAGATGACAGACCAAGGATGTATGCTACGGGCGTACTCACGCGCGGTGATCGACGCTATCGTGCGCAGTGGCGCGATTAATACCTTCATCCCTGCGCTGGCGTACAGTTTTGCGGGTAATCCGACCGAAGTTGGTGTGAAACACGAGGAAAGGCACGCGGGTGTTTCCAATTACTCTTTTTACAGTCTGATTCGGCTAAATTTTGACCTTATCACAGGCTTCTCCATCGCGCCGCTCCAATATTTCACGATGTTTGCGGGACTGAGTTCGATCGGTAGTCTTGCGCTGGTGGTGCTGCTTTTTGTGCGTCGTTTCGCATTCAATCTCGATCGTGAGACCTTCGGTGTATTCACACTCTTGGCGATCGTACTGTTTGTACTTAGCGTGGCTATGATCGGTATTGGTCTGATTGGCGAATACGTGGGGCGCACCTATCAGGTTGTCCGAGCGCGCCAACGTTACCACGTAAAGGAAGTGCTCGAAACTAAATGAGTGCGAAACCCCGCATCCTGTTTTTCGGTTACAGCGAAGTTGGTTACGCGTGTCTCTCGATGTTGCTTGAGCGTGGGGACAACGTTGTCGCACTGATCACGCACGAGGATAACCCGCACGAGAAAATTTGGTTTAAGACGCCTGCGGTTGCTGCGCGGGAAAAGGGTGTCCCTGTTTTTACCCCCGAGTCCGTCAACACGCCTGAGTGGCGTGAACGCATTGCGGCGCTGCAGCCGGATCTGATTTTATCGGTCTATTACCGGCATATGATTGGGACCAAGATCCTCGCATTGCCGCCGCTCGGTGCTTGGAATATGCACGGTTCGTTGCTGCCGAAATATCGCGGCCGCGCGCCGATCAATTGGGCGGTGCTCCAGGGTGAATCTCGGATCGGTATGACGTTGCACCGCATGGTGAAATCCGCGGATGCCGGCGCCGTGGTGGATCAAGCGGGGGTGGATATCGGCCCGCGCGATACGGCGGAGCAGGCGTTTCGCAAGGTCTTGCCCTGCGCCCCTGCGGTGCTCGCACGTCAGATCGATGCGTTGCTCGCCGGCACCGTTCGCGAGACGCCCCAAGACGAGACTCAGGCCAATTACTTTGGTGGCCGCAAACCCGAGGATGGGCGCATCCCCTGGATCCAATCTTCGCGGCAGATATTTAATCTCATCCGCGCGGTGACCGATCCGTATCCGGGCGCATTCACCGAGATCGAGGGTGCTCGGTTAATGGTATGGTGGGGCGAGCCCGAAACGCCTGGGACGATCGGTCGCCGCGGCGCGCCGGGTGAAGTGCTTTCAATCGCACCGTTAGTTGTAGCCACGGGCGATGGCGCGTTGGAACTCACCCAAGTTGAATGGCGCGGCGCGCCGCCCGCGTTTTTTCAAGTCGGACAAAGGCTCGCCTAACTGGCCGCTTTGTCTAAACCTCAATTTTGAACCTTAATCTCATGCCACTCAAAGTTCTCATCCTCGGCGCCAATGGTTTCATCGGCAGCTCGCTAACTCGAGCGATTCTCAAACAAAAAGACTGGGAGGTCTACGGCATGGATATCGGCTCCCATAAACTTGAGGACAGTTTGGGTAACCCCCGCTTTAAGTTCGTTGAGGGCGACATCACGATCAATCGTGAGTACATCGAGTACCACGTAAAGAAGTGCGACGTCGTCATCCCGCTCGTCGCTATCGCCAACCCGATCCAGTACGTTAAAGATCCCTTGCGTGTCTTCGAACTCGATTTCGAGGCCAATCTCGCCGTCGTCCGTCAGTGCGCCAAATACAAGAAGCGCATCATTTTCCCGTCCACGTCCGAAGTCTACGGCATGAGCACCGATTCCAAGCTCGACGAAGAAACAACGAGCCTGGTTTACGGACCGATCGAGCGTCAGCGCTGGATCTACGCGTGTTCGAAGCAATTGCTCGACCGCGTCATTTACGCTTATGGCGTGCGCGATAACGTCGATTACACGCTCTTTCGTCCGTTTAATTGGATTGGACCGCAACTTGACGATGTCATGGAGCCTAAGGAAGGCAGTTCGCGACTGTTTACGCAGTTTATCTCTAATGTGATCTTCAAGAAACCGCTCCAATTGGTCGATGGAGGTAAACAGAGCCGATCTTTTACCTTCATTGACGATGGCGTCGACGCGCTCCTGCGTATCATCGAAAATAAAAACGGCTGTGCCTCGCGTCAGATTTTCAATATCGGCAACCCCAAGAATGACGTGAGTGTCGCCGACCTAGCGAAGCACATCATTACAGCGTTCAAGGACTATCCCGATTATGCTGCGCACGTTAAAGCGGCCAAGACCGTGATCGTGCCTTCGGGTAAATATTTCGGAAAATATTACCAAGACATCCAGAAACGCGTGCCTTCGATCGCTAATGCGAAAAAGCGGCTTGGCTGGAGCCCTCAGGTTGGCCTGAAGACGGCGATCAAGCTCACCCTCGATTACCACCTCGCCCATAAAGATTATCAGCTGGAGTAAACTCTGGTCTGACCTGGGCTAGCCTGGCGTGGTCGGGTCGGGCGGGGTGGGGTGGGGTGGGCTACGACCGTCTCGACCCGCGACGTTACCCCTGAATTATCCACTGGGCTTAGCCTCGCTCACCTACCTTTTTAACTATGTCCCTCCGTCTCGTGCTCAAGGTGGATGTCGATACCGATCGCGGTACGCGTGAAGGTGTACCTAATCTCGTGGCCGATTTACAGGCGGTGGGTGCGCCGGCGGCATTTTTGTTTTCGCTTGGGCCAGATCAGACTGGGCGTGCGATCACGCGTGTGTTGCGGCCGGGATTTTTCAAAAAAGTTTCACGCACGAGCGTCGTGCAGATTTATGGTGTGCGCACATTGCTTAACGGAACATTGTTACCTGCGCCGCACATCGGTCGGCGCAACGCCGGGGTGATGCGTGAGGTGCGCGATGCAGGGTTTGAAGTGGGGATTCATTGTTTCAATCATTACCGTTGGCAGGATTATGTGCAGACGATGCCACTCGCCGGCGTGCGCGCGGAATTTGAGGCGGCAAGGGAAGAGTTTTTCCGGATCTTTGGGTCCGAGGCGAAGACGGCGGGAGCGCCGGGTTGGCAGAGTAACGCGCGGAGTCGTGCGGTGTACGATGAGGCGGAATTACTTTATGCGAGCGATACGCGTGGTGGGGCGCCGTTTTTCCCGCGGGTTGACGGCCAAATTTTTAAGACGCTGGAAATTCCCAGCACGTTACCAACATTCGATGAATTGATGGGCCGGCCCGAGTACCCGGATGAGAAGATCGTGGATCACTACCTTGGGTTATTGAGCGCTGAGCACGTGAATGTGTTCACGCTCCACGCCGAGATCGAGGGGATGGGGCGACGGAAGCTTTTCCAGGACCTGCTTGCGCGATGCCGCGGGGCAGGCGTCGAATTTGTGCGGATGGACGAGTACGCGCAGAGGCTACTCAAGGATCGCGCGGCAATTGCAACGCGCGATCAAGTGCAGGGAGCGATCGATGGCCGCAGCGGCCTGGTCGCGGTGCAGCGTGCGGCTTAAGCGGCGCCTCCGCCGGTGTTGGCGGGGGCGGGTTTGAAAGCGGAGCGCAGGCTGGCGGTGAGATAATCGCGGTTTAGTCGCGCGATGAAATCGTGCGAGATGAGTTTCGGGCACGCCGCGCTGCACTCGTATTGGTTAGTGCAGCTGCCGAAGCCGAGCGTGTCCATGGTGTTGACCATCGCGAGTACGCGGCGGTCGCGCTCAGCCTGGCCTTGGGGCAAGAGCCCCAGATGGCCAACCTTGGCGGAGACAAAGAGCATCGCGCTGGCATTTTTGCAGGCGGCGACGCAGGCGCCACAACCGATGCATTGCGCGGCGTCCATCGCGAGATCGGCGTCGCCTTTTGGAATGGGCAGGGCGTTGGCGTCGGGTGCGGAACCCGCGCGGGCGGTGATGAAACCGCCGGATTGTTGGATTTTGTCGAAGGCGGCGCGGTTGATGACGAGGTCCTTAATGACGGGGAAGGCGCGGGCGCGGAAAGGTTCGACTACGATGGTGTCACCGTCGTTAAAAGAGCGCATGTAGGTCTGGCAGGTGGCGACACCTTTGCCCGGACCGTGAGGTTTGCCGTTGATGGTGCAGGAGCACGTACCGCAGATGCCTTCGCGGCAGTCGTGGGCAAAGGCGATCGGTTCGATGCCTTGAGCGGTGAGCTCGTCGTTGACGACATCGAGCATCTCCAGAAAGGACATGTCGGGGCTGATGTCTTTCGCGGGATAATCGACGAAGGCGCCGGTAGCGGCGGGGCCGGCTTGGCGCCAGACGCGTAGAGTGACGGAAAAAGTTTTGACAGTAGAGGCAGCGACCATGGCGGGGAACGGGTAAGGGTTACTTGTAGTTGCGAAGGCTCATCTTGGTGAACTCGTAGTTGAGCGCTTCGGTGTTGCGCACGGGGGTCTTGCCTTCGCCTTGGTACTCCCAGGCCGCAACGTGGCCGAATTTCTCGTCGTCGCGTTTGCACTCGCCGTCGGGATATTGGTGTTCTTCGCGGAAGTGACCGCCACAGCTTTCCTCGCGGGTCAGAGCGTCGCGGCACATGAGTTCGCCCAGATCGAGAAAATCGGCCACGCGGCCCGCTTTTTCGAGGGCTTGGTTCAGGGTTTCGGCGGAGCCGGGGACATTGACGGAGGCGTTGAATTCCTCGCGCAGGGCGGGGATTTCTTGAAGGGCGGATTCAAGGCCGGCCTTGGTACGCTCCATGCCGCAGCGGTCCCACATAATTTTTCCGAGTTTTTTGTGGAAATGACTGACGGGTTGTTTGCCCTTGGTGGCGAGGAAACGGTTGGTTTGTCCCCGGACGTTGGCTTCGGCTTGTTGGAATTCTGGGGCGTCGGCGGCTGGGCGTGAGCCGGGTTTCTGACCGGCCAAGTAGTCACCGATCGTGTAAGGAATTACGAAGTAACCGTCGGCGAGACCTTGCATGAGGGCCGAGGCGCCGAGGCGGTTAGCGCCGTGGTCGGAGAAATTGGCCTCACCGAGTACGAACAGACCCGGAATGTTGGACATGAGGTTATAGTCTACCCAAAGTCCCCCCATGGTGTAGTGGACGGCGGGGTAGATGCGCATCGGGGCTTTGTAGGCGCTCTCGGCGGTGATCTCGTGGTAGATGTCGAAGAGATTGCCGTAGCGTTCGCGCACGGCGGGTTCGCCTAGGCGCTTGATAGCGTCAGCGAAATCGAGGTAAACGCCGAGACCGGTGGAGCCGACACCACGGCCTTCGTCGCAGATACGTTTAGCGGCGCGGGAGGCGATATCACGTGGGGCGAGGTTGCCGAAGCTGGGGTAGAGGCGCTCGAGATAGTAATCGCGTTCGCTTTCTGGAATGGCGGCAGGGGCGCGGGTATCGCCGGCTTTCTTTGGGGCCCAGATGCGGCCGTCGTTGCGGAGGGACTCAGACATCAGGGTGAGTTTCGACTGGTAGTCGCCGCTTACGGGGATGCAGGTTGGATGGATCTGGGTGTAGCACGGGTTGGCCATGCAGGCGCCTCGTTTGTAGGCGCGCCAGATGGCAGTGGCGTTGGAGCCGCGTGCGTAAGTGGACAGATTGAAGACGTTGCCGTAACCGCCGGTGGCGAGGATGACGGCGTCGGCAGAGTGCCGGGTGATCTCGCCGGTCACTAGGTTGCGGATGATAACACCCTTGGCTTGGCCGCCGACGACGACCAAATCGAGCATCTCGGAGTTGGGGTGGAGGTCGACCGCGCCGGCACCGACCATGCGGGAGAGAGCGGAGTAAGCACCTAGGAGGAGTTGTTGGCCGGTCTGGCCGCGGGCGTAGAAGGTACGGGAGACTTGGGCGCCGCCGAAGGAGCGGTTGGCTAGGAGGCCGCCGTATTCACGGGCGAAGGGGACGCCTTGCGCGACGCATTGGTCGATGATATTGACGGAGACTTCAGCGAGGCGGTAGACATTGGCTTCGCGGGCGCGGTAATCGCCGCCTTTGAGGGTGTCATAAAAGAGGCGGTGAACGCTGTCGCCGTCGTTCTGGTAATTTTTGGCGGCGTTGATGCCGCCTTGGGCAGCGATCGAGTGGGCGCGGCGCGGGCTATCGTGAAACACGAAGCATTTCACTTTGTAGCCGAGATCGGCTAGGCTGGAGGCGGCGGATGAGCCGGCGAGGCCGGCGCCGACGACGATGACCTCGTATTTGCGCTTGTTGGCGGGGTTGACGAGTTTGATCTCCGTCTTGTGCTTGCGCCACTTTTCAGCGAGTGGGCCGGACGGGATTTTGGAGTCGAGGGTGGCCATGGCGGTGATCGAAGTTCGTAGGGGTTTTAGTGGTGCGTGGCGGGGGCGGACTTGGCGGCGGATTCCAAGGAGAGTTTACCGGTCAGTACGGCGCCGGGAATGGCGACGTTACCCGCGAAGTACGCCAGACAGGCGAGGATAACAACGCTACGTAGGGACTGGGACCAACGGGAATTGCGCCAGCCGAGCGTCTGAAAAAGACTGTCCATACCGTGAAGCAAATGCAGTGAGAGTAAGGTCACGGCGAGAAGGTAGAAGCCGGCGACCAAGGGGGGTTGAAAACCGAGGATAACCATGCTGCGCACATCGAGAACTTCAGTTCCGGCTGGGACTACAGTGAAGCCGAGGACGTGGTAATCGTGCGCCATTGTGTAGGCGGGAAGGGCGGCTTTGTAGGTGGCGCTCTGGGCGGTCCCGACGGTGAAGTGGGCAAGGTGATAGAGGATAAACGCCAACACCACGTAGCCCGTCCAGCGCATGTAGCGCGAGGCAAGGGTGGCCTGGATCCAAGTTTTCACTCCGTAGGCTTGGGCGCCACGAGCGCGTTTACTTTCGATAGTTAAGACGGTAGCCGCCCAGATATGGATCGCGACTGCAATTAATAGACTGATGCGCGCCACCCACAGTGCGGGCCCGAGCGATTGGAGGAAGTGAGCGTAGCCGTTGAGCTTGTCGGGATGCGAAAATACCTGGAGGTTGCCCACGAGGTGTACGATGACAAAGCCGATAAGTACGAGGCCGGTGACGGCCATCAGGATTTTGCGGCCGATAGAAGAGCCGAAGAGGTTGCCAACAAGGTTCATCGAAAAAGCGCGGGTTAGGGGAATACTGATCTTCATTCTTTCCCAGCATCGTAAGTTTGTAAAGAGGGCGCAATGAACCTGCCTGCTTATTAGTGGGCCTTACCTTTTTTAGAAGCGAGCGCAGCGTTCAGAGAACGACGCCGTCTAGTTTATTTGGCGAGTGGTTTTAGCAGAGCAAACTTCCCGCTGGCGGCCGGAGCGATAAATTTGCGGCGAAAAGCATTCACGCGCACGCCCGGCCCGAGCAACTGGGCCAGAGTACTTTCGATTGCGCTATGATCGGCTGTTTCGTCGGCGACGTAGTGAAAATCCCAACGCAAATCACCGGTTTGGATTAACGTATAGTGCCAGCATCGAAACGCTACCCGTAACGCCTCGTCGACGTCGCTCGCGGCGACCAGCGAGCCATCGGGCCGAAAATAAATGCTGCCCTCGCGGCCGAGGATACGAAAACCGTTCGCGCGCCGCTGCACGATGTCGCCGGTGTGATAACGCAATAACGGCATCGCTTCTCGCTCGCGCGTGGTCACGTAGATTTGTGCGACATCGGGCAAATCTGCGCGCCACGGCACCAGCTCAATGAACGCATTGGCGTCGATCGCTTGAAGATTATCTTGGAATGCTTCACCGACAAAAAGATACCCGGCTTCTGTTGAGCCGTAGAGATCGACTTGCGGGGCGGGAAAGACTTCCGCGATGCGCCGGCTGTGTTGCAGGCTGGCTTTACCGTAAGTCAAAATCACCGCGCGCACACTCGGCACGGTTACGCCTCGGCGTTGGGCGGCGCGGGCGAGCAACGCGAGATAAACGGGCTCGCCCTCGATCACCTCGGGTTGGGTGGCCTGTAGCTCGCGCACGATCCGATCCCATTCGCTTTCGGGAAACACAAACGGATCACTCGTGAGATTTAGATAAACGGTGCCGTCAAAATAGCGGTGCGGAAACGGGTGATCCTCGTAGGGGCAAAGATTGCTTGAGCAACCGATCGGGGCGAGGACGCACTTGCGGTAGTAGCGCCCGACGAATTGCTGTAAAATGGGTGACGCTAGGTAGGCGCGATCGGTCTGCTTGTTCCACCAGCCTGCTTCCATGATTACGGTCATGGGGCCGCTCGTCGTGCCGGAGGTGCTTTCGTATTCGTAGCTTTTGTCGGCCAGACCCCGCTCGATCACGCGGTAATCGGCGAAGAACGCTTGATGCCCGTTTTCGACGATGTCTTTTTTGGACAACGCTGGGATTTCCTGAAAACACGACCACTGCAACGGATCCTTGTGCAGTGGAAAACGCCGAGCGTAGAGCGGACTCCGCTCATAGATTTTACGCACCTCTTGCTCCAATACAGCCGGGATCACGACGGACGAAGTCGCGTCAAGGATGTCAGGGTGGTTGGCGAAGGCGGGCGCAGGCATCGTGTGGATTGCAGTTATATAAAGATGCGCCTCGACGCTAAGTCAAATGCCTCGCCCTGTGCGCTCTCGCCAGATCGGCTCGAAATGCATGAGCCCGCAGACGACTAAGCTGTGAGTGATTTTACCCGCGCGAGCCCAGCTGAGCACTTCGTCCACCGGCGCGGTTACGACTTCGATTTCCTCGTCGTGATCCCATTCCGACGTGCCGTTCAACGTGGCGTTTTCAACGAGCACCAGGTGGCAACGGTTGTTTTGGATGGCGGGGTTGGGGTGTACACTCGCCAGTAAGCGCGCGCTCGTTCCGGCATAGCCGGTTTCCTCGCGCAACTCGCGTATCGCTGCCTTTACGGGATCTTCGCCGGGATCGATGATACCGCCGGGGATCTCGAGGGAAAACTCTTCGATGCCGAAGCGAAATTGACGAACGAGCACAAGTTGCCCATCGGGTGTAACCGCGATAACATTACACCAATCCGCAGATGCGATGACAACAAAATCGCGTTCCACGACGCGTTTGGGATGGCGTAAGCGCACGCTGCGTAGTTCCAGTATGCGCGTTGTGGCCAGCGTGTTTTGCCCTAGATGTTCCCAGCGGGCCGGGGATCCCGGCGTGGACGAAGCGTTCATTTAAAAAAATAAAAAACCTCCGCGCCGCACAGGACGAGGAGGTTTTTAAAGGGAGGAGTAAATTCTCCGAAAAAAAATTACTTCTTCGGGAGTTTCACTTTGTCGCCGACCTTCAGCTTGCTCCAGTTCACACCGGGGTTGACGGCGAGCAAGTCGGCGTGGGAAACGCCGCTAGCTTTGGCGATCTTGGTGCCGGTGTCGCCTGCCTTGACGACGTATTCACCCGGACCGGCGACGGCGGGTTCGCCGCTGCCTTTTTTGCCAACAGCTACGACGGGCTTTTTGGCGGCTTCTTCTAATTTGGTTAGGGTAGCGCTCTGTTTAGCGAGCTCGCCCCCAACTTGGTTGAAAGCGTCCTGCGTCGAGCGGGTCAGCGCGGCGAGGTCTTTGGAAGTTTTATCGGAGGCGGCAGCCGCCGAAGCGACTTGCGCTTCGATGGCGTCGACCTTGGCGACCTTTTCCTCGTGAGCGGCGAGCGTCTTATTGATCTTCGAGAGGCTCATAGCGGCGTAGCCACCGAGCAAGAGCGCAACGACGCCCACAATGATGCCGCCGACCGGCAACATGCTGTTATTTTCGCGAGAAATGGTATCCATGGTGAGAAGTTAAGCTTTCAGATGAGGACCAATCTTGATGCGAGGCAAGCAGAGATTATCAAGAAACGAGCGGTCTTTGTGCAAAATCTGGGCGGCGGGCT
Source organism: Opitutaceae bacterium (assembly GCA_037142955.1). Taxonomy (GTDB): domain Bacteria; phylum Verrucomicrobiota; class Verrucomicrobiia; order Opitutales; family Opitutaceae; genus Tous-C4FEB. Next base: position 94,600 of record JBAWZQ010000006.1, on the reverse strand, counting down.
TGACAGGCTCGTTGAAGGCGCGTGCTCTTCGGCGTGCATCGGGGTGTAGCTTAGCCTGGTAGAGCGCCTGGTTTGGGACCAGGAGGTCGTAGGTTCGAATCCTATCGCCCCGACCATTTCAAAATAAACTCCGAACTTAGTTCGGATCGTTTAACGACCGAGATGATATCCCGAGGATTAAACGTGTTGCCTGCGAGCATCTCGACGTAGGGTTGAATGACCCGGCTCACCCGGCAGACTGCAGCCGCCTTGGAAAGTTCGTTCATGGTGAATTTCTTCACCCGCCAGCCGTCGCGCAGCGCCTCGATCGCCACATCTAGGCCATACTTGTGCCGATACTTGAAGCAGTCGGCCACAGTCTTGGCCGGAGAGTAAACGCGCACAGTTCCGCCTGGCAGTGCGTGCTCCTGGACGCCGAAGCAGTGGGAAGCGGCCGAGAACTTGCAGAACCGAAAAGGCAGATTTCCGCAGACCGGAAAATTGGTGTCGCGCGGGAGGGCCAGCCAGACTTGATGCGGTGACTGCCTCCCGATCCGGTGGCATTGGAGCGCGGAAACTAGGCACACCACTCCGCGCGGCACTCGTTTGACGGCCTCGACAAGAGAGAGGTTTTGGTCCGCCTCGAAGTCAGCGGATGCGTAGAGTCCACGTCCGAGCCGACGCGCTCGCCCCTGTCCGACGAGACGGTGAAGTTATTCACGCGAGTAACTGTCCCTTCATCGGTGTTTCTTCGAATCGCAACCACGGCTTGTCGATCTGGATTTTTATGAAGTCGGTGATGGAATTAAAGAAGCGATCGAAACCCCAATAAACACAAGGGGGCCGAAGAAATGATTAACGCTGCCGATACGGCACCGCCGTAACAGCTAGCTAAGCATGCCCCCGGTCCTGGTTCTGCGGGTGCGTTTCATAATATAGAACTGCCCAATGCTCGTTTGCCGAAACGGCTAGGCTCTCACCGTCTGATCAGATCTTTGGCCACGGCCTCGCGCACCTTCGCGACCGGCCTGTCGCCGTGGCCGCTTTTTAGCCACCTCGTCACCGCTTGCGGCGACGACTTTGCTTTTTTTAAGTGGATGCGGTCTGCCGACCTGTATCGGCCACCCGCAGGATTCACGCTACTGTCAGCCCACCCTAAGCGAACAGCCTCATTGCCAGCAGTCGCTGCCGCGCCCATTCTTTCCACAGCTAAGCCCACATTGGGCTGATTTCTGCCATCAACGCTTGGCCTAGTTTTGGCCAATTAAGCGCTGTCTGGTCCCATTATCGGTTCAAATTCGGGATTAAAAATTTAGGGTCCTGGAGCGATTTGCACCCAAGTCAACCCGTGGATGCCGCTCTTGGATATTCGGCCGCTAAATTGACCCGTTGAATCGGTTAACGAGGCGAATTATATACATAATGAACAGTATTTTACGTAATTCATGCGTTAAACGCTGCGGTTTTAGGAGCGATCAATTGTGTCAGAATTGTGACGTAAATGACGCTCAAAAGTCATATCATAAGGTTTAAGTGTATTTGGTACATCTGGATCCAGTTATTTAATAAACGCCGTAATCCAAAATCATTAGAACTCGTTAAACATTAATAGACATGAAAATGAAATCATTACTCACCACTCTCTTCGCCGTAGCGTGCGTGAGTGTCGCCTCCGCCCAGACCACGCTTCGCTTTACCGGCTCGACCGCCTTCCGTGCTGCCACCGTTACCGCGATTCAAAATGTTTTGAACTCCGGTTACACTTACGGCTACGTCGGTTCCAGCGTTACCGGCGCTAACCAATCCATCTTCGTTGGTACGACCAAAGTAGGGGGTGTTTCTGTGATCATCAAATGCTCTTTTGCCGGTTCTGTCGGCGGGGTGCAGACGATTGCTCAACAATCCCCAGTTGTCACCACGGCCAGCCCTTATCTGTCCGAAACCAACGCTCTCACCACGACGGGTGCGGTCTTCACCGCGGCTACGGGTATTTTTGATTCCCCGGCCAACGCCGACATTGCTATGTCTGATTCCTTTCAAGCTTCGACCGCGTTCTTCGGTACCGGCTATAACACCCTCGTTGATAATGTAGTCGGCGTCGTCCCCTTCGTTTGGACCAAAGGTAGCAGCAAAGATGCGACCGTTCAGGCTGCGCTTGATACCGTCACCAATATCACCCCCCTGCAAGCTCGCGTCCTTCTCGCCGGTGGCATGCCAATCTCTATCATGACCGGCAAATCCGCTGATTCTAGCATTTATGTTTATCCCTTGGGTCGCGATGAAGACTCCGGCACTCGTCTGGTTGCTTTTGCAGAGCCCGCTTTCGGTATCTTCGCCTCGCCCATCCAATACCAACCCACCATCGCCAGCGGCGAAATCACCTCGATCGCTGCTTGGCCCGCGGCCACGGTTTTGGGCATCAGCTACACGACCGGCCACTCCGGTTTCTCCAGCGGCGGCACCATGGCGACCAATCTTAACACTCCTGTCGCCGCCTCCGCGGTCGACGCCTTCAAAGCTAAATTTGCTCTCATTGCCTACTTCGGCGTGAACGACGCCAACGGCGTCAACTCCGGCAAAAATAACCTCACCTACAATGGCGTGGCCTATAGCGCAGACGCCGTTCGCGAAGGCGCCTACTCCTTCTGGGGCTACGAGCACTTGATGTACCGCAGCACGCTCGCGGGTAACTCCAAGACCGTCGCTGATCAAATTGCGGCTCAAATCAAAAATACCGATGCCTCTGTTTCCGGTGTGCTTCTTTCGACCATGAATGTGTCCCGCGTCACTGAGGGCGCTGTCATCACGCGTAAATAATTCGCTTCGGATTTAAACGCTGCGCAATAGCGGCGGGGCGCCTCCTGAGGCGCCAAAATTCCAAAGTTAATCAAAAAAGCTCCTCTCCATGAAAAATTTTTCCCTGAAAGCAATCCTCCTGGCTGTTAGTATCGCACTGCCAGTGAGCGCCCAGGTATCGGCTAGTAACGGCGATTTGATCCTAGGCTTCCGCGCCAATGGTGGCCAAGGCCAGAACGTTAACCTAGAGGTCAATCTAGGCAGTGTATCTCAGTTCAAAGGTTTGGCCTCGGGTACGACTCAGATCATTTCACGCTTATCCGTGGCTGACCTGATCGCTACTTACGGCTCCGGCTGGGCCACTCGCACCGATCTGTTCTGGGGTATCGTTGGCACCGCGGGTCGCGTCAGCAGCGGTCCTGGCGGCGAGTCCATCGCCACCCTCTGGGCCACTCGCGCTCAAGAAGTCGTAGGCACCAAATCGACCGCTTGGACTCCCGGCAGTCGCAACGCTCAATTCTCGGCTTCCTCGGTGATTGAGACCCTCTACCAAGGCGCACCCGGCAGCTTGAATGGTGCTAAGTCTAGCACGAATAGCGCTAACGCTGCCTCGATCAACGCCACCCTCGCCGGTAGTTACGGTTATCAAGATTCCTACCAGAATGGGGTAAGCTTCGGGTTCTTTAATCCTACGATCAACGACTACGTTTTGGCCGATGCCTCGGGCTACGCGGTATCTGACCTTTATGAGTCGCAGCCCGATAGCGCCAGCTCGACTTATCTCGGCTCGTTTGGTCTGTCCTCCTCCGGCGCTCTGATCTTCAGCACCTCCGCTAGTTACTTCGCGAGCAATGCCGGGGCCCCCACCATCACCACTCAGCCGGTTTCCCAAGCCGTGGCCTCTGGCTCTAATGCCTCCTTCTCGGTCGTCGCCACCGGATCTGGTCTGACGTATCAGTGGTACAAAAATGATGCAGCCATCAGTGGAGCTACCTCTAGCACGCTCACCCTCACTGCGGTCACTACCCTCAATGCGGGTAATTACTCGGTCAAGGTGACCAATGCCTCCGGTGCTTCCATTACTGCCACCGGTTTCGCTCTGAGTATCGGGGTCGCTAACCCAGGTCGCTTGAGTAACTTGTCGGTCCTCACCCAAATGGCCGCAGGTGACGCTTTCACCTTCGGTTACGTTATCGGTGGCGCCGGCACCAAGGGCAACAAACCTATGCTCATGCGCGCATCGGGCCCCACCTTGTCTTACCTGAAGTATTTCAGTGCGAGCGAGGTACTTGCGGATCCTACCGTCAAGTTCTACGGTGGTTCCACCCTGATCAGTCAAAACTCCGGTTGGGCCAACGACCAAAACATCGTCACCGCCAACACCGTTACCGGAGCGTTCCCCTTCCAAACCGACGCTAAGGACTCAGCGGTGTACGTGTCGGCTGCTCCTATCGGTCAGGACTCTCTAGTGATCCAAGGCGCGAGCAGCACCAGCGCCGGTTGGACCCTCGCCGAAGTTTATGACGCTACGCCGTTGTCGCAGTTTGACGCTACCACGCCACGATTGCTCAACGTGTCTGTACTCAAGAATGTGGGACCCTCGATCACCGTGGGCTTCACTGTTTCTGGCTCCAGCAAAGTTCAACTTCTGATCCGTGCGGCTGGTCCGACTCTTGGCTCCACCTTTAACTACGCTGGTGCGATGGCTGACCCCAAGATGAGCTTATATAGCGGTCAAACCGTTATCGCTAGTAACGATGATTGGGGTACTCCTGTCGGTACGGGCGCGGCCACCGCCTCCGAAATCACAGCCGCTACCACGCGGACCGCTCCGTGGGCTTTGGCCTCAGGTGGTAAAGATTCCGCTCTCTTAGTTAGTCTTGGTGCGGGTGGGTACACGGTACAAGTCACCGCTGCGACCGGTTCCACCGGCAGCGCCCTCATCGAAATTTATGAGGTGCCCGGTCTCTAAAACGAGACATCCCAGTGATTCAGCGACTTAGATCATCAAATCGAATGTCTCGATTTTGACCCTAGTCAGGTGCGGCCCCTCTGCTCTTTGCGGAGGGGCCGTTTCCCTTTAATTTCATCTCTCTACTTTGCAATTTTCCGCCGCAAAATTCTTGGCCAAGCTGATTAGTCCTATCGGGATTATAGCGAGTGTTGCATGGCTCATTTCGTGTGCAACCGGCGCAGAAATTAATGCGCCAAAAAATGCCGAGCTTTTCATTCAGGAATATCGCGTAGATGGCGTTAAGCATCTCAGCGTTTCCACCGTCGAGGAAACCGTTTATCCTTTTCTCGGTCCCGGGCGCTCCTCGGAGGATGTTGAGCAAGCCCGCGCCGCCTTAGAAAAAGCCTACCGTGACAGAGGATTTCAAACCGTGGCGGTGCAGATTCCCGTTCAAAATGTCACCGATGGGGTGGTGACCCTACAGGTTGTGGAGGGCGTTGTAGATCGTCTGCGTGTTAATGGTGCGCGGTTTTCTTCTCCAAAATTAATTAAATCCATGGTGCCCTCTCTGGCTGAGGGTCGTGTGGTTAATTTCAACGAAGTTCCCAGCGAAATCGTCGCCCTCAATCAACTCCCGGATAGACGCGTTACTCCCGCTTTACGTGCCGGTTCTGCTCCGGGCTTGGTCGATGTAGATCTTAACGTGATTGAGACTACCCCACTGCACGCCAGTGCGGAACTCAACAACCGACATAGCGCAAATACCACCGCATTGCGGGCCAATGTTTCTGTCAGTGATAACAATTTTTTACAACGCGGCGATGCTCTTGGCTTCAGTTTCCAAATCGCTCCAGAACGGACCGACGATGCTAAGGTAGTATCAGGTTATTATTTGACGCGATTTGTCCAAAGTGGGCTTAGCCTAATGCTTCAAGCGACCAAACAAGACAGTAACGTTTCCACTCTCGGTGGCGCCGCAGTCGCTGGGCGTGGACAAACCGCCGGGGTGCGGAGTTTAATGCGCCTACCTGCCACGCAAGATTTTTTCCAAACCTTGAGCTTAGGTTTCGACTACAAACATTTTGATCAAACCCTGCGTGTTGGGGGCAGTAATGTGGTTTCCCCGATTACCTACTGGCCCGTAAATCTTAACTATACCGCTTCATTTCTGGGCGATAAACGCGAAACTGATTTAAGTCTTGCGGCCACCCTTCACCTGCGCGGCTTGGGCAGCGACCCTACGACCTTCGACAACCGACGTTATCAGGCTGATGGCAGCTTCTTTTTTATTCATGGCGAATTTTCTCACGAAAGAACCATCGCTCACGATTGGCAGCTATTTGCAAAATTTACTGGTCAGCTGGCTAACCAAGCACTGCTGGATAGTGAGCAGGTAAGCGGCGGAGGCTTAAGTACGGTGCGAGGCTATCTTGAGTCGGAAGTGGTCGGCGACAATGCCGCCTTCACTACCCTCGAACTGCGTACCCCCGCATGGAGTGGCCGTTTCGGGGAGTGGCGAGCTTTCGTGTTTGGCGATACCGGAATGCTCCACGTCTACCACGCGCTACCCCAACAGCGCTCCTACTTTTACCTCGCCAGCGCCGGTGTGGGTACTCGTGTGCGCCTGCGCGAACATTTTAACGGTTCCATCGACGCGGGTCTTCCGCTGATTGCCCAGGCCCAAACTCAAGCCCATGCCCTGCGCTTTACCTTCCGGCTCTGGGCCGATTTTTAATTTTATGATCCCACGTTCCACTCCCCTTCATCGTTTTGTGGTTCTGCTCGGCCTAGCCGTGGCATTGTCCTTTCCCTCCACGGCTAGGGCCTGGTGGAACTCGGAATGGTCTCAACGTAAGAAAATTACCCTCGATACTGGCTCCACCGGTTTAACCCTTACGCAACTGCTGGCTGAGGCGCCTGTGCTGATTCGACTCCATGAAGGCAACTTTGCGTTCTCCACCGTCAAATCTGACGGCAGCGACCTACGCTTTATCGCTGGCGATGACAAAACTCCGCTCTCCTTCCATATCGAAAAATTCGACTCTTTACTCAACGAAGCCTTCATTTGGGTTAAAGTCCCCGAGCTCAAACCAGGCACGGCCACTAGTCTTTGGCTCTACTACGGCAATAGTGGCGCAGGCGCCACGCGCATTGATGACGTCAAAGGTACCTATGACGCGAATTCCGTTTTAGTCTATCACTTCAGCGAGCGCGGCCAACCTCCAGCCGATGCCACGAGTAAAAACAACAACGCCACCAACTCGGGCACCCCCGCCGATGGCTCTATGATCGCTCTCGGTTTGCACTTGGATGGCAAAAAAACCGTCACCGTACCCAACTCACCCTCCCTGACTTGGACCAATGGGGCCGCCTTCACTTGGTCGGCTTGGGTTAAATTCGGCGCCCCTCAGCCCAATGCGCTCCTATTTAATCGGGCCGAGGCCGGCCGCGCTTTCTCGATTGGGGTTGATCGCAATTCACCCTTTGTCGAAGTCCTCTCTCCCAGTGGTAAATTCCGTAGCCCAGCGGGTGCCCCCGTGGCCACCCCTGGCTGGAAGCACCTCGCTCTCGTAGCGGATGGAGCCAAGCTCACCCTATTTCTTGATGGCGAAGTCTACTCAACCCTAGCCGCCAGCCTGCCCGCCTTGGCTAGCCCGCTAATGATCGGCGGCGATGCCTCTAACGCTTTTGTGGGTGATATCGACGAACTGCACTTAGCTAACCTCGCTCGCAGTTCCGACTATATTAAGTTTATCGCCCTGGAGCAGGGTAGCGAAAAGGCCACCAAGCTCATCAGCTTTGGCGAAGAGGAAAAACCCAAAGACTGGTTGGCTTTCATCAAAAATGGTTACCTCGGCGTCATCATCGGCTCCCTCACCGTCGATGGTTGGGTGGTCATTGGTCTGCTTGGCGTCATGGGCGTCGTCAGCGCCGCTGTGATGATCGGCAAGGGCATGTATTTAGGTCGGGTTGTTAAGGGCAACGAGTTGTTCCTGGAACAATGGCGTCAAGTCGCCACCGATTTATCCGTACTCGATAGCGCAGATATCTCTCAGGCTAAATCCCTCGGCGGTCGCGTGAGTGCGGCTAATCACAAGGTCATGCGCGAATCCCCCCTTTATCGCATCTACCACATCGGCGTAGAAGAAATTCGTCACCGCATCACGGCCACTCGTAACAACAAAGTACTCTCCACCCGCTCCATTGAGGCCATTCGGGCTGGACTCGACGCTGGCTTGGTCCGCGAGTCCCATCGGCTATCTAACCAAATGGTGCTGCTCACCATCGCTATCTCCGGCGGCCCCTTCCTCGGACTACTCGGCACCGTGGTCGGGGTAATGATCACCTTCGCCGCCGTCGCAGCCGCCGGCGATGTCAACGTCAACGCCATCGCCCCCGGTATTGCCGCGGCCCTCGCCGCGACCGTCGCTGGTCTCGCCGTCGCCATTCCCTCCCTTTTCGGTTATAATTACCTGCTCATACGCATCAAAAACGCTCAGTCTGACCTGCACGTATTCATCGATGAATTCGTGGCCAAAATGGCCGAGTTTTACTCCGAGTCGGCGGAAGACAGCCGCCCGCAAAAATCCACTCCCAGCGAGCGCTCCTAAGTTCGCCCAGTAATCCTCATGCAAGCGCCCACCGAAGAAAAACCCTACGATGATATCAACATCACTCCGATGTTGGACTTGGCGTACGTACTGTTGGTCATTTTTATTCTCATGTGCACCGCCTCGGTGCAGGGAGTTAAAGTCAATTTACCTAAAGCTAGCGCGGCTCCTAGCCTCGCCAAACCTAAGACCCGCGCGATCACGATTAGTAACACGGGTCAGATCTTTCTTGATACGGTGCCTGTCTCGCTGGTTGAACTCGAGCAACGCCTCGCTCAATACAAACAAATTACCCCTGATCTGCCCGTGGTCGTAAAGGGCGACAGCCTCACGCCTTACCAAGGAGTCATGGATGTTTTGGATATTTTTGGTCGCCTCGGTATCACCCAGGTCGGTCTTGCGACTAAGACTCGCCCAGCGAGTTAAGCGTATCATTTCGCGCCATGTCCTCTCCGATTTTCACTGATGATGCTCCGCCCGAGCGCTCTTTTTTTGAGCGCTTTGGCTGGATTATGGGGCTCTGCGCCATGGGCTTAATCGGTGGAGGGATTATGCTGCTAAAAAACTCGAGTAATAGCAGCTCCTCGACGCATCGGATGCCAGAGGTCACCATGGTTAAGATCGTTTCAACCCCGCCGCCCCCGCCGCCCCCACCACCACCGCCGCCCAAACTGGTGGAGGAAAAAATGGTCCAGCAAACCCCCGTCGACGCGAATGAAGAAAAACCTGACGATACTCCCTCCACCCCGGCGCCCGATCTGGGGACCAGTATCACAGGCTCCGGCGGCGCGGACGCCTTTGGTCTCGGCCGTAACCCAGCCGGTACGGGTAGTCCTGTAGGCGGTAATCGCGGCAGCGGTAGCCGCTTTGGTTGGTATGCCGCCCAGGTCCAGTCCACTCTTTCTGATTCTCTGCGCACTCATCCCAAGACCCGCACGGCCAGTTTCCAAATCGAGGTCCGCCTCTGGCCTGATCTCACAGGCCGTGTCACGCGCGCCAAACTCATCGGCTCAACCGGCAACCCGAGTATGGACGAAGTTATCAAGACCGAAATTCTCGCTGGTCTTCAACTTCGAGAGCCTCCGCCCGCGGATCTGCCTCTACCCATCGTTCTGCGGCTGAACGCGCGCCGCCCCAACTAACAACTGCCCTGCCCCCAACGTCTTTTTTATTTTACCATGTCTGAACTCACTCGCGCTTCTCGCTTCGTTTGGTTGTGTCTGATCGCTTCGCTCTTCTGCTTGCCCCAGCCGGGATTGCGTGCGGCTGACTCTAGCCCATCGCTTGCGCCATCGCAAAATTTAACCATCAATCTGATTCGACGTCTCGTTGAGAAAGGCGTCCTCTCCCAGGCCGACGCCAATGACGTAATTCGGCTCGCCGAAGCGGACACGCAAGCCGCTAAGGCTTCAGCCTTAGCCTCAACCCCAGCCCCGGCGCCGGCCCCGGCCCCGGCCCAACCTAGCGACACCGTGCGCGTCGCTTACGTACCCGAATTTATCAAAAAACAGCTTCGCGAAGAGGTCAAACAAGAGGTTCTCGCCCAAGCGCGCGAGGAACGTTGGGCCGCTCCACGTACCCTCCCAGAGTGGGTCTCCCGCTACAGCTTCTTCGGTGATCTACGTTTGCGGGCCGAGGGTATTTTCTATCCCGCGGGTAACGACAACACGGGTGCTTTCCCCAACTTTAACACCCTTAATTCCGGTTCCCCCTTCGACATCGCCGGCACCACTTTTTCGCCCCAACTCAACGTTGATCGCAACCGTCAACGCGAGCGCTTACGCCTGCGTCTGGGTGCCGATATCGACCTCGGGGAAAATTATACCGCGGGGGTTCGCCTCGCCACGGGCGAAAACAACTCACCGGTCACCACCAACCAAAGCCTCGGTGCCTCAGGCGGTTTTAGTAAATACGCCGTCTGGCTCGATCGCGCTTTCATTCGTTACCAATCCGGCCTGCTCGCCTTCACCGCGGGTCGCTTCGATAACCCCTTCTTCTCCACCCATCTCATCTTCGATGAAGATCTCGGTTTCGATGGCATCGCAGCCACCTCCAAGTTCAATCCCGTCACTCAGGTCAAATCCTTCGTCACCCTCGGCGCCTTCCCTGTCTACAACAGTTCTTTAAATTTTTCCTCCATCCAGCCCAGCAAATTTAAAAGCCAAGATAAGTGGTTACTCGGTGGGCAACTCGGCTCCGATTTCTCCCTCGCGAAAGATCTCAGCCTCAAATTCGGCGGCGCTTATTATTACTTCTACAATATCGCCGGCAAATTGTCCTCACCGTTTACCCCCATCAGCGCCCTCGATAACGGGGACACCGATGAAACCCGTCCGGCCTTTGCTCAGACCGGTAACACCTACCTGCCTCTGCGCCAGATTGTGCCGAATGTCTTAAATAATTTTGGCACCCTTAACCAATTCCAATATTTTGGTCTGGCCACTCCGTTTCAAGAGGTCGCGCTCACCGCGCGCATGGACTACAATCGCCTCCAACCCGTCCAGCTCTCCCTGATCGGCGAATGGGTTAACAACGTCGCCTTCCATCGCGGCACCATCAGAAAACACGCCGTTAATAATCTTGGCGCTGGCGGCACTGGCGATTTTGCCGGAGGCCAGAACGCTTGGAATTTAGAATTTCGAATCGGCTCGGCCGCTCTCATCCAACGCGGCGACTGGACTGCGGCTCTCAGCTATCGCTATCTTGAAACTGACTCCGTTGTCGATGGTTTCACGGACTCGGACTTTGGCAATGGTGGCACCAATTTGCAGGGCTTCACCTTGGGCGGCACTTACGCCCTCTCCCGGCGCACTTCCCTTGGGCTGCGTTGGTTAAGCACCAGCAATATCGTCGGCCCGCGTTATAAAAACGACATCCTCCAAGTTGATTTTAACGGAAAATTCTAAACCTAGCCCACCCCTACCTTTATGATTCGATTGCTTCTTCTTTTCACCTTGCTCGTCGGCCCAGCGCTGACCCGCGGACTGCTCGCCGCCGAAGCCGCTGAGGGCAATGAAGCCAAGCTGCGCGAGGTGCTCCGCACCACCACCCTGCAGCTGCGCTCCTCCGAGACCGAACGCGCCACGCTGCAAAGCACCCAAGCTACTCTAACCGAAGAGAAAAAAAATCTCGAAGCAAAATTCGAAACCTTACGCAAACAAACCATCACTGAGCGGGCTGCTAACGATAAAATTCTCGCCGCCCTCAAGCTCGAGGCCGTGGCCCATGCCGCCGAAATCACCCAACTTAAACAGGCCTTAGAAAAATCCAACACGGCCGGCCAACAAGCTGTAGCCCTCGCTGCGAGTAAGGAATCTGAGCGGGCAAAATTAGCTACCGAACTTATCCTCGCCCAGCGCAAACTCGAAGACCGCGAAACGAAGAATCTCGCCCTGTTTTCTCTCGGCTTAGAAATTCTCAAGCGCTACGAGAAATTCAGTCTAGGCGAGGCTCTCGCTGCCCGTGAGCCCTTCGTCGGCTCCACTCGGGCTAAATTAGAGACCCTCGTGCAGGGCTATAACGACAAACTGCTCGAGCAACGCGCCAAACCGTGAGTCAGAGCCCGCGATCTTTCCTGCTGGCCTATGGCGCTTGCGCGCTACTTTGGGCCGCAACCTTACCCCGGTCCCTGCAGGGGGCTGACCTCCTGCGGGCTGGGGCAGTGGGCAGTCTCTCCGCCACTACTGCTGCGGTTCAGTCCCCCACGGGCTTGGGCGCCCTTGCACCCCTACCCAAAGCCTCGGATTCACTCGCGCGCTCGGCCGCGGCCATCTCGGCTGTGCAGTCGATGCAGACCGCCGCCCGCATCGCCGCCCAGGCGGGTCCAAATAACCTAGGCGCAGATCCGATACATTTGGGCAAAACTCTGCCTAACATACCTGATGGGCTTGTGATGGGTGGTCTGCAACCCGCCACCGGCTCCGATCCTTTGCTCTGGCAGGGCGCCGATTTACCTGCTCAGACCAAACTCGCCAATCAAACGGAGGTAGTGGTCAAGCAGTCCTCTCAACAGGCCCTGCTTACTTGGGATTCTTTTAATATCGGTAAAAACACGACCCTGAAATTCGATCAATCCGCCGGCGGCGACAACCGTACCGAGTGGATCGCTTTTAATAAGATTAACGATGTCACGGCCGTTCCCTCTCAGATTCTCGGCGCCCTCAAGGCCGATGGCCAAGTGTACGTGCTCAACCAAAATGGTATCATCTTCGGGGGCTCTTCCCAAGTTAATGCTCACACCTTGGTTGCTTCCTCGCTGCCCATTAATACCAACCTAGTCGCTGCGGGTCTGCTCAACAATGCCGATCAACAGTTTCTCTTTTCCTCCTCTGCACTGAGCGCTGGAGCCAACGGTACGCCCGCTTTCACTCCTCCCCTCGCGCTCACCCCCGATGCCAAAAGCGGCGATGTCTCCGTTCAGCTCGGTGCTCAGTTAACCAGCCCCACCACCGCCGAACACGTCGGCGGCCGCATCGCTCTTTTCGGCGCCAACGTCACCAATGCCGGCTCTCTCATTACACCCGACGGGCAGACGCTCCTTGCTGCCGGTCAACAAATCGGGCTCGTCGCCCACAATAGCGATGACCCGTCCCTGCGCGGACTCGATGTTTACGTCGGCGCTGGCGGCGGCACGGTTACTAATACGCTTTCGGGCCTCATTGATGCCCCCCGTGGTAACGTTACTCTCGCGGGTAAAACGATCAACCAACTCGGGGCCGTCTCAAGCTCCACCTCCGTGGCCTTCAATGGCCGGATCGATTTACTCGCCAATTATGACGCCATCAGTAGCGGCGGCTTGTCTGGGCTCGCCCCTTACTTTCCCCAAGCCACCGGCGTCATCACCCTAGGTTCTAATAGCCTTACACAAGTCCTGCCCGAATTTAACAGTGAGGATCGCGTCGTTGGCTCTCGGCTCGCTCTGCCTTCACAAATCAACCTGCAAGGACTCGCGGTGTATCTCGCCCCCAAATCTTTGCTACTGGCCCCCAGCGCCCAGCTTAAGGTTAGCGCCGGCAACTGGAATCTCACCGGCACGGGCGCCACCGCCCAAGACAGCTTTAACTTCACGGGCGGCCAAATCTATCTTGATACCGGAGCTTCTATTGATGTCGCCGGCTCCGCTTATGTCGCTGCCTCCGTCGAAGATAATATTGTTTCGGTGCAATTGCGCGGCTCGGAATTAGCGGATTCTCCCCTTCAACGCGATAGCGTCCTGCGTGGTCAGACCGTGCAAATTGATATCCGTCAGACCGGCACTTATAATGGACAAACTTGGATCGGCACCCCTCTGGCCAACACCACAGGTTATGTCGGTCTGGTTGATCACACCGTCGGTCAACTTACCACCGACGGCGGTACGGTTAGCTTGCAAGCCGGCAATTCCGTGGTCCTCCAAAACGGTTCTTCGATCAATGTTTCGGGTGGCTGGACCAATTACGCCGCAGGCAACGTCGCCACCACAAAACTGATCGCCGACGGCCGCGTGATCGACATATCCCAGGCCACCCCCGATCGCATCTATGAGGGTATTTACTCGGGATCCACCACCACCAGTAATGCCAAGTGGGGAGTCAATGACACGACCTCCAATCCTCAGCTGCTTTCCTCTTATGAGTCCGGCTACACTCAAGGTGGCGCCGGTGGTTCACTGGCGATCACTGCGCCCGCGATGGCGCTGGATGGGAGCATGGTGGGAACCACCTTTGCGGGTCCTCGCCAGCGCATAACCCTGCCGCCCTTGAGCTCTCTAGTGCTCTCCTTTAAGGGCCAAGACCCGGCCCTCTCGCAAAATCTTTTCCCTTACTTTTCGCCCACGCCCCCGGCCATCGTTTTTCAGTCCGCCAATAGTGCGCCCAGCGTGAACGCATTTAGCGGTAGTGGGACTGCGCTTCCGCTCGATCGAACCCGCAATTTGGCCCTCGCCCCAGCGTTGTTCACCTCCGCCGGCTTTGGGATTTTATCGGTAGACAATAGCGATGGCTCTATCAGCGTGCCCAGCGGGGTTTCTCTCAGCCTTGCGCCCAGTGGTTCGTTGAAGTTGAGTGCCGCCCAGCTCTTAATCGACGGCAAAATTTTTGCGCCGAGTGGCTCCCTAAATTTCACGGTCTTTGATCGCTCGCCGTATGCGGATCGCGCTCTTACTGGCGGCGCTCAGCCCGCCGCCCCTGTGCTCGACCCCAATCGGGGCTCCTTCAAATTGGGTTCAGCCGCTACGCTGAGCACCGCGGGATTAGTCATTGATGACCGACTCACCAATCCCGATTCGCTCACTCAGCCTTTACTCACCACTGGCGGCTCAATTGCCATCAAAAGCTTCAACACCTCTTTGGCGGCGGGCAGTTTCATTGACGCTTCTGGCGGGCTTACCCTCAGCGCTAGCGGTAAAGTTTCCTACGGCAATGCTGGACGCGTTGCTATTGAGGCAGGCCAAGACCCCGGGTTTGCCTCATTGCTTGGCGGACACCTCAGTTTACTTGGTCAGGTCCAGGCCTATTCCGGGGCCAAGGGCGGCTCACTTTCTTTGTTGGCTCCAACGATTCAGATTGGCGGAACCACGAGCGATGCGGACACCCTTTTACTGGCTCCAGCCTTCTTTAGCTCCGGCGGCTTTAACGCTTTTTCCCTGGTCGGTCTCGGCGCAGCCAGTACGCAGTCTGATCGTTACACCCCTGGTATACTCATCAGCCCAGGCACCCAGATTCAACCCATCGTAGTC
Source organism: Opitutaceae bacterium (assembly GCA_037142955.1). GTDB lineage: Bacteria > Verrucomicrobiota > Verrucomicrobiia > Opitutales > Opitutaceae > Tous-C4FEB. Next base: position 79,545 of record JBAWZQ010000006.1, on the reverse strand, counting down.
AATCGATTGCTCGCCCGTTCGGCCTCCTCGACGCAAGATGCCCTTACTACCCAGGTGCAACCCCTGGGGGTTCGGGCTCCAGTAAACCTGAGTTTTAGTGCGCCCGGGGTGCGTGACATTTATAACAGTGCTAAACCGCTTGTTATACGCGGTGATTTTGTGATGGGCGAGGGGGCTCTCATCGTGACCGATCCCCTCGCGCAGGTTGCAGTCAGTGCTGATACGGTCTTAATGCAGGGAAAAATCTCGGCCCCGGGCGGCTCGATCTCGGTTAATGGGGGTAAGGACTCCACGGTACTTTTCACCAATACCTCAGTGCCGGTACCCACGATCGATCTGGGAGCCAAGAGTGTGCTCTCAACCGCGGGAACCACCGTGCTCAGGCCGGATCCTCGTGGCTACCGCACAGGGTCCGTCTTGGCCGGTGGAACGATTACGGTTTCTGGTAATATTGTAGCCGAGGCGGGTGCTAAACTCGATGTCTCCGGTGCGGCCGGCCAACTCGATTTAGCCCCCTCATATAGTGCTCTTACGCATTTAACCTTATCTTCCTCTTTAAGCGGTGCGCCCGTCATCGCCACCCGCGTCGAAAGCAATGGCGGTACTATTACCCTTGCTGGCGGCCAAGAGCTCTTCACCGATGCCACACTGGCCGGTGCCGCCGGTGGCCCCTCGGCCTTAGGTGGAAATCTAGTTATTTCATCTGGAAGATTTTACCCGCCGGGTACCTCCCTGAGTGCCCAGCAACCCAGTGAAGTCACCCTTACGGTGACTCAAAGCGGCTCTACCATTGCAGCCCAGAACCTCGCTGTAGGCTCATCATTCATCGGCAACCCTGTGCGCAGCGCCAGCGGCACCCTTATGTCGGGGCAGGGTTATTTTAGCGCCGACAGCTTTATGACCAGTGGCCTGGATGCATTGACGCTTAAAGGCACCGTACAATTTGTCGGTCCTGTCGCTCTGAGTGCGGCGCGCAGTCTGACGGTGGCCACTTCAGGTTTACTCTCGGCCACCTCCACCCTCAGCCTCTCTGCTCCTTATGTTGCGGTGGGTACAGCGTTCGCTTCGCCCCTGCTACCGCAGGAAATTTCGTCCGCTTTTAGTGTGCAGGGTCAGCCTTTCTTTGTTTCCCCGGTCTATGGACCCGGCAGCCTAACGATCAACAGTAGCTTAATTGATGTAGGGAATCTTTCACTGCAAAATATCGGGCTAGCCACCCTGAATGCGCCCACGGGTGACATCCGGGGCGATGGCACGTTCCATCTGGCTGGCGACTTGGTTTTGCGGGCTGGCCAAATTTATCCACCCAGTGCGGTCAGTTTTAACCTCATCGCCTACGATTACACAACCTTGACCGGCCTTAAAACCGGATCGATCACCATTGCCTCTGGATCCTCCCGCGCGCTGCCGATGTCGGCCGGCGGTGACTTGAATCTTTACGCCTCATCGATCAATCAGAATGGCGTCCTGCGCTCGCCAATTGGAGCTATCAATCTCGGTTGGGATGGCACGGGGACTGCACCCCTTGATTTAATTTCCAATAAGAGCGTACCGCTGACTCAGCAGCTCACCCTCGGCTCGGGCAGCGTGACCTCCGTCTCCGCCCTAGATCCTATTACGGGTAAAGCGATTATTATACCTTACGGCACTAATTTGAATGGTACGGCTTGGATCGATCCGACCAGCAGCGATATCACGGTCGGCGGCCTACCGCAAAAAACCGTCAATCTTGGAGCGCAAAACGTAACGGAACAACCCGGTGCTACGGTGGACATTCGCGGAGGTGGCGACCTCTTCGCCTATCGTTGGGTTACGGGCGTGGGCGGCACCAAAGATATTTTGGCCTCCACCAAGAGCTTTGCCGTCTTGCCAGGCTACCAGGCGGGCTACGCTCCGTTTGCCTCCTTTAATCCTACCACTCTCAACGCTAATTTTGGGGGTGATCCGGGTTACGTGAACTCGAACTTGAGCGTAGGGGACCGAATTTACCTAACCGGCATGGCCGGCTTGCCGGCGGGAGTCTACACGCTGTTGCCGGCCCGTTACGCGTTGCTGGCTGGCGCTTTCCTAGTGACGCCCAAAAGCGGTGAACCCCCAGGCGGAGCCGTCACGCAACCAGACGGCTCCAGTGTACTTGCCGGTTATCGTTTTAACGATCTTAACGCCACGCGCTCGGTCTCTGCGCTCACGGCCGCCTTTGAACTTACTCCTCAAGCCGTGGTGCGTTCTCGTGCCGAATATGTTGATTCCTTGGCTAACACTTTCCTAAGCGCCAGTGCCCGGGCCAATGATGTGGCGGTGCCACGCTTACCCCTCGACTCTGGGCAACTCGTTTTTGCCGCCACCAAGTCGATGGCGATTCAAGGCAGCGTGGTTGCCCAGGCGGCGGCCGGGGGGCGCGGCGGCCTCGTTGATATTAGTAGCCCCATTGATATTTTTATCACGGGCTCGGCTGCCTCTGCCCCCGCTGGCAGCCTGGTACTGAATCCAAGCGAATTAAATGCTTTTGGTGCTGAAAGTCTATTCATCGGCGGTACCCGCTCTAGCACCAATCTGGGCACGGCTCTGGCAGTTAAGACTGCCAACATTACCCTTAATAATGTTAGCACACCTCTACTTGGCTCCGAGATCATCCTCGCCTCAAATCAATCCCTAAGCATCGCCGCTGGCGTCACTCTGGGGCAGGCTGGCCCACAAAGTACGGGCTCAGAGGTCTTACTCCTCGGCAATCAAGCGCAGCCCGGTAGCGGCGACGGTCTGCTGGTTCGAGTCAGCAGCGATCCGGCCGCCTCCATGCTTCGAAACGGCGTCACCGCCAATTCCTCCGCCACAATGACGATTGGCGCTGGAGCTAAAATCAGTGGGCCCAGCGTTACGCTCGATTCCACGCGCACCCTCACTTTAAGTCCTAGTGCCTCCCTGGTTGGTCAGTCGATCGCCCTAGGCAGTGGCCAAATCGCCTTGCAACTCGCCAACGCGGGCACGCTGCCGCTTTTCAATGGGTTGACCCTGACAGGTGGCGTATTGGCGGGGCTCCAAAGCGCTCAATCCTTATCGTTACTGAGTTATTCCACGATTGATATCTACGGCACAGGCGGGATCGGCGCCCTGGACGGCACCGGTCAACCTCTGCTTTCTAGTCTCGCCTTACATGCCGCCGGCCTGCGCGGATTTAATACCGCAGGTGGAACGGTAAGTTTCGCCGCCAAGGATATCCTAATTGATAATAGCACTGCGGCTAGCACCCCTAACGCGGGAGCCACCACGAGCGGAACCCTCGAATTCAACTCTGCTACCCTGCGCTTTGGCGTTAATCCGCTCCGTATTGACCAATTTGCCAACGTCACGGTGAACGCCACCGCCGGAGTACTGGGGCAGGGGAGCGGTAGCCTCAATGTTCAAGGCAACCTGACCGTTCAAACCCCCCTCATCACCGCCGGGACCGCGGCCAATCAGTCCATCACCGCGAATGGTTCACTTACGCTTGTTCCCCTTAGCTCCACCGCGAGCGTGACCCCAGGATTGGGGGCCAGCTTAGCTCTAAACGGTTCTAGTATTACTAATTCCACTACAATTAGCCTGCCCAGTGGCAGCCTTACTCTCTTAGCGACCACGGGCAATCTAGCGCTCGGCAGCAGCGGCCGGCTTGATCTTAGCGGTACGGCTCAATCCTTTTACGATCTTACTAAATATACCCCCGCAGGGCAGGTGATACTTACAGCTGATCGCGGAAACGTCACCCTCGCGGCCGGCTCTAGGGTAACCGTGGCGCCCGCGGCAAGTGCAGCGGGGGCGGGAAGCATCACGGTTGCAGCACCTCTGGGTACGTTTGAGGCGACGGGCGCCTTGTTCGGCGCTGGCGGGTCATTCTCGCTGGATGTGGGCGCGGTGCCGGGCGGAAGCTTGGCGGCCCTTAACACTACCCTAGACACCGCAGGCTTAAGCCTGATGCGGTCTTTGCGCGTGCGCACGGGTAACGTAATAGTGGATACGCGCGCGACCGCACAGAATTTTAACCTTTCCGCCGATCAAGGTTCCATCACCGTCACCTCGCAAGGTCTCATTGATGCGAGTGGTCTGAGCGGTGGCTCGATCGCCTTGTCTGCTAATGCCGGGGTCGTCCTGCAGGCTGGGGCTAAGCTTTCCGTCGTCGGCCAGAATTTCAACTCCGCTGGTAAGGGGGGGGCTGTCACCTTGGAAACCCGAGGCGCGGGCTCCGGCTTAATCGATGTACAATCTGGCTCCATCATTGATTTAGCGGTTAGCTCCAATGCCCTCGATAGTCCTGCTCTGGGTAACTTTACGGGCACCCTGCGGCTGCGTGCACCCCAGACTACGACTAGCAACGATCTCGCGCTCGCCCCGATCAACGGGACCATCCTTGGCGCTTCTAGTATCGTTCTGGAAGGCTTCAAGGTCTACGATCTTAGTTCTACTTCAGGCTCCACGATCTCTTCCAGTGTCCAGTCCGCCATCATGGCCAACGGCACTGCATTTACCGCCAATACTTCAGCGATCACTAACCGCCTGTTGGTCGGTAACCGCAGCCTCTCCAATTTGATCCATGTACGCCCCGGCGCTGAAATTATCAATCCGCAGGGTGATCTTACCTTGGCCTCGGCCTGGGATCTATCCCCGTACCGCTTTGGACCCAATCTTGCTGAACCTGGTGCCCTTACGCTACGCGCGGCCGGTAATCTTAATTTTGATTATAGCTACAACGGCTTAACGCGCGTCGCATCGATCGGCTCTTTAAGCGATGGCTTCGGTGGCCCTTCCAGTTATGGCCTTTGGGATGCTCCTTTGCTCGCTGCAGGCAGCCAATCTTGGTCGTATCGGTTGATCGCTGGAGCTGATTTTACGGCCGCTGATTTCCGCCGGGTTAAACCCATCGCCTCTCTTAGCGCATCTGCTGGCTCCTTACTATTGGGTCGCAACACCCCCCCTTTGCCGCTGCCGGCTAATCCTAATAGTCCCAATAGTTTGGCCAACCTACGGCAAAATATAATCCCCGCGTATTATCAGGTGATCCGCACCGGCACTGGGGATATCGATATCTTTGCCGCCCGGGATCTCCAGCTACTCAATCCCCTTGCGGCCATTTACACTGCGGGCACTCAGGCCAGTGCGATGGCCAATTTCGATCTACCCCGACTCGCCGATACCGTCCGCAATAGCAAACTTGGACCGACGCAAGATCCCCTTTATCCGGCCTACTACAGCTTGGCTGGGGGCAATATCAACATCAGTGCCCAACGCGACATTACCCACTTAGTCTTAGATGCATCCTTAAGCTCCCTCACGGCTGATTCTAGCAAAGAATTGCCCAACAATTGGCTGTATCGCCGTGGTTATGTCGACCCGGCTACCGGACAATTTGCCGCCACTCATACCGGCGGCGAAATTGCTTCCACGACCTGGTGGGTCGATTTTAGTAATTTTTTTGAAGGGGTGGGGGCTCTCGGTGGCGGCAACCTTACGTTACTGGCCGGTCGCACTATTTCCAACGTGGATGCGCTCATACCCACGAATGCGCGGATGCCTAAAGGCAACCCTGACATCACTAAACTGGTCGAACTCGGCGGGGGGGACCTTATGGTCCGGGCCGGTGCGGATATTGACGGCGGAGTCTATTACGTTGAACGCGGTCAGGCGAGCTTGAGTGCCGGTGGAAGCATTCATACCAATAACACTCGTGCGGCCCTGACACAGGCTTCCGTCGTGGCCCTCGATAATGCTAAACGTAGTGCCGATCCGAGCAGTTGGCTACCGACAACTCTTTACCTCGGCAAGGGAGCCTTCGAGGTCAGCGCTCGGGGTGATTTACTCCTCGGACCCGTTGTTAACCCCTTCCTGCTGCCTCAAGGAGTTAATAATAACGTCTACGACAAATCGTATTTCTCCACCTACGCTGCGACCGACGCGGTTAACCTTACCTCGATCACCGGCAACCTCACATTACGTGCCAATGCCGATGGCCGAGCCGGTTCCTTGTCCGCTTGGTTTCAGAATGTCCAACTCTACGATGAGGCGCGGCACCAGACTTATTCCTCTTACTCTCAGCCGTGGCTGCGTTTGCTCGAAACTGATATTACCCCTTTCTTTACCGTCGATGCCTTGTTTCCGGGCACCCTGCGAGCCACCGCCTTTTCGGGTAATGTCAACTTGGTGGGAACCCTCAACCTCGCTCCCTCTGCCCAGGGCACAATTGAACTACTGGCCTCTAAATCTCTCAACGGCTTACAGGCCAACGGCGTCAACGATACCAACAATCAGCTTATTTGGGGCTCCAGTTTAATCAATCTCTCAGACGCCGATCCTCGTCGTATGCCTGGGATTTCGTCCCCCTTGGCCCTGGCGGGCACAGCTACCGCTTCACCTACAGTCACCCCTATTGAATTACTCGATAGCTTGAACGCTTTGTTCAATGAGTCGGGCTCTAGCACAGGAATATTTGGGGTGATACAAACTAAGCAGGCCCTCCATGCCGCGGGTCCTCTGCACCTGACCGACCTCGCTCCGGCTCGTATCTATGCCAAAACGGGCAGTATCTCGGGCCTCACTTTCTTTTCTTCCAAAGCCTCTCGCGTCAGTGCGGGTCGCGACATCACGGATGTTGCCTTATATATTCAAAATAATCGGCCAACGGATGTCAGTATAGTGACGGCGGGTCGCGATCTTATCGCCTTTGACCCGAATTCTCCCTTGCGAAGTGTTGCACAGTCTACCGGCAATGAACTGCTCGTGGGCAGTTCCGCTCTGCCGGGTCCTGCCACGGGCAACCCCACGGCAGGTGATATACAGATCAGTGGCCCCGGTGCACTCGAGGTCCTCGCGGGTCGGAATTTTTCCCTCGGCGTCGGCGCCGGCGCCGGCGATGGCACGGCCGTCGGCATTTCCAGTATAGGTAATGGTCGCAACCCCAATTTAGGCTTTAGTGGCGCCTCCATTATTGCGGGCGCCGGTCTTGGACCTATTTCCAGCCTGTCGGATAGTTCTTTGAATTTTAGCGCCTTCATCGCCAAGTTTATTGATCCGGCGAGCGCGGGACTGCAATCAACCCGCTACCTACCGGCCCTTAGATTGCTTTTGGGCACACCCGCTCTGAGCGATGTTCAGACTTGGAACGTTTTTAAACAATTGCCCCTAGAGAAGCGCAACGCTCTGGCCCTAGATATTTTTTACCAAGTCCTACGCGATGCCGGTCGTGATCATGGCCTGTTGGGTTCGGTGGGCTACCGCAATTACGACACCGGCTTTGCCGCCATCACGGCTTTGTTCCCAGGCAATGCTTGGAAGGGTGATTTCTCACTGACCTCGCGTGAAATTAAAACCGCTAGTGGCGGTGATATTAACTTATTCGCTCCTGGAGGTTCTCTTACCGTCGGCTTCGATATCTCCGGCAGCCAACCCATCGACCAAGGAATACTCACCGAACATGGAGGCAATATTTCGATTTTCACCCGCAACAGTGTAATTGTGGGTACCTCTCGTGTCTTCACCTTGCGTGGCGGCGATGAAATCATCTGGTCTTCTCAGGGCAATATCGCTGCCGGAGCTTCGTCCAAGACCGTTCAGTCAGCCCCGCCCACCCGCGTATTAATCGATCCGCAAAGCGGTGATGTTAAAACCGACCTTGCAGGCTTGGCCACGGGTGGTGGCATTGGCGTACTCGCTACCGTTGCCGGGGTTAAACCGGGTGATGTCGACTTGATTGCTCCCGCCGGCACTATTGATGCGGGCGACGCTGGTATTCGCGTTTCCGGTAACCTTAATATTTCTGCGCTCCAAGTCGTCAATGCCGCCAATATCCAGGTAAGTGGTTCGAGCGCAGGCACCCCTGCTCCTGTAGCTCCTGCGGTTGCTGGACTCGCTACGACCGCCTCCTCTGCCTCTGCGGCCGGTTCCAGTGCGGCAGAGAATGCCGCCAAGCAAGCTCGCGCTCAGGCCCAATCCGAAATGCTGCCGTCATTGATCACCGTGGAAGTCCTAGGCTATGGCGGCGGGGAAGGGGATGAAAAAATCGTGATTAACCGCGAGTCTGCACTCGAGCTATTGGGGCCAGTCCGTACCTCGTAGAGGGCTTTTTTTTATTGATAGATTAAAACATGAAAAGGCCTATTGTAAGCTATAGCTCTTTAGAGCACTTACAAAATCTAGCCGAGGCGGGCGATCTCGACGCTCAATGTTGTCTGGGTATCATCTATAGTGAGGGTGTGGAGTTAACGAAAAATATAACCGAAGCATCAAAATGGCTTCGGTGTGCAGCCGAGCAGGGCAGTGTCGACGCTCAATTCAGGCTCGGGCTTCTTTACAGCCAAGGCAATGATTTACCCCTCAACCATCCAGAAGCCTTTAAGTGGTTTAGCCTAGCAGCTCAACACGGTGATTGCGATTATGAGTTTAAGCTCGGCACTCTATATGCCTCCGGTCATGGCGTACCGAAAAACCGGCGTGAGGCGCTAAAATATTTTCGCTCGGCGGCCAAAAACGGCAATCCTTTAGCGCGACTAGCATTGGCAAAATTTTAGTCCGTAAAAAATAGAGAAAAAGTATTTTTTGGTTAGGGCCTAACACGCTCCACTCGTTAGAGCTGAAAATGAAACGAGTGGCTTGAGCTGTATGGAAATTTGAACGCACTCACCCTTGTTACACAAAAGTAACCTTGGGAATGATTATATTTATTGTTCGAAATTTATTTCGGGTTTTAACCGTATTTGCGGTGTTTAATTCATTCATTGGTGTGGATGAATTATTATAGCACGCCCGGCGAAGGCCTCATAGTCCTTCGCCGGGCCCCAATTTCCCCTGAAAAATTTCAGAGTCCTAGCGGACGAATTGAAATTTTTATTGACGGTGATTAAGGCAAAAAATGTTGGCCATGATGCTGTTTTAGCACGCAGCTCAAGGACCTCGTTACCAGTTAAACTGACCTCCTGTTGTATGATTGCGCCACCTTAACAGGGTTATTCTACTCACGTCGTAATTTGTAACGTACGCACTATTTTAATCGATCAGTCACAAAGTCGAGCGACAAGCGTTGGTTCACTCCCTTCGCCGTCGCTTTTTTTAGCACTGAGTGGGCTAAAGTGATTCGTGAAGTTTAGGCTCTCTAAAGGAATTTTTTGTCAAATTACATTTACTCTACAAGCGCGCTACAATTGTACGTAAATTATGGAGATTAAATGGCGGATAGGTTAAGTATAGGTTACGGGGTCAATGTGCATTGACGGTGTTTATATCCTTTTGCGCTGCTTGTAAGTGATGAAACACTACCAAACCATTTTCCGGTTCACCAGTGCTGCCCTCATGGCAACGGCGCTGGCGTCCGCTCAAACGCAACCTCCTTCCTCCCCCAAGGACGAAACGATCTCACTTGAGAAGTTTGTGGTTCAGTCCGTCGCTGCACCCACCGCCAACACGATCGCGGATCGTCAACAAATCTCCCTGCAGCCTGCTGCGGCCAGTGTGATTAACGTCATCAAGTATCTGCCTGGTGTCAGCCTTTCGCAAGGCGATGCTATCGGCGGTGACGATTGGTCCACGCGCATCAACATTCGTGGTTTCACCGAATCTCAACTCGGCTTCAGCGTCGATGGTGTCACTACCGGCTATACCTCTTATGGTGGCGGTGCTAAGCCCAATCGCTATGTTGATATCGAAAATGTCGCCAACGTGGTCGTCTCCCAGGGCGCGGCAGAGATCAGTTCCGCCTCCACTCAAGCGCTCGGTGGTACGCTTTCTTATAATACGGATACGCCTTCCGAGCAAATGAGCGTCCTCGCCAAATACACGGGGGGATCTTTTGCCCTATCGCGCACGTTTATCCGCGTGGATACCGGTAAAATTCTAGACGGCACCACCCAAGCGTTCATGAGCTTTTCTGCTCAGCAAAATGATAACTGGGTTCGTGATTACATTGGTGGAGATTCCGCGCTAACTAAACGTCTCCACCTTGATACCAAGGCGGTCTCTCAGGTTGGTAAGCTCAAGATTACCTCCTACCTCGGCCTCGATAACGTAAATCCCGAAATCAATTTTCAAGGTGTCTCGCTCCAACAGTTCGCGCAAGACCCGCACAACGACCGACTGACCTACACCTTTACCGGCAAGCCCAATCCTGACCAAAATTATGCCCCCACTTGGACCACGATCCGCACTAACAGCCTAGGCTACGTCAAATTGGAACTGCCTCTATCGGACGATCTCAAGTTTTCTGTTCAACCTTATTGGGCCCATCAACAAGGCAAAGGCCAGTTTTTACCCCCTTATCAAGTCCGCCGATTCGACTTGAATGGTAATCCCTCCAAGTTGAGCAATTACACTGCTGCTGGCAAAGCGGGTACCGTATTTTTTGCGGATGCCTCAGGGGTGGATATCTTGCCCTTTAATCCTGCGACCGGCGCCGGTCCCGCTGATTACTGGAATATCAACACTTACACTTGGCTTACTTCCGCTCAACAAGCTGCCGCCAAACCCCTATCATCTGCTCGTTTCAGTCGCTATCTGAACAACCGTTTTGGTGATAACCTTGCGCTTGAATTTAAATTTGGAGCCTCCAACAAAATTCGCGCCGGGATGTGGAATGAAGTTCAAGATCGTGAGCGCTATCGCACCTGGCACGCGGTCATTGATCCTACCTTGAGCTCTGCTTTCAACAGTGTCGCCTATCTGGAGTCCTTTCACTGGAATTATCGCACCACCACGAATATGTTCTTTGCTGAAGATCAATTCACCTTGGACAAGCTGGTCCTCAATGCCGGCATTAAATACTTCCGGATCAATTTCGAAGGCACCGAATCTCTCCTGCAATCTGATGGTTCGACCTACTCGAAGAATCTTAACTCCAATTCTAAAGCTCTACCCAGCGTCGGTGCGATTTACAAAATTGATTCCCTCAGCGAAGTGTTCGCTAGCTACACCCGTAATTTCTCGGCTGTTAAAGATACGATCTTCAGCGATAACGTTACCGCTACGGGTACTGACTACTCGCGCGTAAAACCCGAGTACGCTGATAATCTCGATTTCGGCTACCGTTACGCGGGTCGTAATGTCGGTCTTTCCGCCACGGCCTACCGGATCAAGTACACCGATAAAATCGTCAATCTCAGCGGTACTGCGGCTAAAGATTACACGAACACCGGTGCAGGCAGTGTCCTGGTTAATGTCGGCGGGCTCGAATCTTATGGTATCGAGCTGGGCACCAATTACCGCCTGGGCGAAGGCTTCAGCCTTATGGGCACCCTTAGCTCCACCAAAGCCACCTACACGGCTAATACGCCGGACGGAACGATCACCAAAGACAAGACCGTCGTCGATACTCCTGATCGCATCCTATCTTATGGCGTACTTTATAAGAAAAATGGAATCAGCTCCGGTCTCGTTGGTAAGTCCACCGGCAAACTCTACGGTACTTATAACAACGATAATTTCGCTAAAGCGTACACCGTGTTTGACTTTAACTTGGGATACAATCGCACGTTCTCGGGCCGTGAATTCATCCGTAGTGTAGGCTTTGATTTCAACGTTATCAATATCGCTGATCAGAGCTACCTTGGTGCGGTTTCCACGAATGACCAAGGTTACGTCAAGAGCGATCCCACCGGCTCCACGATGCTCTACAACATTGGGGCGCCTCGCACGTTCACCTTCTCGGTAAACCTAGGCTTCTAATCCTTACGGTTGTCTAGCTGATTTTACACCTTAAAGGCGATCCGTCCACGCGGGTCGCCTTTTCTCCTTTATCTTCGTGCCTGCTATGAATCGTCGTACTTTTTTGCAAAACTCTAGCTCTCTAGCCATCGGCGCGGCCCTGATCGCCTCTCCTGCGGCTCCGGCCGCTTTTGCCGCCACTTCCCCCTCTGCTCGTCGGCAACGCGTCCTGCGCGCGGCCCACCTCACCGATATCCATGTCATGCCACAAATGGATGGATTTCAGAATCCTCCCGAGGGCATGACTTCCGCTCTGCGTCACGCGCAGGCGCAAGTTGATAAGCCGGAGCTGTTGCTCTTCGGCGGCGATTTGATTATGGATTCACTCAAAACTGAAAAGGCTAAATCCATCGCCCAATGGGATTTATGGTCTAAGATCTTTTCAGCGGAAGTGAAGACTCCCCACAAACTCGCCTTGGGTAATCACGATGTCTTCGGTTGGGCTCTTCGTGATCAACCCGAACTCGCCGCTGACCCGCATTTTGGCAAGGGTCTCGCCTTGGAGCGGCTCGGAATGAAAGACCGGTATTATTCCTTCGATCAAGCGGGTTGGCACTTTGTGGTCCTTGATAGTATGATGATCGACTACGCCAATAAGCATGGGTACACCGCTCGTCTCGATGATGTTCAATTCGCCTGGCTGGCCCGCGATCTGGCTGCCGTTCCTGCCTCCACGCACATCTGCATTCTTTCCCACATTCCTTTGCTTAGTGTCTGCGTGTTTTTTGATGACGATCTGGAATCCAGTGGTAGCTGGGTAGTCCCGGGTGCCTGGACTCACATTGACGCTCGTCGCATCAAAAATTTGTTTCGTAAATACCCCAATGTAAAAGTCTGCCTTAGCGGCCATGTGCATCTGGCTGATGACGTGACTTACCTTGGCGTGCGCTACCTCTGTAATGGAGCCGTCAGCGGCGGCTGGTGGAAAGGCGATTATCAAGAATTCCCACCAGCTTACGCCCTGGTCGATTTCTATGACGACGGCACCGTCGACAACCAGTTAGTCGCCTATCGCAAAGTTTAATCATCGTGACCCTCAGTTCTACCGAGTCTCATGCGGACGAATTACTTGCGGAGTTGCTCGACCTGCGTGGGGCTTTGTTAGCACTACACCCCAGAGCGCGCTTACTCGCGTTCTGGGATTTGGATGGCACCCTCCTGCGCGGCGATTGCTCGGAGGGATTACACTCTGGAGGTAAGGAGATTTACCCTGGTCTCGTGCGCCTCGCTCTGGAAAAAGGCCATTCGCCCCAATACAGCAGCGACGTCATTGGTTACCAGCGTTGGCAACATGATTACCGTCAGCTTGGCGAAAGAGTGGGCTTTTGGCTCGCTTATCCCTTTTTAGCTCAGATTTTTGCTGGTGCCTTAGAGCAGGACCTAATCGATCTGGCCACAGGGCATTTCGATACCACGTTGCGAAAGTTTTATTTCTCCGCTTCCCGTGCGATTTTTGATGGCTTGGCCCAGGCGGGAGTAGAACAGCACATCCTTTCAGCAAGTGCGGATTTTTTTGTCCGCGGCGCGGCGACGAGTTTAGCTTTACCCTCGGGAAACCTGCATGGCATTCGGGTCAAGACCATCGAGGGCAGACTAACTCGAGAATTACTTTACCCGGTAACTTACGCTGAGGGTAAGGTCACCAAATTGATTGAAATTGTTCAGACTGCCGAAGCCCAATCCCAGGATCCCGTCTTCGCCCTCGCCGCTTTTGGTAATAGCTTTGATACAGATCGGGCATTTTTGGCCCATGTACTTCGCCAAACGCTGCCCATCGGGCAGCCCATGGCCGTCATGATTAATGCCGGTTTTGCTCCCGCTAATTACCGCGGCCTGTTTCGTAGCGTACGTCACAAGCGAGTGGTCAGCGAAAATTAAGACTTTCCCCCTTTAAATGTCGCCCCCTCTGCCCACCGTTGATTCTCGCCGCTCTTGGTTATTATTAGGGGTGCTCGTGGTCGGCTACATGGGCGTGTACCTTTGTCGTAAAAATTACTCGGTCGCTGTTCCCTTACTCCAAGAACAATTTCATGCGACCAAAGAACAGGTTGGACGCATCGCTAGCGCCGGGACCCTCGCCTACGCTTTGGGCAAAATGTGTTTGTGCCCTCTGGTTGATCGCTGGGGTGGAAGGAACGGTTTTTTGGCGGCTTTGAGTATGGTGGCTGCGTTTGGCGCGGCTACCGCACTTGCTCCTTCTCTTGGAATTTTGGCTCTGGTTTATGCCTTTAATCGTTTTGGTGGGTCGGCCGCCTGGGCGAGTATGATCAAGCAAATCCCTCCCTGGTTTGGGCCAAAAAATTTAGCCTTTGCCTTGGCTGTTTTGAGTTTGAGCTATGTTTTCGGTGGGGCCGCCGCCATCGCCTTGGCTGGGCAAATCTCCAACTGGAGTGGCCATAGTTGGCAGGTGGTCATGTCCGCTCCTGCCTTGTTTTTAATCGGATTACTGGCGCTGAGTTTCTGGTTGTTGCCTAATGATCGTGGTGCCCAACCCCTAATCAAATCGGATGGAGCACAGGGTTTTAGTTGGGCGTTGATCGGGGGCTTAGTGCAGTCCCGTGGTTTTTGGATCGTGGCCGCGTTGAGTTTTACTCTGACTTTACTGAGGGAAACCTTTAACGATTGGACCGTCGATTATATCAAAACTACGGGTGGCGTCCAGCTCTCCACGGGGGTCGCTGCTTTTCTTTCCACTCCTTTTGATTTGTGCGGGGCGGCAGGAATTTTATTTACCGGAGTCATGGTGGGGCGTTTAGCCCCTAAAGCTCGGACTTGGTTTCTGGCCGGACACCTATTTTTGCTCGCGCTCTTGTTACTTGCATTACCCCGTCTAGCGCCTTTGGGCTTAGGCGTAATCGTGCCGGCGGTCGGTCTCGTCGGCTTCCTTGCCCTGGGCCCTTATAGCCTATTGGGCGGATATTTTGCCGTTCGTCTGCGGGGTCCAAATTACGCCGGTACGGTTTCGGGGATTGTGGACTCCATCGGATATTTTGCCGGTATATTAGCCGGTTCGGCCTTCGGTTGGTTGTTAGATTTTGGTGGCTACAGTTTGGGCTTTAACGTGCTCGCCGCCGTCTGTTTTTTGTCCGCCGCTTTAGCTTGTTTTCTCGATGCAGAACTTTCTTCCGACTCCTAGCATGCATCTGCATCCCTTATCCAAAACGATTCCAGCTGTGGTGCTGGATTGGGCCGGTACCATGGTTGACCACGGTTGTTGTGCCCCGTTCATCGCTTTGCGCCGAGTCCTCGCTCGTCATGGTTTTTCCGCCCCAGACGAACGCCTCAGGCAAGGTATGGGCCGGGCCAAAAAAGAACATCTCAGGGGTTTATTGGCCTTGCACGGTGCAGAAACGGCTGTCGAAGAAATTTATCCTGAACTGGAGCATGAAATTTTTTCTGAATTACAAGCCCATGCCGGTTTGATTGCTGGTGCTCGGGAATTCGCTTTGGGATTGGCTGAGCAGGGAATTAAAATTGGTACCACTACCGGCTATACCCAAGCGATGATGAATGTAGTGGCGGCCTCAGCCGCTCGACAGGGATATACTCCTGATGTCATCATCACTCCCGATCAGGTTCCAGCCGGTCGGCCTCATCCGTATATGATTTATGCCAATGCCCTGCAGCTGGGAGTTTGGCCCCTTTGGCGCTGCGTAAAAATCGGGGATACCCCCGATGATATTGCCGAAGGTCGCAATGCGGGCATGTGGACGGTGGCGGTCGCCCTTACGGGTAACGCTTTTGGTCTGAGTAGGCTTGAAACTGAATCTCTGCCTGCCCCGCAGCGCCAGATAAAATCCGAAGCCGCCCGCAGTCTTTTAACTGACGCCGGCGCCGATTACGTGATTGATAGCGTGGCCGAAGCGGGCCCCATCTTAGAGCAAATCGCCAGCCGGATTCGATCTGGGGATAAACCTCGGTCTTAGAAATTTTGTAAGGTTTCCTCCGCCAAACCAAACGACATCGTCATACCGGCTCCGCCCAGTCCGTTTACCAGCACTACGCCAGGTTCGGGTTTCAGGATGCATTCGCTTTGTCCATTGGTCATTTTGGGGTACACCCCATGCCAACGCTCGGCGATTGAAAGATCGGGCGCATGGGCAAAAGTTTTGAGGTAACTCATGATTGCCCCATTAATGTCTTCACGGTCAAACGGTGATAGGGTCAGCCCATACTCATGAGAATCTCCGATCGTGAGCTCTCCTTTGGCGGTCTGGGAAAGCAATACGTGGATTCCGTGCGCCACGTGAAAGGGATGATCCTTGCGGGCGCGGGCCAAGACGCCGGCCAGACTCTCACAGCTCTTGAATGAATCGTAATGGGTCAGCGTGAGCCCGGCACAAAGCGCTGGCCCCAGCGGCCAGTGATCGGGTTGGGGTGGAGTCCTTAGCATCTGCAATTTGCAGCGCGTGATCGGTTGGCTCAGGAAAGATTCTGGATACAAGGTTTCGAAATCTTGACCACTGCATATTACCACCCGATCGGCCTGCCATACTCCGGCGGTGGTTTTTATTTCAGGCAATTCAATCCCTCGCACGGTCGTGCCGAATTGTAGTTCAACCCCATAGGTTGCGTGGAGCCATCCCGGCAACTTAGCGATAGCTTCTCGCGGATCCACGGTTGCCTCAGTCGGGCTCCACAATGCTCCCCGCAGTTCAGTCAGCTCTACCGCAGCGCTGCGGGCGATCGTTTCCTTAGGAGTTAACAGCATCCGATCAAAACTGGAACCCAGTGGACTTGCCGCAAATTCCTGCAACAAAGCCCACTCTTCGGCTTTATAAGCTAGGTGCAGGGAACCACTGGGATCCAAATGCAGTCCTGCCGCCGAGCTCACCTCGCTCCAAATTTCGCGACTGCGCATCGCCCTCTCATGGCGAAGGCCGGCCGGTTGGCCCACGGGCCAGAGTAAACCAAAATTACGCACCGAAGCCCCCACCGCTTGAGTCGTGCGTTCAAAGATCACGACTCGAAGCCCCTGACGCGCCGCGGCTAGGGCATGCGCCAGGCCCACGATACCAGCTCCTACGACTGCGAGATCGAATTGTCGCGAAGGTTTCATGCAGATACTTTTTTTGTTTTTTTATTTTCTGCAAAGAGTAAGCCGAGCTGTCACCTAAGTGTTACTTCGCTTAATTCAAGTCATGCGTCCGGGGACATTTGTAGTCCGCAACACCTCTTGATCTAGACAGCAAAACGCCGGGCTCATGGCCTGCGCCATTAAGGCCCGGCGTTTAAAAGGGAAACGGTTTATTTGCCGGGCAATTTGATCTGCATTCCACCGGCCGCAGGAGCTTCGGTTTGTGGTGAGGCGGCCGCTGGAGTGGCGGGCAGGCTGGCGCGAAGGGTCATGGCGCGCTGCGTCCAGGGGCTGGAAGGATCGATCTGAGCGACCTGTTCGGAATATTTTTTCACGTCGTCCGCGCGGCCGGCTTCGGCGGCTAGGCTGGCGAGGTGGTAGGAGGCTTCAGCGCGGACGCCTTTGAGTTGGGCGGCGTCGCCCGCGAGGGATTTCAATCCCGTTTCACCTTCGGCGGTTTTGCCTGCGGCGATTTTGGCCATCGCGAGTCCGAGTTGGGCGCGGGCGAAGAGCGGGCCGGTCTTGAGTTTAGCAGAAACCATTTCGTAGCCGGTGACGGCTTCGGCGGCTTTGCCGGCGGTGTAGGCGTCGTCGGTCAGACGTAGTTGGGCGAGGGTGCCCAAGATGTGATCGGCGTGGCTGGAGGCGAAGGACTTGAGCTTTTCCGGAGTGGTGGCGGCGGCGTAGTCTTTTTGGACTTCGGCTTCTTTTTGCGCGGCGAGGTAATCCCAGCCGCCTTTGGCGACGATGCCAACGAGTACCAGTACACACCCCACGATGACGGCGGTGCCGTTGTTTTTCCAAAAGGCGTGCAGTTTTTCTTCGAAGGAGGGCGCGATGTAGGTCGCATCTACGGCGACAAGGTTGCGGTCATCACCGGCAGGAGTGGGCTGGGCTGGGCTGGCAGGAGTGGTCATGGCGCGTGTGTTGGTGTCGTGTAAACTGGGAACAAGAGCAAATGCCTTGGAGAGTGTAAATGCAGGAAAATCACCTCGCTCAACCCCTCGTAAATTGGGTGCTCTTGCCGCATTAGGGTATGAGCAGGACCTTGCCGGTTGTGTTACGGGTCTCGAGCGCGCGGTGTGCCTCGGCGGCCGCCGTAAGCTTAAAAGTCGCTCCGATTCGTACCTTCAGCGTACCGTCCTGCACGGCAAGAAAGAGCTCGTCGGTGCGCGCACGCAATTCTGCGCTCGTCTGGGTGTAGTGAACGAGCGTGGGCCGCGTGAAAAACAAGGATCCTTTCTGCGCCAACAGTAGCGGCGCGAAGGGCGGTACGGGTCCGCTGGCGTTGCCGAAGGAAACAAACATTCCGCGCGGCCGCAGGCTATCGATACTGCCGTTGAATGTGTCTTTGCCGACCGCGTCGTAGACGACGTCTACTCCGCGACCATCCGTGAAATTCCGCGCGGCGGTCGTGAAATTATCGCGCGTGTAAATGACGACTTCATCGGCACCGGCCGCGCGTGCGAGGGCCGCTTTTTCCTCGGTGCCGACGGTTGCGATCACGCGAGCGCCGCGGCGTTTGGCCAGTTGCACCAGAAGTAAGCCGACGCCGCCCGCGGCCGCGTGGATGAGTGCGCGGTCACCGTGTTTCAGAGCAAAAGTATCTGTAACGAGGTAGTGCGCGGTCAAACCTTGCAACATGAGGGCGGCGGCGGTGGACGTCGTTACGCCCGCGGGAATTTTCACGATGTGGGCGGCGGGCGCGAGGGCTTCAGTCGCGTAGCCGCCGTTGGCTTTGGCGGTGGCGACGCGATCGCCGAGGGCAAATTCCGTAACCCCTGAGCCCACGGCTGAAACGATGCCGGCGACCTCCGCTCCCAGTGTAAACGGCAACGGCACCGCGTACAGTCCGCTGCGCTGATAGGTGTCGATGAAGTTGAGTCCGGCGGCCTCGACGCGAATTCTCACCTCGCCGGCAGCGGGCGTGGGTACAGGGATGTCATCGGCGCGGAGAGTTTCCGGTCCGCCGGTGGCGTGAATGCGGATCGCAAGCATGACGAAAAAACCCTTAGTCGAAGACGACGGTTTTGTGGCCGTAAACTAGAACGCGGTTTTCGAGATGCCAGCGGACCGCTTGGGCAAGGACGGATTTTTCGAGATCGCGGCCCTTGCGGATCAAATCTTCTACGTCGTGGCGGTGCGTCACGCGTGCGACGTCCTGCTGGATGATTGGGCCGTCATCGAGAATGGCGGTCGCATAGTGCGCGGTGGCGCCAATGAGTTTCACGCCGCGCGCGGCGGCTTGATGGTAGGGCTTACCGCCGGCGAAGGCAGGAAGAAAAGAGTGATGGATATTGATCACCGGGCAACCGCAGCCTGAGAGAAAATCGGCCGAGAGTACCTGCATGTAGCGCGCCATGATGACCAGATCGACGCGAAGCTCGCGTAGCACTACGAGTTGGCGGGCTTCGGCGGCGGGTTTGTCGGCTGCGGCCACGGGGATGACATGAAACGGCAAGCCATAGGCCGCGGCGGCGGGGGTGAGATCGGGGTGGTTGGAAACTACGGCGACGAGCTCGCAGGCAAATTCACCGGCACGCCACCGCAGGACCAGATCGTGAAAGCAGTGATCGAATTTAGAGACGAAAATAGCTACGCGCGGGCGCTGGGCGGAGGAGGCGACGCGGGCGTTCATGCCGAGCGAGGCGGCGAAGTCGTGAAATGCGGCGGAGTCGGCCGAGGCCGCGCCTTGGGCTGGAACCCACTCGACGCGCTGAAAGAAGACGCCCGACTCCATGTCGCGGTGTTGGTCCGCGTGGAGGATGTTTCCACCCCGCTCGAAGATCCAGCCGGAGACCCGAGCCACGAGGCCGGGTTGATCGGGACCGTGGAGCAGGGCGACGAGGGTCGCGGGCGTGGTCACGGGACTTTAGACGAGGTTGACGTTGCCCCGGTACAGCTGGATCGGCTTTACGCCGACGGGCTTGTCGCGGAGGGCGCGGATGCCTTCGACGGCGGCGAAGGCGCCGGTGATCGTCGTCATTAAGCATACGCCATGAGCGTAGGCGGCAGCGCGGATTTTATTTTCGTCTTGGCGCGGGATCATGCCGGCAGGCGTATTGATCACCAGTTGGATCTGGCCGTTCTTGAGCATATCGACGGCGTTGGGGCGACCTTCGGCGATCTTGGAAATGCGTTTCACGGGCACGCCGTTGTCGGCTAGGGTCTTGGCAGTGCCGCTGGTAGAGTGGATCGTGAAACCGAGTTCGACCAGGGCGCGCGCGAGGGCAGTAGCGCGGGGTTTGTCGGAGTCTTTGACGCTGAGGAAGACATTGCCTTTGGTTGGCAGGCCGGGTTTGGCGGCGGCTTGAGCCTTGGCAAAGGCGACACCGAGGTCGGCGTCGATACCCATGACTTCGCCGGTGGAGCGCATCTCGGGCCCCAGGGCGATAGTGGCGCCCGGGAAGCGGACGAAGGGGAACACGGCTTCTTTGACGCACCAGTGTTTGGGCGTTTGTTCGCGGGTGAAGCCGAGGTCTTTCAATTTGGAGCCGGTCATGACCTTGGCGGCGAGTTTCGCGAGCGGAACACCGATGGCTTTGGCGACAAACGGCACGGTGCGTGAGGCGCGCGGGTTCACTTCTAGAACGTAGAGTTCATTATCCTTGATCGCGAACTGGACGTTCATGAGACCGACGACCTTGAGTGCTTTGGCGAGCGCGTAGGTGGCGATGCGGACGGTGTTGAGCATCGCGGCGTTCAGGGTGTGTGGGGGCATCACCATGGCGGCGTCGCCGGAGTGCACGCCGGCAAACTCGATGTGTTCGAGCATGCCGCCGACGACACTCGTCTCGCCGTCGCTGATGCAGTCTACGTCGAGCTCAATCGCATCTTCGAGGAATTTGTCGATGAGCACCGGTTTATCCGGCATCACGTCGAACGCTTGGCGGACAACCGCTTTGAATTCTTCTTCGCTGTAGACGACAAACATGCCGCGGCCGCCGAGTACGAAGGACGGACGAAGAAGGACAGGGAAGCCAACCTCTTGAGCGGCCTTGAGCGCGTCGGCCTCGTTCATCGCGGTACGATTGGCGGGTGACTTTAGACCGGTGGCGTCGAGAATGGCGGAGAATTTTTTCCGGTCCTCGGCGAGCTCGATGCTCTCGGGCGAAGTGCCGATGACGTTCACGCCGTTGGCCTTGAGGGCGGTGGCGAGGTTGAGTGGGGTTTGGCCGCCGAATTGCACGATCACCCCGTCGCACTTTTCCTGGGTGTAGATCTCGAGCACATCTTCGAGTGTGAGCGGTTCAAAATAGAGGCGATCGCTGGTGTCGTAGTCGGTGGAGACGGTTTCCGGATTGGAATTCACCATCACGCTCTCGTAGCCGATTTCGCGGAGCGCGAAGCTGGCGTGGACGCAGCAGTAATCAAACTCGATACCTTGGCCGATGCGGTTGGGGCCGCCGCCGAGAATCATGATCTTTTTCTTGCCGCTTGGCGGAAGAATTTCGTTTTCATCGCCGTAGCTGGAATAGTAGTATGGGGTGAACGCTTCAAACTCGGCCGCGCAGGTATCAACGAGGCGGTAGGTCGTATTAACGCCCGCTTGTTTACGATGGGTGCGGACGGCGTTGAGATCCGACTTAAAAATGTGCGACAGCTGCGCGTCGGAGAAACCGAATTGTTTCGCGCGGCGCAGCGTGGTCACATCGATGGTTTTTAGCGTCTTAGTGGAAAGCTCCTGCTCCATTTCGTGGATCTCGCGGAGCTGATGAAGGAACCACGGATCGATCTTGGTGAGCTCAAAAATGCGCTCGACGCTGTAGCCGGCACGGAAGGCGTGGCGGAGGTAAAACACGCGCTCAGAGTTGGGCGTACCGAGTTTTGCGTTGATGATTTTTTCGTCGAGAATTTCGTCGCCGCCGAATTTGCCGCCGCCACCGAAACCGCGCGAGCCGACCTCGAGCGAGCGCAGACATTTCTGCATTGATTCTTTGAACGTACGACCGATGGCCATGGCCTCGCCGACGGATTTCATCGCGGAGGTGAGCGTGGTGTCAGCTCCCAGGAATTTCTCGAAGGTGAAGCGCGGGATTTTCGTAACAACGTAGTCGATCGTGGGCTCGAAGCTGGCGGGGGTGACGCGCGTGATGTCATTGCGCAACTCGTCGAGGGTGTAGCCGACGGCGAGTTTCGCGGCGATCTTGGCGATCGGGAAGCCGGTGGCCTTCGAAGCGAGGGCAGAGGAGCGCGAGACGCGCGGGTTCATCTCAATGACGACCATGCGGCCGGATACGGGATCGACGGAGAACTGGATGTTGGAACCGCCTGTCTCGACGCCGATCTCGCGGATGACGGCGAACGAGGCGTCGCGCATCACTTGATATTCTTTGTCGGTCAGCGTCATTGCTGGGGCTACGGTGATCGAGTCTCCCGTGTGGACGCCCATCGGGTCGAAATTCTCGATGGAGCAGATGACCACGCATTGGTCCTTATGGTCACGCATGACCTCCATTTCGTACTCTTTCCAGCCGAGGAGACATTCTTCGACGAGTACTTCGTGAACGGGCGATAGATCGAGACCGTTGGCGCAAATGCCTTCAAATTCTTCCTTGTTGTAAGCGATACCGCCACCGCTGCCGCCCAGGGTGAACGAAGGACGGATGATTAATGGGTAGGCGCCGAGCATTTCAGCGGCTTCGCGGGCCTCGGCCATCGATTTGACGGTGCGCGATTTCGCGACATCGAGGCCGATCTTGATCATGCACTGTTTAAAGAGCTCGCGATCTTCACCTTTGTTGATGGCGTCGGGCTTGGCGCCGATCATTTCTACGCCGTATTTTGCGAGGATACCGGCCTTGTTGAGCTCCATCGAGAGATTGAGCGCGGTCTGGCCTCCGAGGGTGGGGAGGAGCGCGGATGGGCGTTCGGCGGCGATGATCTTTTCGAGCATCTCGAGATTGAGTGGCTCGATGTAGGTGACATCGGCGAACTCCGGATCGGTCATGATCGTGGCCGGATTAGAGTTCACGAGGATGACGCGGTAGCCTTCTTCGCGTAGGGCTTTGCAGGCTTGAGTGCCCGAGTAGTCGAACTCGCACGCCTGACCGATGACGATCGGACCGGCACCAATGATGAGGATGGATTTCAGATCAGGGCGTTTGGGCATGAGCGTAGATTTCGGCGAGGGTTGAGCGCGCCGAAACGCGCGGCAAGCGGGAAAGCGCGGACCTGTGCAAAACGAGTTAACGATATCATGTTACCAGCCCTTGCCGCCCCTCATTTCTGCGTTCATTAATAAAGAAAATTCATCCCCATGCTCGTCTTCCTCGCCCTTCTTGCTTTGCCCCAATTTGACCTTGCTAGCGTGGAGCGCCCGCGGCTCGTACCCTCCGCTGAAGTTTCCGTCCGCGTTGAGCCCAAGACACTTGTCAGCGCGCGCAACCCCCGAAGCGCCGGCGGCCTTCACGACTTTTCCTCGGAAGGCGATTATTGGTGGCCAGATCCCAAAAATCCTGACGCGCCCTACATCCAGCGCGACGGTCTTACTAACCCCGACAATTTCGTCGCTCACCGCCAGTTGCTCCTGAGTTTTGCGCGTGACTTCGGCATCCTCAGCGCCGCCTACAAAGTCTCCCACGAGGAACGTTACGCCGCGGCCGCCGTGCGCCACCTCCAAGCGTGGTTCGTCGATCCGGCGACAAAGATGAATCCCAACCTCCTTTATTCGCAGGCGATTAAAGGCCGTAGTACCGGTCGCAGCATCGGCGTCATCGATACCGTGCATCTGGCTGAAGTCGCCCTCGGCGTAGAGGCCTTGCGCGGCTCCCAAGCCCTCACGCCCGCCGCCGACGCTGCCATCACGGGCTGGTTCCGCGAGTACCTCACTTGGATTCGCACGCACCCGTACGGTGTCGACGAGAGTAACGCCAAGAACAACCATGGCACATGCTGGACGCTCCAAGCCGCCTGTTTCGCTCGGCTCGTGGGCGACACCGCCGTCCTCGCCGAATGCCGCCAACGCCTCGTCACTAGCCACCTCCCCAACCAGATGGCCGCCGACGGCAGTTTCCCGCAAGAACTCGCCCGCACCAAACCCTACGGCTACTCCATCTTCAACCTCGACGTCATGACTGCCATTGCCGTCGCGCTCTCGACGCCCGGTGACGACCTCATGAATTTCCAACTCGCCGATGGTCGCAGTCTCGTGCGCGGCGTCGCCTTCCTCGCGCCCTTTCTCGCTGACAAAAACGCCTGGATCAAAAACGCGCGCAAGCCCGTCCCCACCAATGCCGCCCCTGGCACCGCGCCCGAGCCGATCAAGCCCGACGTCATGTATTGGGACAACTGGCCTGTGCGCCAACCCGCGTTGATCTTCGGTGCCTTGGCCGCCGGCCGCGCCGATTGGGTCGCGCTTTGGCAAAAACTCGACGCCGATCCCACGATCGAAGAAGTGCGCCGCAACTTGCCGGTGCGCCAGCCCGTTCTCTGGCTGCGCTGATGCCTGCGCCCGCGTCGAGCGAGCCCGCTCAACGATCGGGCCGTTTGATCGTAAAACGTTCCGTGGTGCGCGCGTAATCTTCGCGTCCGAGACGGCCCACGAGATCCAATTTCGCTGCGTCGGGCAGACCATCGACCCCGAGCACCGTGTCGTCCACGTGCATCCCAAGAATGCGCCCGAAAACGACATTGGCCGCACCCGCGCCTTCGCCGATGTGCACCACGCTGTGCAGCGCACATTCGAATGCCACCGGCGAGGCCGCCACGCGCGGCGGGCGCACGTGTGTGCTTGGCGCGGCCGCGATGCCAAATGCTTCAAACTCGCTTTCGCCATGCGGCAAGAGCGCGGCGCAGGCGTTCATCGATTCGGCGAGCGCGTAGGGCACGACGTTCACCACAAATTCCCGGGTCGCCTCGAGGTTGCGTAACGTGTCTTTCGGTGAGCCGTCGCGCTGGTTGACGGGCACAAACATCAACGTGGGTGGATTCGCCGTGATGGCTTGAAAAAATGAAAACGGCGCGAGGTTGGTTTTGCCCTCGCTGGAGAGCGTCGCGACCCAGGCGATAGGCCGAGGCAGAATCGTGGTGGTCATCCATGCGTAAGCTTCTGGCCGTTTAAGCGTGGCAAAATCGAGGTGCATCTTGAGTACAGTTAAACCACGCGACGGCTCCCGCCAAGCTTCGCTGTTTTATTGAGTCGGGCTAAGATCTACGATCAATTCGGTCGAACAGCCCGGAAAATCGCGTCGGCATGAATCGCGGCACAATCCATAGTGGGAAAGCCCGACTCCCGCTGGTGAAACGCGAGGGCGAGGTCCGTCCCGGCCAACACCACCGCATCGACGCCGGCTTTTTCCATGAGGTTTTTCCCTGCAGAGAAAAAGACCTGACGTTGGGCCTCCGTGATGGTTCCCATGCTCGCCATGGCCACATAGGCTTCATGTACGGCGGTAAGTTCGTTTGGCGGCGGCGCGATGATTTTAACCTCTTTGATGGCTCCGTAAAATGAAGTTTCCATCACCACGCGTGTGCCGATCAGACCCAGTTTTTTAAACTTCCGCGCGGAGATTTCTCGGCCCACCTCTATCACAAGATCGATGACGGGCAACGGCGATACGGCTTTAAATTCCTCGATGCAGAAATGTCCGGCAATCGAAGTGACGGCCACCGTTTGTGCTCCTGCGGCGCGTAGGCGATGGGTGAGCTGTTGATAGATTTCAACTTGGGCCGCGGCATTCCCGTTTGTTTGGTGGCTCAGTAGGGTCGGGGTGTCGGCGTGCGCCATCGTGAGCTCCAATTTCGCGCCCGCTTGTGCGAACGCACGGATGAGATGTCGGTAGTAGAAATCGGTCGCTGCCGGACCGATGCCAACGATGAGGCCTAAGTGCATGGGTCACTTTAGCGCGTAATCAAGGAGCGGCTCAAGTCCAACTCCCACGCGGGCGTGCGGGCGCGCCTCACCAACGCACTTTCTCAGGGAAGAACTCGCGGATGAGTTCTTCGTAATAAGGTTTCAACATCTTCACGTCGGGCGCTTCGTGGCTCTTGGTGTAGAGGTCGTAGGTGTTAAATTTCAAAACCCACGGCATCAGCGCGCGATCGGCGGGCGTGCAGAATTGGTCATATGCGCCTTCGCGGTGCCACGGATAAAAACTATGGTAGCGCAGCATCGCGAGGCCCTCGGCGGGCAGGTAGTCTTTCGCGACGTGATAGATGTATTCGTCGTGGCCCCATGAGAGAATTACTTTATCTAAGCCGCAGCCGGGTTCGTAGATGCCGTTGGGCGTCTGGAAACGCGCGATCTGGCTGTCGGGGTTGGCGGCGAAGAATTGCGGAAAAACGTTTTTGTCGGAGAACGCACACCCCGTCGCAAACGTATCACCCACGACCGCCCATTGCGGTTCGCCCCAAAGGCAGAGAATTTTTCCAAGATCGTGGATCAAGCCCGTCAGGATCATCCAGCGCGGTTGGCCGTCGCGGCGCATGGCTTCGGCGGTTTGGAGCAGATGCTGGAGCTGCGAAAGATCGGTGTCGGGGTCGGAATCGTCTACCAGTTGGTTAAGGTATTCCATGGCCTCCCAGATACCCATAGTCATGCGGTTGAGGCCCAGATATTCTTGGCGCTTGGCGACGGCGAAATCGTGCGTCTGGTGCGTGTGGTTGAGCCGATAAAACTCGCGCACCGTGGGGCGCGCCTCGGCTTCGTAGACGCGGAATTCTTCCTTTTGTTTATCGGGCGCGACGCCGACGGCGGGCTTGCTGCGGGCGGGGGCTGGCGCGGGCTCGGGGTATTTGTCTTTTAGAAAATCTTCCCACTCATCGAGGCTAGCGAGGGGTTGGGCGGAGGCGGGATTCACGTTAGAGGACATGTTGGCTCAATGGGGATTGACGCGGTGGGGTACCGCCGACGTTGAGCCAAGACCCCCGTCGAGTCCAGCGGAGGTTGTTCAAGCTTATTAAAAAAATGAGCAGTGCGCTTAGACCTTGGGCCGGGGTCGCAGGTGCGCGAGGCCGCCGTCGATTGAGTAGATCTGGCCGGTGACCCAATCCGCATCGGGTGTGAGCAACCAAGCGATGAGGCTGGCGATTTGCTCGGGCCGGCCGATCCGCCCGAGCGGGTGCATCTTTTCGGAAAACGCCCGCGCCGCTTCGCTGGCGAGCAGCGGCGCGGCGAGCGGTGTATCGACGAGGCCGGGTGCGACGGCGTTAATGCGGATGTTGCGTGGCGCGTAGCTGGCGGCGGCGGAGCGCACGAGACCGTCGATCCCGGCCTTGGCGGCCGCAATGGCTTCATGCGCGGGCAAGCCGGCTTGCGCGGCGACGGAACTCACGAAGACGATGCTCCCTTGGTTTTGGGTCTGCATCGGGCCTAGTGCGGCACGTAAACCGTAGAAGGCGGAGTTGAGGTTAAGATCGAGGACGCGCAGCCATTCCTCAGGGCGCGTCTGGTGGGCGGCTTTGATTAAAATCGAACCCACGGCGTGCACGTAACCATCGAGCCGGCCGAAATGTGCGACCGTGGCAGCGACGGCGGCTTCGACCTCGGCGGGCTGGGTGGCCTCGGCGGTGAGGGTGAGTAGGCCGGGCAATTCGCCTTGGAGGGCGGCCAGTTTACCGGCGTCGCGCGCATAGCCCGCGACCGAGACGCCGGCCGCGGCGAGCCGGCGGGCGAGGGCGGAGCCGATGCCACCCGTGATACCGCCGATGAGGACAACCGGCGCCGGCGCTGAAGCAGAAAAGGGAGAATCCATGGCTTATAGTTAGAGAGGAAATCGCCCGACGACAAATCTTCGATGTAGAAAATACATTTAAATGCCACAACCTGCCCTCAAGAGGTAAGATTCGCTCTTGGGATCATGCGTCTGCCTCCGGCATGCGTCGCACGATTACTCGCCAGCGCGGATCACGGTCGATGGGATTGGGTGAAAACTCAGTATCGTTCGCCCTCAGCGGGTCCAGTTCAACCCAAAGAGTGGGTGCCAGACCGGGAAGAAGCATCTCGGCCGTCCGCGTGTGTCCGGCTCGCGTGAGCAGGTAGCCTAGACGATGTCGCACGGAACGCTCGAACACCGAAGCTAAAAGCGCTAGGCGGCTCCCATCCAGCTTAGGGCCTAAGTCGGCCAGTACCGTCGCGATATTATCGAGACCGCCGGCTGCGCGCGGATAGCGCAGCAGATCGAGCGCAGTTAATTCATCCAACCACCTAGCATGATTCGCCTTTTTGCTGAACTTTTAAGACCCTACCTGTTAAACCAATAAAAACCGGCAGGTGATTCTTGGCCTTCTGGTTCTTGTTTTTCCGCTATGAACATCCACGCACCGCCGATTGGCTCACCCAGTGAGTGTTTGCCTTCATCGCGCTTGGATTCACCAGGATAAATCACCTCTTTTTCAACTTTGAATACCTTATTAATTTTCTACTAGCGCGAGGCTATGCTTCGTCAGAGCTCTCCGAGCTCCCGCTGCTAGATATCACTTTTAACAGGAGGACTGTTACAATGCATATCGCCATGATTAGTCCCGCTTCCGCGGTGCCGGCCCTACGGCAAACGGCCGCGCTATATGAGCGGCATGCGAACCTAGATCTCAGCGTGAATCCGGCCGATTGGGCCGGCGATGTGGATACGATCCATGATCTCAAAAAGGCTTTGTTTAATACGATCGACTCCGGCGACTTCGCCAAGGCGATGCACATCTTGCAGGTTTTGCAAAAACCTGCATTGAGCGGCGCAGTGCCACTACGAGGCGCGGGTCGGCGGAGTGTTTGGGCCCCGCCGACTCGGCTTTAACTCATTTACTTGCCGGGGCGCCGGGCACGGTGCCGGCTTTGATCAAAATCATGTTCTCAGGCTTGAGGTATTTTTTGATCGCGGCGTTTACGTCGGAGGTGGTGAGGGCGTTGATCTTGTCTGGGTATTCGTCGAGCCAGGTGAGTTCGTAGCCGCGGTGCACGGCGCTCAGCATGGCGCCGGCGAGACCGTCGGTCGTGGCGAGGCCAACTTTGAAGGAGCCGACGAGGTTGCTCTTGCGGCGCTCGACCTCGGTGTCGGTGGCGCCGGTCTCATACCAGCTCTTCAATTGCCGTTGGGTGGAGGCGAGGCCTTTTTCGAGGAGTGCAGGGGCAAAAGTGGCGGTAATTTTCCAGTCGCCGTCGCTGAAGGTATCGTGCGCGAGACTCGAACCGATGCCGTAGGTGAGGCCTTCTTTGTCGCGAACGTTGGCCATGAGGCGGCCCGTGAAGCCGCTCCCGAGGATGGCGGTGCCGACGCGCAGAGCTTGGTAATCAGGATCGTTATATTTGAGGCCGCTGGATTGGCCAAGGACAACGCTCACGCTGGTCTTGTCGGCCATGAATACATTTTGGTCCTTAGCTGCATCGGTCTGTGTAGCTTTGGCGGGACGAATGAGAGCGGCGCCGCCGGTCCAACCGGCAAAGGCAGAGGCGAGTTCTTTTTGGATCTGCGGAATGTCGAGGTCGCCGACAACAACGAGGGTGAGGTGATCGGGGCCGTAGTATTTTTTGTGGAAGGCGACGACGTCTTCGAGTTTGGCGGATTCGATGGCGGCGAGCATTTCATCGGCAGGTGTCTGCCGGTTGGGGTGACCGATGGGATAGACGGCGCGGGTGAAGGCATCGGAGGCGCGGAAATCAGTGTTTTCGAGTGAGCGTTTTAGGCTGCCGGCGTACTGTTTCTTGGCCTTGGCAAATTCCTCAGCGGAGAGAGCAGGGGTGCGGAGTTGCTCGGCGATGAGGCTGATGACAAGCGGGACGTCTTTTTTGAGGCACTTAGCGCTTACGGTGGCGACCTGAGTATCCACGTTGAAGGAGATATTAGCACCGACGGACTCAAGTTTTTCAGCGATAGCGAATTTGTCCTGTTTGGTGGTGCCTTGGTCGAGGAGCATGCCGGTGAGGGTGGGGATGGCGGGGTTGCCGTCGGCGGCGAAGGCGTCGCCGGCAGGCAAGGAGGCTTTCATCGTGACGACCTGTTTCACGCCGGTGGGGTAAGCGATGACATCCATGCCGGCGATTTTGGTGCGGACGGCGTTGGGGGCGATTTTAGCGCCGGAGCTGACGGCGGGCACGGAGCTGGTGGCGGAGGTTTCGGCGAGGACGAGCGGAGCGCCGAGGGACGCGTCGTCGAGGCCGGGCGTGCGGTAGTAATAGGGGCCGTCGCTGAGGGCGGGCTTGGGCGTGGGCTTAGCCGTGGGTTTAGCGCCGGGTGCACCGCCGGCTGCCGTAGGAACGAACCAGCCGGTGGTGCTCTGGTCGATATTGAGGTAGCGGTTGGCGACGCGCTGGACGTCGGCGAGGGTGACTTTTTTGGCTGCGTCTTCGAGTGAGTAAAATAACGCCCAATCGCCCGCGGCGATACATTCGTTGAGGTTGCCGGCGATGGCGAAGGAGCCGTCGCGTTGGAAGGCGGCGTCGGCGAGGGTCTTGGCGACGGCGGCGGCGACCTCAGTCTCGGTGACCCCGTCTTTTTTCAAGCGCTCGATTTCTTCAACGGTGATTTTTTCGACCTCATCGTGTTTCGCGCCGGGTGCGAGTGGGGCAAAGATGATGTGCATCGTCGTGTCGTGGTTGAAACCGGCGAAGGCCTGGACGCCTGTGGTGAGATTTTTATCGGTAAGGGCTTTGTAAAGCCGGCTGTTTTTGCCGTCGGTGAGGATGGCGCTGAGGACGGCCATGGCCGGGTAATCTGCGTGGGTGGCGGCGGGCATCTTGTGACCGACGGCGACGACGCCAAGTTGGCCGCTACGTTTGACGGTGACGCGGCGGGCGCCGGTCTGTTCGGGTTCCTCGGTGTAGAGCTGCGGGATGGGCTTGGGGGATTTAGGATAGACGCCGTAAAATTGTTTGACGAGGCCGAGAGCGGCGGGCGTCTGGAAATCTCCGATGATGGAGACCGTGGCGTTATTGGGCCAGTAGTAGGTATCGTAGAATTCGCGGAGTTTCTCGATGGAGACCTTTTCGATATCGCTGCGCCAACCGATGGTGGAGTGGTGGTAGGGGTGGGCGACGAAGCCAGCTTGGAAGATTTCCTTGATGAGGGATTGGAATGGGGAGTTTTCGCCGCGCTCAAATTCGTTGCGTACGACCGTCATTTCTGGAGCGCGATCGGTTTCGAGCAGGAGCAAATGGCGCATACGGTCGGCTTCCATTTCGACGACCATCGGGAGGTGCTCACTGCCGAGATTTTGGTAGTAGTTGGTGCGATCCAGCCAGGTAGTGGCGTTGTAGAGTGCGCCCGTTTTCTCGAGCAGCTGGTCGACCCCGGTGCCCTTGGAGCGGAGGAATTTTTCCGTGCCCTTAAACATGAGATGTTCGAGGAGGTGGGTGGCGCCGGTGGTTCCGGTGACTTCGTTTTTCGAGCCCACGCGGTAGGTGACCATAAACGTGAGGGTGGGGCTCGAGTGCTCGGGCATAAGCAGAACAGTGAGGCCGTTACTCTCGAGCGTGTATTCGGAAATGCCGCCGACGGACCGGATAAAAGTGAAGCCGTCGATCTTGGCGGGAGCGGGAGTTTCGGCGGCGCGGAGCGCGGAGCCGAAGGCGAGGGCGGCGAAGGCAAAGGCGAGGAGACGTTTCATCATAAAAATAAGGGCTTAAAAGAGGAGGGAATGTTTTTGAGGGTAAATCGTAGCGCGAGTTGGCGTTTCGCCAAGTCGTTAGCACCGAAAAGTAGAGCGAATAGGCTGAGTGGTTTTGGCTTTGGTAGTGGCGGTAGGCGCGGAGGTTGCAGTGCCCGCGGGCGGGGTGACTTTTTTCACCCCTCGGACATGCCGGTTAGGGCGGCGTTTGAGCGCGGCGTGGTGCGCGGGATCGAGCGGTACACCGAAGCGTTCGAGACATTCAAGACACATGGCAGCGGCGGGAGCTAGGGTTGGGCGAGGCGCCGGGCAAACTGAGCGGCGTGGAGGTTGGCGGGGGAAAGATCTTTGGGCGGGATAGCTTCAAGCCATGGGCCTGAACCATCCAGCTTACTGGGGAATTTGGTGCGCAGCCCGATGAAATTCATAGTTAAGGGCCCCCAAGTTTTCGGGGCGGGTTCAATCAGGCGGGCGGCGCGGATATTCCAAAATGTTTCCCAGCCGGCACTCTGCCGGCCGAGGCTGGCTCCGCCGCCGCAACGCCAGATTCGGGTGCCACGCCCACAGTCGATATCAGTGAAAAGATTTTCATACGGCGTGTCTTTATGGTGATCGAAATCGAGGTCGAGGCCTCGGCCTTGGGCGAAGACGTTGCCGGAGGCGTGTTCGACCGTGAGGTCGTGAACGTAGGGGGCTCGTACTTCGAAATTACTGACCAGATTATCCTCGGCATTTTTGACCTGAATGGCGTGGTGACCCGTGCAATCAGGGACGCCGGCCTCGACGGTGCCTCGAGAGGCATCGGCGGTGAGGAGAACGCCGTCGAGGGTGTTGTGGCAGGCAACGACGTTGACCCCGAGATCGCCGTTGTGAATGGCAACATCGCGGACCCAACAGTTGAAAACGTTGCGTAGTTCAATAGCATTGTGACCATCTTCCTTGAAATGGCCGCGGTATTTAGTACCGGGAAAAGCGAAGCCCAAGTGCTCAATGCCAGCCTCGGTAACGGTGGGATTAAACGAGCGCAATTCTGGCCGCCACACTGCGCGGGTCTCGAAACGTAAAGGGCGATCAAACGTCACGCGCGCGCCGGTGATCGCGGCAATGCGCACGAGCATTTTGGTGTCAAGGGGCTTGCCCTTGGCGATGTCGCCGGGGTCGTTGTTGTAGAGATAAGTTTTGAGACTCTGGTCGGGTGTCTCGCGCACGACGATCAGCACGAGTTGCCCCACGCTCAGGCCCTTGACGCGGTCGGTCTCGACGCTGTGGTCGCCGCGGCGGGCGACAGCGGTGATCTGCGCGAGCGCTTGGTCCTGATAATCGCCTCGGATGGAGACAAACGCCCCGTCGAAGGAGTAACCACTCGCGGGCGAACCGGTGCTGGTTTTGCCTTTGCGTGGATGGATGACGTCGAGCCCGCGCGGGAACCAGAGGATGCTTTGCTCGCGCCCCGCGCCGCGCAGGACGACGCCGCTGCGTGTGAGGCGGAGATAATCGGAAACGAGGTAACGCCCGGGCGGCAGATAAACAGCACCCGCCGTAGTGGCATCGATTGCGGCCTGGAGCGCGCGGGTGTCGTCGGTCACGCCGTCGCCGCGGGCGCCGAAATCATGGACGTTGGTTGCGCGCGGTAATTCGGGGATCGGTTGTTCGCCACGATGGTAACCGGCGTAGGAAAAATCGGGGAGGCGACTCGGGGCGGACCATTTCTCGCCGGCTTCGCCCCAGAGTTCGGAAAACATGGGGGCGGCCGCGAGGTGAGCGAGCACAAGAAAAAAAGTGGCGATACCGAGCGTGAGATTGCGGCAAAAAATCGAGCGGAGCATGGGAAAGTTTAAGTTTAACGGTTACGGTGCTCGGGCTGGGGTTGGAGCCGGATCGGTTGTGGTCGCGGCGATAGGGAGCACGCGAACGTAATCCGCAGGCGGTCGGCCGACAGGGCGAAGATCACCGTGGGCGATAGTGATGTCGCGTGATTGGGCTTTTTGTTCGGGAGTCAATTGGCCCTGCCCGCTTTCGGAGATGAGAATGAGACGCTCGACGATGCCAGGGTCGCGCCGGCGGACGCGCTCGGCGGTGCCGAGACCGTAGCGCATGTGGCCGGCGCCGAGAATTACGACAGCGGTGCGCGGCTCGTCGGGAGGGGCTTGCACACGGCGGGCGATGACGATGTTGACCGCCATGGTTTCGTCGCGGGCGGCTTGGGCTTCGAAGACCGGACGGAGTTTGGCGGGATCGAGCGCCATGTGTTGAGCGAGCTGAAGGTTGGTGAGGCGCTCGTAGTCGGGATCGGCCGTAAAAATCTCGGCAGGGAGTTGCGCCCGCAGTTCGGGTAGGAGGAGGGCGAGGCCGCCGCCGCGACTGACGGCGCGGATGGTGGCGGAGGGAGCGTTGAGGGCGCGGATGGGAATGCCCTGGAGGCGGGCAAATTCACAGAGCGCGCGGTAGTCGAGGTAGTTGGCCCATTTCTTGGACCAGTCTATTTCGCGTGCGAGGGTTTCGAAATCGATGTCGCGGCGGTTGTATCGGTCGATGGCTGGTTGGTCGCGTGCTTCAAGCTGCTCGAAGCACAGCACAAGGGGAAGTTTGCGAAGGAAGAGTTGCTGGAGAATTTCAAGCTGGATGGCGTGGTGGCGCGCGATTGTGTGAGCTTCGCCGATGTAAACGGCGCCCGCGGTGGCGATATCGGTAAAGACATCGGCTTTGGAAACTTCTTCGGCTTGGATGAGATCGATCCAGAATTCGGCGGGCTGCGTAATTTGAGCGACGCTTGGAAGTGGCGTCGTGGAGCAACCTGCGCTAAGCATGAGCACCAAAATTGTGAACCAGACTCGGGCGAAAATCATGAGACTTTGGCGGCAGGAATGGCCGTAATTTTTTCGCGGAGGTGGGTCGAGCGCGTTTTGGATTCGGCGTTGCGCACGGCCATGGCGTAGGCGGCGGGTTCGCCGATGATGAAGACTTTTTTCCGGCCACGCGTGATCGCGGTGTAAATCAAGTTGCGCTGCAGCATCATGAAATGCGCCTTCAGTAGCGGCACGATCACGACGGGGTATTCGCTGCCTTGGGATTTATGGATACTCACCGTGTAAGCGAGGGCGAGGTCGTTAAACTCACCGCGCTCAAACGTGTGGACGTCGCCATCGAAATCCGCCGTGAACGTGCCGCCCTCGGCGTCGATCGCGGTGATGACGCCGATGTCACCGTTGAAGAGGTTTTTGTCGTAGTTGTTGCGTAGCTGGATGAGCTTGTCACCGGTGCGAAATTCGCCGCTCGGGGTGCGCAGGGCTTTGGCGCCGCGCGGGCTGGGGTTGAGCGCGGCTTGGAGTTGGATGTTAAAATTGCCAACGCCAGCGACGCCTTTGTGCATCGGCGCGAGGACCTGCAAATCGCGGATCGGGTGCGGCCATTTTAATTTTTGCGGGATAAAAGTGGTGACAAGTTCGAGGGTCTTGCGGACGCAATCCTCGGCGTCGGTGGCTACGATGAAGGTGAGATCGGCCCAGACTTGGGTGGCGGAGACTTCGTTGACGGCGGGTGGCAGAGACGGGTCGCCGGCGTTAATGGCGTGAGCGGTGGTGACGATCTGGCTCTGGCCTTGTTGGCGGTAGATGACGGCGAGCCGCGTGACGGCCGGCGCGTGCGGCGAGGACTCGGCAGTGGCGACGGCAATGAGGTCTTTGAGGACGTTGCCAGCGCCGACGCTCGGGAGCTGGTCGGTGTCGCCGACGAAAAGCAGATGCGCGCGCGACGGGACGGCCTGGAGAAGCGCGGAGGCAAGCCGGTTATCGAGCATCGAGGCCTCGTCTACGATGAGGAAATC
The DNA here is from genome assembly GCA_037142955.1 of Opitutaceae bacterium. Lineage (GTDB taxonomy): Bacteria > Verrucomicrobiota > Verrucomicrobiia > Opitutales > Opitutaceae > Tous-C4FEB. The sequence goes on along the minus strand of JBAWZQ010000006.1, from coordinate 44,395 downwards.
GGTGGCGAGAGGTGCGGCTTCGTTGGCGACGAAGCCACCGCTGGCGGGGTCGTATTTAAGGAGGCGGTGGATCGTAGTCGCGAAGCCACCGGTGGTCTGGGCGAGACGTTGCGCGGCTCGGCCGGTGGGAGCGGCGAGATGGACGCGGACCTTTTTGGCTTTTAAGATTTCGACGAGCGCTCGCAAAATACTGGTTTTTCCCGTTCCTGGGCCACCAGTCAGGATCGTAAATTTTTTAGTGAGGGCATTTTTGACGGCAGTACGTTGGAGCTCGTGGAAAGTGAAGCCGGCTTTGGCTTCCGCCCAGGTGACTGCAGCGTCGGCTTTGATGGCGGGCAGGCCGCTGCCGGTGCGGGCAAGGCGGGCAACGACCTCGGCAATTTTTTGTTCGGCGCGGTCGTGGTGTGTGAGCTGGATCAGCGCGGAACCGGGGAGTGGGTTTTCCACACCGGTGGGTTGATGACGCGATAGGACTTTGGCTTGGACGAGGGCGTCGATGCGGGCGCTGATGTGGTCGCCGCTCGTCTCAAGCATTGTGGCGGCGTAGTCTTGGAGATCGGCTTCGCGGTAGGCGGTGTGTCCCTCGTCCTGGAGTGTCTCGAGAGCGTAGATGAGGCCGGCGTCGAGGCGGGGCGGGGCATCGTTGGCGAAGCCGAGGTTGATGGCGATACGGTCGGCGGTTTTGAAACCGATGCCGTCGATCTCGCGGGCGACGCGGTAGGGTTGCTCTAGAAGAATGGGTTTAGCTTGGGCGCCATAGCGCTCGACGAGCTTCACGCATTGGCTGGGCGTGACACCGTAGGTTTGTAGAAAAATGTAGAGTTCGCGCTCAGTGCGTTTGGCGTCCCAAGCAGCTTTGATGGCGGTGGCGCGTTTCGGGCCGATCCCGGGGACGTCGCGGAGTTTTCCGGATTCTTCAGATAGGACGCGGAACGTATCGGTGCCAAGGGCATCTACAATTTTATTGGCGTAAGCTTTGCCAATGCCTGGTACGAGCCCGCTACCGAGGTATTTGCGGATGCCGTAGACGCTGGCGGGAAGTTCGCTTTTGAAGGCGGCGATTTTGAACTGGGCGCCGTGTTGGGAGTGCTGGGTCCACTCGCCGGTCAGGTGGAGTGTCTCGCCGCATTCGACGCTGGGCAGGGCGCCGACGATGGTGACCTTTTCGATTTTCTCTTCCGTGGAGGGTGGAGTTTTTACAGCAACTGGGCGGGTATCGGGGCGAAATTCCGCGATGGTGTAATGATTTTCCTCGTTGTGGAAAATGATGCGTTCGAGGACGCCGGTGAGCGTGGAATTGGCGGCGGGCGGTGGCACGGGCGAGGGAAGGTGAAGCGGGAAATCGCGCCGTGGCAAACCGAGGATTGCGGGAGGCTGGCGAGCGGCTCAGGTTGGCTAGATGAATACGATCGTACCCAGTTCGTTTTTGCCAGTGATTCAGTTGGCGATCACGCCGGTGATTTTATTGAGCGGCGTCGGTGGCTTGATGATCACTTTAACCAACCGGATGGCGCGCGTCGTGGACCGCACGCGGATCCTGGCGGGCCAAGTGCGGCAGGCGGCTTCACAGGAAAGCGAGGAGCGCGAGCACTTGGAAAATCAGCTGGATATATTGTGGCGGCGGGCGCGACTCGTGCAGCGGGCGGTGATGTTTGCTGGGTTGAGCATGCTGCTAGCGTGCGTACTCGTGATGATTATTTTCGTGGATGCAGTGCTCGAGCGCGAGTTCGCCGTCGAGATGGTGGTGATTTTTTTGGCGAGTATCGTTTGTTTGATCGCGGCGTTGACCGCGTTTCTACGCGACATCGTCGTGTCGCTGCGGGCGTTGAATTGGAAGTCGTGCGGGTGCGCGGGCTCAGCCGCTGAGGGCGGCTTGGATTTCGGTAAGGTTAGCAAAAACCCTTGTGGCGCCGGCGGCTTGTAGTTCTGCAGCTTGGTGTGTGCCTGTCGTCACGGCCCAGCAGGGGAAGCCGGCATTGATTGCGGCTTGGACATCGAATGGGGAATCGCCGATCAGCAGCGTCGTAGCTGCGTCGGCGTGAAGTGTGGTGAGCACGTGGGCGGTGAAGGCCAGGTCTGGCTTGAGCCAGGGGGTATCTTGGGCACCAAAATTATTGGCGATGAAGGGTGTGAAACCTAGGTGGTTAGCGATGAGACGGGAGGATGGAGCGTGTTTGTTAGTAAAAATCGCGACGGTTAGGCCGCGAGTGTGCAGATGGCGCAGAAGTTCAAGGGCGCCGGGGAGGGCGGCGACATCGTCGAGCATGGTGCGATCCCAGTAAGCGCGGTAAATTTTTACGGCAGCTGGAACTTGGTCCGGGCGAATGAACTTAAGCAGGGCGTTTTCGAGGCCGCCGCCGACCGCGTCGCGTACCTGGGCGAGCGTGGGCCTGGGTAGGCCGAGTTGCGGCAGAGTGTGCGCGTAACAGCGATGGATGGCGGCAAAGTGGTCGATGAGTGTGCCGTCCAGGTCGAAGAGAAGGGTGCGAAACTGCATGAAAGATAAGATTGGCGGCGAGGGTGGGGTGGAGGCACGGAAATTTTTTAGGGTTTGGTTTTGTTCGGAGACCGCTACAACCGAGTTCATGTCTGATAAAGTCCAGCAACCGCAGGCCCGCGTAACCCTCCAAACGGGCGCGGAGGGTTGTACGGTGATTCTGGCTGGCGTTTGGCGCATCACGGCCGCGCCCCCGCGCTGGGCGGATTGCGTGGGCAAGGAAAAACCAGCCCGCGTTAAAATCGTGATGGATGCGGTGGAGCGCTGGGATTCGTCGCTGCTGCTGTTTATTTTTGAAGTCCAACAGCGGTGTCGGGCGGACGAAGTGCACTGCGATCTCGAGGCAGTGCCGCAGAAGGTGCGAACCTTGCTTGGGCAGTTGGTCGCTTCGCACGAGACGAGCGTGCCCTTGGACCGCTCGGAGAATTTTTTAACCAGCGTTGGGCTGGCGACGCAGGATGCTTGGAAGAAGGCACGGGAGATCATCGCGTTTGTAGGCGAGTGCGTGATTAGTGCGTGGCGGCTGTTGCGGTTGCCTCATAAATTTCGCTGGCGTGACTGCGTCGATGAGATGCAGCAATGCGGTGCGATGGCCTTACCTATCGTGAGCCTGATCAGTTTCCTAGTCGGGCTAATCATGGCTTATCAGGCGGCGGTGCAGCTCCGGCAGTTTGGCGCGGATATTTATGTAGCGGATTTAGTGGGCCTGTCGGTCGTGCGCGAGATGGGGCCGATGATGGCGGCAATCGTGTTGGCGGGGCGCACGGGCGCGGCGTTCGCAGCGACGCTTGGCAACATGAAGGCCAACGAAGAAATCGATGCGCTGGCGGCATTGGGGATTTCGCCGGTAGATTTTTTGGTGCTGCCTCGAATTGTGGCGCTCGGATTGATGATGCCGCTACTGGCCCTTTACGCCAACTGTGTAGGCATCTTGGGTGGTATGATCGTGGCGCTCGGGGTGCTCCAGATTCCGCCGGCGGCGTATTGGATCGAGACTCAGAGCATCATTGATCTTTCGGATGTGAACACGGGTTTGTTCAAGGCGCTGACTTTTGGCCTATTAATCGGCTTAGCGGGTTGTTTACGTGGTTTACAGGCAGACCGTAGCGCGGCCGGGGTTGGGCGGGCAGCGACTTCGGCGGTGGTGACGGCGATCTTATTGATTATCGTATCCGACGCTTTTTTCGCGGTGGCATTTAACATTCTTGGGTTATGAGTACGCGGAACCGTAATCACTCTCACAACAGCGGTCCGGCGATCGAGGTGAGCGGCTTAGTCTGCGGCTACGGCGAGCAGACGATTTTGCGGGATGTGACCTTCAAGGTCGCTCGCGGGGAGATTTTTTTCATCGTGGGCGGTTCAGGATGCGGCAAAAGCACTCTGCTGCGGCATCTGGTGGGTTTGAACTCCCCGACTGGCGGAAGTGTGCGGTTTCTCGGAGCGCCGTTTTCGGAAGCCGATGCTGGAACGCGCCGAGCGCAGTTGCGGCATTTTGGGATGCTCTTTCAAGGTGGTGCCCTTTGGAGTTCGCTAACTTTGAGGCAGAACGTGGCGTTGCCGCTTGAGGAATATACGTCGTTCACGCGGCGCGAGATTGAGGAACTATCCGCGCTCAAACTCGGGCAAGTGGGGTTGGGTGGCTACGAGGATTATTATCCTGCGGAGATCTCGGGCGGCATGAAGAAACGCGCGGGTTTGGCGCGGGCCTTGGCACTTGATCCGGAGATTTTGTTTTTTGACGAACCGTCGGCAGGGCTGGATCCGGTGACTTCGCGCAAGCTCGACGAATTGATCGTAGAAATCCGGGCGATGTTTGGGACGACGATCGTGGTGGTGTCTCACGAATTGGCTTCGATCTACGATATCGCCGACCGTGTCATCATGCTCGAAAAGCAGGCGCAGGGCATCATCGCCGAAGGTGCGCCGCGCACACTTGCGACGACCAGTGGGGATCCCCGCGTGAAGGAATTTCTGACGCGCGGCACGGGCAAAGTACCGATTTTATGATGCGCGCATTTCCATCGCTGTTACACAAGTTGTGTGATGTCTGCACCCCACGCAGCTTCCGGCTGTCCTTTTAACCTAATTTTGCTTCTTATTCTATTAACGTGAAAACCAAGGTTAGTCCCGCCATAGTCGGAGCGTTTGCGCTGGGAGCGTTTGCGCTCGGCATCGTCGTGTTGCTGGCTTTTGGTGGTGTGAACTTTTTCTCCAAGCCGCAGCGGTTTGTGGTGTACTTCGACGAATCAATTCATGGGCTGGATCTCGGTTCGCCGGTGAAGTTGCGCGGCGTTCGTGTCGGTCGTGTAGCTGATCTTACGGTCCGTTACGACGAACGCAAAAATCACTCGGTTGTGGTCGTTACCTGTGAATTCAGCCGCAATACTCTTACTAACAGTCAAGGCACGTTGATCAACGTCGCGGAGCGTGGTGAATTACAGTCTCTGATCGACCACGGTCTGCGCGCTCAACTTGGCGTGTTAGGACTCGCGACGGGTATGTTGTTCGTTGAGCTAGATTTTTTGAACCCCAAGGAATTCCCAGCAGACTCCCGCACGACGGAGTTAAAGTATGTTGTCGTACCGGCGGTGCCATCAGCGATCTCGGAGTTTCAGGCCAGCGCGAGCGAGATCCTCTCCAAGGTGCGGAAGATCGATTTCGACGGACTTTCCGTGGAGCTTAAAACCTTGCTCGCGACAACCCGTCGTCAAGTCGACGGTCTAGATTTGAAGGGGGTAAGCACCCAGTGGCAACGCACCGGCGCCGCGGTCGAAACGCTTGCGAGTTCTCCTGAGCTTAAAGAAGCATTCGTAAATCTTAATGCCACGCTTGTCGACCTGCGCACGACCTTGGCGAAGCTTGATGGCCAAGTGACGACGGCTGGCGCAGATGTCCACGCCACCCTCGGCAAGGCGCAGGAGACGCTCCAGAATTTCAACGCCACCGCACTCACGCTGCGTAATTTCATCAACGCGCAACAGGGCCTGGGCGAAGGCGCGGGTGAGGCTTTCGGCAAACTCTCCGAAGCCGCTGATGCGGTGCAACGCCTCGCTGATTTCCTGGAACGCAACCCCAACGCTCTGCTCACCGGCAAGAAGGCGCCGCGTTGAGCGTTTCCACTCACCGATCATTAACTTTCCCCCATCGCGCGTATGAGCATTCAGAAATTATTCACGCAGGATTTAGGGTATCGAGCGGTGCTGGCGCTCTGCGCCAGCGCGTTGCTCGCGACGGGTTGCAACGTCATTCCTGCGCCGAGCGCCGACACCACGCGTTATTATGTGCTCTCGGCCCCCTCAGTGGGTGCGACGGGTGCACAGCCAATTAACGGCGGATTACGCATTGGTTTGAGAAATGTCGAGCTCGCGCCCTACTTGAAGAAAGGCTCGCTCGTTGTACGCACTGGAGAAAACGAGCTGTCGTTTCCTTCTGAGGCGCGTTGGGCGGAGCCGCTGGAGCAAGTAATTTTGCACTCGTTGCGCGCACAGATATTGGCCTCGCCGACGGTTGGCCGGGTGTTTGTGCAGCCGTTTCCGTTTGAGGAGCCGCGTGATTTTGATGTGAGTGTGCGCCTAATCCGCTGCGAAGGCGTGCTGCCTCCCGGCGGTGGTTCCGGCGTGGTGCAGCTCGTGGCAATGATTGAGGTCATGCGTATCGGTGCACTTGGCGAAGTGGTGGCGCGCCGGCGTTTTGCCGCGCCTGAAACTGCATGGGATGGCAAAGATTTTTCTCAATTGGCTGCACGTTTGAGTGCTGCCGTAGCGGCTCTTAGCGAAGACGTGGCTGGGGTGTTACCAGCAAAGTTGTAACGCTTGGTGACGGCAAAAAAAAACGGGCCTTGGTCGGCCCGTCGCGTTGCGGCGATCTCGCTTAAGACCGCCGTTTTTTTTGCGGAGTTTGCTGCGCTGTTATTTCTTCAGCGCCGTGGCGATGCGTTCGAGGGCGGCTTCGACGTTGGCGCGGGAATTGAAGGCACTGATGCGCACGTGGCCTTCGCCGCATTTGCCAAAGCCGGCGCCGGGCGTGCAGACGACTTGGGCGTTGTTGAGCAAAAGATCGAAGAATTCCCAAGAATCGCGGCCAGTGTTTACCCAGATATAGGGTGCGTTGTCCCCACCGACGCAGCTTAGACCGAGTTGGTTGACTGCGGTGCGGATGAGCGCGGCGTTGGCGAGGTAAAAGTCGGTCATGGCTTTGACTTGGGCTTTGCCTTCGGGCGTATAGATCGCAGCGGCGGCTTTTTGGATCGGGTAGGCGACGCCATTGAATTTTGTGGTGTGGCGGCGATTCCAGAGTGCGTGAACGGAGTGGGTTTGGCCGGCTAGGTCATAGGCCACGAGCGTCTTAGGAACCACGGTGTAAGCGCAGCGGGTCCCAGTGAAGCCGGCAGTTTTGGAGAAGCTACGGAACTCGATAGCTACGTCGCGTGCGCCTGGGATTTCGTAGATTGAGTGGGGGATTTGCGGGTCACGGATGTAGGCTTCGTAGGCGGAGTCGAAGAGGATGATAGCGTTATTGGCTTTGGCGTAGGCTACCCAAGCGGTGAGTTGTGCTCGCGTGGCGACGGCGCCGGTGGGGTTATTGGGGAAACACAGATAGATGAGATCGGTCGCGTTGCTCGGGATAGCGGGCACGTAGCCGTTGGTCGGCGTGCAATCTAGGTAAGTGATGCCGGCGTAGCGGCCATCGAGGTTGGGACCGGTGCGACCCGCCATGACGTTGGTGTCGATGTAGACGGGGTAAACGGGATCAGGGATAGCGAGCTTCAGGCCTTCGGTGGCGAAAATTTCCTGGATGTTACCGCAATCGCATTTGGAGCCGTCGGAGATGAAAATTTCGTCGGCTTCGATGGCGCAGCCACGGGCAGCGTAGTCGTGTTGCGCGACGGCATCACGGAGGAAGGCGTAGCCTTGCTCGGGGCCGTAGCCTTTGAAGGTGGCGCGCACGGCCATCTCGTCGGTAGCAGCGTGGAGCGCGGCGGTGCAAACGGCTGGCAGGGGTTCGGTGACGTCTCCGATGCCCAGGCGGATTACTGGTTTATCAGGGTTTGCGGCGACGTAGGCGCTTACACGCTTGGCGATGTCGGCGAAAAGATAGGAGGCCTTGAGCTTGGTGTAGTTTTCGTTGATGCGGATCATGGTGCGTTTCGGTAAAAATTTGTGAGGATTTTGCGTAAGAAGGGTCGCTGGATTGAGGCGAAAAACTTGAACAAACGCGGCGGGACTAGTTTGTTCAAGCCCGACGTTAGTCCAAATCGGTATACCCCTATGAAAATAATTGAATCCGTGACGGAGATGGCTGCTGAGGTAACCGCATGGCGTGCGGCCGGCAAGACACTCGCGCTGGTGCCCACGATGGGCGCGCTTCATGCCGGCCAAGCGGCGATGATCTGCGCGGCCAAGGCACGTGCGGATAGGGTCGTGGTTTCCATTTTTCTGAATCCGCTGCAGTTCGGGCCAAATGAGCGCTTCGAGCAATATCCGCGCACGCCGCTCGAAGACCTCGCACTCTGTGAGGCTAGCGGCGCTGATGTGGTGTTTTCGCCAAAACAGGATGTGTTATTGCCGCGCGGTTACGCGACGTTCGTCAGCGAGGAAGCGACGAGTAAGCCTTTGTGCGGAGCTTCAAGGCCGGGACATTTCCGAGCGGTGACTACGGTCATGGCGAAACTGTTTAACATCGTCCGACCGCACGCGGTTTTCTTTGGACAAAAAACGGTGCAACGGGCCGCCGTCGTGCGCCGCATGGCTGAGGAGTTAAATTTCCCCGTGGAAATCGTGGTCGTGCCCACGGTCCGCGAAGCGGATGGTCTTGCGGCAGGGGTGCGTAACCGCGAGTTCACATCCAATCAGCGTCAGGAGGCTCTCGCGCTCAGTAAAGCGCTTAAACGCGCCAAAGAAATGGCCGATAGTGGCGTGCGTAGTCCCGATCGCTTGATCGCCGAGGCGACGCATATCATGGGGCAACACCGTCGTGTGCGTGTCATTTACGTCGCTATCGTTGATACTCAGACCATGGAAACTTTACGCGAAGTTGTCCCGGGCCGGAGTTTGTTGGCGATCTCTGCTTGGATCGACGAAGTGCGGTTGATCGACAACGTCGAGCTGTGATCCGCCACACAGTATAAAGCACAGATTGAGAGATTTTGGTGGAATCTCGCACTATCTCTCATTTTGCTGTCGTTTCTTCATGGCCGTGAAATCTTCATCTGTTCCCGCCTCCGATTCGCTTGCTCGGTTGCTCGAACTCTCGCACCAACTCGGTCGCGAGGAGCGCAAACTGGCGATTCTCGGTGAAGGCAACACCTCGACCCGACTCGGAAGCGATACGTTTTTAGTCAAAGCTAGCGGCTCTAATTTAGCCACCCTCTCACCGGTCGGCGTGTCGGCGTGTCGGATTGAACCGCTTGTTTCACTGCTAGAGGAAAAAAATCTCGCCGACACCGCCGTGGATGAACGCTTGTTGGCCGCGCGGGTAGATCCTGTGGGTAAAAAACCTTCGGTCGAAGCGATGTTTCACGCGTGGCTACTTACATTGCCGGGGGTAAATTTTGTCGGCCATACTCACCCGATTGCAGTGAATGCCATTTTGTGTACGCCGCATGCGAAGAGCTTTGCCACCCGCCGACTTTGCCCTGACGAGATCGTGTGCTGCGGGACAGAATTCGTGCTCGTGCCTTACGTCGATCCGGGTTTGAAGCTCGCGCAGGCGATCCGCCGTAGTGTTCTCGCTTACGTGAAACGTCTCGCCCGCGCCCCGCGCGTGATCCTGCTTGAGAACCACGGTTTGATCACACTTGGCGGTACGCCTGAGGCAGTGTTAGCGGCGACATTAATGGCCGTAAAGGCGGCAGAAATTTATGCCGGTGCCGTTGCGCTCGGTTCGCCACGTTTTCTGTCCGCCTCGGTAGCGTCACGCATCGCCGGTCGGCCTGATGAGCTTTACCGTGAAAAAATGCTCGGATTGCGCTAACTGATTCCTCCCCTTTTTTAACTCCATGAAATCCTATAAATTCGTGAACTTTCTCTGGGACGACGCTCAAGCCGCCGCCCTCGATCCCGTCGGCCGCCTCGTCTATCGCTCCAATATTCTTGGTAGCGATCAACGCATCACCAACACGGGTGGCGGTAATACTTCTTCCAAAATTTCAGAGAAAGATCCGCTCACCGGCCAGCCTACGGAAGTACTCTGGGTTAAAGGCTCGGGCGGCGATCTCCGCACCAGTACGCGCGAAAATTTCTCCTCTCTTTATCAGCAAAAATTGCTCGATATGCAGCAACTCTACGCCGCCCGACCTGACAAGGGTCTGAAGGCTCCTGCTGAGGATGACATGGTCGGCATGCAGGCGCACGCCACCTTCAACCTCAACCCCCGCGCTTCCTCGATCGACACGCCGCTGCACAGTTTTCTGCCTGCGAAATTTGTCGATCACATGCACCCCAACGCGATCATCTCGATCGCGGCCTCGAAGCACTGCGAAAAACTCACGCAGGAAATTTTCGGCGGTGAAATGGCTTATGTACCTTGGATGCGTCCCGGTTTCGAGCTCGGACTCGCGATGCAGGCCATCGTCCAAAAAAATCCGAACGTTAAATCCATCATGATGGGCCAACACGGCTTTATCTCTTGGGCTAACGAAGAAAAAGCCTGCTACACTTACACGCTCGATTGCATCGAGAAAGCCTCCGCCTTCATCGAAAATAAATATCAAGCCAAGGGCGGCGACGCCGCGGCTTTCGGCGGCGCTAAATACGCCACGCTCCCGCCTGAACAACGTCGCGCGACCTTCGCCGCGATTCTTCCTTGGTTCCGTGGCCAAGTCTCTAAGGCCAAGCGCCTCATTGGCACCGTGCAGGACGACGAAAAAATCCTCCGCTTCGTAAACTCCAAAGACGCCGCTCGTCTCGCTGAACTTGGTACGAGTTGCCCCGACCATTTCCTGCGCACGAAGATCAAGCCACTCTACGTGGATTGGAATCCGCAGGCCGAAGACACCGCCGCGCTGAAACAAAAACTTGCCGCCGGCCTCGAGGCTTATCGCAAGGACTACGCCGCTTACTACACCAAGTGCAAACACGCCAACTCGCCTGCGATGCGCGACCCGAATCCCACGGTCGTGCTCATCCCTGGCGTCGGCCTGATCGCTTGGGGCAAAGATAAATCCGAGAGCCGCGTTACTGCAGAATTCTATAATTGCGCGGTTGAAGTCATGCGCGGTGCTGAGGCGATCGACACTTACATCGCCCTCCCGCAGCAGGAAGCATTCGACATCGAATACTGGCTTCTGGAAGAAGCAAAATTGAAGCGCATGCCCGCCGAAAAAGAACTCGCGCGCCAAGTTGTCATCGTCGTCGGCGCCGGCTCAGGTATCGGCAAAGAAACCGCGCACCGCATCGTCAAAGAGGGTGCTCACATCGTGTGCGTAGACATGAAGATCGAGACGGCTCAAGCCACGGCCAAAGAGATTACCGACAAATACGGCGTCGGTATCGGGGTCGCCGGTTCCGGACTTTCCGCCTGCGGTCCCGCGCTCGGTCTAGCGGCTAACATCGTTGATCGCGCCAGCGTGCGCGCCATGCTTGACGACGTGGCGCTCGCCTACGGCGGCTTTGACTCCATCTGCGTCACCGCCGGCGTCTTCTGGCCGAGCGATACGACCGGCCACATTCCCGACGACAAGTGGGCGTTCACCTTTGGCGTCAACGTCACTGGCAGCTACATCGTCGGCGACGAAGCGCTTAAGACCTGGAAAGAACAGGGCCTTAAAGGTCAGCTCGTGCTCACGACTTCGGCTAATGCTGCCGTTGCGAAAAAAGGTTCGCTGGCCTACGACTGCTCGAAGGCCGCCGCCAACCATCTCGTGCGCGAACTCGCCATCGAACTCGCCCCGCTGGTTCGTGTGAACGGCGTCGCTCCTGCCACCGTTGTTCAAGGCTCCGCGATGTTCCCGCGGGACCGTGTCATCGGTTCACTCGCGAAATACAACATCCCTTACAAGGAAGACGAAGCGACTGATTCGCTCGTATCGAAACTGGCTCAATTCTACGCTGACCGCACGCTGACGAAGGCGCCGATCACGCCTGCCGACCAGGCGGAAGCGTATTTCCTCCTGGTTTCGCAGCGCCTCAGCAAAACCACCGGCCAGATCGTCACCGTCGACGGTGGCTTGCACGAAGCGTTCCTGCGCTGAGTACGATTAGTTTCGTTTTTTCAAGCCCCGGCCCTGGCCGGGGCTTTTTACTGCTTGGTGGTAGTAAAAGATAACGGGCTTGCGCGGCGCGACGGCCCCGAGAAAGTTTGCCCCATGCGAACTATTACCCGCGCGGCCCACGCCGCCTTTGTCCTCGTGTTGAGCACTCTCGCTCACGCGGAAATTAATCCGAAAAATTTTGATCCCGAAATCCGCCCGCAGGACGATTTCTATCGCTACGCGAATGGGGCGTGGTTGAAAAATAATCCCGTCCCAGCCGAAGAAAGTCGCTGGGGCGGCTTCTCCGTTCTTCAGGAAGATAATCAAAAAAATCTTCACACGATTTTGGAACGTGCTGCGGCCGCCAAGACGCCTTCGGCGATTGAGAAACTTGTCGGTGATTTTTACGCTAGCGGCATGGACGAAGCGGCTATCGAAGCCGCGGGCACACGTCCGCTTGCGCCTGAGTTTGCGTACATTGCTGCGATTAAAACACCCGACGACATCATGGCCTCGCTCGCGCGATTTCATCGGATGGGTGTCCGCGCAGGTTTCGGTTTTTACAGCGGAGCCGACGCGAAAAATAGTAACCTTGAGATCGCTCAACTCCGTCAAGGCGGGCTCTCTTTGCCGGATCGCGATTATTATCTAAACGACGACGAGAAATCAAAAAACATCCGCGCTGCCTACCGCGCCCACGTGAGTAAAATGTTTGTTCTGCTTGGCGATGCGCCGACGGTCGCAGATAGCGCCGCTGCTGCCGTTATCGCGCTCGAGACCAAGTTCGCCTCCGCCTCTTTAAAGCGCGTGCTCCTGCGCAATCCTTACGCGAGTTATCATAAAATGCCGGTCACGGATCTGGCTAAAACTACGGGCGCACTCGATTGGGTGGCGTATTTCAAAGCGGTCGAAACTCCACCGTTTACCGAGATCAATCTCGCGCACCCAGATTTTTACAAAGCCTTTGCAGCGGAATTGACCGCGACGTCCATCGCAGATTGGCAAACTTATCTCCGCTGGCATCTCATACGCGCAGCCGCGCCCCATCTCGGCGCTGCGTTTGTGAATGAGAATTTCGCCTTTTTCGGTACGACGCTCAACGGTACCACGGCGTTGAAGGCGCGCTGGAAACGCATCGTGGCTCAGACCGATAATTCGTTGGGCGAGGCCCTCGGTCAGCTCTACGTCGCCGAATATTTTCCACCCGAAGCCAAGGCGCGTGTGCTCAAGCTTGTCGCCGACTTACGCGCCGTCTTGCGGGCGCGTTTGGAAACGCTTGAGTGGATGGATGCACCCACGCGCACCCGCGCGCTAGCCAAGCTCGATGCATTCACCGTGAAGATGGGTTATCCCGATACGTGGAAAGATTACAGCACAGTCAAAATTGATCGCGGGGCTCACGTGTTGAATGTGTTCCGTGCAGCTGAATTTGAGACACGGCGTAATTTTCGCAAAATCGGTCAGCCGGTCGATAAAGCCGAGTGGGGCATGACGCCCCCTACCGTGAACGCTTACTACAGTCCTTCGGTTAACGGCATTGCGTTTCCCGCTGGAATATTGCAGCCGCCCTTTTTTGATTCCAAAGCTGACGATGCGGTCAACTATGGTGGTATCGGCACGGTGATCGGGCATGAAATGACCCACGGCTTCGACGACCAAGGCCGACAATTTGATGCGCAGGGTAATCTTACTGATTGGTGGACACCTGAGAGCGCGGCCCGTTTTAAGGAACGCGCGTCCGTGGTGGTGAAGCAATTTGCCGGCTATGCGCCGCTGCCCGGCCTCAATCTCAACGGCGAACTTACGCTCGGAGAAAACATCGCCGATCTCGGCGGAGTCAAAATTGCCTACGCCGCTCTGCAAAAAGCCCTTGCCGATCAACCACGCACGCCGATCGACGGGTTCACGCCCGAGCAGCGTTTTTTTCTGAGCTGGGCGACAATCTGGCGTAATAACATTCGCCCGGAAAATTTGCGAATGCGCGTCATGACCGATCCGCATTCACCTGGAGAATATCGCGCTAATGGCCCGCTGACTAATCTCGATGAATTTGCCGCGGCCTTCGGCGTCCCCGAGGGTGCAGCGATGCGTCGGAAGCGCGCCGAGCGCGTGAACATATGGTAAGACAGGTGCCTAAATTTAAACCTAAAAAAAGCGCGGCGTTTACCCCAATATTGTCTCACTCAGTGACCAATGGCGTAATGTAAGCACCATTTTTGCATGGAGTTAAGGCTTTAAGAGGCTGCTCACGATTTGAACCCGGAGGGCGCTTTGGGTGGTCGGACATTGTATAAACACCGGTCAAACCCTCTTCACCCATGTCATGGCGCGTATTCCTCACTGCGAGTTTCAGCGTGCATATGCAACGTGCGGGGTGCCAGCTCTTAGCAGCGACGCTCTTTCGCCGTGGGACCACTTTTTTGAAGTTGGGTTTTGCTCAGATGACTTTTCGCTAGAGCCTTCGGTATATTGAGGCGTGGCTGGGTGAAGCTGCTAGCAAAGAATAGCGACATGAAATATCGAGAGCAGGCCTAAGGCAGCGGCACGTTTTTTTATCTGCAAGGACTAGGCACTCTCGCATCGACGGTTCTTGAACCAGCCAGCTTCATTTTCAGATGGCAGCGATGTCCAGCGTGTAAGATCTCAATGTGGATCCAGCGAGTTCTAAAAAATAGGATTTTGTTAATCGGGGCTAATTCGTGAGCTTAACGTCGCATGCTTTCCTTACATTTAAATGTCGGGATTGTTACCGTAACGTCACGCGAATGCCGTCGGTTCGTTGCCGCGAACAACTATCACGTGCACTCACATGATCGATGTCTCTCGTTTGCGGCTCTCCCTCCAGTTTGCTCGCCACCTCTGCCTGTTCGTCTCGATCTTACCGTGCATTTCGCGCGCGCTTATCACGCCAAACGGTGGCTATTTAATCCATAACGCGCAACGCAATGTTCAATGTGGCGCGCAGCATGGTGCGCGCGTAGAGGTGAAAGCGCCCTCTACCTCCCCAGTCATTTCAACGTTTAATCTCGGTCACTTCGCTGCGGTTGATTTTCAGGACACTAGGGCCTGCCCAGCTAGCTGTGCACACAAGGAAGCATCGCCTCATGAGAGCATGCGGCTGCGCATTTCAACGGCGGCGCTAACCGTGACTTCGGACCTATGAGGATCGTTATGAGCACTACGATTTCAAAACTGAGGCTTTCGCAATTGAAGGTTCGCTTCTTATTGCCGCGGCTTGGACAATTTCTTGTCTTGTCGATCGGCACTCTGTCTCTTCTGCACGCACAGGGCTTGCCGGCGACCAACGTTGCCGCCGTCGATAAGAACGGTGAAACCCCCGTTGTGATTTCACCTTTTGAGGTCCGTGGTGACCGGCAGGGCTATTACTCTGCGAACACAATGGCGGGCACCCGCCTCAACTCGAAAGTGGAGGACCTTGCCGCCTCGCTGACCGTCGTGACCAAGGCCCAGATGGCTGATTTCGCCGCACTCGATATCAACGATATATTTCTTTATGAGGCCGGGACCGAGGGTACCGGCACCTTTACCGATTTCACGGTGGATCGCAACGGCGCGCCCATCGACAACACCCAGCTCAACCCAAGTAATGCCAACCGTGTCCGCGGCCTCGGCCCAGCCAATATTTCATTCGGTAACTACGAGACGAGCGGGCGCGTGCCGATCGATCCAAGCAACATCGACGCAGTTGAAATCAGCCGCGGGCCCAATGCTAATATCTTTGGCCTCGGTGGCGCCGCCGGCACGGTCAACCTGCAGCCTAGCTCCGCAAATCTCACGCGAAATCGTTCCGAGGTCAGCGCACGGGTCGATAGTTTCGATGGTTACCGGACCGGGCTGGATCTGAACCGTGTGCTTAGAAGAAATGTTTTGGCGATCCGAGGTAGCGCAGTCTTTCAGCACGATGGATTTGTCCGTAAACCCTCTGGCACCGACACCACGCGGCTCAACGGCATGGTGAAATACCAGCCCTTCAAATTCACGACCCTAAGGGCGTCCTACTCGTATTATAAAATCTCCGGCAACCGACCGAACACCTCGACGCCGCGTGACACGATCACCGGTTGGCTGAATTCAGGATCACCTACCTGGAATCCTGTCACCTCCCGTGTCACCCTTAACGGCGTGCCAAGCACAGGCACGTTTAGTATTACTACCCTCCCCGCGTATTTTTCGAACACTGCCGGTACGGGCAGGTCAAATTCAACGATGTTCGTCGACGGCAACGGCACCGTGGGCTTTTGGGGCATCACGCAGGCAACCACCACCACTACTCCAGCTTCCCGCGATCAATCGGTCTTTCTCGTCAACACTGCTCCCGAGGACGTGCGTACGAATCAGCCGCTTTTTTCTAATGCACCTTCGGTTAGTAACAGCGCAATCTACAATTGGTCTGTAGTGAACCTCGCCGCAGTCAACCGCCTGCGCGATCGCACGCTCACTGGCAATGCCGAGGTGGAGCAGATATTTCTAAACACACGGCAGCAAACGCTGGCGCTGCAGATGGGATTTCTGCGCGAGGATTCCCAGCGGAACCGTCGCGATCTGGTCGGCCGGGCCGACAGCCAAGGTGCATCGGGAAATCTGGTGATGGACGTTAACGAGCGTCTGCCGGACGGCACGGTGAACCCTTTTTTCCTGCGACCGTTCATCGGCGTGTGGCGCCCGCTCACTTACGAACAACCTTATCGGCGTGAAACCTACCGCGCGCAGCTCGCTTACAAACTTGATCTGCGCAGCGAGAAAGGGGCACTGCACTGGCTTGGTCTGCACCAATTATCTACCTACGCGGAATACAAGGACACCCAGCGGCGCCAAATTGCCTATCGCGATGTCATCCTAGACGGCCACGATTGGCTTGCAGCCGGATTCAATCGGGCGAGCTCGTCCACGATTCCCACGATCAGTTACTTTCGCTACTACGTCGGCGACAATGTCGGTCGCAATGTCGACTATGGCCCAGCGCCGTTCGCACCCGGCAAGTATGATTACCGCTGGGGCAACGCATTGACCGGTGCTATCAGGACCGAGCCCTCGGTCATCGGGCCGGCTTACGTCGACACCGACACGGCTGGAACGAGCAATCTTTGGAACATACTTAAGACCAAGGGTGCGGTGGCCCAGAGTTTCCTGCTGCAAGACCGGATTGTAACCACTTTTGGCCTGCGCGAAGATCGCAACTATAACCGCACGGGCGTCACGCCGACGATTCAGCCGGACGGCATCACCATTAGCCAGACCGACATCAACCGCTGGGCGCCCGGCGACTGGACCTATAATTCCGGCCATACGAAAACGGCCGGTGTCGTAGTGAAGCCGTTACGCTGGCTTAGTCTGCACACGAACGCTTCGAACAGCTTTGAACCGAGTTCGCCTGCCTTGGATCTGCACCTCCAGTCGGTGCCCGATCCGGCTGGTAAAGGGCGTGACTACGGATTCGGTCTGAATCTCTTTGATGGCAAACTCGTTGTCCGCATTACCCGCTACGATACCAAGCAAATCAATGCCCGCGACAGCCAATCGACCACCCTGGCGACTCGTGCACGCGGACTCGACTTTGATACCTCAAACCGCACCCAGACTCCGTTCAACCTCGTGCCGCTCGCAACCACCTGGGTGACGAATGCCGCGCGGGCTCGAGATCAGACGCTGACCCAAGATCAGATCAACACACAGGTCGCCAACCTCACGGGCTTAGACGCGAGATATCTTACCAACCTCAACCCCACGCTAGCAGAGGTGGATAACGTCCGCTCAAAAGGCACCGAGCTTGAGCTTAACTATAATACCGCGAATTTTTGGACCGCGAAGCTCAACCTGACCGAGCTGGAGTCAAGTACCTCGGCTATCGCGCCCGGCCTTTCCAGGTGGGTGGCCGAGCGATTGCCCGTCTGGCAGAAACTTATCGATCCGGAACTCAACGTACCTTGGTTCACCAATCGTTACGGCAACCTTGCGTCTGCTTCCGACTACCTTGCCGCCAGTGTGACCGCTCCACTCAATCTCGCGAAAGCCACCGAGGGCAAGAGCCGCCCGCAAATTCGTAAGTATCGAGTCAACCTGCTTAACAGCTACCGACTGGCCGGACTTACCGAGCATCCCGTTTTGAAACGCTTCAGTGTCGGAGGCGCACTGCGCTGGGAGGATAAAGGCGCCATCGGTTACTACGGCGTGCAACAACTGCCCGCACAAATTACAGAACTCGATCCGAACCGACCGATTTACGAAAAGGCACGCTGGTATGCGGACACATTTGTTGCATATAACTTGCGTATTTTTTCCGAAAAAGTGGGCGTAAAGCTCCAACTGAACGTGCGCAACCTCCAAGAGGGTGGACGACTGCAGGCCATCAGCGCCTATCCGAACGGCCGACCAAGTGCATTTCGCATTGTCGATCCACGCCAGTTCATTTTTACTGCGACATTCGATCTTTAAGTGACCATGCTCGAATCTAGCTTCCCTAGCATCAGGCTTGGTGTGATAGGGTGGGTAGCGATATGGTGTACGGTGGCTTACTTGGCCGCAGCGGATGGGATCGCCTTTCCGAGTTCGGAGAGCTGGGCGGCTGCGACGCCCGGCGGACGTGGTGGGCAAATTTTACGGGTGACCACGCTCTCGGCAACGGGGCCGGGGTCGCTGGTCGAGGCTCTGCGGACGAAGGGACCGCGAATCGTTGTTTTCGAGGTCGGGGGTGTGATAGACCTCAGCCCGCTAACTGCTCCACACAACACGTCAGTAGCGATTCGGGAACCCTTTCTGACTATTGCGGGCCAGACCGCGCCGTCGCCCGGTATCACGCTGATTCGCGGCGGACTTTCGATCGAGACGCATGACGTCTTGGTCCAACATATTCGCGTGCGACCAGGCACGGGTTCGTATGCGAAGAAAATTGGTTGGGAGCCGGACGGTATGTCCACCGAAGGCGGCGGTGTAGACGTGATCATTGATCACTGTTCGTTCTCCTGGTCCGTGGATGAAAACCTGAGTGTTTCCGGCAAAGCGTTTGTGGGTGCAACGGCCGATGAATGGCGAAAAAACACCTCTCATCGTGTGACGTTAAGCAATAACATCATTGCCGAAGGCCTTAGCCACGCCACCCACGCGAGCGGCGAACACTCCAAGGGTTCGCTGATCATGGATAATTCTACGGACATTCTGATTACGCGCAACCTCTACGCCGATTGCTCACAGCGAAATCCCCTGGCCAAGGGTGGAACTCGGGTGGCCATCGTGAATAATTTCATATTCAATCCGGGCTCGCAGGCCGTCGGTTACCGCCTGCCAGATATCCTCTGGCATGGGCGCAAATTAGAAGAAGGTCAGATGTATCTTGTGGGCAATTTCATGCGGGCTGGACAGGACACGGGGCCTGGACTGCCCATGTTGGTGTTGGAAGGCATCGGCGATTTGAGTCTGTATTTGAAAGACAACATGGCGGTGGATCGGGCGGGCCGCCCCACGCCCATGACAGCGCTGGCAAAGGGCGCAACGGGGCGGATATTAGCGCATCCGGTGCCGGTCAACTGGCAGCCGGGTTTGCAGGTGATTGCGGTGACGCAGGTAGAAGAAGCGGTGCTGCAGAATGCCGGGGCTCGCCCATGGGATCGAGACGCGATCGACCGGCGGATCGTCCTCGAAACGCGGCAGGGGATAGGGCTGATTATCGATAGCGAACAACAAGTCGGTGGCTACCCCATGGTGCCGCAGACGCGGGAATCCTTTGATCCTGCGGAATGGGATTTGCGCACTATGCAAAGGCGTTAAGCGGTTGGACTATGCAATCCATTTAAAGACTTCATCTGTCTGTTCTGTTTAATTTGCACTATGATCAATTTCTCACTTCTGGAAGTTAACTTCGCGTTGAGGCCTGTATTGCTATTCATAGTAGCTCTACTTCCGGCGATTGCTCTCCGCGGGGTTGAACCTGCGCCGGCCGCACCGGCTACGGCGTCGCGTTGGTTCAAGGGGAACCTTCATACCCATTCGCTGTGGAGTGATGGCGATGACTACCCCGAGATGGTCGCCGATTGGTATAAACGCGAAGGTTACCATTTTCTAGCCATCTCGGATCACAATCGGCTCCAACAAGGCGAGCGCTGGTTCCCGCTCCGGCCGCCGACGGTCAACTCTGGCGAAATCGTGCAACGCGGCGGTGGCGCTGTTTTGGAAAAATACCAGCGCCGCTTCGGCTCCGACTGGGTGAAATTGCGCGAGCGTGACGGACGCAAGGAAGTGCGGCTCCAACCGCTTTCTGAGTATCGTTCGTTGCTCGAAGAGCCAGGAAGATTTTTGATGATACCTAGCGAAGAAATCACCTCGGCGTGGAAACGCCCTCAAACTGATGTGGCCCCGGAGATGGGTGGTCCAGTGCATATCAACTTTATAAACCCGCGCGAACTCGTTCCGCCAGCCGAAGGAGACAACGCACTCACGGTCATGCAACAGACGATTGACGCCGCCCTCGCTCAGCGTGTGAAGACCGGCCAGCCGATGTTTCCACATATTAATCACCCCAATTTCGTCTGGGGCATAACAGCCGAAGAGTTGATGCAATTGCACGGCGAACAATTCTTTGAAGTTTACAACGGCCACGCCAGTGTGCGCAACGCGGGCGACGCCACGCATCTCGGCACCGAAGAAATGTGGGATGCGATTCTCACTCGCCGACTCGCCGAGTTGCATCTGCCACCATTGTTTGGCTTGGGGGTGGACGACAGCCATCACTACCACTCGTTCCTGATCGGCCGCAGCAACCCCGGACGCGGCTGGATCATGGTGCGGGCGCGCCACCTTACGGCCGAGTCGCTGATTACCGCGATGGAGGATGGCGATTTTTACGCCTCATCCGGTGTGACACTGACTGAGGTGCGGCGTAGTGGGCGCGACCTTGCGCTCGAAATTCAGGCCGAGCCTGGGGTCACCTATGTGACGAGATTTATCGGCACCCGCAGGAACTATGACCCCACGAGCCAAATCATTCCTACTACTGCTGGCGAAGACGGGGCAAAAACTCTGCCACACCGCCGTTACAGTAAAGATGTAGGCACCGTCCTCGCCGAAATCAGCGGCACTCACGCTTCATACACTCTACAGGGAGATGAACTATACGTGCGGGCAAAAATCATATCCTCCAAGCTTAAGCCTAATGCAAGTGTCTCTGGCGAAGTCGAGTGTGCATGGACGCAACCTCTCGTCAGCACGGCTAATTGACCTCCTCCCGACCCTGAATAGCCGGGATTCCCTTAAGTTACACGCCTGCTAAGCTTACGGCAGAATTGAGGGGTGGTTCCGGCTTCACTGGATCCTGAAGTTCCTTCAAGTAGTTGTGTCCATCAAGTTCTGCAAAATGGGATCGGTGGTATAGGATTGGATGATATAAAAAGATTTATGGGAGGGTTAAGGGAGGTTGCGAAGCCGCATCCCCCGCTCTTTTTTGTGCTCCTAGGCTATTCCGCGCGGGGTGTAAATTTTCTTCGCCAAGTTCGCGCCGAGCATGCGGCGGAAGGTCGGGAGATCTTTCACGGCGCGCAGGGCGATGAGCTGACTGGCGATGTTGCCAACGGCGGTGCCTTCGAGTGCGAACGAGACCACGGGAATGCCAGCGGCGTTGGCGGTGGCTTGGCAAAGTAGACGATTTTTGGAGCCGCCGCCGACGATGAGAATACGGCGAAATTTTTTGCCTGCCATTTTTTCGAAGGCGCGCATCGCGTCGGCATGGCCGCGGCCGAGGGAGTCGCAGATGAGACGTGTGTAGGCGGCGAGGGTTCTCGGGGCGGGTAACTTGCGGCGTTTAAGTTGAGTATCGATGGCGGTTTTCATCGACTTGGGATTGGTGAAAGCGGGATCCGTGACGTCGAGTAGCGCAGCGGGTGCGGGCAGTTTTTCGGCGGCGGTTATGAGAGCGGCCCAGGCTTTATCATCAGCAGGCCGGGAGGAAAAATCTTTCAAGGTGCCTTCAAGCAACCAGAGGCCGATTACGTTGGTGAGCGGTCGATATCGGCCATCGCCGATACGTTCGTTTGAGATGCGCGCGACATGTGCTTCGGCCCCGAGTACTGGGCGATCGCTCTCGAATCCGACGAGCGACCACGTCCCAGAACTGAGGAAAAGATCGGTGCCATCGGGGTTGGCGGGCATCGCGTCGTAAGCGGCGGCGGTGTCGTGGCCGGGTACGGCGATGACTTGCGTGCCCGTGAGCTCTGGGAAGTTTTTAACTTGGCCCAGACGGGTGCCGGAGAGGATCGGTTTGGTGAACCACTGCGGCGGTAATCGAAAATGTTTTAGCGCGGCGCGTGACCATTCAGTTGAATGCACGTCGATGAGCTGCGTGGTGCTGGCGATGGTGAACTCGTTTTCCATGCGGCCCGAAAGCAGAAAATTAAAATAATCGGGCAAAAACAGGCAGCGCGTCGCGAGATCGGTGATCGCGGGACAGGAGGCGACGGTTTCCTCGAGTTGGAGCGAGGAATTGTAGAACGCGTTGGGGATGCCGGTAGCGTCGTAGATGCGTTCGAGCGCAGCGCGAGTGTGAGCTAGTCGTTTCAGTCCGGGTTGGGTGCGAGCGTCGCGGTAAGCGTGAATCGGGAAGACGAGGCGACCAGTGTCGTTAACAAGGGCGAAGTCCACGCCCCAGACGTCGACACCGACGGAGGCGATTTTGGCGCCGCGGGGGAGGGCGGCGACAGCTTTGCGCAGGCCGGTCTGCGCCTCGTGCCAGAGCGTGCCGACATCCCAGTAATCGTGACCAGCGAGCGTGCGGAAGGTATTGGGGAAGCGGTGAACCTCTTTGAGGGTGAGACGGTTTTTGGACCAAGCGCCGAGGATGACGCGGCCGCTGGTGGCGCCGAAATCGACGGCTGCGGTGTAGATCGTGGGCATGGCGTAGGATCGTGGAGTTTTAGAGGAGCTGGAGATTTTTCTCCGCTTGGTCGCTGTGGGCTTGGAAGAACGCGGCGTTTTCCGGGAGTTTG
This sequence comes from Opitutaceae bacterium, assembly GCA_037142955.1. Lineage (GTDB taxonomy): Bacteria > Verrucomicrobiota > Verrucomicrobiia > Opitutales > Opitutaceae > Tous-C4FEB. The sequence continues at coordinate 21,720 of JBAWZQ010000006.1, read as the reverse complement.
ATGTCCACGTCGAAGGTCGGGATCATCTCTTTGAGTCGCGCGCGGCCAGCGGGTGAGTTAACCAAATCGGGGAAACATTTTTTAATCACCTCGAGCACAATGTGGACGCACACGGAGGCGCCGGGTGAGGCTCCAAGGAGCGCGGAGATCGTGCGCTCGGAATCAGTGATGACCTCAGTGCCGTAGTGGACGATGCCGGCCTCGCCGTCGGTTTTTTTGATCGCTTGGACGCGGATGCCGGCGTCGATGAGTTTCCAGTCGGAGGCTTGGGCTGCGGGATAAAAAATGTGCAGTACCGCCATACGATCGGCCATGCTTTGGGTGCCTTGTTGGACGAGGTAGCGCACGAGCGGAAGATTGCTCGCGCCGATTTTCAGCAGCGTGGTGAGATTGTGGAGGCGGACGGAGCCGGGGAGGTCCCAGATGCTGCCTTTGCGATGAAGGAACTTGGTCGTCCAAGCGGCGAAGGGGCCGAAGAGAAGCGTTTTTTTGCCGTCGAGGATGCGGGAATCGAGATGCGGTACGGCCATCGTGGGCGCGGCGTCGAGGGCTTGGCCGTAGACCTTGGCTTGGTGGCGTGCGACGATGGCTGGGTTTTCACAGACGAGCCATTGGCCCCCGATGGGGAAACCACCGAGGCCGCGCGCTTCGGGGATGCCAGATTTCTGAAGCAGATGCAGGCTGCCGCCACCGGCGCCGACGAAGACAAACTTGGCGCGGTTGTGACGCGTGGCGCCGGTGCCGAGATCACGGATGCTCACGTCCCAGCCGCCGGTGGTTTTTTTGAGATCGGTGACGCGGTGGTGGCTGGCGATGCCGCAACCGGGTTGGCGCGCGAGCCAAGCGAAGAGTTTACCGGCGATGTTGCCGAAATTAACGTCGGTGCCCGAATCCATCTTAGTCGCGGCAATTGGCCCTACTGCCCTCTGCTCGGTCAGCAATGGAGCCCAGCGGCCGATGGTCGTGCGATCGGTCGAGTATTCCATCGAGCGGAAAAAATGGTGTGAGGCGAGGCCGGCGTGGCGCGCCTTTAGATAATCCACCTGATCCTGCCCATGGACGAAGCTGAGGTGTTGGACAGGGTTTATGAACTCCTTCGGCTGATCGATCATACCCTGGGCAACGGCATAGCTCCAAAATTGCTTTGAGCATTCGAATTGCTCGAAAATTTTGATCGCGTTACTTACGTTGACTGAGCCGTCAGATTCGCGGTTGGGCGTGTAACTGAGTTCGCAGATGCCAGCGTGCCCGGTGCCGGCGTTGTTCCAGCCATTGGAGCTTTCCTGGGCTAGATCCTCGGTCACTTCGTAGACTTGAATCGTAAGCTTGGGATCGAGGCGTTTGAGCAGGGCGGCGAGGTTGGCGGACATGATGCCGCTGCCGACTAGAACAACGTCAGGGTTCTCGATGTGTGTGGAGTATTTCATGAAAAAGAGGTGCGGGAAACCTAGTTGGCGTCTGAGGCGAGTGGCCAGTGCATACTCGCAAATAACGGCTCGCGGGTGACGCAGACTCCGCCATCGTCGGTCCAACCCAAATACCCTATGGCATCTCAATTCGGCCCGAAGTCTCACGAACCGTTTATCCTGCCCTCGGTCGTCATGCGCGAGTTTACGGTGCGCGCCGTGATCACCGGTGTCATCCTAGGCACGATCTTTGGGGCTTCGTCGCTGTATCTCGTTTTGAAAGTCGGCATCACCGTTAGCGCTTCAATCCCCGTAGCGGTGATCTCGCTGGCGTTGTTTCGCATGATGTCAAAATTCGGCGTACGCGATTCGACGATTTTGGAAAACAACATCACGCAGACGGCCGGCTCAGCAGGTGAGTCGATCGCGTTTGGCGTCGGTGTTACGATGCCGGCAATTTTGATTCTCGGTTTCGATCTCGAACTCACGCGCGTCATGTTGGTCGCCGTTCTCGGTGGCTTGCTTGGAATTCTAATGATGATTCCGCTTCGCCGGGCGTTGATTGTTAAGGAACACGGTGTCCTGAAATACCCCGAAGGCACGGCCTGCGCTGCCGTGCTCAAAGCCGGCGCCAACGCTGAAGACCGTGCGCTCGCCTCGCCTTCCGCCCAAGCCGAAATGAAAGCCGCCAAGGCTGCGGGGCTCGGACAATCTCCCGGTGCGAAAATTATCTTCACCGGCTTCGGCCTCGGGCTGCTCTACAAGACGCTTAATATCGCTTTCAAAGGCTGGAAGGATGTGCCGGAAAAAGTCTTCGGCGCGCCACTCAAAGCGGGTTCCGTGAGTATGGAAATTTCGCCCGAGCTGCTTGGCGTTGGCTATATCATTGGGCCGCGCGTGGCCTCAATCACGATGGCGGGTGGCGTGCTCGCTTATCTCGTGCTGATTCCCTTGATCAAATTCTTCGGCGATCACCTGAGTGCTCCACTAGCGCCGGGAACGCAGCTGATTTCACAAATGTCGCCGCATGCAATCCGTAGTGCCTACGTGCTCTATATTGGCGCAGGTGCCGTGGCGGCGGGCGGTATCATCAGTCTCTTTCGTGCGATGCCGACGATTCTCCACGGCGTTAAAGGCGGGCTACATGATATCGGTTTGCTCAAACGGGAGGGTGCCGAGGCCGAAGCAGCCAGCGATCTGCGCACGGACCGCGATCTCTCAATGAAATTCGTCGGCGTGGGCTGCGTGTTGTTACTCGCGGGCATCATGCTGGCGCCGTCTCTGCACATGAATTTCCTAGGTGCGCTGATGATTTTGGCATTCGGGTTTTTATTTGTGACGGTTTCTTCGCGTATCACGGGCGAAGTCGGTTCGACGTCGAATCCCATTTCCGGAATGACCGTGGCGACGTTGTTGCTTACGTGCTTGGTCTTTCTGCTCGTTGGTTGGACGGGCGGCACGTACTACGTGACGGCGTTGTCCGTGGGCGCAATCGTTTGTATTGCTTCATCCAACGGCGGTACGACTTCGCAAGATTTGAAAACCGGATTTCTTCTCGGCGCGACGCCGAAGCTAATGCAAATCGCTATTCTGCTTGGTGCGTTGGGCTCGGCGATTTTTCTGGGCCCGATTTTGATGACATTGAACAACACCGCGACGGTATATGTCCCCGCGGCAAAAGTCGCCCCTGCCGGACTCTTCACCGATGTAGCTAAATTGGAAAAACGTGAGCCGCTCCACGGTCCGCAGGCACGCGAGGATGCGGCGCTTTATTATGTGTGGCAAAAGACCGACACCGCTGGCGGTCCTGCAGGTCGCTATCTGGTGGACGACGCCGGTAAAGCCGTGTGGCTAGTCGATCCCGGTATCAACGGTCAGTTCACCGAGCGACCCGATGGCTCGACGGTACGTAAATTTGATGCGCCTAAAGCCACGCTCGTTTCTTATATCATCAAGGGTATCCTGGATCGGAAATTGCCTTGGGCTCTGGTGCTACTCGGTGTCATGATCGCTCTCACGCTTGAACTATGTGGCGTGCCTTCGCTGGTTTTTGCAGTCGGCGTATATCTGCCGATATCGTCATCGGCGCCGCTCTTTGTTGGTGGAGCGGTGCGTTGGCTCGTAGATCGCGCGATGCGTAAGAAAAAAGGTTATGCGCATTTGAACCAAGAGGAATTCGTCGCTGAGACAGATAAGAGCCCGGGAGTGTTGTTGTCATCGGGCTACATCGCAGGTGGCGCGATTGCTGGTATCGTGATCGCGTTTCTTGCCGGCGTGCTTAGCGACACGGATGCGAAGCTTCAGAAATGGGCGGAGACGAGCAATCCGTTCTTCGCAGGTTCTAATTCCGATTTGTTGTCACTGGTGCCGTTCGCGTTGCTTACGGTATTTCTATATTTAGTAGCTCGAGAGAAATTGTTGAGAGCCGCTGTACCTCGTGCGGAGTGACGCGATATTTTTAGAAAACAAATCGGGTCTCAGGCAGGGCGGAGACTCGCAAAATCTGCAGGCTGGATCGTTACTTATGAAATTTTCTGAATGGGTTTCGATTTTTGCTTTGCTGGTTTTTACCGTGGGCGGAGCGCTCTTCGCTGACGAAAGCGTGTTGACCCACGCGCAGACGTTGGCGCCTGCGGAAAATTTCCCGCGTTTTATTGTGCCCGGACAGGAGTCAGCGATGAAAGCACTCAATTCGATGCATCGGCTTCATTATCCGCCCGTGTGGCTCGATTATCCACACCGCGACCCAGCGGCCGGACTTTGCACTTTATGGGATGAGTGGCTCTCGGGTGCGTGTTTATGGGCAGATACCGCCGGGATTTTGGTCTGTGATGAAAAAGTCACCATCACGCAGCGACTGAAAAATTCGTTTAACCACAAGATCCTCGACTCCGAGGGCTACGTTGCCACGCACCAACACGAGGGTATCGGGCATATCTTGGGTTGGCCATTTCCATATTGGATCGGCAGCCCTGGTGCGGCCGGCGTGCATTTTTCGGCAGAAGGGACGAAATCCGCAGTGTTGATCAAGGGTGCGCCGGTGGCGACTAAAGCCGAGGGTTGGACGCTTGTTGGTGCCGAGGATCGCGGTATAAACGAGCTGGGTTGGCGGATCGCGTTGTCGAGTGCGCGTGCCTCTGCCACGGTGGCACTGGGCGTGATCGATCCGCGCGTGTCGCCTTTTATACAACTACGTTGGTCGGCAAAAAATCTCGGATCTGCGCAACCATCACTTGAATGGGAAACAGAAGAGCAGCCGGGGTTTTCCTCCGCCCGTCGGATTCCTATACCGTTACCGTCCGGCACAGGTGGAGCCGTCGCTATCGAAATGTTGCCGTTATATCGGCATCCGCTTTGGCAGGGTAAAATCACGCAGTTGCGTTTGAATTTCGATAACGCCGCACCTGGTGCTGAGGTTGTGATTCAGGCGCTTTTTTCGCAGTACGACACGCGACACAATATCAACAATTTCGATTACATCCGCGGTGTGATTGATGTGTTTCTGTGGACGGGCGACCTAGAGTTTATGCGGGCCGAGCTGCCGCGTATTCGTCGAGCTTTACGGTTTGCGCAGACGGAATTTCGCACCCGCGAAAACAACTGCGTGCTCACGTCTTGGGTTGGTCACGAAGGAACCTCCGGACTCGTGCGTAAACCCGATGGCTCTAAAGTTATTCTCCATGGCACGGGCGTCGGTAATAACTACTGGGATCTTTTACCCTTCGGTCATAAAGACAGCTACGCGACGATTCGATATTATGATACGCTGGTTCGAATGGCTGCATTGGAGCGCGATATCTCCCGCCATCCTGAATGGAAATTCCCGAATGAAACTGAGCGCTTCGATCCGGCGGATTTAGAGGCCCATGCGTCCGCCGTGAAAGCGGAGGGGAACCGGATTTTTTGGAGCGATGAAACGGGCCGTTTCGTCGCGGGGCCTGACGTAAACGGCGAACGTCACGACTACGGATTCACTTTTCTTAACACGGATGCGATTCACTATGGTTTCGCGACTGAAGTGCACGCCCGAGCGATTTTAGATTGGCTCGACGGTAAACGCATTGTGGAGGGCGATACCTCAACGGGCACGGATATCTATCGTTTTCGTTTTGGCCCGCGCAGCACGACGCGGCGCAACGTAGATTACTACTTTTGGGGTTGGTCGCGGCCGGAATCCATTCCCTTTGGAGGGCAAGTGCAGGACGGTGGAGCGGTGTTGGGTTGGTCTTTTATGGATTTAAGTGCACGGTTGAAAGTAGCTGGACCCGATGCGGCTTGGGTGCGCTTGCGCGAAATTACTACGTGGTTCGACGACGTCCAAGAAGGCGGTGGCTATCGTGCATACTACAAAAAACAAGGCGCCGCGCTCCAAGGCGACGGCGCGGCTGGTGGCCTTGGGCTCGATCGAGAATTTTTTGAATCGTTACTGGTTCCGCAGATTATGTTGCGCGGATTCCTGGGCTTCGTGCCCACGGTGGACGGCTGTGTCATCGACCCCAAGTTGCCTAAAGATTTTCCGTCGCTCACGATCGATCGGATCCGCGTCAAAGGCCTAGTGCTCGCAGTGACTGCGAGCGCGGATGAGATTGTTGTGCGGAAAATTTCTGGTGAGACCAAAGGGCTCTTCGCGATCGTGGCGCCCGGATTTAAGCCGATGTCGCCGATTGACTGGGCGCGCACGACTGAAGTTCGGCTCAAGCGCTAATAATTTTTGCGCGCTTGGGTAGGCGAAGCGCGCGCTGAGGTGATTTTACAAACCGGCGATAGCCCAGCCCTTGCGGTAAGTGCGGCGGACGTGGGCGTTAGCGGCTTTTTCGTTTTCGAATTGGAGTTTAGCTGCGTTCCATTGGAGCGTCGTTTGCGGGAAGCGCACAGCGACGCTGCCGAGGAGAACAGCTTCCGTGAGCGGGCCGGAGTAATCGAAGGACGCCAGTGGTTTGCCGGGGCCGCCGACGATGGCTTCGGCCCAATCGCTCCAATGGTGCGTGCCAACGATCTCGGGGATTTTGTAGTCGGCGAATTTCACTTCGGGGAAAAGTTTCGGCGTAGCGATGTGGGGGACGAGGAGCACGCCCTCGGTGCCGATGATGATTGAGCCTTGATCGGGTTCAGCTTGGCGCTTGGTTTTGCCGGCTCGGCCCGTGTCATCGACGGTGGTCATCGTCGTGGCGTTCTTGGTGGCGATGAGTGCACGGATTTCTGCCGGTGGGCGTTGGTCGCCGTCGTACCAAGTGACCGCGACCGTTTTATCCGCCGTGTACGGCGTGCCGGGGAAAACGTAGCGGATGACGGCGTCGGTTGCCCAGTTCCACTGGTCGGGGGCGGGACCATCAGAGCGCACGGACAGTGGCGCGGTTAGAGCGAGAGCTTCGAAGACGGGATCGAAGATGTGGCACCCCATGTCGCCGAAAGTGCCTGTACCAAAGTCGAGGCGTTTGCGCCAATTACTCGGATGATAATATCCCGGTACGTAGGGTCGCTCTGCGGCATTGCCGAGCCAGAGGTCCCAGTTGAAACCTTGAGGTACAGGTGAGCTGGAGACGGGCGGGGCCCCGACATCGCCCCACTTTTTATTACTCCAAGTGTGGACTTCTTTTACTTTACCGATGGCGCCGCTGTGGACGATTGCGACGGCTTGGCGGTAAACTTTTTGTGAGTGAATCTGAATGCCCATCTGGGTGATGAGCTTTTTCTCGCGAGCGAATTGCGTAAGAACGCGGGTTTCGTAGATATCGTGAGCGAGGGGTTTTTGGCAGTAAACGTGTTTGCCGAGTTGCATCGCGGAGTAGGCGATGGGCGCGTGCATGTGGTCGGGCACGGAGACGTTGCACGAGTCGATGTTTCCCTTCTCTTGGTCGAGGAGTTGGCGCCAGTCCTGGTAGACGCGTACGTCGGGGAACATGGCTTTGACGTTGGCGACCTTGTTAAGATCGACGTCGGCGACGGCGACGAGTTTGACGAACGGATTGCTGGCGATAGCCTGGATGTCGGACCATGCCATGCCGGAGGCGCCAAAGCTGGCGTGACGGAGAATCTTACTGGGCTGTGCGGCTAAAAGGCTGCGCGAAATAAACGGTGTGGCGAGGCCAGCGGCACCGATGGTTTTAAGGAAGGAACGACGGGGTAGGGATTGCATTTTGAATGTGGGTAAGGGTAATGCGAATGGGATCAGATAGGTTCGTTAATTACAGGGTTGGTGAGCATACCAATTTTTTCGATATCAATGCTGACGGTATCGCCCGCCTTAAGCCAGACTGGAGGGGTGCGGGCAAAGCCGACACCATGCGGGGTGCCGGTGAGGATGACGGTGCCGGGTAGGAGGGTTTTACTGGAACTGAGAAATTCAATGATGGCGGGCACGTCGAAGATCATATCATCGGTGTTCCAATCCTGCATGGTTTCACCGTTGAGCAGAGTACGGATACGGAGGGCGTTGGGGTTGGGGATTTCGTCGCGGGTGACGAGGACGGGGCCGAGCGGGCAAAACGTATCGAAGCCTTTGCCTTGGCACCACTGGCCGCCACCGCCGTCGCGCTGCCAGTCGCGGGCAGAGACATCGTTTGCGCAGGTATAGCCGAGAACGTAGTCGAGGGCATCGGCGCGGGACACGTTTTTGCAGCGCTTGCCGATGACGACGGCGAGTTCGCATTCGTAGTCGACCTTCGTGCTCAGGAGTTTGACAGGTAGCTCGATCGGGTCGCCGGGATTTTGGACCGCGGCGGTGTTCTTGATGAAGAGCACGGGGTATTTCGGGAGGGGGCTGTTGCTCTCGGCTGCGTGCTTTTTGTAGTTGAGGCCGATGCAGGGAAGATTGGTGGGAACGACCGGGGATAGAAGTTTACCGGGCATGACGACACGATCGGTGACGCGGAAATCGCCGAAAATATCGCCGGCGATTTCATGAGCGGAACCGTCGGCTTGCAGTGCGGCGTAAGCGGGGCCAGCGGGGGAGAGGTGGCGGATGATTTTCATCAGCCACAACGAGAACGAAAAAGGCGCGTCGAGAGCAACGCGCCTTTTAGAGAATAATCTCCGTCGTTTTTTACGGTTTCGTCTCGGCGTAAGCTTCCATACCTAGGCAGGAACATACGAGATTGCGGTCGCCGTAGACGTTGTCGACTCGGCCCACGCTCGGCCAGAATTTGCTCACGCGCGTCCATGGCGTAGGGAAGGCCGCCGTCTCGCGCGAGTAGGGGTGATCCCAGGTGTCACCGCAGGTGACTTTCGCAGTGTGCGGGGCGTGTTTGAGTGGGTTGTTGGCTTTGTCGGATTCGCCGTTTGCGACGGCTTGCATTTCTCCATGGATGGAAATGAGTGTATCGCAGAAACGATCGAGCTCGCTTTGGGCCTCGCTCTCGGTCGGCTCGATCATGAACGTTCCGGGCACCGGGAATGACATGGTCGGTGCGTGATAGCCGTAATCCATCAGGCGTTTCGCGGCGTCTTCGACTTCAATACCGGATTTTTTCCAAGCGCGTAGATCAATGATACATTCGTGGGCGATGAGGCCGGCGTTACCGCGGTAAAGCACCGGGAAAAATTTCTCTAGGCGTTTGGCCATGTAGTTGGCCTTGAGGATGGCGTGTTTGGTGGCTGCCGTGAGACCGTCGGGGCCCATCATCCGGATATACATCCAGGAGATCACGAGGATGCTGGCCGAGCCATAAGGAGCGGCCGAGACGGCTCCGATAGCAGATTTTTGGGTGCCTGCAGGCGTTACGACTTGGTGCCCAGGAAGGAACGGCACAAGATGCGCGGCGACACCGATGGGCCCCATACCGGGGCCACCGCCGCCGTGGGGGATGCAGAATGTTTTATGAAGATTGAGATGACAGACATCGGCGCCAATGTGGCCGGGCGAAGTGAGGCCGACTTGGGCGTTCATGTTGGCGCCGTCCATGTAGACTTGGCCACCGTGCGAGTGGATTGTCGCGCAGATGTCTTTGATGGAGGTCTCAAACACGCCGTGGGTCGACGGGTAAGTGACCATCAGCGCCGCGAGATCTTGGGCGTGAGCGGCCGCTTTGGCGGTGAGGTCGACGACGTCGATGTTGCCGAGCGCGTCGCAGGCGACGGGGACGACGGTGAAGCCGCACATGGCGGCGCTGGCTGGATTGGTGCCGTGGGCGCTCGTGGGAATGAGGCAGATGTTGCGGTGGCCCTGGCCGCGCGCCTCGTGATAGGCGCGGATGACGAGGAGCCCGGCATATTCGCCCTGCGAGCCCGCGTTGGGTTGGAGGGAAATGCCCGCGAAACCGGTGATATCGGCGAGCCAAGTTTCGAGATCTTTGAAAAGTTTGGCGTAGCCTCGCGTCTGCTCGGACGGAGCGAACGGATGAAGCTTACTAAATTCTGGCCAAGACACCGGCAGCATCTCGGAAGTTGCATTGAGCTTCATCGTGCATGAGCCGAGCGAGATCATCGAGTGACAGAGCGAGAGATCTTTGGCCTCGAGGCGCTTGATGTAGCGCAGCATTTCGTGCTCGGTGTGGTAACGATTGAAGGTAGCTGCTGCAAGAAACGTGCTTGTGCGCGCAAACGGTGCGGGGAATGCTGCGAGTTGGGACTCGTCGTCGGTGAGGTTGAGTGTGCCAGATTCACTAAAAAAGCTAAGAATCGTCTGTACGTCTTCAAGCGTCGTAGTTTCGTCGAGGGATACGCCGACAGTGCCGGCGTCGATTCGACGTAGATTGATTTTTTTCGCGGCGGCTGCGGCGTGGACACGCTCAGGGGCGACATTACCTATGGTGAGCGTGTCAAAAATTGGCTCCAAGTTGACCGTGGCACCTACCCTACGCAGTCCGGTGGCGAGGAGCTCGGTAAGGAGCTTCACGCGGCGGGCGATTCTGACCAGACCTGTTGGGCCATGATAAACGGCGTACATGGAGGCCATCACGCCTAGGAGAACTTGGGCGGTGCAGATGTTGGAGGTGGCTTTGTCGCGGCGGATGTGTTGCTCGCGCGTGCCGAGCGCCAGGCGCATGGCTGGATTGCCTTGGGCGTCTTTGGAAACGCCGACGAGACGGCCGGGCATCTGGCGTTTAAAGCCATCTTTGGTGGCGAGGAAACCGGCGTGTGGGCCCCCAAAGCCGAGGGGTACGCCGAAGCGTTGGGCGGATCCCACGGCGACATCAGCGCCAAATTCACCAGGCGCGCGCAGGAGCGTAAGTGCGAGTAAATCGGTCGCCACGATGGTGAAAGCTCCTGCGGCATGCGCGGCAGCGAAGAATTTTTCAAAGTCGTGAATCGAGCCGGTTGTGTCAGGGTATTGCACCAGCACTCCAAAGCAATCGGCAGCTGGCTCATAGGTGCGGTGATCGCCGATGACGACTTCGATGCCGAGGGGGATGGCGCGGGTTTTGACGATATCGATCGTCTGCGGGTGGCATTTTTCGGAGACGAAAAAGCGGCGGTGGGTGTCGTCGTTGCCGTCTTTGAGGCGGTGACACATCATCATGGCCTCGGCGGCGGCGGTGCCTTCGTCGAGCATGGAGGCATTGGCGATTTCGAGCGCGGTGAGATCGGTCACGAGCGTCTGGAAGTTGAGCAACGCTTCAAGGCGGCCCTGTGAAATCTCGGCTTGGTAAGGCGTGTAGGCGGTGTACCAGCCGGGATTTTCGAGGATGGTGCGTTGGATGACGCCGGGCGTGGCCGTATCGTAGTAACCGGTGCCGATGAAATTGCGGAAAACTTTGTTTTCGGTCGCGAGTGCTCGGAGTTCGGCGAGTGCGGCCGTTTCACCTAGGGCGACGGGCACATTGAGTGCACCGCGGCGAATGTGTGGAGGGACGGCGGCATCGACCAGCGCGTCTACCGATGGGTAACCGAGCAGCCCGAGCATGGCGGCTGTCTCGGTGGCGTTGTCGCCGGTGTGGCGTCGAGCGAAGGTGTCGGTCGGGGCGATAAGAGCGGCTGACGAGGACATGTGTGAATAAACAGTGGAAGCCGCCGTCAGCCACGCAATCGCGATTTGAAAAAAGACTAGTTCTATTAAGGGTTTGTTTTTAATCGCAAAGCCCGGCTGCTTTGCGGGCGATGACAACACGCGGAGCGGCAACCCATTTTTGTACGAAAATCGAGCGAGCAGCGTGGGTGGATCGTCGGTTGGCTGAGCTCTATCCGGAAACGCCGGTGCCACTCGACCACAAAGACGCTTACACGTTGTTGATTGCGGTTTTACTCTCGGCGCAATGTACCGACAAGCGCGTTAACCTCGTGACGCCGGCGTTATTTAAATTGGCCGATACGCCAGCGGCTATGGCGCGGCGGACGGTGGCGGAAATTGACACGATCGTGCGCCCATGCGGATTGGCGCCACGTAAAGCGCAGGCTATTAGAGATTTGTCGCGCTTGTTGATTGAGCGTCACGCCGGTGCTGTGCCGGCGAGTTTTGCCGAGCTGGAGGCCTTGCCTGGCGTGGGACATAAGACAGCGAGCGTTGTAATGGCGCAGGCGTTTGGAGTTCCCGCGTTTCCGGTGGACACACATATTCACCGGCTGGCTCAGCGCTGGAAATTAACGAACGGTAAAAACGTTGAGCAAACAGAGGCGGATTTGAAAAAACTCTTTCCGCGGGAGCATTGGAATGCCTTGCACTTGCGTATTATTTTTTATGGCCGAGAGCACTGTTCGGCGTATGGTTGTGATGGCACCGTGTGCGAAATCTGTCGCACGGTCGTACCCACTAGGAAGCGTGCGGTGGTGACGAAAAAATAGCGCATGCGCTCTTTAATTAAACCGAGCTGAAACACTCGTTTAAGAAAACAGGATTGATTCGGCCTATGGGTAGGGGCACGTTTACCGCTCTGTTAGAGGGACGCTTAGCTCAGTTGGTTAGAGCACCTGCTTCACACGCAGGGGGTCTGCGGTTCGAGTCCGCAAGCGTCCACCATTTTTTGGTCACCATAAGATGTCGCTTTGCGAGATGATAAGTGCACTTTACCAATAGCATATTTCCGGGCTGGTAGCTTAATGGTTAAAGCAGAGGACTCATAATCCTTTGAGTGTGGGTTCGAATCCCACCCGGCCCACCATTTCCTTTTTTTAAAACAGTGAAGGCCGTCCACCCCTGGACGGCCTTCGTTCTACCTGAACCTAACACCAAGCAAACCTGTGAACTACGCAGGGGAAGACTCCGCTTCTCCTGTTAACGTTCAATCTCATCAAATCGCTGCGGGGTTACGTTTTCGTGACAGGTCGAGCCGCCGATTTAGTTCCTTACGTGGAGGTGTTTTACAGCGACTTAGCAGCATATTTAAATGCGATTTAATGGCATTGCTTTAGTGGTTTTTTTTATTCCAATTTCCCGATGAAATCCCCCTCCCGGAGGCGTTCGCTGGTGTTAATCAGTGTGCTGGTGTTGGCTGGTTTCACTTTCTGGTTAATTAAGCGTAATCCGTTGCCAGACAGGCAACCAGAGAGTCCTGCACCCACCACAAACATCGCCCAGCTTGGATCGAAGAGCACGCCTGCCGATCTCTCGGGGCTGGTGGGTGTGGCCGCCGCTTTGAACCCACCGGCCGCTAGGCCAGGCGCTTTGGTCCAGCCCTTGTTTACTTATGTTCAATCGAGCGAAGCTGCGGGCCTCGACCGGGCTTTGCCGGCGCCTGCGCAGGTGATCCATTACGTTCGGCTCAACGCTGGGCTCTTCACCGCGAAAGATTCCCCTTTTTGGCAACAACCGGGCGCTGGTCGCATCGCGATTCCATTACCCAACGGTGCGACGCTTGGGGTCGTGATCGACGGCACAAATTCAATGGGCCCTGACCGCTTCACGAGCACCGGCACCATCGAGGGCCGGCCGCAGAGTCGCGTGATTTTATCTTACAATGCTGGGTTTCTTCATGCCTCGATTCAAGATGTCGAACTGGGTAAATTTGCGCTGCGCGCAGCGACGGCGGATTTGGCGCAATTTTTCCAAATCGATGATGCGCTTGTGCCGCCATGTGGCATGATCACCCCCCCGCGTCCTGTCCTCGATGCAGACGCGATTGCAGCGCTCGCGCGCCGCCAACTCGCCGCCCCGATCGAGTCAGCGAGCGCAACGGATGCGGGTTCGATTTCGCCGACCGCAGCCAGTGCGGGAGCTAACGTCACGGTTGATCTCATGTTTCTCTACACTCAAGCGATGATGTCTAACTTGTCGGGTGCGACTCGCACGGCGGCGATCCAAAGTTTTTTCGATAACGCCACCGCTAAGGTTAACAGCGACTTCGCTGCCAGTTTGGTAGCAGCCCGCGTGCGACTGGTCAAAATTGCCGAAGTAAATCTCCCTGGTGATGAGCTCTCTTCCTCGGTCGCTTCCTGGCAAAGTGACGCGCTCACCGCCTTGCGTTCGACGAGCGATGGTAAGATGGACGAGATTCATGCATTGCGCGATCAATCCGGCGCGGACCTTACCTGTTTGATTCTCCAACGAGCTGATACTACAAGTGCCGGATTAGGCTACTTGCTCGCGACCCCTGCACAAAATTATAATCCGCTCTTCGGGTTTTGCGTCGTCCAATCTGCTTATGTGACCGGCCAAGAAACCGTCACGCATGAGCTCGGGCACAATCTTGGCTGCGCACACGATCGGGAAAATTCTAAGAACACCGACGGTACCCAGAGTACCGGCGCTTACGCTTACAGCTTCGGCTATCGTTTTGTCGGCCGTAATCAACTCACCTACCGCACGATCATGGCTTATGCTCCCGGCACCCGCCTGGCGTATTTCTCCAATCCCAACATCATCGCGCCTTCGCCCATTAGTGTCCCGGTCGGAATCGCGAGCGGACAGAGTGGTGAAGCCTATAACGCGCTCACGGTCGACCAAAGCGCCTTCGAAGTCGCCAATTACCGTCTGCAAACCCAGACTGCCAACAACACGGGTACTCTCATCAATGTTGCTACTCGCGCCTTTAGTGGTGTCGGCGAGCAACAACTTATCGCAGGTTTCGTTATTCAGGGCTCGGTTGCCAAGAAAATGCTGGTGCGTGCTTCAGGCCCTGCCATTGCCGCTTCGCCCTTTAACGTGCCCAACACCCTCGCGGATCCTCGCATCACCCTTTACCGGACGGACCGTTCCCCCTCTGTCAAATTGGGCGAAAACGACAACTGGGCCACGCCGATCGGTACAGCTTCTACGGGCACTCAAATCGCCGCGGCCAGTGCCGCTGTGGGTGCATTTGCCTTTCCCGCGGGCAGTAAAGACTCGGCGCTACTCACTACGCTCGATCCGGGCAGCTACACGGTCAACGTCGAGAGCGCTGATGGCGGCACCGGCACCATCCTGGTCGAGGCTTACGAGGTCGATCGCAACGACAACAAGGTAATTAACCTTTCCACCCGCGGCTACGCCGACCGTTCTAAGACCATGATCGGCGGTTTTGTGGTGCAAGCCGGCTCCGGCCCCACCAAGCGTATATTGATCCGAGTCCAAGGTCCGTCTCTCGCCAAATACGGCCTCACGGCCATGGATGATCCGTATATGGAGATTTATAATTCTGTCGGCGACCTGATCATGAAAAACGACGATTGGAGCACTGGTTCAGCGCGAGTTAATGGCGTTGCTGACGATTTCCGGCCCACGGTCACTTATTATAGCGAGCAACAGATCTACGCCACAGGCTACGCTCCGGGCAACCGTCGCGAACCCTGTGTAATGGCCGACCTAGCCCCCGGTAGTTACACGGTCCTCGTTCAACCGTTCGAGAGCCTTCCTGATCAACCGGCCAAACCGGGCGTCGCCATCGTCGAGGTTTATGAGATCAATTCGAAGTAGGGCAGTGTAAAGGCCGGACCAGAATCAACTCAGTCACACTGCGCCTTCGTGACGCTACGCTTGAGCCGAACCGCCACGAACTGACTCTACTTTAGCCTCGCTCCGCTCACTCTGCCCTCGGTGAGTACGCTGGCCCGGTCCTTGCAGGTTAAGGCCTCCTATGGACTTGAACACCTTCACCCAGATGTCCCGTCAGGCTGTCACGGACGCCCAGGCCATTGCCCGCCGACTCAACCACCACGAGGTCGACACGTGGCACCTCCTTTCTGCTTTGCTCGCGCAAGAGAGCGGGCTCGTCCCCGGTCTCGTTGATAAACTAGGACTCACCGCCAGTGCGCTTACGCTCGCTGTGGATCGTGAACTCGAGCGCATTCCCAAAGTCACCGGCAGCGTCGATTCTTCAAAAGTGTACGTCACCCAAGCTGTGAACGATGTATTCACGCGCGCCGAGGTCGAAGCCAAGTCCCTGAAAGACGAATTTATTTCGGTCGAACACCTCTTCCTCGGTCTTCTCGAGATCGGCAAACCTGAGGCGCTCAAGAAGCTTTTTAAAAGCTTCACGCTCGAGCGCGCTAAAGTTCTCAAAGTACTTCAAGAAATCCGCGGTAATCAACGTGTCACCACCGATAACCCCGAGGCCACGTATGCCGCCCTCGAGAAGTACGGCATCGACCTCGTCGCCCAAGCGCGCAAAGGCAAAATGGATCCTGTCATCGGCCGCGATGAAGAGATCCGCCGCACCATTCGTATTCTTTCGCGCAAAACCAAAAATAACCCCGTGCTTATCGGCGAGCCAGGCGTCGGCAAGACCGCCATCGTCGAAGGTCTCGCCCAACGCATTCTCCGTGGCGACGTCCCTGAGGGCCTCAAGGACAAAACCATCTTTTCGCTCGATATGGGTTCGCTCGTCGCGGGGGCTAAATACCGCGGTGAATTTGAAGAGCGTTTAAAGGCCGTGCTCAACGAAGTGAAGCAAGCCGAAGGCCGCATCATTTTATTTATCGATGAACTTCATACCATCGTTGGCGCCGGCAAGACCGACGGCGCGATGGACGCGGGCAATCTGCTTAAACCGATGCTTGCGCGCGGCGAGTTGCATTGCATCGGTGCGACTACGCTCGACGAATACCGTCAGCACATCGAGAAAGACGCCGCGCTGGAGCGCCGCTTTCAACCCGTTGTCGTAGACCAACCCAGCGTCGAAGATGCGCTTTCGATTTTGCGCGGCATCAAGGAGCGTTTCGAGCTTCACCACGGTGTGCGCATCCAAGACAATGCGCTCGTCGCTGCTGTTACGCTTTCCAACCGCTACATCACCGATCGTTTTCTGCCCGACAAAGCCATCGATCTGATGGATGAGGCGTGTGCTATGATCCGCACGGAGATGGATTCAATGCCACAGGAACTGGATGAACTTACACGCAAGGTCCTCCGGCTGGAAATCGAAGAGACCGCGCTCGCCAAAGAAAAAGATGACGCTAGCAAGCGCCGCCTTGATGCTTTGCGGCAAGAACTCGCTGAGGCGCGTGAAAAGTCTAAAGGCATCCGTCTTCATTGGGAAAAAGAAAAAGCCTCCGTTCAAAAAACTCGTAAACTCCGCGAAGAGATCGACGCCACGCGTTTGGAGATGGAAAAAGCCGAACGCGCCTACGATCTCAATAAGGTCGCTGAATTGCGCCACGGTAAACTTCCGCAAATGGAGGAAGAATTAAAACGCCTCGATAAAAAGGGTCGCGAACAAACGACTTTGTTTAAAGAAGAGGTTTCCGAGGATGAAATCGCCCAGGTCGTTTCTAAATGGAGCGGCGTACCTGTCACGCGGCTGGTCGAGGGCGAGAAAGACAAATTGCTCCGCCTGGAGGACGTATTGCACCAGCGCGTTATCGGCCAAAGCGAAGCGGTCACGCTCGTCACGGAAGCGATCCTTCGCGCTCGTAGCGGCATCAAAGATCCTCGCCGGCCTGTCGGCAGTTTCTTGTTCCTCGGCCCCACCGGCGTCGGCAAAACTGAACTCGCTAAGACGCTCGCTGAAACGCTCTTCGATACCGAGGCCGCGATGGTCCGCATTGACATGTCTGAGTACATGGAAAAACACAGCGTCTCGCGTCTGATTGGCGCTCCTCCCGGCTACGTTGGGTATGATGAAGGCGGCCAACTCACCGAGGCGGTCCGGCGCAAGCCCTATGCCGTGGTGCTGTTCGACGAAATCGAAAAAGCGCACTCGGATGTCTTCAATGTTCTGCTCCAAGTCTTGGACGACGGTCGCATCACGGATTCTCAGGGCCGCACGGTAGATTTCAAAAACACGATCATCATCATGACGTCCAACTTGGGTTCGCGGCACCTGCTTGAAGGCGTCACCGGCGACACGATTCCTGAGAGCGTACGCGAGAGCGTGATGATGGAGCTACGCAAAGCTTTCCGCCCCGAGTTTCTTAACCGCATCGACGAGACGATTCTTTTCAAGCCACTGACCCTCGATGAAATCACCCTGATTTTGGACCTGCTTGTAGCGGATCTGAATAAACGGCTCGCCGACAAGCGTGTGAGCGTCGTACTCGATAAGAAAGCGAAGGAGTGGGCGGCCGAGAAGGGTTACGATCCGGTGTTCGGCGCACGGCCTTTGAAGCGGTTTCTCCAACGCAACGTTGAGACCAAACTAGCCCGCGCGCTGATCGCCGGCGAAGTGGGTGAGGGTTCCGCAATTACCTTCACGGTTCGGAACGACGAATTAGTGCCGGGTGGAGGCGCGCCTGCAGCAAAGTGATGAGCCTAGCGGGGTGAATACCGGCCGAATTTGCTGCAACCCGAGGGGAAGGACATCGCGCGATCGTCCCATGGATTGAGTTCCGTCTTAACCCGCTTTTCTGTGCTACACCGTACGGAGATCCTTGTGCACTTTATTCGCTTTCGCTTCCGGCACGCCCGCTTCTTTTGCGATGTCAGGCCATTGCTGGATGGCGGTCTTTACGTCGGCCAGCGCGGCGTTTGCACGCGGAATGCTAAATCTATCCGCCACCACCAGCAGATCGTCTCGGGTGATCGTGTCGAACTTCCCATTTACGCTCATCAAATGCTGGCTCGTCCATTCACCCTTTGGATTATGGGCGTGCGTCACGTCATAGGCCGGCGCCAGCTCCCAGCGACCGCCCTCTTTTAGTTTAAATCCCAAATTCTTGGTGTGGTCGTCGCAATTCCTGGCAAAGACGTTGAACGCCATCCGGCGAAATCCTTGCTCCAACGCATCGTCCCCGAGGCCCAGTTCTTTGATCGTGATAAAGAACTGCTCGTAGGCGTGGGTAGCGCGCTGTTTGTAGTCTAGATGGGAAATGGCGCAGAGCGACTGCACGTGGTGCTTGTTGTTTCCCTCCCGATCAAACCGCTTTGTCATGAAGTGCGCACGACCGTTTTCGACAAGAAGTCGGCACGGCGACATCGCAATGCCGACATGGCGGGTGGCCATGAGGTAATAGGCATATTCGATGCGGCCGTAGTCAGCTGAGGTTCCTAGTTCCCAGTCACGACCGACGCCGTCGAACTTCAACAGCCAGTGTTCGAAGCCGTCCTCGGTATTGAACTGGCCGCTTCGGATTTCTTTCGAGTCCGGATGCCAGGCGATCACCGCCTTGGCTCTCGCTCCACCCGCTGAAGTTCCCACCTTTATCATGTTGGCTAGGGCCGCCTGTGCCTGGGCATCACCATCAAAATTTCCTTGTATGACCTTTCGCGCCGCTTCGACTAGAGACTTCATCTCGAGTGGTTTAGCGCTTTCCGTGCGTGCCCCTTTCGCTGGTTGAAGCTCCAGTGCGCCAAGCCCTCTTTTGCCCATGTAGGCGAGACGATCGAGCGAGGTGATCGCTTCCTTTCGAATACCTTTAGTCGCCATCCACGCATCGATGAGTGCGTTTCCGAAGTCGTCGGGTAGTACGTCCGACAGCAACCCCGGGAGTCGCTTGAACGATTCGCCGAGATTTGGAAACACGAAAATCGGATTGGATGCTGATGTTGGCATCATTCGCGGGGCCAGTTCGATGCCTCGGCGGCGCCAGGCTGCGTCGTACTCAAAGGCGTAATATCTGAGATTCGGATCCATCGCCACTGCGCCAACCAACGTATTCCAGATTCTAACTTGGATGAGAGGGGTGCTCATGGTGAGGACTTCCTTTTCGGTTTCCGTGCCCGGCGTGGCGGAGTGGGTGTCTTGAGCAAGGCCATTGGACTGAAGCTCGCTTGTGGGGCGAGGCTCTCGATCGCGCTCGCGGCATCAAGGGCTTTCAGACCTCGCACGAACGTTTCAAGCGACGATCCCTTGCCGTTTTCTAAGGAAGCCAGAGCCCTTAATGAGACTCCTGCCTTGTCGGCTAATTCACGCTGGGTTAAATTTTTGTGGAGTCGGAGTGCTCTTACGGACACACCCAGTTGCTGTTGGAGCTCCCTCGGTGTTTTAAATGATAAGTCCATAAAAAGCAGAAAAAGGATTTTTAAGAATTAATAATGACTTAATAAGCATAATACTGCTTATTAAAAATTATTTAAAATAAAAAGCAGATAAACGCTTTTTAAAGCAATAAATGCTCTTAAAGAGCAGAAAAACGCTTATTGCGATTTATCACTTTAAATTTTTTTGGCCGATCTAAGATGGGAAAAAAGCAGCGCTTGACCCAAGCATAAATGCGACAGAGTTGAGCTCTGGCTAAAACAACTCTTTTGCGTGCTCGCGTCGATAGCACACGGAAACAACGCGCCGAAAAGATCCTGGGCCGCTACGGCCTGACCCCGGCTCAGGCCATCAACGTCTTTTATGCGAAGGTCACCGAGACTGACGGCCTGCCCTTTGATTTGCGGCCAACGGAAACGTCGGAATTGATGGCCGATCCAACATTTAGAACTCATTTGGCCCTTATGAAGAGTGGCAAGGTTCGATACTATGACGCAAGCGAGCTGCCTGCGTGAAATTCTCCGACCAAGTCGTCGCCGCTCTCAAGGAGTTGCATCCGAGCGCCAGAAGGAATACCTGCCGGGCATTAGATGAAGTGAACCTTGGGAAAAAGCGCGACGTGCGCGCTCTGACCGACCAACCGGCAGGGTTCTGGCGTCTTCGGGTCGGCAAATACCGCGTGGTGATGCGCCAGGACGAGACAGGCAAACTCATCGCTGAATTTCTCGGCCCCTGCGCCACCATCTATCGAAGTTTCCAGCCGCCCACAGCACAGCCTCGGATTGATGCCGCCTACGCACGTGCCAGTGAGTAACCAATCGGTAATCCGCGTTTCGCATACCTTCGTGCGGTAAAGTCCGCCGCGACTGCCTCTCCCGCATTGACGCCGCTAACGGACTGGCGACGAGCCGTTCACTGGGATAATCTGAGATTTGAAAGTCAATCAGCTGGCATTTCACCACCCGGGTTCCTCGCTTTTTTGGGCAATTAGATCGTTTCGGTGCCGGAGTGTCCTGTACGCGGGATTCATCTTCGCTCTTGGGCTGACGACGTTTTCTGCTTTGCGCCCACACTGCGATTCGTGAGCCTCTGTCGGCATGCCCGCAGAACCTATTCGCTACTACGACCGCTACGCCCGCACGATCAAAACCGAGCAGATCTACGGTGAAGGCTGGCTCCGCTTCGCGTACGGCAATCCGCTCGGTCGCGCAGCCGTATGGTTACTCGCGCGCCGTGCGTGGTTCTCGCAATGGTACGGTCGTAAGATGACCAAGCGTGATAGTGCGCTTAAGATCATTCCTTTCATTACAAAGTATAACCTCGATGTGGATGAGTTCCTGAAGTCGCCCTTCGATTATAAGACGTTCAACGAATTTTTCTACCGCGCGCTTAAACCCACCGCGCGTCCCATTGCGTCGGGTGATACGGTCGCAGTTTTTCCTGCTGATGGGCGTCACCTTGCGTTTCAAAACGTGGATACTACTGAGGGTTTTTACCTCAAGGGTATGAAATTCTCATTGGCGGAATTGCTCGGCGAAGCCGCGTTACCCGAAAATCAGCGCGTGCTCGCGAAAAAATTCGCCGGCGGCGCGATGCTTATCTCCCGCCTATGCCCTGTGGATTATCACCGCTTTCATTTTCCCGTCGGCGGCACCCCAGGCGAGGCGAGTTTGATCAACGGTTGGCTTTATTCGGTGAGTCCCGTCGCGCTGCGACGCAACATCCACTATTTGATCGAAAACAAACGTGAACTCACGCTCATCCAGGCTCCTGGTTTCGGGGAAGTGGCGATGCTCGAAGTCGGTGCGACGAATGTCGGCAGCATCGTGCAAAGTTACACGTTTGGCCGCGATGTGGCTAAGGGCGACGAAAAGGGCCTCTTCTCGTTTGGCGGTTCATGCGTGATCACTTTGTTTCAAGCGGGCCGCATCCATTTTGATGCCGATTTGCTGGATCAAAGTGCTCAACAGCTCGAAACCTACGCCAAGATGGGCGATCGCCTCGGCGTTGCGCCCTGAGGCGTTTCGCTAAACTACGCCGGTTTTCTGTTATTGGTGCTCGGGACAGGACTCGAACCTGCACACCTTACGGCAAAGGCTTCTAAGACCTTCGTG
>JBAWZQ010000005.1:0-180542 GCA_037142955.1 Opitutaceae bacterium | reverse complement strand
CTTTGGAGATCATCAAACAATACATCCAGAATCAGGCCGGCGCGGATTGACCCCGTCTAAGACCCCTCGTCTTTAGGCCGGGGCTTGCTCCGCGTCTTAGGTCAAAAAGTAACTTCATGCCGGGCTTGAGATGGAATTTTTTTCGCAGCTTGGCCGGGATAGTAATCTGAAATTTGCTGCTAACCGTCGCTTCCATTACAGAACGGTAAGCGAGGTCGCTTGGTGGTCAAGCTTGGTGTCCATTATGCTGTTCAACCGACCCAATTGCGTGCGTTGTAAAAAATTTTCATCCAAGGGCTGTCCTCGCTCCAGGTCTTGGGTGTCCAACTCATACAGGCACTCCGGAAGACGCGCTCGGGGTGGGGCATCATAATCGTCACGCGGCCGCTCGTCGTGGTGAGCGCGGTGAGGCCGAGGGGTGAGCCGTTTGGGTTGAGGGGATAACGTTCCGTGGGTTGGTGGTGGTTATCGACGAAGCGGGCGACTACCAGGCCGGAAGTGGTGCAGCGTGAGAGCGCGACGGCGTCTTTGAACTCGGTAAAGCCCTCGCCGTGGGCGACAGCGATCGGGAGGACGGAGCCCTCCATGCCGGCGAAGAGGACGCTCGGGTTTTTTTCAATTTTTACGGAAACGTAGCGGCCCTCGTAGCGCTCGCTCTGGTTTTGGACGAAGCGTGGCCAGTGGTCGGAGCCGGGGATAATGCGGTGGAGGTTGCTCATCATCTGGCAGCCGTTGCACACGCCGAGGGCGAAGGCGTCGGAGCGTTGGAAGAATGTCGCGAATTCGGTGCGGGCGCGTTCGTTAAACAATATGCTCTTGGCCCAGCCTTCGCCAGCGCCGAGTACGTCGCCGTAACTGAAGCCACCGCATGCTGCGAGGCCGCGGAAATCTTTCAGTGAAACACGGCCGCTGAGGATGTCGGTCATGTGGACGTCGATCGCCTTAAAGCCAGCGCGGGTGAAGGCGGCGGCCATCTCAACTTCCCCGTTTACACCTTGTTCGCGGAGAATGGCGATCGGTGGACGGGCGCCCGTGCTAATCGCAGGCGAAGTGGTGATATCAAAGGTGACGACAGGCGTGATGCCGGGGTCGGTGCGATCGATGCGAAGTTGGTGTTCGGATTCGGCGCAAGCGGGGTTGTCGCGGATTGTGGCGATGCGGCGTGTGACGTCAGACCAGAGCGCGCGCAGGGCGAAGAGGTCTTCGTCGAGCAGCACTTTGCCGCCGCGTTTGATGCGGAAGCGGTTGTCGCGGTTGAGTGTGCCGATGCGCGTGGTGCAGGTCTTGAAGCCGTGCTGGCGTAGCGTCTGGGAAACGTTGTCTAGGTCGGCGGTACGGATCTGAAGTATTGCGCCGAGTTCTTCGTTGAAGAGTGTGCTGTCGACGTTGTGGCCGTGGAGAATTTCGAGGTCGACGCCGGTGTGGCCAGCGAAGGCCATCTCGGCGGCGGCGGCGAGGAGGCCACCGTCGGATCGATCGTGGTAAGCGAGGAGTTTGCCCTCGCGGCCGAGGAGTTGGATGGCGGCCCAAAATTGTTTGAGGTCGTGCGCGCTGTCGACGTCGGGCGGGGCTTCGCCCATCTGGGCAACGACTTGGGCTAGGATCGAGCCACCGAGACGGTTTTTGCCGCGACCGAGATCGAGGAGCAACAGGACGGAGTCTTCGTTGCGCTGGAGTTGCGGCGTGAGCGTGAGGCGAATGTCGGCGACGGGAGCGAAGGCCGAGATGATGAGCGAGGTGGGCGCGGTAATTCGTTTGTGCAGACCCTCTTTGTTGCCGATGGCGGGTTCCTTCCACGCCGTGCTCATACTCATGGAATCTTTGCCGACAGGAATAGTAATACCGAGGGCGGGACAGAGATCGAGGCCTACGGCGGAAACGGCGGCGTATAGATCGGCACCGTCGCCGGCGATGGCGGGCGCGGCCATCCAGTTAGCGGAGAGGTTAACTTTGCCGAGGTCACCGATCTGGGCGGCAGCGAGGTTGGTGAGGGCTTCACCGACGGCGAGGCGGGCGGAAGCGGCGGCGTCGTTGATGGCGACGGGAGTGCGTTCGCCCATGGCCATGGCTTCGCCGGTGTAGACGTCGAAGGCGGCGGCAGTGACGGCGCAATCGGCCACGGGGACTTGCCACGGGCCGACCATTTGGTCGCGGGCAATCAGGCCGCCGAGCGTGCGGTCGCCAATGGAGATAAGGAACGTCTTGTCGGCAACTGTCGGGTGCGAGAGGACGCGTTGAACGACTTCGAGAAGAGTGAGTTCACCTAAGTCGAGAGGTTTGCGCGGACGTACCAGGGTGACGTCGGTGCGGGCCATTCGTGGCGGTTTGCCCAGAAGTACCTCGAGCGGCAGATCGATTGGGGTGTTTTTAAAATGGGCATCTTCGAGGACGAGTTTCTTTTCGGCCGTGGCTTCGCCGACCACGGCGAACGGACAGCGCTCGCGTTCGCAGAGCGCTTGGAACGAAGCGAGGCGAGCCGCGGGTACGGCGAGGACGTAGCGCTCTTGGGATTCGTTGCACCAGATCTCCAGGGGCGACATGCCCGGCTCAGCGTTGGGGACAGAGCGGAGTTGGAATTTACCGCCTCGGCCGCCGTCGTTGACGAGCTCGGGCAGGGCATTGGAGATGCCGCCAGCTCCGACGTCGTGAATAAAAGAAATTGGGTTTTCCGCGCCGAGAGACCAGCAGCGGTCGATCACCTCTTGGCAGCGACGTTCCATTTCCGGGTTGTCGCGTTGAACGCTCGCAAAATCGAGGTCCTCATTGCCGGAGCCGCTGGCCATTGAGCTGGCTGCTCCGCCGCCCAGGCCGATCAACATCGCAGGCCCGCCGAGGACGATGAGCTGGTCGCCGGGGTTGATGGCGCCCTTTTGAATGTGTTCGCCCTTAATGTTGCCGAGGCCGCCGGCCAACATGATGGGTTTGTGGTAGCCGCGGAGTTCGGTGCCGCGGGCATTGGGTACCTCTTGCTCGAATGTGCGGAAATAGCCGTTGATCGCGGGACGGCCGAATTCGTTGTTGAAGGCTGCGCCGCCGAGCGGCCCTTCGAGCATAATGTCGAGGGCAGAAACGATGCGGCCAGGTTTGCCGAAATCTTTTTCCCAAGGCTGGATCGCGCCGGGAAGTCTGAGATTAGAGACAGAAAAACCGACGAGTCCGGCTTTGGGTTTCGAGCCGCGGCCTGTCGCGCCTTCATCACGGATTTCGCCGCCGGAGCCGGTGGCTGCGCCAGGAAACGGGGAGATTGCGGTGGGATGATTGTGCGTCTCGACCTTGCAGAGAATGTGGATGTCTTCCTCATGCGCGGCGTATTCCCCCGTCTTCGGGTCGACGTAAAAACGCCCGCCACGAGTGCCCGCGAGGACGGCGGCGTTGTCCTTGTAGGCGGAAAGAATGCCCTCGGGATGGAGCGTGTACGTGTTCTTGATCATCTGGAACAGCGACAGGTCTTGCGGTTGACCGTCGATGGCCCAAGTGGCGTTGAAAATCTTGTGGCGGCAGTGTTCGGAGTTGGCCTGCGCGAACATCATCAGCTCGATGTCGTGGGGATCGCGGCCGAGCTTAGTGAAGGCATTTACAAGGTAATCGATTTCGTCCTCCGCGAGGGCTAGTCCTAGGGATTGGTTCGCAGCGACGACTGCGGCGCGACCGGCGGCGAGAACCGGAATACTTTGCATCGGGCGCGGCGTCTCGTGGCGAAACAGCGCGGTGCAAGCCTCAAGTTCGCCGAAAACCGTCTCGGTCATGCGGTCGTGGAGTTTGGCGTGAAGGGTTTGGAGTTGAGTGGGAGTGAGCGCCGCCGCTGCGCCCTTGGCGTTGGGGGCGAGCTCGACCGAGTAAGCAACGACGCGTTCGATTCGTGCGATTTGGTTCAGGCCGCAGATGCGGGCGATGTCGGTGGCTTTGGAGGACCAAGGTGAAATCGTACCCGGACGGGGAGCGACGATTTGCGTGAGACCGTTAACGGCGTTGGCGACGCGGCGTGGGCCGTAGGTCAAAAGCTGCTCAAGTACGGCTTGGGCCGCCGGCGTGAGGTCGATAGTCGTATCGACGATGTGGACAAACTCCGCGCTTAGGGCGCAAATAGGAAGGCCGGCGCCATCCAGGCCGTCTAGCAGTTTTTGCAGGCGAAAGGTAGAAAGGGCAGGTGAGCCGCGGAGAATCAACATGGTCGGAACCAGTCATATTTCGCGACATCGCGGACGCGGTCAAGGGAGTGAAACGCGGCTGCCTGATTCGTGCAAAAACGACGGACGGAGAAAGCCGTTGACGATTCGTGGCGGACCTTCGAGATGGCCGGCTTTATGAGTAGCGAGCAGCAAACTGCGTTTCCCTACCGTCCCTCCTGCGGGGGCGGCGCTGCGCGCAAGATTTGGACCCAGTTATGAGCGACCGGATTACGCACGAATGTGGCATCGCGATGGTACGGCTGTTGAAGCCGCTCTCTTATTATCAGGAGAAGTACGGCACGCCGTTATGGGGGTTCACCAAGTTGTTCTTGCTGATGGAAAAACAGCACAACCGCGGCCAAGATGGAGCGGGCGTCTCGTGCGTGAAACTCGATGTGCCTGCTGGCGAGCCTTTCATGTTTCGCGAGCGCTGCGTGAAGAGCAATCCGCTCGATAAAATTTTCAAAACCTTACTCGGTTCCTACAACGAAAAAGTCGCCGGCGGCACGATTCACCCCGAGTTCGCCGACACGGTTAAGAAGCATTTTGATTTTGGTGGCGAGTTGTTGATGGGGCATCTGCGCTACGGTACTAGTGGTGGTTACAGTCTTAGCTCCTGCCACCCGTATTTTCGCCGCTCCCCTTGGCCGACGCGCAATCTGGCGCTCTGCGGTAATTTTAACCTCACCAACACGACGGAGTTGAATGAATCGCTGACCGCGATGGGCCAACATCCAATCTTCGCCACGGACACGCAGGCGATCTTAGAAAAAATCGGCTTCTTCCTCGATGAAGAACATGAGGATATTTACCGTTTCCTGAGGACCCGAAATCTCGCCGGCGATGAACTTTCCCGTCGCATCAGCGAAGACCTCGATGTGGCCCGCGTTATTCGTCGCGCCTCTGAAAAATGGGACGGTGGCTACACTCTTTGTGGGCAAATCGGCAACGGTGATTCCTTCGTCGCTCGCGATCCTTCAGGTATCCGTCCGGCGTTTTACTTTCAAAATGACGAAGTTATCGCTTTTGCCTCTGAACGCGCGCCGCTAATGACGGTGTTCGATTTAGCGGTGGAGCAGGTCCAGGAAGTTGAGCCTGGGCACGTCGTCGTGATGAAGCGTCGCGGCACGATCACCTCGACCCAATTCACTGCCTCACTGCCGCGTACTTCGTGCTCGTTTGAGCGGATTTATTTCTCTCGCGGCAACGATTTGGATATCTATCGCGAACGGCAGGCCCTCGGCGGCGGTTTGGCGAATCAGGTGATTAAGTCGATCAATCACGACTGGGGTAATACCGTTTTCAGTTTTATCCCCAACACGGCGGAAGTCGCCTACTACGGCCTGATGTCTGAGTTGCGCTCGCGTAGGCGCGACGAGGTTAAGACAGCTATTCTCAAAGCCAGCGCCGCGGGCCAGCTCAATGAAGGCTTGCTAGACGAACTCATTTTGCGCAACTGGCCCCGCGGCGAGAAGGTTGTGAGCAAGGACATTAAAATTCGTACGTTTATCGGCCAAGAAGGCATGCGCAACCAGCTCGCTAGCCACGTTTACGACATCACTTACGGCTCGGTGAAACCCGGGGATAATCTAGTCTGCGTGGATGATTCCATCGTGCGCGGGACGACGTTGAGGAAATCGATTTTACGTATACTTTCGCGGCTTAATCCGAGGAAGATCGTGATCGTCTCCACTGCGCCGCAGATTCGTTATCCGGATTGCTACGGTATTGATATGTCGGAGCTCGGTAAGTTCGTCGCCTTCGAGGCGGCGGTGGCGTTGCTCAAGGAACGAGGCCAAGCGGCGGTCCTCGATGAAGTCCACGCCCTGTGCCGCTCCGAGGTCGCAAACCCGACCGGCACCAATCACGTACGCAAAATTTATGAGTCATTTACGCCAGAGGAAATTTCGGCGAAGATCGTCGATCGCGTGCGACCGAAGGACATTGAGTGGAAGGGTGAGATCGAGATCATCTTCCAGACGATTGAAAATTTGCACGCCGCTGTCCCAGAACATTCCGGCGACTGGTATTTCACGGGTAAATATCCCACGCCCGGTGGTTACCGCGTTGTTAATCAGGCGTATTTGAACTATTTCGAAAAATCAGAGGGACGGAGCTACTAAGCGGTCCTGACGTTTTATCTGACCATGTCGCTTTCTTACGAATCCTCAGGGGTAAATTACGATCAGCTCGATGCCTTCAAGCGAGCGTGTCAGCGCGCGGCTCGCACGACAGCGCCGCTGTTAACGAAACACGGTTATGCCGAGCCCGCCTCCACACGCGGTGAAAGCTGTTACCTCATGGAAGCAGCTGATCATTACCTCGCCCACGTCGAGGAAGGACTCGGCACCAAGAATCTTGTGGCCGACGCGGTGTACGCGCAGACGGGAAAAAATTTCTATCGAGAAATTTCTATCGATACGGTCGCCACGATCGTAAACGACCTGATTACATGCGGCGCGTTGCCTATTTCGGTGGCGATGCACGCGGCGGTAGGTGAGTCGGCGTGGTTTACGGACGAGGCCCGGATGCAAGCTCTGGTTGACGGCTGGGCGGCGGGCTGTCGCAAGGCCGGCGCGGTGTGGGGCGGCGGCGAAACGCCGACACTGCGCGGTATCGTCAACTCTAACGCCATCGTGCTCGCCGGTTCAGCAGTGGGCAAAATTCAGCCCAAATCACTGCGCATCACCGGCGATGTGCGAGACGGCGATTCGATCATTTTTCTGGCTTCGACGGGGGTTCAGACCAACGGGCTCAGCTTGTGCCGTTTGATCGCGGAGAAATTACCGCTGGGCTATCAGACGCCTATCGGTCACGGCGATTCGCGCACATATGGCGAGGCGCTCCTCGCTGCATCGGCGATTTACGTAGATTTCGTGGGTAGGTGCCAGCAAGCCGGTTTGAAACTTAATTATGTTTCACATGTGACGGGCCACGGCTGGCGTAAATTAATGCGACTCGACGAACCTTTTGTTTACGAGATCACCGAGCCACGCGCCGCACCGGCCTTGTTTAAATTTTTGATGGAAGCTGGACCCATTACTCTGCGTGAGGCGTACGCGACCTTTAATATGGGTATCGGTTTCGCTGCCTATGTGGCGCCGGAGTTGGCCTCAGCCGTGGTCTCGGCCGCAAAGGCATGCGGTCACGAGGCTTGGATCGCGGGCCATGTAAAAAAAGCCGGCGACAAAAAAGCCGTCGTCATACCTTCGCTGGGGTTGGAATACGACGGCTCGACCTTGCAGGTGCGCTAAGGCCGCGGCGGATTAACCGCCGTAGCACTCGAGATATTTTAGGCCCGTACTCGTGTTGAAGATCACGACGGTGTCGTCGGGCTTCACTTGGTTGGCGGCGAGTAAGGTCTTAAGCGCGGCGTAGCAGGCGCCGCCTTCGGGGGCCGTGAAGACACCTTCGGTGGAGCCGACTTCTTTGGTGCAGGTGATCATCTGCTCGTCGGAAATGGCGATGGCGCCACCGCCGGACTGACGTAGAGCATTGAGCATGATGAAATCACCAATGGCTTTCGGCACGCGCAAACCGGAGGCTCGGGTGTGCGCGCCGAGGTGCTCGGCGGCGAATTTATCGCCCTGCGTGAAGGCGCGGACGATCGGCTGGCAACCTTCGGCTTGCACGCTGTACATCCGCGGGCGCTTCGCATCGATCCAGCCCATGCGCTCCATTTCGTCGAAGGCTTTCCACATACCGACGAGGCCGGTGCCGCCGCCAGTGGGATAAAGAATGACCTCAGGCAGGGTCCAGTTCAGTTGCTCCGCTAGCTCGTAGCCGAGCGTTTTTTTGCCTTCAGCTCGGTAGGGTTCTTTTAAGGTCGAAACATCGAACCAACCCTCGGCGACTTTGCGTTTGGCGACTTCGGCACCGCAGTCGGTGATGAGGCCGTTGATGAGCGTGACGTGGGCGCCCATCTGCTCGCATTCAATGATGTTGGCCTTGGGCGTGTCGCGCGGCATGAAAAGATGGGCTTCCATCCCGGCGCGGGCCGCGTAGGCGGCTAGAGCGCCAGCGGCATTGCCCGCGGAAGGTGCGGCGAGTTTTTTGAGGCCGTATTGCTTGGCCATGGAAACGGCGGCGGTCATGCCGCGGGCCTTGAAACTGGCAGTGGGGTTCTGCGCCTCGTCTTTGATGAACAGGCGGCTGAGGCCGTGTTTGGCGCCGAGGCGCGGGGCGGGCAGGAGCGGCGTCCAGCCCTCGCCAAGCGTGACGATGTCGGCGGTATTTTTGACGGGAAGGACTTCGCGGTATCGCCAGAGTGATTTCTCGCGGGTACGTAGCGATTCTTTAGTGAGTGTCTTCGCGGCGGCGACGAGGTCGTAGTGAGCGAAGAGCGGTTTGCCGCAGACAGTGCAGACGTTTTGGGGGACAGCCGCGTCGTGCTCTTTATTGCAGGCGGTGCAGGCGAGGTGCGTGAGATGCATCGGGTCAAAGGCAAGGCACGCGCCATGCGCGAGGCAATCGCGGCTTTGAAAATCTGTTCGATTGGAACTTTAATTGAGTAACTTCTGATAGGTTCGCTTGAGAATTTTTTCAGGTATCGGGATAACGCAGATGTTCATCGCGCGGCCATCGACTGAGATTTTCGCTGACTGGATTTGGATGCGCGTGCTGTCCACGCTGAACGTAGGATGCGGGTGGTCCGCAGCGGAGCGTTTGTGGTCGGTGGAAAGCAGGATGAGTTCGTCGTTTTGACGATCAATGAGGTAGATATTACGGTCGAAATCATCCCCTACGGCCCAGCGCCCATCAGGTGAGCCGTTGACATGCCAGAGTCCACTGCCGGATTTGGTTTGGCCGGCGAACCGCAATTCACGGGAACGTAGGTTGACGATGGCAAGTCCGGTGGGGTGCTCGCGGGTGCCGGCAATGCCCCACGCGTCGTTCACGCCCGGTTTGCGGTGGCCGAGGATGGCGACTGCGACCTCATCACGGGTGATGATGGCTTCGTGGGTGACCCAATCATAAGTAGCTTCAGGAAAAAGCGGACGCAGGCCGGTGCCATCGGCAAGGACGGTCCAAGTGCGTTGAGGGGCTTTGCCGCCGGTTTCCCAACAGAAGACGATCTCGCCGGGGACGTAGGGATTAGTCTGCACGTGACCGATCTGAAAGGGCACGGCGACGATGAATTTAACGGCTCCGGTTTTCAGGTCCATGCTGGCGAGGCCGGTGGGACCGGCGCCCATGTTGCGCGGCCCGAAAGCGGGCTCAATTTGGGTGCCGGGGGCGAGGTATTGGGCAGCGAGTTCTTTGCTGCCGACGCGGAAGTAAACGTAGTTTTCCTCCGGATCGAGAGCGACATCGCCAACAGCACCGAATTCAGGCGGGACCGTGCCGCAGACTTTTTCGTAGACGGCCGCGGGTTGGACGGTGCCGGCGGCGCTATCGGCGAAGAGTCGGGCGAGATTGACGCTGATAATTTGGGAAGGACCGCGGGGGCCGCGGCGCGTGCCGGGGACGGCAGGGGCGTTGTCGGCCAGGGGAGCGGGTGGGGCTTCGCCAGGGAGCGGCAGGGTGCGCAGGAAATAAAGATGCATCGAATGGTCCGCGAGGCAGAGCATGCCGGTGTAACCGTTCTCGGTGACTTGGACCATCTCACCAGTCGCTTCGTTGACGGCCATCGCTTGGCCCGAAACGCGGTTGGAACGGAAGACCATCCACTTCCCGTCAGAGGTCCACTGGTGATGAGTCTGATAAATCTTGGAATCGCCGGCGGGTTTTGAAGTAAGAAACGTGAGCGGCACGCCGGTCACGGAGTCGATGACGACCTGTTTCTCCGAAGGGAAGCGTCGGCCGATCTGAGCGGAGCTTGAAGTGGAGCCGAGAGTTAAATACAAAAAGCAGAGAATTGGCAGAGCGAACGGGGAGAACTTGGGGTGCATGATGGGGAGAGGATTGGTGGGGTGAGAAAGCTAGGTAGACGGGTTGACGGTTATAGCGCGGCTGAAAGTTTAAGACTCAAGGCAGGGCGACGTCCCAGATTTTGGCACGTCGGGACGTGCCGGTGGGGCTGGTGACGTTGAGGGTGACGATGTAGCGATCGGCTTTGGCGTAAGTGTGGAGCGGGTGTTGCGTGTCAGAGGTGGTGCCGTCGCCGAAGTCCCAACGCCAAGTAGTCACGGGGCCGACGGATTCGTCTTGGAAGGCGACGAGGCGGCGCGCGGGGTCGAGGACCTTGAAAGACCAGCGGGCATCGAGCGCCGGTGCGAGTGACGGTTCGAGCGGCATCAGGCGGAAGGCGCGTAATTCAGAGGCGTTGCCGTACATTGTGTGCTTGCTGGAAAGATTCCAGAATCCGGCGGAGCCCTTAGCGTTCACGTCGTCGTAGTCGATCACGGCCCAGCTGAGGCCGATGAGTTTATTTTCGCGCAGGACGGATTCGACGGCGCGCGAGGGGCCTTCGGGGCCGGCGTAGTCGAAGGGCGTGATCCAAAATTCGAGCGTGTAATGGCCGGACTCGCCGGGCTTGAAAGTGAAATTTTGAGCGGCGTTGGCCCAGGGTAGTTCTTTGATCCAAGGCTGGGAGCCCCAGGCTAGACACCAGTCTTTCCCGACGTGCGGCGTGAAAATATGGTAGTTCTGAGCCTGCACGCCGTGGAAAGGGAAATACGTGTCAGCCGGCGGCAGGGTTTCTTTGTGCGGATGTTGGCGGTCGATCAGCGGTCCGCCTGAAGCGTCCCCATCGACTACGAGTTCAAAGGTGTCGTTGTGGAGATCGGCTCGGGAAAAATCCCAGTAGTTGTCGTCGGCCTCATATAGAAAATAGAGCCGGTTCAGGCCTTTGACCCAGCCGACGCGGACGCGCACATCGAGATTGAGGGCGTCAAATTTTTGTTTGCGGCTGGAGTCGTCGGTGAGTTGATCGGAACCGATGACGTAGCTCACGGGAACCATCGCCCAGTCAGAGGCGTCGCCGTCGATGCGCGGAATTTTATCCGCCGGGAATTGAAAAATTTGGAAGACGGTCTCAGGGCGATCAAAGGCGAACGTGCGAGATGAGGCGACCAGACTCACGATACATGCGAGCAGCGATCGTGCGCGGGATATTGAAAAAAGCGAAAACATGTTGGCGATTGGCTGGATAAATAATTGGAGAACTGAGCCATGTGCAATATTGGGCGAAGGGAGCGGATGTCGCGGTTGGGCTTGGGCGGCCGTGCGAATGTTTTATCAGGGCAAAATCTAGCCTGAACCTTGAACGTACACAATGCTAGTGACGTACTCGGGGTTACGAAGCATCAACGTCGGACCGTTCGACGTCTTTAGCGGATGATTGCATCCGCTTCAGGCGAATCACCGGTCCGCGCCGCGTGCTTAGGCGTGCTTCACGGGTAGACTGGGCTTGGCGCTTTGGAGTGGTATTGTGGCGACGAATTCGGTGTGCTCCGTGTTCGAAGCGTTCAGCGTGAGATCGCCGCCGTGAGCCCTAAGAATTTCTCGTGATAAACTCAACCCGAGCCCGATGCCGGTGACGCGGCCATGGCATCGCGCGGGATCGCCGCGATAAAAGCGTTCAAAAATGCGCGAGTGATCTGCCGCGGGAATGCCGGGGCCGGTGTTGCGCACGGTCACGATGGCGTGGCCCCTAGCCGTGGTCAAAGTGACATACACACGGCCTTGCGGGTGGTTGTATTTGAGTGCGTTGGTGGTGAGATTTTGGAGGGCCTGCTCGAGCAAAATGGCGTCAGCGGGAACGTTCACGCTGTGGGGGACTTCAGATTGGATTTGGAGGTCGGGGGCGAGGGCGGCACTGTCTTCGATAATATTGGTGAGGATCGCAGAGAGATCGACGGGATGGCGTTCGAGCCCGAGGTGACCGCTGTCGGCCAATGACAATAGTAAGAGTTTTTCTAGGATCGCCTTGAGGTGATGGATTTCTTCGAGCAGGCTCGTGTACGTCTGTTGCTGGGTCGATCCGGGTGGAGCGGCATGAAGGGCGTTTTCGAGCTCGGCCTGTAGGAGCGCGAGTGGAGTTTTGAGCTCGTGGGAGGCATCAGCGCTGAAACGGCGGGCTTGGTGAAATCCGGTCTCAAGCCGGTCCAGCATCGCGTTGAAAACCGAGACAAGGCGGCGAAATTCGTGGTCGTGAGCGGGCGCGGCAATACGTTGATCAAGGCCGCGGGCGGTGATGTTCTCGGCTGCGCGGGTGAGGGTGGCAACAGGGCGCAGGGCGCGGGCGGCAAGCCACCAAGCGCCCGCTCCCACGAGTAATAGCACCAACGGCAGCACGCTGAGGTAACGCCTACGCAATTGGCGCAGGTCGAGGTTGAGCTCATCGACATTGGCGGCGAGCACGAGTGTCGTATAGGGGTTGCCAGTGACGGCAAAGCGCCAAGTGCTACCTTCAGCTTGCAACGTAGAACTGGTGGTTTCGCGGATGGGTAGTGCAGGATTGCTGGGAGATATACCCTGGCGTTGCGGTGGAGGTGGGGGGCGATCAAAGGTTACGCCGTTTTCGTAGGTGGGCAAAACGCGGAGTTTTTCTGGATCGATTCCGTCAGGCCAATGCTTCGAACGAAATATGACGTGGTCGTTATTCTTTACCCAGAGCAAGTAGGCGGGTGGACGATCGCTCCCGGCAACAAATGCAAGAGCGATGTCGAGTCGTTCCCAGTGGCTGCGGTCATTAACACGTTCGAGGTTGGTTTTAGCGAGGTGGTGGAGCTCGCGGTCCAGCCGATCTAAGTTGAAGCGAGAGGTGAGCTCCCAAGCGAGAAAACCAGCCGCGAGCAATAATGCGACAGTGAGTAGTCCTACAAGTAACGCGAGTCGCAGGCGGAAGGAGTTCACGATGACTTGCTACTGGGAGAAAGTGGGCGTGCGCGATAGCCTACGCCGCGAATAGTCTCAATGGGCGAGCTATCTTCGTCGGTGGAGAGCTTGCGTCGTAGACGTTGAACGTAAACGTCGACAAGGTTGGTTCCTGGATCGAAATGGTAGTTCCAAACGTGCTCACAGATTTGCGCTCGTGTAAACGTCTGGCCAGGTGAGCGTAGGAGGTAAGTGAGTAGGGCGAACTCGCGGGTAGTAAGCGCAACCGCCGCTTCGGCGTAGCGCACTTCGCGGGAGACAAGATTGACGGAGAGTTCGCCGTGTTGCAGCAGCGTGAGCGCGTGACCGGAGGCGCGGCGGGCTACGGCGTGAAGTCGGGCGATCAATTCGTCGACGTAAAAAGGCTTGGTGAGGTAATCGTCTGCACCGAGGTTCAGGCCCTCAAGCCGTTCATTGAGTGCGCTTCGGGCGGTGATGAGTACCACCGGCGTGGTGATGCGTCGCTCACGAAGATTACGCAATATACTTAGGCCATCGCGTCCTGGCACCATGATATCGAGCACTAGGGCGTCGTAAGAACGGGTCGTGGCCAGCGTGAAAGCTTCATCGCCCTGTTCACAGAAATCCACAGTGAAACCTTGGGCCTCGAGCCCTTTGCGAACGAGGCTGGCTAGCTTCGGGTCGTCTTCGAGCATCAAGAGTTTCACGCTATTTGATGAGCCGACGCGGTGGCGGGAACGTCAAGCGGGCAAAAATGACAGAGTTTTAATC
Organism: Opitutaceae bacterium; assembly: GCA_037142955.1. Taxonomy (GTDB): domain Bacteria; phylum Verrucomicrobiota; class Verrucomicrobiia; order Opitutales; family Opitutaceae; genus Tous-C4FEB. Next base: position 166,821 of record JBAWZQ010000005.1, on the reverse strand, counting down.
CAACTTATGGGGTGAGATTAATGTTCGCCGGGTAGGCTCAGGGTGTGAACTTTTTTCGCGTGATCATTACCTGGGTCCTAAAAAATCTCGTACGGCTGTTGGTAACGATCAACAGCGGGGCGATGGGGTTGGCGCTCGTGCAGGCAGAAGATAATAAAATACCACCGCAGGCTGTGCCGTTTGCGGCATTTGCACCAGCCGTGGCGCTTCGTTGGGATCAAAATTTTCTCTACGTTGAGAGCGAAGGACTGCCCGCTCACGGTATGATGGTTGGCATCACGGCCTGGCAACAACAGGTGCCGTTGCCTCAGTCATACCGCGGGGACAACGCTTGGCGTATACCCCTGCATCCGGTTCCCGCCAAAACTCTCGTATCCATCAAAGATCGTTTTCTGCGTGGAGCTATCGCCATCGCTGCTAATGGCATTCCGATTTTCAATCCGCAGAATAACCGCGGGGAGCTTTCCCAAGAAATCGGTGAGCTCGATCAGTGGGGTGGACATTGCGGACGTTCCGATGACTACCATTATCACATCGCGCCGCTGCATTTGCAGGCGCAACTCGGCCGCGAGCACCCAGTCGCCTTCGCCCTCGATGGATATCCTATTTATGGGCTCAACGAACCTGACGGATCAGACCCCGTGAAACTCGACTCCTTTAACGGTCACGATGTGTTGGGCCTCGGTTATCATTATCACGCCTCGTTGAAATATCCGTATCTAAATGGCGGATTTCACGGCGAGGTGGTTGAGCGTGGAGGTCAGGTCGATCCCCAACCACGGGCGCAAGGCGTGCGGCCAGCACTCACGGCGCTTCGTGGGGCTAAAATTACCGAGTTCAAATCTACGAGCGAAAATCACTACGAATTAAGCTATGTTGTGCGCGATGAAACGCGCTTGATTCGCTACGTCGTCGGTGCCGATGGCGGGGCTAATTTTGAATTTCAACAAAACGGTGAGTCGCGATTTGAGTCGTACAAACGTCGCTCGGGCGGAGGTGGAGGGAGCGGTGGCGAACGCAATCGAGGGGGAAGTGGTGCGGTCGATGGCGCACGAGAAGAGCGTCCACCTCGGCCCCTTGCTGAAGAAAAAATCGAACCGGTAAACGCGCCGGAACCCTCGAAGCCTCTGGCCGGTTTCATATTAAAAAGCCCGGCTGTGGCCTCCGACGGTATTTTACCAGTCGAATTTACCGGCGACGGTAAAAGCATTTCACCACCGCTGGAGTGGGCGGGTGCGCCCGAAGTCACTCAGAGCTACGCGCTTATCATGCATCACCTCGATCCGAGCGGTCAGACGAAATGGTATTGGACGCTCTACAATCTTCCGGCTGACACGCGTTCCCTCGTCAAGGACACGCGCGGCGTCGGCACGATGGGCAACAATAGCGTTAATCGCCGGGCCGGTTACGCTCCGCCGCACTCCAAAGGGCCGGGAGCAAAAACTTATGTTCTCACGCTCTACGCCTTATCCGAGCCTCTGCAGATTTCGACTCCGCCCGAACAGACTAATCGCAACGTGCTCCTTGCCGCGATGAAAGACCGCGTCCTCGCGACGGCCGAGCTCAAAGTCGTTTATACGCGTATTGGTTCGGATTCAGACGACGAAGCGCGTCGCGAATCATCATCCGAAAAATCCAAAGGCAAACGGAAACAATGAGAATTTTACTCTTACCCATCGTTGTCCTCCTCGCGGTCGCTAGTCGTCCAGCGGCGGCTAAAAACCCCACGCCGAATTTTGTCGTGATCATGGCGGAAGCGCAGGGTTGGCCGAACACTTCGGTGATGATGGATGATAAGTTGCCGGCTTCAAAGAGTGCGGTTTTTAAAACCCCTGCGCTCGAGCGACTCGCGCGCGAGGGGATGCGTTTCGCTTATGGTTATGCGTTGTCGCCGCGATGTACGCCGTCGCGGGCGGCATTGTTCACAGGAATCGGTCCAGCGGCGTTGCACATGACCTACGTTGGCATAGGTCGCGTTGAAGGCACACCACGCACTGCCTTACTCCCGCCGGAGCCGCTTATGGAATTACCCAAATCCAGCACCACGGTGGCTGAACTGCTTAAAACCGCGGGGTACACGACGGCCCATTTTGGAAAATGGCACGTCGGCCGAGTCGATCCGGCGCAACACGGCTTCGACGTGAGCGACGGTGCGACGAGTAACGGTGGCCCCGATAACGTCGCCAGTCCCAATCCTAAACAAGCCTACGGAATGACCGAGCGCGGCATCGCGTTTATGCAAGCCGCCCAAAAAGCTGGAAAATCGTTTTATCTGCAGCTCTCGCATTATCCCAATCAAGAACGTAAAGAAGGCGGCGGCGGACGTGGTCGCGACACGGAACGCAAAGATGCGGACGAAATTGATAAAACTGTCATGTTGGTGCTTGAAGCTCTAGACCGACTTGCACTTACGGAGCGCACTTATGTGATTTATACCTCCGATCACGGCGGCCAAGGTCGCAACGGTAACGAACCGCTCTCCGGCGGTAAAGGCTCGGTGCTCGAAGGCGGTTTGCGTGTGCCTTTCCTGATTCGTGGTCCCGGCGTGACTGCGAATGTCTGCTCGCGGGTTCCTGTGACGGCTTGTGATATTCTTCCCACGATTGCAGCGCTGGCGGAATTAACGGCCCCGTCGTCCACGGCAGTCGAAGGCGGAAGCTTGGTGAACGTGCTGCGCGATCCCGCGGGTCAAGGTGTGGTTGTACGTAAACGCGAGGAGCTCGTATTCCATTTTCCCCACTACGATCTCGGTAATGGCGGACCTGCGACGGCGATTTTTTTAGGAAATTATAAGTTGATTCGAAATTACGAAAAAAACTCCCGCCGACTGTACGATCTCGAGCGTGATCCGAGTGAAGCCCACGATTTAGCGGCGAAGTCACCCGAGATAGCGGACAAGCTTACGGCGCGCCTAGAGGCGTATTTGAAAGACGTAAACGCGCAGATGGCTTTGCCCAATCCCAACTATGATCCGAGCCAAGCGGTAGATCCCGAATTGGATGAACGTCGCGGTGGCAAAGGCGGCAAACAAGGCAAGAAGCGCGCTTAACGACGGAGACTTGATCGATGAAAAATTTAGCTAAAAAACTAGGGGGTTCAGTTAAAGTGATGGTATTCCTCAGCGGCTTTGTGCTGCTGCCCTTGGCTCATGCCCAGCAAAACCCCTCTGGCGGAAAAAAACGCGGACCCGGCGGTGAGGGCAAAGGCGAAAGCCGCATGCCCACCTTGGCTTTTCGCACGGATGTCCCTGCTCACCGTGTTGATGTCATTTTGGGTCGACCGACCAACGATGCGGTCACGATGAGTGTTTTGAGCTACGAGGGCTTTGAAGGCTATATCACTTACGGTTTGAACGCCGAAAGTATGACCTGTGAGACCCCTCGCCAAAAATTCCTGAAGGACATTCCGGTTGAAATTACACTCGTCGAGTTACAGGCAAATACTCGTTACGTGTATCAATTGCACACGCGCTCGGTCGTTAGTGAAAAATTCCAAGTCAGCAGTGAAGGTCTGTTCATGACCGCTCGAGCGGCAGGGAGTGCGTTTGTGTTCACGGTACAAGCCGATCCCCATCTTGATTTCGGCATTGATCCAGAAATTTATAAAAAATCTCTGGTAAATGTTTTGAAATCACAACCCGACTTTCAGGTCGATCTCGGTGACACGTTCATGACGGATAAACGCACGGATTACCGGGAAGCATTACCGCAATACATCGCGCAACGTTATTATTTCGGACTTACCGGAAAATCCGTGCCGTTGTTTCTGGTCCTCGGTAATCACGACGGCGAAAAACCTGACAAAAACGGCGATGAAGCAATGGCTTTGTGGTCCAATGCGCAGCGAAAAAAATATTTCCCCAACCCTGAGCCTAATACATTTTATTCAGGCAACGCCACTTCTCACCCACGAGCAGGGCAGTTACAGGATTACTATGCGTTTGAGTGGGGCGACGCGCTCTTCGTGATGCTGGATCCTTATTGGTTTGGTCGAGAACCTGGCCGCAACGGAGATAACTGGTCTCGGACGCTCGGGCGTGAGCAGTACCTTTGGTTGCAACGCACACTCAAGACGAGTCGCTCAAAATTCACTTTTGTTTTCATCCATAATTTAGTGGGTGGTGAGACCCGTGAAGGGCGGGGCGGAGCCGAGGCCGCGACCTTTTTTGAGTGGGGTGGTCGTGATCTAGATGGGCGCGATTCTTTCGCTAAAAATCGTCACGATTGGGCGGCCCCAATACATCAATTGTTGTTCGAGCGACACGGGGGCGTCGTCGTTTTTCACGGGCACGATCATCTCTACGCGCAGCAAGAAAAGGACGGAGTTATTTATCAACTCGTGCCGCAGCCCGGGCATTCCCGCTTTGATAATATCCGAAGTGCCGAAGAATATGGCTACAAGAGCGGAGTCATCCAAGGCGCTTCGGGAATGCTGCGGATCAGCGTCTCCCCTGAAAAAGCGGTCGTTGAATATGTCCGAGCATATCCGGACAGCGCGGAAAATGATTCGCGCCACACGGGCGCGGTGACGCACCGCTACACGGTAGCGCCACGTTGAATTTTAAACTGCTTAAAATGTTTTCCCTCAAATCACTCAAGTTTTTATCCGGCATCTTAGCCCTAATCTTCCTTGTTAACGTGTTGGCGGTCGCTCAAGACGGACCTCCGCCGGTCGGTAAAAAACGGGGTACCGCTGGGCGCAAGGGAGGTCCGGATGAAAAAGGGCTCATTAAACCGGCGATGTCGGACACCATCAAAGTGAATGTCTATGCCGATAATTGGTTCGTGCTCTACATTAACGGACGACTCACAGCGGTAGATTCAATTCCGTTTACGCCGCATAACGTGATTTCCGTAGATATTTTGCCCGAGTATCCGATGACCATCGCGGTCATGGCCAAGGACAACGCCGACCCTAAAACGGGGCTCGAATATGGAGACCACATTGGTGACGGCGGCTTTATAATCAAGTTCGGCGACGGCACCGTTTCCAACTCAACGTGGAAGGCGAAAAATTTTTTCAAAGGTCCACTTAACGCCGACACCAAGCACCCGCAAGTCGAGTATACTTCAATTCCCGACAATTGGTGGGCGGTTGATTTTGACGACCACGCTTGGCCACAAGCTACGGAGTTTTCTGAGTCACGAGTTAACCCCAAAGAGTCGTTTTACGCATCAGATTTCAAGGGTGCTGCTTTTATTTGGAGTGCGGATTTAGATTTGGATAACACCGTGATTTTTCGCACGCGAGTGGAGAAGCCAGGTTGGAAACCGCGTTGGAACACCAAGCCTGATTTGGATGTGAGCTTGGCTCCTGTGCGCTGATTTATTCGCCTTTTTCGACTAAAGCAGTGTGGTTCAACGATGCTCGTTATGATTCAGTTTTTTGAATGAAGATTAACGTGTTTGTATGAATCGCTCGGTCGTGATCTTACACTCTGCATGCAAATGGATCCGGTTGAATTGGCTTTTGCTAGAGATTTTGACCCTAGCTTCGGTCCATGCGCACTCAATCAGCTCTGAGCAACGCGCTGAGATTGCGCGCTTGCTGCAACCTCAAGTCGCGGCCTCCAGCTTAAAGCCCACCGTAGCGCCGCCGGGCTACGGCGCCATGATGTCGTCCTCGTTTGGTGCCTTTAAACCTAAGGTTCGCTCCTATTACGATGCGACGACGTTTTATGTGGAATCCGATAATGTCCCCGATCCGACGCGCATGCCCACGCCGATGGTCGGGATCAGTTCCTGGCAGCAACAAATTCCGCTGCCGGTATCATATTTCGCTGCGACGACGAATCCTGAAAAAGACGCCGCTTCCATCGGTTACGGTAAACCTAATGTCTGGCGTCTGCCGCTCGTGCCCACGCCGTCGGCTTCACCTATTCCAATTTCATCCGGCAATTTTCAACGTGGAGCCATAGCACTAGCTGTCGATGGTATCGCCATTTTTAATCCCCGCAACAACACCGGTCGCCTATCCTATGAAATCGGCGAACTTGATATCTACGGCGGGCACTGCGGTCTCGCGGATGATTATCACTATCACATCGCGCCGGTGCATCTGCAATCAGTTGTGGGTATCGATCAACCCATTGCCTGGGCCCTAGATGGTTATCCTATTTACGGTTACAACGAACCTGACGGCAGTACTCGTCGACCCTTGGATGCCGAAGGTGGTCATGAACTAGCCGATGGTCGCGGATATCATTACCACGCTATTGGCAGCGATGCAACCGGTCCCGCAGCGCCCTATCTGCCGTCGGCCTTTCATGGCACGGTGATTAATTACGGTGGGCAAGTCGACGGGCAGCCCGAAGTTCAGGCGATGCGAGCCGACGGCACTGGGGGTTACACGGCAAAAGCCGTCGCGGGCGCTCGCGTCACGGCTTTTAAAAATCCCGTGGCGCTTGATACGGATGCCTCTGGTCATCTCTTCGAGTCGCTCAACGGCACGCCTTCAGCCGATCAATATCTCATGCGCGTCACGATCAGTGGCGTAAACTACGACGAATGTTGGCGCATCAACCGCAATGCCAACCCCAAGACCCTCACTATCACCTGGCGGCTTCCATCGATCTCAACCACGACTACCACTTACAACAACGGCAACAATCGTCTCACGACGTATTTGATGGGTTCGCCCAGTTTGTTGAATTTGCCCGATACCGGCCAGTCCATCGATGCCACGGCTACCTTCGGCGAAGATTCGGATTATACAATCAACGCTCCTTCCTTCTCGGACAACGGCGACGGCACGATCACGGATAAAATCACCGGCTTGATGTGGCAGAAAGTGGATGCTGGGGAATCAACTTGGGACAACGCGGTGACCCGCGCCGGGAGCGTTAATACGGGTGGCTACACGGATTGGCGTCTGCCCACGCCGACCGAGTTATTCAGCATCATGAACCACAATAACGGCAACCCAGCCGCCATGAACACCGCCTATTTTCCGGTGAATCCCACTGGTGCGGCTGAGTATTTTTGGACGAGCGACATCTACGGTGCGGACGCGACTAAGATCTGGTGTGTCAACGCTGGCGGCGGCATGGGCCCAAAACCTAAATCTGAGACAATCAGTGCCGGCGGCACCTTGCGGTACCACGCGCGCTACGTGCGCGGTGCGAAGCCCGGCAACGGCCATAATTACGTCAACAATCTCGACGGCACGATTACCGATGCCGACACCGGACTTATGTGGACGCAGGTGCCCGGTCCTGCCACGACCTGGACCGGCGCGCTTAGTTACGCGGAAAATCTCACGCTCGCAGGCTACACTGATTGGCGCGTCCCCAATATTAAAGAGCTTCAATCCCTCGTGGATTATACCCTCACCACGGCGACCACGGCTGCGGCAGCGGTCTCACCGATTAATCGCGTACTATTTCCTCCGTCGACTACGCCCGCGACCGCCTATTGGTCCTCGACGGCCTTGCGCGTCGGTGGCAACTCTGCGCCCTTAAGCGCGTGGCTTTTAGAGTTCGGCGTGAATAATTCCATCCCCTCCGCCAACGGTCCCGGCCGCAACGCGCAGGGTTTGATTAGCTACGAGCTCATGACCTCCAGCTACCGCGTCTTCGCGGTGCGCGGCCCCGTGGCGGACGCGGATGAGCCGGGCACCACGGGCACGGCGCGATTGGTGAACATCGCCGCCCGAGTTCCTTACGGCGGTGTCGCAGGCACGCCCATCACAGGTTTTGTTCTCAGCGGCAGTGGCAGCAAAACAATGCTCATTCGCGCGGTCGGACCGACATTGACGAGCTTCGGTGTGAGTGGAGTGCTGGTGGATCCTCGACTCACGTTAAACAACGGTGTGGCTAACATCGCTACGAATGATAACTGGCTGGCCGGCGATGCGGCGGCGATGACGGCCGCGGGGGCCTTTGCGCTTTTGCCTGGTAGCAAAGACGCGGCGTTGCTCACTACGCTGACCGCGAGTGGCAATACGGCACCAGTGGCCGCGCCCGACGGGGCGAGTGGCGTTGTGCTTCTCGAAGTTTACGATGCCTCCAGCGCGACCACGCCTGCGCTAATCAACGCCTCCGCGCGCGCCTACGTTGGCACTGGCGAGAACGTGCTAATTCCTGGCTTCGTCATCGGCGGCAGCGGTACGTTGCGCATGTTGATCCGTGCGGTCGGACCCACACTCGCAAATTTCAATGTTGCGGGCGTGCTCGCCGATCCGACCATCACTCTTTATCGTGACAAAATCGTGCTCGCTACGAACGATAACTGGTCTAGCGCCGCGAACGCATCTGCGATCGCGAGCACGGCTACGGCTGTGGGTGCGTTCACGTTGTCTGCTAGCAGCAAAGACGCCGCGGTGCTCATGACCCTCACGCCGGGCAGTTACACGGCCGTCGTGAGCGGCGTCGGCGCTACTACGGGTACGGCGCTCGTCGAGCTGTACGTGGTACCGTGATTATTCCGGTTTAATTAAATCGGGCGGGAGCAGCGTTGACGGGGCAGGAATGCACCGACAACTCTCGGCTACCCCCAGCCTGCATGCGCCCTATTGTACAAATTTCGTTGGACCTTACGGATCGTAATGAAGCGCTCGAAACGGCCGCGTTGGCTATGCGTGCGGGCGTGGATTGGCTCGAGGCCGGTACGCCGTTTATTTTAGCGGAAGGCGTGCATGGTGTGCGGGCTTTGCGTGAGCGTTTTCCCGCTGTACCGATCATTGCCGATCTAAAAATCATGGATGGTGGTTATCTCGAGGCCGAGATGATGGCTAAGGCCGGCGCGACGCACGTCGTCGTCATGGGCCGCGCCCACGCAGAGACGCTCAAATGTGTCGTCAAAGCGGGGCACGATTACGGCGTGAAAATCATGGGCGATAATTTGGGCTTTCCCGATATGGTCGCGGGCGCAAAGTTTATTGAGGATCTTGGCTGTGACTTTGTGATCCACCATATCGGCTACGATGAGCGCCGTGGTATCGCCGCAGCGGGAAGACGGATGCCTAGTCCGCTCGATGATTTGCGTGCGGTAGTGGCGGCAGTCAACGTGCCCGTCCAAGCCGTGGGTGGCCTGACGCTCGAGCAGGCGGTGCGCACGCCGGAGTTTGGGGCGCCGCTGGTCGTGATCGGCGCTCCGCTCGCGGTGGATGCGGACGCGTTTCGCACCGCCGATGGTAATCTCGAGGGCACGCTGCGCATCATCTGCGAGCGCGTTCATGGCTACGGCGATGTGCCCGTAGGAAAATTTTCCCGATGAAAAGTCACGCCGTCGTCAACTACTCGTCTGAACCCCATAGCGTAGAATTACGCGAAGTTTCCCGGCCTGAGCCTGGCCCTGAGGACATCATCCTCGCGGTCGAGGCGGTCGGCGTGTGCGGCAGCGATCTGCATCAATGGACGTCCTCTCACAGTTGGAAGGTCAATTATCCCGTGGTCCTCGGACACGAGTTCGGTGGACGTATCGCTGAACTCGGATCTGCCGTGCGGGGTTGGAATGAAGGCGACCGCGTCGTCAGCGAGACGGCCGCGGTGATTGATCCCGATAGCCCGCTGACGCGGGAAGGACTGTATAATTTGGAGCCCTCACGGAAGGGCTTCGGTTATGGCGTCAATGGCGCGATGACGCGTTTTGTGCGCGTGCCGTCGCGTTGCTTGCATCGCGTCCCCGATGGGCTGGCGATGGAACAAGCCGCGCTGACCGAGCCGTGCTGCGTGGCCTTCAATGCCGTGATCAACAACGCTCGCGTGCGACCCGGCGATCGCGTGGTCGTACTCGGACCTGGCCCAATTGGCATTTTGTGCGCGGCGATGGCTCGACTCGCAGGAGCGCAGGTTGCGCTCGTCGGGCTCGAGCGTGATCGCACGCGCTTGGAAGTGGCGAAAGTTTACGGCTGCGAAGTGATCGTCGGTGATGCTACGGCGTGGGCCAAGTCGCGTGATGGTCTCGGCGTCGACGGAGTGATCGATGCCGCGGGTGCGTCGGCCGCCCTGAAAGTCGCGATGGAACTGGTGCGGCCAAATGGTTGGATCAGCAAAGTGGGTTGGGGCCCGCAGCCGCTGGGTTTCTCACTCGATCCGCTCGTGCAAAAAAACATCACGCTCCAAGGCAGTTTTAGTCATAATTGGCCGGTTTGGGAGCGCGTTTTGGCGCTTTTAGCCTCCGGCCAACTCGATGTGCGTCCCATCTTGGGTGGCGTGTGGGGGCTCGAATCGTGGCACGATGCGTTCGAAAAAATGCACTCGGGCGCGATCGTTAAAGCGGTGTTGAAACCCGTGTAATCGGGTCATCGTTTTGACCATGCGCTTAAAGGACAAAGTCATAATCGTCACCGGCGGTACCTCTGGGATCGGACAGGCGATTGCAGAGCGTTGCATCGCGGAAGGTGCGCGCGTGCTGGTGCACGGGATCGTGCGGGCCGACGGTGAAGCGGTCGTGAAAAAACTAGGTGCGGCGGCGGCATTACACCTTGACGATCTCGTGGATCCGACGAGCGCAGGGCGCATCGTGGCGGCGGCGTGCACGGCCTTTGGGCGAGTCGATGCGTTGGTGAACAACGCTGCAATCGTGCCTCGCAGTACGTTGGCGACAGCGAGCGTAGAAAATTTTGACCGTACGATGGCAATCAACGTGCGGGCACCGTTTTTTCTGATTCAGGCGGCGTTTCGCGAGCTGAAAGCGAATCAAGGCTGTGTGTTGAACATCGGTTCGATCAACGCGTACAGCGGCGAAGCCACGCTCCTCGATTACAGTATTTCCAAAGGCGCGCTGCAGACCCTCTCGCGCAACCTCGCCAATGCACACGGTTCAGATCGAGTGCGGATTAACCATCTCAACGTCGGTTGGGTACTCACGGCACGCGAATATGCCGACCAACAAAAATGGGGGCAGGCCGCGGATTGGCCGGAGCATATACCGGCGGTGTTCGCACCCTCGGGTCGGTTAATGCGGCCCGAAGAAATTGCGGCGGCAGCCGTGTACTGGCTCGGTGATGAATCGCGGCCCATCACGGGCTCGGTCGTCGAGCTAGAGCAATTTTCGGTGTTCGGTCGCAACGCGGTGAAAATTTAATTTTTAAAAATAAAAATGCCCAAACTTGCTGCATTTCCCAAAGCCTTCATGCGGGCGCTCTGCAAAGACGGCTCGATGACATTGCGCGAATGGGTTGATCTGGCGGCTCCACTCGGGCTCGACGGGTTGGAGTATTATAGTGGGATGCTGGAGCTGGCTGATCCGGCAAATTGGCCGGCGGCGCGGCGTACCGTGGAGGAGCGCGGGATGGTGATTCCGATGCTGTGTTGCTCGCCGGATTTCTCACACCCCGATGCGGATTTTCGCGCTACGGAAATTGAGAAGGAAAAAAACTGGATCCGAATGTCGGCGGCGCTAGGCGCGGGTTATTGCCGCGTGCTTTCTGGTCAGCGGCGGCCAGAACTAACGCGAGAGCGCGGGCTCGAGTTGGTCGCACAAAGTATCGAGGCCTGTTTGCCTGAGGCCGAACGGTGCGGCGTCACTCTGATCATCGAGAATCATTACAAAGACGATTTTTGGAGTTATCCTGAGTTTGCGCAGAAGATGGATGTTTTCTGCGAGCTAGTGGAGCGCGTGAAGCACCCCCGCTTCGGCGTGAACTACGACCCGAGTAATGCGTTTCTTGCGGGGGATGATCCGCTGGAGTTGCTCGAGCGAGTGAAGCACCGTGTCGTGACTATGCACGCCAGTGATCGCTATCTGGCCGACGGTACGATCGAGGATTTGCGACGCGATGAAACCGGGGCGGAGGGCTACGCCAAACGCCTCCGGCACGGGACGATCGGCAAGGGTTTGAATAACTACGACGCGATCTTTGGAACGTTGAAAGCCGTGGGTTTTGACGGCTGGGTGAGCATCGAAGACGGGGTTGACGGTATGGAACAGTTGGCGGAAAGCGTGCAATTTGTTCGACGCAAGTTGCAGCTGCATTGGCCGGTCGCATAGATTTAGCTCTCAATTTGTCCCGAGGCGGGTCAGTTTGAGTAATGGAAAAACGTCTCTTTACCGAATTGGGTCTCTCGCCCGAGCTACTTAAAGCCGTAGAAAAAATGGGCTTTGAGGAAGCTTCGCCCATTCAGACTGCGGTGATTCCAACGATTCTCGCTGGGCGCGATGTGGTCGGTCAGTCCTCGACGGGCTCCGGTAAGACGGCTGCGTTCGCCATTCCCGCCATCGACAAAGTCGATGTTCAAAGCCGCGCTGTACAGGTTTTGATTTTACTGCCGACGCGTGAATTGGCCGTCCAAGTGGCCGAAGAAGTGGCGAAACTGGCGTTTTTTAAACGTGGTCTTCGCGAGCTGCCTGTTTACGGCGGCCAAAGCTATGAGCGCCAATTCCGCGGGCTCGATGCAGGTGCACAGGTTGTGATCGGCACGCCAGGGCGCCTGATGGATCATATGGAGCGAGGTTCGCTAAAGTTGGATAAACTCAAGCTGGTGATTCTTGATGAGGCAGACCGCATGCTCGACATGGGTTTCCGTGAAGACATCGAAAAAATCCTCTCTTCGGTCCCGGATCAGCGTCAGTTGCTCTTTTTCTCGGCCACGATGCCGAAGGCGATCCAAGACCTGATCAAGCGCTACTCGCGCGATCCTGCTTGGATCAAGATCGAGTCCTCCGCTCAAAACGCCCCGCAAGTCGATCAGGTTTACTTTGAAGTCGACCGCCGCTCAAAGATCGAAGCGCTCACGCGCCTGATCGACGTGCATGATTTCCGCTACGGCATCATTTTCTGCAGCACGAAGATCATGTGCGACGAACTCGCCGAGATCCTCTCTGCGCGCGGTTACGCGGTCGACCGCCTGCACGGCGACATCACGCAGATGCAGCGCAATCGCGTCATGGATAAATTCCGCAAGCGCGGCTTTGAGTTCCTCGTGGCGACTGACGTAGCGGCGCGTGGGCTCGATGTCGATGACCTCGAAGTCGTCTTCAACTACGATTTACCGAATGACGCTGAGGATTACACGCACCGCATCGGTCGCACGGGCCGTGCGGGTAAGTCCGGTCGGGCGTTCACCTTCGTCTGCGGCCGTGAACTCTGGGTGCTCCAGAATTTCATTCGCTACGCTAAGCTAAAGATCCGTCGCGAAAATATTCCCTCGCTCGATCAAGTCGAAGAAGCACGCGAAAATGTGTTTTTCGAAAAATTGCGTGATACGCTTAACGCCGCCAAATTCCGCAAACAGGACCGCATGATCGACCGTTTGTTGGAACAGGGTTATCCGAGCACGGATATATGTTCGGCCTTGATTCACTTGCTGCAGGGCGGCGGTGCAGGCCCGGATAAACCGGACGCCAAGCCGGCGCCCAAGGCTCCGACCAGTTCGGCCCCAAGCTGGGCGACGAAGAAAGCGGCTCCGGCGCTTACCGCAGGTCCAGCGGTGGCGGATGCAGCTAAGTCGCCCGGCCCGTCGAGCTATGCCTCGCGGCCCAAAGTCGCCGCACCCGTCGCCGTGGAGCGTGAACCCGCTCGGGCTGAAGGTGATTTCGCCCCGCCGGCTCGTACCGGTTTGGAAAAAGGCTTCACGACGATCTTCCTCAATGTCGGTCGCAAACACCTCGTTACGCCCGCGGATATTGTGGGTAAAGTCGCCGGGGTTACACGTCTGCCGGGTAATGTTGTAGGCGCGATCGATATTCATCAGCGCCACACGCTCGTTGATATCGCTGAAGATCAGGCGCTTTTCGTGATCGAAAAACTCACGGGTATCCGCGTAAAAGGCGAATCGCTCACCCCTTCAGTCGCGACGGCGGGCGATAAAGCCTGATTTTCGTTTCTCATTTAGTGCCGACCCCTCAGTCGGCGTAATTAAAAACCCCGGTTCTTAAACCGGGGTTTTAGTGTGAGCTCTCGAGCCTAGTTCGCTTTTAAAATTGAAGGGCTCTTCAGTTCATTGAACCGCCGGTTTTTCGCGGAGAGATTCGAGGTAGCTGATGAGATCGGAGAACTCCGCGAGAGAGAGTGAGGCTTGCAGACCTTCGGGCATGAGCGACGTAGCGCTCTCCTCGCGCTTGGCGATCTGTGCTTTCGGCAGGTGGTGTTGCGCGCCGGTGACATCGACCAGCAGGACTTCTTCGGCGGTTTCGTAGCGTAGGAAACCCGCGTGCGTTTCTTCATTTTTCAACGTGATCGTGACCGTGTGGTAGCCGTCGAAAATTTGTTTAGAAGGATAGAGCACGGATTCGATGAGGGTGGCCCGGTCGTAGAGGGCGCCGACGCCGTCGAGGGCTGGGCCGATGGCGGCGCCCAATTGGTTGGCACGGTGACAGGCGATGCAGGTGGCGTCGCCTTCGAAGAGCTTGCGACCGTTTTTGGCGTCCCCAGGCGTCCGCAGTGCAAAACGGGCGTACTCGTCGACGGCCACAGGCTTAGAATTGCCCTCAAACAGCGGTCCGGCTAGAGCTTTGTCGTTATCTTGGTAAACGCGCTGGAGGGCGAAAAGCGCGGGGCCCGTGAACGGTTTTTCGCGATGCCGTTGTTCGATGGTAAGTCGCACGGACTCTCGGATGTTGTTGATCGCACGGCGGGCGCGGTCGCGCGGGCCGCTGTCGTGGCCGGTGAGCGCATCAAGGTAGATTTCCAGGGAGCGGGTGTCGGGCATCATGATGAGCGCCTCAATCAAGGCGGGACGTAACTCAGGCTCAGCATACGAAGTGAGCAATGTCGGAATCACGGACCGCGCCTTAAGTAGGCCGGCGGTCGTGATGGCCGAGATGCGGACGCTCGTGGAAGCTTGGGTGAGCAACGGCTCGACGACGGCGAGCGCGGCGGGACTTCCGATGGCGGCGAGCGTCGCGCCGGCGGCTGTGCGCACGGTGGCTTCAGGGTGCTGGAGCAGTTTGGCTGCGGTGGGAATGGATTCGGGCGATTTGATCGCGGTGAGCGCTTGGGCGACGAGCACGAGCGTGTCAGGCGCGGTGGCGGAATTGGCGAGCGCGTGCAACGCGGCGAGGGCAGTCGGGTCGCCGATTTGGCCCGCGGCGACAATGGCATCGGGTAGGAGCGCGGCGTTTTCAGCGGCGGGCGTCAGCAGGACGGCGATGAGTTTTCCGGAGGATTTATCGTGTAACGCGCCGAGCGAGCGGATGAGCGTGCGGCGAAATTCGAGATCGGTTTCGAGGTCGAGCATCGCGCGCATTTGCGGCGTGAATGTGGTGATCCGCGCGGTGGCAATGGCTGCAACGGCCGCGCCGCGCACGGCTAAGGCGGAATCAGTGAGGGCGTTGGTGATCGCGGTGGTGACGCTCGCGGTGCCAGCCCAGTCGATAGTGTGCGGCGTCGGGGCTTCGCGGAGGACCGGTTGGGTGCCCCACCATTTTCCATCCCAAGCAACGGGCTTGCGGTGGAGTTCAGCAAGCACGCCGAGGGCGAGGGCGCGGGTGGTGACGTCGGCCGCCGGGTCCGCGACGAAGGCGGCTAGGCCGTTGACGTTGGCCTCGTCGTAACTTTCGCGCAGGGCGAAGCGGGTGCCTTCGCGGATGGCGGGGTCCGCGGAACTCAGGCCGGCGGCGATGCGACCCCAGGCGGTGGGCGCGGTAGAACCGATATTTTTGAGTGCGGTAAAGGTGGCGTAGCGGGTGAAGAAATCGGCTTCACCGAGCTGAGCGGAGAGGGCAGCCACGGCGTCGGGTTGGCCAATGCGCCCGAGGGCGGTGGCGGCGCGGAAACGCAGGACGGCGTCGGGCGATTTTAAGGTGGTAAGTAGCGTGGGCACGGCGGCGGCACTGCGACGGGTGCCGAGTTGGCGGAGGGCTTGGGCGCGGACGGAGCTCTCGGTTTCGCTGGTAGCTACGGCCATGATCTCATTTGCGGCAGAGGCGCCGGCGTCGATGGCGTCGAGGGTCCAGATCGCGTGCCAGCGGGCGTGGGCGGGGGCGGTGGGATCGGCGAGGAGTTTTTTAAGCGCGGGCACTACCGCGGTCGCGCGTTCGGCCAGACGGCGTTGCGCGACGAGACGGACGTTTTGGGCGGGATGGGCTAGGGCCGCCACGAGCTCGGCGTCGGTGGCTTGAAACGGGCGGCCAGAGGCAGCGGCGATCCACCACGTAGGTTTGGGCGCGGCGAGACTGGGTCCGGTGTAGGAAATTTTCAGAAGACGGCCGGCGATAGTTTTATTTTTCCAGCCCGAGTAGTTCCAATCGGCAATATAGAAACTTAGTCCGTCGGGCGCTATGGCGATACCGACGGGACGAAAGGGTTTGGTGCCCTCGGTCAGGAAATCTTTGCCATCGAGTTGGACGCGGTCGTCGATTTTATAGGTCGCGCCCTCGCGGGAGACGCGCAGGCGGAGGAGTTGTTTGCGGCCCCATTCGCAGAGGAAGAGGTTGCCGCGGTATTCGGCGGGCAGGGCGTCTTCGTTGTAGGCGAGGGCGCCGGTGGGTGAGCCACCGCCGTAATCAGCCATCATCCAAAGCGTGTAAGGGCGACGGGGTTTGTAGTCGAAGGGGTAGCCGTAATAACCGCCGTCGACCATGTGGGTGACGCGCGTCCACCAGCCGTTGCCGTCGTCGGTGTTGTCGTAGGTAAAGATTTCATCCTCGGCGTTGATGGCAAAGTCCAGGTGGTTGCGTGTGCCGGTGGCGTAGACTTCAAGGTGTGTGCCGTCGGGACGGAAACGGATGAGGCCGCCGCCGCGGATTTCGGCGCGGCTGCCGTCGGCGCCGGTGGCTCCAAAGATGCCCTTGTCGCCGGTGCTCATGTAGAACCAGCCGTCCATGCCTAGGCGCAGGTTGGACGGGATGTGGTCGTTGAAGCCGGTGCCGTTGACGTTGGGGTTTGGGTTGGTCGTGAACAACTCGCGCCGATCAACGCCGACGCTGTCGCGATCGGTAAAGACGGTAAACTGCGGCGTGTGATGAACGTAGAGTTTACCATCGAGGTAATAGAGGCCGAACACCGCGTGCAGGCCCTCGGCGAACGTCGTGATTTTCCCGTCGGGGTGGTAAACGATAATGCTGTCGGCGGTGGCGTCGCTAGGTTGGCCCATATCGATGGGATCTTGGGCGACGAAGACGCGACCGTCGGGCGCGGCGCAAACGACGCTCGGGTGTATTAGCTGCGGCGGCTGCGCGAGGATTTCCACGCGCCAATCCGGCGGCGCGCTCGGGACCGCCGTGAGAGCCGGTGCGCGGGGCGCGGGCGTGACCGGTGCCGGTAGTGGGCTCAACGATTCTGCTCCGAACACTGCAGCTTGGAAGCTGGCGAGAGAAACGAGCAGGGCAGGGGCAAGAAAGGTGCGTCGCATGATAGGTATTAGTAAAAGCCACCCGCAACGACGAAGGAAGCCCAGAAAACGTGGCCCGCGACTGGATGAAAAATCTCCGTCCCGTCGCTAAAGCTGCCCGTTTACCTTGGTGATAAAATTACGGAGGGTGCTATCACATGTCCGGCGGGCGAGAGGGTGGTGGCGAGCGGGGCGCCGGGGAGGGCTTTCAGGGCGGCAACGACCACGGCGGCGTTGAGCTCGGCGCCGGCGCGGTTCGTGTGCGTGTTGGCATCGGCAAACAGTTTTTCGACGGCCTCGGCGCCCAGCGCCTCGTAGCGGAGGGCAACGAGTTCGTTGAGCGGCAGGAAAGCGGCGCCTGTGGTGCGGGCGACTTCGGCGGCCCAAGCGGCGTAGGGCGCGCGGGCGATGTGGCCGTCGCGCCAAGATTTGCGCGGCACGAGCGAACACACGATGGGCGTGACACCGCGCGCGTGGGCGTCGGCGATGAAGCGCCGCAAGTACCAACCGTAGCTGTGCACGACCTCGTGTTTCTTGGTCATGACGTTGTCGATTTCGACGCTCTCGTCGCCGGTGCCGCGGATGGTGCCGCGGGCACGGAGGGGCCCGGGCGGTTCGTTGTTCAGGGCGCCGTCGTCGTTGTGGCCGAACTGCATGAGGACGAAATCGCCGGGTTTCATGAGGGGGAGCACTTGCGCCCAATGATCGAGCGTGAGGTAGGTGCGACTCGAGAGCCCGCCGACGGCGCGGTTAACGACATTGATTTTGATCGAATCGAAAAGCGCAACTAGCGGCTCGCCCCAGCCCCATTGGCCGTTATTGCCGTCGCCTTGGCCGTTGCGGACCGTAGAGTCGCCGATAAGAAACAGCGTGGGCAATTTTGGGTCGACGGGCACGGGCAACGACCGACGCGCGTGGGCGGCGTTGAATGTCGTCGCGGCGGGCGCGGGGGCGACGGCTTCACCTTGAGCGGAGAACGTGCGGGCGAACGGCGCGCCATTGAGGTTTTTGAGGGCGGCGACGACGAGGCGGGCGTTGAGATCGGCGCCCTCGGGGCTCGTGTGCGTGTGGTCTTTGGGAAAAAACGGTTTTACAGCTGCGGCGCCGCGGCGTTCGTAGTCGTCGGCGATGAGCGTCGTGAGATCGATGAAGGCGACGTTTCCGGTTTTGCCGAGTTCGGCGGCGAAAGCGCTCCACGGGCCGTTGGTTCGCTCGACTTTGCCCTCGCGCCACTCGTTGCGGACGGTGATCGAAAGTAGGATGGGCGTGGCTTTTTTGGCGCGGACGTCGGAGATCATTTTGCGGACATACCAGCCAAAGGAGTGAACGAGCTCGGGTTTTTTGGTGAGGAGATTATCGATCTGCTCAGTTTCTTCGCCGAGGGAGCGAATCGAGCCGCGGGCGCGGGAGGCGTCGTTGATGGCGCCGGCGTCGTTGTGGCCAAATTGGATAAGGACGGTGTCGCCGGCTTTGACTTGGGCGAGCAGCTGATCCCAGAGGCCCTCTGTGATAAACGTGCGACTGCTGCGACCACCGCGGGCGGCGTTGACGATGTTAATTTGGGCAGAGTCGAAATACGCGGCGAACGGCACGCCCCAGCCGGTGGCGGTGGGCGGGCCTTTGGCGGCCGTCGAGTCGCCGGCGATGAAGAGCGTGGGCAGGGCGGGGTTGAGGGTTTTGGCCGTGACGGGCTCGGCCGGGGCGAGGGGCGGAGGCAGCGTGGAGTCGCTGGAAGTGGGGGCCGTGGTGGGCGCGGCGAGGACGGCGAAGGTCAAGAGAGCTGTGAGCGAGAACATCATGGGGATGCGTCAACGTGCGTCTTCGAGGGCGCGAGGCCAAGCCTCAGGTGGGTTGGCCAAGTCCGGACCGTCCGATGAATGACGTCAGTGAGGTAGCAACGAAACTACGCTTCTTGCGTCCTTGCCGCTGTCGCCCGAACCCCACTGGGTTCAAAATCGCTACCCTCAAAAACTTATGTTCTCCCTTCGTAGTTTATTTTGTGCCCTAGTCGTTTTGTTGTCCCTGGTTGCGCGTGCGAGTGACGCGCCCTCTGAATGGATCGACCCCGATACGGGCCATCGCGTGGTGCGTCTCTCGCAAGAGCCGGGCACGTCGAGCCTCTACTTCCACCAGAACGCTTATTCGCCTGACGGTAAAAAATTGATCGTCACTTCGCCCAACGGAATTTTCACGATCGACCTCGCGAGTCGCGCCATTGAGCCGATCGTAAAGGAGCGGGTGAGCGTCATCGTCGCTGGCCGTAAGAGCGGACTCGTCTACTACTCCAAGCGCGTTGCGCAGGAGACGACGCAACCCGACGGCACAAAGAAAACCGTCACGGAAAACGTGATTTTCGCGACCCACCTCACGACTAAAATTACTCGTGAAATAGCCAAACTTCCGCGCGGTGGAATTGCGTCGATTAACGCTGACGAGACGTTGATGCTCGGCTCCTACGTGGACGGTGATCCGGGGATTTTCGCCCGCGACGGCGCCGGTCGGCCCGCGTCGGGCACGGTAGGAGCGGCCGAGACCTTTCAGGCTGATTACCGCGCGAATGGGCCAGATGGAAAACCACTGACCTTTGCCGAGGCCAAGGAAGTTCGCATGAACGAGCAACTCGAGCGGCGACTCAAACGCACGATGTTCACCGTGAACATCGCGACGGGTGAAATTAAAATCGTGCACGCTTCGACGGACTGGTTGAACCACCTGCAATTTTCTCCGACCGATCCAGACTTGATCATGTTTTGCCATGAAGGGCCGTGGCACAAAATCGACCGCATCTGGACTATTCGTACCGACGGTAGTGCGCTGACGAAAATCCACACGCGCACGATAAACATGGAAATCGCCGGGCATGAATTCTTCAGCGCCGACGGTAAAATGATCTGGTATGATTTGCAGACGCCGCGCGGTGAAGATTTCTGGGTTGCGGGTTACGAACTCGCGACCGGACGTCGCACCTGGTGGCATCTCCAGCGCGACGAGTGGTCGGTGCATTTTAACGTTTCACCAGATGGACGTCTCTTCGCCGGCGACGGGGGTGACCACGAAATGGTCGCACACGCCAAAGACGGGAAATGGATTTATTTGTTCGCTCCGCAGCGCATCCCCGATGTGGCCGGTATCAAGAATCCTGAATCGGCGAACCTGATTGATCCAGGTTATTTCCAGAGCGAACGCCTCGTGAATCTCTCAAAACACGATTATCGCTTAGAGCCCAATGTATCGTTTACGCCCGATATGAAGTGGATCGTGTTTCGCTCCAACATGACCGGCGTCGTGCACACCTATGCGGTCGAAATTGCGAAATCGAAGTAAGTCGTCTCGCTCTGCCCGGAGCGGAAGCGCTAAAAGTTAACGACATTTGTCGATTGAGGCCTACGCGCTTGTCGTTTCCTTAACGACCATGAATTCCCTGAGATCCCCTCGGCTCCTAATTTTGGCATCGGGCCTTATTGCTGGGCTTGCTTCACTCAGCTTTGCGGCTCCAGCAACCCTGACTGCCCCGACCCAACCGGCGCCGGCAGACGTGCTCGCGGCGATGGAGCGCGCGGCAGATTGGCAACTCACGCATCCCTCCAAATGGGCGCCCAATTTGTGGCACCCCGCGGCATTTTATACCGGGGTGATGGCGCTCACGGAGCTTTCGCCGAGCCCTCGTTTCCACGACGCGATGATCAAAATGAGCGAGGCCAACGGTTGGAAACTCGCCGCACGCCCTTATCACGCTGATGATCACGCGGTCGGACAAACGTACGCCGAGTTGTATTTTAAACACAAAGATTCTAAGATGATCGTTGGTTTGCAGGCTGGTCTCGACTACGTGCTCGAGCATCCGATGGACGATAATCTCGCGTTTGTCGGTAAGCAGAAAAATGACCGCTGGGCATGGTGCGATGCGCTCTTTATGGGGCCGCCGGCCTGGCTGCGGCTTTCCATCGCGACCGGAAATCCCAAATACACCAACTACATGGTCGAACACTGGTGGAAAACCTCCGCTTATCTCTACGACAAGGACGAGCATCTTTACTACCGCGACAGTACGTATTTTGGTAAAACCGAGGCCAACGGAAAAAAAGTTTTCTGGGGGCGCGGTAATGGTTGGGTCATGGCCGGCCTTGTGCGCGTTTTGCAGTATCTCCCAAAAAATCATCCCGCCAGGCCACGCTTCGAGCAACAGTACCGCGAGATGGCGGCAAAGATTCTCACGCTGCAACAGGCTGACGGACTCTGGCGCGCAAGCTTGCTCGATCCGGCCAGTTATCCCCTCAAAGAGACCAGCGGCTCGGGCTTTTACTGCTACGCGCTTACCTGGGGTATTAATCAAGGGATGCTGGATCGCGTGACGGTCGAGCCCGTGGTCTTGAAAACTTGGGCCGCGCTCGTCGCCTGCCTCCAACCCGACGGCAAACTTACGCACGTGCAGCCTGTCGGCGCGGACCCCAAAGCGTTTCCGGAAGATTCGACCGAGATCTACGGCGTGGGCGCGCTCTTGCTCGCAGGTAGCGAAATTTATCGCCTCGGCGGTGGTGCGGTACCAGCGGTCAAATAAGGCGAGGCGTCGCGCTTATTTTTTCTTAAGCGCGGCGGGTTTACCGGTTTCATCCACGATGGTGGGCGTGCCGATCTCGACTTTACCTTCTTTGGCGAGGGGTGCGTTGACCAACTCGGGGAGCTTCGTTTCACGACCGAAATGCGGCCCGCCTGCGCTGATTATTGAAGGCAAAACTTCGGCGAGCGTAACGCCGTTGGACGGCGTGCTCAATTTCGCCTGCCAGAGAAGTTTCTTCTTTTTCTCTTTGGCGGCGGCAAAATCATAGGCGGAAACGACGACAAAATAGCGCTCGTCACGGGCGGCTTGGAGGACGTCGTCGCGTTTGAAATCAAAGACACCAATGTTTTTAAGGGTGTTACCGGCGACCAGAGCGAGCATTTCACGTTGATTCCAAAATTGTTGCTGCGGGTTTTCAGAGTCACCGACGTCGTCAATTTGTGGGTTCATATAACCCCAATGAAAGACAAGTAACAGCGTGGGTGCAGGGGTCTTGGTGCCAACCACGTAATAATTTTGCGCAGCGAGGGCTTTGGCGAGAAGCTTGGCCACGGGGCCCGGCGGCGGGCTTTTCTCCCCCGCAACGAGCGAACCGGCTTCACGGTAGCCCGCCAGCACTGGATAATAAAAGGCGGGCTGTTCCTTGGTCGGCGGGGTGACCGCGCGGCCAGCGTCGGTCATATCTACAACTACGTTGACGTCGGTATCTTTGGGTGCTCCGAAGCCTAAAAAACCGGCGTAGCCCGTCGAGATAGGTACAAGCGGAAGAGCTAGAACGACGCAGATGCGTAAACGGTGCGCGAGGGGTGAGCAAACGAGCATAGCGGCCTAGACGCTCGGCCTCGAGAGAAGTTTCTGCTCTAATGATGGTGGGCAGATCAGAAGTCGAACTGGTCGATGTTACCCTGATTAAAAATGAAGGGCTTCCCAAGAAGCAGATTGTCGCCTTCGATGGCAAATGAACCGAGTGAGCCAGCCTTGAAGGATTTGGCGCCTTTTTTTAGTTCATCTTTGGCCAGGGCCACGCCGGCGTAGATCGTTAAGTAACCGAGGTCACCGGTGTTCCAGAGTATGACGCTGTCGGTCACGCCGGAGTGGACGTAGCGTTTATTTTCGTTCGGCAGGCCCAGCCCCATGACTTTTACTTTACCAGCTAGGCCGGCTTGTTTGACGGCTTCTGCGGCACCGGGGACGCCGGGCGAACAGATGGCCATAATAAGTTTGAGCTTGGGGTTGGCGCTGAGCAGCGCGGTCGCTTCGGATTGGGCTTTGTCCTTAAGGTCGTCACAGGGGCGAACGGCGACGAGTTTCATTTTCGGAAATTTTTCCTTGAGGCGGGCTTCCACGTATTTTTGCCACTCACGCTGGTTGGCTGCAGTAAGTGAACCGACGATCATGGCGAACTCACCTTCTTCACCCACAAGACGAGCGGCTTCATCCATCAGGGTTTGGCCGATGCCTTGGGGGGTGGCTTGGTTAACGAAAAACGAACGGGAGTCAGCCATAGCATCGGCGTCGTAGGCTAGGACTTTGATGCCCTGCTTCTGGGCTTTGCGGAGGGCAGTCGAGATCCCTTCTTTGTTTTCCGCGGCGACTGCAATGACGTCCACGCCTAGCGTGATCCAGTTCTCCACGATCTCGTTTTGTTTAGCGGCATTAGAATCAGTGGGGCCGTCGAAAAGGAGTTGGACGCCGAGTTCTTTAGCGGCTTTATCGGCGCCGGCTTTGCAGGAAATGAAGTAGGCGTTGCCCTTGGATTTGGGAAGCATCGCCACGATGAGTTTGGAATCAGCGGCGGCGGAGGCGGTGATGAGTGAGGCGAGCAACACGGCGCCAGCAGCGCAGAAACGCAGGAGGGGATTTTTCATGGGGAAAGGGGAGGGATGGTCCGAATGGTAGTGTGGCGGCGGGGGCGGAGCTTGGACAAGATTTTTGGCAGGACGCTCGCGGTAAGAGCTACCAAGAGCAAAGCGCCGGTCAGCAAGCCTGACATTTCCTCGGCGGCGTTGAGGCGCATGACCACGGGCAGACAGGCGAGGCCGTTTTTGAGGACAGCAATCGCGGCGACGCCGAGGAGCGTGCCGGCAATCGTGCCTGTGCCACCGAAAATACTCGTGCCGCCGAGAACCACGGCGGTGATGGCAAACAGTTCGTAGCCGGTGCCGGCATCGGCCTTAGCCTGTCCTAGCCGCGCCGTGTAGATAATCGCGGCGATGGCGGCGATGAGACCCGCGAGCACGTAAACTAACGCCAACCGGCGCTCAACGGGTAGACCGGCGTATCGTGCTCCCTCGGGTGCAAGACCGATGGTGCGGAAAGCCCGGCCAAACGTCGTGCGATGCAACAGTATGCCGACGGCAAGGGCGACACTGATAAAAATCCACGCCTGCGTAGGCAACCCGAGCCAACGCTCTTGGCCGATGAAGAGAAAGTTTTCTGGGAAATCTGTGTACGTGATCGAGCCTCGCGTGATGGCTTCGGCGAGGCCGCGGAAAAGGGAGTACGTGCCCAACGTCACAATCAAGGGCGGCAAGCGCAGCGCGGTGATAAGGATGGCGTTGAGCGCGCCGGCAAGGGCGCCGATCCCAAGGGTGAGTCCCATGGCGACAGGAATAGGCAGGCCGCCATCGTGCCAGAGTTTGCCAAAAAGAATCGCACATAGCCCCAGCAACGAACCGACCGAAAGATCGATTCCCGCGGTAATAATGACCGGCGTAAGGGCGAGTGCGAGTAAGCCAATTTCGCAGGAATGGCGGAGAATATCAAACTGCCGATCCCAGGTGCCAAAACCAACAACGACCCCTCGCCGGTTGGTGCTCGTCCCCGCAATGTAAAAAAACACCCACTCGGCGATGAGCACGTAAAGAAGCAGCATCTCATGACGAGTGAGCAAGGCGCGCCAGTCACCTCGGGCAGCTTCGGAGATAGCGGGAGCTTGGCTGGTCGTGCTCATTGATTAGCGATTGCTCTGGCGGCTGCGCAGGCCATCAGCGATGACAGCGAGCAGGATGATCGCACCATGGACAGCTTTTTCCCAATAGGCCTCGACGTGCAGGTGCGTCAGCGCGGGTGAGACGCAGGCGAGCAATAACAACCCCGCGAAGGCACCCCAGAGATTGCCGCGTCCACCTGAGATCGCAACGCCGCCGACAACGACCGCCGCAATAACTTTCAACTCGAGGCCGTTGCCGGTGAGAGGCTGAACTTGGGGGGATTGCGCGAGATTCATCATGGCTCCAAGTCCGGTGAGCGCGCCAATAAAAACAAACACGAGTAGTGTCACCAACTGCGGCCTAATCCCTGCCAGTCGTGCCGTCTCAGCATCCGTACCGACCGCGTAGATATAGCGGCCCGCTGCGATATGTCGCATTGCCAAAGCTTGCGCTACGAGTAAGCCTAGTGCGGTGCTGACAAGCACGAGTTGGCCAGCGGTTTGACTTAGGCCAAACCACTGCACGTGATCAGGTAAATTTACGAATTCGCCCTGGCGAACTAGATTCAGGCCCTGGCGCAACGTCACCATCGTTGCGAGCGTGACCACAATTGAAGGCAAGCGCAGCACAGCTACGAGAAACCCGTTAAATGCGCCGAACAGCGCGCCGAGCCCCACACTCGCGGGCAACACCAACGCCAGCGGCCAACCCCGTGCTGCGAGCAAGCCTGCGCATACGCTACATACCGAAAATATCGAGCCGACAGAAATATCGATCTGGCGAGTGATGATGACACACGCCATCCCGCACGCCACTACAAGCGTCGGCGCTTCGCGCGTAATCAATGTGAGCAACGGCTGTGGCGAAAAAAATGCCGGTGCTAACAGTGCAAGCCCGAGCAAAACCGCAAGCAATGCACCTAAAACGGAAAGTTCTCGAAAATAGCGTTTCATGCCGCAGTGCCTAGGGCGGCGGCCATGACTGTGCGCGGATCAGACCCGCCAGGTAAAATTGCCCGCAGCGTCCCGTGGGCCATCACGCCGATCCGATCGCTCATTCCGATGACTTCAGGTAGATCACTTGAAATTAAGATCACGGCCAAACCCTCATCTGCGAGACGGCGAATAATTTTGTGGATTTCAGTTTTGGCCCCTACGTCCACACCCTGAGTAGGCTCGTCAAGAATGAGTAGTTTCGGGCGTGTCGCGAGCCATCGGGCAAGAGCCACTTTTTGTTGATTGCCTCCGGATAGACTGCCGCCGGGCGCGTCGGGTCCGGCGCATTTTATGGCTAATGCACGGATGTAATCGAGGGCGAGTGCACGCTCGGCCCCGAAGCGTAGCCACGTAGTCGGAAACAGTCGTCGATGGATGGCCATCGTGATGTTCTGCTCGAGGGCTAACTCCAGCACGACACCGTGGCGTCGACGGTCTTCCGGGACATAGGCGATGCCGTGCGAAACGGCCTGTTGGGGCGAACTCAGCTGCAAGGTCTCGCCTGCGAGCTTGATTTGTCCATAGTCAGCGGGCGTTAGGCCGAAGAGGATCCGGGCAAGTTCGGTGCGACCGGCACCGACTAGACCGCCGAGACCAAAAATTTCACCAGCGCGGACTTCGAAGGAAACGTCGTGTACGCCGCTGGCGTTGCAGCCGACCCCCAACAGTGAGAGCACTGGCGCCCCTGGAGCAGATTCCGCGGCGGGAAATACTTGAGCCACTTCTCGGCCGACCATGAGTCGGATGAGGCCGGTTTCGTTGATATCTCTCAATTCTTGGGTGCCAACGCTTTGCCCATCGCGTAGCACGGTGACGCGGTCAGCGAGGGCGAAGATTTCTTCAAGACGGTGCGAGATATATATGACGCCGACTCCGTTTTTACGCAGATCGTGAACGACGGCGTAAAGAAGGTGCTGTTCTTTCTGGGTTAGCGAAGCCGTGGGCTCGTCCATGATCACGATGCGGGCGCCAGATCCGAGCACGCAGGCTATTTCGACCAATTGCTGCTCGGGCATCGACAGGTACCGGACCTCGGCGTCGGGTGAGATGTCTGCGCCGATACGGGCGAGAAGAGCGGTGGCGTATGTACGTCGAGCGGTCCAATCGACGCGGGCGTGCGCGGTGGTTGCGTCAAGGCGTAGAGCCAGATTTTCAGCGACAGTGAGATCGGGGAACAGTGCCGGTTGTTGGTAAATGCAGGCAATGCCGAGCGTGCGCGCAACGGCGGGTGTAAGCTCGGCGATGAGTTGGCCTTCGATTGTAATCGTGCCGCCATCAGGCGCGTGGGCGCCCGTGACGATTTTAATGAGCGTGCTTTTGCCTGCGCCATTTTCGCCAAGGAGCGCGTGGACCTCGCCGGCACGAAGATCAAAATCGACTCCGCGCAAGGCGCGCACGCCGCCGTAATTTTTTACGACTTGGCGAAGGGCGAGGAGCGGTGACGACATACGGGGTGGGGTCTTAAGCAGGCTATGTTGCTTAGTTCGCCGCAATTTAGCCAGCCGAAGGACAGTCCGAACCGCAGTCTCCAGCCGCGCGCAGCGCAGCAAGGTCGGGGTCGGTCCGAGCTGCGATTTTAAAGTGAGGCTCGAGGGCAATGGCTGCGTCCACCCGTCGGCGGGCTTCGGCCAAGTCTCCGCGTTGGCAGGCGTAACAACCTAGGTTAAACTGGATCGTGGGCTCGCGCGGGTGCCGGAGTTCAGCCTTGCGGAGAATGGCCTCGGCTTCGTGCAGAGATTTCGCGCGGCGCGTGGCGTAGGCAAAACTGATCCATGCGTCAGCGTTGGCGGGGTGGCGACGGGTGAGTTCGCCGGCGGTCACGCATAGCTCTATCCAGCGAGATTGCGCGCGGAAAATTTCCATGCGCAAAGCGAGGGCTTCGTCACCGTCGCTCGAGCCAGGCGGAAGTTGCGCAAGTTCCGCGGTGGCCTCTTCCAGTAGGCCGAGTTCAATGTAACCGCGGGCGTAGGAAAACAGCCAACGCGGTTGCATAAAATAAGCGGGCAGCGCGGATTAGGCGGCCTTGGAAATACAGCAGTGCTTGTATTTGCGGCCGCTGCCGCAGGAGCAGGGGTCATTGCGGCCGGGTTTGACGGCGGCTTTTGCGGGCGCGGGGCCGGTGCGCACGGGGCGGGTGTAGATCCAACCGGTGGCGGGGTGGCGGCGGAATTCGGCTTTTTCTTGGAGGACGTACTCGTTGTTGGCGTCGACGTAGTAAGCGGAGAACTCCACGTAAGAGAGGTCAGCTTGGGCGTTGGGCTCGTGGGCGTGGATTTCGAGGCGCGTCCAGCCGATGGCGGGTTCATCGGGCAACTCAACGTAGGCTTCGCTGGCGGTACCGGCATATGAGCGGTGGAGATGCGCGTAGTCTCGGGCGACGTGCGCAGTGAAACGCGAGCGCATGAGCTCCTCAGCAGTGGCGGCGGGGCGCACGGCTTTAATGATGGGTTCACAGCAAACATCGTAGGATTTGCCACTACCACAGGAGCAGGCTTGTCCTCGTTGCGGGGCCGGCAGGGCGGCGGGAAGTTTTGACATGGATTCAGTCGTAGTCGCGTGGCCATGGCCGATGCGAGCCTGAAGCGCCGAGGCGCTCAGGCTGTGCGGGTACGGTGTGGGTGGGCTTGGGAGGCGAGTGGCGCCAGTTCCGGAGTGAGTTGGGGGCACAGAGTCATGAGCAAAAAGTCATGCGGCGGAGCGATTAGGGGCAGCGTAGTCACGATTTTGGGCGTGGCGGTGAAGCCGAGGATAGGGTTCAGCACGGTGCGCGGTGTGGTAGTCGGTTGATTTTGCATCGGGATGGCGTGGTTTTGGTTTTTTGAAAACCCGCCCGAGGCCGCACCGTTGGGGCCAATAAAAAGCCCCTCCGGTTTGGCACCGGAGGGGCGAAAGTCGTTAGACGAGTCAGGCCCCCCGCGGCGCGCGGCTAATGGATACGGATACGACGGAGGCTACGACCACGAAAAGGTGGGCGAATAAAGAGGCATTAATCGTCGTGCCGGAAAGGCTCATGAATTGATGTCACTAGGGTCGAAGCGCGGGGATGTGTCAAGCCCGGGGCTGACTAGGGAGCTACCCGCGCGCGCCCCTAAGGAGGTGGCGCGTGAATTTGTCACGGGTGCGCCGCTTGACAGCGGGGGAAGCGGACGACTATTTCACTCCTCCCGTATGGACGTTGCTCTCGACCAACCGGTGCTGGTTTTGAATCGCCTCTGGCAGGCGGTCAACGTCATCGGCGCTCGACGAGCTTTTGCGCTATTAGCCCGCGGGCACGCACATGTGGTGCATCATCATGATGATGATTTTCGGATGTTTTCGATGATGGATTGGATCGATTTCTCCGCGAGCAATCCACCGGTTGAGGCCGTGGAAACGGTTCACACGCCGACGCGCACGATCCGGTTACCGCGGGTGATTTTACTCACTTTTTTCGACAAGTTGCCGTGTAAGGAACTGAAGTTGACGCGCGGCAACGTCTTCGATCGCGACAAGAACACCTGTCAGTATTGCTCGCGGGTTTTGCCGCGAGAGCAGCTCAATCTTGATCACGTGATCCCTCGCGATGCGGGCGGCAAGACGACGTGGGAAAATATCGTTTGTTCATGCATCAAGTGCAATTCACGGAAGGCCAATCGCCTGCCGCATGACGCACATATGCGCCTCATCCGCAAACCCGTGCGGCCGAAGTGGCGCCCCGTGATTTCGCTCGTGCTAGGTAACCAAAGCCAGCACGCCGCTTGGAAGGACTTCCTCGACGTTGCTTACTGGAACGTCGAATTGGAAGACTGAGTCGAGCGCGGCACGGCGCGTCTATCAGTTTTTGGCGAACGGTTTTGATTTTTGACCTACGAGCAGC
This sequence comes from Opitutaceae bacterium, assembly GCA_037142955.1. GTDB lineage: Bacteria > Verrucomicrobiota > Verrucomicrobiia > Opitutales > Opitutaceae > Tous-C4FEB. The sequence continues at coordinate 137,264 of JBAWZQ010000005.1, read as the reverse complement.
AGCAACGTGGCAGCGGCGATGATATTGATCGCCGCTAAAATAAGGCGGGCGGGCAGGGGAATTTTGGGGGTGGCGACAAAGATTAAGACTAGGGCGCACACAATGAGCACCGTGCACGCGAGGTAGATGAGTTTGCGTTGGCGCGGGGTGGGCGCGTACGCGTAGGTCGCGGGGGGGGGGGGTGGGGGGGGGGGGGGGGGGGGACGGTCATGGCAAAAATAGGAAATATGAGCGGGTGCCGATTACGCTAAAGGCAAGGTGAGGCGCATCGCAGTTCCATCCGGGCTACTTGAAAGGAGGGTGAGATCGCCGTGGTGGGAAATGAGGATGCGTTTAGCGATGGCAAGACCGAGGCCGGTGCCGCCGGGGCGACCAGAGAGGAAGGAATCGAAAATGCGTTCGCGAATGTTTTCAGGAATGCCTGTGCCGGTGTCGATAAGGTCGAGTTGGGCAACCGCTCCGGAATCGCGGAGCACAATCTCGAGCGTGACCTTGATCGTGCCGCCGTCAGGCATGGCCTGCATGGCGTTGATGATCAAATTCAGGAGTACTTGTTGCAGTTGACCGTGGTGTCCTTCGACGACCACTGGGCGCGTGGGGGGAGCGAAACGAAAAGCTATTTTGTTTTGCGCAAGTTTGAGGCGGAGTAGCACGAGCGTGTCTTCGATGATTTCTCCGAGCGAACACCGTGTGTGGAGGCTCGTGGGGGCTTTAGCGAAATTTAGCACGCGTGTGACGATGCCTTCAAGTTGATCGAGCTTTTCAGCGATGACGCGCATATCGGTCTGGCGCGGATCGCCAGGCGTGAAATCTACCCCTAGGCCGCCGTGGAGAAGTTTAAGGACAGTGAGGGGGTTGCGTATTTCGTGGGCGATCTCCGCAGCGAGAAGGCCGAGCGTGGTGAGTCGTTCGTTTTTACGGAGTGAATCTTCGCTCTGAAAAACGCGGGTGTAGAGGCGGGAATTTTGCAGGGCCACCGCGCCGAGAGAGGCGAGGGCGGCGAGGAGGCGTTTCTCGTCGTTATCAAAACGATGGACGCGATCAGTAAAAACGGCCAGCACACCGAGAACTTCGCCTTCGTAACTTAGGGGCGTGGCGAGGGCGGAAACGAGCGCGGGGTCGAGAGGTAAGTCATTGAGATCGCGAAAATCGGGCGTCTGGATGTTGGTGAAGCTGATGGCGCGGCGGGTGTGGACGGCGGATGCGAAGGCGCAAGAATGAAGCGGCAGCGCGCCCGCGGGCGGCGCGGTAACGACGGCGCTGGTGGTTAAGGCTGCGAAGCTTAGCGTTGCGGTTTCGGAGTCGTGCAGGTAGAGCGCACAGGCTCGAGCAGAGAGGACCAGACGAGCATCTCGCGTGAGTGAGTCAAAGAGCTCTTGGGGTTCGAGTTTGGCGACTAGGGATTGTCCGGTGGCGATGAGGGTCTCCAGTTGACGGGCCTTGGCTTTGAGGTGGCGGAGTTGCCAGAGGCGTTGGACGACTGCGGTGGCTTCAGCGCTGAAGCGCACCAACAGGGCGAGGTCGCCGGGCGTAAAATGGCCAATGGAGTCGTGATCGAGGCAGATTACTCCCAGGACCTGACCGTTGTCCTCCATGGGGGCTGCGATTTCACAGGCGGTGCTCGAACGGATTCGGACATAGCGAGCGTCGCGAGTGACGTCGGGAACCAGTTGTGCTCGGGAATGGAAGGCTACCCAGCCGGTGATGCCTTGGCCCAGACGGAGGACGACATCGCGGTAATCAGCAGGGAGTCCTATTTGGGTTTCGATTTCTAAGCGACCGTGGTCAGGGTTAAGGAGCGAAATGGAGCCGGCTGAGCCTTGAAAGCGGGTGACAAGTTCGCCTAATATGCGCGGCAGCACAAAGGCAGGATCTTCGCTCTGAAAACCGAGCATTGAGATGCGGCCAAGTGTGGCTTGATCGGCTAGGGAAAGGGCGGAGTCGGATTCCACGGGTTGGAAGATTGAGCAATCGCGGCGGAAGGCCAGAAATTCTGTGCTCGCCGCGCGAGTCGGCCTCGGCGGGAACCTAATAGAGTTTCACCCGGCGGGCCGCCGAGGGGCATTTGGCTGCTTATTTGCCGGCTGCGTTCGCCGGCGCAGGGGCGGCGGCGATGACCTCGGCGAGCGCGTCACGGAGGGCGTGCAGGCGTTCGGGGTTTTCGACGGCGGTATGATCGCCGCTTTCGATATAAAACGTGTCGATAGCCACACCACGCTCCGTGCCAATGCGGGCGAAGGTGGTGTCGAAGCCGTGGTCGGATACTGTCTTGGCGAGGCGATAGAGTAGACCGATTTGGTCGCGGGCTTGGATTTCCACGATGGTGCGCTCCATCGAAAGTTCGTGGTAAACCTCGACGGTGGGAGGAAAGGAGCTGTGGAGCGCTTCGCCGTTGGTCGCGGATAGGTAGCGGGTAGCGGCGATTTTCTTAGCTTGGGCGACGATATCAGGATAGAGGTCTTTGTTAGAAACGAGCGCCGATTCAATGGTTTTGGCGAAAATTTCCTGGGCTGCGGCGCTTTGGACGACCCCGCGGCCGGGTTCGACGACATAGAAGGTGTCGATGGCGATGTGATCGGTCCGAGAGATGACCTTGGCTCCAAGGATGCTCAGACCTGCGACGCTAAGGGCCCCGGCGAGTTTATAAAAGAGGCCAGCGCGATCCCAGGTGACGACGTTGACGACGGTAAGCGAGCGGTTGAGATCGTCTTTCCACTCAATAATGGGGCGAAGCGTGCCGACGGAATCAGCCGCGGCAATGGAGGTGAACAGTTTGTTCACCATCTGAATGTGCAGAGCGATTTCGCTACCTTCAGTGTGAATGAAATAGCGGTCGGGCAGCAGACTGAAGTGCGCCGCAATCTCGTCATCACTGATGCCGGGAATGCGTTGAGCGATTAGGTCCTGTTGGGTCATGAGCTTTTTAGCTTCGTAACTGGCGGCGAGGGTGGGGCCGTGTTTCAGGCGTTCAAGGGTGGCACGAAAAAGCGTGGTGTGGAGCGTATCTTTGTAACTGTTCCAAAGATCAACCGTGGTGCCTCGAGCGTCGCAAAAGGTGTGGACGTATAGCATCCGCAAGCGCTCGGGATCGAGCACCAGATCGGCGAAGGCGGCGGCGGTATTAGGATCATCGACATCCCTCTTCTGCCAGAATCGTGCCATCGCCAAATGATTTTGGATGACAAATGAGACTACGGCGTAGCCCTCTGGTGAAACATCAAAACGCTTGAGCAGGGGCTCAGCGATGCGCACACCGCTCTCGGCATGGCCCTGGATTCCCTCGGCTTTGCCGATATCATGAAGTAGTAGCGTGAGATAAAGCAGGGCAGAGTCTGAAATTTCGTGAAGCACCTCACGGTATTTTAGCGTAATGGGTTCGGCCGCAGTAAAGATTCGGTCGAGCTCACGGATCGCGTTGAGCGTGTGCACATCTGCCGTGTAGCGGTGGTAATACTCGTGCTGCACGAGGCACGTGAGCGCGTCGAAGGCAGGGATAAAACGACCGAGTACACCCAGCTCATGCATCAGGGCCAGTGCGGGATAAACTGCACCGACTTCGGATAGGATCGCGCGAAAGCTGGCCGTGGCGTCCGCAGAGGCCGCAACCTCTGGCGTGAGCAAAGGCAAGGATTCGCGAATGAGTTCGCGCAGGTGTAGATCGATCGCGCAGTCCAGTTGCTGGCTGTGCCGGAAGACGCGAATCAGGCGGACAGGATCGGTGGTAAAAACCGCGGGGGATTCGGCGGCGAGTTCGCGTCCGCGTACGATAAAGCCATCGAGGCGCTTACTGCGGGTGAAGCGTGAGATAAGTAGTGATTCGCGAATCGAGCTTGCCGTGCCCTTCGCGCCGCGGCCGATACTGAGTGCGAGCCGACTTTCGACCAGTTTCGACATACGAAAAATTGTCTGCGCTGCTCGGTAATAATCCTGCATAAAATGCTCCACGCGCTGGAGCATGTCCGTCTCGGTATAACCTAGGTTTTCGGCCACGCGAGGTTGGGTATCTAGGTTAAGGGTATCTGTCGGACGCGAGCTGATAAAATGTAACTCGTTGCGCACGCGCAGAATAAATTCGTGTGAACGTTGCGCAGCCTCGATATCAGCGGGCTTCAGATAATTTTGCGCGGCTAAATCGGCGAGGGTGTTGATGCCGAGTTTCACGCGGGCCATCCAGACGGTGCTCTGGTAATCGCGAAGGCCGCCGACACCGTTTTTAAGATCGGGCTCTTGGTTGAAAACGGTGTCGGCAAACTTGGCGCGCCGGCTGTTCTGGTCGTCGAGGCGGGCGGCAATGTAGGCCTTGGGATCTTCGCTCGTGTAAAAATTGCGATAGGTTTGAGCGAACGTATCGGCGAGCGCGGATGAACCGGCGACGAGGCGCGCTTCGAGCAAAGCCGTCTTCGTCTGGATGTCTTTGCGCGCCTCGATAAATACTTCATCCAGGGTCCGAGTGGAATGCCCGACCTTCAGTCCACAGTCCCATAATAGGTACAAAATTTCCTGCGTCAGGTGTTCTTGGAGTGGCTGAGCAAGGTCGGCTTTCGTTTTTGCCGGGAAAAGAAACATCACGTCGATATCGCTCCACGGCGCGAGTTCTTCGCGACCGTAACCGCCGAGAGCCAGTAGTGAAACGGGCATGGGCTGTGGCCCGTTTTTGCGCGTAAACGAAGCGATTGCGTAATCGAAGAGCGCGACCAGCAACGTATCGATCGAAGCGGAGCGGGCCCGAACGATGGCTAGGCCGGTGCTGCCAGCTTGGTGTGAAGTCAACAACACGGCTTGTTCGGCTTTGAGATAGGCTTTGGCCGCAGCTAACCGCGCAGACGCGGGCATATCGCCAACAAAGGCGAGGAATTCACGGGCGGACGCTAAAGAGCTTAAAGACATGGACGAAAAGTATTCTGGAGTTGAAACCGGTCGCGCGCAAAGCGTGAAAAACGGCATTGCGGGTGGACTGTTGCCGGAGTTTTCTAGCTGGTTTCAATCCTGTAACCCACTATGGCCGAGATCACCAAGAGCTACGAATCCCGCGATGTTGAGCAGAAATGGTACGCCGCCTGGCAACAGGCCGGCTGCTTTGCGGGCAAGGTTGTACCCGGCCAGCCCGCCTACAGCATCGCCATACCGCCCCCCAATGTCACTGGCGTGCTCACGATGGGGCACGTACTCAACAACACTATTCAGGACATCCTCATCCGCCGCGCGCGGCTCGAGGGCAAATCAGCCATGTGGCTACCTGGCACCGATCACGCCGGTATTGCTACGCAGACCGTCGTTGAGCGCCAACTCCGCAAGGAAAAGAAAACGCGTCACGATTTCGGCCGCGAAAAATTCGTCGAAAAGGTTTGGGAATGGCGCGAGGAAAAAGGGGGGATTATCTTAGAGCAATTGCGCCGGCTCGGTGCCTCCTGTGACTGGGATCGCACGCAGTTCACCATGGATCCGCATTATTCGCAGGCCGTGTTGGGCGTTTTTGTGAAACTTTTCGAGCGCGGGAACATCTACCGCGGTAAACGCATGGTGAACTGGTGCCCTGCATCACAGACTGCTCTTTCAGACGAAGAAGTGATCATGAAGCCGGTCAACGGCACGATTTACCGTGTTCGCTACGAACTCACGCAATCCCCAGGTCAATTTATCGAGGTCAAAACCACGCGCCCCGAGACGATCCCGGGCGATGTCGCCATCGCCGTGCACCCCGAAGATCCGCGTTACACCGCGCTTATCGGCCAGACGGTTTGGCGTCCGCTCAACCGCACTGCGATTCCCATCATCGCTGATTCGGCCGTCGACAAAGAATTCGGCAGTGGAGCGCTCAAAATCACCCCCGCCCACGACAAAGTCGATTTCGAGGTAGGCACCCGCCATAAACTTCAGGTTATCGACGTACTTAACGCCGATGGTACACTCAACCCTCTCGCGGGCCCCGAACTCGCAGGCCTGGATCGTTTCGCGGGCCGCAAGAAAGCAGCCGAACTTTTAAAAGAATCCGGCGCCCTCGTCGCCGAAGAAGCTTACGCTAACAACGTCGGTTATTCCGAGCGCGCCGATGTGCCGATCGAGCCGCGCTTAACGTGGCAATGGTGGCTGCGTTATCCACGGATCGAGGAAGCCAAGACCGCTGTGCGCGATGGCCATATTAAATTTCACCCCGAGCGCTGGAGTAAAGTTTACCTCCACTGGCTCGAGAACATCCAAGATTGGTGCATCAGTCGGCAGCTTTGGTGGGGCCATCGCATTCCCGTTTGGTACCGTAAAGGTGTCGATAAGGAGACGCTCACCGAGGCCGATCTACGTGACGGTAACAAAGTTCACATCTCGCTCACCGGCCCCGCCGATCCGGCTAACTGGGTGCAAGAAGAAGACGTACTCGATACCTGGGCCTCGTCTTGGCTCTGGCCATTTGCCACGCTGGGTTGGCCCGATGCCCAAAAAATGCAGGCCTCCGGCTACAATTATTTTTATCCGACCAGCACGCTCGTAACTGGGCCCGACATCATTTTCTTTTGGGTCGCGCGCATGATCATGGCCGGTCTTGAGTTCACCCACGAGGGCGAGCCGCTGGAAAAACGTATACCCTTTAAGGATGTTTATTTTACGGGAATCATCCGCGACCAACAGGGCCGCAAGATGTCGAAGTCGCTCGGTAACTCGCCCGATCCACTCGATCTGATCAACAGCTACGGCGCCGACGGTCTGCGTTTCGGTATCATCTCGATCGCTCCGCAAGGGCAGGATATCCGCTTCCAAGAAGACCGCATCGAGGGGGGTAAAAATTTCTGCAACAAGCTCTGGAACGCCTCCCGTTTCCGCCAAATGAGTGGCGAGATGAGCGATAACTCATCGCTCGCGGCCATCGCCGCACGGCTCGATGGCGCGAAGTTTGACGCCGACGATCATGCCATCCTTGAGCGCTTGCTTGCCACCACCCGCGAGGTGGATCGTTGCTTCGCGCACTTTGAGTTCAGCGGCGCCGTCCAAGCGCTCTATGGGTTTTTCTGGAACGATTTCTGCGATTGGTACGTCGAAGTCTCGAAATCGAAACTTCAGTCCCCAGATACTAAAGCTAATTGCCTCGCGCTCCAAGACCTCGTGTTGCGACAGACGCTGCTTTTATTGCACCCCGTGATTCCGTTTATCACGGAAGAACTGTGGACGTTACTCGGCTACGGGGCGGCGGGAACTTTCCTCATGCGAGATGCGCGCGTCGAAGATGAAGCGACCTGCACGCGTATTCTCGCGGCGGCGGGTGTGCGACTTGACCTTGCACAAGCATCTACGGTTGAGAGCGTTAAGGCTTTTGTTTCGCAAGCCCGCGCGCTCAAGGCCGAACACAACCTCGCCAGCCGACGCGACGTGCGGTTTTTGGTGAAGACCAACGATGCCTCTTGGGCAGTCTTGGCAGCGAGTTTGGGTAAACTCACGCGCATGGCGGGAGCGACAGAATTTGCGCGTCAAGAAGTTGTGGAAGGCGCTCCAGCTGTCGTAACTACGCTCGGGACGCTTTATCTCGATCTCGCGAGTACAGTCGATCCCGCGGCCGAAAAAGTGCGGCTCACCAAGGAGCTCGACGCGATTGCCAAGCACATCGCCGGCACGGAAGCGCGTTTGAGCAACGAAGCATTTGTGAGCAAGGCTCCGCCCGCGGTTCTTGAGGGTGCACGCAAACAACTCGCCGATCAAAAAGCCAAACAAGCTGAGCTAACGCGTTTGCGGGCGGCGTTGGGCTAAGTTTTTAATTTCGCGAAACTCTCTGTTTCCGCCCTTGACCTAGGGCGGAGGCGGCGCACCGTTTTCCGTTCTACTGATGCCTGATGGTGTAATGGCAGCACAGGTGACTTTGACTCACCTAGTCATGGTTCGAATCCATGTCGGGCAGCCAGTGATCCTTAGGGGTGGCGTGTTCTCCCCTAAGCACAAGTAATGCGGGCTTTCGTTGGTGCCTCACGTGTATGACCCTGCCGGGCGCGAGCCGCCGAAGTTTGGCGTGGTGAATCTCAGCCACAGGTAGTCGAGTCTACCTTCTCTGGCCTGATCACTGGATTTTTTAGACACCGTCTGAAAAGTCGTCCTCTCGAACTCGCGACTCCGTGGAAATCAGGCGGTGATTCGACGATTCGGTGGACAGCGTCTGCCGAACCCGAAGTTACCATCCGGCAGGACTGGGCCTGAAGGCATGGAGTTCTATGCGGACAACGGCCGCCAAATCACCAGACACCGTCTGGTGATTTGGCGGCGCATGGGGATAAATTGGCAGCACCAAAGTCGAACTAGGAAGCATTGACGGGCAGGGTGCTTCCTAGTTTAGTTCCCAGCGCGGATCCAATCGGACTGCTGCAGCGCCCCTAAGGAAAGACGCTTGAATTCAAGCGGTACTTGTCGTCGCCGGAGAAGCTGCTGCACACGCTGATTGCCTTTGCCCACACGGCGGGTAGCCTGCTCGTCATCGGAGTCGAAAACGGCACCAAGCGTGTGCACGGGCTGCTCGATCCGCTCAAGGAGGAGGAGCGCCTCGCCAGTCTCATCAGCGACCGCATCGCTCCGCGGCTGATTACGACGGTCGACGTGATCGCTTGGCGCTCGGCCCAGTTGATCGTGGTGGAGGTCTTTCCCAGTTCTAACCGGCCGCACTATTTGAAGAATCTCGGCCCCGAGGAAGGTGTGTTCGTCCGCATCGGTTCGACCAATCGCAAGGCGGACGCGGCATTGACGCAGGAGTTGCGCCGGATGGCGTCGAACGAAACATTCGACGAATCACCGCTGGCGGAGTTCGACTCGGAAGCACTGGACTTCCGAGCTGCTTCCGAGTCTTTCCCCGCGCGGGGGCAGCTGAAAAAGGCCGATTTGCAGACCTTACGGTTGCTCACCTCCCATGGCCGGCGCTTGGTGCCAACGGTGGGGGGCTTGCTGCTCTTCGGCCGGCAACCGGAACGGCGTTTCCCAGATGCATGGATTCAATGCGGTCGATTCAAGGGCACCGACAAGGCGGAAATCTCCGATTCGGCAGAGTGCCGGGGCATGCTGCAAAAATCACTCGAGGCGGCCTCTGAATTCATCACACGGCATGCGATGCAGGGCATGGCGATCGACGAATTAAAGCGCGTCGAACAGGCCAGCATTCCCCTGCGCGCGGTGCGGGAGCTATTGGTCAACGCAATGGTGCATGCCGATTACGCCCAGCAGGGCGCGCCGATTCGGGTTTCGTTGTTTGACGATCGGATAGAAATCGAGAATTCGGGGGTGTTGCTGGCCGGGCTTACCATCGATGATATCCGACAGGGCATCTCTCGGCTGAGGAACCGGGTGATCGGCCGGGTCTTCAAGGAACTCGGTCTCATTGAACAATGGGGCAGCGGAATCCAGCGGGCCACGGCGGAATGCGAGGCCGCCGGGTTGGCCGCGCCTGAATTTGAGGAGCGCGGCTTCCGTTTTCGTGTCTCAGTGCGATGGGAGAAACACCGGGCGGCGCAGATGGATGAGGTGGACGCACACATTCGGAAGCTATTCGCGCCGGACGCGCCGGCAGCTAAAAATGGGCTGTCCACAGCCCAGATTACTGCGGCCGTCAAGTTGACCACCCGTTCCGTCAGAACTCGGATGGGCAAGCTAATGGAGCAAGGCCTGATCACGGTTGTGGGAAAAAACGGGCGTGATCCGCAAAGGAAATACTACTGGCGGCGCTAAGGCGCGCTCATTGGCGGTCTTTCGGGTTGTTTGATTCGCTTCAAAAGTTCGTGGTTTCATCCATGGCGGTTGAAGCGAAGGAAGCGAATTGGTGGCGAAATACCCGGTTGCTGGCTCGGCATGACGGCGCCAAACTTTGACCCACCTTCGATTCTGCCTACGGGCCTCCCTATGAAAACGCCCAATTCGCTTCAAAAGTTCTCGGTTTGATCCACGACCTCGGCGGTGAGCGCCGCCAGTTTTTGGCGGAGGGCGGCTAAGGGTTGTTGTCGCGGAAAAGCGTCCATTATCCACGGCTTTTCCGTTGATGCGTCGACGGAGGTTCCGGCACCAAGCGAGCCGGCTCATCCAGAATGTCGAGAATCGCGCGGGCGCAGAAAACACGGTCCCGCTTGCCGTCGCCGACTTTGGCCAAAACGCCGCCGGCCTCCAACGCGACGATGGCGCGCATCACGGTGTTGTAGGCCAAGCCCAGACTGCGCTCGGTCTCGCGCGGGGTCAGGAAGGGATTGGCGCCGATGAGGTCGATGAGTTGCAGCGGGACTTTCGAGCCGCCTCCGGCGAAGTCGTTGCGCCAGGTGGCAAGTTGCTGGTTGATTCTTTCCGCTCGGCTCAGGGCGTCTTCGGATTGCCGGGCGACTCCGTTAAGAAAATATTCGATCCACCCTGCCCAATCTCCTCGCTCCGTGATCCCTCGCAGAGCGTCGTAATAGTCATGCCTCGTCGCCTCGAAAAACGCCGACAAATAAAGAAGCGGCTCGGGCAGGACGCCACGCGCACACAGGCAGAGAGTGATGAGCAATCGCCCGACACGTCCGTTGCCGTCGATAAAAGGGTGAATGGCTTCGAACTGATAATGCATTAAGGCGGCATGCACGAGTGGCGGAATGGTCTCGTCGTTCAGGAAATCCTCCCAGCGGCCGAGGTGCTCCAAAAGATCGTCAGGCGGCGGCGGCACATAGGACGCATCCGCCAACGTGCAACCTGGACGGCCGATCCAATTCTGGGTTCGGCGAAATTCACCAGGAGTCGCGTGGTCCCCGCGGACTCCGGTCATCAGCTTTTCGTGCAGCTCGCGGACGAGGCGGAGCGAAAGTGGGAGTTGCTTTAGCCGTTTCATGCCGTGCTCCAGCGCGGCGACATAGTTGCCGACCTCGCGCAAGTCTTCCGGGCTACGCTCTGGAGTCGCACCGGCCTCCGCGGCGAGCAATTCGCCCAACGTGGCTTGCGTGCCCTCGATGCGGCTGGAATAGACCGCTTCGCGACGGACAAACGGCCGAATCAGCACATGGGGATTGGGCAGCCGCCTTCCTTCTCCGGCGAGGCGCCCCAGCAGACGATCCGACTGTGAAAGGACGCGGACCAACTGCGGTGTCCACGCAATCACCGGGGGCAATGGGAAAGGATGGAAGGCGCGGTAGCCGGCCAAGGTTTTGATCCAGCGTCCTGCCGGCGAGGGCGCAGGGCTTGTTTTCATGTATGGAAACAAGCAGGCAGCTTATTTCCATCAACACTAAACGATGGAAACAAGGAACAGACTTGTTTCCGCCGCACCATGGTGGGATGGGTGGCGATTTCATTATTTCCTGCGGCATTCCAGTCCTAAACCAGCTGTCTTTGCCCTCTCGAAAATTCGGCTGCGGCTCTGTGGTTCCGGCCACCACCGTTTGATTCGCTTCAAAAGACTATGGTTTCATCCATGGCGGTTGAAGCGAATGAAGCAAATCGATGAACTAAAACCCAGTTGCCGGCCCGTCACGACAGCGGCATACGTGTATGTCTCCTTTAAGTTCCCCTGCGGTTTTCTATCTAAAAACGCGGGATTCCCTTCATAAGTTCTCGATTTGATCCATGCCGGTCACCCAGTTGAAAGCGGGTAAACGACTCAGCCCAGACTCCTGCGACGCAGGACTTAGGTTGGTAATTGTTCACTTCAGGATCGAGTAGAGGTCTGTCTTGTCGTCGGTCCACAGAATGCCTTTAGGGTGATTAGATTTTGTCGTTTCCGTGGCGGCTGCGATTTTCTGGGCCCGCAAAAATGATCGATCGCGGGATACCAACATCCACGTCGTGGAGTATAGCCAGGCTTCGTCAATCGGTTCATCAGAGATGCACGCAACTCCTAATCCGAATTCTTGAGCGAGTCGTTCTACGACGGGTTGAAGGTCGAGGTAGCGATTGGAAATGTGGATAGCGATAACGCCATCGGGTTTAAGATGTTTTAAATAAATCCCGAAAGCTTCTCGGGTGAGCAGGTGCACCGGAATGGCATCACTGCTAAAAGCGTCGAGTGCGAGTAGGTCGAGCGACTGAGTTTTCCCGAGGGCCAGTTCGCGTTCCATCATGAGACGGGCGTCGCCCATAATCACATCGAGCTTGGCCGGGCAACGGGCCAGATAGCTGAACGATTCGCGGGCTAAGCGCTCGACGGCGGGATTGATTTCATAGATGCGAACATAATCGCCTGCGGCGCCATACGCAGCGAGTGAACCGGTGCCTAGGCCGACTACGCCCAAGCGTTTGGGGCCTTTTTCAGAGAGCTGATTGATCGCTAGGCCCACGCCGCTGGTTGGTCCGTAGTAGGAGGTAATTGAGCTGACGCGATCAGGCGCGGTAAATTGCAGTCCGTGAGTTGTCGCGCCGTGCATGAGTAGGTGGTAGTTTTCCGCGGGATTATCTCGGGAGTAATCGAGGACTTTCAACGTGCCGTAAAAATTACGCGACGAACGCAGTACCGGCACCGGATCGGCTGTGCGAAGTTGCTTCGTGATCATGTAGCCGAATTGGACGGTGAGTAGAACGATGGGAAGCACGAGAATCGGGCGCCATGTAGCTGCCAGTGCTCGTTGCCTAAAATCGATTACGCTCACTACTGCCACCGCGAAACCCGAGGCGAGTAGCGCCAAATGGATGTCAAAAAATTTACGATACTCAAATGCGATACCATCGCTCCCATCCAAGGTTGAAAATAGCACGGGCAGGATGAGTACTGTGATTGCAGAGCCTGCGATCGCGCCGAGGGCGAGTGAGCGACTGCGTTGGCGGATACAAATGAGTGCGACAATGGTCCCGAGAACAATGAGGCTAAGCGGGAACTCGAGATAATCATTGAAGACTGCCGGAGCCACTACGGCTATGAGAAGGCCACCCAAGGCGCCTCCGGCAGAGATGAATAGAAAATAAGAAGTTAAACGCTCGGGCGCGGGCTTGATCTGATAGAGTTCGCCGTGGCAAATCATGCAGGCGACGAAGAGCGCGGTGTTATAAATTACGATCTGCAGCTTCATGGGCGCGTCACTGCCTGCTTCAATTAAAACCACAACGCTCGCCAGCCCTACGACCAGCAAGGCGGCAAAGACGCCGCGGTTATACCAACGCGCATGATCAAAGCAGATGACGAAGCTCAATAGATATAGTGCGAGCGGCAACACCCACAAAAATGGGATGACCGCGACCTCTTGGCTGAGTTTATTTGTGATCGCTAATAGCAAGACCGAGGCAATCGCCGGCAGGGTAATCCAAAGTGTTTTCGAACCCCAATGCGTGGGTACTTCCGCTGCTGTCGCGGTGTCTAAACCTGCTTTGTTTGCCTCATTCTTCGGGTCCTGACGCAACAAGCGAATAGCGCTCCATCCGCAAAGTACCGCAAATAAGCCGAGTCCGATTGACCACAATGCGGCTTGCTCGCTCCGAGTAAACTTGACCTCGAAAAACACCGGATAACTTAGCAACGCCAGCAACGAACCTACATTGGAAAGCGCGTAAAGCCTATAGGGCGAGACTCCGGGGTGGGTGAGACTAAACCAGCGCTGCATGAGCGGGCCGGTGGATGAAAGCACGAAGTAGGGCAGGCCAATCGTCACGCTAAGTAAGCACAGGATGCGTAATGAAGGATCGCCGGCGATAAACGGCTTCCACGTTTCCGACGGCGTAATAGGTAGGAGAGCCAGCGAGCCGAGCAATAGAGCAACGTGGAGCACGATCTGGCCGCGCGGTTTTAGATATTTTGTGGAAAAATGCGCATAAGCATACCCACCCAGAAGCAGCATCTGGAAAAATAATAGACATGTTGTCCATACTCCCGGACTTCCGCCAAACCACGGCAGGATGTATTTGCCGATAAGTGGCTGAACTTGGAATAAAAGAAAGGCGCCAGTAAAAATGGAAAGGGCGAAGGGTAGCATGAGAAAATTATGAGCAAATCAAGGGGTTTAGCTCGAATTGAGAGGGCGGTTTTTCGGCGAGACGTTCCGCGCCACGGGAAGGTTCGGAATGAAAATACTATGGCGGAATCCTGTTTTAAATCCGAGGGAATTACGTTTCTTTTATACATCACCTCTAATCATACATCTGTACCCAAAGCTGGACTCCATCCGCGCAATCGCCATCGAGCTGGCTACGATTTTGCACGGCTCATGGCACGTTCTCCGGCTTTGGCTCCTTACGTTGCTATCAACGCCTACGGCAACGCCTCGATTGATTTCTCGGATCCGGAGGCGGTGAAGGCGTTAAATCAGGCGTTGCTGCGCGTGGATTATGGTTTTGAGGAGTGGGATATACCGCTTGGTTATCTGTGTCCCCCGACTCCTGGGCGCGCTGATTATCTGCATTATGTGGCGGATTTGTTGAGTGGCAGCGATGAGCGAGCAATCCCTCGCGGAGTAGCCACTCTCATTTTGGATATCGGTGTCGGAGCGAACTGTATTTACCCAATCCTCGGCAGCCGCGAGTATGACTGGAGTTTTGTCGGCACGGAGACAGATCCAGTCGCCTTACAGCATGCACAGGGATTCTTGCGAACGGATGCGACGCTGGCGGGACGGCTAAAGTTGCGGCGTCAACGTTCAGCGTTGGCGATATTCCGTGGCGTAATTGAGCCCGGCGAGACGTTTTCCGCCTGCATTTGTAATCCGCCCTTTCATGCCTCGCCGGAGGAGGCGGCGTCCGGTACCCGGCGCAAGTTGCGCAATTTGGGTGGCCGCCGCGATGCTTCGCCGGTTTTGAATTTCGGCGGCAAAAACACTGAACTTTGGTGCACGGGTGGTGAGTTGGCGTTTGTGCGTCGTTTGATCGCCGAGAGTGTGCTGCAGCCATCATTGTGCCGATGGTTTACGATCTTAGTGTCCAAAGGCGCGCATCTGCCCGCGATTAGTCGCGCCCTTGCCGAGGCTGGTGTGAGCGAATCACGCGTGTTGCCGATGGCCCAGGGTCAAAAACAAAGCCGCATCGTGGCTTGGCGTTTTTGACCCGGCTGTTTTTGCATTTTGCGGTGCCTACGTAGCTTGTGCGCGGCTGATCATCGCCTTTTTCGTAAGAACGGGATTGTCTGATGGCGCCCCGCCCGCTCCGCTGCGCACCTGAAAACTAAATTGAGCAAATCCCCCAGACGGCGCGCTGCCGTTTCTCGCTGGATTGAGCATCGAGCTTCGGCGATTCATGGTCGCGGCGTCTATGCCCGCGAAACCATTCCCGGTGGGACGCCGGTAATCGAATACACCGGCGAACGTATTACCAAGGTGGAGGCGGAGCGGCGTGAAGCGTTGCGCTTGGCGCGTGGGCGGCGTGGCGGCGACGACTGCGTCTATATTTTTGAGCTCAACGCGCGCTACGACCTCGATGGTCGAACGCGCCGTAACGTCGCGCGTTTGATCAACCACTCATGTGCGCCTAATTGCCGCGCCGATACTATTCGCGGTCACATCTGGATTATCGCGCGGAGGGAAATCGCCGCGGGTGAAGAGCTTACTTTTGATTATGGGTTCGGCTTCAAGGAATGGCGACAACACCCGTGCCGTTGCGGTAGTTCACGTTGCGCGGGTTTTATCGTCAACGCCGGTCAGCGTTGGCTTTTACGCCGCATCCCGCGGGCTGAACGCGCTGCAGCCCTGCGCGCGAGCAACAAGCTTTAACGCCAAAGCGGGACCAGGTCTTCCGCGCGTACCCAACCGGTCTGACCCGAGGGAAAGGTGAGGTGGCGCCAACCGAGAAATTTTTGATCTACCGCGGCGAGGCTGCCGGCGGCGAGGGGCGTGGTTTTTTGGGTGGTGTCGGCCTCAGTGGGAATGGAGCGAAGCGTGCCGGCGCGCCAAGCTATGGCCGCACTCGCATCGGTTGCGGGTCCGTAAATGAATAGGCTAATTAAGGCGCCGATGATGACGAGCAGGCTCACGATGATGGCGCCGTAAGCGAGTCCACGTGACAGCCGGTTTGCGCGAGCATTGCTTTGAAGTATTTGATAATACGTAGCCAGCAGGCCGGCGATGCTGAATAGGAATATGCCAACCATAACTAAAAGCGTAACTTGCCAAGCGACCGGCGATTGCATGCGGGCAAGCTTTTGCAGCGGTCCGGGCGCGAGGAAGGCGGCGAGCGTGGCTGGAACGTGTCCAGATTTTTCAGCGGACAGAGTAAATTGGGCGCGGATCGCTTCGTGGGTCGGGGCTTGCACGAGGGCAGCCGAAGCGTGGGCGGCGGCTTCATCCCAGCGATCTTGCTGCGCGAGTGCCAGTGAAAGGTTGTGATGTGCGAGGGCGTCCGTAGGGTTTGCGGCAAGTATGAGGCGGTAGGCTTTTTCTGCTGCCGGAAAATCCCCGCGGCGGTAATCATTAGCTCCGTCTGTGGCTAGTAGCTGAGCGGGCGTGATGAGTACGGCAAGGGTGAGAGTGGCTATGAATGGAAAAAGGTTGCGCGGTAAAAAAAGGCGGAACGCTAAGAAATGAGGCGTCGGTAACGCGGCAAGCGCGGAGCGCGCACGAGCTGACCAATCGGGGGGCAGCGAAACATTTTCGCCGTAGAGTGTGCGGTCGGTTTCGGCCCAGAGGGTTTTGAGTGCATCACTTGCGGTCGAAGCACGGTCGAGATCGGCCAGCGTCGGCGCGGCGACGGGGAGGCGGAGCAGGAGTGCGATGTCGTGTTGCCAGGCGATAAGTTGGGTGCGTAGGATCGCCGCATTCGCGAGTTTGAGCTCGGGCAATAGCTTTTCCAGGCGCGCGTGGGCGGCCCGGTGCGGCGCAAGGGGATCGGTTTGGCGAGCGCGGCGGTAGGCGAGGATAAGCCAGAAAAGCAATACGCCAACGCCGCCGCTGAGCAAGCTTACGAGGACGGTGCGCTTAGACAGCGGTACGGTGGCTAGGGCGGAACCTTTGACGGGCTCACTTGGTAAGCCGAGTGGTAACGGGGCGGGGACGACTTTCGCTGCGGTTGGCGTAGTGGCCCGCGTGCTTTCAGCTGGGGTGGGTGTGACGTTGAGATTGAGTCCAGCGGTGGTGGAGGGGGTGTTGGTCAGCTCAGTGATTGTGACGCTGCTCGCAGGGGATGTGAGGGTTTTATAGGCGCCGGCCTTGGGGTCGAAATATGTGAAGGTGACTGGTCCTAGGGTGTAGGTACCAGCCTTGGTGGGCACGAGGACGACGTCTTCGGCAAGCGTGGCGTCGAAGAGTTTACCCTCGGCGGGGGTGCGTTTGGCTTGCGGTGAGACGACTTGAAAATTTTTGGAAACAGCGCGGGTGGGCAATCCGGGGATGTCGGGCCAGTTGGCGGCGCCCGAGAGTTCGAGCGTCCAGGTGATCGGCTCACCGACCGCGGCGGTGAGGGGTACGATTTTGGATGTAAGCTTGAGACTGCCGACGGCACCGTTGAAACCAGCAGGGGCAACAGGAAGTGGTTTCACCTCTAGCACGGGAGCGGCGCTGGTGATGGAGAATTGCTGGTACTGGCGTTGTTGAAAAAAGCCGAAACCGGTTACACCGACGGAGAGATTGATGAGTTGGCTTACGGCGTTTAGCCGGATGCTGCCCGGGGTGCGGGCGATGGCGCGGGTGCGGTAGGAAAGTCCAGTTCGCGGTTCGTTACCGGCGCGGAAATCCAGGGGATCGGGGCGGGACCAATCTTCGGAAACAAGCGGTTCGCCATTCCATTCGATCTGGCCGCGCCCAAAATCCGGAAAGTAGCTGCGCGAGGCATCTAGGCTGTAAGTCAGATTAAAAACTTCTCCAACCCAGACACTGCTGGGGGCGGCGGCGAGCCGGGAGTTAGCGGCATTTTCTAAAGTGACCCCAGTGTTGCCTACGGTAGCGGCTCCGGGCTCGTACGACGCTACAGGCGTGCGGAGCTTGCCCTTGTCGGTCTCGATCTCGAAGGACGGAATACTGACGCGTTGTTTTTTGGTGAGTCGAGCCGCGTACGTAAACGTGACGGAATCAGAGCGCGTGAAATTGATGATGGATGTGCTCGTGGACTGGCCGGCGAAATCGAGCGTAAGGCCGTCTATTTTAGGTAGACGTGGCGTTTCCCTGGGCGAGCAGTCTTCAAAAACTAGGAGTAGTTCACTCGTCTGGCCAACGGCGAGCGCACCTTGTAGGGGCTCCCAACGCACGGTCTGCGCGTGGGCAGACACGATGGCTCCGAGAGCAATAAGGACAAGCAAGGGGAGAGAGAAGCGGCGGCGGTACATGCGGGTTGTCACCAGTTTTTACCTTTTTTGGCGGGAGCGGGCTGAGGCTCGCCCTGCATGAGTTTGAAGAGTTTGGCGGGAGAATCTTGATTGCGTAGCTGATCGAGTTTTTGGAGCGGCATCGCGAGGGAGGGATCGGCAGTGGCGTCGGTGGGTTTTTTGTCAGGATTGCCCCCGACCTGTTGGGTGTCGCCCTCAGGTGGTTGCGGCGGTGGCGGAGGCTGGTCTTTCATATCTCCAAAGGCTTTCTGACCTTGCTTGCCGTCTTGCGGCTTGGAATCAGGCGAATCCTTGGAATCGTTTTTTTGGTCGTCAGAATTTTGTTGGTCTTGCTGCTTTTGCGACGGATCGGATTTGTCGGAGGACTTGCTCTTGTCGTCTTTGTTTTGCTGCTGGTTTTTATCCTGCTGCTGATTTTTATCCTGCTGGTTTTGTTTGTCCTGATCTTGTTTTTGATCGTCCTTTTTTTGGTCTTCGTCGGGCTTTTTCAGCAAAGCGTTGAGTTCTTCGCGAAGCTTAGACCAATCGGCGGCTTTGCTGTCTAGGGCCGCCCCGGCTTCGACCGCGGCGAGTGCGTCTTGGAGCGGGCCTGGGGTGACGGGTTGTTGTTCGGACTGGAGACGTTGTCCCCAAGCCACGGTCTCGCGGGCGAGCTCGGCCCAGTCTGGGCCGGAGTGCGTGGGTGCGGCGGCCAGTCGCGTAACGGTTTGGCTGAGGGCGGCGGAGGGGATGGGCGCTGCGGATGCGGTTGCATCGCTATCGGTGACGCTGCGGGCGGGAACTTTGGCGGCGGCAGCGCTCAGATCGGCGGGGGCGAGAGATAACGTAAAAGCGAAAAACAGCAACGCGGCGGTGGCAGCGGCGCCAGGCCCTCGCGCGGGCGTGTGGAGTTTGCGAGGTTTAGGTCGCACAGGGAACTCGCGCCAGAAGCTGAGGACCAAGCAAAACAGCGCGGCGGCTAGCGGCCATTGGTAGCGCTCGACGAGTCGAATGGAGTTTTTCTCGAGGAATTCGCCTTTTTGGCCGGCTTCCACCGTGGCTTGAATGAGTGAGGCGAGATCGACCCAGGTAGAGGCATCGCGGTAAACCCCTCCTGTGATATCGGCGAGCTCGCGGAGTGTATTGGGTTCAAGTTTGGAAAGAACCACGGCACCTCTGTCGTCTTTGACGAAGCCATTGGGGCCGTCCGGTATCATTGCCCCAGCGGCGGTGCCGATGCCGAGCCCGAGTACGCGGATATTTTTCTTTTTCAGTTCTTCGGCGGTGGCTTTCCAGGTGTCGTCGGTCGCTTCACCGTCCGAGAGAATGATTAGAAAACGATCAGCTGAGCCGCTTTGCTTAAAAGCTGCGAGTGAAGTTGTAATCAGGGCACTGTAATTGGTCCCGCCTTCGGGCAAATAGTCGGGACCGAGATTAGGTAAAAACTCACGGAGGATCTCGTAGTCAGCGCTGAGCGGAGATTGTAGAAACGCGGTGCCGGAGAACACGATAAGGCCGATGCGCTCGCCAGCCAGGCGCTCGAGTAGCGATTGGATCAGTAGCTTGGCGCGCTCGAGGCGCGAGGGTTTTACGTCAGGCGCGAGCATCGATCGCGAGAGGTCAACGGCCAGGAGGATTTCGCGGGATTGATCAAAGACAGGTTCGTCGATGCGGCCGTATTGCGGGCGGGCGAGGGCTGCTACGGCGAGTATAAGGCCAAAAAATAACCACAAGCGTGGGCGTCGGCGAGAGGGCTTGGCGTCGGTGCTCTGGACGTTGAAGGACGAGAGCTCAAGCGAATCACCCCCTGCCTCTGCGCGGAGAATTTTGGGTTGCGTGAGAGCGCCGGCTCGATGCGCGCGGCTAAGTTCCCAAATAAGCACGGCGAGTGGTACTAAAAATAACCAAAGAAGTTGGGGCGTCGCGAAGGTCATGCGTTTGAGCGTGTGCTGGCTGGACGCGCGAGCAGGGCGGCGGCTACAAGCAGAGCGAGGCCAGGGATTGCGACCCAAGGGAACAGCTCCGTCGTGAGTAAATAACTCTTGGATTGAAATTCAATTTTCTGGGCGCGGTCGATCGCCTTGAACGCGGATTCGGCAGCTCCGGTGTCGAAGGCTCGAAAAAATTTTCCACCTGTGTTTTCCGCGAGCTCGCGCAGGGCGCCTTCATCTAGGTCTGACATCATGCGACGGTAGCCAACTTTGTTACCTTTGTCGTCGAAGACCGGAAACGGCACGATACCGTCTTTACCGGCACCTATCGCGTAGATGGGAATGTTGCGCGACTTGGCGAGATCGGCGGCTTGCGTGGGCGAAAGCGCTCCACGGTTGTTTGCGCCATCAGTCATAAGAATAACAAAAGCTCCTTGGCGTTTGCCGGCGGTTTCGCGTTTGGCTTGCTCTAGGCGCGTGAGCGCGACGCCGAGGCCGTCGCCGATCGCAGTGCCGTCTTCGATGAGGCCAATTTTAACCCGCTCGAGTTGTGCGGCGAGCCAATCGTGGTCGGTTGTAAGCGGCGCCATCGTATACGCGCGGCCGGAAAAAAGTACGATGCCGATGCGATCGGAGGGGCGTTTTTCAATAAACGCTTGTATGACGGGCTTGATCGCTTGAAGGCGGTTGATGCGTTCGCTGCCGCGTTCGTAATCCTCGGCGAGCATTGATGAAGAAAGATCTATGGCTAACATGATGTCGTAGCCTTCGGAGCGAACTTCGCGTTTGTCCTCGATATGCTGCGGTCGCGCGAGCCCAGCGACGAGTAGGATCAGTCCCGCGACGGCGAGGCCCGTCGGCCAGCGTGACGCCGATGCTAGCGAAGGCCGATGCCATGCGGCCGCGAAAGGCACAAGCAACACGGGTACGCGCCGACGTCCGCGCAGCCATAGACTCAATGGGAGAAGCGCCAGTGCGAGAAACCAAAGGGGGTCGTGGAGCGTATAATTTGGCATCGCTTCAACGGATCGAGCCAGCACGCAGGCGGGCGTGGAAAAACCGCACGAGTGCGTCGAGGCGGTTCTCGCTTGTGCTCACAACGAGGCGGCTGAGGACATCGGGAAAGAGCGTGGTCCAAGTCGCATCGCGCTCGTTGCGCCAATGGGCGTGTGCGGTTTGTTCGGCGGCGGAGTTTTCAATAGTCACGAGTTGCCCCGCCGTTGGGTCATATGCGGCGAATTGCCCCTGATCGGGCAGCGTGCGTTCCCACGGATCGTCCACGCGAAAGCCCATCATTTGGTAACGTCGACGCAACACCGCCCAGCCTTCCGGCTCAGGGCGCGGCGCGAAATCTCCGAGCCATAACATTACACTGTGCTTCGGCGCGGCACGGGATAACAAACGCCAGGGTACACCTGAATCGGTGGCGGGGTCGGCGTTCGATGTCGACAAACTCGGCGCCGGACACGCAAGCAAGCTGGCCGCCGCGTGCATGATCGCGCCCCGTCCGCGCACGGGTTCGCGGAAAAGATAATCTCCGCCGGGCTTCGCGTGGACGAAGCCAACGCGGTCGCGGTTCACTGCACCAAGTAACATCACGAGCCCCGCTAGCTCCATCAGGGCTTCACGTTTCGATTGTGCGCCCGAGCCAAATTGGAGGCTGGGCGTGTCTTCGAAGACCACCAACAAGGTGACCTCTCGCTCCTCGACAAATTTCTTGCGGTACGGCTCGCCGAGACGCGCGGTTACGTTCCAATCGATGTCGCGCACGTCGTCGCCGAAGGTGTATTTGACGACTTGGTCGAATTCCATGCCGCGGCCGCGGAATGCCGAGCGGTACTCACCGCTAAGCTGGTTTTCCACAGCGTGGCGCACGCGCCACTCGAGTTGGCGGAGCATGGCCAAGGGCGACGCGGGGGCGTCGCCGTTGGACGTGGCGTAGACTGGAGGTTGATAAGCCAAAGCGACGAACCGGGCTAAACTCAGGCGGCGGGAATTGGTGTCGTCGCGATGACCTGGGCGACGATTTTATCCGCGGAGATTTCTTTTGCCTCGGCCTCGTAGGTCAGGCCGATGCGGTGACGGAGCACATCAGGGGCGATTTCTTGGACGAGCGCGGGCGAGACGAAATCGAGGCCGCGCAACCAGGCGAGGGCACGGGCAGCTTGGTAAAGGGCAAGTGACGCGCGGGGCGAAGCGCCGAAGGTGAGGAGACGTTGCGCCGCCGGGCCCTCGGTTAGGGCTCGCGTCGCGCGGACCAGCGCGAGGATGTAATTGTGGACTGCCGGCGAGACGTGGATCTGGTCGACCTGTGTGCGCAGCTCCAAGAGTTCCTCCCCGCTGGAAGCAGCCACGAGCGCGGGTTGTTTGGTGACTTGGCCCCAGCGCAAGACCATCGTGGATTCCTCGGCGGCCGATGGGTAATCTACGATGAGTTTGAAGAGAAAACGATCTGTCTGGGCCTCGGGCAGCGGGTACGTGCCCTCTTGTTCCACGGGATTTTGGGTGGCCATCACGAAAAACGGCTTCGGTAAAGGATGCGTTTGTCCGCCGATGGTGACCTGCCGCTCTTGCATAGCTTCGAGCAGGGCGGACTGGACCTTAGCGGGTGCGCGGTTGATTTCGTCGGCGAGGACGAGGTTGGCGAAGATGGGGCCGCGGTGGGCGGTGAACTCGCCGTTTTTAGGGGAGAAAATCATTGTGCCTACGACGTCGCTAGGAAGGAGGTCGGGGGTGAATTGCACGCGCTCGAATTGAACGCCGAGGGCGGTGCCAAGGGATTTAATAAGCAGCGTCTTGGCGAGTCCGGGCATGCCTTCAAGTAAGACGTGGCCGTTGGCGAGGAGCGCGACGAGCAGGCGTTCGACGACAGCCTCCTGGCCAATGACGGCTTTGGCGATTTCGGTGCGGAGTTTCTGGGACCAAGCGGGACCGTTAAGCATGAGCAATGGGGGGACGTTGAAAAAAGAAGAAGGAAGCGGATAATGAAATATACTTCAATAGTGCTAGGGCTGATTTGACTCGGCGCCCGGCTAAGAGTTTCCATTAGAAAACGGACCGCCATGACCTTGCCATCCCAAATCTTCGAAAAACTGGCCGCCCTTGGGGTACGCTTAGATGATGTCGAAGAGCGTTTTGTCCGCGGTTCTGGGCCGGGCGGGCAAAAAATCAACAAAACCAGCTCGACGGTATGGTTACGGCACGATCCTACGGGGGTTGAAGTGCGCTGTCAGCGCGAACGCTCACAAGCCGCGAACCGTGAGCTCGCTTGGGAGGAATTCGTGGCTAAGTTGTATGCCCTTAAATCTCACGCGCTTGCAGCGGTTGTCGAAGCGCGCGAAGAAGAACGGCGTCGTACCCGACAGAAATCGCGCCGCCTAAAAGTCCGTATGATTCAAGCGAAAAAGCACCGGGCGAAACATAAGGCCCGGCGCGGTCGGGTCGGTGGCGATGACTGACATGTCACCGTCGCGGTTTTATTGGCCAGGGTGGTAGGTGCGCTCTGCGTTTTTCTCGATGTCTGCGCGATAAAACCAGGCATCCTTGAATTTGCCAGCCGCGTAGAGCGCGGCTTGATCGTTAAAATGGGGCGACTTAGGGTCGCCGCTTACACCGCCAGCTAGCAGGGTTTTGGCTTGGACGCGCGGACCGAATTCGACCACGGCAACGAAGCTGTTGCCGCGGTTGCCATAGATGCGCTTGGTCGTTTGTGGTGGGCCGGATACGCCGAATGCGGGCAGCGAACCCCAGTCGCTTGGGGCAAAGGCAATCGGCCTGCTCGGCGCGGTATCGTCGAATTTTGGGGTAATGTCGCCCGAAGGACGTTGGAAACGGTTGATCTCGCCCCAAGGCGTTTCCCACGTCCCGAAATCGCGGGTTAACCGAGCGGTAACCAGCGTTAAAGCGTCTAGGCATTGCGGCGCGGTGAGCGTGGCGACCAGGTGATCTACAACGACCAGTTCGCGGTTTTTCGCTTCACTGATCATAGGGCCGAATGATTGGGCCCATAGAATTGCGAGTGTCGTAGCAATGGAATCGACTGCGGCGCGATGGTCCCATGCTCTCAGCGCGGCGATCGGCGCAGCCAAAGCTGCGCGACGTGAATCCTCGGCAGGCAGCGCATCGAAGGCGCTGCAAAGCTTGGGTAGGAGCGTTTCAAACGCCGGTAGCGTGGGATCGTAGGCGGCTGCGATCAGGCTATCGATTGTGAAGGATTTAGCGCGTGATAGCACACGAACGGCATTGAGGCCGCGGGCGTTTTCGGGGTTGGACCACAGGTAAGTGGGGTAATCAGCGAGCTTGGGACTGGCGGTGCCTGCGGCGGAGAAAGGCCAGTTGTTGGTATTTTGAATCCAGCCGCTCGCAGGATTGAGTAAGTGGATCGTTTCCTCTACCTCGTGCAGGCCGCGCCACTCGGTCGCTGGGTCGCTGCCGTCGACGGGGAGTTTCCAGTTGAAACGCGAATCGCGGCGCGGGGCGAAATTGCCATGGAAGTAGGCGATGTTGCCGTCGGCGTCGGCGTAAACGGTATTATTGGAAGTATTAGTGCGCAGCGCCATCACACGCTTAAAATCGGCGTAGGTGCGCGCCTTGGTGCGTTGGTAAGATTGCGTGAGCGCAGGCACGGGATCATTCATCATTTTTACAGCGATCCATTGGCCATTGGCGGTGCGCACGATCGGGCCGTGGTGGCTGAAATAAGCCGTGACGACTCGATCTGTGGTCGACGAGTCGGCGGGATCGATGCGGTATCTAAGAGTGATCTTTTTGGCGATTAATGGCTTCGTCGACTTTCCGTATCGATAGGCGGGGCCCTCTGGCGTGGGGATGATTGTCTCACGATATTCATCTATGACGTCCGCGCCGTTGGATGTATGCATCCAGCCTATACGGTCGTTGAAACCCTGGTATACGAAGAACTGACCCCACGTGGCGGCGCCGTAGGCATTGAGGCCCTCTGTGCTCACTGCGTGCAGCTCGGGCCGAAAATAAAACGACGTATGTGGATTGATGAGCAACAGCGCGTGACCGGATGCGCTTTTGGCCGGGGAGATGGCAAAACCGTTGGACCCTTGCGCCTCGGGGGGCGCTGTTAAAGTGGTGGCATCTGTGGCAGTGCTGTCTGGTGAGGCCAAAGCGAGCGCGGGGCGTGGACCGTAGAAAGCTTCGAGGCTTTTTAGTGAAATCGATTCGATGTCGCCGCCGATACTGCCCTCGGTGAAGGCGAGGGCCATCCATGGCTCAAAATGTGTAATTAGTTTCGGGTGCACGCCGGGGTGTGCGTAAAGGTAGAAATTTAGGCCGTCCGCAAAGGCGTCCATGAGCGCGCGCAGCCACTTGGGGCTGTTCGTGTATTTCGCGTGCAGCTCAACCGGATCGATGAACAGCTTCATGCGTAGGTCGCGGTAGAGTTCCTTCTCGCCCTCGACCTCGGCGAGGCGACCGAGGGCGTTGATGTAGTTGAATTCGATGCGATTGAAGTCGTCTTCAGCTTGAGCGTAAAGAAGACCGAAGACGGTATTCGCGTCAGTTTGGCCGAAAACGTGGGCAATGCCCCAGGTGTCGCGAATGATCGTTACTTGGCGCGCATGCTCTTGCCAGCGATTGAGGTCAGCGGGGGTAAGGGCTGCGGTGATGGGCTGAGTTATCGGCTCGGCAAAGGAAGCGTTGAGGAGAATGGCGGCTGCGCCGAACGTGAGGATAAAACGAAAAGGGTATAAGCGCATGGCGACGAGCTGTGATTTTTAGAGAACCGAGAGAGTGTCGCCGACGCGCAGGACACCGGATTTGGTTTCGTGGATGAGATTTTGGCCGAAGTTCAACGAGGTGAATTGGACCGGGTCGCGTCGATAGGTGGCGAGCGTTTCAAGTGGTTCGGGGCCGTCGAGCTGGCCGCTGGCTTGGTCGATGGTTGTGACGGTGCAGCGTGCACAGGGGCCACCGGCACGGAAGATGATGTCGCCCAGGCGAAAACTTAGCCATGTGTCTTCGGCGTATGCAGGAGCTTCGCTGATAATTAGATTGGGGCGGAAACGATCCATCGGCAGGGCCTCTGCGCCGCGCTCGATGAGACGGTTGTTGAGATCGGCTAGTGAGGATTCCCCTATGACGAGCATCGGGTAAGCGTCGGCGAAGGTCACGGTCTCGCCGGGGTGAGCGTTAGCTTTCGGTATCGGGCGATGGAATGTTTGGCCGAGGCGTACGAGACGACAACGCGCACCTAGAAAAGCGGAGAGCAATGCGGCTGGAGCTTCGCCGCAATCTTCAGCAAGGAGATTTTCACTTTTCCAAACACTTACGGTGCGATTTGGGGCGGATGAATCGGACGCGAGAGGAACACGTAGTGAGGTCGATTGGGGAGGGGAAAGAGTTAGGTGGGTGGCGTCTAGGGCGGTGGCGATGAGCGCCATACGCGGAAGGGTGCGCTGAGTAAGAAAGCGGCCTGATTCGTCTATGACGAGAAACCGTCGGTCGCCGACGAGTCCATGGGAATCTAGTTTGGCAGAAGTTACCGAGAATCCGCCCAGAGATTTGACTGGGTAAAGAAAAAGACCGCTGAGCCGCATGCCGGAAACCTCAATGCTTGCAGCGAAGTTTGGCAATCATGCGCTCAAGCGGCGGGGTAACCTTACAAGGTTAAACTCTATATCCGAAACTAAAGACAGTGCCGCGGGGCAAAAAACGAAGAAGCCTCTGTGTTATCAAAAGAATCTAGCCTCATTGAGCGCGGGTTTGTCTGCTAATCCTAAATCAATCACTCCTCATGATTTCAGACGATATGTGACGAGATAAAATTGCGAGTTAGGTGGACTGGTGAAGACGCTTGGCGTGGTGCCGTCTAGGCCGTAGCAAATGCGGAGGAGTTCGCCCTTGCGTTGAAAAATCGCGGGAATGGTGCGGCCGGCGTTGGGCCCATTGGTTCCGCGTAGCGTGAGCGGGTGATGCGGATCTCCCAGTGTGAAGGAAAACGTGTAATGACCCCTGTCCGCAACCTCACCGCTGTAGTAAACAGCGTAGCGATCCAGCGTAAGTTGAATGGTCGTGTTATCGACGAGCAATGGGTGCGCGGGCTCACCGGCAAGTTCGGCGCGGACCATTTTCCAAGTGCCTTTGAGGGGATGATCGGATGGAGCGGCGTGGAGGTGAAGTGATTCTGCCATGATCAGCTGCGTTTGGTGATTTCGCGAGCAGTGGATTCGACTACGTTGGGAGCAGTGAGGTCCTTGGCGCCTTTGGCGCCAAGCTCAGCGAACTTGCGCGCACCAGGTAAGACGGTGCCCTCGAAGGAGCCGACGGCCGTGTTATAGCCACGAATAGCTACATCGAGGCCGCGACCAACCTTCTCTAGGTTTTCGGCAAACGTAGAAATACGATCGTACAGTTGGCGACCAAGGGCACTAATTTCGTCGGCATTTTTGGAGACGGCTTCTTGGCGCCAACCGTAGGCGGCGGCTTTAAGCAGAGCGATGAGGGTGGTGGGTGTGGCGAGAAGAACGCGGCGGGTGAGGGCGCGGTCCATGAGAGTAGAGTCGGCGCTGAGAGCTGCCGTTAGGAAGTGGTCGCCGGGAAGGAAGAGAACTACGAACTCGGGGGCGGGTTGAAATTGCTCCCAGTAATTTTTAGCACCGAGGGCATCAATATGGCCTCTGACTTTTTGGGCGTGGTCAGCCAAGCGGGCGGCGCGGGTCGGTTCGTCGATGGCGTCTACGGCGGCACGGTAGGACTCAAGCGGGGCTTTGGCATCGACGACGATGCGCTGGCCACCGGGAAGGCGAACGACGAGATCCGCGCGGAAGCCGCCGGCCTCTGCGGTCTCCTGTTCCGAGAAGTCACAGTAGGGCAGCATGTCTGCCATCTCGACGACCCGGCGCAGCTGGAGTTCGCCCCAGCTGCCGGCGAAAGATGTAGACCGCAGGGCGGTAGAGAGTTTGTTGGCCTCGGCCTGGAGCTGGAGTTGCGCGGTGCCAAGGGTTTTGAGTTGTTCACCAAGGGCGCCGTAAGCGGAGGCGCGGGCTTTTTCGATTTCGGCTATCTTAACGTCTACTTTTTCAAGGGAATCGCGAAGGGGTTTCACGAGAGCATCGATGGCGAGTTGACGTTTCTCGAGGTCGCCGGCGGATTGCGTTTGGAGTTGGGCGAAAGATTGCTGGGCTTGGGCAAGGAAATCAGCGCGATTGGCGCGGAGGGCGTCGGCTGAGAGGGCTTTGAATTCAGCTACGAGACGCTCGTGAGCGGATTTTTCGGCGGTCAGCTCAGTGGCGTGCTGAGTGACGAGCGTCGACAGGCGCTGTGACTCGATACGTTGAACGGAAATTTCTTGTGCGAGACGGGCGTTTTCCTCGGCTAGGGCACGGGTACGTTCGGTGAGAGTCGCGGCATGGCCGCGCCAATAAAACCAGACGATCAGGGTGCTGAGACCGGCGGCGATTACGGCGGTGAAGAAAAGTGACATGGAAAAAGTCAGGAAAGAGCTTCGGGGCCGAAGGCTCCAGGCAGCAAGAGATCTAGCGTAGTTTCCTGACGCTCTTTGGATGCGCAGAGGCTGATGATTAGAGCAGTCGGACCGAATTCGTTAATGACTTGGCGGCATGCGCCGCAGGGGCTCGTCGGTTGGGCCGTAGGCGTGTATACGGCAACTGCGAGTATGCGGCGCTCGCCGGCGGCCGCGGCGGTGAATATCGCGGTTCGCTCAGCGCAATTGCACAGACCGTAGGAAGCATTCTCGATATTGGATCCGGCGTAGATTTTGCCCGAGGCGGCAAGTACGGCGGCACCCACGGGAAACTGGGAATACGGCGAGTATGATTTTTTCGCGGCAGTACGGGCGGCTTTTTCTAGCCTGCGGCACATAGGAGTAGAAATTTTTTTAGCCATGTAATAATTAGAGGCCGAGCTCGGTTTTGGTGGTGGCGAAAGCGTTGATGGCAAACTCGAGGTCAGCGCGCGAATGGGCGGCACTGATCTGGGTGCGGATGCGGGCGGCGCCTTGGGGTACGACCGGATAGAAAAAACCGACAACATACACGCCTTTTTCGAGCATGCGCGTGGCAAATCTCTGCGAAAGTGCGGCGTCACCGAGCATCACGGGAACAATTGGATGAGTGCCGGGTTTGAGCGTGAGGCCTGCGGAGGTAAGTCCCGTGCGAAAGAATGTTGTGTTTTCTTCTAGGCGGTCTCGCAAGGTCGTCGAGGTACTGATAAGATCCAAAGCGGCTAGGGACGATGCCACAATAGCGGGCGCCAGTGAGTTAGAAAATAGATAAGGGCGTGAGCGTTGGCGGAGTAGCGAGATGATTTCTTTTTTCCCACTCAGATAGCCGCCGCTCGCTCCGCCAAGGGCTTTGCCCAGCGTGCCGGAAATGAGATCGATGCGGCCCATTACGCCACAGTGCTCGTGCGTGCCTCGTCCGGTCCGACCCATGAACCCGACAGCGTGGCTATCGTCGACCATGACTAGGGCGCCGTAACGCTCAGCGAGATCGCAGATCTCGCGTAGGGGAGCGATGAAACCGTCCATCGAAAACACGCCGTCGGTCACGACGAGTTTAAATCGAGCTTTGGCGGCCTCGGCGGCTTGGAGTTGGGACTCTAGATCGGCAAGGTTGCAATTTTTGTAGCGGAAGCGCTGGGCCTTACAAAGGCGGATGCCGTCGATGATCGAGGCGTGATTTAATTCATCGCTGATGACGGCGTCTTCGGCGGTGAGAAGGGTTTCAAAAGCGCCTCCGTTGGCGTCGAAACAGGAGGAGTAAAGAATCGTATCTTCAACTCCTAGAAAATCGCTGAGGCGCTGCTCTAGTTCACGGTGAATTTCTTGGGTGCCACAAATAAAGCGGACAGAGGCAAGTCCATAGCCCCAGCGATCGAGCGCGGCGTGGGCCGCGGCGATGATCGCGGGATGATTGGCGAGGCCGAGGTAGTTGTTGGCGCAGAAATTGAGCACCTCTCGACCACCGGCGACGGCGATGTGAGCGGACTGCGAGGTTGCGATGAGGCGTTCCCGCTTGGTGAGACCAGCGATATCTATTTCGCCTAGAATTTGTTCGAGGTGCGCGAGATAAGCTGCCGTCATGGTCAGTCCCAGTTTAAGATGATTTTGCCGCTGCGTCCGGAGCGCATGAGATCGAAGCCTTTTTGAAAATCGGTGTAGTGGAAACGGTGCGTGATAACGGGTGAGATATCGAGGCCGCGTTGGATAAGAGACGTCATCTTGTACCACGTCTCATACATCTCGCGGCCGTAGATACCTCTAATAGTGAGCATGTTGAAAACGACCTTGTTCCAGTCCACTGCGGCGGCACCGGGCATTATGCCGAGGAGCGCAATGCGTCCGCCGTGGGCCATGTTGTCGATCATGGTATTAAGCGCCACGGGATTGCCGGACATCTCAAGGCCAACATCGAAACCTTCCTTCATGCCAATCTCTCGTTGGATGTCTGCGAGGTTTTCTTTAGAAACATCGACTGTGCGCGTGGCGCCCATACGGGCGGCGAGAGCGAGGCGGGCAGGATTGATGTCGGTGACCACGACCTTGCGTGCTCCGGCTTGTTGGGCGATGGCTGTAGCCATACATCCAATGGGACCGGCGCCTGTGATGAGCACATCCTCGCCGACGAGATCGTATTGAAGAGCGGTGTGAGTAGCGTTACCCAGCGGGTCAAAGCACGACAGAACATCGAGGGGAATCGAAGGATCGACGTGGACCGCGTTGGTGGCGGGTATACAGAGGTATTCGGCGAAGGCGCCGTCACGGTTCACGCCTACGCCTTGGGTATCTTTGCAAAGATGGCGACGGCCGGCCAGGCAGTTTCGGCAGAGGCCACACACGATGTGCCCCTCGCCGTCGACTAAATCGCCCGGCGCAAAGCCGATAACATTGGCCCCTACCGCCTCGATACTTCCGACGAATTCGTGGCCGACCACCATAGGTGGCTTGATGGTTTTTTCCGCCCAGGCATCCCAGTTGTAAATGTGAACATCGGTGCCGCAGATGGAGGTTTTTTTTACCTTGATGAGGACGTCGTTGACGCCGGGCTTGGGCACGGGAACTTCCGTGAGTGAAAGTCCGGGCCCGGCATAGAGTTTAGCGATGGCGCGCATGGTTGAAGCGGGCATGGGATTTTGATTTTATCCTAGATTAGCGATGGGCGCGGGCGGGAAACAATGGAGAACGCTCGTACATGACACAGATTTAATGGGCGGCTCGAAATTTCATTTTGGGCAACGCGAACCATGTGTGCTAGGGCGGGTCTAGTGATATGGGTTTGCCACTGCGACTGGGAGCTAGTGCGCTCGGCTTTCCGCCGATCATGAACCGATTTTACACCGATTTCGACGCAGAGACGTACGGCGCAGTCCGTAAGACCGATTATCGCAACGCCTTTCAGATTGACCGCGACCGGATCATTCATGCTCACGCTTTTCGTAAGCTACAGTCGAAGACACAGGTGTTTCTTTCCGGCGAATACGATTTCTATCGCACACGGCTGACGCACTCCATGGAAGTCGCGCAAATCGGGCGCTCTATTTGTCACTATTTGCGAACGCAGGGCGGACCCTTGGCTGATGATTTTTTTATCGACGGAGATTTGGTCGAGGCGGTGTGTCTCGCTCATGATCTAGGGCACCCCCCTTTTGGGCATTCGGGCGAACGCACCCTGCAGGAGCTGATGCTGTCTTGGGGTGGTTTCGAGGGTAACGCGCAGACACTGCACCTACTTACAGAGACGATGTTTCAAAATGAATCGGGTGTGCGTGGCATGCAGGCGACGCGGTCGCTGCTCGATGGCGTTCTGAAGTACAAAAAACTCTTCACGGAATTTCCCTCACCGCCGGCGAATCATTTTCTCTACGAGCCGCAGCATGCAGTAAGAACGTTTGTTTTTGGCGCAAAGACAATTCCCGCTGAATTTCATGCCCAGGAAAAACTCAATGCGTTTAAAAGCGTAGAATGTCAGATCATGGATTGGGCGGACGATGCGGCGTACTCACTCAACGATATTGTAGACGGCGTGAAGGCTGGTTTTTTGACAATCGAGCGGATTGAGGCCTGGGCTGCAGCCGAGGCGATTGATGCCGAGCGTCAGAGCTGGCTCGATGCGCTCTTCTCCGCTGTTAGGGCAGATCGATTGGAAAATGTTTTCTCAGCTAAGATCGGAGTATTCATCACGGCGTGTCGATTGCGTGAGCGAACAAATTTCATGAGCGCGGCAACGAACCGTTATCGTTTCGAACTCGCTGTAGCGCCGGCTGCGGGGCGCGAGGCGATGTTTTATAAAAAAATGGCTAATGATATTATCTTTGAGAGCCCCCAACTCCAGCAGATGGAACACAAGGCGCGTAAGGTAATGTTCGAGCTCTGGGACTCGGCATGGAAAAACTACGTTGAGCGCTCGGGCCGCATCATTCACATCTTGCCACCTAGGGTCGGTAAATTAATTGCCGCAGAAACGACCCAAGCAGGTAAGGCGCGCCAAATCTGCGATTGGTTAGCGGGGCTTACTGATGGAATGATCGTGCGTACATATCAGCGATTGTTTGATCCGGAACTAGGCTCGATTCGGGATTTAAGTTAAATTTTTTCAGGCCGAAAGATGGCCCTCGCTTACCGCTCGAGCGACCATGGCTTGAGCGTAGGACCAGAGATCAGTGCTGCCCTCAGCGATGTGGGCGTTGCGGGCCAGAACGCGATCCGATGTAATACCGTGTTTTTTCCAAGCAGCACCTTCGGTTGAGCAATTAAGCAACATCGGGTGAAAACGGTCCACGGCGGCAGCGAATTTGGCCTCGGGAGTTTGACGGGCTTCAAACTCATCCCAGAGCGCACGGAAATCGGCGGATTGGCCGATTGGCAAAAGGCCAAAAATACGATCAGCGGCGATACGCTCCCGCGCGTGCTGGTCGGCCATATTTTTCGTATCGTAAGCAAACGTATCGCCAGCGTCGATTTCGACGAGGTCGTGGATGATCACCATCTTGAGCACGCGCAGAACGTCGAGGTGCGGCACGTTGGCGTGCTCCGCAAGTGTAATCACAAGCAGACAGAGTCCCCAAGAGTGTTCGGCGTCATTTTCGGCGCGACCACTGACGGTGTTCACCGTCTGGCGAAAAATATTTTTGAGCTGATCGACCTCAACAATGAAGGCGATCTGACGCGAGAGACGATCGAGCGGAGTGGCGCTCACGGTTTCAGGTAAGGGGCGAGGACTTTAGTCCAAATCGCGTAACCTGCCGGTTGCATATGGAGTTGATCCGCGATGAACAGTTCGGGGCGAGTTTTGCCTTCGGCGTCGAGCATGGGAGTCGCAACATCAACAAAAGTGCGGCGCGAATCTTTGGCGCATTCGGCCGCAATAAGCTTGTTCGCAAGTAAGACTTTATCGCGAATTTTGGCCCGAGAAGGACTTTCTTTGATTGAAAGAAATATGATGTTTGTCTTGGGAAGCGCGCGGTGAATTTTGGCGCAAAATGCTTTGAAATCATCGAGTAAAGCTTCGGCCGATTTGCCGGCTTGGAGGTCATTTTCACCCGCGTAGACCACGACAAGGCGCGGTGCGTAGGGTATGACTACGCGGTCTACGTAAAACACGCTGTCGCTGAGCTCTGAGCCGCCGAAGCCTCGATTCAGTGTGGTGATACTAGGAAAATCGACGGAGAGGCTCGTCCATTTACGTATTGAGGAACTGCCGACGAAGACCACACCGCCTTGGGCAGGTGCTTTGATGGCGTCAGCTTGGGTGTATTTATCGATTTCTGGGGCCCATTTTTCGGGCGCAGCTACCCCATTCGTGCTCAACAGCAAAACGAGAACGAAAACCTGGGCTAAAGTGGGGAATGAGTGGAGATGAGAACGCATCAGATTACAGCAAACAGCGTTTCGTGCCTTCGGCAACCCGAGAGCGCTAGAGTTTTTTCACGCCTAGGATTGCGCCGAGGCGTTAATTGAATGCATCCTGGGCTATGTCTACGTTGCATGATTCCCTTCGCCTCGGCGCCTTGATGCTGCCGAACCGCATCATCATGGCCCCGCTCACGCGTTGCCGCGCTTCCTTCGGTCGCGTACCCAATTCAATGATGGCGAAATATTACGCTCAGCGTGCGTCTGCCGGCTTAATCCTCAGCGAGGCCACCGCGGTCGATCCTATGGGAGTTGGTTATCCCGATACGCCTGGTATCTGGTCGCCTGAGCAAGTGACGGGCTGGAAATCCATCACCTCGGCCGTCCACGCCTCAGGTGGGCGAATTTTTCTGCAGCTTTGGCATGTCGGGCGCATTTCTGATCCAGTCTATCTTGGTGGCGCTTTGCCGGTGGCTCCCAGCGCAATTGCGGCGGTAGGCCATGTGAGTCTCATCCGGCCGGAGAAGGCTTTTGTGACTCCACGCGCTCTTGATCGTGTTGAGTTGCCAGGGGTCGTGGCTGCATATCGGCTCGGTGCCGAGAACGCGCAACGCGCGGGCTTTGATGGCGTCGAAATCCACGGCGCAAACGGTTATTTGCTCGATCAATTTTTGCAGGACACATCCAACCACCGCTCGGATGAGTATGGTGGATCGATTGAAAACCGTGCGCGACTTCCGCTGGAAGTCACCGATGCAGTCATCAGCGTGTGGGGTGCTGATCGGGTAGGTTATCACCTTGCCCCACGAGGTGATGCCCACGGCGTAGGTGATTCTAATTTTGCGGAGACGTTCGGTTACCTCGCGAAGCAATTGGGTAAACGTAATCTGGCATTTCTTTGCGCGCGCGAAGGTTTAGCCGCGCCGCGCCTCGGACCGACCTTAAAACAAATTTTCGGCGGCGTGTTCATCGCCAATCAAGGTTTTACGGCAGCGGATGCCACGGCCGAGATCGCTGCGGGGCGGGCGGATGCTGTCGCTTGGGGAAAAGCCTTTATCGCGAACCCAGATTTACCTCGGCGTCTGCGTGAAGGCGCTCCGTTAAATACACCCTTGCCGGAGTCTTTTTACGGCGGCGATGAGCGTGGTTATACGGACTACCCGGCGCTTGGTTCCTGAATTTGTTCACTATCTCAATTTTTTAAAAATATGTCTTCTAAAATTGCTCTCATTACTGGTGCCAATAAGGGTATCGGTCTCGAAACGGCCCGACAGTTAGGGCGTCAGGGAATCTTTATTCTTGTCGGTGCGCGCGATGCGCAGCGCGGAGCCGGCGCGGTAGCGTTGTTGAAATCCGAAGGGATTGAGGCGCGTGTGGTGCCCCTGATCGTCACCGATGAAGCCTCGATCCGCACCGCTGCGACTTGGGTCGAAAAGGAATTTGGACGACTTGATATTCTTGTGAACAACGCCGGTGTCCTCGACTATACAACAGAGACGGGGCCGGCGACGGTTTCGCAGGCTTCGCTTCGGGCGACCTTTGACACTAATTTTTTCGGTTTAGTCGCGGTAACCCAGGCCTTTTTACCGCTGCTCAAAAGATCACCCGCGGGGCGCATTGTGAATCTGTCCTCAATTCTCGGCTCACTCTCCGAACATGCCGATGTGAACTCGCCAATTTATCCGGCGCGACTTATCGGTTACGATGCATCGAAGGCGGCGGTAAATATGTTCACTGTGGAACTTGCGCAGGAGTTGAAGGGTACTTCGCTTAAGGTTAACTCGGCTCATCCAGGCTGGGTTAAAACAGATATGGGGGGCGCTGGTGCACCAATGGAAATTGTGGATGGCGCGAAGACCAGCGTGGCGCTCGCTACCTTGCCGCCCGAGGGTCCGAGCGGCGGATACTTCCATCTCGGCGTGCACATGCGCTGGTGATGCGGGCTCTCGCTTTCAGCGCATGAACGTGTCCACGCCTACATCATCTCCGCGCGTCCATTACGCATGGGTAGTCGCGGGGGTGACGTTTCTGACTCTACTCGCAGCGGCGGGCGCGCGCTCGGCGCCGGGCGTCATGTTGTTACCCCTCGGTAATGAATTTCAATGGAGCCGCGCGACGGTTTCCTCCGTGGTGGCGATCAACATTTTTATTTTTGGACTGATCGGTCCTTTTGCAGCAGCGCTTTATGTGCGGCTTGGGTTGCGTCGAACGATGATGCTGGGGATGGCATTGCTGGCGCTTGGCTATGGATCCACTGTGTTTTTACGGACCTATGTGCAGTTCGTAGTGTTGTGGGGTCTAGTCGTCGGAGCAGGGTCTGGGATGGCGGCCACGGTGCTCGGTGCGGCGGTTGCGAATCGCTGGTTCACAAAACATCGCGGACTAGTGATGGGTATGTTAACGGCAAGCACCGCGACAGGACAGCTCGTGTTTTTGCCGTGGTTTGCATCGCTTGTGACGACGTCAGGTTGGCGCAGTGCGCCGCTGGTTGTAACGTGCGTTGCATTGGGGATGATTCCGGTGATTTGGTTTTTCATGCGCGATGAGCCGCAAGACCTAGGACTGCGTCCGTATGGTGAAACGGGCGCGCCTGATACAGCTAAACGCTCGTTTGGAAACCCTGCAAAGCTAGCAATTACTACTTTGCTGGAAGCGGCGCGCACGCGCGACTTCTGGTTATTGGCGGGTTCGTTTTTTGTGTGTGGTGCGAGTACGAACGGCTTGATCGGGACACACCTAATTTCAGCGGCGTTTGATTGCGGCATACCCCAAGTGCGCGCGGCGAGTTTGCTGGCGATGATGGGACTCTTCGACCTCGCAGGGACTACGCTCTCTGGCTGGCTTTCTGATCGTTACAACAACCGCGTTTTGCTCTTCGGTTACTACGGATTGCGCGGGCTGTCGCTGTTGTTTTTACCCACCGCGTTACTCGGGCCAGGAGCGGGGTTAGGGGTGTTTGCCGTTTTTTACGGATTGGATTGGATCGCTACGGTGCCACCTACGGTGCGGCTAACAGGTGATGTATTCGGGCGAGAACGCGCCAGTATTGTCTTCGGCTGGATCGTGGCCGCGCATCAAGTCGGCGCGGCTTGCGCGGCGTATGGTGCGGGCGCGGTACGTACCGCACTAGGGAGTTACGCTTGGGCGTTTATTGGCGCGGGCTTACTCTGCGTAATTGCGGCGATGGGCGTGTTATCCATCGGTCGCGGTACGAAGCTAGGGCAGAAAACGTCGTCGGCTTAAGCGGGCGTAAGGGTGGCCCGAGTGAAATTATTTTTTCGCCTGGACCGGAAGCAGTGGCTCGACGACCAGACCTTCGGTGAGGGTGTCGTTGGGATTGGCGGCAACCCGGACCCCGTCGGCAAGACCGGAAATGATCTCGATTTGAGCGCCGAAATCGCGGCCGATCTTTACTTTTTGGAAACGGATCGATTGGGCGGCATCGACGGTGGCTACTTGGGGGCCGTCGGCGCGGATAATGACGGCATTGGACGGTAGTACGATAGCAGGCTCGACCGGCTTGAGCCGGAAACGAATTTGAACGAACATGCCGGGTAGAAGTTCTCCTTTGGCGTTTGGCAGTTGGATCTCAGTGGTGAGCGTGCGAGTAACCGGATCGAGAGCACCGGCCACGCGTACAACGGAGGCGTTGAACGTACGGCCTGGAAATTCGTTGATGAGCACTTCCACTTCGAGCCCGGGGCGGATTGAGCGGAGGTAAGATTGCGGTATGCTTGCGAAAACGCGCAGAGGGCTAATTGCGGCTATACGAAAGAGTTCACGGCGGCTGGAGTCGGTGGTGATCAATGCGCCGATCTCAGCACCACGAAAGGTAACGACTCCGGAAAAGGGAGCGATGATGGTCTGCAGGGATTTGAGTTGGGTGAGGCGAGCCACGTTGGCTTCGGCGGCTTGCACGTCGGCGGCTCGAGCCTGGGCGGCGGCAGATTTTTCGTCAGCCTCTTGTTTGGAGACGGCATTACGGGCAGCGAGTTCAGTCCAGCGAGCGGCGGTGGCGCGGGTGAGTTCGGCGTTGGCCCTGGCTTGGGCTAGGGCGGCGCGGGATTGGTTGAGTTCTTGGTCGAGCTCTGGGCCGTCGATGTTGGCGAGGGTTTGTCCAGCGTTCACTTGGTCGCCTAGGTCTACGAGCCATTGTGACAGGTAGCCTCCGGTACGAGCGTAGATTGAAGCTTCTTGGAAGGCTTGCAGGCTGGCGGGGAGAACAAGTTCGACGGCGGCGTTGGAGCGTGCGGCTAGGACAACATTGACCGGGGGCGGCGCTTTGCTGGCGGGCGTGGAAGCGACGCTGCACGCGGTGATCGTGATAAAAAGTAAGGAGCGGAGGGCGGACTTCATAGCGGAAATTATTTGGAATGAGCCGAATCGGCCGTGGCTTCCTCGAGGAGTTCTTCCTCTGGGGTGTGCGGGCTACGTTTGCGCAGGGTTGCGTACACGACCGGCACGAGGAACAGGGTTGCAAGCGTGGCAAAAAGTAGTCCGCCAATGACGGCCCGACCGAGCGGTGAATTTTGCTCTCCGCCTTCGCCTAAACCTAGGGACATGGGTAACATACCGATGATCATCGCAAGTGCGGTCATCAGCACGGGCCGCAGACGGGTGTGGCCAGCTTCGAGGGCTGCGGCGCGAGCATCACGACCCTCATGGCGGACGTCGTTGGCGAAGGTGACGAGCAAAATGGAATTAGCTGTGGCCACTCCGACGCCCATGATCGCGCCCATGAGTGACGGGACGCTGAGGCTGGTGCGCGTAAGAAAGAGAATCCAGATGATGCCGCAGAGCGCACCGGGTAGCGCCATGATGATGATGAACGGGTCGAGCCAACTTTGGAAATTTACGACCATCAGTAGGTAGACCAGTACGATCGCACCGAGGACACCAAGGCCGAGGCCGAGAAACGAGGCGTCCATACTTTGGGCTTGGCCTCGCATAGTGATGAAACTGCCGCGCGGAAGTTTTTTCTCGAACTCTGGAATAAGCTTTTTAACAGCGTCGGCAACGGTGCCGAGGTCGCTAAGGTCGACACTGGCGAAGACGTCGAAGACTGGCTGAACGTTGTGGTGGCTCACTACGGATTGGGTTGTAGTGCGCTCGAACGTGGCGACATTGCCAAAAATCTGGGGTTGGGCGCCGCGATTCGAAGGTAAAGGCGTAGCCAAGATGGCCTCAATCGAATCGAGTTTCGCGGGCGGGGTTTGGGTGGCGACGACGTATTGTACGCCGTTTTGAGGACTCAGCCAAAAATTGGGCGCTGACTGGGCGGAGCCGGATAGAGAAATGAGTACGTTCGAGGCAATATCGCGCTGGGTGAGGCCAAGTTGTTGGGCGCGGGACCGGTCGACGTTGAAGCGCAGGGCTGGGGCGTTGGTAACCTGTTGGACGTGGACGTCGACGGCGCCGGGAATGCGAGCTACTCGGGCGGAGAGCTCGAGGGCGAGGGCGTAGTTGGTTTTGACATCCCGGCCGGCGATTTGGACATCGATGGGGGCGGCGAGTCCGAAATTTAGGATTTGGCCGACGATATCGGAAGGTTGTGTGAAGAAAACGCAGTCGGGGAGCTCACGGTTGAGGCGTTGGCGCAGGGTGCGCACGTAGTCCCAAGTGGGGCCGTGTTTTTCAGAATTGAGCGCGACCAGGATTTCGCCGTCGGCGGCGCCGATGGTAGCGGAGTCGCTGAAGGCGAGGTTCACTCCGCCAGTGGGCAGGCCGATGTTGTCGAGTATAGTGACGAGTTCATCGGCGGGAATGACTTCGCGGATGATATTTTCTACTTGGTTGAAAATGCGCTCCGTCTCCTCGATGCGCATGCCCGCTGGAGCGCGCACGTGAAGGCGAAATTGGCCGGCGTCCACCAGAGGAAAAAAATCGCGTCCGAGAAACGGCACCATTGCGGCGCTAGCTAGGACGCAAACGAGGGAAATCGTCGCGGTCGTTTTACGGTGATTAAGGCACCAAGTAAGAGCGCGTGTGTAGCGGGCGCGGAAGCGTTCAAAGTGCCGGTTGAAGCGAACGTGGATACGCCAGAAAATATCGCCGTGGGGCGTGGATTCACCAGGACCGGCGTCGTGGAGAATCGGTTGGCCGTGGAGCAGGAAGTGGACGAAAGTTGGGACAACGGTGCGGGAAAGAAAGTAGGACGCGAGCATCGCAAAGATGACGGCCATCGCGAGGGGGCCGAAGAGATATTTGGCGGTGCCTTCGAGGAAGAAAATGGGAATGAAGACGATGCAGATGCAGAGCGTGGAGACGAATGCGGGCATCGCGATCTGCTCGGCTCCGTCCAGGATGGATTGGAGGAGAGATTTTTTGAGGCCTAGATTGCGATCGATATTTTCGATGGTGACTGTGGCGTCGTCGACGAGGATGCCTACGGCGAGGGCAAGGCCACCAAGGGTCATGGCGTTGATTGTCTGGCCAAAGGCGGCGAGGCACAAAATGGAGCAGAAAATCGACAGGGGAATAGAGAGGGCGACGACCAGAGTGTTCCTCCAAGTACCAAGGAAGAGCAGAATCATGGCGGCTGTGAGTGCGGCGGCGAGTGCCCCCTCGAACAGGACGCCGTTGAGAGCAGCGCGGACGAAGACGGATTGATCGAAGAGCGGACGCAGTTCGAGTTCGGGCGGGACCACAGCTTTGACGCGGGGCAGTACGGCTTTTACCCGTTCGATGATGTCGAGCGTTGAGGCGCCACCCGTTTTTAAAATACTGAGTAGGGACCCGCGAGTTCCGTCTTGTCGCACAATGCTGGCTTGGGTGGCAAAGCCGTCGCGGACTTGGGCGACGTCACGGATGTAAATTGTGGTGCCGCTGACGATACGAATGGGGAGGTTGCCGAGGCCCTCGATCGTGTCCGGACTACTGTTGAGGAACACGCCGTACTCGCGGTCGCCTATCTTAGCCGTACCAGAGGGCAGGGTTAGGTTTTGGGCGTTGATCGCGTTGCTGACGTCAGCGGCCGTCAGGCCTTTGGCCAGGAGTGCGGAGGGATCAAGATCGACTTGGATTTGGCGGACCTTACCTCCAAGCGGTAGAGGTACGGAGGCTCCTTGTACGGTTGCGAGTTGAAGTCGGACTGAATTGAGACCGATATCGTAGAGGGCTTGTTCGGATAGGGTTTTACTACCTAGGCCGAGTTGAAGAATGGGCACATTTGAAGCGCTGTAGCGGATCACTAGGGGCGGCGTAGTACCCGGCGGCATAATGCGCGTGATCGTCTGGCTGATGGCCGTGATTTGGGCGACGGCTGCGTCGACGCTCGCGCCGGGTTGGAAGAATACTTTGATAAC
Source organism: Opitutaceae bacterium (assembly GCA_037142955.1). Taxonomy (GTDB): domain Bacteria; phylum Verrucomicrobiota; class Verrucomicrobiia; order Opitutales; family Opitutaceae; genus Tous-C4FEB. The sequence continues at coordinate 96,077 of JBAWZQ010000005.1, read as the reverse complement.
TCCGACGCCGGCCAGCGACTGGGACTCGATGTGCTCGATATCGTTAACCGTAGTAGTGAGGGCGCGTTCACTAAGTGTAATGATACGCTTCTCCATTTCGTCGGGCGTTAGGCCGTTGTACGACCATAATACACTTACGACGGGGATATCGATGGAAGGGAAAATGTCCTTTGCCATCCGGCGTACCGTGAGGAGGCCGAGAATTACAATCAGCAGAGCCATCACGGTAAACGTGTAGGGCCGACGAAGGGCGAGACGTACAATCCACATAGCTTAAAATGAGGTTAGGCAGCACGCTTCAGATAGCCAACGAGCTTATGCGTTCGTTGGTAAATGCGGCGCACCTTCACGTAGCAGTTCTAGTGAGCAGACGCAGCCTCTGCAGACGGAGTCACCCCAGCCTCCAGCTCAGAGACAGGCTTAGGCTTCAGGTGTTTGGTGAATCGCTCCATGAACAAGTAAAACACAGGTGTTATATAAAGTGTGAGGATCTGGGACACAAGCAGTCCGCCAACAACGGCTAGACCAAGACTGCGGCGGGCATCGGCGCCCGCACCCCAACCGAGGGCGATGGGCAGCGTGCCGGCAATGGCTGCGAGGGTGGTCATCATGATCGGACGGAAGCGCACGATACAGGCTTCGAAGATCGCAGCCTCGGCCGATTTACCGTGGTTGCGCTGGGCGTCTAAGGCGAAGTCGATCATCATAATGGCGTTCTTTTTTACGATACCGATGAGCATGATGAGGCCGACGTAACCATACATGTTGAGTTCCTGACCAAAGAGTAACAGTGTAACGAGAGCACCGAAGGTCGCCGCTGGCAGGCCGGAGAGAATGGTCACGGGATGCACGAAATCTTCGTAGAGGATGCCCAAGACTATATAGATCACGAGCACGGCGATGAGCAACGTGAGGCCTAGACCCTGTAGAGAACTGGTGAAGGCTGCGGCGGTGCCTTGAAACGTGCCGCTTACGGTGGCAGGTAGCATTTCTAGGGCAATTTTCTCAATCTGCTCGGTCGCCTCGCTGAGCGCTAGCTCGGGCTTAAGATTGAAGCTAACGGTCACGGCAGGAACCTGGCCTAAGTGTGCGACGGTTAGTGGTCCTACTGAGGGCCGGAGTTTTGCTACGCTTTCTAGCGGAATGAGTTTGCCCTCTCGGTTGCGCAAATAAAGTAGAGAAAGGGAGGCGGGATCGCGCAGGTATTTCTCGGCGAGCTCTAAGATGACAGCGTACTGATTGGTTGAGGTATAAATTGTGGAAACCTGACGGGCGCCGAAGGCGCTGTAGAGGGTGTCTTCGACTTGCTGCGCGTTCAGGCCGAGCGATGAGGCTTTGTCGCGATCGATGTCGATAATGAGCTGCGGGCTGGTGATCTGGAGATCGGAGCTTACATCGATCACTCCTGGAATCTCCCGCACGCGTTCAACAAGCGGTGGCGTGACTCGGTAAAGCTCCTGTAGGTCGGTGCCATAGAGAGTGTATTGATAAACCGATGAGGAGCCGCGTGAACCTAAGCGGATACTTGGAGGTACCGTTGGAAATACACGCACACCGGGAATGCCGGCCGTGTCGGCGCGTAGCATTTGGGCGACTTGATTGGCGCTGGGGCGTTTGCCATCAATCAGTGAGACATACATGCGGCTGGTATTACTGGTGCCGCCGCTCCGGCCCATAGAGCCCAGAAAAACGATACTGTCTTTGACGTAGGGATTGCGCCGGATAACCGCGGTCACCGTGCGTTGATAGGTGACCATTGCTTCAAAGGAGGTGTCCTGAGCGGCTTCCACCATGACTTGGATGCGGCCGGTGTCCTCAGTGGGAATGAAGCCTTTCGGGGTGATTACAAGTAACCAGAGAGTCAGTCCGATGGTAGCAAAGGCGACCGCCAGGATAGCTTTGCGCCACTTGAGCGAGAGCCTCAACGTGCTCTCATAGACATTTACGCTGCTTTGGAATAGGCGCTCAGTTAAAACATAGAAGCGGCCGCGGCTGGCGTGGTGATTGATCGGCTTGAGAAAGCGACTGCACAACATCGGGGTCAGCGTTAGTGACACAAAACCGGAAACGAGAATCGCGGCGGAAATTGTCACAGCGAATTCGTGGAGCAGACGTCCAAGTACACCGCCCATAAACAGCACGGGAATGAAGACGGCGACCAGCGAGATCGTCATCGAAAGAATGGTAAAACCGATCTCACGGGAGCCGCGCAAGGAGGCGGCCATAACGGTTTCGCCTTTCTCGATGTGGCGGACGATATTTTCTAGCATCACGATCGCGTCGTCTACGACAAACCCTACCGAAAGCGTGAGCGCGAGTAGCGAGATGTTATCGATACTGAAATTGAAGAAATACATCACCGCAAATGTACCCAGGACAGCGATGGGCATCGCGATACTCGGGATGATGGTGGCTGACAGCGAACGCAGGAATAGGAAGATCACGAGCACGACCAAAATGATGGCGAGAATCAGGGTAAATTTTACATCTTGTACGGATTCGCGGATGCTGATCGAACGGTCTACGACTGTGTCGAGTTCTATGGTTGCGGGCAGCTGCGCGCGGAAAGCGGGAAGCAGGGCTTTGATGCCGTCGACGACTTTAATTGTGTTAGTGCCGGGTTGGCGTTGAATGGACAGAATAATTGAGCGCGTCTCCTTAGTGCCGGCGGCAAATGCAGGGTCTTCGATGCCCTCCTTGAAACGGTAGTCGAACCAGCTAAATGATTTTTCGCTTTCAACGCTATCGGTGACATTCGCCACGTCCGACAAGCGCACGGGAGCGCCGTTGCGGTACGTTACCATGACTTTACCGAATCCACCCGCGCTCTTGAGTTGGCCGGTGGCGATGAGGGTGGTAGCCTTGGTGGCTCCGTCGATCAGGCCGGCGGGTAGGTTGACGTTGTTGGTGTCCAGCGCCGAGCGCACCTCATCGATGCCGATGCCACGAGAGGCGAGCGCCCGAGGGTCGAGGCGTACGCGGACTGCGTATTTTTGAGCGCCGAAGACGTTGACTTGGGCAACGCCATCGACGGTGGAAATGCGTTGAGCGAGTACTGTCTCGGCGAATTCGTTGACCTCGGATAGAGCGAGGGTCTTCGACGAGAGTGCGATCAGCATGATCGAATCGTCGTTGGGGTTAGATTTACGAAACGACGGCGGATTGGGCATATCGCGCGGTAGCCGACGTTGCACTGCGGCGATAGCGGATTGCACATCTTGGGCGGCACCGTCGATGTTGCGATCCAGGCTGAACTGCATCGTGATCGAAGTGCCACCAAGTGAGCTCGTGGAGGACATCGATTCGATGCCTGCGATACTGGAAAATTGTTGTTCGAGCGGAGTGGCGACGGAGGCGGCCATCGTTTCCGGGCTCGCACCTGGAAGACTGGCGGAGACCGAAATGGTCGGGAAATCTACGTTGGGCAGATCGCTGACAGGCAGTCGTTCGTAGGCCATCCAACCAAAAAGGGTGATGGCGGCGGTGACGAGGGTCGTCATCACCGGGCGGCGGATAAACTGTTCGGGTATGTTCATGGCGCCGGCGTTTTACTTGGACGTGTCGGGACTCGTTTTATTGTTTTTGGCTTTGTCGCCACCGGCTTTAGAGCGCTTGCCCTCCGCCGCGCCGGCGGCGCCTTCGGCCGTTTTGATTTCTACGGGTTTGCCTGGGATTACGCGAAGTTGGCCGTCGATGACGACAGTCTCACCCTCACTTAGGCCCTTGGCGATGACGGCGAGGGGACCGGCTAGACGCTCAACAGTAACGGGCCGCAGTTCGGCGGTCTTATCAGCAAGGATGACGTAAACGTGTTGGCCAGCCTGGGAAGTTTGAAGTGCGCTGCTGGCGACGGTAAGGGCTTCCGGAGCCGCGAGGGTGACTGTCACCGTGGCGAATTGGCCAGGCCACAGACGGTGTTGAGGGTTGGGGAAGGTGGCTTTGAGTTTCAGGGTTCCAGTCGAGGGATCGACGGTGTTGTCCATAAAGATAAGTTCGCCTTCCTCGGCTGGTTCGTCGCTACCCGGGGGTATGGCTTTGACTTTGATTGCTCCATTTGCGCGGTAGCGAACGAGAGCGCCAAAGTACTGTTGGGGGACGCTAAAGGTGACGTTGATGGGACTGAGTTGGTGAACGGAGACAAGTTGGCCACCGGCTTCATTTACCCGGACAAGGTCGCCCTCGTGGACGGGAATATTGCCGGTGCGACCTGTGAGTGGGGAGCGGATGGTGCAGTAATCGAGTTGGAGGCGAGCATTGGCAGCTGCGGCTTCGCCGGCGAGCTGCTGGGATTGAAGAGCGCGAGCCGAGTCGGATATGGCTTGGAATTGCTCTTTAGACACTAGGGCGCTCTCACTGAGGGCACGATAGCGATCGACTTGGGCCAGGGCCGTACCGAGTTGGACTTTGATGCGTTGTAGGTCGGCTTCGGCGGAGCGCAGACTGTTTTGAAAGGGGCGGGGGTCGATTTCGAAGAGAATGTCACCTTGGCTCACCTCTTTGCCTTCGGCAAAATTGACTTTTATCAATGTGCCAGTGACCAGAGAGCGTACGGATGCGGTGCGGCTGGGTTCGACCGCGCCGATGGCCTCTAAGTTGAGGGGTACTACCTTGCGCTCGACTTTGCCCGCGACCACCGGGGCAGCGCCACCTGCGCCTCGGCCGCTTCGGCCGGCCACTTTATCCGCGCAACCGCTCAGGCTTAACGTGACGGCAGCGCTGATAATGCTAAGTATCCGAACAAAGGATGGGGGTAAATAAATCTCGGACTGCATGGGAATGAAAATAGATTAATGACTAAGATTTGAGCCAGCTTAGTGTGAATTTTGAAAGACGTAGCATTAGCGAAAGGGATTCGAGGTTAATCTATGGGGCAGATACGTACCGCGGTCACGCTTGTAACTTCCAACTTATTAATAACCTTTTCCTTGCTTGGCTGAGGCTGGGGGATTTCCCTTGTGGGATCTTTGCCATATGAAAGTTCTCGTCGCCGATAAGATTTCACCTAAGGGAGTTGCCTTTCTGCGTACGCAGCCAGGCCTTGAAGTCATCGAGGCTTATGGATCCTCGCCGGAAAAAATCATAGAGTTGGTGAAGGATGTGCACGCCATTGCCGTGCGATCGGAAACAAAAATCACTGCTGCTGTGTTCGCTGCTGCGCCCTTGCTCAAGGTTGTGGGCCGCGCCGGCGTGGGCGTGGACAACGTTGATGTCGATGCCGCCACCGAACGCGGCGTGATCGTTATGAATACCCCTTCGGGTAACACGGTGGCGACCGCTGAGCTTACTTTTACCCACATCCTCTGCGGCGCGCGGCCCGTGCCGCAAGCCGCTGCCTCAATGAAAGCTGGGCAATGGGATCGGAAGAATTTCTCCGGCATCGAGCTTTTCAAAAAGACCCTCGGTATCGTCGGCCTTGGTCGCATCGGCGGCGAAGTCGCCAAGCGCGCCCAAGCCTTTGGCATGCGCGTACTCGCCTACGACCCGTACCTTGCCCCAAGCCGCGCGAAGGCTATGCAAATCGAGGGCGTATCCCTGGACGAGCTCCTCGCGCAATCTGACTATATCACCGTCCACATGCCGCTGACGGAAGATACTCATTACATGATCGACGAAGCGGCGTTCGCTAAGGCTAAAAAAGGCTTACGTATTTTCAACTGCGCTCGCGGTGGCATAATTAAAGAGAGTGCGCTGATCGCTGCCTTGAAGTCAGGCCAGGTTGCCGCCGCCGGTCTCGACGTCTTTGAAGAAGAGCCCCTCGCTAAAGATAGCGAGCTCCGCTCCTTGTCCAACGTCACGCTCACGCCCCACCTTGGCGCCTCCACCGCCGAAGCCCAAGACGCAGTCGGCGTCGAAGTCGCTGAGCAGATCGCTGATGTCCTCCTCAACGGCGCCGTGCGCAATGCAGTGAATCTTCCTTCCGTCGACGCGGCCACCGCCAAGATTCTCGGACCCTACCTCGATCTTGGTGCCAAACTCGGCACGCTTGTTCAACAACTCGCTCCGGCTGCCGTCGCCAAATTGCGCATCACCTATTTTGGCAAAATCGTCGACCTGGACGCCAACGCCATCACGCGTTCCATCCAGCGCGGCTACCTCACTCGCATCAGCGGCGAGGGGGTCAACGTCGTCAACGCACCGATCATGCTTGAGCGCCTCGGATTGCGCAGTGAGATCGTCAAGTCTTCCGATGACTCCGATTATACGGAGCTGATCCTCGTCGAAGCCGTCGCTGCTGATGGGTCCGCGCGTAGCGCCGCTGGTACTTTGGTCACCAAGGCCAACAGCCCGCGCATTGTTGCAGTCAATAATCGCGACGTCGAAGTTATCGCCACTGGCAAACTTCTTATTATCGAAAATCAAGACGCTCCCGGTATGATCGGCTACGTCGGAACACTCCTAGGTAAAGATAAGGTTAACATCGCCAACATGTCCCTTAGTCGCCAACAGGCCGGAGAGACCGCGCTCATGGTGATTAACCTCGATAGCGAACCCAGCGCCGCCGCCCGTGCCGAATTGAAAGCTCATCCCGCTATCAAGCTCGCGAAATTCGTCCAGCTTTAATCCCGTAAAACCCCCGCCTTACTACGGTCGTTTCCCGTGTTCACCGCCCTTACCCTCACCGCTCTCGTCGGCTACCTACTAGGCGCTTTGCCCTTTGGGTATCTGGTCGCGCGCGCCAAGGGCGTGAATATCTTTGAGGTCGGCAGTAAAAATCCCGGCGCCACCAACGTACGCCGCGTGCTCGGTCCTGGTCCGGGCAATCTCGTCTTCGCACTCGATGCGGCCAAAGGCGCGCTGGCTGCGGCGTGGGCTTTCGGCTCCAGCAGCAAGCTCACACTGGATCTTGCGGCCCCATTTTCGCTGCTGAACGGCGCCTACGCGGGCGCCGATTGGGTAAATATGGGGATGGCCGGCCTGGTGGGCGCGATGCTCGGACATAGTTTTTCTTGTTTTACGGGTTTTCGCGGGGGCAAAGGCGTCGCCACGGCCTCAGGCGGTTGCCTCGTTCTCATGCCTTTGGGTGCCCTCGTTGCCGCCGCAGTGTGGGTCGTGACGTTCTACGCCAGCCGCTACGTCTCGCTCGCTTCGATCCTATCGGCGGTTGCATTACCGATCACGGTCTTTTTTCAAGGCCAGCCTATACCGCTCCTCGTATTTTCCTGCCTCGCCTCACTCTTTGTAATTGTGCGGCACCGCGCCAACCTCACTCGCCTCCTCAATGGTACGGAGAATCGTTTTGTGAAAAACCCAGCCGCCAAGTCATGAGCTCGCCCCTGACTTTCACAATCGGTATCTGTGGCTTTGGCACTGTGGGCCAAGGTGTCTGGAAACACCTCGAGCGCTCGCGTGCGCTGCTTGAGACTCGTCTGGGTGCCAAGCTCGTGCTCGCTCGCGCTTCTGCCCGCGATCTTAAGAAAAAGCGCACAGTTAAAATCCCGGCCTCCAAGCTCTCGGATGATCCCCTGTCCATCGCGACCGATCCCAAAATCGATATCGTCTGCGAACTTATGGGCGGCACCGGCCTTGCTCGCCAAGTGACACTCGCCGCTCTCACTCGCGGCAAAATCGTCGTGTCGGCCAACAAAGCCCTCATCTGCGCCCATGGCGCCGAGATCTTTGCGACTGCGCGCAAGCACGGCGGGCATTTCTTTTTTGAAGCCAGTGTTGCCGGCGGTATCCCGCTCATCAAAGCCCTGCGCGAAGGCCTCGTCGCCAATCGTTTCACCCGCATTTACGGCATACTCAATGGTACGTGTAACTACATCCTCACGCAGATGGAGGAACGCGACGCACCCTACGCCGATGTCCTCCTCGATGCCAAACGCCTGGGCTACGCCGAAGCCGATGAATCTCTTGACGTCGACGGTTGGGACACCGCCCACAAAGCCTCGGTCCTTGCCTGGCTCGCCCACGGCATGTGGATTAAGCCCGATCGCATGCTGGTCGAAGGCATCAGTCGCATCACTCCCGCCGATTTCAAGACCGCAGCCACCCTCGGTTACGGTATTAAATTACTCGCTGTTATCACCCGCGATTTCACGACCAATGAAATCAGTGTCCGTGTGCAACCCACGCTTCTGCCCGATGGTAACGTCCTAGCCAACGTCAGCGGCGTCTTCAACGCCATCTCCGTCACCGGTGACATTGTCGGCACCACCCTTTACATTGGTCGCGGTGCCGGCCAAGACGCAACCGCCAGCGCTGTCATCAGCGACATTGCCGATGCAGTCGCGTTGCTGCGTCACGGTAAAGGCGCCCACCACATGGGCGACGATGCGCCCGCGTTGTGCGCCGATTGCCGTCTCGCTCCGCCCGAGCGCATCAGGAGCCGCTACTACGTTCGCCTCTCGGTCAAGGACCAACCTGGCGTTCTTGCCCGCGTCGCTTCCGTGATGGCTAAACATCACGTCAGTATCGCCAGTGTGATTCAAAATCCCTCCGAGCGCGTCGGCGCCGCTTCGCTCGTCCTGACCACGCACGAGAGCGACGAGCGCGCCATCAGCGCCACCCTCAAACACCTCGCCGCGCTGAGCAGCGTGCTCGAACAACCCGTCCTGCTCCGTATCGGAGATTTTAACGACTGATTTTCTATCAATTCAGACCATGGCCCGTATCGTCCAAAAATATGGCGGCACCTCCGTCGGTGACGTCGAACGCATCAAAAAAGTCGCAGAGCGTATTAAAGGCACCCGCGACGAAGGCAATGAGGTCGTCGTCGTCGTCTCCGCCCGCGCCGGTGTGACCAACGAGCTCATCGCTCGCGCTAAAGCCGTCTGCCCAGATCCCAGCGAACGCGAACTCGATCAACTGCTTGCCATCGGTGAGCAAGAAACCATCGCCCTCGTCGCCATGGCCCTACAAGGTATCGGCGCCGACGCCGTCAGCTATACGGGCGCTCAAGCTGGAATCTTTACCGACAAGGTTCACACCAAGGCGAAAATCCAAGGCATCAATCCGAAGCCCATGGAGAAAGATCTTAAAGCCGGCCGTATTATCATCGTCGCGGGCTTTCAAGGCGCCGACGACGAAGGCCGCATCACGACCCTAGGACGCGGCGGTTCTGATCTCACGGCCATTGCGCTCGCTGCCGCCCTCAAGGCTGATAAATGTGAGATCTACACCGACGTTGATGGCGTCTACACTGCGGATCCTCGCGTGGTGAAAAATGCCAAAAAAATCCCCGAAATCAGCTACGACGAGATGCTCGAACTCGCCTCGTCTGGCTCTAAGGTTATGCAGTCGCGCTCCGTCGAATTTGCAGCGAAGTACGACGTTGTTTTTGAAGTCCGCTCCTCCTTTAACCACAATCCAGGAACCATCGTGAAAAAAGAAGTCGCCTACATGGAAAAAGTCGTCGTGCGCGGTGTCGCCGTCGATAAAGATCAGGCCAAGATCATTGTTAGTAACATCGTCGACAAGCCCGGCTCCGCCGCGAAGGTCTTCCGCGCCCTTGCTGATGCCTCCGTTCTGGTTGACATGATCGTGCAAAACGTCGGTCGCCATGGCGTGGCCAACCTCACCTTTACTGTACCACAGACCGACTCACGCAAAGCCGTCAAAGCTCTCGAGCCTGTACTAGCCTCGATCGGTGGCGGACAAGTCGCCGTTCATGAACATATCGCTAAGCTCTCGGTTGTTGGCGTCGGCATGAAGACGCACAGCGGCGTCGCCGCGACGCTATTCCAGGCGCTCGCTGAAGCCGGTATCAACATCGAACTCATCAGCACCTCGGAGATCAAAATTTCCGTCGTGATCGATCTCGACCGCGTCGAAGAAGCCGCCCGTGTCGCGCATGCCGCGTTTCACCTCGATCAAGCTTGAGCTCAAGCGGGTGTACTAAAGCCCGCTGACTTAACTTAGTATTTTTTTTTGGGCGAACACGATCCGCGCCCTTTTTTCTATGCGCTACCTTTCCACCCGTGGATTGACCGAGCCTGTCGGTTTTTCCGAAGCCGTCGCGATCGGTTTGGCTCCAGATGGTGGCTTGTATTTACCTGAGACCCTACCGCAGTTTTCTGAGGCTGACCTTCGCAGCTTTGAGACGCTCGGTTATAGCGAGCTCTGTTTCGAGTTTCTGCGGCGCTTTGCCACCGATATTCCGCCGGAGACCTTGCGTGGATTGGTTGCGAAATCTTATACCACATTTTCCGATTCGGCGATCGCCCCGCTGAAGGAACTCTCAAAAAATCTTCACGTTTTAGAGTTATTCCACGGTCCGACGCTGGCGTTTAAAGATTTCGCGCTGCAGCTTCTCGGGAATCTCTATGGTAACCAATGTTCACTGCGCAGTGAATCAATCAACGTTCTAGGCGCCACCTCCGGCGATACGGGCGCGGCGGCGATCCACGGCCTACTCGGCAAACCCGGGACGGCGATTTTTATTCTCTATCCCGACGGTCGTGTATCGCCACTCCAAGAGCGCCAGATGGCGTGTACCGGCGCGGCAAATGTCTTCGCACTCGCCGTTGATGGTTCTTTCGACGACGCTCAGACGTCATTGAAAGAAATTTTCGGCGACCAAAAATTTCGTCAGCAATACCGTCTCTCGGCGGTAAACTCAGTCAACATCGCCCGCGTGCTGGCTCAATCGGTTTATTATCTTTACGCTTTTTTGCGGCTGCCGACGGCGATGCGCGCCGAAACGGAGTTCGTGGTGCCGACGGGTAATTTCGGCAACGTGCTTGCGGGTTGGCTGCTCCAGAAAATGGGCGTTCCGCTACGCAGCTTCAAAGTCGCGACCAATCAGAACGATATTCTCTACCGTCTTTTCACGACGGGCGATTACCGCGTTTCAGCTGTCGCCCCGAGCCTCGCACCCTCGATGGACATTCAAGTGTCGAGCAACTTTGAGCGTTTCTTGTACCTGAGCGTGGGGGGCGACGCGGCCAAGGTGCGCGAGGTTATGCAGACATTCAAAAGAACTGGCGCATACCAATTTGAAAAATTTACTCGCGACACGCTGAGTGCCTCCCGCTGCACGGATGCGCAGATTCCAGGGATCATTCGCTCGGTTTACGAGCGCTTTGGCTACATCGTTGACCCGCATACAGCCTGTGGTTTTGCCGATTTGTCGAAGGATCGCCCAAGTGTGGTGCTAGCGACAGCCAGTCCGGCAAAGTTTCCCGACACGATTATTTCAGCCATCGGCATTGAACCCAAAGCCTCGAGCCTTGAGATACTCAAGGCGAGGCCGGTACAGAAATATTTACTAAAGACCGACCCGGTATCGATCCGAAGTTTTATCGAGCAACACGCGGTTTGATTGGTTTCGGCCCAATCTCGTCTGCGTAGTCTCAGGCGAGGGTGAATTCGAAGTTACGCACTGGTGGCTCTACCTTGGTAAAATTTCTTATAACCCGACGAACTCGAAGCTTGGCGCTTCGGGAGTTCGCGCCCCAGAAAGATCAGGTCAAAAGCTCCCTTGCCTCGGTAGGCGGAAGCAGCAACCTTTGTCATTTCGCATGAGCACCGCGGTTAAAATTTACGACACCACGTTGCGTGATGGCACGCAAGGTGAAGGCATCAGCTTTTCTGTGGCCGATAAGCTGCGGATCGCCGAGAGATTGGATCAATTCGGCGTCGATTACATTGAGGGTGGTTTTCCTGGTTCTAATCCGCGCGACATCACGTTTTTTGCAGAGGCTAAACATCTCAAGCTTAAGCACGCACGCTTGGCAGCTTTTGGCTCCACGCGTCGAGCCGGAGCCAAGGCAGACGAAGATCCGCAACTCCGTACACTGATCGATAGCGGCATGCCAGTGATGACCATTGTGGGTAAAACTTGGACGCTTCACGTGACGGAAATTCTGCGTACGACACTCGAAGAAAATCTCGCGATGATCGAAGATTCCACGCGCTATTTAGTCTCGAAGGGACGCGAGGTGGTCTACGACGCCGAGCATTTTTTTGATGGTTACAAGGCTGATCCTGAGTACGCGATCCGAACCTTGGCTGCAGCTTTGCGAGGTGGTGCAAGCAACCTTACCCTCTGTGATACCAACGGCGGTACACTCGTTGATGATTTCAAGGGTATCGTCGCCCATGCGGTACGCGAATTTGGTGGCGAAAAAATTGGCGTACATTGCCATAACGATAGTGGCTTGGGTGTCGCTCTCAGCCTAGCCGGTGTGAGCGCAGGCGCGCGCCTCGTTCAGGGCACTGCCAATGGCTACGGTGAACGTGTCGGAAATGCCAATCTCACTACGGTTCTTGCAAATTTGTTTTTAAAGATGAATTGCACGGCGCGTTGCGCGAGCAACTTGTCACAACTGCGCGATCTTTCTTTGTTTTTTGACGACCTTGCGAATCTTCGGCCTGATCCCAAAGCACCGTTTGTTGGTCAGTCGGCGTTTGCGCACAAAGGTGGATTGCATGCCAATGCAGCGCAAAAGGTTGCACGTAGTTACGAGCACATTGACCCCGCGCTCGTGGGTAATCGCACCCGTGTGCTTGTTTCAGATATGGCGGGTCGTAGTAGTCTCGCGCTTAAGGCTAAAGAACTCGGCCTCGAGTTGGATGAAAAACGTCCCGAGATGAAGGCCTTGATCGACCAACTGAAGGAGCGCGAATTTCGTGGCTATGAATACGAGGCCGCTGATGCCTCGTTTCGTCTCTTGGTCGGGGCCGCGCTCGGGCAGCGAAAAAGTTTTTTTGAAGTCGAGACCTATCGCGTGATCATCGAGCGTCACGGTGCTGATCTTTGGGCTGAGGCCACGGTAAAGATTCGCGTCGGCGGAGAATCGGTGCATACTGTGGCCGAGTGCACGGGTCCGGTTGGGGCGCTCGACAAGGCGCTGCGTTTGGCACTCGAAAAAACCTATCCCCAACTGCGGGAATTGGTGTTACGCGATTATAAGGTGCGCATTCTTGAGAGCGGTGCGGGTACCAATTCGCGCACCCGGGTTCTGATCGAAAGCGGCGATGGTCGCACCGTTTGGGGTACGGTTGGCGTGAGTGACAATATCATCGACGCTAGTTGGGAAGCCTTACGTGACGCGGTGGACTACAAGTTGTCTTTGGGCTAAGCCAACTCAACGGCGCTACTAGCTTTACGTCCGAGCTATGCGTTTGTATAGGGTTGCCGATCCGCTGCAACGCTGCGCTAGCCAGCAAGCGAGGGCAAAATACAATGCGTAGTGCGCGCCAAAAAGCTCAATTCCGAGTAGCGTACAGGCCAGGGGCGTCTTAGTTGCGCCCGCGAACACGGCGATCAGTCCCAAGCCTGCCAATAAATCCACGGGCGCGCCGAGGAGTAGTGCTAATGTGTGACCGAGTGTGGCACCGATAAAGAAAAGCGGTGTTACTTCGCCGCCTTTAAAACCGCTGGCGACTGTCACGACGGTGAAAATCAATTTCCATGCCCAACTCCAAGTGCCGGCTCCGCCCGCTTCGAAGGATGACAGTAAGGTGATGGCCGAGGGCTCGTTTGAACTCACACCCAGGCCAAGATAATCTCTCGTGCCTACGAAACAGAAAAGTGCGATCACCATTATGCCTCCGATCACGGGACGCAGCGGCGGGTAAGGCACGAAGCGCTTAAATGCGTCACTTAACCCATGACTGAGCGCTGTGAATACTCGACTCGTACAACCAAAAAAAACAGCGGCAATCACGACTTTGATCACTAAGAGCGGTTCAATAAAATCACTTAGCATCGTACCCGTGCTATTGCTAACATGATAGACTGTGTGCTCAACACCCCAGGCAACACAGGTCAGGTGACCAACCCCGCTCGCCACCAGCAGCGGCAATAACATCCGGTACCGCGTGTGTTCACTCGTAATCACCTCAAGTGCGAAGATCGCCCCAGCCACCGGTGTCCCAAAAATAGAACCGAATCCTGCCGCTACTCCCGCCATGAGTACGACGCGAAGCGTATCTGCCGGTAGTTTTAATTGGCGTCCCAAAACGCTCGCGATGCTTCCGCCCATTTGAACCGCAGTGCCCTCGCGCCCGGCGGACCCGCCACATAGATGAGTTATCAGTGTTCCTAAAAGCACCAGGGGGGCCAGTCGTGCTGGCACTCCACCGTCTGGAGCGTGAATTTGTTCGATAATTAAGTTCGTCCCGCCTTCGGTTTTTTGGCCGACACGGTGATAGATCCAGCCGACCCCAAAGCCTGCCAATGGGAGTAACCAGATCAACCACGGGTGGTTACCTCGGGTTTCAGTGATGCGACCCAGCGACCATAAAAACAGCGCACTCGCGCTGCCCGCCAGCAAGCCAACCGGAATCGCCCATTGGCACCACCCGGCTACTTCCTTCAGCAGCGCAGAGCCTGAGCTTGGTATGGGCTGTTGGGTCATGAAGCGCTGTGTGATCGGGTTAGGAATCGTGCGACGCAGTCATAGTCAACTCGCCTCTGGCTGTCCGACGATCGAATTAAGTCTTGGAAAAGAGTTCGCTCTTTTGTTTTGGAAAATGTTTCCCACGGTGCATGTTTCAGTTCTTTTAATCCCTGTGAGCGCACCTGAAGATTCTCCCTACGAACAGCCGAACCCTGAACCGGCGGCAGATCCGCGTGAAAAACCGATGGGTTTTTTCGATCATCTTGAGGAGATGCGATGGACCCTCATAAAATGCGCGGTAACATTTTTGATTTTTGCGTGTTTGATCGGTGTTTTTTTGAAGGAGTTTAACGATATACTACTTTGGCCGTTGAGCTCTGTTACCGCGGACTACCCCGATCTTAAGTTGGAGCTCGGCACCACCACGATCATGGAGGGATTTAATGTCGTGATTCAGATGTGTTTGATGGGAGGTCTTATTCTTTCGGTGCCATTTTTCCTTTTTTTTATCGGGCAATTCGTGGCACCAGCATTGACGGAAAAAGAATTGAGGGGGGTGTTGCCGATGTGTGTCTCCGCAACGATTCTTTTCATTATTGGAGCGTGTTTCGCATTTTTTTTCCTTATGCCGAGTACCGTGCGGGTATCGCTCGAGTTGAACCAATTTTTCGGTTACGCCACGCGTTGGACACCCGGAGCGTATTACAGTCTGTTGACGTGGTTTGTGCTCGGGGTTGGCGCCTCGTTTGAATTTCCACTCGTAATCGTGCTGCTTGTTTGGCTCGGTTTAATGACCACCGCGTTTCTCAAGAAATACCGCCGACATGCGATTGTGGTTATTTTTATCATAGCTGCCATTGTGACACCGACCCCTGATCCTTTCATTCAGACAATGTTTGCGCTACCGCTTTACGTGCTTTTTGAAATTGCGATTTTCGCCTCGTCGCGGGTCGAAAAGCGCAAGAACGGTTTTCGCCTTGTTAAGAGCTAAAAGGCTGAGCTTCTCGTCGGTCCGAGTTTGATTTTGGTCCGCCGGTGCGAAACCTCGCATTAAATACAGTATTCAATCACGGCAGCTTCGTCTGCTGGGGAGTTGGGGGGCGCGGCCAGTAAACTTTGCGCCACGCGCAGGGCTTGGCCGCGCAGTTCAGGTACGGCGATGGTTTCCCAGAGCGTGCCGCGGAGCAGAGGACCGAGTGCGAGTAGGTGAGGCGAGGGTTGGTCGTCTTTCTGGATAACCGTGAAATCAGCGGCGATCTTAAGGCCCATGTCCGAGGCATCGGCCTGAGCGAGTCCGCGTTTAAGTAAAGCGCGCAATAAGGGTGAGCGAGTGGCGCTAAAGCGGGTCTGCGGACCCGTACCATTGATCACGAGATCTGCTCTGAGGCTCGACGAGGTTCCATTGGAGGATTTTAGGTCGACGACGATTTTCGGACCATCGGCCTGGAGATTGGTAATACTGGCGGTGGTGATCGCGACGCGCCCCGCAGTGACGGCCGCTGTGATATTATGATGGATCGACGGGGCGATGCGGTGGCGAATGACATTCCAACGCGAGGAGTAGTGCGTGATGAATTCCTGGCGCTCCTGATCAGTAAATCCCTGCCAAAT
Organism: Opitutaceae bacterium; assembly: GCA_037142955.1. Classification (GTDB taxonomy): domain Bacteria; phylum Verrucomicrobiota; class Verrucomicrobiia; order Opitutales; family Opitutaceae; genus Tous-C4FEB. Next base: position 80,178 of record JBAWZQ010000005.1, on the reverse strand, counting down.
GCGTTGGGTGTGGGGCCGAAGTTTATCTACGATGATGGCCGGATTGGCGCCACTTCGGCGGAGACGTTCGCAGTGGTGCTCCATCAGTCCTGCCAACTCGGTGAGCCTCAAACTCACCAGATCGACCTCGGCCGGAGGAAAATCGGGTACGTCGACGCCTTTGAAATGAGACTGCGGTAAAAGTCCATGGCGCGAAACCGCGTGGATATGTCCGCTCCAATCGAGCGCAAGTAAGGTGAGAATCGCATCAACGGTCGTTAGACCGGTACCGAGAAGTACGATGGTCCCTCCAGGTGCTGGGAGTTTTTTTTCCCAGTCGATCCAAGGGTTTGCGCACCAAGCGGGGTGCTCGGCGAGTGCTGTGGCTCCGCTGAGATCCGCCGGAGGTTCATTACCCGTGGCGAGGACGACACGATCCGCCAAGAGCGTGGTCCCGTCCGCGAGCAGCAGGCGGGCGCTTAGGGCATCGGGTATTAGGTCTATGACTTCCCCTTCTATATTTTTTATTTCGACCCTCGAGCGTGAGTTTTGTGGGCCGGAATAGTGCCAGGCGAGGTTGCGCAGATAGTCGCCGTAAATGCGCCGCGGCATGAAAGTCTCGCGTAATTCAGCTTCGGGTATGTTGGCGTACTCGGTGCGCGTGAGCAGCCAATCCACAAAGTGGTTAGGGTATTCTGAGAGCGCCGACATGTTGCGAGCGGCGACGTTGAGCAAATGCTCGGGACGACGGGTACTGTATGCGATGCCTCGCCCGGAAGGATAAGCGCAGTTAAGAATGCTTATTCTTAGCGGCGCGGTGCTCAGGCGAGCGAGGTTCACCGCTGTGAGGGTGCCGCTAAATCCGCCACCTATGATGGCAACGTGTTGAAGGTGGGGCCTAATCATGTGCGGTGCTGCAGAAAAAAACTTGATCGCTTAGGGAGTGGTGAAAAAACAAAAAAGCGCGTTGATAATCAACGCGCTGGTTGTGAGGGACCCTGATCGTGTTGGGTTTATTTCTTCTTGGCCGCGAGTTGGGCCTTGAGGACTACGCGGAACATCTGAATCGCGAGCCAAAATACACCCGACATGCAGGCGGATGTTAGGCCACCCCAAAGCAATACCATTTTGGGATCATGGCTGGGGACATGCGATGCCACCAGCGAGTACATAAAAAGAAAAAAGCCGACCACGAGCACGGCATCAACGATTAGGCTAAATGGCGTGGTGAGTTTTCCGAGAGGCGTAGACATATGAAAATGAGAGATTGAGAAGGTAGGCTTTGTCCACGGAAATTTTTTTGTTTCTGGGGTGCGCGTAAATTGTTCAGCTTGCAGCCTGCGGATCTGCTCTTATCATGTAGCCTAATGGCTACCGTCGATTCCGCCGCTCAACGTAGTCGATCAGTTGTTGAGCAGCTCCGGCGCTCCGAAATTTTTCAAGATTATGAACAGGCCTTTCGTGAAACTACGGGCTTGCCGATTAATTTGCGTCCGATCGAGGCGTTTGACTTGCCTCACCATAAGGATCCCAAGGAGGCGCCTTTCTGTGCCTTGCTAGCGCAGAGCAACAAATCATGCGCAGCTTGTCTGCAGTTACAGAGAAAAGTAGAGGAAGAGGCGAAGTTGGAGGCGAAAACACTCAAGTGCTTTGCCGGCCTCTGTGATTCTTCTGTCCCAGTGCGCGTGGGGGAAAACCTCGTGGCGTTTTTGCAAACCGGGCAAGTCTTGCTCCATCAACCCTCCAAGACCGAATTTGCCAAAACCACTCGGCAACTCGTCAAATGGGGTTCTGAAGTGGATCTTAAAAAATTGGAGGAGGCATATTTCCAGACCCGCGTCGTATCTAAAAAACAATACGAATCTATTCTAAGGCTGCTGACGATTTTCGCGCAACATCTAGCCTCGGTCAGCAATCAGCTCAGTGTCAGGCAAAACACAAGTGAGGCTCCAGCTGTGACGCGTGCACGGATTTATATCGCCGAGCATCAAACGGAGGAAATCGCCCTCAAAGATGTGGCCGGGGCAGTTAATATGAGTGCTTTTTATTTCTGTAAAACCTTCAAAAAGGCCACGGGGATGACGTTTACGGATTATCTGGCTAGGGTCAGGGTCGAGAAAGTTAAGAACCTGCTACTTAATCCACACAAACGCGTAAGTGAGGCTGCTTATGAGGCTGGGTTCCAATCGTTATCGCAGTTCAACCGAGTTTTCCTGCGAATAGCTGGAGAATCGCCCTCGGTTTATCGCGATCACTTACACAGCGTCTCTAGGTCTTAACGAGACTTAAGCTAGCGCTGTGATCTTCGCGGCGCTTAGAGCGGCGTCCCGATATTGGCAGACAAAGCAAAAGGCCTCGACTTCAGTTCGCGCTAACGTGCGGATGACGTTTAACAATTCTGCTACCGCTTGATCACGCACCTCAGCTTCTAGTTTAGGGATGGCGACTTGTGTAAACACTAACGCTTCCAGCCAAGCTTGTTCACCAGCAATAAAAAAATAAAGGTAGGGATTGCGGCCGCAGGGACAAGTAGCACGTGCACCGCTGACTTGCGCCCCTGACGGAGTCTTGCGGTTCGAGGTTGGCTCAAGGGCTTGGATGATTGAGTCAAAAGTCCAATCCAGCAGGTGGATCAACATGTCGGGATGGGCTAGGGCGGTGTTCGCGCGCTCAATATGAAGAAGCGCGGTCCACCGGGCGCAGATTTGCGTCCGTCGATTAAGCAGCGCTTGAACCAATTCTCCCTGCATTACGAAAGACTAACAATTCAGTCCAATCCTTACTCCGCGCGCGTTGCTGAAAATTGAGCATTCCTTGCCGCCGTAAAAAACAACCCTGGACAAAATATGCATAGTCTCAGGCAAGGCCTGCACAGACTGATTACATTTAGGCGGATACATTCGAAACCACTCACCAAAGCACACCCTATGAAGATCAACGACTCTCACTCCATCGCCTCAACAGAACCGTCCGAGGCTCAAATTCAACATCAAGCGTACCTGCTGTGGCAGGCTGGTGGATGCCAAGAAGGCCGAGAACTTGATGACTGGCTTCATGCTCGTGAATTACTGCGTCACCGCCAGGGGCATGCTAACGAGAAGCCGCGTTCACGCGCCCCAAAAACTAAGGTTCAGTAATTTGTAAATTTTCCACCTGGCTACTGCTACTTATGTCTGTCGTGCCACTTACGCTTACGATCAGTCTCTGCTTAGTTTTTACATTTCTTATTTTTTTTCTGATGGAGCATGCCCGGAGCGACATAAGTAGTGCCGAGCGGGATTCGTTGCTGCCCTTGGCAGAAGAGAAGCCGAATCAGGCTAACTCTAAGCATTTAACCTCAGAGTCTGACCACGCTCATGATGCTGACCTAGCGGACGCCGCCGACTGCGGCTGTCGTAGTGGTCGTCATGCCCCGTGTGCAGGATGCCTCAAGCGCTCGGCTGATCACACTTAAGTTTCATTTAACCGATTAATTTCTTCGTCATGTCAGATCAAAAAATTACCATCGAATTTAACGACAAGGTCGTCCGCCAATTCCTGCTCGCCTCCGTAGTATGGGGCGCCGTGGGTATGGTGATCGGCACGCTCGTCGCTACGCAGCTCAATTATTGGCAGGCAAATTTTAATCTCCCCTGGCTCACGTTTGGGCGCCTGCGTCCCCTGCATACCAACGCCGTGATATTTGCTTTTGTGGGCAACATGATGTTTGCCGGCATCTATTATTCCACTCAGCGCCTCGTGAAAGCTCGTTTGGCGAGTGATTTTCTCTCTCAACTACATTTTTGGGGTTGGCAGCTTATCATTGTGGCAGCCGCGATCACGCTCCCGTTGGGGTTTTCACGCGGTAAGGAATACGCGGAGCTCATCTGGCCGATCAATATTGCCGTCACTCTGATCTGGGTGGTGTTTGCTGTTAACTTTTTTTGGACGCTGGCGAAACGTCGTGAGCCTAGTCTCTACGTGGCGATCTGGTTTTACATCGCAACGATCATTACGGTGGCAATGCTCTACATTGTTAATCACCTCTCAATTCCGACGAGTTGGCTTCATAGTTATCCGGTCTTTGGCGGCGTACAGGATGCACTCGTTCAATGGTGGTACGGGCACAATGCTGTCGCGTTCTTTCTAACCACGCCGATTCTCGGTGTAATGTACTATTTTCTGCCGAAAGCGGCAGAGCGACCGGTCTATTCGTATCGGTTATCGGTCATTCATTTTTGGTCGCTGGTTTTTGTTTATATTTGGGCTGGTCCCCACCATCTGTTGAACAGTGCTTTACCCGGTTGGTTGCAGAATCTTGGGATGACTTTTTCGTTGATGCTCTGGGCCCCATCTTGGGGCGGCATGCTCAACGGTCTTCTTACGCTACGAGGCGCATGGGACAAACTCCGGACCGATCCCGTACTCAAATTTTTTGCCGCGGCCGTCACTTTTTACGGAATGTGTACATTTGAGGGGCCGTTGCTTTCCATTAAATCGGTCAACGCCCTAGGCCATTACACCGATTGGATTATCGGCCATGTCCATGGCGGCACGCTTGGCTGGAATGGTTTTATGGCTGCCGGTATGATTTATTGGCTACTGCCTCGTCTATGGAGCCGGCCTTTGCACTCAATATCCCTCGCTAATCTTCATTTCTGGCTCGGGACGGTCGGTATTCTACTCTACGTCGGCGCGATGTGGACGAGCGGGATCACCCAAGGCGTCATGCTTAACGCCACGACCGAGGGTGGCACACTTTTGGCCTATCCGAATTTTCTGGATACGCTGAATACGATCCGGCCGATGATGTTGATGCGGGTAATCGGTGGTTTGTTGTATCTAGTAGGCTGGTTTCTACTTATTTATAATCTATGGAAAACCATCGCCACGGCTCTGCCCGTCAATGGCACCATTGAAGTGTTCGCTGATGGAGGCTTCATCGCTCAAGAGGACAAAATCACGCTAGTCGGTACTTTTCTTAATCCCCCGGTAGCCTTTTCCATCTTGGGTGTCGGATTCTCCTGCGCATGGATGTTTGGCGGTGATTTTTTGAGTATTGCTGGAATGTTCGGATTATTGCTCTGCGTCGTGTTGGCCTATACTCACTTCGAGTCGCGTGGTAAAAAATGGGCCACGTGGTATGATCGCCTTCTAGTTAACTTTGCGCCTTTCACAATTCTGGTCGTAATTGCTGTCGCGGTCGGCGGACTTGTGCAAATTATCCCTACCGTGCTGGTGGATCGCGCGGCCAACGTCGAGGACCGCCGTCAATTTCCCTACACCCCGCTCGAACTTGCCGGGCGGGATATTTTTGTGAGCGAAGGATGTTACAACTGTCACTCGCAGATGATTCGCACGCTCGTGCCAGACGTGCTCCGGTATGGTGACTACTCGCGCCTAGGGGAATCCATTTACGATCACCCGTTTCAATGGGGCTCCAAACGTACTGGGCCGGATTTGGCCCGCGTCGGTTCGAAGTATCCCAACATCTGGCATCTGCGCCATATGGAAGACCCCCGCTCAATTTCAGTCGGATCCAATATGCCGAACTATCCTTGGTTGTTTACCACCCCAACGGATATCGCGGCACTCCCTGGAAAAATCGCCGTACAACGCCAACTTGGCGTGCCGTATCCCGCGTGGACCAATGCTCAAATAGTCGCTGATTTTAACCAACAAGCCAAAGCCATCGCGGAGGATTTGCTAACGGCCGGAGGGGTGACTGCGCCTGAAAAACAGATCGTCGCCCTCATCGCCTACCTTCAAAAGCTCGGTAAATACGAGACCGTGACGCCACTAACCAGCGCCCCGCGTTAAGCGCCCGGTTCTTTTACGCGCAAACGACTGAGATTTTCTATGTTCCGCCGCCTCATTTTTGCCGACTCCGCCATTTTATTCACGCTCGTGGCCTTCATCACTGCTGTGTCCATTTTTGCCTCAATTAGTTGGCGAGCCTTGCGCATGAAGCGCCCCCAGCTCGCCCACTTCGAAAATTTGCCCTTCACCACGCCCACTCCGTCTGCTCGCCATGACACCGATCCCACCGCCTAAAGACGAGACCTTACGTCACCATTCCTTTGATGGCATCCAGGAATTCGATAAGCGCCTCCCCAATTGGTGGCTCATGACTCTCTATGGCGCGATTATTTTCTGGGTAGGTTATTGGGCCTATTTTCAATGGTTTCACGTCGGTCTTGATGGCCCTCAGGAAGTGACCCGCGAGATGAGTAAAATCGAGGCCGCGCGGCTAGCCGCCGCGCCTACGACGGACAACGCCAGTCTTTGGAAAATGAGCCGCAACCCTGTCTTTATTGAAGCGGGTCGTCTCACCTTCAATACACTGTGCGCAAGTTGTCACACGGAAAAATTAACTGGAGCTATCGGCCCCAATCTTGTGGACCAACTCTGGATTCATGGGGGCACGCCCACTCAAATTTATGCCACCTTGGAAAAAGGTGTGCTCGCCAAGGGCATGCCCGCTTGGGTACCGGTGATCGGCGCTAAAAAATCTGCTGAAGCAGTCGCCTACATCCTTAGTTTTCACAAAGAAGGTGAACCCATCGAGACTCAGGCCGCCTGGATTCCCCAGGCACCCAAATAATTGATGTCCTCGCCTCCGCAGCAACCCAACCGGGATTCTGTTACCACAATCAACGATGATGGGTCTCGCGCTTTTTTATATCCGGCCGATACGCACGGGAAATTCGCTCGAGCTCGCCGTTGGTCAGCGGCGTTTTTGATTGTTTTTTACCTCTCCTTGCCGTGGGTCAAAATTAACGGCTACCCAGCGGTTTTTCTCGATCTTAACGAACGTCATTTTCATCTATTTGGCTTCACTTTCGCCGCGCAAGATTTGTGGCTAATTTTTTTCCTTATTACCGGGATTGGCTTCTCGCTGTTTTTTATCACGGCTCTACTTGGGCGAATCTGGTGTGGTTGGGCGTGTCCACACACCGTATTTTTGGATCACGTTTATCGCCAAATTGAGCGATGGATCGACGGGGATGCGGTGCAGCGTCGCGCCCTCGCGGAGGCGCCTTTGAGTGCCGAAAAATTTCTTAAACGATTTCTAAAACACACGCTCTACGTGATAGTTTCAGCGGTAATCACTCACCTGTTTTTTGCCTATTTTGTGTCATTGCCTGCGGTCTGGGCTATGATGAAAGCAGCTCCAGTTGAGCACCGGGCGGCGTTTGGTTTTATGGCCGTCTACACAGCCGGACTCTATTTCAACTTTGCGTGGTTCCGGGAACAGCTCTGCATCGTCATCTGTCCTTACGGACGTATGCAATCAGCGTTGATCGATAGTCACTCCTTGGTGGTGGGCTACGATACGCAACGCGGTGAGCCACGGGGCAAGCCGGGAACATTAGGCATAGGCGATTGTATTTCCTGTAGTCGCTGCGTGAATGTTTGCCCTACAGGGATCGACATCAGGCAGGGCCTCCAGATGGAATGTATCGGTTGCACTGCCTGTATCGATGCCTGCGACGCGGTTATGACCAAACTCAAACGTCCAGGCGGTCTCATTCGCTATGATTCGCAGGCCGCTTTTGCCGGTAAAACAACGCGTTGGTTGCGGCCGCGCACTTTTCTTTATGGTGCGCTGTTAGCGGTGGGTGTGAGCGTTGCACTCCGGGCTATTTCTACCATTCAACCGGCCAATCTCGGCATCACGCGCATGACTGGGTCACCTTACATTGCGAGTAAGGATTTTGTGCGTAATCAGTTCCTCGTACGAGTTGTCAATAAACGGAACCAAGCCGTGCGCTTTGTTTTACATTTAAATCAAGCTTCGGCTGCTCTGCAGCAGACAGGCCTAACGACGGTCTTTGAGGTTCCTGCGCTCGCTGAAACGGTACAACCGCTGGTGCTCCAGTTGCGAAAAAAAGATTACCACGGCCCTTTTATTTTTGAAGTGCGGGTTGAAGATGAAGCCGCGCGTTTTCACTTAGAGCGTAATGTGGAATTCCTTGGTCCCGACGCGAACCTCTCGACCGATGAAAAAGATGTTATACGTGAGCACCAAGACCCCAACCACTCCTGATCCTAAAAATTTACGACTGATCTGGATCGTCGTTGCCTTCTTTTCTGTGCAGATCGCCGTCTGGGTTTCCTGGATAGCTTTCGCTACAAAGCATAAGGTCACCGAAGTGCCGCTCACTACGGCTCTCTGAGAGTATGGAATTCGCTGCAATTAATTCGCCGGCTGCGGCACTCGTCGCTGGGTTGGTGACGAGTCTACACTGTGTGGGCATGTGCGGACCGTTGGCTTGCTCATTAATGCCCGCATGTGGCGATCGTGCCGATGCCCAGATGGTGAGCACGGTTTATCATGTATCGAGAATTACTAGCTATGCGCTACTCGGTGCATTGGCCGGCAGCATCGGCAGCGTGCCGCTGAGGTGGATCTCCCAATCTGCGCTGCGTGGGTTACCTTGGATCACGGTAGTATTTTTCATTGCGCTGGCGCTGCGTTGGGACCGTTTCATTCCACGAATTCACGGGCTGGGGCGCCGGATTTGGCAGCTGCAAGGCTGGCTTCGTACGCGGCCCCGAACTGAAGCTGCCGCCGCCATCGGATTGGCGACACCTTTGCTGCCGTGTGGGCCTCTTTATTTCCTTTTCGCCTTAGCCGCCTTGTCTGGCTCGGCGTTACGTGCGGTGGAGTTCATGATCGCGTTTGGGCTCGGTACCGTACCACTGCTTTGGCTAGCACAAACTCAGTTTCACTGGGTGCGCACAAAATTGTCCCCGCTTTGGCTTGCGCGTACACGCACCGTACTCGCGTTGAGTGCGGCTGCTGTGGTGGGCTGGCGTCTGCGGGCTACGCTTGGTTTCGCCGGACCAGATTCGTCGTCGCTGATTTGTTTTTGAACATGAACGTATATTTCCGTTCCGATCCGATCGTCTCTGTGTTGGCCGAAGCCCCAGCACCTGCTTGGGCGCGAGGCAAACCGTTGTGCCGGCATTGTGGCGCCCCGTTAATCAATGCGAGGATGGTGGCCACGGGCTTCTGCTGTGAGGGCTGCAGTTACGTATTTCGTCTCGTGCATGATCATGGTTTGGCGGGATATTATCGTATCAAGGATCAGATTACGGTGCCGGCGGATGCCACGGTATTTCAGGCCCGTGATTACGCTTGGTTAGAGGCTGCTCAAAATAAGGCGGAATTGGCGATGGTGGCCTCAGGCCGTCCGCCTGAGTTGGTTTTGAATTTACAGGGCATGTCTTGTGCGGGGTGTGTATGGTTGATTGAACGCTTGTTCGCACAACAAGCCGGCGCGCGCGATATCGTGGTCAATGCCCAACTCGGTACGGTGCGCTGGCGCTGGATCAGTGGGGCGTTCGATGGAGTAATGTTTGCACATACTTTACAGGCATTTGGGTATTTGGTGGGGCCATTGGGCAAGGTGCGGACTGATTCGGAAAGTCGCGGATTAGTGAAACGTATTGGCTTATGCGCGGCCTTCACGATGAACGTGATGCTTTTTACTTTTCCGGTCTATTTTGGGATGGAGTCGTCATTCGAATATGCCCGTTTGTTTGGGTTGTTGTCCCTGGCTTTTTCGTCGCTTAGTTTTTTGGTAGGCGGGGTTTATTTTATCGCTCGTGCCCTGCGAGCGGTGCGCGTCGGGGCGATGCACATTGATCTGCCGATCGGACTTGGAATCATGGGCTCCTATGCGGGTTCGCTCTACGGCTGGTTTACTGGCGAAGAGCGTTTTTTGTACTTTGATTTTGTTAGTGGATTTATCCTGCTGATGTTGATCGGTCGTTGGGCACAGATCGCAGCTGTAGAGCGAAACCAGCGGCGTTTGTTGGAATTGCAACCCGATGTGCAACCGGTGCTTACCCAAGACGCGGGAGAAGTAGCGCCGCGGGATTTGCGTCTCGGTCAGGTTTACGAGTTGAACGCGGGGCAGACAAATCCAGTAGAAGCGCAACTTGGCGTAGCAGGAGCAATCGTTTCTCTAGCCTCAATTAATGGCGAAGCGGAGCCACGGGTTTTAGTGCCGGGTGCACTCGTGCCGTCAGGCGCAATTAATATCGGACTCGCACCTCTGAGACTTACCGCCAGACAGATGTGGCGGGAATCGTTACTCGCGCAGTTGTTGGAGACGCCGAAACGTGCTGGAGTGCGAGATCTTTGGATCGAAAAAATTGTCCGCAGTTACATCGTTGGAATTTTAGGAATTACGCTGTTAAGCGGTATGGCTTGGTGGTGGGTTACTGGGGACGCGTTACGTACATGGGCGGTGGTGACAGCAGTGCTTGTCGTTTCGTGTCCGTGCGCGGTGGCGCTGGCATTTCCCTTGGCGGACGAGATGGCGACGGTGGCGTTGAGGCGGCGTGGAGTTTTTGTGCGTGAGCAAGCACTTTGGACTAAACTTCGACGCGTGCGGCAGATCGTATTCGATAAAACGGGGACCCTCACGCTGGAGACGCCCGTATTACAGAATCCCGAGGCTTTGAAGGGGTTGGAGTCGTCGGCACGGGCAGCGTTGCACGCCTTGGTGCGGAATAATCCCCATCCGATGAGTCAGGCGCTTTTGGAAAATCTTTTAGCGACGGGGGGGGCCGAAGGGCTTGAGGGAGTGGTGACGGAACGCGTTGGTTGCGGAGTAGAGTTGGGCGAGTGGTCATTGGGCAGCGCAGGTTGGCGCGGTACGCCAAAACGGGCGGGCGCGACGGTATTGGTGCGAGCTGGCAAGGTTGTGGCGGAATTTGTTTTTGCCGACACCGTGCGGGCTGATGCCCGCCATGAACTAGAGGAGTTGCGACAGCGCGGATTGACCGTGCAAATTTTAAGCGGAGATCGGCGGGACAAAGTCGCCGCGTTGGTTGCGGAGTTGGGGCTGCCCTCCAGTTGTGGTCTTGGAGAACTCTCACCACAGCAAAAGGCGGCCTGGTTTATCGGGGATCGTTTGACGGATACACTGATGATCGGGGATGGCGCAAATGACAGTTTGGCTTTTGATTGCGCGTGGTGTCGTGGGACTCCGGTGATACACCGCGGCTTGCTAGAACAAAAAGCGGATTTTTATTATCTTGGCCGCGGGATCGGCGGCATCCGTACGCTTTTTGAGGTGGATGCGGTGCGCCGAAGAACCCAGACGGTGATTTTGGTTTTTTCTATCTTTTATAACGTGCTCGCCGTGGGGCTCGCGATGGCGGGAAAAATGAATCCTCTGACTGCGGCTATTTTGATGCCGATAAATTCGCTGGCAACGCTAGCGATCGTCACTGGCGGGATGCGCCGTGTGTTTCGCGCGGCGCGTTAGAGGGTTTTCGGGATTTCAGCAGTTAGGTTCTCGGGGGCACCAGTTGTGACGAGAATATTATCTTCGATACGAACGCCGCCTAGGTGCTGGTAAGAATCGACAAGCGACCAGTTGACGCAGTCCTGGTAAGTCTTCCGGCGTACGGGATCTTGGAGTAGCGGCGGAATAAAATACAGGCCAGGTTCAATCGTGACAACGTAGCCTGGCTCGAGAGGGAGATCCATGCGCAACGTGCGCAGCGATGGGCGGGGGTTTTTCGTGCGACCGGGGAGAAGTCCGCTGCCGTCGCGTACGCCAAGACCGACCATGTGGCCCAGGCCGTGAGGGAAAAAAAGCGTGTGCGCTTCTTGTTCAACAAGCGAGGTAGGCGATCCTCGCATGACGCCCATGGCGACGAGGCCCGCGACCATTTCAACAGCGCACGCAAGATGCAGGTGGGTCCACTCTGCGCCGGTGATGCAGCGGCTGATCGCGCGTTCTTGAGCGTGGAGCACTACTTGATAGAGGTCGCGTTGAAATGGATCAGGTTGATCGACGACGTAGGTGCGAGTGACATCTGCGGTGTAGCGGCCAATCGCGGCGCCTGCATCCACAAGAACAAAGTCACCGCTCCGTGTACAGCGGGCAGAGGGAGAAAAATGAAGGACTGCTGAGTTAGAACCTGCGCCTACAATAGTTCCATAGCCAGGTCGGGTCCCGCCCGCGCGAAAGAATTCGGCTTCGAGTTCGATCTGAATTGCCCGCTCGGAGATGTCGGGTCGGATCAGGTGTGAAAGTTGCGCGTAGCCGGAGGCCGTGGCGGAACAGGCGGCGCGCAACAGTTCGAGCTCGTGGTCATCTTTGGGGCGGCGGGCGTGATGAAAGTGCTCGCGGATTCGGGCGTTGAGCACCGTATCGAGTGGTACATCTGGACGCGGCGTACCAAGTTGAGCAACGGGGCGCCCAGCGCGGGCAGCGAGCCAAGGTGTAAAATTTGCGAGTGGAAGACCAGGCAGTTGCGTGCTACCTTCCCAAACACGTTGAGCTTCGCTCACCGCGGGTACAAAAGAAAGCCATTCGCCGTCACGGGGATCATAGGCGATGATGCCGTCGCTGCATTCGAGTTCGGTGAGATAGAAATATTCAGCGTGGCTTTGAAATGGATAGGTCTGGTCGCTATTTTCGGGCAGTGGGATGGCGCGGCCGGCACCCACAACGAGCAGGGCGTCCTCCAGCGGGAGACAATTGGCGACGCGGCGGCGGCGAAGAGAAAGAAAATCGCTCATGAGTTGCGACGTTGGTAATTAGGTTGGTCAGCGGCAAGGCTTCGACGGGTTTAAGCGCATAATCTGAGCTGGCTTTTTTACCTCCATTTGTTCATCGTTTTTTCCGCTATGCAAAAAATTACCTCCAAAAAGTTGATAACTCTCGCCAGCGCTCTTGCAGTGCTCGCTACCTTCGCTGCTCCGGCCCTCCGTGCCGAAGACGCTCCTAAGAAGAAAGAACCCACCAAGAAGCAGCTCGAGATGTGGGACAAGAACCACGACGGTAAGCTCGACGAAGAAGAGATGGCCGCCATGCGCGCCGCTAAGAAAAAGAAAGACGGCGGCGAAGCGAAGAAAGAAGAAAAAGCTCCAGAGAAGAAGTAAGCTGTTCGCTCACTTTTAATCTTTTAATTTTAAAGCCTCGGCGCGAGTCGGGGCTTTTTCGTGGCTGGTTTTGGCTTGGCCGTTATTTTTTTTCAACGAAACCGCCGCTCCAGTGAAGTTTGGTGCGAACGACGGCAAAATGTTCGTAATCAAGGCTCTGTGCCAGCGGCAGTTTGAGCGGAGAAATCGTAATCTCAATCGGAGAATCGGCGCAGGAAATGAGGTTGCGTTGGCCGTCCATGGCGACCAACAGCGTGGAATCTACGTTGCGACTGCGCACACGCAGCCGAACGTCATCACGGAAGATGATCGAGCGGTTGCTGAGCGTATGCGGGCAGATGGGTGTCATCGCAATTACACCGGCATCCGGCATGATGAGCGGGCCACCTGCGGAGAGGTTATAGGCGGTGGAACCAGTCGGCGTAGAAAAAATCAGGCCGTCGCAGGTATATTCAGTGACGAGTTGCTCGTTAGCGTAGACCTCGAGGCGGGCAAGACGGGAGTTAAAAGGGTCTTTTATAAGGACGTCGTTGAGCGCGATATCGTGGTGGTTTTTACCTGTGGTGCAGGAAAGTAGCGAGCGGTGTGCGATTTTGAATTGACCGCGCAGTAGTGAGGTGAATTGGGCGCGGGCTTCTTCGGCGGAAAAGGTGGTCAGGAAGCCAAGACTTCCGCGGTTAATGCCGATAATCGGTACTTGGGCGCGGGCGGCTTCGTGGGCGACGCCAAGAAGGGTGCCGTCGCCGCCGATAACGCAGCATGCATCGTAGCCGGTCAGCCAGCCGCGCGGGATAGCGCGGCGCGCGGTTTGCTTTGTTGCTAGACCTGCTGCTTTGGCGAGGGCGATGAGTTCGCGCGCGAGCTCGGGTGCGCCTGATTTATCGGTGTTGGTGACGAAGGCGAGCGTGCGAAGAGCTTTCATGCGCATGGAATACGGTTACACGACGAGTAAGCCTGGGCGAAACTTTTTTACAAACTGCGGCGAAGGCCGAGGAGGAATTCTCGATTCCCGTCGGTGCCTGTTATAGGTGAGTCGATGGCGCCAAGAAGTGTGGCGCCGCGTAGGTGGCTAAGAGAGAACGTGCGAATATCGTCGAGTACGGCTTGTTGTACGGCTGGGTCTCGAATAATGCCGCGGCCTTTGTCGACTTCAGCTTTCCCAGCTTCGAACTGGGGCTTCACTAGGGCAACCAGCACGCCGTCGGGGCGCACAAATGGCCAGATGGCAGGAAGAACCACTTTGAGGGAAATAAAAGAGAGGTCGGTCACTACCGCATCGAATTCCTCACGGGGGAGATCGCCGACCGTGAGGTGACGAGCGTTGATTTTCTCGAAATTAGTGACGCGGGGATCGGCGAGTAGTTTGGCGTGGAGTTGGGCGCGGCCGACATCGACGCAGATGACATCTGCGGCGCCGGCTTGGAGGGCGCAGTCGGTAAAGCCTCCGGTGGAGGCGCCGACGTCGAGCACGTGCGTACCCGTTAGATCGAGTCCGAAGGCGGTCAGAGCCGCGAAAAGTTTTTCGCCGCCACGACTGACGAAGCGCGGGGGTTGCTCAACGCTGAGTTCGCAATCTTCCGGAAAATCACGGCCAGGTTTGTCGAGGCGCTCAGTGCCACTACGTACTCGCCCGGCCATGACCAGTGCTTTGGCTTGGGCGCGGGAGGCGGAGAGGCCGCGAGTGACGAGAAGTTCGTCGAGGCGGATTTTTTTTGCAGCAGCGGACATGCGGGGTCTTAGGCTCCGATGGCGGAGAGAAAGGCGCGAGCGAGAATCGTGTGTCCCGTGGAGTTGGGGTGAATGCGGTCCCAAGCTAGGGTCATCGGATGTGTGTGGACGAGCACGGTATCGAAAGCAGCCTGTGTATCGACGCAGCAGGCTTTGTGGCGTCGAGCGATTTTTTTTACAATGGCTCCGTATTCGTCCATGCATCGCCGCATGGGGTCGGCGCGGTTGGGCTCAATGAAGTAGGGTGTCATCAGGATGAGACCGCTAACTTTGGGGCGGGTGTTGCGGACAAGGCGGGCAAGTGTGCGTTCATAAAGTTCCAGTGGGACGTGAGCCTCGGGGACGAGTGGTTGGTCGAATTGGCGCCAAACATCGTTGATGCCGATCATGATCGAAAGCCAATCGGGTTTTGCCGCAATTACGTCGGTCGACCAGCGTGCCGCTAGGTCGCGTACAGTATCTCCGGAAATACCTCGATTGATGACGCGGATGTTACTCTCGGGATGGACGGCGCCGAAATGGCTAGCGACGTGCTCGACGTAGCCTCGGCCAAGTCCGGTGTTCAGATTCCAAGGAGTCGGATTACCGGTCGCATCGCGACCGCAGTCGGTGATCGAGTCGCCGATGAAAAGTAGGGTTGAGCGGTCGCGTATAAGCATGGGCTTTAGGCGTGGAGTTTTTGGCGCGCCGGAGACCAACAGGTGGTGCGACCGCCGATTTCCGCACGGGCTAGGGGTTTATTGGTTTTGGGACAGTGACCGCCGTTTCCCCAGCGATGGTTAAACAGCCACGTATCGGGGATGGCGATGTTGAGATCTGCTGGAAGGTCATCGCCGCGGCCGGCGATGGTGTTGAGGGCGAGGCGGGCGACGGCGCGACATTCGCGCCAGAGTTTTTTAACCTCGGTGGGGTGAAGCTTGCCGGCGGGTTGCGCCGGATGGATGGCCGCGCGCCATAGAATTTCATCGGCCATCCAGTTGCCGATGCCGGGAAAGCGTTCCTGCATGAGTAAGACGGCTTTAATTGGAGCGCGGGCTCGTCGCTGCAGAAACGCCGCAACGACTTGGGCGCTGAAGGCAGTTGAAAGCAGCGCTGGGGCGATCTGCGTCCACCAAGTTGGGGCTGTGGATCCGGTTTGAAATTGGATACGACCGAACATGCGGGGATCAGAAAATACGAGGGCGTGAGCTGAGGTGTAGAGGATCAGATGATCGTGTTTGCGCGGGATATGCCTAGGCTCAAAGACGCTGAGGTCACCGGTCATGCCAAGGTGGATGCCAAGCCAAGACTCGATAGCTGGAGCGGTGGCATTGGCCGGGCGTTGAAAACGGAAAAGAATTTGTTTCGCGGCGGCGGCGGAGGTGCTGTAATCAGTATGAGTTAGATCGGCTTTAAGGCCGGCTGCGGGCGCGGTGCGGAATAGCTTTTTGTCGTCGTGAGTGTGGATTCGTAGAATCCTCGGTGAGCGTAGTGCAGCCAGGTGCCAGCGCTTGCGAAAAAATTCGGCTTCAGCGAGTTCAGGCATTGGTAGCTGCGGTGAAAAAAGGAACCACGAACGAGGTAAAACAAGACAGAATTATCGTCGGAAAAATCAATTTAGTGTGGCGACGAAGGCGGCAAGGTCAGCGTGGACTTCAACGCCATGGAGCGCGTGTTGACGCCAAGTTTCAGTGGTATGTTCGCCAGTGCAGATTGCGATCGAGCGAATCCCCGCACTAAGGCCGGCTTGGACGTCACTTGGGCGATCACCGACCATGGCGCACTGAGCGGGATCGAGTTGGTGCGCCGCGATCATTTCATGGATGAAACGCGGAGAGGGTTTGCGGTAGAGCGAAGGTTGGTCGGGTGCCTCGGGAGCGATGCAAAGATCGGTGAAGAGCGGGGAGGCGAGGGCGAGTAGCGTCTCCATGCGGGCGTTGACTTGGAGAGCGTCCTCGAGCGTGTAAAGGCCGCGACCGATGCCGGATTGGTTGGTAAAAAGGAACAGTTTGTAGCCGAGCTCACGGGCACGTTGTAGCGCCGATCGGACTCCGGGAATGAGTTCTACACCGGCTGGGTCGGCGAGGTAGTGCTTGTCGACGATGATCGTGCCATCGCGGTCGAGAAAAAGGGCTTTGGACATGAGGCGCTGTGGCGATCAGTGACCGCGAAGGTAGGCTTTCAACTCGACAGGCGTGACCGTGGCGGTGCCGAGTTTGCCGACGACCACGCCGGCGGCGGCGTTGGCGAAATGCGCGGCCGCTTCGAGTTTCGCGCCGGCGGCGAGCGCTAGTACAAGGGCGGCAAGAGCGGTGTCACCCGCACCTGAGACGTCGTAGACTTCGCGGGCGGCGGTGGGGATAGTTTTGAGAATTTTTCCGTCGGTGCTCAATAACATGCCGTCTTCACCAAGGGTGATGACGAGGTGCTTGGTCGCAAATTTCTCGTGGAGTCGCGCGCAGACGGCGGCGGCGGGAAACGGTTCGTGTGGTGCGGGGTGGATACCGGCTAGCTCGAGCGCTTCGCGTTTATTCGGCGTGATCAGATCCAGTCCGTGAAAAGTGAGCGCGTGGCGGGGTTTGGGGTCTAGTGCGATGAATTTGCCGGAGGCTCGAGCGAGGCTGGTGATGCGGGCTACGAGTGCGTCAGATAGGATGCCTTTAGCGTAGTCCGAAAAGATGACAGCATCGTGTCGAGCGATGGCAGTGCGTAGGAGTTTTTCGGCTTCGTCCGCGGTTACGGCGTAAGCGGCGGGAGGAGCTTCGCGATCGAGTCGGCAAAGTTGTTGGCGTTGCACAAGCACGCGGGTTTTCACGATCGTCTGCGCTTTACCGGGAGTGGACAGGGTAGCGATTTTTTTATCGGCGAGAGTGGCAGTGAGAACTCGACCGGCTTCGTCGTCGCCGAAGTAGCCTACGACTGTAGCTTGGGCACCGAGCGAGGCGAGGTTGAGAGCGACGTTAGCTGCTCCGCCCGCCGTGGCCGTTTCACGTTGAATGTCTACGACGGGCACCGGGGCCTCCGGAGAGATGCGGGTGGCGTCACCCCAAAAATAGCGGTCGAGCATTACATCACCGATGACCAGGATGCGGAGAGCGGAGATTTTTTTTAGAAGGGGGGAGAGGTTTTTCATCGTAGCAGGCGATCAGCGTAGTTCCCAAGTGTAGGGGGATTTGGAAAGGAGGTTATGGCCGGTGGCAGTTACTTGCACAACGTCTTCGATGCGACACGCGCCTAGGCCAGGGTAATAGAGGCCAGGCTCAATGGTGACGACAGTGCCTCGACGGAGAATATTGTCGTAGCGCGAGCTAACTCCGGGTGACTCGTGGACGGCGAGTCCCAGGCCGTGGCCGGTACCATGGAAGAAACCTGAAGAGCCTTTTGACGTGTGGCGGGTTTCGTAGTGACGCTCGGTAAAGGTCGTTACGACCGCCTCGTGGACGGTGCGCCCGGTGACGCCGGCGCGGACGGCTTTAAGTGCGGCAAGTTGGGCAGCTCGGACGGCCTCCACTAGGGCGTGTTGCGCATCAGAAGCTTGGCCCCGTAAAAACGTACGTGTCATGTCTCCATGGTAGCCGCTGGCGGTGACTCGCGGAAAGACGTCAACAATGACCAATTCGTTTGGGCGTATCGGGCCAGAGCCACGCTCGTGGGGATCACAGGCTTGGTCACCTCCGGCCACGATAGTGTTGCTAGAGACTGCACCGGCGGCAAGGCAGGCAGACTCGATGGCGAACTTCAGGCGTTCGCTCGTGAGTGCCTTGCC
Organism: Opitutaceae bacterium; assembly: GCA_037142955.1. Lineage (GTDB taxonomy): Bacteria > Verrucomicrobiota > Verrucomicrobiia > Opitutales > Opitutaceae > Tous-C4FEB. The sequence continues at coordinate 61,831 of JBAWZQ010000005.1, read as the reverse complement.
TTTATACATCAGAGAGCGGCCGCGGATCGTGCTTGCGCGTAGTACGCTCGCGGCGGCAGCGATGCCTAGGGCGCTGCATCGGTTGCCCTCGCTAAGCGCAGCGATCTCGGCTGATGTTTTAATTTCTCGCGCGGGAAATAACGGTCCGTTGGCCACGGTAAGATCTAGGCCTAGCTCGAAAAGTTTTTCGTAAACTCCAGCTGGAAAATCCTCGGGAATTGTGAATGAAAGTTGGCGCAACTCGCGTGCAAGAATGAAGATGACCTCTGCCGCACCTGGTTTGCGTTCGGGCCAGATCTCGCGGGCCTTGGCTAGGTAGGTCTCTAGCGGAAGGACGCGATCAAAGGCGGAGTCTCGGCGGACACGGCCAAACTCTAGCGCGCTGACTACAGCATACTTTTTTCCGTGCGCAGCGAGGGCCACAAAAGGATCAGGTACGGATACACGGCCAAAATAGAGCGCGTCGGCGCTACGCTCGGTGTCGGCATAGAGCAAGGGGGGCGGGGCTGGCTGGAGCGGCGAAGGAGGCACGGCGAGAGAGGAGTTGAATAACGGTACGGGTATGATTAGCCACGGAGCTGATGAAGAATGCAAATCCGGTTTCATGCACGTACAAGGTAGCGGTAGTCGCTTCGGCGCTGCTGTTTTCTGCCTGTGGCCAAGTGGAGTCGGCCGCCGGAAAATCCATCGTCGTCAAAGAACCCAAGAGCGTTGCAGACTGGTTCACGCTAAACCTCGGTGGTAAATCGCTGCGAATGCAGTTGGCGGTTCGGCCAAAGGAGCTCGAGCACGGTTTGATGGATCGTCGCGATCTGGGAGTAGATGACGCCATGGTGTTTGTTTTTGAACGTTCACAACCCATGAGTTTTTGGATGCGAAACACGCCAACTCCGCTTGATATTGCATATTTTAGCTCGGAGGGAGTTTTGATGGAATATTACCCCGCGTATCCATTTGACGAAAAATCGCTTTCATCGCGGAGCCAGCGATTGCAGTTTGTGGTGGAGACAAACCAAGGCTGGTTTCGCACCAATGGGATCAAACCAGGCGCGCGGTTAGATTTAAAGGCTCTAGGTGCAGCGCTGACGGCGCGGGGTTTTGATCCGCGAAAATTTGGGCTAGAACCCTGAATAACGCTCAACGCGATTCAAGCCAGACATGTTTGTAGGGGTGATGATCTAGCACCGTCGAATTCCAGCCGCGTACGTATGGCTGAAGCAGAAACACATGGGTGTAGTGAAAAATCGGAATAATTGGAGCAGCGTCGAGTAGAATTCGCTCAGCCTCATTAAATAGAGCTTTGCGCGCGGCCTCGTCGCTTGTGCGCGCGGCCGCGAAGAGTGCGGCATCGTAGGAAGAGTCCGACCAGCCGGTGTAGTTGTTGCCGCTTGCGGTTGTAAAAATAGAGAGAAAGGAAGTGGGATCAGCGTAATCTGCTGTCCATACGGAGCGAAGGATTTGAAAATCTCCAGCGCGGCGGGCGGACAGCGTGCTCTTGAGTTCTTGGTTAGTCAGTCGGACCTCGAGGCCTAGTTCTCGACGCCACATTTCTTGGACGGCTTCGGCTATAGTGCGGTGAATTTCGGAAGTATTAAATAACAGATCGAGCGGCGGGAGTCCGCGGCCGCCTGGATAACCGGCCTCTAATAGCAGGGCGGCGGCGGCGCCTGGAGCGGGTGCGGGCAGCGCGTCGATAGGCGAGGCTAGCAGGGCCGGTGGGACAATACGTGAGGCGGGCAGTTGGCCACCACGGAGGATTTTATCGACGATGGCGGTACGGTCGAGAGCCAGGCTTAGGGCGCGGCGAATGCGTGGATCGGTGAGCGGAGGACGATTGATGTTTAGACGAAAAAAATAGGTGCCCAGCAATGGATCTATGCGCAGAAGTTCGGGTGAGGTCTTGCGGTAGCTATCGATTTTTCCCGGAGGCACGGTTTCGGTAAGGTGCAGCTGGCCGGCGCGGAAGGCGCGTTCTTCCGTGTCGACCGACTCGATGGCATGGAATTGAATGGCGTTGAGGCGAACGCTGGCGACATCCCAATACGTGGGCGATTTTTCTGCTATAATGACTTGGCCGGCGCGCCATGTTTTAAGATTAAACGGGCCGTTCCCAATAAAGGTGCCGGGTCGGGCCCATGGGTTGCCACGGGCTGTGACTGAGCCGCTTTTTTCGATTGCGGGTAAATAAACGGGGAAGAATGCGGTGTGGTTGAGCAGAGTAAGAAAATGCGGCGCGGGATGCTCGAGTGTGACGACAAAGGTGTGCGCATCGGGCGCGACGAGTCCGACAGCGGACCACGGCGCGGTGGATTTGTGAAAGGCCTCGGCGCCTTGGATGATATAAAGTAGATTGGCGTAATCGGCGCCGAGAGCAGGCGTCAACATGCGTCGCCATGAGCCAACGAAATCATCGGCGGTAACCGGAGCTCCGTTGGACCAACGGGCATTGGCTCGCAGGTGAAAGGTGTAGGTTCGGCCGTCGGGTGAGACCGTCCAGGACTGGGCTACGCCAGGTACGGGGTGCAGATCCACGGGGTCTTCCGCAACCAGACCTTCTAAAAGTGCGGATAGTACGTTGTAGTCGGCGGCTTGTGTTGCAAGATGCGGATCAAGGTCGGCTAGATCGTTGCCGATGCCACGATGAAGCGTCTGGGTTGTATTGCCGTTAACGACCGGAGTTTCGCGAGGGGCGCACCCCATGAGGCCAAAGCTGAAAGCCAGTAGAAATAAAAATAGCGGCAGACCAAAAGGAGCGCGATGGTTCGAATAGAAGACGGACATCAATTTATAGCGAAACGGTAAATCCGCGTTTCAAGATTTTTTCTCGATCAGACAGATGGCGTGGGCGGCGATAGCTAGGCCGCGGCCGAGGTCGCCGACACCCTCATTAGTGGTGGCTTTAAGTCCGATGCAATCGAGGGTAAGACCGGTTGAGGCCGAAAGGGTGGATTTCATCGCGGCGAGATGGGGCGCGATTTTGGGTTTCTCGGCGATAAGGGATGCGTCGATGTTGACGAGTGTGTAATGACGGGCGGCGAGTTCTCCGACGACGCGCCTTAGTAAGACTTGCGAGTCGATGTTTTTGAAAGCGACGTCGGTGTTGGGAAAAAAGTGGCCGATGTCGGGAAGCGCGGCGGCCCCCAGAAGCGCGTCGCAAATGGCGTGGGTGAGGCAGTCGGCGTCGCTGTGGCCGTCTAGGCCGTAGTCAGTGGCGAAGCGGACGCCGCCGAGAATCAGTGGGCGGCCGGGGACTAAGCGGTGGATGTCGTATCCGTGGCCAATGCGTAGGTTCATACAGTAATGCTGAAGTATTACTCGGAGGACGAGGCCGCCTCGGGAGCTCGAGCGAGCAGGAATTCGAGGTAGGCCAGATCGCCAGGCGTGGTCAGCTTGGGGTTAGGCGAGGTGTTTTCTAGTAGGGCGATCGGGTGATCGAGGGATTCGACGGCTTGGGCATCGTCGGTGATGCGGAGTTTTTTCTTGGCGACGCGCTCGTAGGCGCGCTCGAGCAGATCGCGGGAAAACACCTGCGGGGTCTCCATCGCCCATAAGCGTTCACGCTCGAGAGTGCGCAGGCGGGCATCACTACGGTGCTTTTTGATCGTATCGGTGACGCGGTGGGCGAGCACTACAGCGTGTTCGCGAACTACTATTTTATGGAGGGCGACGAGTTGCTCCGGGCTCACAAGCGGGCGGGCGCAGTCGTGGACAAAGACGTAGGCTATGTCCGGCGGTAGCGCGGCTAGCGCGGCGGCGACGGAGTCTTGGCGCTCGGCCCCGCCTTTGACTAGAACGCACGGCGTGGGTGTGTGCGCCGATAAGGTAAGCATTTGGCGTTGATCACGATATACCACGACGTAAAAATCGGCAACGCCGCTGGCGGCAAAAGCGGCGGCGGAGTGCGCAAAGACTGGGCGGCCGGCTAGGGACGCGAGGATTTTATCGGCGACTGCGCCGGCCATGCGCGTGCTGCTGCCGGCGGCTAGGAGGATGGCGGCGGTACGAGGCATGGTTAAGGAGGGAGTTGGAAGAGGGTGGTTTAGTTGCCCGCCAGCTCTGCCATAATAGCGCGGGCGGCAGCTACCGGATCGGCTGCTTTGAAAATCGGGCGTCCTACGACGATGTGGCTGGCGCCCGCGCGCGCAGCTTCGGCAGGCGTCATAATGCGTGATTGGTCGCCGGCATCAGCGCCCATAGGACGAATGCCGGGTGTGACGAGGGCGACTTCAGCGGGAAGCGCCGCGCGCAGTGGGGCGAGTTCGAGCGGGGAGCAAACAAGGCCGCGCAGGCCTGAGTCGATGGCGAGCCGGCCGAGACGGACAACTTGATCGACTGGGGCGGCGCTCACGCCGGTTTCAGCCAATCCGTGTGCGTCCATGGATGTCAGAACGGTAACTCCTAGGAGCAGTAAGTGGGGTGCGTGCTGTTGTTGGGCTTTGACGGCCCATTGCATCATCTCGCGGCCTCCGCAGGTGTGGAGCGTGAGCATCTTAATCGGGAGAGGGGCTACTGATTCGACGGCTTTAGCTACGGTGTTGGGGATGTCGTGGAGCTTGAGGTCAAGGAAAACGTCGAAGCCGAGGTCGGCGATTTCACGCACGCAGTCGGGTCCGCAGGCGGTAAACATCTCTAGTCCAACTTTAACCCAGCGGACGGTGCCTTGGAGTTGGCGCAAAGCGGGGGCGACGGTGCGTGGGGATTGGGCGTCGAGGACGAGGATGAGTTCGGTGGCCATCGGTGTTGTATGCGCACTAAGGGGTAGTCTGTGTCACAAATCAAAAACCAAAAATGCGGCTCGCGGGCTGGCCGTCGGGCGGTCTTGGATGGGTGGGTGAGCGCTACCGAGATTTTTGCCCCCGCGAAGCTGAACCTGTTTCTTGCCATCACGGGACGGCGGGCAGACGGATTTCATGAATTAGTGTCTGTTGCTACAACCTTGGCGTTTGGCGATACGTTGCGCGCGGAGGTATTGCCGGAATCGTTGGGTTCGGAGCGCTTTACCTTAGCGTGCGATGATTCAGCGGTACCCGTGGATGAGACTAATTTGGTTTTAAAAGCAGCCCATGCTTTTGCGGCGGCGAGCGGTTGGCGAGGTGCGGTGAAATTTTTTCTAAAAAAACGCGTGCCCATGGGCGCAGGTCTGGGCGGTGGGAGTAGCGATGCGGTTGCAGCATTGAGAGCTATGGCGGTACTTTCTGGTGTTAGTATGGGCAGTGAAAAACTCGCTGAGATCGCGGCGGGTTTGGGCTCTGATTGCCCCTTGTTTTTTAATGATGGACCTATGGTCATGCGCGGTCGCGGGGAGAGGATCACAGCTTTGCCGGCGGCGGCGAGCGCCCGCTTGCGGGGACGTCGGGTGTTGGTGTTTAAGCCGGCGTTTGGGATCGCTACGGCTTGGGCTTATGCGCGGATGGCCAGTGAGGCACCCGGGAGTTATCTGGGTTTGGCCGAGGCGGAGGCGCAGTTGTCTAGGTGGTGTTCTGATGGCGCATTACCGGTCGAGGCGTTGCTTTTTAATAATATGGAGCGGGTGGCGTTTGAGAAATTCGTGGCTTTGCCAGCTTTGGCGCGAGAGTTACAGAAAAATTTTGGTTTAGCGCCGCGTATGAGTGGCAGCGGGAGCGCGTGTTTTGCGCTTTTAGCGGAGGACGCGCCTGTTGCGACAATTATCGAATCGGTGCGCGCGGCTTGGGGGCCGACATGTTTCGTGGTTGAGACGCGGGTCACGTGAATCAGCATTGACCCAGGCTATAGGGCAAAGCGATATCCTCGGCGCCGCCGGTTTCTCCGTACTGGCGACTCATTCGCATGTCATCGGACTCTCGCAACCAGCAAGAAATCGTGGTGCAAGGCATCTCCGCCTCGCAGGGCATTGCCTATGGCACGGTTTTTGTGTATCTGCAGAGCGATGTGGAAGTGCCGAGTTATCAAGTCGACTTGGAGAAACGCATTGAGGAGATCGCGCGATTTGATCAGGCCTTGCTCACCACGCGGCAGCAGATCGCAAAAATTCAGGACGAGGTTGAGAAAAATTTGGGCAAAGAGGAGGCGTTGATTTTCGACGCCCATTTACTCGTGCTCGAAGATCAGGCTTTGATTGGGGAGACGATCCGAGAATTTGAGAAATCGGGAAGTAATATCGAAACGTGTTTTAATAACGTAGCTTCGCGCTACATTCAGGCGTTTTCCGAAATAGATGATGAATATCTGCGGGAACGCGCAGGAGACATTCGCGATGTCGCCCAGCGGGTGTTGCAAAATTTACTCGGACAGGCGGAAAACAGTCTGAGTAAACTCGCCGAAAAACGTATCGTCGTAGCGAACGATCTCTCACCCTCGGACTCGGCGAGTATCGACCGCAGTGCGGCGCTCGGTATCGTGATGGACTCGGGCAGCAAGACTAGTCACGCAGTCATCGTCGCGCGGTCGATGAAGGTGCCGGCTGTTGTAGGTGTCCGCGATCTCACCAAGCGGGTGAAAACGGGAGATTGGGTCCTGATTGATGGCTACGATGGAATCGTCATCGTCAATCCTTCAGAGCAAACCTTGTTCCGCTACGGTAAAATTCAGTCGCAGAAGAAGACGTTTGAACACCGTCTGCTTGAAGCCAACCGCCAACCGGCGGTCACGCTCGACGGCGTGAGCATCAGCCTGCTGGCGAACCTTGAAAAAGTGGAAGAGATCGAGCTCGCAAAGGAGTATTTTGCTCAAGGCGTAGGGTTGTTTCGCACCGAATATCTTTATCTTAACTCGGCGCGTATTCCGACTGAGCAGGAGCAATTCGTCGCTTACAAGGCACTCGCTGAAGGTATGGCGCCGCTGCCCGTGGTGATTCGCACGCTGGATCTCGGCGGAGATAAGCCGCTGGCGGGTAATCCCGATCTATTTCCCAAGGAAGCAAACCCTTTCATGGGCTTCCGGGCGATTCGGTTTTGCATGGAGCATACGGCCATTTTTAAAGATCAGCTCCGAGCGATTTTGATGTCGAGTGCGCACGGTCGCGTGCGTCTAATGTACCCGATGATTAGCGGCGCGGATGAATTAGCCCGAGCTAACGTGATTTTAGAGGAATGCAAAGTCGAGTTGCGGGCGCGTGGACAAGTGTTTGATGCCGATATTGAGGTCGGCGCGATGATTGAGATCCCGAGTGCAGCGGTGACCACCGATCTGTTAGCACGCAGCTGTGATTTTTTTAGCATCGGGACTAACGACTTGATTCAATACCTGTTGGCGATCGACCGCGGTAATGATCGCATTGCTCACCTTTACGAGCCTACGCATCCGGCGGTGATTCGCACCCTCAAGCACGTTGTCGACGAGGCGCATCGAGCGAAAGTCCCCGTCAGCGTATGTGGTGAAATGGCCGGCGATCCGGTGTTGGTCCCCTTGCTGCTTGGGCTCGGCGTGGATGCGTTGAGTATGGCTCCGCCGCTATTACCGGCGGTGAAATATTTGCTGCGGGCGATGACGATGGCGGATGCTCGTGACCTGGCGGCGGAAGCGTTGATGTTGTCCTCGGCACAGGAGATTTACGCAAAGTGCGAGGCTTTTTGCCGTGCTCGAGTTAAGTTGGATTAAACTCCAACGCCTGTGGGCTTAGGCTTTTTTTACGGGGCTGCTTGCCGTATTTTCGCTAGCTTGGAACTACATTCCTCTCCGACCAACGTCCGTGGCCTTTGTTTGCGTCGGGCTGGCTGCTTCGCTCTCGACCCTGCGCTATCCGTTTCCACCTTAGCGAAAAGTTAATCTTGGCGTGTCTCGAAGCTAATTTCCGCGAAGCAACACCATAAAAAGAGAACGAAAAAAGGGGGCGCTAAGGGGATACGTTAAGTATTTTATGCCCAAAAAAAGCCTCAAATACTCTTGTAAGTATTTGAGGCTAAAGTGGCTGCCCGGGTAGGGGTCGAACCTACGACCAAGTGATTAACAGTCACCTGCTCTGCCACTGAGCTACCAGGCATCATTTCCATGCGTGATTTACATCACGACTGGGAGGTCTGGAAAACATAACTGCTCACGGTCTTGTCAATGCTACTTTTACATTCGGAGCAGAAAAATCCATGGTTTGTGAACTTTTGATTGCTTTCGCTGGGGCCTGTTCTACACATTCAAACCTTTTCCAATACGCCTGCCCCCGATTTCCGGGGTCACAGGGGGACCAAATTCATGAAAACTCAGCTCACCCTCAATGTCACTCCGCGCACCCAGACCGGTCGCAGTGCATCCCGTCGCGTTCGTAAAGCGAATGCCATTCCTGCGATCCTATATGGAAAGCATACCAGCCCTGAGAAGCTCTCGGTGGATACCCCCGAGTTCGTTCGCTTGCTGAAAGTTGTTTCCGGCCGCGCCGTGCTCATCCAGCTCCAACAGACTGGTAAAGCCGAAAAGGCCCTTTCCTTCCTCCAAGAGATTCAGCGAGACCCGATCACCGATAAATATCTCCATCTCGACCTTCAAGAAGTTAAGGCTAACGAGCTGTTCGAAATTCGCGTCCCAGTCGTGACCGCCGGTGAATCCTTTGGTGTTAAAAACCAAAACGGCGTGCTTGAGATGAATGCCCACTTGCTGCGTGTCCGCTGCTTGCCTAAGGATCTGCCTGAAGTTATCAATGTTGACGTCAGCGAGCTCAAGGTCGGCGAGACCATCAAAGTTTCTGAACTCAAGTCCATCGCTGGCGTCGAGTTTTTGGACGCTAAAGGACAACCCATCGTCTCGTGCGTCGAACCCGTCGCCGAAGTCGTGCAGGAAGTCGCGGCCGCCGCCACTCCTGCCGAAGGTTCCGCTGCTCCCGCTTCCGGCGCTGCCGCTCCCGCGGCTGGTGCCGCTGCTCCCGCTGCTGGCGATGCCAAAGCCGCTGCTCCTGCCGCCAAGGCCGGCGCTGCGCCCGCCGCTGCCAAGCCCGCTGCGCCCGCCAAGAAGTAAGCGTTTTCCGATCGCCCGCGCGTCGCACTCGTGGCGACGCCCACGGCGAATGTTCTTTGAGTCATGTCCATCTCGCTCGTCGCAGGCCTGGGAAATCCAGGTCGCGATTATGCGAATACCCGCCACAACCTAGGTTGGGTTGTCATCGAGGCCCTTGCTCTAAAGCACGGGCTAAGCTGGCAAACCAAGCCTGGCTTCGAAGCCGAAATCGCCCGTTGGGATTTCGCGCCTGGCTGTACCCGCTGGCTGGTAAAGCCGCTTACGTTTATGAACGAAAGTGGTCGATCCGTCGCTGCCGTGGCCCGTTACTATAAATTGGCCACGCCTGAAATCGTCGCAATCTACGATGATCTTAACATCGAAGTCGGCCTCGTAAAAGTGGCTGAAAACGGCGGGGCAGGGGGGCACAATGGTGTCTCCAGCTTGCTCGAAAAACTAGGCCCCGATTTCTTGCGCTTTCGCGTGGGTATCGGCCCAAAGCAACCCGCGGCCATGGACCTCAAGGACTTTGTCCTCGGAAAATTTACGACAGATCAAAGTATCATCATTCAACAAAAACTCACCCATTACATCGAAGGCTTGGAATTGCTGCTGACTCGCGGCGCTTCCTTCGCCATGAATCAACTCAACCGCCGAGAACCCAATCCATGAACCCGTCCAAACGCAATTACCGCGCCACCTTCATCATCGACAACCGTGGCAAGGAAGAATCCGTCGATCAGATCATCGACGGCGTGAAGCAAGTTATCACCGCCGTTCAAGGCGACGTGACCTCCGTTGAAAATCTCGGCCGTCGCGATTTTGTGCGCGTCACCGACCCTAAGCTCACTGGTGCCACCTACGTGCACATCTCCTTCAGCGCCCCCTCCGAAGGCCCGGGCCAACTCAAGGAACGCCTCCGCCTCAACCATAACGTCTACCGCACGTTCGTTGAGTCTGTCTAATCGCGATTCTTCCGTCGCCTCGTCCCATGGCCTACCTCAACAAAGTATTTCTAATCGGAAATCTTACCCGTGACCCCGAACTGCGGGTCACGCCCAAGGGCACGGCCATTTGCCAATTCGGTTTGGCTGTGAACCGCCAATTCAAGGACGAGTCAGGCGCTACGCGGGACGAGACGACCTTCATCGATATCGAGGCTTGGGGTAAACAAGGCGAGCTCGTCGCCAAATACCTTGCTAAAGGCAGCCCAGCTATGGTTGAAGGCCGTCTTAAACTCGACCAATGGGAAGACAAGCAAAGCGGACAGAAACGCAGCAAACTCAAGGTCGTTCTCGACAACGTTCAATTTCTATCCACACGCGGCGGAGCTAGTACCGCACCTGGAATGGGCGGCTCGACGGATGATGTCGATCAGACCTCACCCGAACGTCATTCTCCGCCAGCCCGTGGAACAGCCTCCCGCCCACCGGCGGCCAGCAACATCGATGAAGATGTGCCGTTCTAAACCGGCGCCAGTAACTTCCCTCTCAATCTAAATTTTTAATACCAAAACAACATGGCTAACAGCGACATCCTCCTCTTAAAACCCGTCGAAGGTCTCGGCGGCGAAGGCGACCAAGTTAAAGTGCGTGCAGGCTATGCCCGCAATTTCCTCCTCCCGCGTGGCTTCGCCGCGCCGGTCACCACCGCGAACCGCAAACAGGTCGAAGCGCTTAAAAAGCGTCGCGCCGAGCGCGAATCGCTGGAACTCAACGGCGCGCAAGAACTCGCCAAGAAACTCGAGCTGACGAGCCTAGCCTTCGCCGTGAAGACGGGCGAAGGCGGCAAGATGTTCGGTGCCATCACCGTGAACGACCTCCACGACAAACTCGTGGCTGGCGGCTTCACGATCGATAAGAAACGCATTCACCTCCACACCCCGGTCAAGACCCTCGGCAAGCACACGGTTAAAGTGAAGCTCCACGCTGATGTCTCCGTCGAACTTGGCTTTGATGTCGTCTCGGAGAATCCAATCGAAGTTGCCGCCCCGGTCGAGGTTAAGCCCGCCGCCAAAGGTGGCGCTAAGAGCGACAAGAAATAAGTTTTAGCGTATTTTATTACAGAAGGCCGCGTCGGATGACGCGGCCTTCGTTTTTTCTGAATTGTTTGTGGACAACTCGCCATTGCGGACCAGCGCGTAACCCGTCTGTATCCTGGCTCACGTATGTCTGAAGATTCACCACAATTCTCGCGACGCGCCGAGAACTCACCCCAAGTATTTGCCGGTCGAACGCCGCCGCATAGCTTGGAAGCTGAGGAGTATTTGCTGGCCTGTTGTCTACTTGATGGCTCCGACGTGATTTCACGCTGCCTTGAGGCGCGCATCCGCCCCGAATCCTTTTACTTGGCGGCGCACGGAATCGTCTTTGAGCGTTTGCTAGATTTATACAATCGGCAGATGCCGGTCGACGTAGCTGTACTCGCTGAAGATCTAAAAACAATTAAGCAGCTCGATGCCGTCGGAGGTTTCGCTTTCCTCACCCAGATCAGCAGCCGCATCCCGACCACGGCCCAAGCCGGCTACTTTATCGACAAAGTCCGTGAGCTCCATTTGCTGCGGGAACTGATTCGTTCGGCGACGGGTGCCGTCGAAGAATGTTATGGGTTTACCGGTGGGATCGATGAATTTGTCGACCAGATCGAGCAGCGTATTTTTAACGTCACGCAGAATCGCGTAAGCGAGAGTGCAAAACCCATGCGTGAACCCACGCGCGAGGCGATGGGCGTCATCACCAAGATGATGATGAAAAAGGGTGAGATGACCGGAGTTACGTCCGGTTTCAAAGACTTGGATGCGCTCACTTGGGGGTTCCAGCGTCAGGAAATGATTATCCTCGCGGCCCGTCCTTCGATGGGAAAAACCTCGCTCGCCTTAAACATGGCTGAATCGGCCGCCATGCCGCACCGCGGCGAACCAGTGGGCGTATTGATTTTCTCGCTCGAAATGAGTGCCGCTCAGCTCGCGCTTCGTATGCTATGCTCGCGCGCCCGCGTGAACATGAAGTTGCTGCGTGATGGCTTATTGTCTAAAAACGGTGACGAACAAGCGCGCTTGTTGGCGGCGGCCGATCAATTCTCTAAAGCCCCTATCTTTATTGATGATTCTAGCGCACTCTCGATCATGCAATTGCGCGCCAAAGCCCGCCGCATCCATGCGCGCAACCCCCTCGGCTTCATCGTAGTCGACTACTTGCAGTTGCTCGCTCCAACGGATTCAAAAATGCCCCGCGAACAACAAGTCGCCGAGGCTTCGCGTGGTTTAAAAGCGCTGGCGAAGGAACTCAATCTGCCCGTCGTTGTACTAAGTCAGCTCAACCGTGCCTCCGAAAAAGAAAACCGAACCCCGAAATTGGCCGATCTGCGTGAATCTGGCTCCATTGAGCAAGATGCTGACGTCGTGCTAATGCTCGCTCGCCCCAAAGATGCTGACGAAAAATTTCAGGTCGCCGCCGACTCGGCCGAGTTAATCGTTGCCAAGCAGCGAAACGGCCCAGTAGGAGAATTGAAGCTTACGTTCCTAAGAGACATCACCCGCTTTGAAAACTACACTCAGTAACCCTGTGCGCAGGGTCGCCTGCTTCCTTTTTGTCTTATTTGCCCTCCTCTCCGGGGGTGCGATGTCCTTGCAGGCCCAGCCTGCCGCATCGGCGGGGGCTCAAGAGGCGGCCCCGGCCTTCAAAGTGGGCTCAATTACCGTTAAGTTTGCGGGTTCGGCCAACGTCAGCGAGCAGGTCGTCCGTGCTAACATGCAAGTCCGCGAGGGCGGTGATCTTGATGACACGATGCTCGATCGCGATATCCGCTCACTTTATAAAACCGGTCTTTTTGAGTTCATCGAAATTAAACGTGAAGCAGTTGACGGAAAGTCTTTTAACCTAGTGATTGAAATCACTCCTAAGTACCGCGTTTTGGCTATCCGCTATGAGGGTAATAAGAAGGTGAAGGGCACTCGTTTGGAAAAAGAAATTAAGACCAAACCCAACACAGCCCTCGATGAGCGCTTAGTTAAAGAAGACTCTGAAAAAATCCGCGAGTACTACCAGAAATCTGGCTATAATCAGATTTCGGTTACCTACACGATCGAACGTGATCGCGCCACGGGATTCGGTACGATTATCTTTAAGATCAAAGAAGGTAATAAAGTTAAAATTTCCGATGTCCGTTTTGTAGGAAATACCAATATCAAAGCCCGCGCCCTCAAAGGCGAGATGGAGACCAAAAAATGGTGGATTTTTTCTTGGCTGACCGGCTCGGGTCGTTTCAAGGATGACCAATTTGATGATGATCTGGATAAGCTGCGCGATTACTATCGCGAGCACGGTTATCTCGATGTCGAAATCTCGCAGGATAATGTAATTTTTGCTTACCCGACCCCCGAGAAACTAGTTTTGACGATTAACATCACTGAGGGGCGTCAATACCGCCTCGGCGAAATCTCCTTTAAGGGTAACAAGCTGTTTACCTCGGCGCTTTTGAAGCGCGTCGCTCGCCAGAAGAGTGGCGTCGTCTTCGTGCCGTCCAAACTCGATAAAGATGTTGAGCGCTTGGAAGATTTTTACGGCAAAGACGGTTACCTCGACACCCGCGTGCGGCTTGTGCGTAAACCTAACGTCAATACCGGAAATATCGACATTGAATACGGTATTACTGAGAGCGAAAAATTCAATGTTGAATCCGTGGTCATCGAGGGTAACTCCAAGACAAAGAGCACCGTTATTGTGCGTGAGTTGGTGCTCGGGCCCGGTGACGTTTTTAGCACCGTTTTGATGAAAATTAGCAAACTTCGCTTAGAGAACACGCGTTTCTTCGAAGATGTTAATGTCACTCCTCAGGAGACTAATATTCCTGGTCGTCGCAATATGCGCATCGCCGTCAAAGAGGGCCGGACTGGCAATCTTACCTTTGGTGCCGGTTTCAGCTCCCTTGAGCGAGCGACTGTGTTTGCTGAAGTCTCGCAGTCCAATTTCGATATTTTTAACCGCCGATCCCTCTTTCAAGGAGATGGGCAAAAATTTCGCCTTCGCATGCAGTTGGGCAGTCGCTCAAGTGAAATTGTCCTCTCCTTTGAAGAACCTTGGCTCTTTCAAAAGCAGTTGGCCTTGGGCTTTAGTATATTTCGTACCAGCTCTGACTACAACAGCTCGTACTACAGCCAGATTGAGACGGGTGGAGAAATTTATCTACGCAAACGCCTCTTTGAATTGGTGGAAGGTAAACTCTCTTACACCTATCAAATCATCGATATCAAAAATGTATCGAGCTCAGCCTCCAGCTACATTAGATCCCTATCCGGACAAAACACCGTTTCCAAAGTCGGCTTTCAATTATTGCGCGATACCCGCGATAAAATCATCAATACCACTTCCGGTAATCGCGTCGAGATCAACACGGACGTCGCCGGCGGGCCTTTGGGAGGCAAAGATAATTATTACCGCTTTGAATTCCGTGGTTCTCAATTTTTCCCTATCTTTGAGACCCAAGCCCAAGTTCTAGCCCTTATCGCACGTGCTGGTGTGATCGAAAATTTTGGTTCCACCAAACGGCTGCCTTATTATGATTCTTTCTACCTTGGCGGACCCTACACGCTACGTGGATTTGAAAATCGTGAAGTTGGTCCTCGCGACGAATTGGGCGAACCAATCGGCGGTAAATCTTACGGCTTCTTCAGCGCTGAATACTCCATCGACATCGTGAGCCCGATTCGTTTCGCCCTTTTCTATGATGGTGGTTTCGTGAACAAAGGTGCTTACGATTTTAATCCGCTTAGCTACAATGATAATTTCGGCTTCGGTCTGCGTCTCTTTGTGGCTGGAGCCCCGCTCAGTCTTGATTTCGGCATCCCAATCACTGGCACCAAAGAAAATAAGAAGGGCAACCAATTCAATTTTTCCTTTGGCACCCGCTTCTGATTTCGATTTAGATATCACTTTATTCTCCTAACCCTACTCATGAAGAAAATCATCACCTCCCTCTCGATTTTTGCGGCAATCGCTCTATCTGCCGTAGTCGCCCAAGCCGCCGCTCCCACGATTCTCGTGGTGGATATGGCCAAGCTCTACGACTCGCACTACAAGACCGAAGAGCAAAATGCTAAACTCCGCGCCGATGAACAAAAAGCGCAGGAAGAAATCGAGAAGATGAACAAGGACGGCAATGTTCTCGTCGACGAATACAAGGGGCTCTCCGATCAAGCCAACAATCCCTCGCTTACCGACGCGGCCAAGGCCAAGTCCCAAAACGAAGCGGCTAAAAAGCTTGATGAAATTCAGCGCAAGAAAAACGAAATCGGCACCTTTGCTCAAAATACCCAGCGTTCCCTCCAGCAACGCTTACAGAATTTTCGTAGCATTATGCTCGAGGAAATCAGCAAAATCGCATCCGATGTAGCCAAGCGCAAGGGAGCCACGCTCCTTCTCGATAAAGCCGGCCCGACTCTCATCGGCGTTTCAAGCGTGATTTATGCCGACGCTTCTTACGAAATCACCGATGACGTCATGAAAGAGATCAATAAGGACCGTCCTGCCGCCACTGCTGCACCCGCTCCAGCCGCTGCGCCCGTAGCAGCTCCAGCTGCGACCGAGACACCAAAAATTACCGTTCCTGGCGTTTCGACCAAATAATAATTGCCAGCGATATCCATTAAAAGCCCCGCCATTGGCGGGGCTTTTTTATGCTTAAAAATTTATGAACCCCTCCCTCACGATGTGTTCATCAACCCTGGGATTGCCCGTGCGATAAATTCCCGCACACTACCCCAACATGCAGGTCGCCTTTTCTCCTGAAGAAATTTTATCGACGGTTCGAGCCAAGCGTTCCCTTGGGCAAACGCATCAAACCGTGCGCGGAATCGCGGCGCTTAAAGCCGCGTCTCCCGGAGACCTCTCTTTCCTTGGTAATCCCAAGTACAAACCGGAGGTCGCTCAGTCCCTCGCTTCGGTCGTTCTCGTGCCACTCGACTTTGTTGGAGAACCACGGCCCGACCAAGTATTCGTCTTTGTCGAAAACCCCTCTGTCGCCCTGGCTCAACTATGCGCCCGCATCGAGCAATCACTCTGGCCTAAGCCATCTGCCGGTGTGCATCCTTCGGCCTACGTGGCGGCTGGCGCAATTGTCCCCGCGTCGGCCACCATCGGGCCTCTTTGCGTAGTTGAAGCCAATGCTCGTCTCGGAGAGCGCGTTCATCTTCAAGCCCAAGTATTTGTGGGGCGAGGAGCCGTCTTGGGCGAGGATTGCTGGTTGATGCCGGGCAGCATCGTCGCGGCCGAATGCACCTTGGGCGCTCGTGTCCGCCTCCAGTCCGGTGTAGTGGTTGGTTCTGATGGTTTTGGGTACGAATTTAACCAAGGCAGGCACGAAAAAGTCCCGCAAATTGGTACCGTCGTGATCGGGGCCGATGTTGAGATCGGCGCAAATAGCACCTTGGATCGTGCGCGCTTTAGCCGCACCGTGGTCGGAGAGGGGACTAAAATCGATAATCTCGTGCAAGTCGGCCATAACGTTATCATCGGCCGGCATTGTCTGGTATGCGCCCAGGCCGGCATTTCCGGCAGCACGACGATCGAAGACTTTGTTATCATTGGTGGCCAAGCAGGACTCGCTGGACACATCTCTATTGGCCGTGGGGCCAAAATCGACGGCCAAAGCGGCGTCAATACAGACTTGGCCGCAGGCAGTTTTGTTAAAGGCACACCCTGTCTGCCCTACCAACTCGAGCAACGGATCAACGTTTTGCGGCGTAAAATACCCGATTTATTCAAACGGGTCGACGCTTTGGAATCACACTTCTTGCCCTCGGATGCAGAAAAGTCTTCCGCCTAGCCGTTCGTCCCGCAACATCTCTTCCACATGAGCGAATCGCGATTGAAAATTTTTGCGGGTAACTCGAATCGGCCCCTCGCCGAGGCGATCTGTCAATCCATTGGCATGCCCTTGGGCGAGGCCACGGTGACGAGTTTTCCCGACGGTGAATCTTTCGTTAAAATTAACGAAAATGTCCGCGGCCACGACGCGTACATCATCCAGTCGACGTGCCCGCCGACCAATCATCATTTGATGGAATTACTCATCATGATCGATGCCGCTCGTCGCGCCTCGGCTCAACGCATCACGGCAGTCCTCCCGTTTTACGGCTACGCCCGCCAAGATCGCAAAGATCAACCCCGCGTGCCCATCACGGCGAAGCTCGTGGCCAACTTGCTGGTCTCTGCTGGTGCCAACCGCGTCCTAACCATGGATCTGCACAGCCAACAGATTCAGGGTTTCTTCGACATCCCCGTCGACCACCTCTTTGCCTCACCCGTATTCTTCGATTATCTCACCAAAACCAAAAGCGACAAACTCGTCGTTTGCTCGCCCGACGTAGGCGGCATGAAAATGGCCTCCGCTTATGCAGACATCCTTGGCGCGGGGCTCGGTCTGGTGGCCAAAAAACGCAAAAATGCTACCACCGTAGAAGCGATTAACGTCGTAGGCGAAGTTGAAGGCTGTGACGTGCTATTAGTCGACGACATCACCGAAACTGCCGGCACCCTAACCGCCGCCGCCAAAATGCTCCGCGAACACGGCGCCCGTAGCGTCCGTGCCGCTGTCAGCCACTGCATCCTTAACGAAGTCGCTTACGAGCGCTTGCGCAGCGGGCTCATCGACGAACTCATCACGACGGACTCTGTACCCATCGACACGCGGGGACTTCCAATCACCGTACTCAGTATTGCGCCCCTCCTTGGCCAAGCTATCCAGCGCATTAACTCCAACTCCAGCGTCACTGGTCTGTTCCGCATCAAAGGTTTCTAACGCCCCATGAGTTCTCCCGCGATTAGACTTGGTCGCGGGAACAAATAGCGACCGAGGCGGGTCGCCCCTTATTTCCATGAAATCCCAGCTTCTGCCTCTTGTCTTAGTTACCGCGGTACTTGGCCTTCTTTCTCCCACTGAGCTCTCGGCCAAAGACGCCCCGCTCACCAAGAAGCCCGCGCTTAAGCTCGACAACTCTCCGGTCAACGACGGCAAGTCCGCTGTCCTCACCAGTTACGCCGACGTGGTTGAGCCCGTGCAACGAGCTGTCGTTTCCATCTACTCGAGTAAAACTGTTAAGCAACGCGTCGTTAATCCCATGCTCCGCCAGTTTTTTGGCGACGCCGCACCCGAGCAGGAACGTGATAGTAAACAAGAAGGCTTAGGCTCGGGTGTTATCATCTCAGATGACGGCTACATTCTTACCAACAATCACGTGATCGAAGGTGCAGATGAATTGAAAGTCTCGCTTAGCGACGAACGTGAATTCACCGCTAAAGTTATTGGCGCCGATCCCAAAACCGATGTCGCCGTCATCAAGATCGAAGCTGAAAAATTGCCCGCTATCACTCTGGCTGATAGCGATAAACTCCGCGTGGGTGACGTCGTCTTCGCCGTCGGTAATCCGCTAGGCGTCGGGCAAACAGTCACGATGGGCATCGTATCCGCCAAGGGGCGCAACCAACTCGGGCTGCTCGAGAACGTCGCCGGCTATGAAAATTTCATCCAGACCGACGCAGCCATAAATATGGGCAATTCCGGCGGTGCTCTCGTCGACGCCAAGGGCCGTCTCGTTGGTGTAAATAGTGCGATCATCTCACCCTCTCGCGGTAATATTGGTATCGGCTTTGCCATTCCAATCAATTTTGCCGCCTATGTCATGAATAGTCTCATCGCCACCGGCACCGTGTCTCGTGGTTATCTAGGGGTCTCATCCGAGACAGTCACGGCCGATGTCGCTGAACAACTCGGTTTACCCAAAGACGCGAAAGGCGTAGCCATCACCGATATCACCCCTGATAGCCCTGCTGATAAAGGTGGTCTTAAACGCACCGACGTCATCCTTGCTATCAATGACAAGCCCGTTAGCTCGCTCGAAGAATTGCGTCTCATGGTCGCGCAGATGCTGCCGGACTCGAAAGTGAAAATTAAACTCATCCGCGAATCCAAGCAGCTTACCCTCGAAGTCACGCTCGGTAAACTTACGGAAAAACCTAACGAGTTACTTGTGGGCGTAAACGTATCCAAACTCACGGAAGACCTCCGCAAACGCAGTGGCCTCGACCCACGCATCAATGGCCTCATCGTCACTGAGGTCGAGGAAACCTCGCCGTATGCCGATCGTCTACTTCCAGGTATGATCATCATTGAAATTGATCGTGTCGCCATCACCGATTTGAATGTTGCCCGCCAACAACTCATTGCTGGTCGGCATCTGCTCTTTGTGAATTACCGTGGGCTCAATCGCTTCGTTACAGTGACTGTGAAATGAAATCAGCCTTACCGGCCGCGCCCCGCTCCTTCGCGTTCAGACAGCCCCTGAATTAGAAAAATTAAAAAGCCGGCACGTTTTAACGTCCGGCTTTTTTTGCGCAGAAATTTTTAATAGCCTCTGGCTCCAGCCCGAAGGCTTTGGGTGGGTAGGGCAGGAGGGAAACGCCCTCAGCTCCCCGGTTTTTGTACCGGAATACTCGCTAATTCCGCCGGCACGGCATCCGCCCCATACGTCGGAAAACTTAATTCTAGCAAGGAAACTGCTGGCACGGTGAAACGAGTCGTGCCCGCGCTCCGGTCCACCAACATGGCTACTGCACTCGTATTACCGCCAGCTTGGCGGACGATTTCTACACATTCCAGCACTCGGCCACCGCGTGTGACGACGTCTTCGACGACTAAGATTCGTTCGCCGGGTCGCAAGGTGAAGCCCCGCCGCAGCACGAGCACATTGTTTTCTTTCTCAGCGAAAATATAGCGGACTTTAGCTTGTCGGGCGACTTCTTGGCCGATGACCAAGCCTCCCATTGCGGGAGCTAAAACCGTGTCAAATACGATGCCGGCGCTGCGGACTTTTGCGAGTAACAGCTCGGCTAAGCGCTCGACCGCATCCATGTGCTGGCAGACCTGCGCACATTGAAAATAATGACCGCTGTGCAACCCAGAGCGCAGGACAAAATGCCCCTGCAAGAGCGCCCGCGTGCGCGTGAAGATGCTCAGTACTTCGGCTTGTTCGGTAGACATGACAGCCACGGTGGAAAAACCGGACGCAAAAAACAAAAACAAATTTCTCAATCCTCACTTTTAAAAATTATCCCGCGGCATTCAGCATGATGATTCTAGTGCCTGGGCTACTCGCCTTGCGGCATTTATTTCAGTGTGTATCGGTGATTGAGCCATGGGCTTTAGGTCTAAAGGCCCCCCGCCGCCTGATTCGCAAAACTGTTAGTAGATCATGGGATCATTTTTCACTTTTTGTTTTTAGGTCTCTGATCTACCCTGCTCGCATGAATACCCCGCCGGCTGGCCCCTCCTTACCCTCGTCCGCCCACAGCGAAAGCGCCCGCGTCTCGCGGCGTAATTTCCTGCAAAGAGCAGGTGCTCTGCTGGGCACCGCCGCACTAGGCCTGCCCGCTCAAACCCTAGGCGCTGACGTAAAGTCCATCCAAGGATTCGAATCCGCCGACCCTAAAACAATTCGTGCGTCTGGCTGGGAGCCCATTTCAGATCGAAAAATTCGAATAGGTATTGCTGGCCATGGCGTTTGTAAATTTGGCGCGGACTTTGGCTTTCAGGATCATCCCAATGTGCAGGTGGTGGCGGTCACCGATTTGATTCCCGAGCGCTGCGCCGCCCTAGCAAAAGCCTGCCGCTGCTCTCAAACTTATCCCTCTCTCGAGGCGATGGTCAAAGATCCCCTTGTTGAGGCTGTATTCATTGCCACTGATGCACCGAGTCACGCTCGGCATTGCCTCGAGGTTCTGCGTCATGGCAAGCATGTCGCCACTGCGGTGCCAGCGGTATTCGGCTCGCTCGAAGAAGCCGAACAGGTCTGGGCAGCGGTAAAGGCGAGCGGCCTGACTTACATGATGTTTGAAACCTCTGCTTTTCACGAAGACCTGTACGCCATGCGGACACTGTATCAGGCCGGTGATCTGGGCAAACTCGTCTACGCCGAGGGGGAATACTATCATTACATGGCATCCCCCATCGACTCCTACAAAGGTTGGCGCATCGGATTGCCACCCCAGTGGTACCCCACTCACTCCAATGCCTACTACCACTGTGTAACCGGCCAAGCCTTCACCAAAGTTTCCTGCCTCGGTACGCCGAGTTTAATCAGCGATTTTCAGGCGCCTAACAATTCTTACCAGAATCCTTACGCGACAGAAATTGCCCTTTTTCATACCAGCGAAAACGGCATGGCCCGCATGGCGGTCAGTTGGGATACCCCTGGCGCCGGCGGTGAAATGGGCCGTATTCGCGGTCAACGGGGCTCGTTTTACGGTCAATACAAAGGGCTGAGCGAAAAACTTCCCAACCTACAACGCCCAGCTTTCCCCTCAACTATGGTAGGCGCCTACACCGGCCACCACGGCGGTTCTCATCCTCATTTAACCAACGAGTTTGTGAGTGCCTTACTCCAAGGACGTCAGCCGCTGGTGCATGTCGCCATGGCGCTCAATTTGACTGTCGCTGGCATTGTGGCCCATCAATCGGCTATCAAAGGCGGCACGTGGTTAGATATCCCTCACTACAAAATGTAATCACCCGCACCCGCGGTCACGGATTAGAATATCGCACCACTGTGCTTCTCCGGGACTGACGGACACGCGTTGGGCGTGGCCGATTTATCCAGGGAAGCACAGTACTGGAAAAGTCTCGCCCGAGCGCGATTGAACTCGACGGAGTTCCATAATCTACTCCATGGCCTCCGATTCACGCTGCTAACGGATAAAAACATCCGCCGGCACGCCGAATCGCTCGCAGAGCGCTTTGATGTGGTTAGTCGTTAACCCCCGCTCGCCTTTGAGAATGCGAAAAGCCACCGACCGATCCACCTCAATGATCTTGGCTAGGTCATCGCCCCCCAGACTGTTTTCGCCCAGAATGTATCGTAGCATATCGAGACCGCTCAAGCGGGAGCGTTTCGGTAGCGTGTCGGCCTCGTAACGCTCGACCAGCCCCGAAACAAGCAGAAGGTAATCGTCTTGGTCGCGGTTCAACGCGTGGCCGGCCAACGCGTCCACGATCTCCACGCTGTTTCTGTAGCCCACTTCGTCATGGATTGGACGAGGCGGATGCAGTTTGATCAGGCTGTCGAAGGTGGTCGGCAGCCGCTCGAAGGTCAGTTTGCGCGCGATCTTCATAGATTATTTTTCCAATGGCCTTGGTCGTACTCGTTGTGGGTCAAAAGCAGCAGAATATAAACAATCTCGTGGTTGTAATGAATAGCGGTAATCAGCCGGTAGTGGTTTGTGATGTTGAAAATGGTCACCGTGCGTCCGCTCTTAACTTTGACCTGATCGGCCGTCGGCAACACGCGACGCAACTCGACGAGATGGGTGAACTCGCCTTGAAGCATGAGTTCAGTCCAATGAGCCAGCGTACTGGCAACGGTCGGATGAACTTTGGCATATTCGCACAGACGCTTGACGGTAATAAGCCTCATTCAAAGTAACCATTGTCGCCAATATGGCGACTAGTGCAAGTATAATCTAATTTTTTCGCCATACTTCCGCTTCTCGCAAGCGATCTCATCCTCGGTTGCACGCCGGGTACTGTGTTTCCCCGGTAATGACGGACACGCGTCGATCGTGTTCAGGTCACGCTAGGGTCATCTTAGATACTGATGATGGGTTTTCGACCGCGGATGCACACGGTCGCTCTACTAGTCGGCATCAAGCGGACCCAGCCAAACGAAGCCCCATAAATAAACGTAACGGGGGCTTCGCAGGTGTTTTTTTACACCGACTCAGACCCGCGGGAACACCGACACTTATGCAAATTTGTTAGCAATATTATGAGATTTTCACTGATCTTTGCTTGACCGTTGTGGAGTAAAATGGGTTGAAATGGGGCGTTGTGGAGCACTTGGTGGCTCCCGACCCTCATGGCTCAACCCGGAAAAGCATTTTATACCGGCCTTTTTAGGCACACCCTCGACGAGAAAGGTCGGCTGACGATCCCCTCGGCGTGGCGCCATGCCCACGAGGAAAGCGATGCGTTTTTGGCCACACCGCATCCTGATGGTTATGTTGCCGTTTTGCCTCCGGCTGAGGTGGAGAAACTTCACGCCAAGATCGCGCAGATGGCATTAAGCGATGGTGCGGGGCAGGATTTTGTAGCCCGCTTTTTTTCTCAGACTCAGGCTTTCTCTTTTGATAAACAGGGTCGCATCGCGGTGGGTACCGAACTTTTGGCTCATGCCGGAATCGCTAAAGATGCGGTGCTCGTGGGCTCCTTGACCAAATTCAATCTCTACGCACCGGCCCGTTGGGCTAAAGTCGAGACGCGTACGGCAGGTGACAACTTCGGCGACATCATGCGCCGGCTTGGGATCTAACGACCATGCGCCGCTCTCCCGTTATCCCCACCGCCCGTCTAACCTTAATCAAGGCGGCTGTCGGAATCTCTGCCTCCCCGCGCAATCTTGGCGTTTCGACTCGCATCTACCGCGCTGCTTCGACTTTGCGCTCTTCGATTATGCCGATCGTCACCGCGCGCGTGAGTAACGGCCTGATTTTACGTCCGGTCTATCAGGTTAATTTAAATAGGCTCCGGCCCTCCAGTGATGTCCGCGGCGGTCGCTGAAATTCACCCCGCGCCTATGCAACCTGGCCATCAACCCGTCCTCATGCGTGAGACGTTGGCCTTTCTGTCGCCTCGTCCGGCGGGACGTTACTTGGATTGCACTTTCGGCGGAGGCGGACACACCCGCGCCCTGCTGGATACGGCTCCAGATGTAAACGTCCTCGCACTGGATCGCGACCCCGCGGCTGGCCCGCGAGCGGCCGAATTAACCGCCGTGTACGGTCAACGCTTTACCCTCGTGGATCGAGATTTTGGTCAGCTCGGCGAGCTCCCTGAAACGGGATTCGACGGCATCCTTTTTGACCTCGGGGTTTCCTCTTTTCAGCTCGATGACGGTGAGCGCGGTTTTTCGTTCCGTCAGGACGCCCCTGCGGATATGCGCATGGATCCTCGCGTCGGTGTGCCGGCGAGTCGCTGGCTCGAGACCGCGACTGAGGAGATGCTCGTGCGCGCGATCCGCGATTATGGCGAAGAACAAAATTGGCGCCGCGTCGTCCGGGCTCTGATCTCTGCCCGCGCCACGGGCGCGTTAGCCCGCACTTCAACACTCGCCAGCCTTATCTCTGAGGCCATTCCCCCGCGTGATCGCCATACCTCCAAGGTTCATCCCGCGACACGTTCTTTTCAGGGAATTCGCATCGCCGTAAATGACGAACTCGGCGCCATCGAGCGCGCTTTACCCGCGGCATTTACAAAACTGGCCCCCGGCGGCGTGCTCGTCGTCATCAGTTTTCATTCGTTGGAAGATCGGCCTGTTAAACAATTTTTCCGTCGTCAATGCGGCCAACCTGAAGGCGCCCATGATTCTCTCCCACAGGATCTGCGCAAAAAGTACGCCGAGCCACTCACACGCCGCCCGGTGACGCCCGCAGAAGACGAACTCGCTGCTAATCCTCGCAGCCGATCCGCCAAACTTCGCTCCCTACGTAAACTCTGATCACCGCCTCCCCATTCGTCTAATCCGAACATGCGTACTACCAACCACGCTTTTGTGAATCAGTTCTTCATTTTCACGCTGTGCACCATCTGCTTTAGCGGTTCGCTCGGTCTGGGCGCGGTGTGGATGCGTCATCAAATTTCTCTCACCGCCAACGCTAATAAGGTCCTCGAGTCGCGTATGGCTGAGCTCCATCGCCACCTCGACGAAATCGCAACCGCGATCGAAATTGAGCAAGACCCAGCTCGCCTCAAACAGCGCAATGTCTCGATGCGCCTTGGTCTCGTCATGCCCGTCGCTCAGTCCATCACCGATAACGCCGGCATGCGTCTCGCATCCAAAGCTAGTCGGGGTCTGCTTTCCGATCGGCCGATGCCGATTAGCTTCAAACTGGCTTCACGTAACTAGCTATGTCCAAAGGCTTCGCTTCCAACCCTCGTCAAATCCTCCTCGCCACCCTTGTGTTGGCGAGTTTCGTCGGTGTGGGTGCGCGCTTGGTTTGGTTGCACGTTCTGGATCGCGATGCGTTGATGCGTTACGTTTCTCAAGCTCGCTATAAAATCGATCCTTTACCGGGTCGGCGTGGCGATATTCTCGACGCGAACGGAGCTAAACTCGCCACCAGTCGTTCCCTCATTATTCTGGCTGTAGACCCCCAATCGCTGCGCAAAGAAGACGAATCGAAGTGGCCCCAACTCGCCAGCTTGATTGGGATGAATCCCAGCGAACTGGTGCGGATTTTCAATACGAAGACTCGTCCTGCGGCTGGATCAAATTCTACTCAAAACCCGGAGAGCAATGGAGCCTCTGCGCCCAAGTCCGCGAAGTTTGCGTTTCATGTCACCCCCAGTGACGCCTTTACAGCAATCACATCCATTGACTCAGAAATAGAGAATTCTGATGATCAAGATGAGGCTCCCGACGCGGCCGGAAATCGAGCCATCCGCTACGCAAAATTAAGCGATTCGATCACGGAAACAACCTTTACCGCGATCAAGCAGCTCAACATCAAGGGCGTGATCGGTCAGCGTGTCTATCGTCGTGCGTATCCAAATAATTCCATCGCCTCTCACATCATCGGCTATGTGGATCGCGCCGAACGCCCTGTCACCGGTATCGAGCGCTACGCCGATTTTTATCTACACGGCCTCAACGGTTGGCTCGAATCAGAAAAGGACGGCAAACGTGAGGAACTCGCTCAATTCCGTACACGTCAAGTTCCCGCTGCGGATGGCTACAGTGTAAAACTTTCTATCGATTCTGTCGTTCAACAAATTGTTGACGAAGAACTCGCCGCCATCGCCTCGAAATACGCACCCGAAAAAGCCACTATCATCGTTAGTGACCCACGTACCGGCTTTATTCTCGCGCTCGGTAATTACCCGAGCTTCGATCTTAATACTTACAACAAGCTCACCAAAGAAGAGCAGGGGCGTATGCGTAATATCGCTCTCTCTGATATGTATGAGCCGGGCTCGGTTTTCAAAATCGTCGCTGTCGCCGGCGCACTCAACGAAGGTTTAGTTAACGCCGGTTCCACCTTCGACTGCACGAGTGATTCCATCGAGTACCAAGGCAAGACTCGGAAGCTTCCGCGCGAAGATCACCACTTCGACCACCGTCTGACCGTCGCCGAAATTGTCGCGCATTCATCAAATCGCGGCGCGGCCCAACTTGCGATGTCGATGGGGGATGATCGTTTTTACGCTTACGCCCGCGCTTTCGGATTCGGCCAACTTACAGGATTTCCCAATCTGGGAATTGAAAGCCCGGGGATGTTGGCCTCGCCCAAGAAATGGGACGGACTCACGATCACGCGCATGCCTATGGGGCATTCCATTGCCGCCACACCTTTACAAATGCATCAGGCCATGACCGTGATCGCGAGCGGCGGCGTCATGTTGCGTCCAAGTATCATTCGTGAGGTATTAGATTCGTCAGGTGAAGTGGTTTATCGCTTCGATCGTCGCCAGGGCGATCGGGTGGTCTCGGAGCGTACTGCGCAGACTGTGGCGCGGATGTTGCAAGGCGTAGCTTCTAAAGAAGGTACTGCTCCTGAAGCAGCGATCAAAGATTATGAAGTCGCTGGAAAAACGGGGACCGCACAAAAAATCGTAAACGGACGCTACTCCGAACGTGAACACGTGGTTTCCTTTGTTGGATTTTTACCCGCAAGCCAACCACGCCTCGTGATCTCAGTGATCGTCGACGGAGCTGACAAAAATTGTCCCGGCGGTGTAGCTTATGGCGCGAAAGTCGCGGCCCCATCATTCAAACGTGTCGCGGAACAACTCATCCGCCATCTTGATATCAAACCGGTGGTGCCGCTCTCGCCCGTCGCCCCGAGCCCCAAAGTTCCCACCCCACGCCTCGCATTAAAGGGATCCCGTTAATGATCGGCTATCTTTCAACCAATCATGCGCTGATTGCGGCTTTTGCGCCTCGTCCTGCACGTCGTACTCGGGGCGAGACTTTAGCGCTTAATCGCGTGTTTAAGAAAGCACCTAAACTCTCGGACTACTTTGGCCAAGAAGAGATCCTCGCTACTAAGGGCAGCTTGGACCGCCCGATCTCTGGCTTGGCTATGGACAGTCGTCGCGTGGCTCCAGGTAATGTTTTTTTTGCTCTGCCTGGTTTTCGTTTGGATGGAGCGCATTTTGTCGATGAAGCTATGAGTCGCGGCGCGGTTGCCATCGTCACAGAAAACATGCCGGCGCATCCACCCGCAAAGATTACTTTTATTCATGTCGCCAACGCGCGCGCTTGTCTTGCGCGGGTCTCTCAATGTTACTATAAATTTCCTGATCGCGATTTGTCCTTAGTCGCGGTCACAGGCAGTAGTGGTAAAACGACGGTGGCGCACCTCATCCAACATTTCTTGAGTGGTGACCAACGGGTTGGGCTCATCGGGACGATTAACTATGACCTCGGGGCGCGCACGGTCCCCTCGTTTCGCACGACGCCCGAGTCGCTGGATGTTTATGGGATGCTCGCGCAAATGCGTGACGCAGGTTGCCGACAAGCCGTGGTAGAGGTCAGTTCCCACGGCATCGATCAACAGCGCGTTCATGGACTTCGCCTCGGGGCGGCCGTATTCACCAATCTATCTAGCGAGCACCTCGATTACCACGTAACTACCTCTGCTTATTTCAACGTCAAAACACGTTTGTTTAATGGTGAAAATGGGGTCGCGCCGAAAATTGCTGTAGTCAATCTAGACGACCAACACGGTGTTCAGCTAGCGGCGAGGATACCCACCGAGGTACGCACCCTCACCTATGGTCAAACATCTGCTGCTCAAGTTCGCGCGGAAAATATCGAGTACTCGCTCAAGAACACGAACTTCAAGCTCATCTGGCCTACTGGCGCGATGCAGATTGAGTCCCCTTTAGTGGGTAGCTACAATTTAAGTAATTTGCTCGCTGCGATCGCTACGGCCTATGGCCTGGGCCGCGATCCACTCGTTTTTCTCGCCAAGCTGCGCGCCTTTAAGGGTATTGCTGGTCGGATGGAACGCATCGAAGAAGGGCAGGGATTCGAGGTGCTAGTTGATTACGCTCATAGCGTTAACGCTTTGCGCTCGGTTTTGGAAATGCTGCGACCTATGACGCCAGGGCGTCTCTTCGTGGTCTTTGGTTGCGTGGGTCATCGTGAACGTACGCAACGGGCCGTTATGGCAGAGACGGTGCAGGAGTTCGCGGATTTTGCGATGGTGACGGCCGATAATCCGAAAGACGAATCGCTCACCCAGATTTTCACCGACATGCAGGCCGGTGTAACCCAGCAGGATAAATTTACGTGGATCGAAGATCGGCGCCGAGCCATCAGCCTCGCAATCGATGCCTGCAAGCCAGGCGATAGCCTCGTCATCGCGGGCAAGGGTCACGAAAGTTATCAGCAATTGGGATCTACGGTTGTGCCCTTTGACGATCGCGAAGTCGCACGGGATCTGCTTCGGCGCAAAACGCCAAACTTCTGATGCCGCAATTTGATCCAGCCCAAATCGCTCGTTGGACCAGCGGTCGCTGGACGGTTTTGCCGCCCGCTCGGCTGAGCGGCTTCGCGATTGATACGCGCCGAGTTCGTACGGGTGAAGTTTTTGTCGCGCTTAAGACGGTAGCTCGCGATGGCCATGATTTTCTCGCGACAGCGCTCCAAGCCGGGGCCGCGGCCGCGATCGTCTCATCGCCAAATCTGAACGTGGCTCTGCCCCAACTCATTGTCGAAGATCCCCTCGCAGCTTTTCAGGTCATTGCGCGTGAACACCGGCGCGGCTTCACAGGCCCAGTCATCGGCATCACCGGCAGCGCCGGTAAGACCTCAACAAAAAACCTCCTCTCAATGTTGCTTGGAACTCACGCGGAACCTAGCCCCGTACTCGCAACCGAGGGAAATCTTAACAACCATCTCGGTGTACCACTTACTCTTACTCGTTTGGATCTGAGTAGTCATCAATTTGCGGTAATCGAAGCCGGTATCAGCGCTCCGGGAGATATGACCGTCCTCGCCGCAATGATCGAGGCGGATGTCGCTATTACGACACTGGTTGCTGCAGCGCATATCAAAGAATTGGGATCGATTGACGGTGTCGCTTTCGAGAAATCTCAACTCTCCGCATCCGTGAGACCTCCAGGCGTCGCAATCTATCCTGCACAATGCGCAACTTTTCCAGCGTTTCGAGACTTGGCAGTGAAACAGATCCAAGTGGTACCGATCGCGCTGGATACGAGGGTGAACTCTCGCGCTAACTCGGTCGGTTATTTTTTGAAGCAATCAGAGGAAACGACGCGTCTTGAACTCTTAACAGGAGAGGGTAAGATGTCGTCATTTACACTTCGGCGCGTGACCGATGGTATGGCTCAAAACGCTGCACTCGCGATCTGCGCAGCCTTACACCTCGGCGTGAGCGCTCCGCTCATTCAAGAGCGCTTGCAGACTTACTCGCCGACCGCGATGCGTGGTGAATGGCGGCGAGTCTCGGACTGTTTGTTGTATCTTGACTGCTATAACGCCAACCCAGCCTCGATGCGTGATGCACTTGTGACGTTTCGCGCAGTGGCACCAGCCAAGGAACCACGTCTTTATGTGATCGGGGGCATGGAGGAGTTAGGTGATCAAGCGGGGCGCTATCATCATGAATTAGGGGGGGAGATCGAGTTGCGCACAGAGGATACTCTTGTGACAATCGGTGCTTACGCGGACGATCTTTATGCTGGGGCTATTGAGCAGGGAGTGAGCGCCTCACAAATTTCGATAGTGACGACGCATGCAGACATTGCCGCGGCGATCACCGGGTTCCGCGGTTCTATTTTTGTCAAAGGAAGTCGTCGTTATCAACTGGAGATGGCTCTTGGCTCACTCCTAGACCCTTAATTCGTCATGCTAAGTTATCTGGCTAATTTCGAGGATTTTTACGGTCCATTGCGCGTGTTTCGGTCACTAACCTTTCGTACCGTGGGTGCGACCGTGACCGCTGCGATGATAGGTTTTATTATCGGACCTTGGCTTATTGCGAAGTTGCGAAAATTGAAATTCGGCCAGCACTACGACGACGACCGTACCGGTGATCTCGCTCAGCGTTTTGATAAAAAAAATACCCCCACAATGGGCGGTTTACTGATTTTCGCGGCAGTTTTTGGCTCATCGGTTCTCTGGGCGGAACCCAAAATTTGGGTTGGTGTCGCGCTATTTGTTTATGCGGCACTCACGGCCGTAGGTTTTCGCGATGATTGGCTCAAGGTAGTGCACAAAAATCGTAACGGTATCTCATCAAGAGAGAAAATTATTTGGCAGACATTGGTCACGGTAGTCGCGCTGGTCGCACTGCTTTGGCACCCAGCCAGCTCGGAAAAAATTCGAGAACTTTGGGTGCCATTTGTGAAACATCCAATTTATGTGTTCACGGGGGTGGTCGGACTGCCGGCACTATTTATTTTTATATACCTCTGGCTCGTGGGATTTAGTAATGCAATCAACCTGACCGATGGATTAGACGGGTTAGCTATTGGTTGCACGATCTCGGTTTCGCTTGTGTACGGAATTTTAGCCTACGTCGCAGGTAACGTGATTATTTCAGATTATCTTTTGATTCCGTATGTGGCGGGTGTCGGTGAACTGACCGTGGTCTGTGGATCGCTGGTGGGCGCTGGACTCGCATTTCTTTGGTACAATTCATTCCCCGCCGAAGTTTTCATGGGCGACACCGGTTCCCTAGCGCTCGGTGGTTTGATCGGAATTATGGCTTTTATGGTGCAGCAGCCTCTGACCTTGCTGATCGTTGGCGGAGTTTTCGTGGGCGAGGCCGCCTCAGTTATGATCCAAGTGTCAGTGTTTAAATACACTAAACGACGAAGCGCGACCGGGGAAGGTAAACGATTTTTTCTGATGGCGCCGATACATCATCATTTTCAGAAAAAGGGCTGGCCTGAAACTAAGGTCGTTCTGCGATTTTGGGTTTTGTCGCTGATCTTCGCCCTCGTCGGGCTCGGTACCCTCAAGCTGCGTTAACCTCAACGTGTTCCCTGATTTTCTTACCCGAATTTCCCTCTAAATTGAACGTGCGTTTTTAATCCTGAACAACCATCTACATTAACTATGAAAATCATCCGTGTCTTTGGCGTAGTCGTGGGCATCCACCTTTTCGCTCTCATGCTCATTTTCGCTAATCCTGGTTGCAGCTCGACGAGTAAACCAACCCCTGCGCCGGCAGATACCGCCGCCGCTCCCGCTCCGATT
This sequence comes from Opitutaceae bacterium, assembly GCA_037142955.1. GTDB lineage: Bacteria > Verrucomicrobiota > Verrucomicrobiia > Opitutales > Opitutaceae > Tous-C4FEB. The sequence continues at coordinate 30,654 of JBAWZQ010000005.1, read as the reverse complement.
GCTCCCGTGGTGAGCTTGCCGCTCTCAGCAGGTTCAGCCGTCCCAGCTGAATCTTCCCTAACAGCGGCTCCACTTGGAGCTGAACCTTTGAGCACTGCCGCCGGGGGCGTGCGTTTCACGCCTACTCGTCCCGGTACGCCTGCGGCTACGGCCCTTGAGGCCGCTCCCGTGGCTAATGTTACTCCAGCTACGACCTATGTCGTCGTAAAAAATGACAGTCTCTCGAGCATCGCTAAGAAAAACCATGTCACGGTAAGCGAACTCGCCGCGGCCAATAACATTAAAGCTAAGGCTGGATCTGCTCTGCGTCTCGGCCAAAAATTAATTATCCCTGGCAAAGCTCCCGCTGCGGGGGCGACAACATCGCCGGCACCCACTCAGGCCAAGGCGGCCACGCCGTCGGCTAATGCTCCCGTCAAGCCGGCTGCAGACGCCGTTGCCCATACCGTCAAAATGGGCGAATCGTTGGGTACAATCGCTCGCAAGTACGGGGTTCGCCAGGGCGATATTGCCGTCGCCAATAACATTACTGACCCCCAAAAAATCACCGCTGGTCAAATTCTCACCATACCAGCGCCGACGACGGCAAACAAAGTCAAAACTGCCGGAAAGCCTGCAGATACCGCCAAGACTCCTGAACCCATAAAGCCGCTGTTTGTCGTTCCCCCGGTTGAGCAGGATCTTGATGCGGGGTTGAAGCCTGCGCCCGGTGCCGAAGTGCCTGTCATCAAGGTCGAGGAAGCCCCAGCGCCTAAGCCCTAAACGACTACATGCCGTACACACTCGCGGATCATTGCCGCCGATCCGTTCAGCGTTTTTTGCCTTTCTGAGCCTGCCATGTCGACTGCGCCCGTCGCTCCGCCTCGTGTCCACCAGCTTATCAATCCGGCCGCGGTGATTGCTGTCTGTTGCATTGGGCTAACGATTTTGGGCCTGACGATTTTGTTCAGCGCTAGCGCATCGTTCAAACAAGGTCCGTATTATTATCTTAATAAACAGATACTTGGTGTATTCATGGCTGGCGCTCTGTGTTTTATCGCCAGTCGGATCAATCTTGATTATGCCCGACGTTATTCTTGGTGGATCGCCGGTATCGCTTTATTTCTTTTGGTTTTGGTTTTGATCCCGCGTTTGGGGATTTCGGTTAAAGGTAGTCGTCGGTGGTTGGGTTTCGGCTCGGTGAGATTGCAAGTTTCTGAATTCGCCAAGCTCGCGCTAGTGTTTTGTCTTTCGCACTATCTCGCGCTGAATCAGACGCGTATCAGCGAACTCGTGCGTGGCTACTTTTTGCCGTTAGTTTTGATCGGTGCGTTTGTGGGCTTAATCGTACTTGAGCCCGATTTCGGCACTGCCGCACTCGCTTTGGTGGTGGGACTCACGTTACTGTTTTTGGCTGGTGCAAAATGGCGCTACATTGTGCCGACCGTTGGTATCGCGGTTTTCTTTTTCGCGGTGATGGTGATTCACAACCCGAATCGCTTACGGCGTTTTGTCGCATTCCTTGATGTTGAGGGTAACAAGCAAGCGGGCACATATCAATTGTACCAAGCCTTAGCGGCTTATGCAGCCGGTGGCACCGAGGGCGCAGGGCTTGGACAGGGGCGACAACAGCTCAATTTTTTGCCTGAAGCTCACACGGACTTTATTTTCGCGGTCGTCGGCGAGGAACTTGGGCTCTGGTTTACACTCGGCGTAGTGGCGGTTTTTGCGACGATTTTCATCGCTGGACTCGTGCACTTGCGTCGTGCGCCTAACCTCTTTCATTTCTTACTCGTGACCGGTTGCCTCATGTTGATCTGTTTGCAGTCCATCGTGAATCTAGGTGTGGTTACGGGTGTGTTTCCCACCAAGGGTATGTCGCTGCCCTTCATTAGTGCCGGGCTCTCCAATCTGTTGCTCATGGGTTTGCTGGTGGGCATTATCCTTAATACCCAACGCACTTGGGGACGTGCGGTACTTCCCGAAAAATCGCGCTCAATGCGCGAGGTATTGGGTTAAGGATGGGGAATTTTTTTCAGCAGACTCAATTTACGTAAAATTTCATGAGCCACTTTCTCATCTCTTGTGGTGGCACGGGTGGACATCTTTCACCAGGCATCGCTCTAGCCGAAGAGCTCGCGGCCCGCGGCCACACCGCCACGTTGTTAATCAGTCAGAAAAAAGTGGATGCTCGTCTCATTGAGAAATATCCGCAGATGCATTTTGCGCGCATGCCTGGATCAGGGTTTTCTTGGCACCCAATCTCTCTTATGCGATGTCTGTTTTCGCAATTTCGGGCGTTGCGGTTTTGCCGCCGGCTCATTCGGCAAACTACACCGGTAAGTATTGTGGGATTTGGTGGCTTTACCTCGGCGCCTATCGTTTTGGCAGGAAGATGGGCACGGTTACCGGTGGTGTTGCATGAATCGAATCGGGTGCCGGGTATGGCGATTCGTTGGTTGGGGCGTTTAGCCACGCTGGTTTACTTGCCACCAGGGGTGCTGCTTCCTCGCCTGCAAGCCTCATGCCTTCGGCACGTAGCTCCGCCTGTACGGCGCGAGATCGTGCGGACCTCATCCGTTGAAGCGCGGCGGGTATTGGGGCTAGATCCGATGCGCAAGGTGCTCGTTTTACTCGGTGGCAGCCAAGGCGCGAGCGCGCTAAATCTATGGGCGCGGGAACATGTTGAGGCCCTCGCTCATGAAGGAGTGCAGCTTTATTGTGTCACCGGATTGGGCAAAGGGGCTTCTGAGTCGCTCACGCTCAAAACTCAAATCGGCGATCCGATCAGCGCGATATTTGTGCCCTTCAGCGATCGGGTGGCCCAACTGCTTTCCGCAGCCGATCTTGTTGTGTCTCGGGCTGGAGCCGGTTCCATCGCGGAACTGATACGCTGTGAGACGCCGGCAATTTTGGTGCCTTTTCCTCAATCAGCCGACGATCATCAACGGGCTAACGCGGCCTATTTTGAGCAGCAGGGTGGGGGCGTTGTAATCGAACAGGTCTCTCTGGCGAAACTAAGTCGTACCGTGCTGGATCTTATCTTTAACGACAGCCTGCTTTCTAAATATCGCGCCCAACTCAAAGTGATGAATCGCGCCGATTCAGTCGCAGTCATGGTTAACGATCTTGAGCGATTAGTGAGCTCGCCGGCATCATCCGCATCGATTTCCTCTAAGCCGGCCACATAAACTCAGTGACTTCAAATTCAGCCGATCCATCATATCACCTTACCATGAGTGAGCCACCCTGGGATGAGTTCCACCTAGCGCTGCGCCCGCGCCTTGGGGCTACAACTAAATTTACGCGTGAAGAACCCCTCGCGGTAAAAACTACCATCCGCATTGGTGGCTCCGCCAGGCTCTACGCCGAACCAGGCAGCGTAGAAGACATCCGCCTATTACTCACCTCGGCAGCTGAGGCTGGTATCGCAGTTATACCACTTGGCCGCGGTTCCAATCTGATCGTTCCAGATTCTGGGGTGAATGCTTTAGTAATCTCAATGGCACATGCAAATTGGGCGAAATTTGAACCGCGCCCCCATGGAGCTCTATGGGTGGGCGCTGGACTCAGGTTGAAAAATCTCTGCGGCTTGGCGGCGAAGGCGGGATTAACGGGGTTTGAATTTCTTGAGGGTATTCCAGGAAATGTAGGCGGAGCGCTGCGCATGAATGCCGGGGCGATGGGTGGCTGGATGTTCGACGTAGTGGAAGCTGTACAACTCATCACAGCAACTGGCGAAAGCCGAACTTTGGACCGGGCGGCTATGCACGTGGATTATCGGCACTGCGCCGAATTGCATGATGCGATCGCTCTCGGCGCATTGCTTCGTCCCGCCGCTCACGCCGATACCGAAGCGGTTGGTCGGCAGATTGATGTCTATAAAAAAAAGCGCCAAGAGTCACAGCCTCGCGAACCCAGTGCCGGTTGTATTTTTAAGAATCCACCAGGGAATTCGGCTGGGCGCCTGATCGACCAAAGTGGACTCAAGGGCGAGCGGGTAGGGGACGCCGAGGTGTCACCGATACATGCTAATTTCATGGTAAACCGAGGCGCGGCCACGAGCGCTGACTTGATCGAACTCATTCGAAGGGTACGTGCGCGTGTGCGAACGGCGCAAGGCATCGAGCTGGAGCCAGAAGTTTTGCTTTACGGCCAGCAATGGAAAGACGTGCTCTGAGTTCGCACCTTTATCTTTATTCTCATGAAATCCCTTCCCGAAATCGCCGTGCTCGCTGGCGGCACTTCGTCTGAGCGCGAAGTTTCGCTTGGCTCTGGTCTTGCCAGTGCATGCGCCCTGGCTCGTTCTTTCCCAACGCGATTTTTTGAAATCGCAGCTGATGCCTTGCCTGCTGGACTCGATCCCAAGCGACATCTGGTGTTTTCAACATTGCATGGCGGCTTTGGTGAAGACGGTTCGATGCAACGTTTACTCGATGCGGCGGGAGTGATTTATGCAGGTTGTGATGCGGTCAGCAGCGCGCTCACCATGGATAAGACGCGCACGAAAAACGCCGCGGCTTCGCGTGGAGTGCAGGTCGGCCTGGGAGTGGTTTTCGACTGGAAAGCGGCGCCAACGGCGGACGTACTTGTCGCCAAGCTTGGTGAACAGGTGGTGCTCAAGCCCAATGATCAAGGCAGCAGCGTCGGTCTCACCATTAATACGGGTCGCAGCGAACTCGCCGTCTCGCTCGCGCGACTCACTCCAGGCTCTTGGCTGGCGGAACGCCGCTTGATGGGCCGAGAGCTTTCGGTCGGGGTCCTGCAGGGTTCGGCCATGGGCGTGGTTGAGATTCGGCCCAAATCGGGTGTTTATGATTACGCGAGTAAATACACCAAAGGCGCGACGGAGTATTTTGCTCCCGCTCCGCTGGATGCAGCCCTGACGCTGATGGTCCAGCGCGCAGCAGAGTCCGCCTTCGCCGCCTGTGGTTGTCGGGATTATGCTCGGGTGGATTTTATCCTGGTCGGTAGCGACGAGCTTTATTTGCTGGAAATCAATACACTGCCGGGCATGAAGGAAACGAGTTTGCTGCCGATGAGTGCGCGTTGTGCGGGGCTGGATTTCACGGCTTTGGCCCGTGAGTTGGTGTTGCCCGCACTGGGGCGTTTTTCCGCGGCCGCGGCTCGCTGAATTTCTTGCGAATTGATCCTAACAACAACCCTGCCGGCCGTAGCTGGAGAGATATTCCCCAGCCGGTGAAACCGCGCGCGATGTCGCGTGAAGGGCGGCGTCGGCTCGCCGGCTCAATTTTGCGTTTTGCTGTCGCGGTGATTGTAATCGTGGGCGTGTTAGTGGGGATTTGGCAGGTAACTCATGAGCTGCGCGAAAATCCTCGCACTGCCCCTTCAGTCGCCGCGGTGCCCTTGGGACCGCCGCGCTTTGAGACGGATGGATTTCTCGGCGCGGATCCGGGGTGGCTTGTTCGTACGCTCGCCTTACCGCGAAATGCCTCGCTGATTGGCCTAGATCTCGACGCATTGCGCGCGCGACTTCTCGCGCACAGTCAGGTGCGCACGGCGGTATTGACGAAGATTTTCCCCTCCACCCTACGTGTCCGCATAACCGAACGCATGCCCGTGGCCCGAGTCATGGCTCAAATGTCCAACGGCGAACCGCAGGCCTTCCTCGTCGCGCGAGATGGCGTAGTTTTTCCGGGCATTGGATATGAGATTGCATTGCACAACTCACTGCCATGGCTCGAGCCCATGAAGCTCGTGCGCACCGCAAATGGATTTCAGGCCATCGAGGGCATGGGCGCCGCCTCTGATCTTATCGCCAAAGCTCAACTCGAAGCCGAGCACCTTTACGCCACTTGGCGCGTCGTTTCGCTCGCTCGACTTAATGCGGACGCCGAGATTGAGGTGCGTACAGCCTCGGGCGGTACAATTGTTTTTAGCGCCACCACCGATTATTTCACGCAACTAGCTAACCTCGATCTTACGCTCGATCGCATCGCCGCCCAAGGGGCTACATTCAAACGCATCAATCTCGCCAACGGTCGCGACGTTACCGTAACGCTGAATACGCCACTGTCGCCCACAACCTCTGTCATCGGTATATCAGCCCCTTCACTCAAAGCCGGCGCTAATAAGCCGGTTGGTTCTAAACCGTCCTCGCCCTTCAGCACCGCCTTCGGTAATTTTTCCACCCAGCCCAAAAAAGCTCCGTGAGTTCTAAACCTACCTTCATCGGCGCCGTCGAAATCGGCACCTCCAAAGTCACCGCCCTCATCGGCGAATATAACGGTCGTGAACTCGCGATTATCGGACGCGGTGAATGCGCCTCACGCGGTGTGATCAAGGGTGCCGTTGTCGACTATAAGGCCGCGAGCGAATGCACCCACAGCGCCCTCGAACTCGCTGAACGCGATGCCGGTGAACGGATTGAGTTGGTGTTTCTTGCCCAGACGGGCGGGCACCTCGAAGGTTTCTACAATGAAGCCTCCGTAAACGTTAAATCGGCCGATAACATGATTGAGCGCGAAGATATTCGTACCGTCTGCGATTTAGCCAAATCTAAGGATCTACCTGTTGGACGCATGGTCGTGCATCATATTCGTCGTCCTTTCCGTGTTGACGGTCGCCTTGTGCCCACCTCGCCAGAAAATCTCGTCGGGCAAAAACTGGAAGTTGGTTACTGGACGGTCCACGGCCAAGAACAACGCCTCGCCGATAATATCCATGTCATTCGAGGATTTAATTTAGAAGTGCGAGAACTCGTACTTTCCAGCCTCGCTTCGGGTCATATGGTCACCACCGCTGAAGAACGCCAAAACGGCGTACTGGTTATCGATATCGGCGCCGGCACCACCGATTTTGTGCTGTATCGCGATGGTGTTGCGCACACCACCGGGGTCGTGCCAGTCGGCGGCTCACACCTCACTAACGATCTTAGCCTTGGTCTCCGTCTCACTGACGGTCAGGCCGATAAACTGAAACTCCGTCACGGGCGCGCCATGCTCCAAGCTCGTGATAAAACCGAAAAAGTGTGGCTCGATGGAAACTTCGCCATCGGTGACCGTCAATTTCCTCGTTACGCCATTGAGCAAATCACCTCGGCACGCATTTGGGAATTACTCGAAGTCGTGAAGAAAAAATTGGGTCACAGCTTTTCTTCCGAAACCTGCCAGGCTGGCGTCGTCTTGACTGGCGGTACGGCTAAAATTCCTGACATCGCTGAATGTGCGGCCAAAGTTTTCAACGTTCCTGCTCACCTCGGAGAGGCGCCCACTTGGGTGGCGGAAAATCTCCGCGATCCCGGCTATCACACTGCGCTTGGCTTGCTCTATTACGGGATCAGCACCCAAGGTGAAAAATCTGCGCCCGTGCGGCGAAAATCTGGTTTCTTGCACAGCGTTACTCGACTCTTCACCACTTCCTGAGCTGCGTCATGAATCCCATTGAATTGCCCCTCGACTCTCAGCTGCTCGCCGATCGTAGCGTCGCCATCAAACTCGTCGGTGTCGGCGGCGCCGGCTCCAATGCCGTTGATCGGCTTAAAATGGAAAACCTCGAGCGGCTCCAGCTCGCCGTGATCAACACCGATCATCAGGCTCTATCAAGCTCGCCTGTCCAGGACAAGGTACTCATCGGCATGAGTGTCACTCGCGGTCTCGGAGCCGGTGGCGACCCAGAACTCGGCCGCGAAGCCGCCGAAGCAGACCGTGAAAAAATCTCGACCGTCGTTAAAGACTGTGACCTCGTATTTTTGATCGCGGGTATGGGAGGTGGCACGGGAAGCGGCGCCGCCCCAGTCGTTGCCGAAATCGCCGCGGAGACCGGCGCCCTCGTTATTGCCTTTGTCACTATGCCTTTCAGCTTCGAGGGTGGTCGCCGCTTAAAACAAGCCGAAGAAGGCTTGCTCGCACTCCGCAAAGTCTGCGACGCCGTCATTCCCCTTCCTAACGATATACTTCTGCAGGAAGGGGCGGAGAACGAGACCGTCCTAGATTCCTTCGCCCGTGCGGATGAGTGGATCGGCCGCGGAGTAAAATCCATCTGGTCGATGCTCATGAAGACCGGCCTGATCAACCTCGACTTCGCCACGCTTCGCCAAGTCTTCCAGCAGCGCGGCGGTAAAACCCTCTTTGGGCTTGGCCATGGCACTGGCCCCAACTCCGTCAGCGATGCCATCGAAAGTCTGAAACTTTGCCCGCTGCTTCATACCCCGGAATTTTCCCGCAAAGCGGACCGACTACTCGTCAATATCATCGGTGGCACCGACCTCACCCTGCCTAAGGTCAATGACCTCATGAGCGCCATCGCGGAAAAATTTGGTCGTGATTCTTCCATCGTCATGGGCGCCGTCATCGACGAAGCCATGCCGCAACGCATTGAAATTTGCGTCCTCGGAACTAGTGATCTTAATGGACGTACTGGCCTCACCCGCCGTCTGGCTGCCTCAAATAAACGCGCCCCGCTTGGCCGTGCTGATTCCGCTCCCGCTATGTCCCAGGCCGAACCCGCCTCGGAACTTTTTCTCACGTCAATTGCTCATCCCCCTGCTACCGACGCCGAAGCCCGCGCCGCCGCTGCCAAGCTTGATCAGGAAGAGTTTGGCTTCGGTGAAGTTGAGAGCCGTGGCCATTTCGAGAAAACCGACCGTAATCTCTTTGACGGCCAAGATCTCGATGTGCCCACCTACCTACGCAAAGGCATCAAAGTCGCCCTTTGATTAGCTCTATGCGAGTTCGAAGACCCCCCTTGGCAAAGGCGGAAGCATCTGCATCGTGGTCTCATGTTTGTTGACGAATGTGTAATCAAAGTAACTGCCGGTGACGGTGGTCGTGGCTGCGTGTCCTTTCGGCGCGAAAAATACGAACCATGGGGTGGCCCCAACGGCGGCGATGGTGGTCGCGGGGGTGATGTCATTCTCGTTGGTGACGTTAATACCAACAACCTAGTCGATTATAAGTACCAGCCCCACTGGCGCGCTGAACGCGGCGAACACGGCCAAGGTAAAGATTGCAACGGCCGCGAAGGTAAATCCGCCGAACTACGCATGCCTCTTGGCACCGTTGTGATTGATGAAGCCACCGATTTGCCCGTCGCCGAAATTGTAGAGGACGGTCAACGTGTCATCCTTTGCAAAGGAGGCAATGGCGGCTGGGGCAACACTCACTTTAAAAACTCGACCAACCGTGCCCCGAAGCGCGCCAACGACGGTTTGGACGGCGCACGCGGCTCCTATCGCCTGGTCTTAAAGAGCATCGCCGACGTTGGTCTGGTCGGCTTCCCCAACGCCGGCAAATCCTCGCTCACCAATTCAATCACCAAAGCCCGCCCCAAAATGGCGGCCTATCCCTTCACGACCCTGCATCCCCAGATCGGTGTCATTGACTTCCTCGACGAACGCAAGGGTCACCGCCATCTCTTGCTTGCTGATATTCCCGGTCTCATCGAAGGCGCTAACGAAAACCGTGGCTTGGGCCATCGGTTTCTCCGGCACATCGAACGCTGCGCCGTGCTTGTCCTTATCATCGACATGGCCGGTACCGATGCCCGCGACCCACGCGAGGATTACAAGCACCTCCTTAACGAACTTAAACTCTACGACCCCGCATTGCTCGACAAGCCACGCCTTGTCGCCGCGAACAAGATGGACGTGCCCGAATCCGCCGCGCTTCTCGCCAAATTTAAAAAGCGCCATAAGGTCGACGTTATTGAGATATCCTGCCGCGAAGGCGACGGTCTGGAGAAACTCAAAAAAGAGCTTTTGAAGCGAGTTACTGCCTTTCGGGTGCGTGAGAAAAAATTGCGTAAGAAATCTCTGTGATCTTGCAGACTTAGACTCCTGGGGACGTGTGATTGACGCGTCTCGTTGGAATTGCCGTTCTGCCGGCATGTTCAAGATCGTCCTCTTTTTTGGGAGTTTACTCAGTTTGATGGTCATCACCACCGGCTGCAAACCCAAATCAGCCAGCATTACTTCGCTCCAACGCAAAGAAGCCGCTGGCCTTGTCAGCGAGGCGGAGTTTGCCATGACGATCCGCGAACTTGTGCGCGCTGAAAAATTACTCACGCAAGCCTGCGCCCTGGAATTTGATAACGGAAAAACCTGGATCTCTCTCGGTATGATTCGAGTCCGCCTCGGCCGGAAGCCCGCAGCGAAAGAAGCTTACGAATCAGCGCTTCACGCTTACGCAGAGGCTTACGCACTCCAGCCGAAGTCCGCACAGCTTTATCTCCAGCAGGTTTACCTCCTCGCGCTCATGGGACGGATGACAGATGCCCGCAGCGTATTAGCGGAAATTCAGAAACAACACGGGACGGATCCTGAAGTGCGCTCTTTTGTGCAAAGCCGGCAACTAGATGCGATGGCTCAGTCGCCGCAATTTAAGGAAATCGCCCTCTAATTTTTTCTGGATGCACGATTACGCCCTAGAATTTTCAAAAGTCGCGCTTGCTCATTTGCTGGCAGTGGCAAGCCCCGGGCCGGACTTTGCTATCGTGCTGCGCCAGAGCTTACGCCACGGCCGGCGCACGGCGACGTGGACGAGTCTAGGTGTGGGTGCGGCGATCACGTTGCATGTGATGTACTCATTATTTGGGCTCGGGTTGTTACTGCAACGCTCGCCGCTGGTGTTTTCCGTAGTCAAATACGCGGGAGCCGCGTATCTCGCTACGATCGGTTTGCAGGCGCTACGCAGCGGACCGCGCGCAACGTTGAGTCCTGAAGGTGGCCAATTAGCGACTCTCACCCCTACGGCACGCGCTGCTTGGTTAACGGGGTTTTTGACTAATGCGCTTAATCCAAAGGCCACCCTGTTTTTCGTCGCATTGTTTGTGACCGTCATAAATCCAGCGACCCCGATTTTTATTCAGGCGAGTTACGGGGCCTGGATGGTGGCAGTAACTACGGGTTGGTTTTGTTTGGTCTCCACGGTGTTTACGCGTGAATCAGTGCGCGCGACTTTCTTGCGGCATGGGCATTGGGTGGATCGCGGACTTGGCACGGTCTTTATCGTGTTCGCCGTGAGCCTGGCGCTGGCCTCGATGGGCTAGCACGTAGCTTAGACGTAGATGCCGCCGCCGAGCAGCCTTTCTCCCTCGTACAGAGCGAGGATCTGGCCACTAGCGAGTCCACGTTGAGGCGCTTCGAAGATAATTCGTGCGGTGTCATTGGGCTCAGGAAAATAATGCAGGATGACGCGCGGATCACGGTAGCGGACCCGTCCCTCGAGGGTGTGCGGGGCGGTGAGAGCGGGGGCGTTCCAGCGCAACGAGTGGACGCGAACCTCAGTTTGAAATAGGCCAGGAGCGTCGGCGTGGTCAAAGGCGACAAGCAGGGCATTGTCCGCTGCGCGTTTGCCTACTACGACGTAGGCTTCTCCCTCGGTGTTGGAGGGAACGCCGATACCTTTGCGTTGGCCGATGGTATAATAGTGCAGGCCACGATGTCGCGCGAGTTCATATCCGTCAGTGGCGCGTACGATGGGGCCAGGCGCATCAGGCACATAGGCGTGGAGAAAATCCTTCATCTTCACTTCACCGATGAAGCAAATGCCTTGGCTATCTTTTTTGTCGGCGGTCGCGAGGCCGGCGGCGCGCGCGAGGTTGCGTAATTCGGGTTTGGGGAGATGGCCGATGGGGAAGCGGGCGTCAGCGAGTTGCTCCTGAGAGAGCAGTGTGAGGAAGTACGACTGGTCTTTGTTTTTATCAGCGCCTTCGAGGAGTGCAAAAGTGCCATCGGGCATAGCCACTCGGCGAGCGTAGTGGCCGGTCGCGACGGCGGCAAAGCCGTGGTCTTTGGCCCAGGAGCGGAGGACACCAAATTTGATCTCGCGGTTGCACATTACGTCGGGGTTAGGGGTAAGTCCTTGGGCGTAGCCCTCCAATAGGTAGTGCACGACGCGCTCGCGGTAATCACGCATGAGGTTGACGACGTGGAACTCGATGCCGAGGTGGTCGGCGACGCGGCGGGCATCGTCGATATCTTGCTGCCAAGGGCAGTGGCCGATCACGTTGTCTTCGTTGATCCAGTTTTTCATGTAGGCGCCCACGAGTTCGTGGCCCTGCTGTTTGAGGAGCAGGGCTGCGACGGAGCTGTCGACGCCGCCGGAGAGGGCGACGAGGATTTTTTCGCGGGCGACCATATACGTTGATATTAAAACGACGCGGCCTGCCGGTGGTTTGTCAAATGAACCTAAGCGCGACGGTTTTGGCGGGTTTCCGCTTGTGTGAGCGTAGGCGCGCTAAATGCTCTCCTAGACGCATGTCTGAATCCGCGTATCGCATTGTTAGTGCTTGGCTCGAATCTCTCACCACGGGGGTGGTGGAGTTGGATCGAGATTGGACGCACACTCGACCGCCGCAATTTACGCTAGGGGATCAGTGTCCAACGCCTTCGGGTTTGAAGGTGGATGGCGGCTTGATGGCTGCGGTGTCGTACCGCTATTTTGTAAACGCCAAGGGTGAGATGGTGTTCGCGCTCACCCCGGAGCATGGCTCGGTCATTGATCCGGCTAAGGATACCGTTTACGTCGCGGGAGATTTTAATGGCTGGCAACATGCGGTCGGGCGCGAAGAGTGGCGATTGCGGCCGGGCGAACTTGAAGGTGAGCGCGTTTTAATGTGGACCGGACCAGCCGCTGCGCTCTTGCAGCCTTCCGGCCAGCGTTTCAAGTTTGTGACTGGTGAACATCAATGGCTCGGTCTGCCGGCGGAGGCGCCAAATGTCGTGCGCGAGCCGGACGGAAACTTGAATCGAGTGATCGATGCGCGCAGGACGGGACGTCATCTTTGGCGCTTTACGTTGGCCAAGCCGTTGGCGTTGTCCGATGCGTGGTCAGTCATGTGGGCGAATCGGCCTGAGACGCAAGTTGTGCCGATTGTGCCTCGAAATTTTTTCTACGAGCTTGGTTCTAATTTGCCGCTTGGTGCGCTGGTGCGTCCGGATGAAACGGTATTTCGGCTTTTTGCGCCACGTGCGCGTGCGGTTAGTCTGTACTTAGCGGAGAAACTCGATCAGTGCGATGTGGCGCCTTGTTATAATTTGGAACGCCGAGCCGATGCGGACGGTGCGTCCGGCGTGTGGGAAATCACGCTTGGGCAGTATTTGCACGGTTGGTTTTATTGGTACCGTATCGACGGCGTGCAGACTGGGGCAGGGCGGTTTGATGCCGGCGTGAAGGTGCTCGACCCCTACGCGCTGGCGGCCTTGCGCCACGATGGGCCGGGGATTGTTCTGGATCGTAATTGGATCGGTTCCGGTGACCGCGATTTTAAGACTCCGGCTTGGCAAGATCTCATCATCGTAGAGGCTCATGTGCGCGATCTTGTGAATCATGCTCCGATTCCGATGTCCTCGGGGGAGCGCCGTGGGTTTACGGGTTTGCGGGCCTGGGTCGAGAGCCCCGATTTTTATCTTCACCACCTCGGAGTGAATTGCGTGGAGCTACAGCCCGTGCAACAATTTGATCGGCCGCCGAGCGGTGATTATCATTGGGGATACATGACCACGAATTGGTTTTCACCCGAGAGTACGTACTCGTTAGCGCCCGACCGGGCCTCGGGGGTTCGAGAGTTGCAGGATCTAGTACAGGCCTTTCATCGGCGCGGCTTGGCGGTATTGTTGGATGTCGTTTATAACCACGTGGGTGAACCGGCACATCTTCTGTTTATCGATCGGCTCTATTATTTTGAGCAAGACGCCGCTGGTCATCTCGCCAATTGGAGCGGTTGCGGCAACGATTTGCGCGCGCGATCGGTGATGGCCAAACGCCTGATCATCGACAGTTGCCTGCATTTAATTACCGCCTACGGCGTTGACGGTTTTAGGTTCGATCTAGCCGAGTTGCTCGGGGCTGATGTGTTGCGTGAGATCGAGATCGCGCTCAAGCGAGCCAAGCCCGATGTGATTCTAATTGCGGAACCCTGGAGTTTTCGCGGTCACATCGCGGGTGCGTTGCGGGATACAGGTTGGGCCTCTTGGAACGACGGCTACCGCGACCATATGCGTGCTTATGTGCGAGGTGATGCTACGGCGGAGCGCATGGAATATTTTTTACGTGGCTCTCCGTGGTATTTTGCGAAATGGCCGGCGCAGACCATCAATTACACCGAGTCGCACGATGATCGGGCTTGGCTTGATGTGATTACGGAACATTCCGGTCATAACGGATTCAATCCCACCTCACACGATCGTAGCCGTACCCATTTGATGGTGGCTGCTTTGTTTATGTCTCTGGGAATTCCGATGCTGGCCGCCGGGCAAGATTTCCTGCGTTCAAAGCACGGGGTAAACAATACTTATATCCGTGGTGATTTGAACGCCCTAGATTATCGCCGACTTTATCGTCACCTAAGCACCCACGCCTATTTTGCTGATTGGATCGCTTTTCGCCGCGGCGAATTAGGGAAATTGCTCCGGCACTATACGCGGCCTGGTGAAGGTTTTTTCGATTTTTTTCATACCCCTGACTCTCCTGCTTTAGGGGTGGTGTATAATGCCGATCGATCTCTTGGTTCCACGCGGTTGCTTTTTGCGCTCAATCCCTCCCTGGGTGAAGTCACGTTGAGCTTGGGTGCAAGTCTTTCTGCCAGCGGCTTCTGGCGTCAACTTGCTGATCAAGATCGATTTTACTCTCCCTCGACGCCGCATGCGCAGGCCCCGGTAGAGCCCGAGTTGCGCTTGCTGCCACTGTCCTGCTCCCTTTGGGCGAGTTATTAGGATTTTATCCGGGCCCGCAAAACCCCTTGCCAGCGTCTGCCTACGCTGTTCTTTCATCTCTCTCTGCGCTTACGCGCAATCACCCAGTCCAATTCAAGTCAACAACACTTAAAAATACGGAGTCTCCCATGGCAGTAAAAGTAGCAATCAATGGTTTTGGTCGTATCGGTCGCCTCGTTTTCCGCGCTCTTGTTGAGCAAGGCCTGCTTGGTACCACCTTCGATGTGGTCGCGGTCGGCGATATCGTTCCCGCCGATAACCTCGCCTATCTGGTTAAGTACGACTCTACCCAGGGTAAATTCCAAGGCACTGTTTCCTCCAAAAAATCCTCCCCGGACAAAGCCGAAGACGACGTCCTTGTTGTTAACGGCAAGGAGATCCTTGTTGTTTCCGCTAAGTCTCCCGCTGAACTCCCATGGGCCAAGCTGGGCGTTGATCTTGTAATCGAATCCACCGGTCTTTTCACCGAAGCCGAAAAAGCCAAGGGCCACATTACCGCTGGCGCCAAAAAGGTTATCATTTCCGCACCCGCTAAGGGCGAAGACATCACGATCGTGATGGGCGTGAACGACGACAAACTCGACGTCACCAAGCACAACATCATCTCCAACGCCTCTTGCACCACGAACTGCCTCGCACCGCTCGTTCACGTTCTCCTTAAGGAAGGTTTTGGTCTCGAGGAAGGTCTCCTTACTACGGTTCATGCTTACACCGCCACGCAAAAGACCGTGGACGGCCCGTCTAAGAAAGATTGGAAGGGCGGCCGTACCGCCGCTCAGAACATCATCCCCTCTGCGACCGGCGCCGCCAAGGCTGTTGCCTTGGTGTGCCCCGAAGTCAAAGGCAAGCTCACCGGCATGGCCTTCCGTGTTCCAACCCCGACCGTATCCGTCGTTGATCTGACCTTCAAGACCACCAAGGAAACCTCCCTCAAGGAGATCAGCGCCGCCCTCAAGAAAGCCTCCGAGACCTACCTCTCGGGCATTCTCGGCTACACTGATGAAGAAGTGGTCTCCACCGACTTCACCCACGACAAACGCTCTTCGATCTACGACGCCGGCTCCTCGATCGAACTCAACAGCAAGTTCTTCAAACTCGTTTCTTGGTATGACAACGAGTGGGGCTATTCCAATCGCGTCGTCGATCTGACCAAGAAGATCGCCGCCCAGCTTTAACTCTTAGACCCGTTCCACCGTGCTGCCCACGGAAGACACGGCCTGCCTCGGAAACCTAGTTTCCGAGCCTCCCGTGGCTTCCGTGGGCGCTTCATTTTAGACCATCACGACTTTCCTTTTATGCCCAACTTCAAATCCATCCGCGACCTATCCCTGTCAGGCCAACGCGTCCTCATGCGCGTCGACTTCAACGTTCCCCAAGACAAAGTTACCGGCGCCATCACCAACACTGCGCGCATCGCTGCCGCGATTCCGTCGATCAAGTTCGCTCTCGAAAAAGGGGCCTCGGTCGTCCTCATGTCGCACCTCGGGCGTCCCGACGGACAGAAAATCAGTAAATTTTCACTCAAGCCCGTCGCCGCCGAACTAGAAAAACTCCTCAGTCGCCCTGTGACCTTCCTCGATGACTGCGTCGGCTCCGCCGTCGAAGCCGCTTGCGCTAAACTCGCGCCCGGCACCGTAGTACTCTTGGAAAATCTCCGCTTCCACATCGAGGAAGAGGGCAAAGTGAAGCTCGAGGATGGCACCTCCAAGAAGGCTGACCCTGCCGCCGTCGCGGCCTTCCGCGCCTCTCTCACCAAGCTCGGCGACGTTTTCGTTAACGACGCATTCGGCACCGCCCACCGAGCCCATAGCTCCATGGTTGGCGTCGCTCTGCCGCTCAAAGCCGCTGGCTTCCTTATGGAAGCCGAACTCAAAGCCTTTGCCAAAGTCCTCGATCATCCTGACCGCCCGCTGCTCGCCATTCTCGGAGGCGCCAAGATCGCCGACAAAATCCCACTCATCAAAAATCTCCTCGAGAAAGCCGACAAAATTATCATCGGCGGTGGTATGGCCTATACCTTTCATAAAGTTCTCCGCGGCACCCCGATCGGCACCAGCCTCTATGACGCCGAAGGCGCTAAGATCGTCGAAGAACTCGTTACGAAGGCTGCCGCTCGCAACGTCGAGTTGATCTTCCCGATCGACTTCATCTGCTCCGATGCCTTCTCCCCCGATGCCAACACCATGCCTGCCGATCTCGCCACGGGCATTCCTGACGGCTGGGGCGGCCTCGACGCTGGTCCCAAATCTATCGAGCTCTATCGCCAGGCCATTCTTAGTTCCAAGACGATAATATGGAACGGCCCAGCAGGCGTGTTTGAATTCGAAAAATTTGCCGGTGCTACCAAAGCCATGGCCGCCGCTATCGCCGAAGCTACGGCCAACGGCGCAACGACCATCGTCGGCGGCGGCGACACCGCCACGGCCGCGAAGAAATTTAAGGTCGCTGACAAAGTCACCCATTGCTCCACCGGCGGCGGCGCCTCCCTCGAATTCCTCGAGGGTAAAGTTCTTCCCGGTGTAGCTTTCCTCGAAAATTAAAATTTTTAACCGCGCGTCGCTGCTTTATCTGCGACGCACCTTCTCTATATTATCATGTCCAATCGCAAAAAACTCATCGCCGGTAACTGGAAGATGAACAAAACTTCGGCCGACGGCGTCTCGCTGGTTGCTGAGCTCGTCGCTACCATCGGCAAGCAATCCGACGTTGAAGTCGTCGTTTGCCCGCCCTTCACCGCTATTGAGAGCGCCGCCAAAGCACTCGATGGTTCCACGCTCAAGCTCGGTGCGCAGAACATGCACTTTGAGGCCAGCGGGGCCTTCACGGGTGAAATTTCCGCTGCGATGTTGCGCGCGCTCTTCGCCACGCACGTCATCCTCGGCCACAGCGAGCGCCGCGCTCTTTTCGCTGAGACGGATGCGCTCGTGAATAAAAAAGTGTTGGCGGCTCTTAAAAATCAACTACGCCCCATCTTCTGCGTTGGCGAAACTCTGGCCGAACGTGAAGCCGGTTCCACCCTCGCTGTCGTCCAGACTCAACTCGAAGCCGGTCTTGAGGGCGTCAATAAAGACCAGGCCTCCAGCGTTGTGATCGCCTACGAACCGGTCTGGGCCATCGGCACCGGCAAGGTTGCGACCACCGAGCAGGCGCAGGAAGTGCACGCCTTCATCCGCGGTTTACTCACCAAGCACTTTACCGAAGCGGTCGCGCAAAAAGTCCGCATTCTTTACGGCGGCTCGATGAAGCCGGCTAACGCGCCTGAATTGCTCGCTCAAAAAGACATCGATGGAGGCCTTATTGGCGGCGCGAGCTTGGAAGCGCGCAGTTTTGTGGAACTCGTTAAAGCTGCCGCTGCGGTCGTTTGATGGCGCTTCGTCGGGGGTTCGTTCTACACGGCCCCCGACCGCGTTTTAACTGCCGGGGCGTTTCGCAGGTTTATCTGTTTTATCCGGCTTTGCGGGTTTAGGTGGATTCGTTTGCTCTTGGTAAAGTTGCACCACCTGTCGGACCGTTTGTTTGGACTGCTCCGCGCGATTCAGGGCGAGCAGCTCCTTTTGTTGATCGGGCGTGAAACTGATCTGAGCCAACGTGCTTACTGACATCGTGAATTGCTCGGCTTGGCTGGCGTTGAGAGGTGCGTTGCTACGTGCTAGGTTTTTTTGGAGATCACTTGTCGCCCCGCGAAATAGTTGGGCGTTTTCGTAGTTTTGAAACTGCGTGTAAACGGCCGGCCCAAATGCAGCCTGCAATTTTCGATCGGTCTCGTCTTGGGCACCTGCGACAAGGGTTTGCAGGTCTTTTTCTTTTAATTTTCCTCCCTCAGCCAGCATGGCAGCTGCAACATCGATGACTGCGCCTTGCCGCTCGATCAGCAGTTCGCGCAACTGAGCCTGTTGGGGGCCGGAGAGGTTGAGGTTTTTAAGCAGGGTGCCGTAACGCGCGTCGACTTGTTCGCGAAATTTGTTCGCAAGCTTGAGCTGCATTTCTGGGTTGCTAAGAAACGCTAGAATTTCCTGTGGGGTGGGGCCTTTTTTTTCCGCGGGTGGGTGATTCTTTAACTGCGCTTTCCCGGCAGGGTCGGTGGACTCTGCCGTGGTTTCGGTCGCGGCGGTCTGGGCGGCGAGCACGCGGGCTTCACTCAGTTGGGCACGTTTCTCCGCGTCCCAGATGCGCTTTTGTAACGCGGCGCGGTCGCCGTGGTCGAGTGCGGCTGCACGGAGTCCGATCAGCTCGCTGTGCTGGCGCCAAGCGAGCGCACCAAGAAACATAACGGTGGCGGCAAGAATCGCGGTCAGTAGTATGAGTGGTTTTTTCATGCGTTCACGTCTCAGTTTACGCGGGCGGCCATAGAATCGATCAAAGCTTGGAGGAATGCTGAGTCGCCGGGTAGAGAATGTAAGGCTGTTTGGGCGGCTTGACTATGTTCGTGGGCTAGACGGCGGGAGGTATCGATGCCGTGGAGCTTCACAAACGTGGTTTTGTCGGCTTTGGCGTCTTTGCCTGCCGTTTTACCAAGGGTCGCCGTATCCGCGGTGGCATCGAGCACATCGTCGATGATTTGGAACGCCAGGCCGACGTGGTGTCCCACGGTACGTAGAACCGTTATCGTGGCCAGTGGAGCTTCGGCGCAGATGCCGCCCATGACAAAAGCAGCCTCAATCATGGCCGCAGTTTTGTTCAGGTGTATAAACTCGAGCTCCTCGACCGTGGCGGTTGATTTTTTTTCGGCGAGCAGGTCTTCCATTTGTCCGCCGATGAGTCGTCGACTGCTGGCAGCGTCCGCTAGCTCGCGGGTGAGAGCTTGGGCCAGGGTGGGGCGTGAGGCGTAGTGAACAGACAGGATGACAAATGATTCGGTCAGGAGCGCGTCGCCGGCGAGCAGGGCAGTGGCTTCGTCAAATTGACGGTGTACCGTGGGACGACCACGACGCAGGTCGTCGTTATCCATGCACGGCAGGTCGTCGTGAATGAGTGAGTAGGTGTGGACGCACTCTAGGGCGACGGCAGCGGGCAATGCCGAGTCATCGGTAAGTCCTAGGGCTCGGGCGGTCGCAAGTGTAAGTACAGGCCGGAGGCGCTTGCCCCCCCCTAGTAAACTGTAGCGCATGGCCTCGTGCAAACGCGTGGGTCGCGTCGTGGCCGCTGTTACGTAGCGATCCAGACCCGTCTCGACCTGAGTCACCAAATGTTTGAGAGCGGCGGCAAAGTCCATCACCGACAAGTACCGCGGGTTAAGCCTCGTGTCTCAAACTTATTTGCGACCCTAGCTGCATACTTATGAAACATTCTCGCCAACACCGTAGTTTTGCGCCTGATTCATAATGAATTTGCTATGCCAACTTACGAGTACGTCTGTCCTAAATGTAGTCATGAATTCGAGCTGTTTCAGTCGATGCGCGACGAACCACTGAAGAAATGCCCTAAGTGCAATAAGTCGGGGGTAAAACGGCTCGTGGGCGGCGGAGCCGGTCTGATTTTTAAAGGTACGGGTTTCTATATCACGGATTACAAAAAGAAAACCGGTAGCCCCTCTGATGGCGGTGGCGAGACCAAGTCCGCAGCCGAAGCTAAAAAATAATCCTCTAATTACTCTGTGGGAAAATCTGCTGCCTCCATCTCGACTCAGCCCAGTGGGTTAGTTGTTGCTGCTGTGTTGAGCGTCGTGATGGGGACTGCTTCGGGTGCGCTGCTGTTGACGATCAATCCCTTGGCGAAATTAACTGCCAAGCTGCAGTTGGAGGCGCCGATCTCAGACGTGGTATATTACCGCAAAGTTAAACGGGATTATTTAGCAGCTTGGATTACTTCGGATATTTATAAATGGTTTCCGGCGGGTTACTCCGTTAGACTTCCTAAAATTGATTTGAAAGTACATGGACTGACTGCGCTCAAATCTAGCGGCTCTTTTAGCAATGATTCGAGCCTGAGCCTTACCATTTAGTGATGCGACTGTTAGCGACTACACGTTGTGGATGGGGCGTTGCCTTGATGTTTTGGGCTAACGCTTGGTTGTATGCTGCGTCGCCCGTATTATCGCAGACTGGTCCTGGGCAATTTGAAATCGCCAGTCTCGACAGTGGCGCTGCGCAACGTGTGCGCGATGAGGCAGAAGCAGCGTGGCGCTGGCTCGCGTTGCCCCTCGATTTGCCAGTGGCAGGATTTTCTTCGCCTATATTTGTGCGTCTGATCCCGGCTGAGAGTTGGTCGGAGCCTTTGCCTTTTCGTGTGGTGGCGGAGCCGGGCGGGGTGGTTTCTTTACGCCTGCGTTGGAGTGAGTTAACACCCGTGGTAGAGGTGCGACGTGCGCTGGTACAGGCTTTGTTGGTGCGTATCAGCGTGGCTGTGCACGGGGTTAATGCCAATCTTGCTATCCCGTCTTGGTTGCAACACGCGTGTGTGGAGTTTTGGCGAATCCGCGCTGAACCGGCCCAAGCGGATGCGTTGCAACAGGAATCCGCCACACTCGCGCCCCCTTCGCTTGTGGCCGTGCTGCAGGGTGAGTGTAGCGGAGTCGAGTCCCGGCAGCTGCAGGTAGGCGCAATATGGTTGTTTATTTGGCTGCAGGCGGAAAGCGGATCGGCGGGCGAGTGGGCCCTTTACCGCTCTCGCTTGCTTGCGGGTGCAGATCCCGAAGTGGCTCTGGCAGAATGTTTCTCGGCTCGCTATGCGGACGCGCTTGAGCGTGAACTTTGGTGGCAAACGGGCTGGCATCACCTGCGCCGCGCTCGGACCCAGCCCCAACTCGGAAGCATGGAGGCACGGGCGGCGCTCACCGATCTCACTCGTTTTGTGTTTAATGTTGGTGAGGCCGATGTGGTGGTGTCGATGCGTTCCATTTTGAGTCGGCGCGAGGAACCGGTGGTAAAGGCCGCCTTGGCCGAACGTAGCAGCGAACTCCAACGGCTTCTGTCTGCGTTGCATCCGTTTTATCTGAATGCTGGGCTCGCGCTTTCTGACTGTTTTGTACCCACATTGAAGGCCCAAGACCTGGAGCTTAAGGTCAGCGAGTTCGAACGTGAGTGGGACGATGCCTTGGATTTAGAAATGACCACGCGCGCCGCCCTCGATCAATGGGTGGCATCTCGCACGAAGTGAGCGCTCATCGAGCGTGTAAATGCAATTGCGCCCTTGGGCGTTGGCTGCGGTAACTAACTTGGTGTCGAAGAGCCTAAAAAACATCGGAGTGGTGTCTGCGTTGACGATGGTGTCGCGCGTACTAGGGCTTTGCCGTGATATGTTGGTGACCGCGGTTTTTGGAACCTCGGCATTAGCCTCGATTTTTTACACGGCGTTTACATTGCCCAATTTATTTCGCCGCTTGTTGGGTGAAGGGGCTCTGACCTCAGCACTCGTGCCCACACTGCAGGAAGAGCTCAAGTCACGTGAGCGGCATGGAGCATTTGAACTCGTCAATCAGGTCGCCAGCTGGCTCCTGCTGGTCACTGGCGGGATCGTCGCGCTGGCGATGCTGGCTTTGGCTCAGGCGGGCAAGCTCATTGCCATCACGGGCGCCTGGGGTATCGAAGTAAATACCACACAACGGCTCGTCGCCTCGGCGGATTACGCGATCATTTTATTTCCTTACCTGGTCTTTGTTTGTCTGGCGGCTGTTTTCAGTGCTGCACTGCAGATATTACACCGCTTTGTGGAGCCGGCACTCTCTCCGATCTGGCTAAACTTGGCCATGATCGGGGCGTTAAGTGGTGCAGTATATTCCGGCTGGGCCGGATCGCCCGATGGACGCATGCACTGGCTGTGTGCCGGCGCCTTATGCGGAGGATTCTTGCAGATGGCGGTACCGGCCGCCGCGCTCATGCGCGAGGGTTGGCGTCCACGCTTTGATCTCGGACGCAGCGGTCCCTTGCGGCAAATTGTGTCGCTGATGGGCCCTACGGTGTTTGGCTCGGCCATTTATTTGATCAACATGGCCGTCTCGCGTTTTATCGGACTGTCGTTGAACGACTCAGCGGTGACGGTGCTCAACCTTGCGACGCGCTTGATGGAGTTACCCATTGGGGTATTTGCGATCGCGATTTCAACGGTGGTGTTTCCATTGATCGCTAAACACGCAGCTGATCGAGATGACGAAAAATTGGCGCAGTCGTACCGCAAAGGGATGCGGCTTATTTTGGTCATCAATGTGCCCGCGGCGGTTGGGCTTGCCGTGCTATCGGAGCCGCTCGTGCGCGTGTTATTTCAGCGTGGAGCTTTCGTCGCTAGCGATACGGTGCTGATGTTGCCGGTTTTGGCTGTGTATGCGTTAGGGTTGCCGTTTTTCTCCTTCGTCAATTTGGCCCTGAAGGCGTTTTATGCACGAAAGGATACGGTGACCCCAGTCCGTGCGGCTTTGCTCAGTTTTGCTGTCAATCTAGGGTTGAGCGTGGCTTTGATGGGGCCGATGGGAACCGTTGGACTCGCGGTAGCAGGCAACGTCGCGATCGTGGCTCAGGCCTGGTTTTTGCAACATCAACTCGCCCTAGGTCATGAAGGACTGCGCTTCAGTCATCTCACACGCGATCTCATGAAAATTGCCGGTGCAAGTCTCCTGATGGGTTTAGCCGTAGCTGGCGGTTGGTGGTCGTGGTCACGCTTCGTATCGTCGGGTAAAGTCGGCGATATGCTCGGACTAGCGGTCTTAGTTGCGGTGGGTGTAATGCTATATGTTGGAACGCTTTGGGCGCTGCGAATCGAGGGACGCGAGGAATTGGCAGCGATATACAATAAATTTCGCTCAAAGTTGGCGTGAAAATTAAATTCGATTGGTTCATTACCGGAATGGTTATGGTCACAGTGTTGGCGTGGCTTTTTCCGGCCCCTGGAGCCTCCGGTGGTTGGATGCATCCAGAGGTTCTGACTAAGGCAGGCGTTGCGCTGATTTTTTTTCTGCACGGAGCGGCGTTGTCATTTAAAGCGCTTAAGGCCGGCGCACTCAACTGGCGGCTACATGTATTAGTGCAATTCAGCACGTTTTTGTTTTTCCCCTTGTTGGGTTTTGTCGTGATTTATTTTTTGGAAGGTCGCGTACCGACGGGACTATCGCTCGGTTTTTTTTATCTCTGCGCTTTACCCTCAACGGTGTCTTCGTCGGTGGCGTTTACAGCGGCGGCCCGTGGTAATATCGGCGGGGCGGTTTTTAATGCGACGTTATCGAGCTTACTGGGCGTAGTGCTCACGCCGCTTTGGATCGGTGCTGTTTTGCAGACGACCGGGCAGGCGCTTGCGCTCGGTCCGGTGATTTTTGATCTATTGCGCTGGTTGGTGTTACCGTTGACGCTTGGACAACTCGCTCGGCCTTGGATCGGGGAGTGGTTAAAAAAATATAAACCGTATATCGGCAGTGTGGACCGTGTAACCATTTTGGTACTGGTCTACACGTCGTTTTGTGAATCCTTTCAACGCGGCCTGTGGTCGAGTAACGGCGTCGGCAATCTCCTGTGGGTGGTCGCCCTCTCGGTTGTGATGTTGGGTCTCGCGCTTGGGGTAACAACATGGGGTTCGCGAACTTTGGGTTTCAATCGCGAGGATCGGATCACCGCTATTTTTTGTGGTTCGAAGAAGACGTTAGCCTCCGGTGTACCGATGGCGAAATTGATTTTTGGCGCGCATCCAGCGATCGGACTAATCCTGCTGCCTATTATGGTTTACCATCAGTTGCAGTTGCTCGTCTGTGCTGTGTTAGCCGAGCGTTGGGCCAAGGACGCTGACGCTTGAACGAGGGGTTTTGACAAAAAGCCCTGACTCAGTTCGTTCACTCAATAATTTTTTATGTCCTCCATATCCTCGACCACACTCCTCTCCGCCCTGCACTGGCGCTATGCCACGAAGAAATTCGATGCTACCAAAAAAATTCCCGCAGACACGTGGGCTACGCTCGAACAGGCTTTGATTCTCTCGCCTTCCTCGTTTGGCTTACAGCCTTGGAAATTTTTAGTTTTAACAAATGCGGCCGTTAAGGCGCAACTAGTGCCTCTTTCATGGGGGCAGACGCAGCCCGCTGATGCTTCGCACATGGTGGTATTCGCCGTCAAAAAAAACTTAGGCGCCGATCATGTTGAAAAGTTTCTTGATCGTACGATCGAGTTGCGTGGCGGCTCTAAGGAGGCTCTTACACCTTATAAAAATATGATGCTTGGCAGTCTCGCCGGCGCGGCCAAGGCGGGCACACTTGATACTTGGCAGGCGCACCAAATTTATATCGCTCTGGGCCAGTTCATGACTGCGGCTGCTCTGCTCGGTGTCGACACTTGCCCGATGGAAGGTATCGACCGCGCCAAATACGACGAAGTGCTCGGTCTTGCAGGTACCGATTACACGACGATCGTTGCCTGCCCAGCCGGTTACCGCGCCGACGACGACAAATACGCGGCCGCCCCCAAGGTCCGCTTCAAGTCCGAAGAACTGATCGTCCGCATTTAAGCGAATACCGCGGAGCGTTCGCTCGAGGTGAGTTCGCGCCATTTACCCGGCGCGAGCCCTTCGAGCTTAAAGTCGCCCGTGCGTACGCGGATCAATCGTAGCGTCGGGTGACCCACAGCGGCCGTCATGCGCCGCACTTGGCGATTTTTCCCCTCGGTAAGTTCGAGTGTAATCCAGGTGTCGGGCACGGTTTGCCGGACCCGAATCGGCGGGACGCGTGGTGGGATCGTGGGCGCAGGATCGAGCAAGTATGCGCGACAGGGGCGTGTAGGTTCACTATCAAGTTCAACTGCTCCGGCAGAGAGTCGCTTAAGAGTTTCGGGGCTAGGTCGGCCTTCGACTTGGACCCAGTATTCGCGGCGATGACCATAGCGTGGATCAAGTAGCTTGGAATTTAGCCCAGGCTCGTCGCTGAAAAGTAAAAGACCCTCGCTGTCGGCGTCTAGGCGACCTAGTGCGTAGACGCCGCGTGGAAGTTTATAATCGGCCAGCGTGCGCCACTTCGAACCCGGCTCCGGGGTGAATTGCGAGAGGACGCCATAGGGTTTGTTGAACACGAGTAGCACCAAACTATTTCATACTGATACGCTTCAATTCGCAAAATCATTCCGCTGCTTGCTGTCGGGGTGTGAAGGGAGTAGTTTGCAAACTATGCAAGCTGCCCAGCTCACCGCGTTAAACCGTTTGAACGTGACTGAAGTGCCCGCGCCCCTGCCGGCCGCGGGTGAAGCGCTGGTAACGCTACGAGCGGCGGCGCTCAACCACCGTGATCTCTGGATTAAGCTCGGGCAATACGCGGGACTTAAATATCCGGCGCAGCCAGGCTCGGACGGGGCAGGTGTGGTCAGTGCGATCGGGGCCGGCGTAGATGCCATGTGGCTCGGGCGCGAAGTGGTGATTAACCCCAGTTTTGATTGGGGTGCGAGCGAGTGTGCCCAAGGTGCGGCCTTTACCATTTTGGGACTGCCTCGGGCCGGCACACTTGCACAACAGATTGCGGTGCCCGTTGTGCAGCTCGCTGCAAAACCGGCGCATTTGAGTTGGGTCGAGTCTGCGGCTTTACCCTTGGCTGGTTTGACCGCTTATCGAGCCTTGTTTGCTCGCGCTCAATTGCGAGCGGGAGAAAAAATTTTAATCACAGGTATCGGCGGTGGGGTGGCTCTTTTTGCGCTGCAATTCGCCGTGGCTCACGGCGCGGAGGTATGGGTGACATCGAGTAGTTCAGAAAAAATTAAACGAGCGGTCGCTATCGGAGCGCGTGGTGGCTTCGATTACACGCAGTCTGGATGGGCGGGTCAGGTCATTGAGCACGTGCCGGGCGGAGCTTTTGATGTAATCGTGGACAGCGCGGGTGGTCCAGGCTTCGAGCTTTTGATTGATCTCGCGGCACCGGGTGGACGTATCGTGTTTTTCGGAGCAACCCGCGGAAATCCTCCGGTTTTGCCGATGCGGAAGGTTTTTTGGCGTAATCTCTCGGTGCTCGGTACCACGATGGGTTCACCAGCGGATTGGCATGCGATGATGGTTTTTGTCGCACGCCATAGCATCGTGCCCGTCGTGAGTAACGTGTTTCCCCTGGTGCATTTGGGTGAGGCTTTTGATCTGATGGAACGCGGCGGGCAGTTTGGTAAAATCGCCATTACGCTTTGAGTCGCTAGGTTTCGGGCTTGGCGTGGGGCTGCGGGGCTGGGACAAGAAACGCTCACATGAGTGATTCGTCCCATTTTTTTGCCTGTATCATGGCTGGCGGTAGTGGTGAGCGGTTTTGGCCCATGAGCCGCGCGGCTACCCCGAAGCATCTACTCAAATTATTTTCCGAACGTACCCTCGTCGAAGAAACCGTGCGCCGTCTCGAGGGCGTAGTGCCTTTAACAAATATTTTTGTACTCACGAATACCGCGCAACTCTCATCGACTCGCGCGGCTCTAGCAGGGGTTATTGCAGAGGCTAATATCATTGCGGAGCCTGCGAAACGAGACACGGCCGCTGCCGCCGCTTTGGCCACGGCGCTTGTACGGGCGCGCGATCCGCAAGGGGTGCTCGCGCTCTTCCCTGCCGATGCACTGATCAAAGATAACGCGACGCTCGCCCGGCAGGTAAGCGCGGCGCTGCGACGTGCGTCGAGTTCACCCGCGTTGCTGACGTTTGCGATCAAACCCGACCATGCGGCCACGGGTTTTGGTTACCTCGAATTAGGCGAGGCCGCAGGTGACGGTTTCCGCAAAGTGAAACGTTTTGTGGAAAAACCTGATGCGGCGACGGCGGCGCGTTATGTCGAGAGCGGTCACTACGCTTGGAATGCAGGTATGTTTTTTTGGAGCGCCGCGGCGTTCTTGGCCGAGGCGGATAAACATACACCGATGCTCGCGGATTTCATTCGAGAGTTTCCTGCGGGAGATCCAACAACATTTTTAGCGGCAAAATTTCCCGCGCTGGAGCCTAAGGTTTCCGTCGACTACGCTATTATGGAAAAGGCGGTCGCGGTCGAGACGATGCTTGCGGAGTTCGACTGGGATGATGTGGGACTTTGGACTGCGTTGCCGAAACATCTAGCACGCGATGCGGCGCGTAATGCCGTGCGTGGCTCCGTCGTGACGGTTAATGCGGAGCATAATATTGCGGTCAGCAACGGTCGTACGATCGCACTTGTCGGGGTTAATCATTTGGTCGTCGTCGAAACCGCCGATGCCATCCTCGTGTGTCACCGCGACGCGGTTCAAGACATTAAGAAGTTGATGCCACAATTGCCTAAACAATTGTTGTAATGAGTTTTGGGCTTGGAAAAATCCAATCCCCAAAAGACACCTTCGCGATCAGTCTCAGTGGTTAAGTAACCTAGCCGAGAGTTGGTTATGTTGCTCGATAATGACAGGGAGATCGACGGTCATGAGTTGGCCGTGACGGGCGATGATACGGCCATTGATGACGCTCAGTGCGACTTGGGCGGGCGTACAAAAGACCAGTGCGGCGACAGGATCGTGGAGTGCGCCAGCAAAATTGGGATTCGCTAAATCAAAGGCGATGAAGTCCGCCGCCATACCGGGGGCGAGCATGCCGATATCGTCGCGGTTCAAAACGGCGGCGCCACCGCGAGTTGCGAGCGTGAGCGCGTCGCGTGCGGTCATGGCAGCGGGGCCAAAACCGACGCGCTGGAGTAGCATCGCTTGGCGGGCTTCACCGAGAAGATGGGCGCTATCATTGGATGCGGATCCATCTACACCTAGGCCGACAGAGACGCCGCGTTTGGTCATTTTGCAGATGGGCGCGATGCCGGAAGCCAAGCGCATGTTGGAGCACGGGCAATGCGCTACGCCGGTGCCCGTACGGGCGAAGAGGTCGATGCCGTGATCGTCGAGTTGGACACAGTGCGCATGCCAGACGTCGCGGCCAACCCAGCCGAGTTCTTCGGCGTATTCGGCCGGCGTGCGGTTAAATTTTTCGCGCGAGTAGGCGACGTCGTTGGCGTTTTCGGCTAGGTGCGTGTGGAGAGAAACGCCATGGGCGCGAGCCAGCGTGGCAGATTCGCGCATAAGATCCCGACTGACGGAAAACGGTGAACACGGTGCGACAACGATGCGCTGCATCGCGTAGCGGGAGGCGTCGTGATGAGTCTCAATCAGTCGCTGGGTGTCACGGAGAATAGAGGCTTCCTTTTCGACGAGGCTGTCGGGCGGAAGGCCGCCCGCGCTACGGCCAACGCTCATGCTGCCCCGACTGGCGTGGAATCGCAGGCCGATGCGCTCGGCGGATTCGATGGCATCATCTAGGCGAGCGCCGTTGGGGTAGAGATAGAGATGATCCGAGGATGTGGTGCACCCGGAGAGAATGAGTTCGGCCATCGCCGTGAGGGCGGACACGCGGATCATTTCAGGCGTAAGACGGGCCCAGATCGGATAAAGCGTTTCGAGCCAGCCGAAGAGTTCCACGTCCTGCGCGGCGGGCACCGCGCGGGTCAGGCTCTGATACATGTGGTGATGTGTGTTGATCAGGCCGGGAAGGACGATGTGACCACTAAGGTCGAGAATTTCATCGGCACTAGCTGGTAGTGTCTCGGTGGGCCCGACGGCCACAATGCGGTTATCCTCGATATAGATGCCGGCGCCGCGAAGCTCGCGGCGAGCGTCATCCATGGTTACTAGGACCGTCGCGTTTTTGACAAGGAGGGTTTTAGGCCGCATGGGTGGTGGCTAGTGTAGCAAATTGTGCGAAGATTTTTTGCTTGGTGGCGGCGGGCAGGTCGGCGATCTCAAAGCCGTTGCGAGCGATTTGGATCAGCGTGGCACGGCTTAGGCCGGCTTCATTGGCTAGGGCGAAATACTCGTCGTTGAGCTGATTGCCGAAAAGCATGGGGTCGTCTGTACTCACTGTGCAACGGACGCCGGCGTCGAGAAAACGCTGGATCGGGTGCTCGCGCATCGATGGAACCGCACGGAGTTTGACGTTGCTGATCGGAGTCATGTCGAGGGTGACGTCGCGCTCACGCAGTAGGGCGAGCGTATCGGGGGCAAGTAGTGCTCCGAGACCGTGTTGGACGCGGCGGGTCCCGAGGAATTCGACAGCGCGACGCACATCGGAGGCGGGTGAGAATTCGCCAGCGTGCGCCTTGGTCGTTTTGCCGAGCGCACGGACGCGCGACCAGACCTCGGCGCTCCAAGGTTGAAATTCTGGACTTTCAAATCCGTGCAAATCTACGCCAGCAATTTCTTCCCAAGTGATAGCATCATCCACGACACGCGCGAGCGGGCCGGCATAGTGATCGCGAAACATCCCAAGATAGAGCCTGAGCTCGAGGCCGGTTGGTTTGGCGGCGTGAATCGCGCGGGCGATTTCGCGGAATGGGGTCGCGCCGATGCGCTCGGCGGTTCCAAGATGAAAACTACATTCGAGATAAACGCAGTTTTGGGCGACGACATTGTCAAATACGCGGCGGCAGCTCTCGTAATAATTTTCTGGCGAGACGAACCACTTGAAAAAATAAGAATCAAACTGCTCTTGAAACAGCGCAAAGCCGTCGAAGCGGTAATCCGGATGCCAATATGGCGGAGGTGAGGCGAACGCTACGGAATCAACAC
Organism: Opitutaceae bacterium; assembly: GCA_037142955.1. GTDB lineage: Bacteria > Verrucomicrobiota > Verrucomicrobiia > Opitutales > Opitutaceae > Tous-C4FEB. Next base: position 513 of record JBAWZQ010000005.1, on the reverse strand, counting down.
GACGCGCGAGTTCGATGGGTAACGCGCCTTCAAGATGGAGATGAGTCTCGGTCTTGGGGAGGTTCGCGATGAAGGCGCGGAGCTCGGCGGCGTAATTCATTGGCACAGTTTCATTGTGCACTACTGCGTCTGGCGCAAGCTAGCGGCATGTTCTATGCCTAAGGTTACGTCACCGGCGGCTTAAGCTGGAAGGTTAGGATTAAATACGAGTTTTGAAATTCCCGTTGACGCTGTCCGTTAGCGCCCTTTGCTCTGGCCCTTCGCAGAGACGGCAAGATAGCTCAGTTGGTAGAGCAGTTGACTGAAAATCAACGTGTCCCCGGTTCGATTCCGGGTCTTGCCACCACTTTGACCCCGAAGATTTTAAACAAGTCTTCGGGGTTCTTTTTGCCTGCTTCCGACGGCTCTCCGCTGGGCATTAGCGCGGTGGATGGCGGTGTGGTGGTTGGTCTAGAAACAGATGAACTACCATCGCCCAAGCCTAAGCGGCTATGGACGAGGTTTCGCAGCCGG
>JBAWZQ010000004.1:0-225461 GCA_037142955.1 Opitutaceae bacterium | reverse complement strand
CCCGCCTAAGACCCCTCGTCTTTAGGCCGGGGCTTGCTCCGCGTCTTAGGTCAATTTTCGGAAGTAAACCCCCGGCGTTTGACTTCCCGACACCCCAGCGGAGTTTTCTTAACTCCACCTTTACTGGGACGCGCCCAGGGCTAAACAAGGCCTTGCTCGTTACGGTTCAGGCCGAAAACCTAAGTGCAGTTTTTCAGCCACCCCTTTACCCGATGCGCTCACTCCTCCGCTCCGCCCTGCTCGTAGTCCTCGCCCTCACCGCCGCGCGCGCGGCCGACTCCACCGCCCCACGCCTCGAGCTGCGCGACGGCGACCGCGTGGTTTTCCTCGGCGACACCCTCATCGAGCGCGAGCAATACCACGGCTGGATCGAGCTGATGCTCACCGCCCGCTCCGCCGATCGCAACGTCACCTTCCGCAACCTCGGCTGGAGCGCCGACACCCCCACCGGCACCTCCCGCACGGGCCTCAGCCTCATGCAAGCCGGCCGCGAGCCCGCCGAGGAGGGTTGGACCCAACTCCAACAACAAATCACCGACGCGCGCCCCACCGTGATCTTCGTCGGCTACGGCATGGCTAACTCCTTTGACGGGCCGGCCGGCAGCGAGAAATTTCGCGCCGAGTACAACCGACTCCTCGACACCCTGGCAAAACTCGCGCCCACGGCGCGTCTAGTCCTCCTCAGCCCCGCACCCCACGAAACCCTCGGCGGGAGCGACGCCTCCTCCGCCTCCTCCGCGCACAACGCAAACCTTGCGCGCCTCTCCACCACCCTCGGCGAAATTGCCGCCGCGCGCCACCTCCCGTTCTTCTCGCTCTTCGACGCGCTGACTCCATCCGCCGCCGGCGCCACCGCTCTCACCGACAACGGCATCCATTTGAACGCCGCCGGTTACCGCGCCGCCGCCTTCGCACTTGAGGATTTTCTTTTCGGCGCCGAGCGCGCCACGGGTCCCGCCGGCACGTGGCGCACCAGCGCAGCCACCGAGCCACTGCGCCAAGCTATTCTACGCAAAAACGAGTGGTTCTTCCACCGCTCCCGCCCCGCCAACATGGCTTACATTTTTGGCTTCCGCAAAAAAGAGCAGGGCCAAAACGCCGTCGAAGTCCTTAAGTTCGACGCCTTCATCGCCGCCGAAGAAGCCCGCATCGCCCGGCTGCGCACATTCGATCCCCTCGCTGCCGCCGCTGTACCAGAAACTCCCCTACGCGTCGGCAACCTCATCACCAAATCCACGCCGCAACCGATCCCGTCGTTTACCGTCGACGACGCCCTCGAGGTTACACTTTGGGCCGAAAACCCCCTGCTCAATAAACCGATTCAGATGAACTTCGACCCGCAAGGCCGCCTCTGGGTCGCTAGCTCCGAAGTCTATCCGCAGATCGAACCTGGCCAGGCGGCCACCGATAAAATCATTATTCTGGAAGACACCACCGGCGCCGGTCGCGCCGACAAAGCCACCGTCTTCGCCGAGGGCTTACTTATTCCCACCGGCATTGCCCCCGGCGATGGCGGGGTCTACGTCGCGCAAAGCACTGAACTCCTGCACTTACGCGATACCGACGGCGACGGCAAAGCTGACCAGCGGCGCATTGTTCTCAGCGGCTTCGGCACCGAAGACACCCACCACAATGTCCACACGCTGCGCTGGGGCCCCGATGGCCGACTTTATTTCAACCAATCGGTTTACACCCGCACGCAGACCGAGACGCCCCACGGCGTCGTGCGCCTTTCGGCCGGCGGCATTTTCCGTTTCGATCCGCGGGATAACCGCCTGGAAATTCTTTACCGCGGCTGGGTCAACGCTTGGGGGCACCAGTTCGATCCCTTCGGCCAATCTTTCGTCACCGACGGCGCCGGTTTCCAAGGCATCAGTTGGGCGATTCCCGGCGCGACCTACTTCACCCTCGCTCCCGCCCGCCGCCAACTCGCGAGCATCAGCCCAGGCAACTACCCGAAATTCTCCGGCCTAGAGATTATCCACAGCGCACACTTTCCCGCCGATTGGCAGGGCGATTTTATCACCGCCGATTTCCGCGCCCACCGCGTCGTACGCTTCAAAGCCTCTGACCAAGGCTCGGCCTACGTCACCCGTGAATTGCCTGACGTGATGCGCTCGACGGATTCCAGTTTCCGCCCGCTTGATGCTAAACTTGGGCCGGATGGCGCGCTTTATCTCGCCGATTGGAGTAACCCCATCATCCAGCACGGCGAAGTCGATTTCCGTGACCCCCGCCGCGACAAAGAACATGGCCGCATCTGGCGCATCACCGCCAAAGGTCACGCGCTTCTGCCGCGTCGCGATTTCACCCGGCTCGATAACTCCGAGCTCCTCGACGCTCTCCTCTCGCCCAATAGCTACGACCAAGCCATGGCCAAGCGCGTCCTCACCGAGCGCGGCGCCACCCGCGTCGCCGCAGATCTCACCGCGTGGACTAAGCGCCAAACCGACCCGCTCGCTCGCTTCCAAGCGCTCTGGATGCACGAAGCCCTTAACCTCGCCTCGCCCGCCCTGCTCACGGAACAGCTCACCGCCACCGACGCCCATTTCCGCGCCGCCGCAATTCGCGCACTTCCCGTCGCCGACTCCCTAGCTCCGCTCACAAAACTTATCGCCGATGAAAACCCCCGCGTGCGTCTGGCCGCTGTGCGTGCCCTCGGTCGCCTCGGCACCGCCCCTGCCGCCGCGCTCGCACTCACCGTCCTCGATCACCCGATGGACCCGTTTCTCGACTACGCGCTCTGGCTAACCATGAACGAACTCGCCAACCCTTGGCTCGCCGCCGTGCGCGATGGCTCGTGGAGTTTCCAAACTCGCGAAGCCCAACTTGCCTTCGGACTCAAAGCTGTAGAGCCCGCTCTCGCCGGTGACGTCCTCGCTCAACTTCTGGCTACCCGCCCGCTCCCTCGCGACGGCTCCGGTCCGTGGATTGAGTTAATTGCCTCCGCCGGCAGCCCACGCGAACAGCGTTTGCTCTTCGACACGCTCCTTGCCGGCGGCTTTGACGGGCCCGCCTCCACCCGCGCCCTTGCCGCGCTCAACGAGGCCGCCCGCCTCCGCAAAATCCTACCCACGGGCGACCTCGCGCCTCTCGCCGAACTTCTTAACGCGCCCACGACCCGCGCCAGTGCCTTGCCTCTCGTCGGCGCCTGGAAAATCCATGCTCTGGCCCCATCGCTCGTCGCACTCGTAGAAGCGCCCGCCACGTCACTCGCCGATCGCACCCCCGCCTTCACCTCGCTGCGTGAACTCGGTGGCGCGCCGGTCATCGCCGAACTTCGCCGCCTCGCCCGCACGGCTACCTCGCCGCTGATCCGCCGCGAAGCCGTCGTCGCCTTGGCCGGCACCGATCTCGCGAACGCCTTGCCCGAAGTCATGACCGTACTCGCCGCCACCACCATCGAAGCTGAGGCGGCGAGTCTCTGGCGCGAACTTCTCGCCATCCGCGGCGCCAGCGGCCGACTCGCCCTCGAAGTTCCTAAAACCAAACTCCCTATCGAAGTCGCTCGCGCTGGTCTCCGGCCGGCTCGCGAAGGCGGTCAAAATCAAAACCTCGTCCAAGTGCTCATCAATGCCGCGGGCCTCACGCTTTCCTCCGTCCAATTCACACCCGCTGAACTACAAGCCCTCGGTCGCCAAGCCCTCGCCACCGGCAACGCCGCCCGCGGCGAACGCATTTATCGCCGCGCTGAGCTCGCCTGCACCGCCTGCCACGCCATCGGTGGCGTCGGCGCCCACATTGGACCCGACCTGACTAGTATCGGTGCTAGTGCCCCCACTGATTACCTCGTCGAATCACTTCTTTATCCGAGCGCCAAAATCAAAGAAGGCTACCACGCCGTCGTTCTCTCCACCAAAGATGGCCGCGAACTCAGCGGCATGATCGCCCGCGAGACCGCCACCGAAATCATCCTCCGCGACGCCGCCAACCAAGAGGTTTCTGTCGCCACCCAAAACATCGCCAAACGCGCCAGTTCCGGCTCGCTCATGCCCGCCGGCTTGATCGACAGCCTCTTGCCTGAAGAACGCCTCGATCTGATCAACTTCCTCGCGCAACTCGGCCGCCCCGGCGCTTACGACGCTGCGCAAGGCGGAGTCGCTCGTCTCTGGCACCTTTATATGATCGGCGCCGGCAACGAACCCATCGGGATTGAACCAGTCATCCGCGGTGACGCGAAACTGGCTGACTGGATTCCCACATTCTCGCTGGTGAGCGGCGCCCTGCCACGCGACTTAATCGCCGCACCGTATCCGTCGTTTATCAATTCTCGCGGGTTCTTCGCCGCCACGCGCTTCGAATCCGCGAAAGCAGGCCCCGTCACATTCACGCTCGCCGGCCCCGCGCAAGCCGCGTGGCTCAACGGCACATTGCTCCAACCCGGCGAAACGTTCACCGTTACCGCCAAAACCGGCGCCAACGTCATCGTCCTCCAACTGAGCGAAAAAAATCTCCCCGCCGAACTCAGCCTGCGCTCCCGCGACGTGACGTTTTTGACCCAATAAATTCTTATGCGCTCTTTCATCTGCCATCGCTGGCTGTTTCTTTTGGCCACTCTGGGTGCTAGTTCGCTCATCGCTGCCGAGACGCCACTCGTACTCAACGTCTGGCCGGCGACACCACCCGGCAATACGGTCACACTGCCGCCCGAGGCCGATCTCACCAAGAATTCCGACAAACTCATCGCCGGTCGCCGCATCATCAAACTCGGCAACGTCACCACGCCCCAACTCGCCGTTTACCGACCCGCACCCGAAAAAGCCAACGGCACCAGCGTCATCATCTGCCCGGGCGGCGGTTTTAACATCCTCGCCTACGATCTGGAAGGCACCGAAGTCGCCACGTGGCTCAATGCGCTCGGCGTCACCGGCATCATTTTAAAATACCGCGTGCCGTCCCGCGACCCGAAGCAAGCTTGGCTCGCACCCGTGCAAGACGCGCAACGAGCGGTGAGCTTAGTCCGCGCCCACGCCGCCGAATGGGGCTTAGATCCGCAACGGGTCGGTATCCTCGGCTTTAGCGCCGGCGGTACGACGGCGGCTTATACCTCGCTATTTTTAAACGACCGCCGCTACACCGCCCTCGACCTTGCCGACCAAGAACCGTGCCGGCCGGATTTCACGTTGTTGATTTACACCGGCGGATTTTTTGAGCGCTACCCAGCCGCGATGACGAATCAAATTAACTTCACCAAAGAAGCCCCTCCGATGTTTCTCGTGCACGCGTTCGACGACGGCGTCTCGGTCGAAAATAGCCTGCATGTCGCCACCCAGCTAAAAAAAGTGGGCGGCTCCGCCGAGTTGCACGTGTACGACACGGGCGGCCACGGCTACGGCCTGCGGCCCGTCGCCGATCAACCCGTCACCTTGTGGCCCGCACGCGCCGAAGCGTGGCTCGCCCGACGCGGTTGGTTGCAGCGTAAATCCTGACGCGGCATTTCCATTTTCTGCGAACGGAACCGCTCTGTTAGCAGGGAAGAAACCACCTTTTAAAACCTTACCGCGGGTGGATTTCCTACCGGGTTAAAGCTTGAGAAATAATTTCCGGCGCCAGAGCGCATAAAGGATTAACCACATAATCCCGAGAGTCGATCCTCCCAGCACGATGGGCTGATAGGCTTCACCGAAAAAATCAAAGACCATGCCAAAATGAGTGCGCAGGGTTTTTTCGATAAAACCCTCGCAGAGGTGCGCGATCAAGTAAGCCGCCATAGAATTTGTACCGATCACAAGAAGCGGAAAAGCCCATGGACCGCGTCGCGGTCCATCCAACAGGCGATAAAAAACTGCGAGTGCGATAAAACACACGCCGCCACTGTACAGGACCCAACTCGGCGTCCAAATTCGTTTCACCACCGGACACAGCCCGACCCACCCGAGCGCAGCGCCCAATAATAACGCGCCCAAGCCTACCCCAACCAGCCAGCGAACTTTCATCTCCGGCGTCCGCGGATCGCGCAGGAGGTGACCCGCCATCAAGCCCAACACCATCGTCGCCAAGGTCGGGATGAAACTCAGCGTGGCGTAACCTCCCGCGTTAAAGCCGAAGGGTTTCACCCGCGGAAAAAGGTTCAGCCACCACGTGTCAAAAGCCCACGCTAGGTTACTGTTTTTTTGCCAATGCGCCGCGAACCCACCGAGCCCATTTCGTTCAAGCCATGGGCCTGAAACTCCAACCCGGCTATAATCAAACTCGGCCCCCGGCAAGGGCCACAACCCAAACGCGGCCCACGTCACCCCTAAGATCGCGGCCAACACGAGCACGTGATCGCGCACCGGCCTCAGCGCCACCAGATAGAGCAACCCGTAGCCCAGGCCGATCTGCGTCAGCGTATCCTCAAAAGTCCAGTTCGTGCTCTCTGTCCCCGTGGAACGCAACGCCACGCCAAGCAAAATTAACATCAGGGCGCGGCCCCACGCATGACCTATCCCGCGCCACCGCGATTCACCTTGGGCTTGCCGTCGCGCCAGGGAAAACGCCAACGCCACGCCTACCAAAAACGAAAACGACGGCTGAATAAAATCGTGCAGCGAACCGCCCACCCAATCGACGTGCGCTTGTTGCCCTGCAAGCCAACGCCAGAGCCCGCTCTCGGGCAACGCCTGCGCCACCCGCTTCAGCCGCAACACTTCCGCCATCATCAATAACATGACCAAACCCCGATACGCATCGATCGAGGCCAGTCGTTCACTCGGGGCCAAAGTTGGGGGCATATCAGTGGAGCTGGGGGTAACCTGGGGCATAGTTCGAAGAGCTAACGTCACGCAAAAAACTTAAATGCATCGCACCTCATAGAACAAAACCGCAAGCCCCCTCCGTGCCGAGATAATACGCTGGATCGACTTTTTTAAGACCGCACTAAACGTTTACGCGCCAGCGATTCATTTTGTGAGCTGCGGCGTTTGACTCGGTAAGTTAAAATTTTCCTCTATTCTAATGCTTTCCCCAGCCGTTTCGTCTGTACCCGCGCTCAACTTAGCCGATGGCGGCCGTTTTCCCTCGATCGGTCTCGGGATGTGGAAAATGCCTAAACCTGAACTCCCCGGGCTGGTACGCGAGGCGATCAGAATCGGATACCGTCATCTTGATTGCGCGTGCGATTATGGCAACGAACCCGAAGTCGGCGCAGGTTTAAACACCGCGTTGGGCGATGGCCTTTGTCGCCGCGACGAACTCTGGGTGACCTCCAAACTCTGGAACACCTACCACGAACCAAAACACGTGCGCGCCGCCTGCGAACGCTCCTTGCGCGATCTCAAGCTCGACGTACTTGATCTGTACTTGGTGCATTTTCCCATCGCGCTCGCGTACGTGCCGTTCGAGGTGCGTTACCCGCCAGAATGGTTCCACGACCCCAAGGCCGCCCAGCCCGCGATGCAGCCCATCGCCGTGCCCTACGCCGACACCTGGGGCGCCATGGAAGAACTCCAACGCGCCGGTCTCGTGAAGCACATCGGCGTCTGTAACCTGAATATCTCCGCGCTACGCGACGTGCTCGCTTCGTGCTCGATCCGCCCTGCCGTCCACCAAATCGAGTTGCACCCGTACCTCACGCAGCCCCGCCAACTGCGTTACTGCGCCCAAGAAAATATCGCCGTCACCGCTTTTTCGCCACTCGGCGCACCGTCGTATTTACCGCTGGGCATGGCGACCCCCGCGGAAAACGTCCTCGCCGATCCCGTGCTCACGCGCATTGCCACGGCCCACGACCGAAGCCCCGCGCAGATTGCACTCCGCTGGGGCGTGCAACGCGGCTGCGCCGTCATCCCGAAAACTGCATCGCCCGCGCGGCTCGCGGAAAATCTCGCGCTCTTTGATTTCACGCTCAGCTCCGCCGAGATGGCCGCGATCGACGGCCTCGACCGCCACCGCCGTTTCAACGATCCCGGCCACTTTGGCGAAAAAGCGTTTAATACTTTTTTTCCGATCTTCGATTAACGCTCGCTGTTGAGCCGCGAAAAAATCGGGCTCAAACCAACGATTGACCTCGCGTTGCTCCCCTCAAATTTAACCACATGCCCCCGACCCCGACTTCACCCACCACGTTGCTCAATCCTCGCCGTGAATTTTTGAAATCCGGCGCCCAGTTCGCCGCCGTCTCCGCCCTCGCCGGCGTGACCTTGCCCCACGTCCACGCACAAGGCACCGACACGATCCAGGTCGCCCTCATCGGTTGCGGCGGTCGCGGCGCCGGTGCGGCGTCCAACGCCCTCTCCGTCAATACCGGCCCCGTCAAACTCGTCGCCATGGCCGATGTGTTCGCGCCACGGCTCAAAACCGCTTACGATGCGTTGAAGCGCAAACACGGCGCCAACGTCGATGTCCCGGCCGAGCGCCAATTTATCGGTTTCGACGCGTACAAAAACGCCATGGACTGCCTGAGGCCTGGTGACATTGCCATCTTCACGACGCCACTCGCGTTTCGCTGGGTGCATTTCGCGTACGCGATTGAGAAAAACCTCAACGTGTTCATGGAAAAGCCGCTCACGGCCGACGGCCCGACCTCGCGCCGGATGATCGACCTGGCCGCGCAAGCCACCGCGAAAAATCTTAAAGTCGGTGTCGGACTGATGTCACGCCACAGCCGCGCGATGCAAGAGCTCCACCAACGCATCGGCGACGGCCAAATCGGTGACGTCATCCTCATGCGCGGTTACCGCATGGCCGGCCCCCTCGCCTCCGCTTTCTCCGAAGCTAACCCCGGCCCGCTCACCGATTTGATGTACCAAATCAAACGCTTCCACAGCTTCATCTGGCTAAGCGGGGGTTGCTACAGCGATTTCTACATTCACCACATCGATCACCTCTGCTGGATGAAAAACGCTTGGCCGGTCAAAGCCCAGGCACTCGGCGGCCGCCACTACCGCCAAAGCCCCAAAGGCCAGCGCTACATCGACCAGAATTTTGATTCCTACGCCGTTGAATACACCTTCGCCGACGGCGGCAAAATGCTGATGGACGGCCGCTGTGTCACGGGCTGCAACGACATGTATTTCAGTCACGTCCAAGGCAGCAAAGGCATGGCCGTCGCCGCGAAAAACGGCGACTGCGGTCTACCGTCTTCGATTTACTCCGGACAGCTACCCGTGCCCGAGCGCATGCTGTGGACCTCCGAGGTCGCACCCGCCGAACGCGACCCATACCAAAACGAGTGGAACGCCCTCACCCACGCCATCCGCCACGACACACCGTTTAATGAAGTGAAACGCGGCGTGGAGGCCAGCGTCGCCACTTCGATGGGTCGCTTCGCCGCCCACACCGGCCAAGAGATCACCTGGGATGCGTTTTTTAATAGCACCGTCGAGCTCGCACCGGGCGTCGACAAACTCACGCTTGATAGCGCCTCGCCCCTCATGCCCGACGCGCAGGGAATTTATCCGATTCCCGAGCCCGGCCGGAAACGCGACCGCGAATACTAAACCGACGGCGCCAAATTCTGTTACCCCTTAAATTACCCCAAAGATGAATCTTCCCCAAACTAACCGCCGTTCGTTTCTTAAAACTTCGGCCGTGCTATTATCCGCACCCCTGATTTTACCCCGTAGGGTCTGGTCGGCCGAGAGCGCCCCAAGTAAGCGCCTCACTGTCGGCTGTATCGGCATGGGTAAACAAATGGGCAGTCACTTGGGTAACTGTCTTAGTCGCGATGATATAGAAGTTCTCGCCGTGTGCGATGTCGACACCACCCGCCGCGAGCACGCCAAAAAACGCGTCGATAGCGCCTATACCGCCAAAGCGGGCGCTGACTACAAAGGCTGCGCCGCGTACAATGATTTTCGCGCAGTCATTGCCCGCCAAGATATCGATATCATCATCATCGCCACGCCGGACCATTGGCACGCCTACATCGCCATCGCCGCCGTCCGCGCCGGTAAAGACGTGTATTGCGAAAAACCGCTCACCTACAATGTCCACGAAGCTGTCGAGCTCGTGAAAGAAGTGCGCAAGGCCGACCGCGTCTTCCAGGTCGGCTCCCAACAACGCTCATCAAAAGAGTTCCGTATCGCCGCCGAGCTCGTGCGCAACGGCGTCCTCGGTCGCGTCGATTCGATCCACGTTTCCTTCGGCGATCCCGCCAAACCGTACACCTTACCCGCCGAAGCGATGGAGCCCGGCCTCGACTGGGATCGTTGGTGCGGCCCCGGCCCACTCGTCGCGTACAACCCCTCGCTCAGCCCGCGCGGCATCCACAATAATTATCCCGACTGGCGCCTCACGTGGGAATTTGGCGGCGGCATGATCACCGACTGGGGCGCGCACCACATCGACATTTCCCAATGGGCCCTCAACGCCGATGCCAGCGGTCCCGTCGAAGTCCGGGCCCCGCAAAATTGGGCCATGGCCAAACGCGGCGCGCAACTCGTCTACGCCAACGGCACCGTACTCACCCACGTCCGCGGCAAAGGCGTCTCCTTCTACGGTACCGAGGGCGTCTGCCACGTAAATCGGGGTAAGTTTGAGCTGATCATGGACGGCAAGACCGTCCATAAATTCTGGGACAAAGAAACCGACAAGGGCACGTCCATGGAACGCGAAGTCACCCTCACCGAGCGCGAATTTCTGGCCGATGCGAAAGTGAAACTCTACAACAGCAAGAGCCACTTCGATGATTTCATCACCTGCGTGCGCTCGCGCCAGCGCCCGATCTGCGACGTCGAGATCGGCGCCCGCAGCGCGATCGCGTGTCACGTCATGAATTTCGCCTACCACTACGGCGCCAACGCTAAGTGGAATCCGGAGAAAAATAAATTCGCCAGCGGCGGCAGCTCAAAGTGGCTCACGCGCGACACCTATCGCGGCGGCTGGGTCGTGTGATGTAGCCGCCAAGCGCGACCGGCAGAAGCGCCGAATCGATGCGAGCAGAGCTGAATCGCTCGGCTCGCACCCGCGCCGCGTGATGTTTAGAAACTGACCGTGGTTGAGAGCGTGTAAGCGCGCGGTTGATTGTCTAAGGTCGCGATCATCGGCCCGTTGAAGCCGGTGGTCGGGTTAGGCATCACGAGCACATTATAGGTGTTAAACACGTTGCTCACGTTGAGCTGCACCGAGACGGGGAAGCGTCCTTGTTTCCAGCTGTATCCAGCCACGGGGTGGAACTGGAGTAAATCAGGACGATAATAAATCTCGCGGGTCGCGCCGACGGCAACACCAGTGGGGAAATAATAATACGCGGCATTTTTCCAGGTGCGCGTGACGGTACCGCCCAGACGCAGACCTTTTAAGCGGCCCGTGCTGAAGGTATACATCTGCGTGAAATTAAAATTAAACTTCGGATAACCAACGGTCTGTTCACCCGCGACTGCGACCGGAATCGAGCCAGGAACCGCGAAACCGGGGTTGATCTGCATTGCAGAAATCGGGAGGCCGGTAGCGCCGGTCAAAATCGGTCCGCCAACCGGATCGGAGCTGCGCAGAACGAGCGCAACGTTGGAGGCGGAATTAATCGCGCCGGTGATGACGGCGGGGTTGGCGTAGTAAGTGTTATTGCGGTCGCTCATCATGGCGATCGTCAGCGGAATCGCGCCCGTAGCCGTCGAAGCGACGACCGGCGTGGCTTTGTTAAACACCGGTAAAACGTAGACTGGAGTGCCGTTTTTGTAGGTCACTTGGCCCGCGCTGTTGGCGTAGAATTGGTCGTTGTAGAGTTGGCCGTAGCTCTTGCTCGTACCAATCGTTCCGAGCGTTTCGGAGGCAGAGAAACGCATGCGCCAATTTTTCGTGGGTGCAGCGGTAAGGGCGAGTTGCACGCCCTCACTCTTGCGGTCGACGTTAATCCAAACACTCGAATAGTTATACTGGCCGTTGAGGCCGGTGGGGTTGATCGCGAGCTGAAGGGTGCTCGTAATCGCGTATTGTTCGTTTTTGGAACTGGTCCGGTAGTAGGCGAGCGTGCCCGAGAGCGTGCCCGTGGCGTTCGTCAGTTTCAGGCCGGTTTCGCTGCCCAGGCCGTGGGCGACCTTGGGGCCAGCACCGAGGGGATCGTTGGCTTGCGCAGCGGGCGGGTTGTAGGAATCCGAAACATTGGCGTAGACGCGGAGCGCGGAGGTGAGCGCGTAATTGGCGCCGACGCTAAAGCTGGCAGCCGTCTTTTTGATCAGCGCCGTCGTCTGGTAGTCCCCATTGATCGGGGTGGCGATACCTTGATTGTATTGGACGCGGTAAACCGGGGCGATGCGGAAGCCGCTAAGCAGCTCCAGGCGGGTCTTAAAGAGCGAAAGCGTATTAGCGCCGAAGATGCCCTTGTTGATCGTATGACGATTTAAATATTGGCGGCCACCGAGACGCAAACCGAGGGGATTGCTGGGAGAAATCAGCGCAGGATCGGAGAAGTTGGCCAGACCCTTGGCCCAGTTGGCGCCATTATAGGCAACGTGCGTGGCGAACGGCTGCCAGAACGGGTTGCGTTTAGGCCCATCGCCGACCGCCCATATCAGGCGAGTAGGGGTGCCGAGCACCGTGCGGCCAAATTCCAGGTTGGAGGCTGTGGCCGGGTTAATGATAATCTGTCCCGAGGCGTCGGTTTGATAATAATAGTAATCAATCGAAGCATCATCACGGCGGTTAAAGTCCGCTCCAAAGATGGTTTCACTTTTAATGGCACCTTGGAAAAATTGATTACTAGCGATGAGGGAGGCGCGGACCGCTTTGATGCGCGCGGGACCATCGGTGGTGCGGTCGTTAAGTGAAGTCGCTTGGGTCATCGCCCAGTCGCCCGTGGGGTTGGTGGCGTTATTAGGGGCAAGCATGGTGATGCCAGAGCTAGCCCGAAGCGTACGGCGCTCATTGCGATAACCGACGGCCACTTCGCTCGAGAGCCAATTATTCCAACGACTCTCCGCCATGAGCGTAACGAAATGAGCGATAGTGCGCTCCGCTTTGAGGTCACCTTCATAAGAATTAAGCGTCTGCCAGTTTAGTTTGCCGTTGCCGATAAAACCGCCGCCGCTCGCGCCGGTGGCGGATTTTTGGAGCTGATTGGTGGCCAGTAAGTAACTAAGGTATTGGCCGTTACGCACGTCATCGGTCACGCTTTTGGCGGTATAGGTCGTAGCCGCGCCAGAAATAAGACGGTTGTAATCAGCGTGTTCGGCGCTCAGGCGGAAAACCGTACCGCCGGCTCGAAACGCGAATTGAGCGTAAGCGGCATTGAGATCACCGTACACGTTGTCCCGACGGCCGCCCACCCGTTCGCGCGTGACGGCGACCCGAACAGCAAGGTCTTTACTGCCGGCACCCAAGTCGATTTGCCCCATGGCGTTGCCAAATTCATCAGAGCGTACCGAGATGGAACCGGAGAGTTTACGACCAAAACGAGCCTGTTTGGAGACGGTGTTGATCACGCCACCAGCGCCACCGTTGCCATAGAGCAAAGATTGGGGACCGTTAATCACCTCGACGCGCTCGACATCGAAGGTACTGCTCACACCCGTGCCAATGCCGCTGTTGGGCATGAAGGCATCGCGTTGGAGGGTGGGCGTAGACAGGCCGCGCAGTTTAATGTTGGAACCCGCGTTGCGGTCTCCGGGCTGGGTATTGCCGACGGTCGTGTTGTTTTCGGAATCGAAACCGGCCCCAGCGACATAATTCATCACCATATCTTCAATGGTGCGGGCGCCGATATCGGCCATGAACGCTTCGGTAAAAATATCTGCCGAAACCGGCATCCGCGAAAGATCCGTGTTAAAACGCGTGATCGAGTTGGAGTTAAGCGCACCGTAGCTGGAGTCCGAGTCGGAACGAACCTCGAAGACATTCAGCGATATCGGCTCTTCCCGCTCCTTGGGCGAGGCGTTAGCCGCAGACTCGGCGGGCTTGCGCACGGTTTCTTCGGCGCGAACAAGGCCGATTGCCATAGATAGCATCGCCAGCGCACATCCCGAAATAGTCAGTAGGCTTGGGATTTTGGAGGAGGGTGGAGGGAGTACAGACATGGTAAAAAAAGGGAGTTCTTAACTGGCCCAAGACGAGGATCTAAATGGTAAAAAACCAAAAAGAAATATAATCTTAGCTAGGTGTAAAATGTTGATGAATGGTAATGCCAGTTAATGATCGAAAGAAGTACTGCAACTTAACCCTAAGCGCAGTTGCCTAGGCTATAATCCATATATAAGAGCATATTTTGACCCAAAACCGCGCCTTTCCAAGATGAAACCTCTTTATTTCGCTTTTTTTTCTGCCGTGTGTGCCGTGGCTTCTGCGGCTGACACCCTCACCACCCGAAATCCCAACCCCTCCGCGCCGGCCGCGAAGGTCGCCAACAGCTTTGACGCCGCTAAAGAACTCCCACGCTACCTTCCGGTTGAGCCCGCCGCGGCCGTTGCCACCTGGAAAGTAAAACCTGGCTACAAAATCCAACTGGCCGCCAACGAGCCCCAAGTCCGCGATCCCATCGCGATCACCTTCGACGAAAATGGCCGCATGTTCGTTTGTGAGATGATCGATTATTCCGAGCGCCGAGACGCCACCCCGCACCTAGGTCGCATCTCCATGCTTGAGGATAAAGACGGTGACGGGGTCTATGAAACCAGTACGGTTTTTGCCGACGATCTCCCGCTGCCCACCGGTCTTATTTGGGCCAATGGCGGACTCTTCGTCGCCGCCACGCCCAATATCTGGCGCCTAGAGGACCACGACGGCGATGGTCACGCCGAGGTTCGCCAGGTGGTATACACCGGCTTTGGCACCGGGTTAAAGGCGCTTAACGTGCAAGCCATGCTCAACAGTTTGGTCTGGGGCCAAGATAACCGCATCCATCTACAAGGCGGCCTGGGCAACCGAGGGATCATCAGCAGCCCGCAACGCCCAGATCTACCCGCTGAAGAACTCGCTTCTCGTGATTTTTGGTTCGATCCTCGCACCTACGCTTTCGGCTTCGAAGCGGGAGGCGCCCAATACGGAATGAGTTTCGATGACTACGGTCGCAAATTCGCCTGCTCCAACTCCGACCACCTCCAGTTTTTCCTCTACGACGAGCACTACGCGGGGCGTAACCCATTTTTTGCGATTCCGCCCGCTCGGCAAAGTATCGCCGCCGATGGCGGAGCCGCCGAGGTATTCCGCATCAGCCCCGATGAGCCGTGGCGCATTGTGCGCACGCGCTGGCGCATCAGCGGCGTGGTCAAAGGCGCTGTCGAAGGCGGCGGCCGGGTGAGTGGCTACTTCACCGGCGCCACCGGCACCACCGTTTTCCGCGGCGACGCCTACGGCGAAGATTTTGTAAACAACACCTTCAGCGGCGACGCTGGCGGCCAACTCGTTCACCGCAAAAAAATCTACCCAGATGGCGTGAGTCTGATCGGCCGCCGCCCCGAAGACGAACACGGGTACGAATTCGCCGCCAGCACGGACACCTGGGTGCGCGTGGTTAATTTTGCGAATGCGCCCGATGGGACCCTGCACCTATGCGATATGTACCGGGAAGTCATCGAGCACCCCTGGAGTCTACCGGAAGAAATTAAGCAACACCTCGATCTCAACAGCGGTAATGAGCGCGGGCGCATCTACCGCTTAGTGCCGGACAATCCCTCCTGGCAACGCCGGGCGCACGTGGCCCTAGGCTCCGCCTCCACCGCCGAACTCGTCGCCACCCTCGCCCACCCCAACGGCTGGCACCGCGATACCGCAGCGCGCCTGCTGTACGAACGCCAAGACGCCAAGGCTGTCCCCTTGCTCGTAGAACTTTTTCGCCCCTCAAATTCAAGCCTCGCTCAACACCACGCCCTCGGGGTCCTCGACGGCCTCGGTGCCCTCACCGAAGCCCCCGTGCTGAGTGCTCTTAAAAGCTCAGACGCCCGCCTGCGTGAACACGCTGTTATCTACGCCGAGAAACTTGCCGCTCACGCACCACCCTCTCCGGCCCTGGTGCACCAACTCACGAGCCTAGTCCTAGACCCAGACCCGCGGGTGCGCCTGCAACTCGCTTTCAGCCTGCCTATTACTCCCGCCCTCGCTCCGGCCTTGGTCCAGCTCGCCGCTCGCGACCACGCTGACCCATGGATCTCAGCCGCAATTCTAAGCGCTCCCCCCGCTGTCCTCAACGCCTCGCTGCTTTCCGCCTTCACCCGCGATCTGGCCACCGCACAGAGCGCCGCACCTTTCGTAGCCAAACTGATCGAGATTCGGGCCGCTTCCGGCTCTGCGGCTGACCGCACCGCCCTCATCGATTTTGTAGCTCAAGCCGGCACCAACCCCCTCTGGCTACGAGCCCTGGGAGAGGGACTGCGGCGGGTTCACACCACCATCACCGAGGTCGATGCCGCCGGAAAACTCATCGCCGTCTTTTCCCGGGCCGCGACCCAAGCGGCCGCACCCCAAGCCGAGCTCACCGATCGCCTGGCTGCGCTCGCGCTGCTTGAGGTGGCACCTTTCGAGACGGCTCAGCCCGCCTTGCTTGCCTGCCTCGCCAAGGCTCAACCCGCCGAAGTCCAAACCGCTTCGATTCGAGTTCTCGCGCAACACCCCCTGCCTGCGGTTACAACGGCATTGATCGCTCATTGGGGTGATTTCAGTCCAACCGCCAGGACGGCCGCCCTCGCTGCACTCATCGCCCGTGAGGACCGCGCCACCGCACTGCTGCAGGCGATTCAAGCCAGCACCATAAAAGCCACCGACATTCCGGCCGCCCAAGTTCAAGCCCTCGTGCATCATAAAAGCGCAAAACTCGTCGCTCTAGCACGTACCACACTTGCTCAGGTTCTGCCTCCTTCACGCGCCGAGGTTACCGCCACCTTCCAAGCCTCCATTACTACAAGCGGGGAGGCCGGCCGCGGGCACACCATCTACCAGGGTCGCTGCTTGGTCTGCCACCAAGCCGGGGGCGAGGGTATGGCGGTAGGCCCCGATCTCATTACCGTAAAATCAAAAGGCCGCGAGGCGCTCCTCACCGCTATTTTAGAGCCGCATAAAGAGGTTGCACCCCAATACATCGCCTACGATGTCGCCACTAAAGATGGCAACTCCTACACCGGTATTATCGCTCGCGACGACGCCTCCGGTCTATCGCTCAAAATCATGGGGGGCGGCGAAATCACCCTCGCCCGCGCCAATATCCGCGGGAGCTCCTCCGCCGGCCAAAGCCTGATGCCGGAAGGCCTCGAAGCCGGTTTATCCGTCAGCGACATGGCTGACCTACTCACCTTCATCGAAACCTTAAAGTAATCCGCTACCCGCTACTACCCCCTCATTGCCATGCGCACACCCCCTTGGTCCCGCCGCGATTTTCTTACCTCCAGCGCCGCCCTGCTCGGCGCCGCCGCCCTCACTCGCCCAAGCCTCTTCGCTGAGGGCGAAAAAACCACCGGCGCTGAGCCCATCATCGATATCCACCAGCACATTCCCTACAGCAAACGCACCGCGGAACAGATGATGGCGCACCAAGCCGCCATGGGGATTTCCCTCACGATTCTTCTCCCCGCCGGCTCCCGCTTCGGCCTCGCCGCCGGCGTGAATCCTTATCCAGAAACTCAGGCCTTCGCCGAAAAATATCCCGATCGTTTCCGTTGGTTCGCCAACGAGGTCACCGATCAACCCGACGCCATCGAGGTCATCCGCCGCCAACTCAAAGCCGGCGCCATCGGCATCGGTGAACAAAAATTCGATGTCGCCTGCGACTCCGCGGCCACCGAGCGCATCGCCGCCCTCGCCGCTGAGTTCGACGTGCCCGTGCTCATGCATTTTCAGCAGGGCTCGTACAACCACGACATCAAACGCTTCCACCGCATCCTCGAGAAATTCCCCACTGTGAATTTCATCGGCCACGCGCAGACCTTCTGGGGCAATATTTCTCAAAACTACGACGAGAAAGTTCTCTACCCTAAAGGCCCCGTCACGCCCGGTGGCATCACCGATCGGCTCCTTTCCGATTATCCGAATATGTACGGCGACCTCTCCGCTGGCTCGGGCCTCCAAGCCTTCCTCCGCGACGAAGACCACGCCCGCGCCTTCTTCGCCCGCCACCAAGACAAACTCCTCTACGGCAGCGATTGCTCCGATCCGGTCGGCCACGGCCCCGCCTGCTCTGGCATCCAGCAAATCGCCTCCGTCCGCCGCTTCGCCCCCAATAAAAAAGCCGAGCGCAAACTGCTTTTCGAAAACGCCCGCCGCGTGTTGAAACTTAAAAACCTCGGCTAATTCGGCCTGATTTAGATCTAAGGCCTTGGTAAGTACAATGGGAGTTAGCCCGCACCGCTCCGCAGGCGGAGTCTTTAAGAAGTCAGCCAATCTGGACGGTTGAGAGCGGACCCGGCGCGTCAGGTTTTTGTCTGCTTTTTGAGCACAGTCAGCAAATGATCATAGTCGGCGTGCGAACCGATCCACCCCCAAGTGATTTCGTCTCCTTCGCGATGACCTGAGGCACGATAATGTTTCCCCACCTGCACCGACCAAAAACCTCACCCACGGATTTAAAAACGCAACGAGGGATGCTGAGGATTCAGGCGCCACAACCCGTAGTTTTTATCTACCGTCAAGCGGGCGCTCACCGGCAACGCTTCATAACCAGCCCAAAAGCGTTCGGTGCAAAAAAAAGTTCAAGGAAAGCGGCGAGGCATGCCGGTAACACGAGCAGCACGAGCTTCTCCGGCCAAACTCGTGAGATTGCCTTGAGCCACATCCGCTTCGATTCGCTTGTCCCATTTACTTTCGGCATAGTCGTCGAGCCATTGCGTGAGAGTGCGAACATCGCTCTCTGGCAATCCTTGGATGGCTTTTTAGATTTCTTGGACCGTGCTCATGAGAGGGATCTTGGAAGATTGCGTGTTGATCGGCAAGCGCCGGCTAAATCCTAATAAAGCGCCATCCGACAAACTCTGTTTATTTACTCTCCGGCCTCGCTCCTCGCTTTGAATCCGGCGTGACGGCAAATATTTGCGCATATACGGACAAATGGGACCGCGGTCACGCTAGCAGCGAAAGCGTCACGCGGAATAACAAAGGCTGCCCGAGTTTTTCATCTGCCTAAGAACTGCGCCGACACCACGCCAAGACCGGTCCAACGCCACAACATCCGGCGCCCCGCCTCGCTACGCGTCCAGAGTTTCTCCCAGCCCACCGGCGCGCCTTTTTTGGTCGCCAATGATTTCAATGCCGCGATCTGCGGCGCCGTGAGCTCGTCCTCAAAACGCACGCCCAGCGTTGCACTGAAAAACTGCACCGTCCGCGCGCCGTACTTGACGGTGTAAAGCCCGGTCCAAATCCGCGCGGTTTTACGCGACTCCACGCGACGCAACATCATCCGATGAAACCCCGCCGGCCGCACCGCATCGAGTCGCGCCGCCACCTCGCCGGGCTCCGCCGGAAACAGCGGACGCTCCCGCCCGCCGTCCATCACAAGCCGCAGCGCCGGAGGTAAAATCGCCGTGCCCGCCATATCCCAACCGCTGCGCCGCACTTCCGTGCGCCAATACGCCAGCGACCCGTTGTTAAAAAATGCCCCGCACACATCGCCCGCCAAATAACTCGTGGGCATCGTCGAGAGTTCACCGAGATCGTCATCGTGGAGCGCATCCCAGAGCTGCAGCAAGGTCCGTAGTCGCCGCTCCTCTTTCATCTCACTGACATCGATGCCAAAACTTTTTAGCCATGGCCGCAACGTTGTCGTCGGATGGCCCGCGCCATTTACTCCTAGATAAAGTGCGCCACCCGGCGCCAGACACAAGGCCAAGGCGCGCAATGCCCGCGCCGGCTCAGGAATATAACTCAACACGCCGTGACAAGTGATCAGATCAAAATCGCCGCCGATTTTTTCCGCCAACTTTGCATCTGTGAGATCGGCGACTTGAAACGTGATCGCGCGGCCGACTTTCGCCACGCGTTCCAATTTCCGCGCAACGGCGATTGAACGCGGACTGAAATCCACCGCGACGATTTCCGCCTTCGGTAACTGACGCCGCAAAACGAACGCCTCCACCCCCGTGCCACAGCCGGCGACGAGAACGCGCCGGGGAGCCCCGCAGCCAGGCCGGCCGATACCCTGCATCCACTTAAGTGCTGGCATCGAACCACCGCGCCGGAGCAACGCCTCAAGATCGTTTCCCGGATAAGGGAAGCGCTCGTAGACTTGCTTAATTCGTTCGGCGGAGGACAAGAGGGGCAGTGTTCTTATCTGCGCGGCTACAGGTCAACTGCCCGTTACAGCGGATGTTCACTGAACTTATTTACCGGCCGCGTACGCCGCAAACTGCTCCGCGACACGCGCCGTCTTTTCATCGCCCGCGTGGAAATAAAACCGCCAGCGAAACGTCACGCGACCGCCCGCCGGAATCGTGAGATCGCCGGCCTTAGGGTTGGCTTTGTGCGCGGGCTCGAAGTCGTGTTTTCCAAACGGATTTGCGGCGAACAGACCGTAGTCGCGCACGTGCCACCACGTCGGGTGCCGCGGATTTTTGGGGTGATCAAACATCGCGATACCGTAAATTTTTCCGTCTTTCGGCGCGTGGTAATCAACCCAAGCGGAAGCCTTGCCCCAGGTTTCAGCATCACGGATACCTTCGGCGTTCACAATTGTGCCTTTGCCGTCGGTTGGCTTTTTGTTGAACAGGTGCGGCGGCGTGAGCCATTGGGCGACCCGGAAAGCCATCGAGCCTTCCTTCGTGTCGCCCAAAACCACGGCGCGATCCGCCGGCGCTTGCAACGTGACTTCATAGTCGATCTGGCGCCCAGCCGGGACCGCACTAAGCCGCACCGTCGTCTCGTCGGTGCAGTGCAAGACGCCGTTAGGACCTACCCAGCGATTCGTCGAGACCAGGGTTGCGACGCTACCCTCCGCCGTCGCCTTCACCGTGTCGTTGATGATCGTGCCCGTGTCCTTGCGCTCGGTCCAAAAATCCACGCCATTGACCGCGCCGTGTGTGAACCACAGCGAGCGATGATGCGGATGATCGAGCTCTTCACCGGGCGTATCCGCTTTCATCGGAAAATCGCGGTTCAGCTGCGTGCCGTCTTCGGCCAGCACAGGATAAAAATAAGGCCGCGGGCCGCCTTGATACACGTACTCCGTAAACAATTTTCCGCCAAGCTCCACGCGGACGCGATCGGTTGTGCGCACGACCTTGGCCTCAGGCAGCGCCGCCGACGCGCGAACTATGAGCGTAAAGCCAACCAGCGCTAATAGGGGTAAAATTCGGGAGTTCATGCGCAGAATAAGTCACACTCCGGCACGCGAGTCCAACCCTGCGGCGCAAATTTTCATGAACTCGGCGACGACATTTCGCTTAAGGTTTTTTCTCGGCGGCGGCCGCCTTTGCTTTTTGTTTGGCGCCTTTTGCCGTGCCCGGCGGATTGCCATACCACGAAGCCGGAATAACCTCGGGTACTTTCAATTCGCGGCGCAGACGCGTGAGTTGTTGCTTTAATTCAGCGGTGATGTCGGCGTAGGAGGGCTCGCCGTAAACGCTCTTCATTTCATTGGGGTCGCGGGCAAGGTCGAAGAGCTCCCAATAATCTTCGCCGACGCCTTCAAAGCGCACGAGTTTGAAGCGGTCCGTGATGACACCGTAGTGCGGCCGCACCCGGTGGGGCGTGGGGTACTCAAAATATTGGTAGTAAAACGCCGTACGCCAATCGGCGGGAGTCTGGCCGGCGAGGAGTGGCTTAAGGCTGCGACCCTGCATGTCGGCGGGCTGCGGCAAACCTGCGGCATCCAGAAACGTTTCCGCAAAATCGAGATTGGAAACAAGCGCGGCGGTAGCGGTACCGGGTTTGGTGACCCCGGGCCAACGTACGATCAACGGCGTACGCACGGACTCTTCAAAGATCCAGCGTTTATCAAACCAACCATGTTCTCCGAGGTAAAAACCTTGGTCGCTCGCGTAGATCACAACGGTGTTTTCCGCGAGGCCTTCTTTGTCCAAATAATCAAGCACGCGGCCGACGTTTTCATCCAGGGCTTTCACCGTGGCGAGATAGTCGTGGAGGTAGCGTTGATAACGCCAGCGCAGGAGGTCGGGTCCGGTGAGTTTGGCGGCGCGAAACTTCGCGTTGCGCGGCTCGTAATAGGCGTCCCACGCGCTCCGTTGCTCCGGCGAAAGACCGGGTGGCGCAACGAGTTTCGCGTCCAGATCGGTGAAAGTTTTTGCGATGGTCATGTCCTGATCACGCTCGGCGGCTCCGCGACCGGCGTACGTGTCGAACAACGTCGCCGGTTCCGGATAAACGCGGTCACCGTCAAAATCGAGGTGGCGCAACGCCGGCGACCACTCGCGGTGTGGCGCCTTGTGCTGGCTCATGAGTAGAAACGGTTTGGTTTTATCGCGATTTTTGAGCCACTCGAGCGAGAGATCGCCCACAATGTCCGTGACGTAGCCTTTCGTCGCGACCGTTTTGCCCATGCGAATCATCGGCGGATTATAATAAATGCCTTGGCCGGGAAGGACCTGCCAAAAATCAAAACCCGTCGGATCTGAATTGAGGTGCCACTTGCCGATCATCGCCGTCTGGTAACCGGCTTTTTGCAGCATTTGTGGGAACGTCGGCTGCGAACCGTCGAATAGGGTATTCGTGTTGTTCACGAATCCATTAAGGTGGTTATATTTTCCAGTGAGAATCGTGGCGCGTGAAGGACCACAAATGGAATTGGTCACCAGGCAGCGATCAAAGCGCATGCCCTGGCGGGCGAGACGGTCGATGTTGGGCGTCTCGATGAGTTTGCGCGCATCACCGTAAGCGCTGATGGCCTGGTAAGCGTGGTCGTCGGAAAAAATCAGGACGATATTTGGCGGGGTCGCGGCGCGGGCAGAAAAACCGACGATCAAGGTGAGCGTAAAAAACAGAATTTTCTTCATGGGCATAACAAGCGGGGTACTCGACGTTGCGCGGGTTTGCCCGGTGGCGTCGAGACTTCGATTTCGGGAATTTAGCCGCAGCCTGGGCTCGCCACGCTACAGCACAGCGCTTCAGCTCAACTCATCGAGTTGTTTTCTGAATCCTCGGCTTACTTTTTCGCCCACTATGTCCCACCCCTCGCATCTTTTTACCCGGCGCAGTTTCACCGCAGCGTTAGCCGCAGGTTTCACGGGCTTGGCGGGTGCGCGCCTGCGCGCAGCCTTGCCCATGCAGACCAAATCGGAGGCCAAGGATTTAATCGCGTCGGTTGAAAAAATCACGCTGCGCCGTGGCCGCGACGGCCAAGGCCCGACTTGGTTTCATCCGCGCGCATGTCTTATACCCGGAAAAAAACAACCCGCCGTGTTCATGACGCTGCAAGAAATCGCCGGCTCGGATATGTTTGGCCCATTGCAACATATGATATCGGCTGACGCCGGTCACACTTGGACTGAGCCCGCGCCCGTGGAGCCGCTCGGCCGCATTCCCCTCGCTGATGGTTTTGAAGAAGGTGTGTGCGACGTCGTGCCCGAATGGCATCAACCCACCCGCACGGTCCTCGCCTTGGGTCACAGCGTAAATTATAAAGGGCCCAAATTTTCTTCGAATCAACCGCCGCGCTGGCCGGTGTACGCCGTATGGCGTGATGGCCGGTGGGGCCCGCGCCGTAAATTAGACTGGGCCGACCCACGCGGCGCCTACATCTACACCGACAACTGCGGCCAACGCGTCGTGTTGCCCAACGGCGACATCCTCCTCGCCTTCAGCCATGGCGCCACCAAAGCCCAAGCTCGCTCACTTTCGAGTGTGATCTGCGGCTTCGATGGCGATACGCTCACCGTGAAACACGTCGGCACCGAAATCGCCCCCACCGGCGGCCGCGGCCTGCTTGAGCCTTCGATCAGCGCATTTGGCGGACGTTATTTTCTAACGATCCGCGCTGAGGACCAACGCGGGTATGTTTGTGTGAGCCCTGACGGCCTCACGTGGACGCCGAAGCAAGCCTGGGCTTGGGACGACGGCGAACCGCTCGCGATGTCCACCACGCAACAGCACTGGCTGGCCCACTCCGACGCGCTCTGGCTCGTCTACACCCGCAAAGATCCGAGCAACCTCAACGTCATGCGCTGGCGCTCCCCGCTTTGGATGGCGCAAGTTGATCCCCTCACCCTCCGCCTCAACCGCGCCACCGAGCGCGTCGTCCTCCCGCTCGTGGGCGATGGGGTCAACGACCCCAACCGCGTCGCCATTATGGGCAACTTTCACCCGCTTCACGTCTCACCCGAGGAATCATGGGTCACGGTCGGAGAGTGGCAGCCGAAAAACGGGATCCGCGGCGATCTGCTTCTCGCCCGCATCCGCTGGTCTCGCCCCAACCGGCTCTACGTTTCCCCGGCATGATTTCCACTCGCCGCACTTTCCTTAAAAAAACCGCGCTGCTCACCGCCGCCCTGCCCCTCGCGCGAGGATCGCTCAGCGCCGCAAGCGCTCCAGTGCCGCTCTCCACTTCGACCAGCGTGCTCCGCGAAATACTTTTCAGCCCCGGTAACATCACCGAAAAAAATAACTGTTACGACCGATTTGAGCCGTTAAAAAAACCCGCGCAAAATCCGGTGCTGAAAGCCGAGATGCCTTGGGAAAAAAGCGGCGTCGCCTGGGGCAGTGTCCTCCACTCGCCCGTGGACGGGAAATTTAAGTTTTTCTACAGCACCGATTTTCCCGGCGCTCAGGCCGGCGCTGTCCTCGTCGATAATTCTATGCAGGGCCGAAATCACTGCGTTGTCTGCTACGCCGAATCCGACGACGGCCTCGTCTGGCGTCGCCCCACCGTGAATCAGTTTTTTCAAAACGAATTTCCGGGAAACAACATCGTCCTGACTTGGGCCGCTTACTACAACGACTCTCCTTCCGTGATCGAGGACCTCCATGAGCCCGATCCGCAGCGGCGCTACAAGTTGATGATGTTTCACCTCGACCCACAAAATGCCGATCTCACCGGGTGTGCGCTTTTTGTGTCGCCCGACGGCCTGCACTGGACCTTCACCGGCACCGTCCTTCCGTCGCAGGACGCCTCCTCGCTCTGGCAAGATCGCCGCAGCGGTCACTACTACGCGTTTCTAAAAGACCGTCAGGGCAACCACCGCAGCCGCATGCTCGCTCATAGTGCCGATTTTCGCACATGGAGCGAACCACAGTGGATTTTCACACCCGACCACGGCGACCACGCTGGCACGAATTTTTATAACCAATCCGCCTTTACGCTCTGCGGCCGCAGCCTCGGGTTTCTCAATCTCTACGACCTCACTACCCAGACAACATGGGTCGAATTAATTGAGAGTGGCGACAACCTCAACTGGCAGCGCATGCCCTCGCGCCCGCATCTTCTTCAACCCGGCCCGCCCGGCAGCTACGACAGCGGTGGTGCCTACGTCGGACTCGCCGAACCCATTCTCGTTGGTGATGAGTTTCGTTATTACTACTACGCGTCCGCCGACCGCCACGATGCCGCCGACACCGGTGGCAACGCCGCTCAACGCCCCGCGCTCGCATACGCGACCTTCCGCAAAAACCGCCTCGTTGGCCAACAAACCGAACACGACGGCGCCTTCGCTACACTTCCGATCGTATGCCCAGGCGGCCGCCTGTTTTTAAATTTTGTCTGCGCCGGCGAAGTCACCGTCGCAATCAAACGCCCCGGTTACGGCGGTGAATATCTGGGCTACACCGCGGCGGAATGCGTGCCGGTCACCGGCGACAGCCTGCGTTGCGAAATCCGCTGGAAAAATCAACCGGATCTCTCGGCCCTCCAAGGTAAAAACATCCGCATCAAAATCAGTGGCCGCAACCTGATCGCTTACAGCGCCAGCTTCGAACGTTGACTGTAAAATTACATGCCCGGTTGGCAGAAACACGATGAGGTAAGCGTCACATCGGCGTGGGCCCACACGTGTTTGAAACGCGTTTCAAGTGCTGCGGCTTCGTCGAGGTTTTTGTTCTGCAAACGCAGACACTGCGCGAGGCCGAAGAGCGACCATCCATTGTCAGCGGTACGAGCGAGGTCTTCGCGGTAAACCTGTTCGGCTTCGATGAGCCGGTTGCGTTGCAGCAAGGCGGCGCCGAGGGCTTGGCGCACCGGTTGCGCCCAGGCCGGGGGCTCGGCGTAGCGCAGTTTATCTTCCCGCTCGACGGCCGCCTGCAAGGCCGCGAGCGCGGCGTCGATCTTACCTTCGCGCAGCAAGATTTCGCCATCGAGCAACCGCGCCGCGATTTCCATGACATCGGCCAAGGGGTTTTTTCGGTACATCGCACCGGCCGGAATCCCAGCGCGCGCCGCAGCAAAATTGCGCTCTTCGGCGCGCGCGCCCACCGGATCACCTTGCGCCGCCCGCGCGATCCCGCGCGCGAGATAACGCCACGCCCGCGCGTGCTTATAGCGAGCGAAGGGTTCCGGTTCCGCTAAGATTTTATCCCATTGGCCGAAGCGTTTCATCACGTCGAAATGCATCGCAAAATAACCGTCACCGATATCAGACTCACGTTTCCACTCAGGCGGCATCTGCGCAAACAGGTCGCGCATGGTCTGGGCGGCGAGCGCACTTTGGCCGCTCATCATCGCCGCGTAGGTGAGCATGTGATAATCATGCCCCATATAACTGAGGTAACCACTCAACGGGCGCCCGGCGATTTCTCGGTAGCTACGGTTAGCCGCAATGGCCTGCGTGTTGGCGACAATCGCTTCCTGCCAACGGCCTCGGCGCACGTCGATGTGCGAGGACATGTGCACCATGTGGCCGAGTCCGGGCGTGAGTTCGCGCAGCCTGTTTGCCGCGGCATCGCCTCGTTCGGGTTGAGCGGAGGCTTCGTAGGCGTGAATTGCGAGGTGGTTGGCGAGGGGCTGACGAGGGTTGAGGCGCAGAGTCGCTTCGATTATAGCGACGGCTTCTTGCGTGCCGGGATGAGGCTCTCCGTTTTTCTGCCACATATCCCAAGGACGGAGCATCATCATGGCGTCGGCCGTCCAAGCACCGATATCAGCATCGTCAGGATACGAGCGCCACACGGCGCGCATCGCGGCCGCGTAGTCTTCGTCGAGCGGACGACGGGGGGCTTTCGCGTCATCAGAAAATCGCGTTTTCATAGCATCGATCAGCGCACGCTCCGCCGGCGTGCAAGCGGCGGAAAATTTCTTGGCTTGGACGAGCGCTGACGCTGCACGTTCAGCGCGCACACTACTTACCCCGACGTTATTAATGTGCGGACTGCAACCGAGCGCGACACCCCACCACGCCATGGCGCACTCCGGGCTGAGTTTTACCGCGTACTCCATAGCGCGAAGACCTTCGTCATGATTGAAGCTCGTGATGAAGGCCACGCCTTGATCGAAATAACGCTGCGCTTGCGGTGAAGCACCGGTGATCGCTCGCGAATGCGTACCGATACCTGCAAACAATGGCGGGGGGGTCTCATCTTTCGTATCATCAGCCGCCCGCACCCCGAACCCGTCTGCAGCAGAAGCTATCATCCAAAAAATACCAACGCAGCTAAGAAAATTTTTCATGGGAGAGGGCGAGATTCTAGGCAACCAACCGAATACCTCCAGCGAAGCAGGTTTTTGCGGAATATAGCGAAGACAACTTACCGCTGATTTTTAGCGGTAATTCTATTTTTGGGGCAACCCCCAGCTACTCAGATCGCGGACAACAAACCACCGTCGACGTAGATGATCTGGCCGTTCACGAAGTTGGACGCGCCGGAAGCGAGAAACACCGCGGTGCCAACCAACTCCTCAGGGCGACCCCAACGCCCGGCGGGGGTACGGCCGCAGATCCATTTATTAAACTCAGGGTTGTCCACCAAAGACTGGGTAAGCTCAGTCGCAAAATATCCAGGGCCGATGGCGTTGATCTGGAGGTTGTGGCACGCCCATTCCGTCGCCATCGCGCGCGTGAGCATCTTGAGACCACCTTTGGCGGCGGCGTAATTACCCGTCGAGGGGCGGCAAACTTCGCTCATGAGCGAACAGGTGTTAATAATTTTTCCCGCGCGACGCGCAATCATGCGCGGAGCGACTTGGCGGGTAACGAGAAAAGCACTCGTGAGATTGGTATCGAGCACCTCGCGCCATTGGGTCTCGGTCATCTCGGCTAACGGCGCGCGGCGATGAATACCGGCGTTGTTCACTAAAATATCAATGGGGGCGACTTCCGTTTCCACCCGAGCCACCGCTTGCGCAATTGCCTCGGCGTTGGTGACATCAAACGCCGCGGTCGTTACTTTTAAACCTTCAGCGCGCAACCTCGCTGCAGCGGCCGCGAGTTTGGTCACATCCCGACCATTAAGTACCAACGAAGCCCCAGCCGCACCGAGTCCACGCGCAAGCGCCAAACCGAGGCCTTGGCTAGAACCGGTGATGAGCGCGGTGCGCCCGGTGAGATCGAAAAGCGGATTAGATTGAGCCATAAGAAATCAAGTGACCTCGATCCGACGCACGCGACCGGATAGAAAAAACAAAGCCAGCGTCGCCAAAGGAGCGAGCGCCGCCGCCGTGATCAAAATCGGCGTGTACGAAAAGTGATCTACAACCCAGCCAGTAGAAAAAGTAAAAATCACCGCGCCCAAACCCGCAGCGGTGCCGGCGAAACCCGCGATGGAGCCCACGGCGCCCACCGGAAAATAATCACTCGCGAGCGTCTGCACGTTGCCGACCCAAAATTGAAATCCGAAGAGCGTGATACTCAAACATACGATGGCCGCAGGCGCCGACGATGCGAAGGCCGTCGCAAAACCCGCCAACATCGCCGTCGTGCCGATAATGATCGCGGTCTTGCGCGCGCGATTCACATCACCCGTGCGGCGCAGCAGAAACCCCGAGAACCAGCCACCCGCTAACGCCCCGAGCGCCGCCGCGACGTAAGGAACCCAACCCGTGGCCTTAAGTTGCTTGAGGTCAAAGCCACGTGCATCCGCTAGATAGAGTGGCATCCAATTCACGTAGAGCCACCAAATCGGATCACCCAAAAAACGCGCCATCACAATGCCCCAAACTTCGCGGCGACGTAGCAACACGCCCCACGCCACCGGCTGCGCGGGCGTTGGCGTTGGCGTTGGCGTCAGGGCGAGCGCGCCAGAAGCAGGGCCGCCCCTGGATTCCGTTTTCGGATAAAGTAAAAGCCAGAACGTGAGCCAGACGAAACCCATAGCGCCCGTAATCACAAACACTACACGCCATCCAAAATCGTCGCGCATCCAAATAATCAGCGGAATTGCAAATGCCGGCCCAAGCGACGCGCCGGTATTGGCGATACCCATACCAAGAGCCCGCTGCCGGGCCGGAAACCACGCCGCGATCGTGCGGGTCGCCCCAGGCCAATTACCCGCTTCACCCAACCCAAGCACGCCACGAACAAAACCTAGACTCGCAACCCCGCGCGCCGCTGCCGTGCCAACCTGCGCAACCGACCAGATTACCACCGCAAGGGCGAACCCGAGGCGATTACCCATGCGATCAAACACCGCTCCCCACAAAAACATTGAGAGCGCATAAACCAGCAGAAAGGCGTTCGCGATCCACGCATAGTCGACATTGGAAAGTTTAAACTCGGCGCGCAGCACCGGCGCCAACGTAGGCAAAGCGAGCCGATCAAAATAATTAATTACCGTCCCCAAAAAAATCAGCGCGATGATGACCCAACGCCACGAACGTTCTTTTTCCGGCGAACTCAACGGGGTGTGGCCGGTGGGGTTCATTTGAATTTTTGGCGCATCGCGTCGATGCCCGGGATTTTTCCCATAAGGTGCCGATGTTGCGGTTCAAACGACTGAATAAGTGAACGCTGCTGCGCACCTACGAGGATGGTAAAGATATAGCCTTCATGTCCGGGCGAAGCCACCGTAGGATGATAACCGTGATCCACTAGAAACGTGTCACCGTGGCGCGTCATCACGACTTGGGGCGCAAGCGCATTAGGTTGATCGGCTTGTTCTTCGTAGCAAAACTGCGCGCCGAATCCCGTCTCTGGTCGGAAGCGGTAATGATAAATTTCCTCGAAAGCGGTTTCTTCCGGCGGACGCTCGGTGTCGTGTTTGTGCGGCGGATAACCAGACCAGCAGCCGGCGTCTGCGTAGAGTTCGCTAACCAGTAAATTCCCGGCGCGACCCGCGGCGTTTTGCCCAAGGATGTGATAGATACGCCGTCTCGAATGCGTCGCCGCGGAACCGACTTCAACCATTTCAACGTCTTCGGGCGTGATTCGAAACGGCGCGTGAGCTTGCGCACAGATGCCACCGGCAACGGCGATCTCCGTACCGTCGCGCAGCCCGCGAACCATGATTAAAGCGCCCGTGCCGCAATAAACGGAATCCGCTGGCCCATCCCAGATGCCAGCGCGCCGCCCGATGTTTTTAAATTCCTGAGCACCGACGACGATATCAGCCGCGCCGGATAGAACCACGACGAGCAACTCGCAGCGCGGGACGTTTAACGTGTGCGTCTCACCGGTAGTCAGACGGAGGATATTGAAATAACTCAACGCGAGTCGGCCGAGACCGGGTTCGACGAGAGCTTGATTGCGATTATCGCGAGCGCGAAGGTGACGGGGCATTTTTAAAAAGTCGTGGACGTAATCAGAGTTTTCCGTCCCAAACAAAACGCCAATGTTCATCCGATGCCGCAGGGCCGAGGTGTTGAGCGAGGGGTGCACTAAAACGGGTATCAGGTCCGTGCCTTAAGGCTTCGACCAGGAGCGGTAAGATCCGCGCACGATCCGTCGCCTTAATGTCTTCTTTCGGCCATTTTTTTGTGGGGTCGGCGTAGGGCGCGACAAGACCCAGTGCGGCGCGTAGATTGCGCCCGTCAGCGGTGGAAAATTTCCAAAGATCTACTCCAACCGATTCGCTAAGACGCGCGAGCCGAACGAGTGCTTCAAGATTGAAACAGGAGTAATCGAGTGACTTGGTGCGCGCGAGTTCGAGCGGCTGCCGACCATCAGGCTCGATCTGACGCTGGATACGTTTCGTCGTGGCTTGGGCGACGATTTTTTTGGCGTCGGCGATGCGGCCAAGGTTGAGAGCAAGGGCGACGACCTGAACATCGTACCAAGAACCGTGGTTGTTCTCGGCCGCCGCTTCTTCGCGGCCATTTTTGCTCGTGGTGACCCATTCGTAGTACGTCGTGAGCCAGCCTGTCATCGCGTTGGCGTCGGCGATCGACCAAGCCGGCGAGCCCGCGATGAGGGCGAGGCCATCCACAAGATTGCTGAGGTGGCGCGCTTCAAGAATACCGATGCCGCGGCCATTATTGAGACCGGGAATGGCTTGAGCGTACTCCAGTGAGGGATTCATGCGCGTGGCTTCATCCAAAAACCACGTACGCGTGAGCGTCGCGGCTTTTTGGGCGTAGCGCTCGTCCCGCGTAAACCAATACGCGAGACCGAGGGTCTCGACCGCGTTACACGTGCGACTGAACGCGCCGGAATCTGTGCCACGTTTACTGTCGGGATTCACGCGACCGTCGTCGCGGATGTAGGGCAAGCCATCGGATTTTTTCGGATCCGGCCACCAATAGGGCGCGAAGCTAAAATAATCGTGCTTATCGCCGCTCGCCGCCGTCCGCGTTTTATCCATGACCGAAGCCGGCTGAAGTTTGAGGAGGCGATCCGCCTCAACACGCAACAGGCGTAAGGATGGCGCCAGTCGCTCATCTCCCGTGCTCAAACGAGCCCGCGCCGCAACGAGCCCATCAGCGTTAAGCCCGAAGGTGCGCGGGGCTTCGTCGGCACGCATGGCGCCGACCAGCGAAAATATTAATAAAATCGAAAATCTGAGCTTAAGTTTCATCGGTTAAAAAGATTGCATGACGCAAACTAGGGAGTGTCGTTCTGCGATTTAATTGGATGCAGCAGCAAAGCGAGCCGGCGCCGGACGCGCAAGGTAGTGGGTTATGAGCACAGCGGCAGGTTAAAATCCACTCAACCGCCCATCGCGGCCAGTCGCGCCGCGATATCCGAACGCAATCGATCAATATGTCCCAACGTGAACTCACGCACACTTAACGTTTCATCCGCCACAAGCGGCGTGAGGTCCATCGCGAGAGAAATAGCATTGGTCTGATCGGTCGCGTGCGAATTGAAAAATGTAGCATTAGCCAACCGACGACCCATCGCAGCCAGGTCGTAGCGTTTGCCGCCCGCGATCTGAGACTCAAACACGCCAACTAGTTTTGCGGCCAACTCGGGATTCGCGCTGGCGTCCATCGCCACCTTCTCCTGGTCTGCGAGCCAATCGAGATCGCGCCAGCCTTCGACGCCGAGCACGCGCGGCGGACGTAGATCCTGAGGCAAAGCGCGCAACGCTTCAATGCAGCGCAGAAAACACGCAACGTGTGTGTCGTGTTTATCCGCCGGCTGGTGCAAATAAACCACCTGCGGCCGACAACCGCCAAAGATTGCGGCCAGATCGGCCGCTACGCCGGCGTGACCGGCCTTTTTCACATCCGCGCTCGGATGCGCCAGCTGCAACTGGAGGTTATACCCTCCGAGCGAGGCCGCCCTCCGCTGCTCTTCGCGACGAATAAGTTGCATTTCGGCGTCGGTCACATGGGCAAATTTTCCCGTACGCGCTGAGCCCGCGCCATTGGTCATAACTACACCGGTGAAAAACCGGTCGCTCCGCCCAAAACACTCAGCCACCGCTGGATACGCGTTGATTTCGATGTCGTCTTGGTGAGCGATCACGCACAAATGCGTGGTTCGCGCGAGCGCCTGTGCCGGATCGCCCCCCAAGGGCAAAAGCACGTCGGCTTCCGGACGGGAAAATTTCATGGGTAACGCCACCGCAAGCGGGTTCGTTATTGTTTCGCCGCCAACATCGCCACAACTGCGGCCTCATCGACTTCGCCCTGCACCGCGTGTAAATGGTGCAATACGCCCATGCGGTCCTCGGGGCTAGAACTGGAAATTTCCAACATCCAGTCTTCCGTCTTTGGCGAGTCGACGATGACAACGTCGGCCCACGCGATGACTTCGGCGGCGTCGATCATGCCTTGAGTAAGGCCGCGAATGAAATACTCGGCCATGGTGCGGTGATTAGGAGCAGTTGCCATAATTTAGAAATCGAGTCCACCGCACCGCCTCGGGTCAACCTCGCGTGTATCCCTCCCCCAACCCCTTTTTAAAATAAACGCGCCGGATAAAGCCCCCGCGCCACGAGATCCGCGATCGCTGCCTGCACACGGGACTTATCTTCACGATACGTCACACCGAACCACGTGCTCGTTGTCGGTAACACCCGCACCGTCGCTTCGGCGCGCGCGACCATGCCCGCCACCGCCGCCGGTAAATAGAACTCCGATTTTAGCTCAGCGCCTTCATCTTTTAAAAATTCTCGGAACTGCACATCAAGCCCCGCCAAGACCGCGGGCGTAAAACCCCAGCAGTTCATTGAGACGGTTTCTGCCCCCGAATATTTTTTGTCTACGCCCACTTCATTTGCGAGAATGCCCGTCTGTTCGACGATGCCATTAAGCTGACCCTGCTGCAACGAACACACTCCTCGAGAAACCGCGCCGTGCTCCGAGAGCGTGCGATCGAGACGAAAACCCACCATCGCAAACTCCGCTATAATCGTCGGCGGCGGCCGATGACCCGACATCGGATCGTAACCCGTCACGGCCCGCGCCGGCGCGGGTGCAGCGAGAAATTTACCGAGCTGCGCAAACGAGTCCGCGCCGTAAAAATCATCGGCGTTAATAACCGCAAAATTTCCGCCGATCACCGAGCGCGCGCACCACACCGCGTGACCCGTCCCCCAGGGTTTCTCGCGACCCGCCGGAACCGAAAAACCCGCCGGCAACGCCGCGAGCGATTGGAACACGTAGTCCACCGCGATCTGCCCAGCGTATTTGGCCGCCACCTGCGTTTTAAACAGCTCCGCAAATTCTTCTCTGATCACAAACACCACGCGCTTGAAACCGGCTCGCACCGCGTCAAATACCGCGTAGTCGAGCACCGTCTCACCCGCCGGCCCGACAGGGTCGATTTGTTTGAGGCCGCCGTAGCGCGATCCCATTCCAGCCGCGAGCACAAGGAGCGTTGGTTGCATCGCCGCAGCCAACCTAATCCTTCGGAAAGATAAACTCGGAATTAAAAAAATCTCGCCACCAATCTGAGTAAGCCGCCGTGTTCATCCGCGTCCGCCCTTAAGTAACACCAAGAAATCGGTCCCCTTTGCTTCAAATTCGCGCCAATAATTATCCTCAATTTCCTCGAGCCGTTTTTCCTCTTCCTCGCTTAGCACGTCCGCGAGTTTTGTCGCTCCAAATTCAGCCCTCAGATCACGCTCCGCCAGCCGCTCCACCAACTCACGCCAAAATGAGTCCTCAGTGAAGCGCGCGAGCTTTGCAAGTACGGGACCCGTTTCTAATTTTACCGAAGGCTGGAATTCGTCCTCCGCTACTTCCTCCACGAGATCTCCGCAGCCGAGCGGTGTCGCTAGCGCAAATAATTTTTGGGCCGCATCGACGTAACGCTCAGGCAATATATCCGGTGTCTCGCTCTCGCTGCTGGCAACCCGCAAACCCATGTAAGTAAGTTCAAGGATGCGTGCGTACTCTTTGGTGGTGAACGTGACTTTCATGCGCCAAAACAAGAAAGCCCTGGTCATCCCGCGCAAGGCCGGAGTGCGGAAAGCCCTCAAACCTCCACCATCGCTAAACCCTCTAGCGGTGGATGCGCGGCGCCCAGGCCCGGCCCGTGCGTAACTGAGCGGATCCGCACGTCCCCGTTAACCACGTTTACGCGCGGCCAACTGGCGCCATTCGCCGCTCGGCCATACACATCGCCATGCTCCGCCAACACATGGGCTTGCACCGCCGCTGGCCACGCGGAGAGACCTTTGAAATAATGGTGCCCGTTACGCTCTACGCTCGTCACCCCCAATGCCGCTTGTACCGCCAAATCCTGCAAAAGCGCCACGGGACCGACATTGCTCAAATCTTCGCCGCTCATTAGGCCCGTCTCGCCCGCTGCGCGCCGCTGCGCCAACCGACACGCATTGGCCACACCCTTAAAAATGCCTTTGCAGTTTTTGTGGCTCGTACCGGCATAGCCCAGCGCTAGCGCCGAAGGCATGCTGCTCAATTCGCCATCGGATTCGTCGATGATGATCGGTGGGCGCTCCGGCCACGCTCGCACCAACTCACCAATCGCAGGGGAAAGCGCGACGTCACGGTGCCAAGGTTGCTCGATAAACCACAACCGCGGCCATAACGCCGACAGTGCTGGCGTCGCCATCAGTGCGCGCGCGTAGTCGGCAAACGCACCAACTTCACGAAAACTTTCATTGCCATCGAGCGAGAAAGCCCAATCGCGCCCCGCGCATTCACGCGCGAAAATTCCCGCCATACGCGTGAGCCGGTCGCGGTCGCGCGCCGCCTCGCCGTTAATTTTGATCTTAAAATGCCGAAGGCCGTAAAACCGCACGCATGCATCCAGTGCCTGAGGCAAACCATCGTCCACGCGCTCTTCCGGGGTAATGTCGCCGTCTTCGAGCGCATCGCCTAAGCCTACGGTGTGACGAGCGATCAACGTTGTCGCCGGTTGCGCTGGCAACCAATTGCGCGGCATCGAACCCGCGAGCTCGGGCCGCAAGGCCCCAAGATCTACCCCAAAAAGATTTTCCCTCAACCCAGTTGCAAAACTCACGCCGCGCGTGCGGCCAAACGCATCGATCAACGCTCGCTCGACGAGCGAGGTGCCGAAATGGGCGAGCAACGGAGGTACTTTTTTTCCGTCGTTTCCGCGCTCCGCCCAAGCCGCCTGCGCCGCATACACCTCAAGCCAAAAACCAAACACGGTCGAAGCCTGAACGCCGCGCGCGTGGTTCACCGCGGCGCGAATAACACCCAGCATATCTTCGATCTCATCTAACGGCGCCCGCGCTGGGTCTTTGGTAAACCATTTCGGCGGCAGATGATCAGCGGCGATGCCGATGGAGGCACGGCCATCGATTTCAAAGGTGAGAGCAAGGATAACGTGGGGCAACTCGGTCATCGTCGCGATGCCGTAGCGAAACGGCATACGTGCCCGCAGCTCAATCCGGTGCAACTTAGCTTCTTTTAAAATAATCACCTTGGAATCATCGCTTAACTCGTCGTTGCCGCGCAACTCTGCGGCGAGGCGACTTTATTTTTAATTAAAGGCTCACTCCACCTCCAACACCGGACGGCAAAACGCGCCCGAGCAACCGGGCCAATTAAGCGGAAGCGCCCAGAATTTCTGGGGCGCAGACAGTTTGAACACTTCCTCAGGAAATTTGAGTTCTTCGACGACCCAAACGCCAGCCCCGAGCAAAAGGGTGTGAGTCTCGGCGTTGAGGGGGCCGCTGCCACCGATTGAATAATGATCAATACCCACACCTCGCACCCCGCGCTCGACGAGCCACCGCGCACCCGAGGGATCAACAAAAGGCGAACGATAAAGCCACTCATCGGTCATCGCCCGACGCTCACCCCAGCCCGTCGCCAATAATACAATTTCCCCTGCGACTAACCCGGGCAGTTTTACCGCGAGCAACTCCGCTGTGATCGGCGCCGACGGCTCCAACCCACGAACATCACCAATCCGAGCCAGACCGACAAAGGTCTCTAGCGGTAAATCCGAAATGCTCCGGCCACCCGCGATTTTATGCAGCGGGGCATCAAGATGGCTGCCGGTGTGCGTCGCCATAGCGATTTCTTCCATACGCCAACCGTCACCGGGGTGATCCGCCGTACGGCGAAAAGAAACCGGAGGATGCACGGGGCAATTGGGTGCACGATCAAAGAGGGGTTGTGAAAGGTCGATAAGACGCATGGCGAGAAACCGTTAGAGCGATAGCGGTAAAAAACAGATCACACGACGCCAACCACCTGCTCGCAAGGCAATCGCCGAGTGCTTTTTAGCTGAGACCCAAAGTAAGCTGATTTGCGTTTTTAGCCGCGTACCCTACTGTAACAGCATGCCTCGTTTAATCCTGGTACTTGCCTTGTTCGCCACCTTCCTCCCCATGTCTGCCCAAGAAGCCTTCCCGCCGACTGCGCCCGGTATTTCAGAATTAAAAACCCTGCCGGCTGGCGTACTCCTCCAATCTGCTGGCCGCGGCAACTACTTTGACGGAGCGAATAATCTCTTCGGTCCTCTTTTCCGCTACATCTCGCGCCACAAAATCGCCATGACCACACCGGTTGAAGCGCGCATTAACGATGCCGCGATGTATTTCTGGGTGGCTACGAGCGAGCGAGCCAAAGTCGCCGGAAATGAATCAGGGGTTGAAGTGATCAATGTACCCGAGCGCCACGTCGCAAGCCGAGGCGAACGCGGCGGTTACTCTCGAGAGAATTTCGAAAAAGCCCGCACCGCGTTGTTGTCTTGGATGGCTGATCAAAAACCCGCGATCGAACCCGCCGGCGAAGCCTACGGCGTGTATTGGAACGCACCTTACGTGCCCTTTTTCATGAAGCGATTCGAAGTCCATATACCGGTACGGCCACAGTAAGCGAAACCCTGACAAACGCCGTTATTTTTCTCTGGAAACCGAGGACGGCAAGGGGTCGACGTATTTACGACGGAAGACAAAAAATTGTTTTTCGATCAGGTGGTAACTCGGCAAAGCGATCAAGACCGCCAAGGGCACGCAGATAAAAAGCCCAAGTAGGACCGCATCCCATTCGCGCGAGCCCGTGATGACCGTCGAAGCGAAATGTTTCAGGGCCCAATACATCGCGTAGCTGTGAAAAACGTAGATGGAAAAACTCAACTGCCCAAGGCGACTGAGCAGCTGATCCCACCAACGCGGCAACTCCACCCGACACGTCAGATAGCTCAGCACAAGATACGCCCACATCACGCCCTCAACCGTGTCCCAAATGATCCAAAGCGGAGATTTCTCACCCCGTTGATATCCACCCCAGACCGCGAGCCATTGCAGCCCAGCCAAAACCGCCATGATCGCCAACCCGAGATGCACCGGCGATGTCTGGCGCTGGCCACGCCGGAAATACCAGGTTGCCGCTAATATCCCGATGGCAAATTGATCAAACCGGCCGAGCATGGACCATTGGCTGATATCACGAACCGTACCGACATCGGAAAAATAAAATCCACGCACCACTAAGCCTAACACCATCAAACCAACAAGGTACCTCGCCCCATGCCGAGCGACGAAGGCCATCAAAAACGGAAAAATGAGGTAAAACTGAAATTCTAATCCAATGGTCCACAATTGGCCGAAGCCGGGGAGGGTAGGTAAATAATCGAGATTCAATACCGGTAAAAATAACAGTCCGAAATCTAACGGCGTGAAACGTCCGCGGTTGGCCGCCATGACGATGAAGATGCCCAAAAGATATAGCGGATAAACGCGCACAAGCCGGGAGAGCATAAAATTGCCGTAGTGGATAATTTTACCCTGCCCGATGAGCCCAAAAATAAAACCGCTAAGGACAAAAAAGAGGTCCACCCCCGATGACCCTTCGCCAAATAGCGTCAGCAAAGGGTTCTCGCTCAAGTCCTCCAAAGGCACGCGTCCGTGATAAAAATGAAACATGACCACTAAGATCGCCGCGAAAAACCGCAGGTGATCGAGGCGCGAAATATAACCGACATTTTTACTCTCATTCGGCGCCTCTGGGGCGAGAGCTAACAAAGCTCGAAACGCGAGGACCGCGACCGCGCTAAGTGGCAAATATACGATCCCGTGAATCAAAGCCGCTGGAGTCCGTGCGTGGGACCAATGCAAAAACGGGGCCACGTGTACCAGTAACCCGGCACCCCAAACACAACCCATAATACACCAGAACCAGTCAGATTTTTTTGCGGGATAACCAGGGATTGCCTTCATGCTAGCAGAAGGGACGTATACTTGGCCCAGAACGTCACCCAAAACCCTCAACGTTTTCACAAACGCTTTTAATCGGTGAATTGCGGATGGGCGGATCGGAGTGAATTCAGACCGAAACACTATCCTTAAGTGAAATTTTGTTAAATCTATATCTACAGGGATGTTAAGCCGAGGGTGCGGGAGCGGACGGGGTAGTTTCCCGACGCAAGGTGATCACGCACTCAAGGTGGCGCGTTTGGGGGAAAAGGTCGAATGGCTGGACATCGGTGAGCACGTAACCCGCGCCGAGGAAACCCTTGAGGTCACGCATCTGCGTCGCTGGATCACAGCTCACGTAGACCACCGTGCGCGGGCCGAAAGCGAAAAGTTGATTGAGAAATGATTCGTCACAGCCTTTTCGCGGGGGGTCGATGATAACCGCGGTGTCGACGGGCGAGAAAACGGGATCCAAGCCGGCGAAAATCGTCGCGGCGTCACCCGCTTGAAACGTGGCGTTGGTAATGCGGTTGGCCTCGGCGTTTTGGCGAGCAAACCGGATCGAGGACTCGCTGAGCTCTATGCCCGCAACGCGTTCGAAGGCGGGCGCAGCACTGAGAGCGAAAAGCCCGCTGCCGCAATACGCGTCGACCAGAAAGCGGGCCCCTCCAGCAGCCGCACGAGCGCGCACGTAGGCGGTGAACGCGGGCAAAATAAACGGGTTGTTCTGGAAAAAATCGCGGGCGAGAAACCGGAGTTTTAAGTCGCCGACGGTTTCGGTAATGATCGCTTCATAGTCGGTGGTGACTTGGCCGCCGGCATCGCGGAGCAGAAGCGTGGCGGCGCGCAAATATTCGCCGGCTGCCGCGCGGGCGTGGATAGCAGCACGAGCGACGGGGAGTTTTTCATTGATGGCGTCGGTCGCAATATCGCAGCGCGGGACATCAATGATGTCGAAACGGGTACCTTGGCGCAGAAAACCGATGGGCGGCGGCGTGGCGGGGTCGCGCGGGGGATTAAAATGCGGGGTGATTTTCGAGCGATAGCCGTAGGGTTTAGGTGAACCAATGACCGGGTTCACGGCCTGCGTTACACCGGCCATGTGTTCGAGCAATTCGGCGACCTGACGCTGCTTCCAGAGGAGCTGCTCCGTGTAGGTAAAATGCTGGTATTGGCAGCCCCCACAGCGGGTGAAAAGCGGACACACCGGGGTAATACGATGCGGCGAAGGCACGAGGACGGAAACCAGATCCGCCTCGGAGTAATTCTTATGGTTGCGAAAAATGCGGGCTCGGACGCGTTCGCCGGGTAGACAAAAAGGAACCATAATGACCCATTTGGCCGCGGAATCTTCCGGGTGCGAAACGCGCGCCAGGCCCACGCCATGGTTGGTGAGCGTAGCAATCTCCAGCTCGAGCTCGGTGTGATACGGGAAAGGGAGATCGTTGGATTTCTTTTTAGGTTTTACCACGGGAAACACAAAATACACGAAAACGAAGAAGACGAAGAGGATTCTTTTTTCGTGTGTTTCGCGCGTTTCATGGTGCGCTGGAGCCGTGGCTCCCGAAAAAATCACCAGTCTCCAGAATCCGCGTGTAAAACAACTCGTTAAATTGCGCGATCGCCGACCACGCGACGAAGCGGGCGTGTTTCTGGTTGAAGGCTATCGGGAGATCCGTCGGGCCCTAGAAAAAGGCGTAAAATTACAGGAGATTTATTTCTCTCCGGAATGGTTTTTGGGCGAAAATGAGCCGGCGTTGATTGCGCAAGCAGAGGCAGCAGGCGCGGTGGCTTATGAGCTAACAAAAGATGCTTTCGCCAAAGTGGCGTATCGCGAACGACCCGATGGATTACTCGCGGTGGCGCCTCAATGGCGGCGCGCACTAGCAGATCTGCCGATGAAGGATAACCCCTTTTACCTCGTAGTGGAAGCGATCGAAAAGCCAGGCAATCTCGGCACGATCTTGCGCAGCGCGGACGCAGCGGGCTGCGACGCGGTGATCGTATGTGATCCGGTGACAGATATTTTTAATCCCAATGTCGTACGCGCTTCGACCGGTGTTTTGTTTTCAGTGCCACTCGTGGTGGAAGAAAGTACGCGCGTACAGGCATGGCTGCGGGAAAAAGGGGTACGCTCCGTGGCAACAACCCCCGCCGCAGAAAAAATTTACTCCGATGTCGATCTAGCTGGCCCACTGGCGGTGGTGATGGGCAGCGAACAATACGGGTTGAGTAAATTTTGGTTAGAGAACTGCGATGTGCCCGTGCGTATCCCAATGGCAGGACAGGCCGATTCTCTGAATGTCGCTATGGCGACCATCATCACGCTATTTGAGGCCGTAAGGCAGCGGGGCGGCGGGGAAACTTAAACGGTGGTCGGAGGCGCAAGCCGATTGACCAGCACTCGGTAGGGCGGAAGCAAGGCGAGCGCCATAAAAAGTTTTACGCCAAGATCGCCCGCCGCAAGGGGAAGCCAGGCAATCTTAGAACCCGCGAAGGCGACGCCAAAAAAAATCGATGTGTCGACAACCGACGCAGCCGCCGAACCGAAAAGCGGTGCTTTCCACCAACTCGCGCGCCGGAGCCGGTTGAAGACAGCGACA
Source organism: Opitutaceae bacterium (assembly GCA_037142955.1). Classification (GTDB taxonomy): domain Bacteria; phylum Verrucomicrobiota; class Verrucomicrobiia; order Opitutales; family Opitutaceae; genus Tous-C4FEB. The sequence continues at coordinate 184,191 of JBAWZQ010000004.1, read as the reverse complement.
TCAAGGAGTTGAGATATAATAAAGGCTGCTCCCGAAGCGAACGCGATCCGCACAGGCGCGAAAAGTGCCGAAAGGAGCAATCCGACTGAAAAACCCACCCAAGCGACGCGCCGTGCGAGCGCTGGACCCGAGGTGCGGTTACAGACATCCGTGACGAAATACGCTACTGGGTAGGAAAACGCGCCCCACGTAAGCCAGGGATTGATCGGAAACTGCACCAGCATATTGGATACGAGCACGATCGCGGACATTGCGAGCGCAGGCGGGAGAATACGGCGGACGGTCATCATCGGGTGGCGGAGGAGAAAGTAGATTTTTTGGCTCGAAGCGAGGCCACGAGTTCGGCGGTGCCCACGGCCATACTGATACGCGGTGTATACCCGAGATCACGTCGCGCGGCGGTAAGGTCAAACCAATGGTCTTTGGCGAGTTCCGCGGCGATAAAACGCGTCATAGGTGGTTCTCCCCGAAGGGGTAAAAAGCGCCAAGCACTTTCACCTAAAGCGCCTAACACACTCGCCGTGCGTAAGGATATTTTTTGAGTGAGCGGCGGATCACCGAGAGCAACCAGCAGCTCATTGATCCAAGCCCAAAGATATACCGGCTCACCGTTGGTTATAAAATACGCCTGTCCACCAGCCGATGGGAGAGCCGAACGTGGGATCAGAGCCTGCTCCGCGAGAAGGTGAGCATCGACTGCGTTTTCGACGTGGACCATATCTACTTGATTGAGTCCGTCACCGACGATGCGAAGGCGACCCGCGCGAGCGCGGGCAAGCACGCGGGGTACCAAATGGGGATCCCCAACGCCCCAAATTAAATGCGGCCGCAGCGCGACAGTGCGTAGCGCTGGGTTGTGCGCAGCGAGAACCTCGCGTTCCGCAAGAGCTTTAGTGAGCGGATAGGGACTCGGGCATGCGGTTGTGAGCGGCATCGATTCATCGACACCGGAAAGCGCGCCGCCGTTGTAAACGACGCTGGGAGTGCTGGTATGAATAAAATTAGCGACCCCGTGCCCGCGAGCACCCTCAAGCAGCGCACGCGTGCCAAGGACATTGGTCCGGAAAAAATCGTCGTAACGACCCCATACGCCGACTTTGGCCGCGGTGTGAAAAATGGTGGTGATACCAGCGCAGGCAGCTTGGACGGCATGAGCGTCATCGAGCGAAGCCCGGATGAAACGTACCCCGCGTTTTTCTAGGTCGGGTGCCGGGGTGCGGCCGAGAATGGTCACGCAACGACCGTCTGCGAGCAGACGCTCAACGAGGCGACGGCCAAGAAAACCGGTGCCGCCGGTGACAAGGACACGGCAATGAGCCAACGCATTAGGCACAAGGGAAGCGTGCGCTGGAAACGCTGACGCCGGTACGCTCATGGGGACGGGTGATTGCGGTAACGCAGACATGACGGCGGGTTCAATGCGGAGCGTCGCTTTCGTAGCCTTTTGCGTGAGCGGCCCAAGCGGTGAGGGTTAAGCGGTGAATTTTCGCGTTGTGCCGAACATCAACCGGAAATTTGGGGTAAAAATAAAAACGCTGGATTGAAGCGGTATAAGGATGCGTGAGAGCGAGGGCGCGGAGTTCACGCGCCAGCGCGCGAGCTTCCGCAGAGGTACGCACCGTAGTCTCGATCACGATGGCTGGCAATTGAGTAGGCGCGAGGCCAAGGCCGATGAGTGCACAACGAGAAGCGCGGGGGTGCGTACGAAAAACCTGTTCACAGGGCTCCGTGTATAAAATGCCTTGCGCTGTGATGACGCGTTCGGCTTTGCGGCCGCAGAACCATAGGCGGCCTGCGGCATCCAGCGTGCCGCAATCACCCAGACGATGATAGATGCCTCCGGCCGAAGCAATCTTGCTGAGCGCAGTGGCGGCGGGGAGTGCGTCGTAGGCGCGCGTGACAACCGGGCCGGTAGCGATGATTTCGCCGATCTCGCCCAAAGGAAGTTCGTGGGCGTCGGCCAGGGTGGCGATAGGCAGGTCCGTGGGAGTGATGATTTTAACGGTGACTTCCTGGACCGGGCGACCCACGCAAGCCCCAGGACCACGGGCGTCGGAAATTTCCGCGGCTGAAACACTGGCCAGGGGTAGGGACTCGGTAGCGCCGTAAGGGCTGTAAAGTTGGCCGTGGGTTAGAAACGTACGCGAGGATTTCCAAAGTGACGTAGGGACCGGCGCACCCGCGCATAAAACGCGACGCAGGGTCGGTAGGGTGATTTTTTGGGCGATACAGTAGTCACCAATTTTTTTCCAGAGAGTCGGTGAGCCAAAGGAGGTAGTAATATTTTCCTGGCGAATGGCTTGAACCATCGCAGCGGGGTCGAGGGCAGAGGGACGCTTGGGGTCGATCTCGGGCACGATGGTGGTGAGGCCGAGCGCAGGGTTGAATAAGGCGAAGATGGGTAACAGCGGGAGATCAATCTCGCCGGGACGAATGTCGTAGGTGGCGCGAATGAGGCGGACTTGTGCGTCGAAGTGACCGTGCTCGTAGACGACGCCCTTGGGGGTTCCAGTAGAGCCGGAAGTGAAAAGAATGGCCGCGAGATCGGTGGCTTGGCTGTGAACCAGCAGGCGGGAAGCTGCGGAAAGTTGCGAACGAGAACTCGTGAGACGAGCCGTGAGAGAGCCGCTGGCGGGAACACGAATTTTTACCGTGGCGAACGCTCGCCGGCAGACGTGGCTAAGTAGCCGCGCCAGCGGGATACCGACAAGCGCGCGAGGGCGGGAACGCTGGACACAGGCGAGAAAATTTTTGCGCCCCATCCCAGGATCGATAACGACCGGAACCGCACCGAGCGAAAAAAGCGCGAAGGCCGCGGCGATGAGCGGGAGCCCTTGGCGGACCATGACTAGCGTGCGGTCTCCGGCCTGGATGCCGGCGTGAGAGAGTTTTTTCTGCCAAGCGTCGACCTCGGCGGCTAGTTCGGCGAATGTGAGGGTAAGATAATCAATATCCCCCTTGGGGGTGCGGCCACGAGGAATTTTTAGGGCGGCTGTCGTGGGAGCAGACGCAGCCATCAGCCCAAGATAACGGGCGATGTTGGCGTTGGCTGCGGGGGCGATCACGGGTGCGCAGATTTGCTGATGGCTTAAATGGAGCAAAGAAAAACCCCGCGGGTGAGCGGGGTTAAAGGGAGGCCAACGCGTTGTACCGCGATAAACTCAGTAATCGTGGAGCGTGATGAGGCCCCAGAGAATCGTGGTCTTAGTACCAGAGGGGTTGCCGAGGCCAACAATCTTGGTGGTGTCGACCGCGGAGGTTTGTGGGGCTGGGGGCTGAAAGGAATTGGTCGCCACGGTGACAGCGCCACCGAGCAAGGTGGTTTCTTTACCGCCGCTAGGGGTGGTGCGAGTGGCACAACCAGCGAAGAAAGACAACATGACAGAGAGGATAAGCGCGAGGGGAAGCTTAGTTTTCATCAACGGTGCTGGGGTAAATCAATTGGATTTAAGGGAGGGTATAGAACGAAGAAGGGTGGCCTGCCAAGGCAGAAGCACTTCATCCAATGCGGCCGGAGCGTGGGCCAGTTGGGCGAGTTGGGCGCGATTGGCAATAAGCGTGGCGTCAATAGCTAGAGTAGCAGCAATACGATCACGGTCTTCTTTGATGCGATCTAGGCGAGTGAGTTCGGTCTGAGTGAGCGAGCGGCGATTGGTGTCACGACCGGGGCGACGCGGAAGGGTTTCCGGGTCGCGTTCAAAACCAGCGCGAAGGGCGGCACTGAGCGAGCCTATGAGGCGATCGTGACGTTTGCCGAGATTAACCTGAGCGAGAATGGCAGCCTCAGTCTGGCCGTCTTCTGCGGCGTAGGCAATATCAAGAAGCAGGTCGTTGTTGCAGACTTTGAAAGGCGGCGTGTCGATGGTCTCGGCATTGGTCTCGCGCCAATGCCATACCGCGTGCAGAACCGGCAGGCCACGACCGCGGAGGCGTTCGCTCCGGCCAATCCGCCAGTCGTGTTCGGTGGCGGGTGCGAAACCCGACGTGCCCGCTTCGATTTGCGCGGTGCATTGTTGGTCAAGCCAATCAAGGCGATCGAGGGCGGCGAGTTCACGCAGGAGTAGATCGCGCAGCGCGGGCAGGTACCAGACGTCGAGACAGGCGTAATCGAGTAATTTGGGCGTGATGGGGCGGCGGGACCAATTGGCCTTTTGACCGTCTTTATCAAGTTGGACCCCGAAATGTTCTTCGAGAAGCGCAGCGAGCCCTATGCGTTGGCGCCCGAGAAGTTGGGCCGCGAGCATGGTGTCAAAGATGCTTTTGGCGCGAAAACCACAGCGATCGTGCAACAACCGCAGATCGAAGTCGCTGCCGTGCATCACCAGATGAAGTTCCGCGAGCCGTTTCCAAAGCGGCTCAAGGTCGAGACCGGGCGCTAGCGCATCGACCAAGAAGACTTCCCCATCGACAAGAAATTGCAGCAAACAGACGCGGACTTTGTAGTGATACATGTTGTCCGCCTCAGTATCGAGAGAGACTTCGTCGACGCGCTTGAGCGCCGTCAGTAAGGCGGTGAGCGCACCGGGTTGGTCGATCAACGTAAAGCTCGCAGGCCGCGCAGAAAGAGGTGCCGCACGCGTTGCGGGGCGCGGAGCAGTGGGATCGACGCCGAGAAGACGGCGAACGGTGGACGGCAGAAAACGGGAAATCATCTCAACAAGTTAACAAACGTAACCTCTAGTAGGTCGGAGGGCGAGTGCGGAAACCTTAAGGTTAAAATTAAGGCGCAGAGCGGGGTATTGCGCAACCCGGTATACCGGACCATGCCACCAGAAAGGCTTCTATCAGAACGGGTAAATCCGAACTATAGCCACCCTCGAGAACACCCGCGGCAGGGATCGCGTGATTTTGGAACAGCTCTCGAAGCCACACGCCGAGTTGGGCAAAATCTTCCCGCTCCAACGTCATAGCCGTAATCGGGTCACCCACGTAAGCATCGAAACCGGCCGAAACCAGTAAAAGTTCGGGTTTGTAAGCGATGATGGCGTCGAGCGAAGCACGGAGGGCGACCAGGTGTTGCGAGCGTGAGCACCGCGGCGGGATAGGCCAATTGCGGAGTGCAGGACCGGCATCGACCAAACCCGTGCCCGGGTAACAAGGGGATTGATGCACCGAGGTAAAAAAATACGCATCCGGATCTGCAGCGAGTTCTGTGCGTAAAATTTCCTCGGTGCCATTACCGTGGTGAGCATCAAAATCCCAAACCGCAACGCGGCGCACACCCAGTTGATGATGAGCATAAAGCGCCGTGATCGCGATACTGTTAAGATAGCAGAAACCCATCGCCGTATCCGCGGTGGCGTGATGGCCGGGTGGTCGCATGAGAGCAAACGCCGGGCTGCGATGGGTAAAGGCATGTTCAGCCGCCGCGAGCGCCGCAGAGGTAGCGCGCCAAGCATGGGTCGCGATATCCGGAAAAAAAGGCGTGTCGGCATCAAAGTCGCGCGGCTGGTTAAGTCGCCGTAAGTGCTCAGCGGTATGCGCCCGCTGAACTATAGCCTGAGCCGCCGAAGCAACGGGAGGCGGTAAACGGAAATTCCAAACCGGATGAGTAACCCTGAGGTAAGCGGCGGAGCGCGTGAGACGAGCCGGTTGCTCGGGACGCATCGCAGAACCGTAATCAGCGCACTGCGGATCGTGAAAGATGAGCATGACGTACGGGTTAAAATTATTGGCCCTCAAACCAATAGAACTCACTAGGGCTAAGGCTACCATTTTTTCCCGCCGCGTTACCTAAGTGGGTGAACGTTTCTTTTGTGTAATCATTGAAATTGTGGTCACTATGCTACGATGAACGTTGTCGTGCTATGTTCCGGAGGGATGGATTCGGTCGTCGCGCTGCATTGGGCGCAGCGAGAACACACCGTTGTCGCCGTCGCGAGTTTTGATTACAGCGCTAAACACAATCATCGCGAAATACCCTTTGCGGCCGAACACGCACTTAATTTGGGCGTGCGCCATGAAGTGATCCGGCTCGATTTCGTGGACCGACTGTTCGCTTCCAGTTTATTAAAAAGCGGCGGGGCCATTCCAGAAGGCCACTACGAGGCCGCCAACATGAAGCAGACGGTGGTGCCGTTTCGTAACGCGATCATGCTATCAATCGCTTGTGGTTTCGCCGAGAGTGTCGGCGCGGAAGGATTGGTCATTGCTGCGCATGGCGGCGACCACGCGATTTATCCGGATTGTCGCGAAGACTTCATGCGCGCGATGAGCGAAGCGATGCGACTGGGAACCTATGCGGGCGTGAAACTTTTGCGGCCTTTCATCGCCATGTCGAAAAGCGACATCGCCGTGACGGGGGCAAAATTAAACGTAAATTTTGCTAGGACGTGGTCGTGCTACAAAGGCGAGGCAATGCATTGTGGCAAATGCGGCACGTGCGTCGAGCGCCGTGAAGCCTTCGGGTTAGCCGGCCTAAAAGATCCCACGGAATATATCGCTCAAGATGCGTTGCCGCAGAAACCGGCGGTGGGCTGAGACTGAAATTTCGATCTCATCGCCATGCTCATCGCAGAAATTTTTTATTCGTTACAGGGCGAAGGCTCATTGATCGGCGTGCCTTCGGTTTTTGTGCGGACAAGTGGTTGCAACTTGCGCTGCGCTTGGTGCGACACGCCCTATGCATCATGGAATCCAGAAGGGCATCAAATGCGCGTGGAAAAAATTGTCGCCGCCGTCCAATCGTATCCATTCGCACGACATGTCGTACTCACCGGTGGCGAACCCATGATTGCAAAAGATATTGGCGCATTAGCCGGGGCATTAAAGGAGCTTAATTACCACATTACGATCGAGACCGCAGCAACCATCGCTCCCGAAGCCATCGCCTGCGATCTGGTTTCCCTGTCGCCAAAATTATTGAATTCAGCTCCGCCCGGTCCGGAGCACACGACTTGGCGCAAGAAACACGAAGCCACCCGCTGGCAACCCGCGGTGGTCCGCGCCTGGTTAGACACGGGCTATGATTATCAATTTAAATTTGTGATAGCTGCACCTTCCGATGTGGAAGAGTTGGAAAACATGCTGGCCTCACTCGGCCGCGATATTCCACGTCACCGCGTGCAACTTATGCCAGAGGCGCGAACGCTGGAATTGATGCGCGAGCGCTCAAAATGGTTAAGCGAAGTGTGCAAATCACGGGGCTACCGCTATGCCCACCGTTTGCATATTGAGCTGTATGGAAATAAACGAGGGACCTAGCTCAAACGCAACCCGTAGCCTCCAGCCGAGCTCGGATGCGTTGCCTGCCTTCCTTTTAAAAATTTATAACCGTGATTTCTTCTTCGCCAGATCCCGTAAAAAAATTTTCTGAAGAACTTCATGCCCTTGCAGCTCGGTTCCACGACCAAACGATTACATTAAGGGATTTGATCACTGCCCTTGGCGCGCGCGCCTCGGCTTTGTTGGTCGTGATTCTTGCCCTGCCGTTTTGTTCCCCCATCACGATTCCAGGATTATCCATGCCTTTTGGTTTGGTGATTACCGTTTTAGCCGTGCGCTTTGCCTTAGGCCTTCCGCCCTGGCTACCAGCACGTTTACTCGCGGTAAAACTACCGCCGCGTTTTTTTCAGGCCGTACTCGAAGGTGCGAGTAAGTTTATCGCCGTGATGGAGAGACAATTACGCCCACGCTGGCTCTGGTTGACCGAAACCGCAGCCCTACGGCGAGTGCACATGGCGATGGTAGGCATCGGTGCAATTCTGCTGCTGCTACCGTTGGGTGGAATTCCTTTCACTAACACGCTACCGGCTTTGATCGTTGTCATAGGCACTCTTGGGGTTCTCGAGCGCGATGGAGTCGCGGTGGCGACCGCTTACGGATTTCTGCTGCTGACGATCATTTATTTCGCCGTGTTTGCCGGCATCGTGGTGGAATTAGCCCAAAAAGCGCTACACGGGTTAGGATTCTGAGTTTTTATAGCCGAGAAAAACTCTTGCAGTCCATCGCTTCAGCAAGGTGTGGTGACGTCGTAATCGGGTGTCGCTCCGGGGTGCGCCGCGACCCATTCGCCTAAACGACACGCCGCGGATACTATTTCAAAATCTGGGTAGGTGCCTCGGAGAAGCCCGGCTAAAAATGCGGCAAGAAAAGCATCCCCTGCACCAACGGTATCCGCTACCGTAATCCGGCGGGCCGACACCCAAGTCCAACGATCGGCTCGCAAAAATCCGGCGCCGCGTTCTCCGGCGGTGATACAGATCCGTGCTGCGTTAAATTGCGCCGCAAGCCTACGGGCGTGAGATTCTTCAGCTCCGGGCGACTCCGAGGCGTCGACCAAACGCGCCGCCTCGGTAGCATTGAGTTTGAGGACGTTGGCTAAAAAAGCGTACTCGCGCACGAGCGCGAGGTCGTCGTGCGGCGCGCGTAAATTGACATCAAACACACGCCAGGCGTTCGCAGACTGAACCGCTATAAGTTGTTTAAGTGCGGTACGGTTTGCGGGGGATCGCAGCGCGAGTGAACCAAAGACAAGCGCTGGGGATGTGGCGGCGGCTTTAAGCGCATCAGGGCCGACTGTGATACGATCCCATGCAGCGTCACGAGCGATGAGGTAATGCGCATCACCTTGAGGACTGAGGGTGGCGCTCACTCGTCCCGTAGGCAGCGTGGCATGCCGAGTAATAGCGGCCGTGCTCACACCCCACTGCGTAAGACGCAGAATAAGTTGTTCGCCTAAATCATCGCGTCCAACCGCAGAAATTGGGCAGACCGGTACACCCAGACGATGAAGATGATAAGCGACATTAAAGGGGGCGCCACCGGGAAACGTGCCGTGAGGGAGAAAATCCCAAAGCACCTCGCCAAAACAGAGCACCGGCAAATTCATCGGGATGAGCACCACTAAAACGGGGTCAGCTGGGTGATTTAGTTTTCAACGTTCGACTCGAACAAGCGCAGTCGTCGCCACAACCAAAGGATTTTTTCTTTGCAAAAGCGCGCATGATCAATCCCGCCACGGCGAATACGACGAGAACGAGCGCGATGCAGGTTTGAATCATGGGGGACATCTCGAGGAGAAATATAATTAAAAACCAAAAGCGCGACCGCCCTGGTAAACGATGAAACTCAAAACCCACGCGGTTCCCGTCATGTAGAGCGTTTGAAAAATCGGCCACTTCCAACCGTTAGTCTCACGCTTCACAACCGCGATGGTGCTCATGCACTGCATCGCGAAGACGTAAAAAATCATAAGGGTGAAACACACCAACGGAGTGAAAAGAATACGCCCATCCGGCCATTTAGCGCTGAGCAATGCAGTCCGAAGGGGCGCCGTGTTTTCAGCCGATGACTCGGCATTGAAAACAACTCCCATGGTGCTCACAAAAACTTCGCGGGCCGCAAATGAACTGATCAGCCCGATGCCAATCTGCCAATCAAAGCCGATGGGCTTAATCAGTGGCTCGATCGCGTGGCCGGCACGGCCAGCAAAACTTTGCGCAAGTTGCGCCGTAGGCGTCGCGCCCGCCGGCGCTTTAGGATACGCCGATAGAAACCAGAGGATAATACTAATCCCGAGAATAACGGTGCCCGCGCGACGCACAAAAATCCAAGCCCGCTCCAGCATGTGGAACGCTACATCCTTGAAACCGGGCAAACGATAGGGCGGCAGCTCCATAATCATGAGCGGTGGTTCGCCTTTGAGTAGCGTACGCTTGAAAAGCCAGGCGAAGAAAAAAGCTCCGGCCGTACCCAGCGCGTACATGAAAAGCATGATGCCGACTTTAGTAAAAACCGGTACGCGTTCACCGGGAACAAGCGCGGCGATCATAAGCAGGTAAACCGGTAGCCGCGCCGAGCAGCTCATCAACGGGGCGACCAGAATCGTCACCAGGCGGTCTTTAGGGTCCTCAATGGTACGCGTAGCCATAATGCCCGGAATTGCGCACGCGTAAGAGCTGAGCATGGGAATAAAACTTTTGCCGTTGAGACCCACCCGGCTCATGAGGCGATCCATAATGAACGCTGCGCGCGCCATGTAGCCGGTACTCTCCAACAACCCGATGAAGAAAAATAAAATCAAAATCTGCGGGAGAAAAACCAGCACGCCCCCTACTCCACCGATGGCTCCATCTGTAATCAAGTCGCGCAAATCTCCGGGCGGCATCACCGCTTTGATCGTGTCGGATAAACTAGCGACGTGACCATCGATCCAATTCATCGGGCTTTCCGCGAGGGTGAAAATACTGAAAAACAACAGCGTCATCACCCCGCCTAGAACCAACCAACCCCAGAGAGCGTGCGTCGCGATCGCGTCAATTTTATCCGAAACGCTCGGTCCGACTTCGGTCCGTAGCTGGACAACTTCAGCGGCGAGCGCCCCGATCACATCGTAGCGCGAACTCACTAAGGTACCGGCCCAATCGGTTCCTTCCTGCGTCCAGCGGGATTGCCACGCACGGAGGATTTCAGTCGTACGAGGACTCAGCGGCGTCGAACCAGCAACTCGCACCGAATCCTGATCGGTGAGTAACAAGAGCGCTTCGGCTCGAGCAACTAGGGGCGATTTGCGATCGCCTTCGACCAAAGCCGCGGCGATTTCGGAAACAGCCGGTGCAATGGCCGCAGGAACCGTCCACGCGTGCCGAGCGAGCGGCAGATCGGCGCGGCTCATCGCGAGTTTAAGTTCAATCAAACCGCGTTGGTGCAGCGCTTCACAGGCAATGACCGGGATACCTAATAATTTCTCGAGGTGATCCACGCGAATCTCCAGCCCGGCTCGCGTTGCGAGATCCATCATATTAAGCACCAAAATCACGGGGCGACCAAGATCGAGAATCTGGTGAACGAGATAAAGATTTCGCTCAAGGTTAGTGGCATCAACGATGCAGAGAATCCGATCGGGTTGAGCCGTATCCGCCCGACGACCAAGAAGTACGTCCCGCGTGACCGCTTCATCGGGCGAGCGAGCGGCGAGTGAATACGTACCCGGCAAGTCGATCACCGTAATAGGTTGCCCGTGTTGCGAATAAGCGGTGCCTACTTTTTTCTCAACCGTGACACCGGGATAGTTACCCACTTTTTGTTTCAGACCGGTGAGGGCGTTGAAGAGCGTGCTTTTGCCGCAGTTGGGATTACCGACGAGCGCATAGACGGGTTGACGCGAGGTGGCGCCGGCAGCGGTGGCGGAAATATGAGCAGGCAAAGCCATGGGCGCAGAGAAATATCTTTTAAGCCGACGGTTCGACGAGGATGTGATCGGCCTCAGATTTACGCAAAGTGAGATGATAACCGCGAACCTTGATCTCGATCGGGTCACCCAGCGGAGCCGTGCGCACCAACGTCAACGACGTGCCTGCAAGTAATCCCATTTCACGGAGTCGTAGAAATGCCGTGCCGGCCTTAGGAAAATCCCGGAGAGTTGCGCTCGCTCCGACCGGCAATTGTGACAGCGATATAAAGGAAGCGTTAGCCATGGTATAAACGCGGTCTTTACCCGGTGCACCTCCCTACCCTGCGATCGGGGCTGGCGGTGGGCTCATTTTCTCCACAAGAATGTGGCTGGCGGCGGCGTGACTTAAGGCGATGCGCGTACCACTCACTTGGCAAATAATGGTGGTGGTGCCCGAAATTTTCGTAACACAGGCGGATTCACCCAGACCCATCTCGCGAACGCGTTGGCAAAAATGAGTGTCGCCGGTGAGACCGCATACTCGACCAACCGCACCCGCATTGAGCTGGCACAGGGGCGTCGGCGCGGGGGTGGACTCGCAATTCATCGGAGTCGCAAAGTGTGCCCGACCCGACGAGGTTTCAAGGGCAAGTTCTGGCCGGCGCTACAATTCACAAAAAAGCGCGGCGATTAAGCCGCGCTTGAAGAGGTCTGGATAGTAAACCCGTTCAACGGCGCCGACGTTTAATCGCTAGCTGCGTGCCGGCAAAACGCACCAGGGTTTGAAGATGCTCGAACTCGTTCGGGTCCATGTCTTTGGCTTCTTTCATCGCAAGCTCAGCGCGGTGAATGGCTTGTTCAGCCGCTTTTTCGTCGATCTTTTCCTCGGCGATCGCGTGTTCCGCTAGGACCGAGATTTTATCACCAGAGATCTGGGCGAAGCCCCCGCCAACGGCGAGGAGCAGGACCGTGGAGCCTTTGGTCACGCGGAGTTCGCCGTGCTCGACTTGCGTGAGCAACGGGATGTGTCCAGGGAGGATGCCGATTTCACCGTCCACCGTCGGAATGACGACGGTGTCGATGGTGTCGGAATAAACCCGGGCCTCGGGCGTGACGATTTCGAGCGTGAGGGCCATGGCAGATTACTTCTTCGCGGCGGCAATAACTTCGTCGATGCCACCCTTCATGTAGAAATCACCTTCCGGAACGTGATCGAGTTCACCATCGAGGATCATCTTGAAACCACGAACGGTTTCTTTGACGGAAACGTATTTGCCGGGCGAACCCGTGAACACTTCTGCGACCGCAAACGGTTGCGAAAGGAAGCGCTGGATTTTGCGCGCGCGGTAAACGGTCTGTTTGTCCTCGGGCGAAAGCTCGTCGAGACCAAGAATTGCGATGATATCTTGGAGATCCTTGTAGCGTTGGAGAACGCGTTGAAGCTCACGGGCAACACGGTAGTGCTCTTCACCGACGATGGAAATCTCAAGTGCCTTGGAGACGGAGGCGAGCGGGTCAACGGCGGGATAGATGCCGAGCTCAGCGATGGAACGCTCCAACACGATCGTGGAGTCCAAGTGCGCAAAGGTGTTGGCGGGCGCGGGATCGGTCAAATCGTCGGCAGGCACGTAGACGGCTTGCACCGAAGTGATGGAACCTTTCTTCGTCGAAGTGATGCGCTCTTGGAGGAGGCCCATTTCGTTGGAGAGCGTGGGTTGGTAACCGACGGCGGACGGCGAACGACCGAGAAGCGCTGACACTTCGGAGCCGGCTTGCGAAAAACGGAAAATATTGTCGATGAAGAGCAACACGTCCTGGTTTTTCTCGTCGCGGAAATACTCGGTCATCGCGAGCGCCGAGAGAGCGACGCGCATACGAGCACCCGGCGGCTCGTTCATCTGGCCGTACACCAGCGCGACCTTAGACTTCATGAGGTCTTTTTGGTCAATGACACCGGCTTCAGACATTTCGTGATAAAGATCGTTACCTTCGCGCGAGCGTTCGCCGACGCCGGCAAAGACCGAGAAGCCACCATGCGCTTTGGCGATATTGTTGATGAGTTCGAGAATGACTACGGTCTTACCCACACCGGCACCACCGAAGGCTCCAGCTTTACCGCCCTTGATAAAGGGGGCAATAAGATCGATGACCTTAATGCCGGTCTCAAGGATCGTAGCTTTGGTGTCTTGATCGGCGAGCGCGGGGGCGGGACGGTGAATAGGGTATTTTTTCTCGTGCTGCACGGGGCCGCGGCCATCTACCGGCGAGCCGGTGACATCAAGGATGCGACCCAAAATGCCATTGCCCACCGGCACGGAGATGGGAGCGCCGGTATCGACAACTTCCATCCCGCGCTTCAAGCCTTCAGAGGATGACATGGCGATGGCGCGAGCGAGGCCACCACCGAGATGCTGCTGCACTTCTAGCGTGAGATTCTCGGCTTTGCCACCGACGGTGAACGCGATGGTGAGCGCCTGATAGATGGGCGGGATGGCGTTCTCCGCGAACTGCACGTCGACCACGGGGCCGATGACTTGGACGATTTTGCCGGTATTCATTGAGAGAGGGATTTTTGGACCGTGAAACTAAATGGGGATCAGGCGGCGAACGCCGAGGCTGCGATCTCGAGGATTTCCTGAGTGATCGCGGCTTGGCGGGCCTTGTTATATTCGAGCGAGAGTTCGCCGACGAGTTTAGTGGCGTTATCTTTGGCGGTCTTCATCGCAACCATACGCGCGCTGTGTTCAGAGGCTTTGGCAGAGAGGACCAATTGATAAATGTAACGGTTAACGAAAAATGGCATCAGAGCCTCAAGCACTTGTGGGGCGCTTGGCTCGAACAACATTTCGCGATCATCAGATTGAGCGCCGCGCACGATTCCGGAGTCGGCTTGAGAAGCCGCGATGACTTCCTTCAGGCTAAGCAGCGGGAGCACCGGACGCACGACAGGCTCTTGAATGAGCGTGTTTTTAAAGCGGGGATAAATAACTTCGATCGTATCAATCACCCCTTCTAAAAACTGGGCGACCATAAACTCTGATGCGGCTTTTACTTCTTTAAAAGCGACGCGATCGGACACCGTAAAATCAGCGGCCATCGAGCGTTGGGTACGAGCGATAAATTGCGCGCCCTTGCGACCGATCACGTAAAACTTGGCCGGAGATTTTATCTCGGTAACAAGTTTGAACAGATTGGCGTTGAGCGGGCCGCAGAGACCTTTGTCCGTGGTGACCAGAAGAATGCCGCGAGTTTTGACTTCGCGTTGCGCAAGAAACGGATGAAAAGATTCGTCCACGCTACCACCCAGCGCCGTGAGCATATCGGCCATGAGTTGAGCGTAGGGGCGGCCGGCCAGGGCCGCGGCCTGCGCCTTCTTCATCTTGGAGGCGGCGACGAGCTCCATCGCCTTGGTAATCTGGCGGGTGTTTTTGACCGACTTGATGCGTCGGCGAATGTCGCGAGTGGAGGCCACGGTGGATAAGGGGGTTGGCTAGGAGGAGCCGGGACGTTTTAGGCCGTGTATCCGGATTTCCACTCGTCACAGGCGGCCTGAAGTTTGGCTTCTAGGTCTTTATCGAGAGCAGCTTTGTTGCGGATTTCCGTAAGGAGGGCGTCTTTGCGCGTGGTGAAGAAATTCTTCATGTTTGCCGCGGCGGCGACGACCTTCTTGGCGTCGATCGGGTCGAAGAAGCCTTTCTGCATGGCGAAGAGGATCGAGACTTGGAGCTCGATGGCGGCCGGGCTGAAAGCGGGTTGCTTAAAGAGTTCGACGATGCGAGCGCCGCGCTCGAGTTGAGCCTTGGTCTTAGCGTCGAGGTCGGAACCGAACTGGGCGAAAGCTGCGAGTTCACGGAATTGAGCGAGCTCACCCTTCAATTTGCCGCCGACTTGTTTGGTGGCCTTGATTTGAGCGGAGGAACCGACGCGGGAAACCGACAGACCGACCGAAACCGCTGGGCGGATGCCTTGGTTGAAAAGATCGGTTTCGAGGAAGATTTGGCCGTCGGTGATCGAGATTACATTGGTTGGAATGTACGCGGAAACGTCGCCCGCGAGGGTTTCGATAATCGGGAGCGCGGTGAGCGAGCCTTTGCCATCCAAACGCGCGGCGCGTTCAAGCAAGCGGCTGTGCAGATAGAATACGTCGCCAGGATAAGCCTCGCGGCCGGAAGGACGTTTCAGGATGAGCGAGATCTGGCGGTAAGCGACGGCGTGCTTGGAGAGATCATCGTAAACGATGAGCGCATCCATGCCGTTTTCCATAAACCATTCGCCCATAGCGGCGCCGGAATAAGGAGCGATGTATTGATTAGCGGGGTTATCGGCCGCGGTAGCGGCGACGATGATCGTATACTCAAGGGCACCGGCGGCTTCGAGGGCGGCAACCGTACGAACGATGTTCGAACTCTTTTGACCGATGGCGACGTAGATAGAGTAAACCGGGCGGAACTTCGCGTCACCGCTGGCCAAACCGACTTTATTAATCTTGGCCTGATTGATAATCGTATCAATCGCGATGGTCGTCTTACCCGTACCACGGTCGCCGATGATCAGTTCGCGTTGGCCACGGCCGATCGGAATCATGGAATCAATGGCCATGATGCCGGTGAACAAGGGTTGGTTCACCGATTTGCGGGCCATGATGCCGGGCGCGATGCGCTCGACCGGATAGGTTTCCTTAGCATCAATCGGACCTTTGCCGTCGACGGCGTTACCAAGAGCATCGACCACGCGGCCGAGCAGGGCTTTACCAACCGGAACGGAGAGAAGTTTACCGGTCGTGGTAACTTCGTCGCCTTCCTTTAGCTTGGAGACGTCACCCAAAATGACGCAGCCGACTTCGGTCTCTTCAAGATTGAGGGCGATGCCGATGGCGCCGCCGGGAAACGCGACCATCTCATTGTACATGACGTCGGAGAGGCCATCGATTTTGGCCACGCCGTCGGCGATGGTGCGGATGTTGCCGGTGTTTTTCTTGACCGCTTTGGTCGAGAGCTTGGCAATCTGTTGTTCGATTTGGTCGAGGACGGTGCTCATCTCAGGTAAAGGCGTGAAGGGTTCGGGAAACGGGTTTTAGACAGAAAGGGCAAGAGCGGCGAGTTGGCCGGAAACAGAGGATTCATAAACGTCATCACCCACGCGCACGCGCAAGCCGGCGAGTAACGCGGGATGGGCCCGAGCGGTGGTGGTGATCGGACGGCTATATTTTTTGCTCATCGCAGCGGCAATCGCAGCCAGCGCGGCCGGAGCCACGGTACCAGCGTGCTCAACTCGCGCTTCACTCTTGGCGAGTTCAACGGCAATAAGACGATGATAAGCCTTGAGCACCAGCACGGCATTAGCCGGGGCGTGTTTTTCAACGTAGGCCAGAACGCCCGCCACGCGATCGGTGGAAATGACGTTGTCGACCACACTCAATTTAAAGAGTTGGCGAGCAAGTTGCTGAGCTTGTTTAGCGGCGGCGGCCATACGAAGCGCGTGGGTTATTAAAATTAAACGCCGGTGAGCTCGCGGGCGGCGGTCTCGTTGTAGGAGGCGCGATCCGCGTCCGTGAGTTTTTTAGCGAGCACGCGTTCGGTCGTAGCAACCACCAAGCGAGCGATCTCGGTGCGCGCTTCCGCGAGCATTTTCTTTTTCTCTAGCTCGATGGCTTCTTGCGCCTTGGCGATTAAGCCCGAGGCTTTCTCGATCGCTTCCTTCTGCTGCTTGTCGGCAAATTCTTTGGCGGTTTTTTGAGCCTCGGCGACAATCGCTTGGGCTTTCTGCTGCGCTTCCTTGAGCGCGACTTCGGTCTGCTGCTGAGTGGCCGCGAGCCGATTTTTCATCTCTTCGGCGTATTTGAGACCGGCATCGATTTGATGCGTGCGCTCATCCATCGCGGCGATGGTGGGCTTGATCCCTTTCCAATACAGGACAACGAAAAGGATGCCGAAGCTGATCGCTTGGACCACGACATACTTCCACTCGAGGCCGAATTTCTCGACGATGCCGGGTTCAGCGGCAACGGCGTGGGCAGCGTGGGCAGCGGCCGCGGGGGCTTCAACGACAGCGAGAAACAGCGAGTGCAGCATGGCGGATGAAATTACTAGAAAAAAAGGAAGGGCCGCGCCACTCAGGTAAGTGCGCGGCCACGGGACAAATTACTTGGCGAGGAACAGCGCGAGAACTCCGAGACCTTCAGCGAGGGCCATACCGATGATGGCTTGGACGAGGATCTTGGTGGCGGCGCCGGGATTGCGGCCGACGGCTTCGGCAGCTTTAGTGCCGATCATACCGACGCCGATAGCGGCGCCAAGAAGACCGAATGCACTGGCGAGGTTGCCGTTGATTTCAGCGATGATGGTTGTCATATGGTGGATGTAGTTTTGTTGTGGTTGTCGCCGTGCGCACGCTTTGGCACGCTCCCGACGATAAAGAGTTAATAAAAATCAGTGGTGTCCTTGCGCGTCGTCTTCGTGATCGTGGCCATCACCGTGATTACAGATCAGGCCAATATAAACCGAACTAAGCAGCGTGAAAACCAAAGCCTGAATCAGCCCGACTAAGAGCTCCATAAAGTAGAAAACGAAAAAGTAACCCGTGCCGTGCAACAGGCTTTCGCCCCCAAAGATGTTACCAAACAAACGAACCGAAAGGGTAAAGGGCCGAATGCTGATCGACATGATTTCGATCACTCCGACGACCAAGAAAACGATCGATAATATGTAATAGAGAAACAACGGGGTCTCTTTTTTATCCGCTTTATTGCCAAATATGTCCTGCCAGATCACTTTGGGACCGGCAAATTTGAAAATGATAATCAACCAGGCGCCGAAAGAGATCCCCGCGAGGGCGATGGTTGCGTTGAAATCCGCCATCACCGGCCGGATCAAGGGAGTGGTGAGATGAAACTCACCATTTACCTCATGGCCCATACCCATCGTGCCTACACCCGGGAGCAAACCCATAAAGTGCTGCATCAAAATGAAAATGAAAAACGTCAGGAGAAGCGGGAACGCGAACGGGAAGGCTTTTTTGCCAATAATCGGCTCCAACAAATCCCGCAGTCCACTCACCAAAGACTCAACCACCGCTTGACCCTTAGAGGGCAAAATGGACGGCTTACCAATCAACCAAAGAATCAGACCGATCATGGCTGCGGAAAACAACCAGCCCGTAACCATGCTGTTGGTAATCGCCCAACCTCCACCAAAATCATACAACTTTGCAGCTGCTGGCGAAACGCCGCCTTCACTCGCTGACACGGTTTGACCGGCCAGGAGCAGGATAAAGAGAGAAACGAGTTTAAGGACTCGGGACATAGCGCGCGATACAGCTTGGAAGGTTTTGAAAGGGTCTGACATAGGCAAACGTGATCCCTTCCGTCAATCTCGGAAACCGTCTGGCCTGGTGGTAAAGTTACTTTTTTTACCCCGTTAAGGCCCATCAGGGAGGCCGCACTCGCGCTCAGCCACGTACTGCAGCCACTAAAGATTGGTAAGCGGGAGCACGCTCCTGGAAAACCGTCTCATATTCAAAAGCCCAAGGTGCGTCTAAAACTTGCCAGGCTGGATGTTCCATCACCACCGCTTTTGCGGCCGCGAAATAATGGCTGTCGTCAGTCCTAAAATAAAGTCGCATTCCCGGCCCCGCTTTAGCCGCAATCTGAGAGAGAAAATCTGCCTGCATGAGCCGGTTTTTATGATGCCGACGCTTGGGCCAAGGATCCGGAAACAATACAAAAACATCCGCAAATCGGGCGGTTTCCGGCAAAGTAGCTAAAAAATCTTCCGCGCTTGCATGTAGAAAATGAAGATTGCCTAAACGCGCCCGGTTTTTCTTCCGATGGGCCCGCTCCACGCGCTCGGCGATGATATCCAAGCCAAGACACATCCGCTCGGGGTGCGCAGCCGCATAAGCCGTTAAAAAATGGCCATGGCCCGAGCCAATTTCCAATACAAACGCCCCCACCCCCGCCAACAACGTTGCGTGAGTCGCCTGCAAAGCGACTTGTCGTTCCGCCTTCTTGGAGACGTAGGCGGCCGTGCGTAGGGCGTTTTCCACGATTTTTTACCGTTTTTTTGCGTTTAAAAGGCAATCAACCCGCGTGGGTAGATTCCATTAAAATCATTAAAACACTTATGTCAGAGGGATTTATACCACTGATTCGACTCGCTTGACCCAGATTAAAGGGCTTGAACGTTGCCAATTTCTGCGCGCACTCACGCCGTAAACCACGCACGGCATGATAATCTAAATCCGCCGGCAGACGGATTTTTTCTATCTGACTTAATTTCTTCACGTGCCGATGTTCTCTTTGAATATATCCTTGATAAACAACATTATAAATAACTTCTTGCCGTATTTCAGGAGACTCCTGATTGAATAATTCCGGCGTATCCACCCCTGCCCCACCCCGACGCATTTTATCGCCCCAAGTTTCGCCCTGAGAGCGCTGATTTTCGAAGATAGCGAGCCAGTGCTGAATCCGATCGCTCTTCTGCTGGATCCGGGCGCTTCGACTCGCGCTGATCAATCCATGCTCCTTCGCATGCTGCGACAACCGCAATTCTGCACTACTGTGGTTGAACAACAACCGGTGCTCTGCTCTACTAGTAAACATGCGATAAGGCTCGTTGGTGCCCTTGGTTACTAGATCGTCGATTAACACCCCAATGTAGCTCTCGTGCCGCTGCATTACCAAGGGGTGTCCTCCCCTCGCCTTTTGCACGGCATTAACGCCCGCCACCAAACCTTGCGCCGCCGCTTCTTCATAACCCGAAGTGCCATTGATTTGACCGGCAAAAAAGAGGTTTTCGACCTTCTTAGACTCAAGCGACGGAAACAACTGAGTTGGCGGAGCAAAATCATATTCTACGGCGTAAGCCGGTCGCAACAATTCCGCGCGCTCCAAGCCAGGAATACTATGAACCATCTCCAGCTGAACCTCGAATGGCAGACTTGTTGACAAACCATTCACATAAAACTCGTTGGTCGAACGACCCTCGGGCTCGAGAAAAAGTAAATGCCTGGGTTTATCCGCGAAACGCACGAATTTATCTTCGATACTAGGACAATACCGAGGGCCGACGCCTTCAATTTCACCGCTGTACATCGCCGACTTACTGAGATTGCGGCGCACAATATCCGCGGTTTCCGCCGTAGTATGGGTCATCCAACAAGAAACTTGTTCACAACCTGGCTGCCAACCCAAGCGACGTTCGCCGGTTTGTTCCACGTGGAACAAATCCTGGGGATCGCGCGTATCATGGAACGCAAAAAGAGTGGGGCGCTCATCGCCTTTTTGCTCCTGCATCCGCGTAAAATCTAAGCTACGACCCAATAAACGCGGCGGCGTGCCTGTTTTCAGGCGCTGCAACTCGATTCCGGCCTGCTGAAAGCTCGCGGATAGGGTTTTGGCGCTGAAATCCCCGAGTCGACCGCCTTCATTCTTGTTTTGGCCAATATGCATGAGGCCACGCAAAAATGTCCCCGTGGTCACGACGACCGTTTGCCCACGAAATTCGATGTCTAGATTAGTGCGGCAACCAACGACTTTACCTGCCTCGTAAACTAACTCCGTCACGGTTGCCTGAAACACCCTTAGGTTAGCTTGCAGCTCCAAGGTGTGCTTCAAGCGAAACTGGTAAGCCTTTTTATCACATTGCGCCCGGGGTGACTGCACGGCGGCACCTTTGGACTCGTTCAATAAACGAAATTGTATTCCCGTAACGTCCGTGTTGATCGCCATCTCACCACCCAAAGCATCAATCTCACGGACCATCTGCCCCTTGGCCTGACCACCAATAGCTGGATTACAACTCATCTGTGCAATGGTATCAATGTTGCCCGTGAGGAGTAGGGTAGAGGCCCCCATACGCGCTGCCGCTAGAGCGGCTTCCACTCCGGCATGACCCGCACCACATACAATCACATCAAACGGTATCTTATTGTAAATCATTATAATACAAAAAACAAAACTTCACTTACCGATACAAAAATTAGCAAACAAAGCATCCAACATCCGCTCGTTGTCCACCTTGCCAGATATCTCACCTAGTGCCGCCAAAGCCCCCCTTAAGTCACTTGCTAACAACTCGGCCGCTTCGCCCGCTGCGAGTTTTTCTCCTGCTGCTGCAAGATCAGCCCGAGCCTGCTTGAGCGCCTGCGCATGACGAGCGTTGATCGCGACCACATCCTCGCCAAGCGCGGGCGTTAACCCATCCGCCAACGCAATGATCTTAGCCCGCAATTCCTCCAAACCCGACCCCGTACTCGCCGAAACCTCAATATAGGGTAAACCCTTCCAGCTGTCCGCCAAAACCGGAGCAGGCGCCAGATCGATTTTATTCCACACCACCAAAGTGTTTTCAGGCCGAATTTTTTCCCTTAAAACTTTATCCAACAACAGGGTAGGGGAGTTAACCGCCATCACAACCACAAAAAGATCCGCCTCACCCGCGATTTCGAAGGTTTTTTCAATCCCGAGCTTTTCCACCACCCCTGGAGCGGGATTCAAACCCGCTGTATCGATCAACCGGAGGCAATGCGGGCCAATATTCACAACTTCCTCAATAAAATCGCGCGTCGTACCCGGCTCCGGGCTCACAATCGCTCGATCTCGGCCTACTAAACAATTTAGCAATGAACTCTTTCCGGCATTAGGCTCACCGATGATCACCGTCTTAATCCCATGCCGCAACACCTCGCCATAGTGACTGGTCGCCAACAAGCGCTCCGTTCCACGTAGAACTTCTGCCACCTGGGCTGCCACCACCGCCTGATCCTCCGGCGGCAAATCCTCATCCGGAAAATCAATATAGGCCTCCACACGAGCCAATCCAAGCAACAAGGCATCAATCAAAACCGCCATCTGGCGCCCTAAGGCCCCTCGCAACTGTCGATTAGCCGCCACCAAAGCCCGCTCACTGCGCGCCTGGATTAAATCCATAACAGCTTCAGCTTGAGATAAATCCATTTTTCCACCCAAAAAAGCGCGCTGAGTGAATTCACCCGGCTCCGCGGCACGACACCCCCGCGCCAACAAATCCTCCAACACCCGCTGGGCAACATAAGGATTACCATGGCAGGAAATTTCCAACGTATCCTCGCCCGTGTAACTCGCTGGCCCTGCAAAAAACACCCAAATCACATCATCCAGCAATACGCCTGCATGATCCCGATAATCACCATGACGCACCCGACGCGCCTGCGGCACGACCCCAAAAATCTCCCGCGCCAAGCGCCCAGCTTCAATCCCACTCACCCGCACCAACGCAATCGCGGCAGTGCCCACCGGCGTAGCTAAGGCAGCAATCGTTTCAACATGTCGTGACATCGCGCAGCGAACCAACGCCCGCCATCCATCCGCGCCAAGTCAAAAGCCACCACAAGCAATTAACCCTAAACACCAATCTAAGCGTACCCTTCGCCAATTCCCGCCGAGTCATCCCGCCACAAACCCAGTAAACTGCCAGTGATGGACGCCACGACCGATCCTTTCGTTCTATTTCAAACATGGCTAGCCTACGCGCATAAACACGAACCCATCGATCCCACTGCCATGGCCCTCGCCACCGCCGACGCTTCTGGCCGACCGGCTGTTCGCATGGTTCTACTAAAACACGCCGACCCGCACGGATTTGTTTTTTACACGCACACGACCAGCCCCAAAGGCCGCGATCTCGCCACCAATCCTCGCGCCGCCCTTTGCTTTCACTGGGCGACACTCGAACGCCAAATTCGCATAGAAGGTAGGGTTGAATCCATTACGACAGGAGAATCCGATGCGTATTTTGCGACCCGTCCAAGACTGAGTCAGATTGGCGCCTGGGCCTCGCGCCAATCACAACCGATGAAAAATCGCTTCGAACTCGAACAAGCCGTTGCGCTTAACACCTTACGATTTGGCATCAGCAAAATACCACGTCCGTTCTACTGGAATGGATACCGCGTCGTACCAGAAAAAATTGAATTCTGGCAACAACGCCCTTTCCGCCATCACGACCGCCGCGTGTTCGTGCGCGACGCTGACTCGTGGCTAGCCACCTGGCTATTTCCCTAAATCACCGAACCCAAACACACCGCTATCACCACCTCGAATGACAAGACGGGGTGGGGTAGCGTAAGGCTAATCTCGATACCCCACCACGATCGGATTAATGCGCGACCCATTAGCGATCTGATCACCTGGATATATCACCACTTTCTGCCCCACAGTTAAACCGTCCAAAATTTCTGTCTCCCGACCACTGCTGCGACCCACTTTCACCGCACGCAACATCGCCCGGTTTCCCTCTTCCACATACGTCTGCCACTGAGTGCCGCGCTGAAACAACGCGCCTGATGGGACCTTCAAAATGTTTTGCCCAGACCACGTTTCAATTTGTGCCTCGACCCGATAATTATCACCCAGCGAGCGCCGGGCTTCGAGAGGATCAATAAAATCAACGATCACGTAAACGCGTTGTTCTTCGACTCCCAACGCCGAGACTTTAGTAAATGCCGAAGGCTCCACCACGCGCACTCGAGCGTTCAACGCCACCGGTCCGCCCCATTGTTCAAGCTGCACTCGTGCGCCCGGTTGAATCGCAACCCCATCCCGGGAAAGCACCTCAACACGCGCCTCGAGATCAGTGGGATCACCCACTTCTAATAACGCAAATCCCGCTGGCACGAGACGCTCACTTTCCTGCATTACACGTAACACCCGTCCACTGACGGGCGATAAAATCACCAAAGGTTCACCACGCGCCGCCGTACCCGCTGGCTGTCCACGCAATAGCAAGGCCCGCGCCTGCGCCGCTTCAAACTCTGCAATCTGCCCGGCGAAATCCGCTGCCCGAGCCTCTTGGGCACTCGTCGTTACTCGCGTTTCCGCCGCATCAAATTCCTGCCGCGATAACGCCCCACTGGCGAACAATGTCTTCTGCCGCACAAAATCTTCCCGTTGCAGATTCGCATTCGCGACCACGCGCGCCTGTTGGGCGTGCGCCTGCGCGACGGCCGCTTCCGCAGCACGCACCCGCGCTTCTGCCTGCAACAGACTACGGGCATCCAAAATATCAGCCCCGCCCGATTCCAAAACCGCGAGCACCGTCTTACCCGCCTCAACCAACGCTCCGGGCTTCCAAACAATCCGCCGCAACTGTCCCGCTACAGGACTCGCGATCACATAACGATTTTTTACCCGCGTCATCCCCTCCTCCTTGACGGTCACCTTCAAATCACCACGCGCCACCTCCGCAATCTCTGCCGGCAGGGGCTTCGGCAATAACCCCACTACGATCAACGCCGTCAATCCGCTACCCACAAGCCACGGCAACCAACGCGACCAACGCCGCACCTCTGAACCTTTTTTATTCATAACCCTGGGTTCAACTCGCGAAGACAAAGATGCTTTCATGATAAAATATTTAAAAATAAAAAATTAATCGCGGGCTTTCAACACACCCACCAAATCTAATTGATCAAGCCGCCGGCACGCTAGCAACGCCGAGACCACCGAGGCTACCGTCACCACCAACACCGCAAACGCGTAATTTTGAGCCGTAAGAATCAACGGCAACCGCACAAATTCCGTGTTAACGGTCATCAAAATCACTCGTGCAAAACCTGAACCAATCAACAAACCACAAGGCAACGCGATCAACGTGAGCATCACGAGCTCACCCACCAACACCGCCGCCACCTCACCGCGCGTAAACCCGATCACCCGTAATGTCGCAAGTTCCCTCTGACGCTCACTGAGCGAAATTCGCGCACTATTGTACACTATGCCAAACGCCACCACGGCCGCAAAGGTCAGATAAATCTGCTGCAACAGACCAATGCTCTGTGCCGTCGTCTCGCGAAATCCCTGCCGTATCCTATTTTTCACCACCACACTGCCAGCACGCGGCGAAGCCTTCATTGCGAGCAAGAATTCATTCCATTGGCCAGCGGCCACCGTCATATAGGCGGCATTGATACGATCACCCTCACCTAAATGACGATTCAGTGCACCGATTTCCATGTACGCGGCCGTCCCGGCAAAATCCTCCGATAATCCAACCACCGGCACAGAAAATTCCACCCGCTTGCCGTCCAAGCCACGCACAACGAGCGTTTCGCCGATTTTTACACCGAGAACTTCCCCCAACTTTCTGGAAAGTACAATTCCCTCCGGCGGTAGAGTAATCTGCCGCCCCTTACTATCCAACACGCGATACAACTCCGCCTGCGCAGGCAAACCGGTGATACTTAAACGACGAAATTGATTTCCTGCGCGCAACTCCACCGCCGCACCACACACCGGCTCCGCCAAAATTACCCCCGGTAAGGCCTTAAAATCAGCCAACGTGCGCGCCGGACTAGGCTCAATCAGCGACACCATCACCGTCTGACGCTGAATCATATCCCACTGATAATCGAGTACGTGAGCGATGCCGTCACGAAACGCGTTGGGCACGATCAAAATTCCCGTGGCCAAAGCCAACGCACCCACCGTGAGCGTCGCACGCACCGGTCGACGTTCGATATTTCTCAACGCCATCCGAAACGTCACTGTAAACAGCCGACCCAAGCCCAAGCGCTCTACCAACGCGGGACGATAACTCGAAGGCGGCTCAGGCCGCATCGCCTCCGCGGGAGCCAGTCGCACCGCCGCACGCACCGATCCAGCGACGCCAATAATCGCCGCAATCGAACTCACCAAAACCGCCAAGACCACGACCGCCGAGGCTAGTTGGAATTTCAGCGCCGGAAACCGAAAGAAAATATGATACAAATCTACTAACCGCTCCCCTAAAAATACTCCCCCTAAGACGCCTAACACCGTGCCACTTGCGACGATGGCGATAGAAAACTTAAGGTAATGCCGGCCGATTTCACCGTTAGAGAAACCAAAAGCCTTCAAGATCGCGATCTGTTCACGCTGCAAGGTGATCTGCCGACTCATGACCGCATTCGTCATGAATGCCGCGACACTGAGAAAAACGAGCGGAAACCCTATCGAGAGTCCGTTTAGAATGCTGATTTCATCGCGCAAACGCGTGTGGGAAGGATGCGAGGACCGACCATAAGCTCCCCGTCCTCCGTAAGGACGTAAAATGCGATCTACCGCGGCAATCACCGCTGGCTCAGAAGCATCTGGGGACATTCGCAAGGAAAGCTGATTGAATGCACCATCGAGATTACTAGCCCGAGCAAGCTCTTTGTACGGCATCCAAAAAACTCCGTACGTTTTATTGTTAGGTAACGAAGCACCGGGCGGTGCTTCAAAAATAAATTCGGGCGAAAGCACGATGCCTGCGATGCGGAAATGCTGCCGGCGACCATAAAGCACTGCCGCCATCTCGTCTCCAGGCTGAAGCTGATTAGCCTGGGCAAAAGCTTCTCCGACCAAAATCTCACCCGTCGATTCACGTCCTACCAATATGCGACCCGCTCGAAGATGCAGCCGATTAAGCGTGAGTTCGCCTTGCTCAGGGAGTGATTGAATCAGCCCCGTGGCAGGTTCAATGACACCCGGTAAATCGAGCGTAACAGATAAAGCGATGCCGGTCTGCACCGTAGCGACGCCAGGAATCGTGGCGATTTGGGCCGCAACGGAATTGGGCGCGCGTTTAAGCCGGGCAAAAACTTGAGCGAAATGATTGTCGCGGTAATAGGCATCACGCGTTGTCTCCAACGAGACGATAAGGCTACGCGTCATAATCATCATCGCCAAACCACAAGCCATGACGATGGCTACGGCCGAGGCTTGGGATTTCAAGGCGCGCAGATCGCGGATTAATTTGAGATCCAACAACGACATGACGGATCAACGTACGCTTTACCAAGCCAGCGTGCTAGCAGCCACACGCGTACGATTATGTTTTTCGCCCGTAATATGACCGTCAGAGAGGGTGAGAACTCGATCCGCCATTTCCGCCATCACCGAATTATGGGTGATAATCAAAGTGAGCGTGCCGAGTTCGCGGTTAATCCGCTCAATCGCTTCAAGAACCGTCTTGCCTGTGCTCACATCCAGCGCTCCCGTGGGCTCGTCGCACATGAGTACAGCCGGGCGTTTCGCGATAGCCCGAGCGATCGCGACGCGCTGTTGTTCACCGCCCGAAAGCTGCGCCGGGAAATGATCCATACGGGCCCCAAGTCCTACCAGATGGAGCGCCTCCTCTGGCGTCATGGGATCAGCGGCGATCTCGGTAATAAGCGCTACATTCTCTCGAGCGGTCAGGCTTGGGATTAGATTATAAAATTGAAAAACAAAGCCCACCGCTTCGCGCCGATAACGCGTCAAACCCGCTTCGTCTGCACCGCCCAGATCCCAGCCCCGATAAAATAAACTGCCACTCGTGGGCGTATCCAGCCCGCCCAACAAATTGAGCAAGGTCGATTTGCCGCTACCAGAAGCTCCGAGTACCACAAGCAATTCTCCTGCGCGGCACTCCAGATCGACTCCGGCTAGGGCCCGCACGATCGCTTCTCCTTCACCATAGGTTTTAGCCAATGCCCTAGCCTGAAAAACTGTCACGAATTGAGCATTTGCGGAAGTAGATGCGCCGTGGGCCATGCAAAGACTCATACTGCGCACCGCATTTCAGCCCGCAACGCACAAAGCTGGTATTTAGCCAAAAAAAAGACCGCGGCTTTAGGCCGCAGTCTCAAAAATTACTTGCCCTACGTGCGATCAGCGAAGCGCACCTTCAAAGATCAAAAAAACGTGTAATATTTATTTTCCGATAAACGCTGAATGAGGAGCGCGAGCTCCATCGCGTGGTAATCACCCCACATCGACGATTCGCCGCACGGCACTTTCTGGCCCTTCGGCACGTGATCCCAACCGTTGGGACGGTGATAAACACTGTGCAGAAGCAGACCTTGGTGTTTTTTATCGGTCGAAAGATACGGCTCCGCGAAGAGCGTATCGGCGATCGTGAGTCCTGCTTGAAAATATTTTTTGCCGGCGGCTTTTTCACCATTCGCATCCAGCCAGCGGCCGAGGCGGAGCATGCCTTGTGCGGCGATGGCTGCAGCGGAACTGTCGACGGGCTCATGCGCATTGAATGGATCGGCAGCACGTTTTGTGAAATCACCGAGCTGGTGGGTGTTAAGCGCGGCACTGTCCCAGTAAGGAATGCCATCTTTCGCAGAATACCCATCGATATAGTAATCACTCGTCGCCTTGGCGGTCTCCAAAAATAGATCCGTAACCGCGCGCCGGCCCCCAACCGCATCCAGCTCAGAGCCTTTCACCGTGTCGAGAAATTCCAATTGCTCAGCGTAACCCGTGATAATCCAGGCGGCACCGCGCGTCCACGTTGTAAACGGCGAGTAACCTTGCTGGGAGGATGGACAACGAAATTGTCCATCATTGCGGTTAAACACACTTTCGTGCGCCACACGACCACGGACATCGTAACTATCACGACCCTGACCAAAGAAGACATTGAACCGTGCGGTGGTTGCCGCGTGCTCGATAGCGCGATGCAAAAGATTCGTGGGCTTGTCCCCTTCGCCCATAAGCGAGTGACCGAGCTGATGCGCCACGACGAGCGAGCGCATGGAGCGAATCGTATCCGCAAACAATGACTGCGGACCATTAAAGGAATACACGTAACCACTCGGCGCCACGCCGGCGGCCCCAGCAATAGGCGACCAGGGTTGCTTGTATTGAGTGGTAGCGTAGCGCGCAGCTTGCACGGCACCTGAGGCTTTCAACGCTATCTCCGTGTAATCGAGTTCCGCTTGGTTGAAACGCGTCTTACCCTCCAGCATGAGCCGGCGCTGGTTGCCGTACGTAGAAACATTATTGAAACCATGATCATGGACACCGACATGCGAGACATGCGAGGCCATGTGGCGCACGGTTTTTACCCGCCCGCGTTCCAGCATCGCCGTATCCCCAGTCGCATCAAAGTGCAGAAACGCCATGCCGAATTGAAAACCCTGGGTCCACTCAGTCCATCCGCGTGAAGTGTATTTACCCTGCACGGTAAAAACAGGAGTGCCCTTGCTTGGGTCCCATGCAGCGTCGATCGCGCGGATTTTTTCGCCGGCGAGTTCAAAGACGCGGGCAGTTTTTTTCGTGAGCTTAGCCGGAGTAAGGGTGGCGTTGATTTTCATAACGGAAACAAAGAGAGAACCATGAACCCGGCAGACTGCACGAAAGTTTTTTATTTCCCGTAGCTTTTAAGCCCTCATGGGGGATAGGCCCAGGCGGGCTTGCACGTCATCGCCTCAGGGATGATGGTCACCCTTATGCCCCCGGTAATCGAACTCTACTTAAAAGCGTTCATTCCTCTGTTCGTGGCCATTGATCCGATCGGGCTCGCGGCGGTTTTTATCGCCCTCGGACAAGGCGCCCCACCGCGACAACGTCGTCGCATTGCCAAACAAGCCACCTGGACGGGTGGGGGAGTAGCGCTGCTGTTTTTGTTTCTCGGCCAATCCATCTTCAGGGCCGTCGGTATCACCACCAGCGACTTTCAAATCGCTGGCGGGCTCATTCTTTTCATCCTCGCCGCGCGTGATCTCGTTCACTCCGCCGCCGAGGAGCCCACCAAACTCGCTGAAGACTTTGGCGTCGTACCCTTGGGTATGCCCCTGATTGCAGGTCCGGCTTCGATCACAACCTTGATCTTACTGGCACAAACGCTGGGGCTCGCCGTGACCCTAGCGGCTCTCGCAGTAAATCTCGTACTCGTTATTCTCGCTTTCGCGTACAGCGAACGCCTCGCCCGACTCATCAGTTCGACCGGCCTACGCGCGATTTCTAAAATTATTTCCATGCTCCTCGCCGCCATTGCCATTAGCATGATTCGCAAAGGCTGGACTGGATAAATTTATCAGCGTTGCTCGTTAGTTCCCCACAAAAACCCCATCATGAAATTTACCCTGCGCTCCCTGGTGCTCACGTCTGGATTAACCGCCGCGCTAAGCGCCGCTGATCCCCGACTTTCCGGTATCACCGCTGCATTGCAGCCGGCCCTCGATGAAAAAGAAATTGCCGGCGCGGTCACAGTGGTGATTTCGCGCGAAAAAGTTCTCCACTTTGAAACTCATGGTTTCGCTGACCTCGCCACCCAACGTGCGATGACGCCAGACACGATGTTCAACATCATGTCCATGACCAAGCTCATGACCGCTACCGCCGTGCTCATGTTGCAAGATGAGGGTAAACTCAAACTCACCGACCCCGTCGCTAAATATATTCCCGCGTTTGCCACCCTTAAAAGCCCCTCTGGCCAACCAGCCAATCTCACCCTGCTGCAGATACTCACCCACATCTCCGGCCTTGGCGAAGCCTCAGCCGCAGCGGCCCGCGAGGCCCGCACCCTCGCTGATCTCGTGCCACTTTGGATCGCCGCTCCCATGCAAAACGAGCCCGGCGTGAAATGGCGCTACTGCCAATCAGGCATCAACACGGCCGCTCGCATCGTCGAGATTGTTAGCGGCAAATCCTTCGATGAATTTCTTCACACCCGTCTTTTCATTCCGCTCGGTCTAAAACACACCACCTACTATCCCTCCGCTGAGCAGCTAACTTACCTGGCTACGGCTTACACGAAAAACAAAACTACCGGCACACTCGAAGCCGTCCCGTCATCACCACCCGCACGCGGCACTTGCCCGCCCACCGGCAACGCTGGTCTGTATTCCTCGGCTCACGACTACGCCCGTTTTTGCCAAATGTTACTCAACGGTGGCACCCTCAGCGGACAGCGCTACCTCTCACCGGTCGCAATTAAACTCCTCAGCACCTCGCAAACACCCGCCGACATGCCCACCGGCTTTTTTCAAAACGACTCCTACGGTCAACGCGGAACCAACTACGGTTGGGGTATCGGAACCTGTATATTGAAAGCTCCCCACCCCGGTGTCGCGGCCATGCTTGCACCCGGCTCTTACGGCCACGGTGGAGCTTGGGGTACGCAAGCCTGGATCGATCCCGTGCGCGGCGTGGCTTACATCCTCATGGTCCAACGCACCAACTTTCCTAATAGCGACGCCAGCGATGTTCGCCGCGCGTTTCAAAAAGCCGCCGCAGCCGCTATCAGTGTAAATTAAAGCTGCTTTTATCCACCGAATTTAGTCATCAGCTCCGCGTAAATTTTCGCGCTCGCGATCAACTCTTTCACCGAAGCACGTTCGTCGACCCCATGATAATCAATTCCACCCGGACCATAACCGAGGGTAGGGATTTTACGATGCGCCGCGAAAAAGTGCATATCATTAAAACCCGTTGAAACGTTAAACACGGCTGGCTCCTGCCGCACTTCGGCAACACTCGCTGCCATCGCCGCAAAAAACGGATGCGTGGGCGGCGTGAAGCACGCGAAGTTCTCTGAAATTTTAGCCACCGTAATCCGGCATTCGGGAATTTTATTTGCCGCGTTTGCTAGCGCCGCACGCAGTTCTTTTTCTGCGGCCGCGTGGTTTTCCATCGCAAGTACACGGCGATCAATCGTGAAGGTGGCCGTCGCTGGCACCGTGTTAATCTTCGCGCCTTCTCCGCAACCAAAGACGCCACCAATGTTTAAGGTTGGCACCATAGTGCGGCCTTCCGGGGTTTTGAATTTTCGTCGAGCAAGTTCTTTTTTGTGGGGGTTAAGGCCAAGCACAAGCGCCGCCATTTTTTCGAGCGCATTAATACCGCGTTCTGGAGTCGAACCGTGAGCAGGCCGACCGTGAACGGTGACCTCAAGCCACACGACACCATTATGACCACAACACACCGCGGCGCCCTCGCCACCTTCCATCACTACCGCATAGTCGGGCTTAATCGGGGCGTGTTCCACCAGCCAGCCAGTACCCAAAGCTGAATCCGTTTCCTCATCAGCCGTAAATGAAACCTCAAGATTCATGCGCGGAGGGGTGCGCGTGGCTTGCAAGGCTTCGAGCGCCATAAGCAAGCTTGCGATTGAGCCTTTCATGTCGGCCGTGCCGCGACCAAAAATCCAGCCGCGCTCTACCGCACCACTAAACGGACTGCCGTGTCGCCAACGACCAGAAACGGGAACCACATCATAATGGGCATTGAAATGAATCGTTTTTTTCGCGCCGCGCACACCCAGTTTGCCAAGGACGTTATAACGAGGAAATCCGAGTTGGGCGGCAGGCAGAGATTTTTTTAGCCATGCCGCTGGAATCGGATAGCGTTTGGTTTTTAAACCCAAAGCCGTAAGACTGCGGGTGAGGCCAGCGGTGATCTTGTCGTAGTTCTCTCCTGGAGGATTGACCGTGGAAATACCAATCAGGGTTTGTAAGCGGCTAATGAGCCCGTGGGCGTTAAGGTCGATGTAGGCAGCAGGCGTCATGGCTAAAATAGGATTAAACTCAACGCACACGCGTTAATTCTACGTAGGCAAGCCGTGCGATAGTGAGCGTCACCATGGTCAGAAACACCGGCCGGATGAAGCGAGCGCCTTTTTTCACCACAAGCCCAGCACCCAGCCGAGCACCCACAATTTGACCCATAATCATCACCCCGCCAGCAATCCAGTCAACCTGACCCACGAGGATAAAAACTCCCAAAGAGGCTAAGTTACTCGCAGCATTCATCACCTTAGTATGACCCGTCGCCGCCATGAAATCTTGGCCAAGCCCGAGCACAAACGCGATCGTCCAAAACATACCCGTGCCCGGCCCAAAAAAGCCATCATAGAAGCCCAATCCCAGTCCCGCCACCAACCAAAACGCTTTCGCGGCCATTCGCGGCTCGCGTTTTTCCTGACCGATCTGCGGGCGAAAAATCGTGTAAATTAAAATCACGGCTAATAGCCACGGAATCAGTAATCCCAGCCGACTCGCATCCATGCTCTGGACCGTCCAAGCCCCCAAGAGTGCGCCCAAAAAAGTCAGCACCACACCCTGCCGACAGCGCCTCCAATCCACCACTCCATGCCGCGCATAATGCACTGCTGCCATAGTACTTCCAAATAGCGACTGAAGTTTGTTCGTGCCAAAGGCCAGTGGAACAGGAAACCCCGCCATCAACAACGCCGGCAAAGCAATCAGCCCGCCGCCACCTGCCATGGAGTCGATCAAACCCGCAGCAAGTGCCGCAAGAAATAACCACGGGTAAATCCAGAGTGCTAAATCCATCCGCGCAGCTTCATCAAAAACCACAGCAAACGAAAGCTTGGAGACTGCGGACGCTATTTTTTGCCGTATTTACGCGAGATGATTTTTGACAGGGCCCAACGCCACACGCACGCTTCACCACCATCATGAGCTTGGCCGACCTCCGCAAAGATTACGCCCTCGCTGGGTTGAATGAAAAAGACCTCGCCCGCGATCCGTTTCGCCAGTTCGAGAAATGGTTTCAAGAGGCTGAAGCCGCAAAAATCACCGAGCCTAATGCCATGACGCTCGCCACCGCCAGTCGCGAGGGCCGCCCTTCCGCCCGCACCGTACTACTCAAAGGCCTCGATGGTCGCGGTTTTGTTTTCTACACCAATTACGAGGGACGCAAAGGACGTGAGCTCGAGGCCAACCCACACGCTAGCCTAGTATTCCCTTGGATCGTATTGGAACGACAAGTCATCATCGAAGGCACCATCTCCAAAGTCGCCCGCGAAGAAAGTGCCGCGTATTTTCACTCTCGCCCACGCGCCAGCCAGCTGGGCGCTTGGGTCGCGCAACAAAGCGCCGTCATTCCCGGACGCACGACGCTCGAAGATGCCATGAAGGCTTTGGAAAAAAAACACGCCGGTGCCGAAGTGCCCTTGCCACCTAACTGGGGCGGCTATCGCATAGCGCCGGAAACGATCGAATTTTGGCAGGGACGCCGCAGCCGCTTACACGATCGCTTGCGCTATCGCCGCGAAAAAGATGGCAGTTGGATCGTCGAACGCCTCGCGCCCTGAATTACTTTAATCCCTCGGCTCGGCCCGCCCTATGCGCATTTTTCTCACCGGCGCTTCTGGTTTAGTTGGAGCGGCCTTCGCCCGCGCCGCGGCTCGTCGCGGCCACGCCGTCACCGGTATCGTAGGTGAATTCAGCGGTGAACTAACAGGTCTTGCCGCACGCCGCTCTCTGGATCTTGGCGATGAATCCGCCGTCACCGCTTCGCTGTTAGAAGTTTTTCCCGATGCCATCGTAAACTGCGCGGCGATTTCCATACCGGAAACATGTGATTCCGATCCGGCTCGGGCACAGACCTTGAACGTCACTCTTCCCTCTGTGCTCGCCCGCCTCGCCCATCACTTGAGCGCCCGACTCGTCCATATTTCAAGCGAACAGGTTTTTGACGGTAGCCGTACCTCGTCCTACGCCGTCGGCGATACCACCTCACCGATCAATCTTTACGGCCGACAAAAAATTGAAAGTGAGCGCGTCGTACAAGCCCATGCCGCGGAATTCAGCGTAACGCTACGTGCCCCCCTACTCATGGGCAACAGCCCCAGCGGTAAACGCAGCACGCATGAACGACTTTTCGCCGATTGGGCCGCGGGTCGCACCGTTAAACTTTATGCGGATGAATTTCGACAGACCTGCACCGCGGAAAATCTCGCCGAAGTAATGCTCGAATTATGCGAACGACGCGATGTACGCGGAGTCTGTCATTGGGCTGGAGCCGAATTGTTGTCGCGCTACGAACTGGGTCGCCGGATTCATACGCATTTTAAGCTCAGTGAAATGGAGGCCCCGATCCTCGCCATCTCGCGCCCAGAAACACCCGAAGCAGCCAAAAAACGTCAGGCGTGTCTCGCCCTCGATCTCGCACCTCTACGTGGTCTATTGAAAACACAGCCACAAACGATCGAAGCTCAACTGGCTGAACTGCACGTGCCCGCCATGAGTCGAAATTGGTATTTTTCACGGCCATAATTTTATGGCGAAGATGACTTTAGATATTTTACCCACGCGCATCAGCGGAGCCGCCGAAAACATGGCGACTGATTTTTTATTACTGCAGCGTTATCCACGGGCGGAAGCTGCGCGCTTTCGGCACTACGGTTGGCGCGGACCCGCGTGG
The DNA here is from genome assembly GCA_037142955.1 of Opitutaceae bacterium. Taxonomy (GTDB): domain Bacteria; phylum Verrucomicrobiota; class Verrucomicrobiia; order Opitutales; family Opitutaceae; genus Tous-C4FEB. The sequence goes on along the minus strand of JBAWZQ010000004.1, from coordinate 149,134 downwards.
ACGTTTGGCTACAGTCAGAAAATCACCTTCGTGCGCACGCAATTGCCGGCCGAGGCCAATCCCAACGAAGTCTGCCGTCGGGTCACCGGCGGTGGCGTGGTGGATCATCGTGAAGATTGGACCTATGCACTCGTGATTCCACGAGGCTTTGCGTTCGAAGAATTACGCGCGATAGAAAGTTACCGACGCGTACACGAATGCCTGGCGACAGCCCTAAACGCGCAAGGTGTGCCAGCGGTGGTTAAGACCCACTGTGAAGCTCCCGCCGATGGTGAACTTGCCTGCGGACCAGCGGGGGTGTGTTTTCAACGCGCAGAACTTTACGACGTCGTCCACGGCGAAACGGGTGAAAAAATCGCTGGGGCTGCGCAGAAACGAAATAAACGCGGTTTATTATTTCAAGGCTCACTCTGGCGCCCAGCCCTTGGCGTGAGCGGCGTGAAGATCGATTGGGATCTTTTTGGCGCTGCGTTCATTGCCGCGTTGGCGACGCAATTAGATGCGTCCGCTGATGAAAAACCGTGGCCCGAATTTAACGAAGATGAGCTCAGTGGACTGATCGAACAGTATCGTTCAAGCGAGTGGGTGGAATACCGTTAATATTACCGAAGAACCTGCTTTTTGTAATATCCATCAGAAATTTGCTGCGGTTATTCGTAACGTTGCGCGCGACCCAAATAATTAAGCATCCAAATTTCTTTCCACACCCGATAGCGTCCTTCATGCGTGATCTTGCCGAAATCTTCGCGCTCCGGATGAGGATGCAGGAAACCTAATTCAGTATTAAGACGGTCGAGTTCACCTTGTGTAGCGTTGAGATCGTAGAGGGGTTCCGTAGTAAACGACGTTTCGAGCGCTTTGGCGGCAAGCAATCTAGAGCGATGCCGCGCGAGCAATCGGGGCAAAGAACGGCTCCAAGGCCGACGTTCCACAAACCAGTTTTCAGGATAAAAACCCGCAAATGGAACCGTGAGATTATCCGTCACATAACGAGCACCATCGAGCGTAAGTGAGGTTAACGTGTAGCACAGTCCGATTGCACCGTTACTCTGCGGTAGAAAGGTAATCTGCACGCGCAACGACGCCGCAGGGTTTTGATAAACCGAAACTCTCAAATAGAGCCCACCGCCAACCTCGGCTTTAAGGGCTTGGGTCTGCCGAAAACCCTCTGCGCGTAACCATTCGCGGATTTTTAAAAGGCGCGGTTGCACCGGCCATTCTTCACCCGAGGAATTAATGGCGTAACGTGGAAACAAAGGCAGCGGACTGACGCTGAGCGCGGATATAGCCAGCCAGTTATAAAGTGTCTCACCTAGAAACCAGATCAAAAAAAACATGATCGCGAGCACCCAGTAAGGTCGGTTGATCAAATCAAAATCCCGGCACAATTGGGCCGCGCCAAAGGCGAACACCAACCACCTCAGCCAACGATCAACAATCGCCAACAGTGGCGAGGCGTAGCGTTGATTGAGCTGACCTAGAACCAACGAAAGGACGATTGCGCCCAAGATTAAATACTGTGTGTCCATCTGTGACGCGAATCGATAGGTGCGAACCGCAAATTATAGAGCTTAGCTCAGTCGCACGGGCATGATCACGCAGATAAAGTTTTCCAAGGTTTTGAAAACGCCGGGGCTGACTTCATCTTTAACTTCAAAGAAGACTTCGTCTTTGGTCAGCGCTTTAAGCGGATCCATCAAAAACGCAGGATTGAAGGCTACTTGAAGATCAGGGCCACTGTAGCCAATGGCCATCGATTCATGAGCTTCGCCAAAATCAGAACTTGAAGCAAAAATTTCTAACAGATTACTGCTGATTTTAATTTTAACCGAATTCGATTTTTCGGAACACACTAGTTGCGCGCGATGAACACATTGCAGCAACAACTCACGTTCAAGTTTGATGCGTTGATGCGTTTCTTTCGGCACGACTTGTTGATAATTGGGGTAGTTGCCTTCGACGACCTTCGAATAGAGGTAAACATGGTCAATCAAACCGCTCGTATCTTTGTCGGTTGTGATTTGGAAAGCAGCCCGACGTTCGTTAAAGTTGATTTTAACCTTAGAACCTTTGTCGAGTAGCCGGTTGAGCTCAGAAACAGTTTTGGCTGGCAAAATGATCGCCCCGGCACTCGCCGGGGGCACTTCCATTTCTTTTGCAATAAGCGCAAGACGCCGGCCATCCGTTGCCACCAGGGTGAGCTTTTCGTCCCGGAAGTTGAAATAGACCCCGTTGAGGATGTAACGGGTCTCGTCGGTTGATTGCGCGTAGGAAACACTGCGAAGCATGCTAATGAGCTCACTTTGCTCGAGGGTGTAAGCCTTTTCATCGCCAAACTCGGGCAAGGGCGGAAATTCCTCTTTGCCGATACCCATGATCTTAAACGTCGATCCTCCTGAGGTCAGTTTCACTTGATGGTTCGGGGCTCCGTCAAAGGTCACATCCACGCTAGGCAACTCGCGAACGATTGTAGCTAGACGTTTAACCGGTAAAGTGACCGAGCCGGTTTCTTTTACTTCGGCTTTGATTTTGCACCGAATACCAAGGTCTAGATTGGTGGTGGAGAGGGAGATCTGATCTTTTTCCGCTTCGATCAGCACATTGCTTAAAATGGGCATCGTCGCTTTGGACCCGACGACGTTCAACACTTGGGCTAGGCCGTTGGCGAAATGGTCGCGGTTGATTTTGAATTTCATGGAAATTAAGGACGGGGTAGGGAACGAGACGCGTGAAGAAGTTAACAAACGTTAAAAGAATACAGGTTCAATAATGAATTATATCCCTATCCATATAGCCTGCGAATAACCGTAGCAACTGCGCGTTTTTGCTCTGAAAATTAGGTGAAAAATGAGGGTGAAAAACTTTCGGTCTCATCGTAGTAAATCTAGGGTTATTCGCAGACTAAAAGTTGTTGGTTAGTCCCACGCAGGTTGCTCACACGTTTTTCTCGGGCCCGGCAGGATCAGGCGCGCCCATTTTGATCAGTCGTGGGCGACGGATTTGTCGAATCAGTCCGAAAAAAATGTAGGACAAACAAACAATGAGCAACGCGACTTCTTTAAACTGATAAACCAAAAAAGCCAAAAGCAGTATCCATATGAATGGGAACAACTTAGTCTGAGTTTGTAAGTCGAGTTTTTTGCCACTCGGGTACCGCACGGTACTCATCATTAATAAAGCGATTAATAACATCAAAAAAGGAAGAACTAAAGCCCAGCGATTCAGGGACTTATCAGCATCTTCAAGTTTGAGTAAAAAAAGCACCAAAGATGCCACCGTACCTGCGGCAGCCGGGACGGGTAGCCCAATAAAATCTTTGGAGGACTCTTTTTTGCCGCGATGCACGAGCGGGTTAGTGATCACGTTGAACCGCGCCAGTCTCATGGCGGCACATAAAAGATACACAAAGCCCACAAACCATCCAATGTTACGAAACCAGGTAATGCCCTGGGTCGGCGACAGAATGAAAAAAAACATCATCAAGGCCGGCGCCATCCCAAATGACACCACATCGGCCAGTGAATCGAACTCCGCCCCAAACAAGGATTCGCGACCTCCCATCCGCGCTAAGCGACCATCGAGTGTATCAAAGGCCGCCGCTCCAAAGATAAACCACACCGCCATGCGATAATGCCCAGCCGGCGTAGCATCCAAGTACTCGCCCGTGAGCGAAGTTTCAGCCAAGCGGGCTTGGATGCAGTTCACTACGGCCATAAAACCGCAAAAAAGATTTCCTGCCGTCATCGCATTGGGCCAGAAGAAGATCCGGCTTGCTTGTGATACGTTGTAAGGATCTTCGGGATCGGTCGGAGCAGAACGGCGCGTCGGGATCATTTTTTCGCGAGGCTTTCGAGGTATTTCCAGAATTTCGAATCCTGCTCGAAGAGTTGTTGTTCGGAAACCGGGAATTTATTGCGCAACAGAAAATCCTCCAAGGAATTTTTATGCAGAATGTAGTTCACATGCAATTTTTCCCCTTGAGCATCAAAATATAAACGAAAATCCCCCGCTCGTAATCGGTAGAATTCTTTTCCGGTTCTGGAAAAACGGCCCAAAGGCTCGCGCGGATGAGCAAGATCTTCCGGTTTTAGCGAACTGATCGGCTCCACCAGATCGAGCTGCAGCAGCTTATCGAGTCGGTTGAGCTCGTGCATCGCCTGCGCGGAAAAAGTGACCTGATACATGGGAAACTAAGAGCTAATGGACCCGCGTCGTTCGGCAACGCTATTTCCCAATATTGCGCGCAGTAAACGAGCATCCTTTGCTCGCTCAGAATCGAGGCCAGCGCCCAAGCCAAAAAAACTAAGGAATTTCCGATTGGGCTGCGCCGTTATTAAAATTCGCTAAAATCGTACGCGCGGTATCCGCTTCTTCATCCTCCACAAGGGACGCGAAGCCCACCCATCGCGTAATTATAACTGTTAGTTTATTCTGCGTAGCGGCCAATCTTCCGAAGTTTTTCTTTGTGGCGCGCTGCGATTTCCGGTGAAACGATCTTGCTTGGGACTTTTGGGTAAAGGTGGGATCCGATGGCGTTTGGATTGAGTCCGCAATTTCGAGAGGCCCATCCGGAAAAGAGATATTGATCAAAATCGACCTGTAGGTCGGGTCCCACCAATTTCTCTGGGACCGCACAGGTAGTTCCGAGTGCATCGCCCTCTAGAAAGATCAGTTTCCCTACGTTACTGCGGGCGGACACGGTAACGGTTGACATGCAGCTGATTGCATAACATTTTTGGGTCTCTTTTCAGGTGCACACCCTGTTTTTTTATGAAAAGTAACGCATGGCTGCTGCTGGTTTTGAGTTTGTTGGGTTCCTACAAGGCACGCGCAGCGGAAACTAAAACCCACAATATCATTCTCATCACGATCGACGGCTTGCGCTGGCAAGAAGTGTTTCGCGGCGCAGATGAAGCGTTCATCAACATAGATAAAAACTCCGGCGGTGTACCGGCCGGTGAAATCGTCGCTTTAAAGACGGATTTTCTCGCTGAGTCGGCGCAAGAGCGGCGAAAAAAACTTATGCCCTTTTTTTGGGGCACGCTCGTGCCCGGCGGACAAGCCTTTGGTAATCGCGACCTCGGCAGCGCTGCGAGTGTACTCAACGCTGAGCGTATTTCTTATCCCGGTTACAACGAGCTGCTGACGGGCGCACCCGATCCGTTGATCACCTCCAACGCGCCTGTGCCCAATCGCAACGTAACCGTGTTGGAATGGTTAAATGGGCGGCCTGGATTCACGGGTCGAGTCGCGGTCGCGGCGGCCTGGAATGTGTTCGCGCCGATTATTAATGTCGGGCGTAGTCGGCTGCCTTTGTTCGTCACCGGTCAACATTCGGCGCCAGGCAGTGTATCACCGCGCATAGCTGAATTGGAGCGCTGGATGGATGACATCCCGCCGATCAGTAACACGGAAAATTTCGACGCGTTTGTTTATCATGCGGCGCTTGATCGCATCGACACGCATCGGCCACGCGTGTTTTTAATTGCTCTGGGTGAGCCGGACGAATGGGCGCACGCCCACCGCTATGATCGGTACCTTCAATCGATCCGACGCTGCGATCGGTTTATCCACCAACTCTGGAAAAAACTTCAGGCCATGCCCCAATACCATGATTGCACTACGATCGTACTCACCCCGGATCACGGGCGGGGCGTGACGCAGGAAGATTGGAATGGTCATGGTAAAAAAATCCCTCACTCCGAAGAGACGTGGTTAGCTGTTTATGGTCCAGATACCCCGAAGCTGGGGGAGCGTCGTGAGAGCGTCGCCGAGGTCCATCAAGCGCAAGTCGCCGCGACCGTGGCGGCGTTGTTGGGTGAAGATTTTCGCGCGGCCTTTCCGGCGGCGGCCGCTCCGGTCCGTGCGGTGGTGAGCGCGGGCACGGATAAATAAATCGCGCGCGCGAGTTATTTTACTTGGGAACAGAGAATGCAGTCGCGCAGCTCGGGGCCAATATTGGGTGCGACGTGCCAGCGGCGAAGCAGGGCCTCACGAGTAAGGCCGGCTTTTTCCATGACGCGTGCGGAACCAGGGTTAGCCGCATCGCAAAAAGCCCAGAGACGAAACACATCGGGTTGCGACATCGCCCAATCAACTACGTACGTAAGCGCCTCAGTCATCATCCCTCGGCCCCAAAATTTTTTAGCGAGCACGTACCCGCACATAACTTTGCCCCCATCGGGCATCAGGCCGATCGAACCCATGGGTGTATCCGTGCCGCGTAGGCACAGCAGCCACGTGTAGTGCGGCGAATTGGGTCGTTCCCAATCGGCGGCGCGCTCGCGCAGAAAATCCGCCAGCAATTCCACGCGTTCGTAAGGCTTCCAAGCAAGGTAGCGAGTGACTTCAGAATCGTTAGCGTAGGCGGAAAAAACGGCGGCCGCATCTTCGGCGCAAGGTCGCCGTGCGCTGAGGCGAGCGGTAGCGAAAGTGGCGGGCGGACGTATCATGGCTGAGCGACGAGGGGGTGGCTAGGTGAACGTTACGCAATCCCAGTGTAATTTTACTAGGTAAAATTACGCGAGAGCGGCTCGGACAAGTTCAGCGATCGTAGGCGGCAACACTAGGCCGGTGGCGGCGTGTTGCGCGGCCGGGCTTAATTTGCGCCAAGTTTTTTTCAAAATATCGACGAACTTTTCGCGCGGGTAATCGGCGTGTTGTACGGCAAAGGTGCTGATTTCATTTTCAAGAAATACAAGGACAGCCGCGTCTTCGAGGGCTTGGGTGCCAGGGTTAGTTTTTAATTCCGTTTTGGAAACCCAGGTGGCGACTTCCGCTGCTTCGCTCGCAGCGACGCCAGCGGCGAGCAGTAGATCGCGGGCGCGTTCGGCTTGTTTAACGTAGAGCGAGCGGCGCCAAGTAAGGTAGCCGATCTTACCTTCCGGAAACGTCGCCCGAGGAGTGAGCCAACGCTCGAGATGTTGGCAGCGGGCGGCGAGGAGCAGAAGTGGGCTAGCGTCGGGGACAAGGCGGCCGACCCAGGCTTCGACGCGCTCGCCGTAGATGAGTTCGGCGGCACGACCGTCGGCGCCACGCGTGGGATCAGCGGCGTGAGCGGAGTCGATCAACTGGCGAGCGCGGGCATAGGCTTCCATGCAGACAAGAATCGAAACAGTTGCGTACCGCGCGGCAAGCGACAGGTTGGAAATGTCATCCCTTTACCCCCGGTATGTCTGAGCTGCGGCGTTTGTTGTTTTTCGCAATTGGAAATGTATGTCCGCGTGACGGGCGAAGATTGGGCGCGACTCGGCGCGGAGGCGGAACGGTTAGCTCATTTTGTCGGAAATCGTGTGTACATGCGCATGAGCGACGCTCATTGCGCGGCGTTGGTGGTCCGCGTGGGCGAGGATGGCGCGCGGGAATATTTTTGCTCCGTGTATGAGAAACGACCCGCTACGTGCCGCGAGTTGGAGCGGGGTTCACCGCAGTGTGCGGGTGAAATTGCGCTAAAGGGTGAGCGGCCTTTGGCCTTACCCAGTACAGGATGAGCGGGTGATCATCCCTGATTCATGGGCGCAACTCATGATCGAAAAAATATCTTAAAAGTTTTCCGCATCAGTTTCCCTACAACTTGACATGATAATTTTACATGATAAACAAAAGAAATGGGAAGTTCCACTCTGACAGAAAGAGGTCAAATCTCCGTTCCGGCCTCTCTTCGCCGCTCCATGAAGTTACAGCCAGGTCAGACCTTTCGATGGCAGCGCATTTCCGAACGAGAAATACGCGTTTCCATCGAAATCTCTTCCAAGGCAGGCCCCTTAAGTGTGCTGGGTTATGCCCAAAAATTGCTTAAACGTCCCACCCGCCGCACCGCGAGTTGGATGCAGGAGTTACGCGCTGGGGAAAAATAAACATGTGGGTCATCGACACCTGTATTGTACTAGATATCCTCGAAAACGATCCGGAGTTTGGCCGGGCCTCTGCTCAACTACTCCAGAAGTTACTGCCTCAAGGGCTGAGTATTAGCCCAGTAACCATGGTAGAACTCTCGGCGGCTTTTTCAGGCGATATAATCGAGCAAAAATACTTTTTGGACCAAGCCGGTATTTCCTATGTCGAGGCTTGGACTGCAGCCGATACCGAGCGCGCCTGTACCGCATGGAACCTTTACATTGTAGCGAAACGTCAGGCCCAAACGCCCAAAAGGCCGGTCGCTGATATTTTGATTGGTGGATTTGCGGCCAATCGAAGCGGCTTAGTTACGCGTAATACCCGTGATTTTAAGCGTTGGTACCCCTCACTTAAAATTATAGAACCCTCAGCTAAGATGCCATGATCCTGAAGCAGCTTTCGCCAACGAAAGAAGCGGGTACTTTAGTGCCGCTGGGCACCTCATGGCACAGTTAAGGTAATCAAATTTTGCTTAAATATTAATAACCATAGCTAAGCGCAATGAAGCCTCGGCTGGTAACGGACAAGTTTTTGATCGCCGGGCACGTAAAGCGGGTGGCGGGGGTGGCCGGCTTGGGTGGTGCCTAGGCACCAAAGTTCGCGTTCGCCGAACAGGCGCACGACCGCATCGGCGCGGGCTTGGTAATCTCCACTCACACCCCAGGCGGCGACGATTCGATCACAGCGGTCTGCGGCGGCGAGGAGCGAGGTGTCGTTTTCGGGGCCAACGGGATCGGGCGCAGATTTCATTTCTTTGGGGTACGGCGTACGCAGCCCGAAAAGATTGGCCATCCAGAAACCATCAAAGCCATCGCGTTCGGAGAAACGGGCGATGCGGCGCAGCGTGGGATCGAGTTGGGATTCGTCGGCGGTGCTCGGATTAAGCCCAATCCACATAATCAGACGCTCCCCGCCAAGGAGCGGATCTAGCCGGTGGATCAGACTGTAACGGTGGCGGCGGTCGGGGGAGAAATGGCAGGCGTTTTCCATCGCAGCCAAGGCGGGGCGGGGCGGGGCGGGGGCTTTAGGAGAGAATTTGGCGGAGGCTGTCGAGGTCCAAGACGCTCGCGAGGGATTCTTCCTGGACGACGGCGTTGGCGAGGGCAGCTTTGTCGCGTTGCAGAGCGAGGATTTTCTGTTCCACCGTGTCGGCGGCGACGAGGCGATAAGCAACGACGGGTTGAGTTTGTCCGATGCGATGCGTCCGGTCGATCGCTTGGGCCTCAACGGCCGGATTCCACCACGGATCGCAGAGGATAACGTAGCTGGCAGCGGTGAGGTTAAGCCCGGAGCCGGCGGCTTTGAGCGAAAGCAGAAAAACCGTTTTGGAGCGATCGCTTTGAAACTGATCCACCAGCTCAGCGCGATTTTCGGTGGCGCCGGTCAACTTGAGGTAGCCGATATCGGCCGCTTGAAGGCGGGGTTCGATGAGTTCCAACAGCGAAACAAATTGGCTGAAAACAAGCACCTGTTGGCCTTCGTCGCGCAGCTCCTCGAGGCGCTCTAGGAGGGCATCCAGTTTGGCGCTGGGAATCTCACTATGCGCTCCAGAGACCAGTGCGGGGTGGCAGCAAATTTGGCGCAGGCGCAAGAGGCTCGCGAGCACGTTGAAGCGCACGGCGTCGAGGGCGCGCGCGGTTTCGATACCCAGGAGTTGGGCGCGGGCGCGTTTGAGTTCGGCGTCGTAAAGGGAGCGTTGTTCACCGTCGAGATCAACCAAGATAATATCTTCAGTGCGCGGCGGCAGTTCAGGCGCGACTTGGGCCTTGGTGCGGCGCAACATGAAGTGGCGGACGCGTCGGCGCAGACGGGCCGCAGAGGTCGGGTCTTCGGTAGGGTATTGGCGGCGGAAACCGGCTTGGGAGCCGAGCAGGCCGGGTTGCGCGAAGGCAAAGAGGCTCCACAGATCCAGAAGGCGATTTTCGATAGGCGTACCGGTCAGGGCGACCCGGTGGGCCGCGGGAATGGCGCGCGCGATGGCCGCGGTCTGGCTAGTCGGGTTTTTGATGAACTGAGCTTCATCGAGAATAACCGCATCCCAGTTGTGGCGGTGAAACCACGCGGTGTTGAGGCGGAGTTGAGCGTAGTTAACTACGAGCAGGGCGCCGCGATCAGCCGGACCAGGCATTTTGGTCCCGTAGGAGATAAGTGGGGTGAAGATTTCGGCGGCGAGTTCCGGCGCAAAGCGTTCGGTCTCGGTGAGCCAGCCGTGCATCACGCTCTTCGGGCAGATGACGAGGGCTCGGAACGGTTTTTTATTGGTGCTGCCAACTTGAGCGGCTGCGTGGGCGTGGGCTTGGTGCAGAAGCCAGGCGAGGGTTTGCACGGTTTTGCCCAGACCCATGTCATCGGCCAAAATACCACCGAAGCCTCGGGCGGCCAAGTGAGCAAGAAACTGAAACCCTTCCTCTTGATACGGGCGCAAAGTGGCGCGTAGGCCGGTGGGAAGAGCCGGGGTGGGCATGGCCGCGAGGGCGGCCGCGCGCTCGCGCAGCGTGTCGGCCAGGAAGGCGTCTTTGGCGGCAAAGGTATCAATCTCGGCGACCAGTTGGAGGGCGTGTAGTCGGTGCTTCGCCGGTTTGCCCGCACTCAGCATGTCTTCGGCTCGGAGGCCAAGGCGATCAAGGGCTGCTTCCGTGCCGTTGTTGGCGGTGGGCGCGATCTCGAGGCGCCGCCAACCGTGGTTGGGTAAGCGAACCCATTTGCCGCGGGCCTTCAGCAGCAAGGCGAGCTCGTCCGGTTTGAGCGTGGTGTCTTCGACGCGCAGTTCGACCGTAAGATCGAACCAGTCGCGGCCTTCCCCCGCGGCGGGTGCGGCGGAGAATTCCACGTGGCCCTGTAAAGCGGGTCCCAGCAGGCCGGACAACATCGGCGAGGCTTCGATCTCGAGATCGGGCGGGAGCGTTTCGCGCCAAGCCAGAAATTCCTCCGGGAAGGTCTTAGTCATGGACCGGGCCCAGACGTTTACCCAGCGGTTCCAATTGAGACGGAATTCGGCAAAGTGACCGGCGATCGCGTTGGCGCCATTTAGATCGAATTCGAGCAGGGGCTCATCCGCCGCGCGTGGGGCGGGGACTTGGCCCGGGGTCCATTGCCAGCCGCGTTCGCCGTCCCACTGCTGCTCGCAGGCGGGATTGCTCGAGCGAGCGAAGAGTTGGGCGTGAAAATATTCTGAAGCGTCGGGCTCCGTGTCCGCCGTGCTCCAGCACTTCATGACCGGGCGAAGGGGGACGCGACGAACCCGATTTTCCAAGGCCGCCGGAAGACGGAGACCAGAAGCACGGAGGCGCGACATGAGGCCAGCATCAGTAAGGACCGCAGCGGGTATATGACGCGCGGGCAGCGGGGGCGGACCGCGCCAGATGCGGCCAGAGAATAAATACAGTGGCTCTGGCTTTTTGGTGATCAGTCGGGCCTCTTCGGCGTTGCGGCCGTCAGGCGTGAGCAGGCGCAGTTCAAGCCGATCGCGCTGCGCGGCCGAGATAATAGCTTCGGGAATCAGCGGCTCGGGCTCGATGATGAACGGTTGTTCATCGGTACGGACAATCGCATCGCGGGCCGCGGCGGTGGTAAGTAGAGCCGCGGCGCCATCGCTGGAGAGGGTGAGGCGCGGCGTGTATTGCCAAGCGTAGCCGCGGCATTCGGTAATCAACAACGTCGCTAGAGCCGCCTCGGCGGGCGAGCGATCGGAAAAATCGGCGGGGCGTGAAGCGGCGAGAGCAGTGAACCAGCGCTGGGTGGGCGGGCGCCAAGGTTTGTCGGCGGCGGGACGAATCTCGATTAGAAATTTACCGAGCGGGTTGATGCGGGCGCGCAGGCCGACGATATCCGTCGCAGGATTATCGGCGTGGCTGGTGCCGGTGGTTTCTGGGGCGGCAAACGCCGTCCGCCAGACCGCGAGTTCTTGTTGGACGAGTTGATCGTCGACGGCGGCGTGGACGGCGCTGGTATCGGTAAGCGGCCCCAGAAACTCTGGGATGTCGCGGCCCGTCTGTTCGTAATGGTAAGCGATATATTGCCAGAGCGCCCACGGGTCGCGCGGCGGGGCTTCAGGATTCCACCAATCTTCGAAAATCGGAGTGTGCAACTCGTGGCCAGCGGTCGGGACGTACTCGAAGCCGTGGGTGCGGAGTTGGCTAGCGTGGAGTTTGCCGGAGCCACGCGCGAAATCAGCAAACAAAGCCGCGAGGTTACCGAGTTGACGGCCTTCGCCTTCCGTGAGGGCCCGGCCCAGTTTCTCGGCGAGGATAGGTGACCATTGCACGCGAAAGGTGTGCCGATTGAGCGGGGCGGCGGGGGCCGCCGATTTAGTTACGGCCGGAAGTTTGCTGGCGGCCGGGCCGGCGGTAGCATCGTTAGTGGTGGCCGCGCTAGGATTGGCTTCAGCCAGCCAAGCCAGCCCCGCCGCGTAGATATGGCGGCAATCTTTGCGTAGCTCGCAGGCACACTTGGCGGTCCACTGGCCGCGCGTGAGAAAGAGGGTAACAGAAAATTTTTCCGCTTCTTCAGCTACGACGGCCTCAACGTAATGATCCGCCTGGGTGCCGATTTTTTGGACCTGCTTAGTCGTGAAGGTAGACTCGCCGAGTTTACGCGTCTTGGACTCGAAGGTGTCCAGCCACGAGCGCAGCGAGGCTAAGGCGTCCGGGGTTTGGACGCTGCGGACGACGGGAGGGCGTGCGCGGGCGCACATAACCGGTTAGTAAACCTGCTCTTCCAGTAGAGCGAAAAGTTCAGCCTCGGTGACGCGGCGTTGCTGCATGGTGTCGCGGTCACGGAGGGTAAAGGTGTCGCCCGGTTTCTCGATCGTGTCGAAATCGATGGTCACGCACCACGGCGTGCCAATCTCATCCTGGCGACGGTAACGGCGACCAATGGCGGCCGTCTCGTCGTAAAATACGGCGTAGCGGCGTTGGAGTTTTTTGTAGAGAGCTTGGGCGCGGGCGACGAGGACCTCTTTGTTTTTGAGTAGCGGAAGAACGGCGACTTTGACCGGCGCAATGCGTGGGCTTAAGCGCAGCACGGTGCGTGTCTCGGTGTTACCTTTCTCGTCGGTGACGGCTTCTTCCGCGTAGCCGGCACACAGGACCGCAAGGAAGATACGGTCAACGCCAACGGCCGGCTCAATAACATGGGGAACAAATTTCTTCTTCGTAGCCTCGTCAAAAACTTCCTGAGGTTTGCCAGAGGCGTTGGCGTGCTGCGTTAAGTCGTAACTGCCACGGGCGGCGATACCCCAGAGTTCCTGCACGCCGAACGGATATTTGAACATGATGTCCACGGTGCCGCGGGAGTAGAACGCAAGTTTCTCCTGCGGATGCGCGTAGCGCGAGAGATGGGAGTCGGGCAACCCGATGCTCTTCAACCACGCTTCACACCAAGCGATCCACTCTTCGTGGACCTTTGCCCAATCTGCGTCTTCATGGATGAAATACTCCATCTCCATCTGTTCGAATTCTCGCGAGCGAAAGATGAAATTACGCGGGGTGATCTCGTTGCGGAACGATTTGCCAATTTGCGCGATACCGAAGGGCAATTTCACGCGGCCTGTATCCACAACGTTCTTGAAATCAACGAACATACCCTGCGCGGTCTCCGGCCGCAGATAAGCAACGGAAGAACCATCGGTCATGGCGCCGACGTTCGTCTGGAACATCATGTTAAACGCGCGTGGAGCGGTGAGGCTGCCGGGTTCGCCGGTAGCTGGCGAGGGAATCAATGCGATCTCTTCTTCGCGAGCTTCAGTGAGGTCTTTGGCGACTACAGGGGAAAGTGTGCCTTGAATGGCTTTTTTGCGTTTGAAAGACTCAGCGGCTGTTTGGAGTTCGCCTGCGGTATTTTCACTTTCAAGCGCCGAGACGTAGCCAACGGTTTGGGCGACGCCATCTGCTCCGGTGATGACGACGGGCGAGAAAAACAGCTGGTCCGCACGGTAGCGTTGCTTAGAAACTTTGCAGTCCACGAGCGGATCGGAAAAGCCGGCGACGTGACCGGAGGCCTCCCAGACCTTCGGGTGCATGATGATCGAAGTCTCGATACCCACGACATCGTCGCGGCGTTGCACCATATCGGCCCACCAGCAATCACGGATGTTCTTTTTTAACTCAGCGCCCAGTGGACCGTAGTCAAAGAAGCCGTTGAAACCGCCGTAAATCTCGGAGGACTGGAAAATAAAGCCGCGACGCTTCGCCAGTGCGACGAGGTTATCCATCGAAACGGGAGCCGGAGTAGCGGTAGCGGAAGTGGTGGCGTCTGACATAGCCGGAGAGACATGCCGCATCGCGGGCGCGCGGTCAAGGGCGGGAGCAGGTTAAAGCGCAATGTTTTGCGAACGATTTTAAGCCAGAGGGAACCTGCCCGAGTTGAAAAAGTCTGAGCGGTCAGTTTATTGACCTTTTAAATCCCAATTATGAATCCTCGATTCCCTCGTTTAACTCTCCTCCTGGCTGCCCTTGTGAGCGCGGGTGGTTTCGCCAGCCTCACGCTCCGCGCCGATGAAAAAGTCAAAACCCCCGAGCGTCCGCCGCTTACGCTCAAGGTTGACCCCAAAGCGATTAATCGCGACGCGCCTGATCGCATTAGCTACGCTAGTATCGTTAAAAAAACCGCGCCGAACGTGGTCTACGTTTTCTCCTCTAAAAAAGTAAAAATACCCACCGAGGCCGCACCCTTCTTTAACGATCCCCAATTCCGCCGATTTTTCGGTGTGCCCGACTCCGACGAGCGGAGTGAACGCGGGGGTCGCGGTAATCGCGGGGGTCGCGGTGAGTCCAGCCCCGTCCAACAAGGTCTGGGTTCGGGCGTTATCATCTCATCGGACGGTTATATTTTGACCAACAATCACGTGATCGAAGGCGCTGATGAGGTTAAGGTCGCCCTGGGTGAGCCTCGCCGTGAATACAAGGCTACCCTCATCGGCCGTGACGCTAAGGCCGATGTTGCAGTCATTAAAATCGCCGCAACCGATCTCACGGCGGCCACCCTTGGCGACAGTGATAGACTTGAAATCGGGGACGTCGTCCTCGCTATCGGCAACCCTTTTGGCATTGGCCAATCCGTCACGCGCGGAATCGTGAGTGCACTCAGTCGCGGCGGTCTAGGCATCGAGACCTACGAAGATTTTATCCAGACCGATGCCGCCATTAATCCGGGTAACTCCGGCGGCGCGCTGCTCGACATCGAGGGCCGCCTCATCGGGCTCAACACCGCGATCCTCAGTCGCAGCGGTGGTTTTAACGGCGTCGGCTTTGCGATCCCCATTAACCAAGTGCGCACCATCGCCGAACAACTCGTGAAAACGGGCCGCGTGGACCGCGCGTTTCTCGGCGTCCAGACGCAATCGCTCGACGCCGAGATGTCCGCGATGTTCAAAGTTAACCAAGGCGCACTTATCGTTGATGTGCAGTCGGATACCCCCGCCGAAAAAGCCGGTCTCAAAAGCGGCGACATCATCACCAAAATCGACACCACGGAGATTCGCGACCCGCGTCATCTGCAGCTTACCGTCACACGCCTCATCCCTGGGACCGAAGCCAAAGTGGAATACCTGCGGGACGGCAAACCCGCGACCGTGAAAGTAAAATTGACGGCCTTGCCTGGTCAAAAACGCGCCGGAGGCGACCGCAGCGAAACCCCGGAAAATAAAGACATCGGCGTACTCAACGGGGTGGGGGTGGGCGATATTTCCGCTGAGCTACGTGAGCAGTTGAATCTAGCGCGGCGCATCGAAGGCGCGATCATCACCTCCGTCGAAGCCGATAGCCCCTCCGCGCGCGCTGGCCTGCGCGAGGGCGATATCATCCTCGAACTCGATCGTCGCCCAGTGCGCAATGCGGATGAAGCCGTTAAATTAAGCGAGGAAATCAAAGGCCCGAAAGTACTGATTCGTCTCTGGCGCGATGGCAGTAGCCGTTTCCTGGTCGTCGACGAATCCAAGTAAAATTTAATACCAAAGCCCCCTCATCACGGAGATAACGCGGCGAGGTCACATCAAACCATTACCAAAAAATAAAGAAATGTTAGGATAACGACACGCTGCTTCCCCTGGGATGATCAGCGCTCACCCCGGCAAATCCAGGCAGAGGCCACAAAAAACCCCCGGTCGGCTGACCGGGGGTTTTTTTCATTTAATCAAATCGTTCAGGCCAGCTGCGGGATCGTGAAAGCACCGCGACCCACGCGTTTGCGCAGCGCATGGTTGTTCGCGGCATCAACCACAACTTTGTCGGCACCGGTAAACAGCTCAGTTTTGCGGTCGAAATTGAGCAGTGCCCCGAGAACCGTCGGGGTCGTGGCGACATCAACGGCGTTGGCCTTCAAGTGCTCCAGGATGCGGCCGTAGGCTTCGCTCGTGGGGGCACTGGCTTTGATGGCTTCACCGATCGCGGCGTTGGATTTATCTGCGCCGACCAGATACGAGAGATTACCCATGTGACAGAGCGAGGTCGAATAATAGCACTCCTCGATTAGGCCGACGGCAACTTTGCGGTTCTTTACCGCTTTCACGAAGTTAGCCCGGTGGGCGCCATTGCCGCCATTGCTGAGGGCTTTGATTTTCGTGTTGGCGTTGTCGTAGATATTGGCGGTGCCGTTTTCGCTGACGGTGACGTAGCCATTTTCGCATTGGACGACGACCCCGACGCGGGCGCCGCGGTAATTATCCATGGCTTTCATGCCGGTTTTCATCGGCAAGCCGCGGACCTCGAAGATCAGCGGGGCTTTTTCGAAATTGAAGACCGACAGCAGCGTGTTGGGCGTCTCGGCATCGTCGCGGTAACCGAAGCGGCCACCAAGACTCATGACGCTGGCGGGCAGGCCGGTTTCACCGAGGAACCAACGGGCGACGTCCATCTGATGAATGCCTTGGTTGGTGATGTCGCCGCCGCCGTAGTTCCAGAACCAGTGCCAATCGTAGTGGATCGGGCCTCTTGGGCTGTTGCGCCGGGGTGGGGTGAGGGTCGCCGGGCCGGTCCAAAGATCGTAATTGACGGTGGCGGGCACGGCTTGCGGGCCCGTGGTCAGGCCGATGCTTTCGCGGGGTTTATAGCAGAGGCCGCGGGCCCATTGAATTTTACCGATTTGGCCGGAGCGCACGTAGGCGATGGCTTCTTGAATATCGAGGGAAGAGCGGTTTTGGGTGCCGGTCTGGACAATATTTTTGGTGTACTTGAGCGAGGCGGCGAGCGCTTGGCGGCCTTCCCAAATGTTGTGGGAAAGGGGTTTCTCAACGTACACATCTTTGCCGGCCTGAAGCGCCCAGATCGTCTGCAGTGAATGCTGGTGGTTGGGTGTACCCAGGACGACGGCGTCGATATCTTGGTTTTCGAGCAGCTTGCGGTAATCGGTGTAAGTCTGAGGTTTGACGCCGGCTTTTACACATTCTTCGAGGCGCTTGGCGAGTACGGCCGTATCCACATCGCAGATGGCGACCAGGCGAGCGCCGGGCAGCTTGTTGAGATAATCGCGCATGTGGCTGGCGCCTTGTGCATTGATGCCCACGACGGCGATGCGCACGTCACCGTTGGCGCTCCCGGTTGTGGGGGCAACTTGGCCAAAAAGGCGGGTTTGACCGGCGATCAGGGCGGCACCACCGCCGACCAGAGAGGCTTTCAGGAATTCTTTGCGGGACCAGGATTTCATGGGGATATCAAGGGAGTAGGGAGAAAACAGTGCAGGGGATAGACGCGTCGCAAGCGGGGAAGAGACGCTCTTACTTACATCACAACTTCCAGCGGGTGGGTCGAGGACAATTTGCCGCCCCGGCGGGTAGCTCGCTCCGGTAGGCTTAATCCGGGTCAATTTCGAGGTAGTGACAGCCTTGGCTGCGCGGATTGAGGGTGGCCGCGTGGACGATCAGCAACGCGGTTTGGATGGCATTGCGCAGCTCGATCAATTCACGCGTCAGGGCGCAGCCACGGTAAAACTCCTGAATTTCCTCGCGCAATTCTAGTAAGATACGGCGCGCGCGGGTAAGGCGTTTCGGCGAGCGCACAATGCCAGCGTAATTCCACATAGTGCTGCGGATTTGGTCGATATCTTGGCGCACGAGCACGGGATCGGCCACGCGTGAGGGACTTTCCCATACGCGCGGTTCGTTGCGAGCAAATGTGGCGCTGGCGAGATCGGCAGCATCGGCCTGCGCGGCGAACTTAGCGCTAGTAAGGCATTCAAGTAGCGAGGTGCTGGCCAGGCGGTTGGCGCCGTGCAGGCCCGTGCAGGCGGTCTCCCCGATAGCGTTAAGGTGAAGAATATTGGTCCGGCCACACAGGTCGGTGTGGACTCCACCGCAGGCAAAATGCGCCGCGGGCACGACCGGGATCAGCTCACGTGAAATATCGACGCCGTAGTTCAGGCATCGGGCATGGATATTAGGGAAACGCTCACGGATAAACTCCGGGGTCATCGCCGAGAGATCGAGGTAGACGCACGTTTCGCCACTCGTGGAGAGTTCGCGCTGGATGGCGCGCGCCACGATATCGCGTGGGGCGAGTGAGCCACGCGGATCCACGGCATCCATAAAGCGTTCCCCTTTAGCGTTGATGAGCACACCGCCCTCGCCGCGGAGCGCCTCGGTCACGAGAAAACGCGGGGCGTTTTTCTTCGCGAAAACGGTCGGATGAAATTGGACGTATTCGAGGTCGATGAGACGCGCACCCACTCGGTACGCCATCGCCACACCGTGGCCGACACTGCCGGGTTGGTTGGTCGAGTGCTGAAAAATTTGTCCCAGCCCCCCAGTGGCCAGGACGGTTTTTTTGGCGACCACAGCGACGGTCTCGCCGGTCGCAGTGTCGAGCACGTAGGCGCCGAAACAAGTGAGGGGTTTATATTTATCGGCCGCTGAGATGGAATTATGCGAGAGCGTGAGCAGGTCGATCGCGACCCATCCCGTGCGCCGGGTGATGCGTGGCGTGGAGCTCACGCGGTGCGCGACGCGCTCGAGAATGGCGTGGCCCGTAGCGTCTTTGGCGTAGATGATGCGTTTCTCGCTGTGGCCGCCTTCGCGCGTCAATTCGAGTTCACCTCCGGCGGAGCGGTCAAAATCGACCTGGAGTTCATCAATCAGGAGCTCTTTCACGGCCGCGGGACCTTCGTGGATGAGTTGGGCTACGGCCGCGGGATTAGAGGTGTGGTCGCTGGCGGCCTGAATATCGTGCGCGAGCGAACCGGTGGAGGTGGTCTCGGCGGGGTCGTAGATGATTCCGCCTTGCGCCCAGTCGCTGTTGGCCGCGAGAGGCTCGGCCAGCGAAAGCAACTCAACGCTATAACCCAGGCGGGCGGCGTGCAGGGCGTAGGCCGAGCCGGCGAGTCCGGCCCCGATCACTAGACAGTCAGTGCGAACCGTGCGCATTATTTCTTAGGCGCGGGTAAAATTGTGAGGCTCAAGTCAGCGGCGGGCGCGGAGTGGGTGAGCGCGCCGATGCTGATCACATCCACACCAGGCAACGCGTAGTCGCGGAGCGTCTCGAAGCGAACACCGCCGGAAACTTCAACCAGGGCCGCGCCGGCAATGAGCGCGACCGCGCGACGCACGAGTTCGGGCGACAGATTATCGAGCAAAATGACTTCGGCGCCAGCGCGGAGAGCTTCTTTTACCTCGGCGAGCGTGGTGGTCTCGACTTCGATTTTGGCTAGATGGGGCGCGCCGGCGCGGGCGAGCCGCACAGCCCCGGCGAGTGAGCCAGCGGCGGCGATATGGTTGTCTTTGATGAGGATGTGTTCGCCGAGCGAGGAGCGGTGGTTGACGCAGCCGCCGCAGCGGACGGCGTATTTTTCCAGGGCGCGCCAACCAGGGGTGGTTTTGCGGGTGTCGACCACGCGGGTCTTGGTGGCGGCGAGGGCATCGGCGTAGCGGCGGGCAAGAGTGGCGATGCCAGAGAGGCGCTGAATGAAGTTAAGCGCCGTGCGTTCGGCGGTCAGCAGCGCAGCAGTCGGACCGGTGACGGTGAGTATGCGGGCGCCGTTTTTGACGCGGGCGCCGTCGGTGGCGGTAAGTTTTACTTCGAGCGCGGGCTCGACGCGGGTGAAGACGGCGGCGGCGATGGTGAGGCCGCAGAGCGTGAGGTCCTGACGGGCTTCGATGTAAGCTCGAGACCGATGGGTCGCAGGAAAAATGGCCCGACTGGTGACATCGCCAAGGCCAGCGTCTTCGTCGAGGGCTAGGTCAATCAAGTGAGCGGTGCGGGGGGTGAGCATAGAAAAAAGCAGCGGGTTATTCGACGGGCGTCAGGGCAAACATCCGCTCGATGCAGGTCGCCGCGCGGCGGCGGAGGTTTTCCTCCAGGGTGACCACCTGATCGGCTCGCGGGTTGCGAAGCGCATCACGGATTTTCTCGAGCGAATTTAACTTCATGTAGGGGCATAGCCGGCAGCCGCCGATGAAGTGTTTTTCGGGGGCCTCGACCTCAAGTCGGCCGACGAGTCCGCACTCGGTGAGCATGAGAAAATACGGTGCGGGCGTCGTTTTGACGTAGTTCATCATCGCACCAGTGCTGCCGACAAAATCGGCGACTTCGGCCACTTCGGCCGTGCATTCGGGGTGGGCGACGACTTTGAGCCCGGGGAATTGGGCGCGGGCGGCGACCACCTGGGCGGTAGTGAACTGGTCGTGGACCATACAGGTGCCGTCCGAGGAGATGATTTCCTTGGCGATGCCGCGGCGCCGGAGTTCGTCGCGGAGGTTGTCGGCCATGAGGCGGTCAGGGACAAATAAGATACGCTGGGCCGGCAGGTTGGCTACGATGGCGTACACGTTGCCGGAGGTAACGCACACGTCGCTCTCCGCTTTTACCTCGGCGGTGCTGTTAATGTAGCACACGACGGTGGCGTCGGGGTACAGCCCCTTGAGTTTACGCACGCCGGCTCCGTCGATCGAATCCGCCAGGGAGCAACCCGAGGCGCGGTCGGGCACGATGACGGTCGCCTCGGGTGAAAGGATCTTGGCCGTTTCCGCCATAAATACGACGCCGGCAAAAAGGATGACCTTAGCTTCAGCTTTGCGGGCTTTCAGGCTGAGAAAGTAGGAGTCACCCTTGAAGTCGCCCACGCCGTAGACGATCTCCGGCTCAACGTAAGAATGGGTGAGGATGACGGCGTCTTTTTGCTTTTTAAGGTGGTTAATCTCGAGGGTGAGCGGGGCGATTTCGCGGCAGGTTTGGTAGTTCCATTTTTTACCACGAGGGTCGCATTCAACGTGGAGCAGCGCTTGGAGCAAGCGTTCGGCTTCGAGATCAAGTTCGGCGGAGCGGGGAGGTGTGAACGTGAGACCAGACATGCATTCACCAAAGCCGCTTCGTGGGTGGCGTCAAAAGCGGATCGTGTCACAAAACACTATTCCAGCGCTTGCGCCGGGAAAAAATCATGGTGATTTAGGCAGCATGCAACGCGCCTCTTCCAATCACACCCTCCGCCACGGCTTGTTGCGGATCGGTGCCGCGGCGCCGGAAGTGATCGAGTTGTTTGATTACCTCGAGGATTTGCCCCTGTGGATGAAAGACGTCGCCGGGACTTATCAGTGGGTGAGCGTTTCTTTTATCCTCAATTTCGGGCTCAAAACCCGCGAAGAGGTCATTGGGCACAACGATTACGACCTTTGCGGTGAGGCCCTCGCCAACCAATACCGCATCGACGACGAGCGCGTGCTGCGCGGCGAGCGAATCCTTTCCCGAGTTGAGCTCGTGGGGCGTTTTGACCATACCGCACGCTGGTGTGTGACCTCGAAAATCCCCTTGCACGACGCTCGCGGCAACGTCGTCGGGACCGCCGGCGTCACGCGTCCACTTCCGGCCCAAGGCAAGGGCACCCCCCCGGCGGATTCGCCACTAAGTGAGGCGATCCGCTTCGTGAGCCAAAATTTTGCTGAACATATTACTAATCAAGAACTCGCGAAAGCCTGCGGCCTCTCTGTGCGCGCCTTTGAACGTCAATTTCGAGCCACCTATCAAAGTTCGCCCCACGATTACGTGCGTCAGATGCGCGTACGCATGAGTTGCAGTGCGTTAGTGTTTTCCAAAAAATCACTCGCCGATGTGGCCAGCACCTTCGGCTTTGCGGACCAGAGCCATTTTGCAAAAGAGTTTCGCCGCATCATGGGCGATACCCCCCGCGAATACCGCGCGCGTTATCAACGCTGAGCGTTTGGGCCGGTTTTAACCCGAGGCTTAGGCCGGATCGCTCGGGTGACGTTTTTACACAAAAACTTGTCGCAGCCCTTCTATTCTTTTGTTTGTCTGTGGGGTAGGGTTATCCTGCCGTCATCCCCTTTTTTTGGTTCGATTCCCCGCGCCCCAAACCCCCATGACCATGAATTTGTCCCCACGCTTGCTGCTGGCTACTGCCCTAGGGGGCTTTGCGGTCTCCGCGGCGGCGGTCGAAACCATTTCTTTTAAACGAGTCGTTCTTGATCAGCGTTTTTACGCGGAGAGTATCGCCGCGGCTGATTTTAACCACGACGGTAAACCCGACCTCCTTGCCGGCCCTTATTGGTTCGAGGGCCCCGCTTTCACCCAGCGCACCGAAATCGCTGCTCCGCACGCTTACGATAAAGAAAGTTACTCCAACGCCTTCATTGCCGATGCCGCTGATATCGACGGTGACGGTTTACCGGATGCGATCCAGATCGGCTGGCCCGGTCGTCCCGCCCATTGGCTCAAAAATCCCGGTGCGGCCGGCGGCGATTGGCCGCGGCATGTGATCTATCCGTTCATTGGCACCGAGTCGCCGCACTTCGTTAAACTCATCACCGGCCAGCCCGAAGCTTTGATTTTCGCGAGTGGTAAAAAACTCGGCTACGCCACCCGCAATCCCGCCAACCCTGAGGCGCCCTGGACCTTTCACCCCATTTCCCCGGAGGGCGAATGGCAGCGTTACACGCACGGCATCGGCGCGGGCGATATCAACGGTGACGGCCGTGCCGATCTGCTTTCCTACAACGGCTGGTGGGAACAACCCGCCTCGCTCGCGGGTGATCCCGTGTGGAAATTCCACGCCACCGATTTCGGCCGCGGCGGCGCCCAAATGTATGTTTACGACGTCAACGGCGACGGCCGCGCCGATGTCATCACCAGCATTGAAGCCCACAAATACGGGGTCAGCTGGTTCGAGCAACTGGCCCCTGCCGCTGGTTCTACGGAGCCCACGTGGCGCGAACACGCCATCCTCAGCCGCGACCCCGCCGAAAAACTCGGCGATGTCCAATTCTCCCAACCGCATGCTATCGTCCTGGCTGATATCGACGGCGATGGGCTGCTCGATGTGGTTACCGGCAAACGTTACTGGGCGCACGGCCCCAAGGGCGACCCTGAACCCAATGCCGCCGCCGTCATTTATTGGTTCAAGCTGACGCGCGATCCCGTCACCAAAGCCGTCACCTACACCCCGCATCTGATCGATAACGATTCCGGCGTGGGCACGCAGTTTATCGTCACCGATTTGAATAACGATGGTCGCCCCGATGTCGCCGTAGCTAATAAACACGGCGTTTTCGTCTTCATCCAGCAACGAACCCCCTAAGGCTTTTGGCCCAACTCATTCGCTCCGGCCTCTGAGGTTTTCCCGCCCCGTCATATTTTATCCTCCCATCACCCTTTTTTCTCCCATGTCCATTCCCTCCGTCCTCGATTTAAAGATTGTTAAAAAATCTACGCAAAGCCTCGTCGAGGCCGAGCTGTCCCGCACAGGCGGTTTGCTGCGCCTCGCCCCCGCTTGGGTCCCGCGCTCGTTTCTCCAGCCCGGTCTGCGCATCAAGCTGCATCCGGATGATACCTATGCCTACGGGTTGAACCGCGGCGGTATCGATGAGCGTTGGTTCGCTTCCACCACCGTCACCGCTAATGAAGGCCGCGCCGCTGACGAGGGCTTGAGCTACGTCGTGATCGGCAACCGCCGTCTTACCCTCGCGCAGGCCGTCGAAGACACCGGCGCCACCCTTGTCGGTAAAGCTATTTGGAAAAAATACGGTAAGTGGCCCGTCTACTCCAAGTTTTTCGATAACATGGGCCCGATCCCGCACCACATGCATCAAAGCGCCGCCCAGGCCAAGCTCGTCGGCCAAGAAGGTAAACCCGAGTCCTACTACTTCCCGCCGCAGCACAACAACGTCGGCAACAATTTTCCCTACACCTTCATGGGCCTAGAACCTGGCACCACCAAGGCCCAGGTGCGTGATTGCATCGCCAAATGGAATAAGGGCGACAACGGCATCCTCGATCTTTCCAAAGCCTACCGCCTCAAACCCGGCACCGGCTGGCTCATCGATCCTTGCATCCTCCACGCGCCCGGCTCGCTCTGCACTTATGAGCCGCAATGGGGCAGCGATGTTTTCGGCATGTATCAAAACCTCGTCGAGGGCCGCGAAGTGCCGTGGTCGCTCCTCGTGAAAGACATGCCTAAATCGAAACACCAAGACATCGATTTCATCGTCGACCAACTCGATTGGGACAAAAACGTCGATCCAAACTTCAAAGACAACCACTACCTCGAGCCGGTCCCCGTCGCCGATACCCGCAGCGAGGGCTACGTCGATCGCTGGATCGTTTATGGCAAAGTCGACGGCGCGCAGTGCTTCACCGCCAAGGAAATCACCCTCGACCCCGGCACCAAGTGCACCGTCAAGGATACCGGCGCCTACGGTCTCATTTGCGTCCAAGGCTCCGGCAAGATCAACGGCGAACCCCTCGTCAGCCCAAAGCTCATTCGCTTCCACGAACTCACCGAAGACGAATATTTCTGCACCGAAGACGGCGCCAAAGCAGGCGTCACCTTTGAAAACACCAGCAGCACCGAGCCTTTGGTCTGCTTGCGCTACTTCGGCCCCGAAGTGAATCCCGACGCCCCAAAAATGGGCGCGTACCGCAAAAATAAATTCTAACTAAAAAACCGTCGTTTTTACCGCCTGTTTTTTCCTCCCACCACCCCTCATCTCCCCCCCTCGTCCCCATGCCTGAAAATAACTTCCCCAAACTCCATAACGCGGCCTGGCCCGGTCTGGTCGGCAAAGGTAGCCCCGGCGCCGAGCCGTTCATCGACCTCGACACGATGCTCGATATGACCGCCAAAGCCGAAGTCGGCGGCGTCAAGTTCGACGGTATCGACCTGTTCCTCTACAATCCGCACACCGATATCGACATCTCCGACGACGGCATCAAAGCCCTCGCGGCCAAAATCAAGTCCAAGGGCCTCGTCGTCGGCTCCGTCGTTGCTCCCGTGTGGTTCGATGCCGCCGCCGGCGGTGACGCCACGGCGCGCGCCAACTGGGTCAACCACGTCCGCAAAGCCGTCCGCATCGCTAAAAAACTCCGCGACCTCGGCGTGCGCCCTTACGGCGTGGTTCGTATTGACAGCGCCACCAGCGTCAAAGCCTGGGACGCTGATCCTAAGGGCGTCACCAAACTCATCGCTCAATCTTTCCGCGAAGCCGGCAAGATCGCCAAAGACGCCGGTGAACGCCTCGCGGCCGAAGGTGAAATCTGCTGGGGCGGTATGCACAGCTGGAAAAACATGGTGAACCTGCTCGAGCTGGTGAACATGCCCAAAGTCGTCGGCTTCCAGGCCGACATGTCGCACACGCTGCTTTACACCCTGGGTGAAAACGCCGAAGCGCACCGCATCGTCCCCAAAAATTACCATTGGGAACCCGCCGAGTTTCACCAAGCCATGGTCAAACTCACCAAGGCGCTTCGCCCGTGGACCATCGATTTTCACGTCGCGCAAAACGACGGCACCGTCTTCGGCTCCGGCTCGCACGAAAAGACCGGCCGTCACTGCCTCGCCACCGATCCAAAGGGCAAACTCAACATCCCGCGTGACTCCGGCTACTGGCTCCGCGACGGCAAGGGCAAGGTCACCAAGAAAATCAAACACATCTGCTGGGACGGTTGCATGTTCCCCAATGAGGTCATGCTGAAACAGCAGACCTGGAACGATATTCTCGCCGCCATGATCGAGGTCCGCAAAAATCACGGTTGGGTCGGCTGAGTTTCGCCCGGTTTTATTTTCTAACCCTCAAACGTTCTCACCTCCCATGGCTAAAAAACAACTCCGCGTCGGTCTCATCGGCTACAGCTTCATGGGCCGCGCTCACAGCAACGCCTTCCACCAAGTTAACCACTTCTTCCCCTCCACCTACGAAGTCATCCCGCAGGCCGTCTGCGGGCGCGACGAAGCCAAGGTCAAAGAATTCGCCGCTAAGTGGGGCTACAAATCCGTCGAGACCGATTGGAAAAAACTGATCGCGCGCGACGACATCGACGTCGTCGACATCGCCACGCCCAACAACCTCCACGCCGAGCAAGTCATCGCCGCCGCCAAAGCCGGCAAGATGATCCTGTGCGAAAAACCCCTCGGCCGTAACGGCAAAGAAGCCGAAAAAATGCTCAAGGCCGTCGAGAAAGCCGGCGTCGCCAACATGGTGTGGTATAACTACCGCCGTTGCCCCGCCGTCGTCCTCGCCAAGCAGTTCATCGACGCCGGCAAACTCGGCCGCGTGTTCCACTATCGCGCCAACTTTCTCCAAGATTGGACGATCAACCCCGAGCTCCCGCAGGGTGGCACGGGCCTGTGGCGTCTCGATGTCAATGTCGCCGGTTCAGGCGTCACCGGGGACCTGCTCGCGCACTGCATCGACACCGCGCTCTGGCTCAACGGTGGTATCAAAGACGTCAGCGCCATGACCGAGACCTTTGTCAAAGAGCGCAAACACAGCCTCACCGGCAAAGTCCAAAAAGTCGGCATCGACGACGCCTGTCTTTTCCACTGCCACTTCAACAACGGCTCGCTCGGACTCTTCGAATCCACGCGTTACGCTCGCGGTCACAAAGCCCTCTACACGTTTGAAGTAAACGGTGAAAACATGTCGCTCAAGTGGGACTTACACGACCTGCATCGTCTCCAAGTTTTCGATTACACCGATCAAGGCCCCGAGCGCGGTTGGAAGAGCATCCACGTCTCCGACGGCGATCATCCTTACTGCGGCAACTGGTGGGTCCCCGGCCTCCAACTCGGCTACGAACACAGCTTCGTGCACGCCATGGTTGAGTTCATCCGGGGCCTCGAAAGCGGTCAGGGCTGCACCCCAAACTTCAAGGACGGCCTGGCCACCGATTACGTCACCGACGCCGTGCTTAAATCCGCCGCCACCGGCCGCTGGGCCAAGGTGAAACAAGTCTGATCAAACGCAGGGCGGGGCGGGTTCACTTGGGCCCGCCCCCTCTTTTTTAGCCTCACGAACTTTCCCCGGCGCCCCCTGCTTTTGCGCCCCATTTACCCTCCGCTTTTCTCCCATGCCTAAACTCGGTTTCAACCTCCTCGCCTGGACCGCGTCGATCTCCGACGATTTTTTCCCGCACATCGAACGCCTCAAAAAAATCGGCTACGACGGCATCGAGATCTGCAACGGTGCTCAAGACCCCGCCGCTTATAAGCGCCTCAAAAAACTGCTCGGAGATCTCAACCTCGGCGTCACCTGCGTCACCATCGTCGGCGCCGACGCTAATCCCGCCAGCCCCGATGCCGCCATCCGCGCCAAAGGCCTCGACGCGATCAAGTGGAACATCGACCGCACCGTGGATTGCGGCGCGAAGTTACTCTGCGGACCTTTTCATTCCGCTTTCGCCACGTTTACGCGCGCCGACATCAACCCCGAGGAATATAAACGCAGCGCCGAGATTCTCCGCGCCGCCGGCGACTACGCCCAACAAGCCGGCGTTATCCTCTGCCCCGAAGCGCTCAACCGTTTTGAGTGTTACCTCTGCAACACCATGGCGCAGCTGCGCATGCTCATCGAGCTCACCGACCACCCCAACGTGCGCGCCATGTACGACACGCACCACGCCAATACGGAGGAAAAAACTTTCGCGGGCGCCATTCGTACCATCGCCCCCGTCCTCGCCCATGTGCATCTTAGCGAGAATGACCGCGGTACCCCCGGTTCCGGACATATCAATTTCCGCGAGAACCTCACCACGCTGCGCGAAGTCGGCTACGACGGCTGGATGACCATAGAGGCCTTTAGCCGCTCCGACCCCGCCTTTGCCAACGCCATCAACGTCTGGCGCGAGTTTTCTCCCGCCTGGGATATCGCCGAATCCGGCTACACTTTCCTCCGGCGTGAAATCGCCGCCGCCGGTTACCCTATCGCCTAATTTTTTATTTATGAATTTCCATCGCTTACTTCGCCCGCTCGCTCTTCTCGCCGCCACCTTCAGCTTTATCTTTACGGCCGCCGCCTCCACGACGCTTGTCCTTGAGCCGGCCGCAGGTGTGGCCCCAAAGGGTAAACATGTCGTCCTGCTTTCCGGAGATGAAGAATATCGGAGCGAAGAAGCGCTGCCGATGCTGGCGAAAATTCTTAGCCAACGTCACGGCTTCAAAACGACCGTCCTGTTTGCTCTCGATGCCGACGGTACCATTAATCCCAATAACGCTAAATCACTCCCCGGCTCTGAAGCCCTGGACTCCGCGGACATCATTATCATGTCGCTGCGTTTCCGGGCTTGGCCTGATGAAGCGATGAAGCGCTTCGAAGCCGCCCACCGCCGCGGGGTTCCCATCATCGCGCTGCGTACCGCAACTCACGCTTTCAATTTTCCCGCCGGTAGTCCCTGGGCCTCCTATTCCTGGAATAATAAAACATCGCCCGCTACCACGGGCGGTTTCGGTCAACAAGTCCTCGGCGAGACCTGGGTTTCGCATTGGGGAAATCATAAAAAAGAAGCCACCCGCGGCCTCATCGAACCCGGCGCCACTTCCAACCCTCTGCTGCGTGGGGTCACCGAACTTTTCGCCAACTCCGATGTCTACGAAGCCGCTCCACCCGCCGACGCAAACATTCTGGTCCGCGGTCTTGTGCTTAAAGGCATGAGCCCGACGGACGCACCGGCCGATTACCTCAAAAAGACCGCCGCCAAAGTTGAGCAACCCGTCAACGCTCCGGCGATGCCGGTGGTCTGGACTCGTCAATTTAAAACGGGGTCCGGTACTAGCGCGAAAATTTTTACGACCACACTCGGTGCCGCCACGGATTTTGAAAACGAGTCGCTCCGCCGTCTCATCGTCAATGCCACCTATTGGGCCGCCGGTCTCGAGATCCCGGCTAAAGCCGATGTCACCACCTTTGATAGTTATGCGCCCCGCATGTACGGCTTCGATGGTTATCGCACCGGCATCACCCCCGCTGATCACGCGCTCGGTAAAGTGTTGCCCGTCGGCGGTACCGTGCCACCTAAGCCGGCCAAAGCCGCGCCTAAAGCCGTCGCTATCCCCTCCGCAATCAACGCGCCCATCGCCCTTAACCCCGGCACTAAAATTGCCATCATCGGCAACGCCCTCGGTGACCGTATGCAGCACTTCGGGGCCTTTGAAACGCTGATCCACGCGAAATATCCGAAACACGAAATCGTCGTGCGCAACCTCGCGGTTACCGGTGACGAACTCACCGCGCGCGCTCGTTCCAAAGATTTCGGCACCCCTGACGAATGGCTCACCCGCGTCGGCGCCGATGTAATCTTCGCTTTCTTTGGCTTTAATGAGTCCTTCGCCGGCCCAGAAGGTGTCGCTAAATTTAAATCCGATCTTGACGCGTTCTTGCGCGAAACCCGCGCTAAAACCTACGGCACCCGCGGCCCACCGCAAATCGTACTATTTTCACCCATCGCTAACGAAACCCTGCCCGACAAAAATTTTGTCGTCCCCCCCACCAACAACCGCAACCTCGCTCTTTACGCTCAGGCCATGGCCGAAGTCGCCGGTGATCGCGCGGGCGTGACCTTTGTGGATCTCTTCGCTCCCTCGCAGAAACTTTACGCCGCCGCCGCCCAAGCCGGACACCCCCTCACCATCAACGGCATTCACCTCAATCAAGGCGGCGACGCCGCCTTCGCCCCGGTGATGTTCCAGACGCTTTTCGGTGAATCCGCCCCCACCGGCGACTTCACCCAGCTTCAGGCCGCAGTGAATGCAAAAAACGAAGAATGGCATAACCGCTACCGCACGGTCGACGGTTATAACGTATACGGCGATCGCTCCAAGATCGCTTACGAGTCCGTCAAAGATCAGCCCAAAATCACTAACTACCAAGTGATGCAGGAAGAAATGGCGCAGCGCGACGCCATCACCGCCAACCGCGATCGCCTCCTCTGGGCCACCGCAAAAGGCGATAAGACCCCGCCGGAGTTGCTTTCCGTGCCGATGGTCACCCCCTTCGGCACCAACAAACCGGGCCCTAACCCCGACGGCACCTACGAATTTCTGAGCGCCGAAGACGCCATCGGGAAAATGACCCTCGCCCCCGGCTTGAAGGTGAACGTATTCGCCAGCGAAAAAGAATTCCCTGAACTCGCGAAAGCCGTGCAGATGGCCTGGGACACCAAGGGCCGCCTCTGGGTCTCCGTCTGGCCCAATTATCCTGAGCGCACACCTACCTCTAAACTCGGCGATAGCATCCTTATTCTCGAAGACACCGATCACGACGGCAAAGCCGACAAGTGCACTCACTTCATTGACAATCTTAACTGCCCGACCGGCTTCCAGTTCTACAAAGACGGCCTGCTGGTCATGCAAGCCCCAAGCCTCTGGTTTATTCGCGATACGGACGGTGACGGTAAAGCGGATACCAAAGAACGCGTGCTCATGGGGCTTGATTCCGCCGACTCCCACCACACCGCCAACTCGCTGGTCTATGAACCCGGCGGCGCGATTTTACTCAGCGACGGCGTGTTTCACCGCTCGCAAGTCGAGACCGCGGCCGGCCCCGTGCGCAATATTGACGGCGCCATCTACCGCTTCGAACCCAGCACCGGTAAATTCGAGACCTACGCCGCCTACGGTTTTGCGAACCCGCATGGCCGCGCCTTCGATTACTGGGGCAACGACATCATCACCGATGCCACCGGCAACAACACCTACTTCGGTGCCGCCTTCAGTGGGCGCATCGATTACCCTGAAAAACATCCGAAGCTGAAACAAATTTGGGAACGACCCTCACGCCCTTCCGCCGGCAGCACGATCATCACCAGCACGCAATTTCCCGAAGAATATTGGGGAAATTATCTCAACCCCAATGTCATCGGCTTCCAAGGCATCTACCGCGTGAAACTCGAGGAGGACGGCGCCGGCATCAAAGCCGTTCGTCAAACCGATCTTCTATCCTCCAGCGATAGAAATTTCCGCCCCATCGACACCTCGGTCGGCCCCGACGGCGCCATCTACATCATCGATTGGCACAACCCCCTCATCGGTCATCTTCAAAGCCATCTGCGCGATGCCAATCGTGACCACGTTCACGGCCGCATCTATCGTGTCACCTACGAAGGGCGTCCGCTCGCGGTCGCACCCAAGATCGACGGTGAATCGATCCCGGCGCTCCTCGAACTGCTCAAGCGCCCCGAAAACCAGATTCGTAACCTCGCTAAAATCGAGCTCGGTAAACACGACTCCGCTCAGGTCATCGCGGCCACTAAAACTTGGATCGCAGCCCTCGATGCGCAGAGCCCCGACTATCAACACAACTTAACCGAAGCCCTCTGGCTTCACCAATGGCATAACGTCGTCGACCTCGACCTCCTCGCGCGCGTTCTCAATTCCCCGAATGCCGATGCCCGTGCTGCGGCCACTCGCGTCATCGCTTATTGGCGCGACCGCGTGCCCGATGCACTTTCACTGCTGCGCGTCAAAGCCTCCGATGAAAATGCCCGCGTGCGTCTCCACGCCGTGCGCGCCGCTAGCTTTTTCCCTGAAGCGGCCGCCGCCGAAGTTGCCCTCGTTGCGACCAAACAACCCATTGAATACTACCTCGATTACGTCATCGGTGAAACTCTCCGTCAACTCCGCCCGTTCTGGGCTAAGAGTATCGGCGATGGCTCATCGATTGCGGGAGGTGATCCGGCGGCCGTGCGTTACCTCCTGCGTACGCTTAAAGTTCCTGATCTTCTTAAAATGCCGCGCTCACCCGACGTGCACGAAGCCATCCTTAGCCGCAAAGGCGTGCCTGATGCCGCCCGCGCCGAGTCGCTCACGGCACTTGCCGAAACTCGGCACACCACGCGCGTCGAACTGCTTCTGGCCATCATCGACTCACCCGCCGAGGTCGATGTAAAAGCCGTAGGTCGACTCCTGCTGGCTCAACCCGCCGCCGATCTGCGCGTACAACGCTCCGCGCTGTTTAAACTAGCCCTTAACAACGTCGCCGAAAGCCGCATCTACGCTTGGGCTGCGCTCGCGGTAATCGACGGCTCACTCACGGGACTGTGGACTGAGGCGCTCAAATCTCCGCTTTCTGAAGCCAGTTTCCTCGCCGGTATCCCCCTCATCCCCGATGCGGCCCTTCGCGCCACCGCTTATGATTTAGTGATGCCACTGCTCGCTGCGAGTATCACCGATATCCCCGGCCCCGACGGTACCGTGATGGCGATTCAACGTGACGCGATTCGTTCCGCGGTCAGTACACGTCGAGAACCCGCCGCCGTCTTTACCGCCATCGGCGGTATGATTGCTCGGGGTTATCAAATTCCGACCGCAGCCCAAAGCCTGCGCGCACTCCCGCGAGACACCTGGCCAGCCGCCGCGGTTTCCAGCGTAGCGCGCGATCTCATCGCTTGGGCTGCCAAAGCTCATCCGAGCGAGCGCACCGGTCGCGATTACATCGAGACCATCGGCGTCGCTAGCCAGCTGGTAGATGCGTTGCCCGCCACCGAGGCCGAACCCCTGCGGGCTACTCTCGCCAGTTTGCGCGTCGCGGTTTACGTTGTGCGCACCGTCGCCGAGGAAATGCGTTACGACACCCAACGCATTGTGGTTCAAGCCGGCAAAGCCTTCGAACTCATCTTCGAAAACGCCGATGTCATGCCGCACAACGTCGTCGTCGTGCAACCTGGGGCCCGCCAGAAAGTCGGCATGGCCGCCATGGAACTTCCCGCTGGCCACACCGACCGCTCCGGTCGTGCCTACGTGGGCGAAGACAAAGAAATCATCGCGGCCACCAAGATGCTCGAGTCCGGTCAGACCGAGACACTCAAGATCACCGCTCCCCGCACCGAAGGCGTTTATGAATTCACCTGCACCTTCCCCGGCCACTGGGCGCTGATGTATGGTCAGATCGTTGTCACCAAAGACGTCGACGCCTACCTCAAGGCCAACCCTGCCGCCGCCCCCGCCGCGCGTCCCGCCGTCACCCAGCTCGAACTTTGCGATCCTTCTCTCACGAAACCTCTCGCCGCTACTTCCGTCACCTTTAACCGCACCCCATGAAATCCCTCCGCTCCCGCCTTGCTCCGCTCGCGTTCCTCGCCCTCGCTCCGTTCGCCCTCGCCGCGGATGCTGGATTCACATCGATTTTCAACGGTCACGACCTCACCGGCTGGGATGGCAACAAAGCCCTCTGGTCGGTGCGCGACGGTTGCATCGTTGGCCAGACCACCGTGGAAAAACCTACCAAAGGAAACACCTTCCTGGTCTGGCAAGACGGCAAACCCGCCAACTTCGAACTCCACGCCTCTTTCCGCCTCACCGCGCAAAACGAAAAATCCTTCGGTAACTCCGGCATCCAATACCGCAGCCGCATCGTCGATGCCGCCGCGTTTGTCGTTGGCGGTTATCAAGCCGACATGGATTTGACCGGCGGCTACGTTGGCATGCTCTACGAAGAAAAAGGTCGCGGTATCCTTATGGCTCCTGGAGAAAAAATTAAAATCGGCGCCACCACCCAAATCGACGACCCCAAAAAACCCGGTGCTAAGAAATCCAAAACGGAAGTCGAAAAACTTCCGGGCGCCACCCCCAAGGCTGACATCCTCGCAGCCTTTAAAGTGGGTGGCTGGAACGAGCTCGTGATCATCGCCGAGAGCAATCATCTCCGCCACTACCTCAACGGCAAACTCACCGCCGATGTCACCGATACGGACGCAAGCTTAGGCGCAACTTCCGGCGTCCTCGCCCTCCAGCTCCACGCCGGTCCGCCGATGACTATCGAGTTTAAAAACCTGCAGCTAAAAACGCTCCCGTAATCGAGCTCCTCTTCTTTCGTCTCCACCTCAGTCCGTCCCCGAGAGCGGTGATTCTCGGAATTTTTAACCATGCTTCGTCGCCATCTTGCTGCCGCCTCACTCTTTTTACTTCTTCCCAGTCTCTTCGCGCAGACTGCAAAACCCACTGCTAAAAAAGCTTCGCCCGCCGAAGTCGTCTCCGCCCCCGCCGATCTGCAAGTCGCCCCTGGCTTCAAGGTCGAGTTGATCTACACCGTTCCGAAAGAAGAGCAGGGCTCGTGGGTCGCGCTTACGGTCGACCCCAAAGGCCGCATGTATGCCGCTGACCAATACGGTGCGATCTACCGCCTCACGTTACCCCCACTCGGTAGCACCGCCGGCACCAAGGTTGAGAAACTCGCCATCACACTGCCTGCCGTCGTGCTCACCGCCGACTCCGAGCCGCTTCCGCCCCCGCCGAAAAAAGGCAAAGGCGCCGACGGTCTTCCGCCTTCCATCGGTGCACACGGCCTACTTTACGCCTTCGACAGTCTTTACGTCATGATCGACGAAGTCCCCAACCGCCGCGGCATCTGGCGCCTGCGCGACACCGACGGCGACGACCAATTCGATGAAGTTAAATTTCTCTGCGAAATGAAGAGCTTAGGTGGCGAACACGGCCCCCATTCCCTGACGCTCTCCCCCGACGGCAAGTCGATCTACTTCGTCAACGGCAACCACACCGATCTGCCCACCAACTTAAACAAATCTCGCCCCGTTCGCTGGGATGAAGATCACCTCCTGCCGCGCATGTGGGACGCTCGCGGTCACGCCAAAGGTAAATACGCCCCTGGCGGCTACGTCGGCCGCATGGACCCTGAGGGTAAAACGGTAGAGCTCTTCGCCCTCGGCTTCCGTAATCAATTCGACATCGCCTTCGACCAAAATGGCGAACTGTTCACCTACGATTCTGACATGGAATGGGACCAAGGTTCACCTTGGTATATTCCCACTCGCATCAACCACGTCGTCGACGCCGGTGATTATGGCTGGCGCAGCGGCGCGGGTCGTTGGCCCGCTTACTACGCTGATAGTTTACCCTCGGTCATCGACGTCGGCCCCGGCTCGCCGACGGGTACCGTTTTCGGCACCGGGGCTAAATTCCCCGCTAAATACCAACGCGCCTTCTTCGCCGCCGATTGGACCTACGGCACGCTCTACGCGATGCACCTTAAGCCCAGTGGGGCCTCGTTCACCGCCGAAAAAGAAGAATTCGTCGCCGGTAAACCGCTGCCACTCACCGACGTCGTGATCCATCCCGGCGACGGTTCGATGTATTTCGCCGTCGGTGGCCGCCGCACGCAATCCGCGCTCTATCGGGTTACTTATACCGGCACGGAAAACACCGCGCCCGTCGCTGCGCTTCCGCCCACTCCCGAGGCTCAACTCCGCCGCCGCCTCGAAGCCCTCCATGCCGAAGGCACCGGTCCCGAAGCCATTGCAATCGCTTGGCCGCACCTCGCTAGCCCCGACCGTTTTATCCGTTTTGCCGCCCGCGCTGCCATCGAGCGCCAACTTCCCGCCAACTGGACGGAGCGCGCGCTCAAAGAAAAAAATCCACAGGCCGCCATCGAAGCCCTCATCGCGCTCGCGCGTGTCGGCGAAAAACATTTTCAACCGCAAATCATCGATGCGCTCACGCGGCTCGATTACGCGCAACAACCCGCCGAGCTCCGTCTCCCGCTCCTTCGCGCCTGGCAACTCACGTTCACTCGCATGGGCAAACCCGACGCCGCCACCTGCGCCCGCGTCGCCACCTTGCTCGATCCGTTGTTCCCTGCGACCGACGCGCTCGTGAACCGCGAACTCGTTTCGCTTCTTATCTTCCTGGATTCCCCCACCGTCGTCGCCAAGACGGTCCCACTGCTTAGCATCGCTGAACATCCCGGCACCGCCCCGGAAGAAATCGCTAGCCGCGCGCTGCTCGCCCGCAACGACGGCTATGGCCGCACGGTGCAAAGCGTCACCGACGCGCGCGCCGACCGCCAACAAATCGCTTACGCCTACGCTCTGCGTAATGCCACCGTCGGCTGGACGCCCGAGCTGCGCACGCAGTTTTTTGCTTGGTTTCCACGCACCTCGGAATGGAAGGGCGGCGCCAGCTTCACCGGCTTTCTTCGTAACATCCGCAACGAGTCACTCGCGAAAATCTCGGATCCCCTCGAGCGCCAGAAATTCGACGATCTCTCCAAAGTTCCGGTGCACTCCATCGTCGCAGGCGCCGTCAGCCCCAAAGGCCCAGGCCAAACTTACACCGTGGAAAGTGCCGCCGCGCTGTTCCCCGCCAAACTCACCGGCCGCGACTTTGCCCAAGGCAAAGCTATGTTCTCCGCTACCGCGTGCATTTTCTGTCACCGTTTCAACGGTGAGGGCGCCGGCATCGGTCCCGACATCTCCGGCGCGGGCAATCGCTACAGCGTAAAAGACCTTCTCGAAAACATTATCGAGCCTTCCAAGGTCATCAGCGACCAATACGGCACCGAACAACTCACCATGGCCGACGGCGAAGTGATCATCGGCCGCGTCGTCGCCGAAGATCCCAACCGCTATTCGGTCATGACGAACCCCTTCGCGCCTGACGAACTGGCTCGTCCCGAGATCGCGAAAGTGCGTTCGCGTAAACCGTATCCGATTTCGATGATGCCCGCCGGCCTTGCTAACGCGCTTAACCCCGACGAACTCAAAGACCTCGTCGCCTACCTTCTGTCCGGCGGGAATCCGAACGATCCGATGTTCGCGAAAGCGAAGTAAGTTGTTTTCGGCCTGAGTTTGGTCGGGAGGTTTCGCATTTTTATCCGATTTTAGCTCCCACGGTTTGCAGCGTTTTTATACCCATCGCCCACCTTCGCGGCGATGGAGCCACTTCATCGTATTGGTCCTAAGCACCTAGGGGTGAGATCGCGGGCGGGGCGCTGTCTAGATGGCGCAACTTACGCGACCCCCATCGAATTTTAAAATGTTCCGAAAGCAGAACCGATCACAAAAATCCTGAGTATAATTATTGCAGGACCCTAAATCGAAATCGCCCATTGAATTAGAGAGGTGCAATTCGCAGCTGGTTGAAACGCCTCTCAAACTGACCAGCGAGTTCCAGTATCTCGGCAAATTGCGGCACATCACCAAAGAACATCGGACCTATCATTTCCTCGTAGTCACTTTGCCAATTAGCAAGGTGGGTCTCGGGCGGAACGAGACGGAATGAACCAGGTTTATGGGTCGAATAATCCACCCAAGACAAACCGAAGAATATCTCGCGATGCTCGGCGACCCCTTGGAATAAGGCTATATTCCCGATTGCGCGATCACCGACTCCAGCTCGCAGCATGCACCAAACATCATAATAATGCCGAGCCATACGAATCTTGCGCGGCTTGCCGGCGGGGCGAAATGTTTCCTCATGCAGCAGACAGGCCTTTTCCCAGAAGGTGCGTTCAGCCGCAAGGACACGAACCGAGAAGACGGCCTGTGCATCGAAAGCCGGGAAAAACTCGATAACGTAGGGCTGTAGGGCTTTTGTTTCATGGGGCCAGTCATCAGAACGCGCCCCCAATTCGATCTTAACAATCGGACGCACATAGCCGGCCATTTGGGAGGAAAAAACGGACGGATAGTGGAATAGCAGACACTGTCCGTCCATCATGTCTGGATCGACCTCGAGTCGCCAGCCCACTTCTCCGAAAATGGATTGTAAATGTAAATTGAGGGCGGGCTGCAAAGTGCCCTGCACCCAATTGCGAGAAGCCTCCATAAGCTTTTGTAAACGATCTCTCCGCTTTTTGTTGCTTGGAGCTTTATCCGGTGAGGCATCGCCCCCAAATCCGAGCACCTCTTTATCCACAATAATGTCGATGTCCTCTGAGAAGCGTTGGATCAGCTGCCATGCCTTCGAAAGCGATGTGCCGCCCTTAAACGTGAGGTGGTCACCGATGCCGGGCATCGTGAAAAGCTCCCTTAGTGCCCAACAAACCCAAAAATCTTTCTCCACGCTGAAAGCCTGCAAGCCCATCTGTGACTCAACCTGTTGAAAAGCCAGTCGGCGTTCGCTAATAGGGAGATCGAGAAAAGCATTCATGGCTTAAGTGCGGACTCAGTGAAGGGACGCAGAAGATCGGCAATCCAGGCGGGCGCATAACGAAGATCTCGGCGAATAGCTGCGCGATCCTCATCGGTAATTTTTCTTCGAAGAATGGTACAGATTCTATTGTCCACCTGATCCTGTCCAAGATAACGAAGCGCTTGGATCAGGGTGCCGCTTTTTCTCCCAGCCGCAGCCACGTTCCGCGGCACAGTCTGCTTGAGGATAATTTCCTGCTTACCTATTTTCACCTTCCGGGAGGGGCCATCGGTCAAAAAAACAATCCGGGATGGGACTTGCTCGGAAAG
Source organism: Opitutaceae bacterium (assembly GCA_037142955.1). Classification (GTDB taxonomy): domain Bacteria; phylum Verrucomicrobiota; class Verrucomicrobiia; order Opitutales; family Opitutaceae; genus Tous-C4FEB. The sequence continues at coordinate 110,843 of JBAWZQ010000004.1, read as the reverse complement.
GCCCAACACATTGGCGGCATAGGCCCCGGAGGGTTGAAGGCGAATTGCATCGCGCCCCATCAAAGCGCGGGCGACGGCGTCGGCAGAAGGCGCAACGGTACCGAGTACGGGGTGCTGCACCGGATAATCATAAAGACCCCGGGCAAGCTTGCGAATGACGCCCGCTTGCTTGAAGCGGCGTAGGGCAGACTCAATGGCGGCTGCACTCCCGATTCCTTGAAAATGCTTTGGTGTAAACACCCAACCCCTACCGTGGCCATAAATTCGACTACGAACTTGAATATCAATGGATTGTGATTTATTTTTCACTTAGTTTCTGACGGTAAAAATAGGGTCTTTTTCCGTCAATACAAGGATAGTTATAAGCATCCAAGAGATTTTTAACGGTCCTGAAAAACGCGGTTTTCAACCACGTAGCTACCCATGGCGTCTTTCACGTGAGCGCATGGCTACTCGAGTTGGGGGTCTAAAATAGGCCTTTGCTTGATAATTCGCCCCGAGTTACTTCGACTTCACCTCGAATGGCGAATTCCCCGACCACCCCTGGCGCCCGCGAGCACACGTTTGACGCTATCGTCATCGGCTCCGGCATCAGCGGCGGTTGGGCGGCCAAGGAACTCTGCGAAAGCGGTCTGCGCACACTCGTCCTCGAGCGCGGTCGCGACGTAAAGCACCGCGACGATTATCCCACGGCGTTAAAAAATCCGTGGGACCTTCCGCACCGCGGTAAGTTACCCCGCGACATCGTCACGGCCAATCCCATCGCGAAAAAATGCTACGCTTTCGACGAGGCGACCTCACACTTCTTCGTCAAAGACGCCGAACACCCCTACGAACAGGAAAAACCCTACGACTGGATCCGCGGCTACCAAGTTGGCGGTAAATCCCTTATCTGGGCCCGGCAAACACAGCGCTGGAGCCGTTTTGATTTTGAAGGCCCAGCACGCGACGGCTTCGGCGAGTGGCCTATCTCCTACGACGAACTCGCCCCGTGGTATTCGCACGTCGAACGCTTCGCCGGCATCAGTGGGAATTACGACGGCCTCGAAACGTTGCCCGATGGTGAATTTCTCCCCGCGTGGGAAATGAACGACGTCGAAAAACACGCGCAGGTCAAAATTATGGGCGCGTTTGCCGACCGGTACGTGATCCAAGGTCGCTGTGCGCATCTCACGGCGCCAAAACCCCAACACCTCGCGCAAGGCCGCGGTAAATGTCAGGCGCGCAATCTTTGCTACCGCGGTTGCCCGTTTGGCGCGTATTTCAGTTCCAACTCCGCCACGCTCCCCGCCGCCGCGGCGACCGGCAATCTCACGCTACGTCCGCACTCGGTCGTTGAATCCATCCTCTACGATGACGCCACCGGCCGAGCCAGTGGCGTGCGCGTCATCGACGCGGTGACCAAACAAAGTACGGAATTTTTTGCCCGCATCGTCTTCGTCAACGCCGCCTGTTTAAACACCAACCTCATTTTGCTTAATTCTCGTTCCGCGCGTTTTCCCGCGGGCCTCGGCAACGATCACGGACTACTCGGGCATCACATCGCGTTTCACAATTACCGCGGTAGCCTCTGGGGTTCCATCGAGGGGTTTGAAGATTCTTATTATTCGGGCCGCCGCCCGACCCAGCTCATGATGCCGAATTTCCGCAACGTGCGGAAACAAGAAACCGATTTTCAGCGTGGCTACATGGTATTTTTCGGCGCTGGTCGCGCCGGTTGGCAGAGTGGCACCAGCACGCCCGGTGTCGGCGCCGCCTTTAAAGAACGCATCACGCGCCCCGGCCCATGGGGTATTTCTATGATGATGCAGGGCGAAACCGTGCCGCGGAAAGAAAATCACGTCCGCCTTTCCACCGCGCAAAAAGACGCCTGGGGCATTCCACAACTCGTCACCTCGATCGGCTACCACGATAACGACGAGCGTCTCCTCAAAGATTTTCTCGCTCGCGGCCAAGAGATGCTCGAAGCCGTTGGCGCAAAAAAAATCGTGACGCGCGATTCCCAACAAAACCCCGGCCTCGACATCCATGAGATGGGTGGCGTGCGCATGGGCCGCGACCCGCAGGCCTCGCTACTCAATCGCTGGAATCAGCTCCACGCCTGCGCAAATGTTTTCGTCACCGACGGCGCCTGCATGACCTCAACCGGCACGCAAAACCCCTCACTCACATTTATGGCGCTCACCGCTCGCGCCGCGCAGCACGCCGTGGCCGAGTTAAAGAAAGGCAATCTATGAACCGCCGCGAAGCCCTGCGCCACACCGCGCTCGTCGCCGGGGCCGCCGCGGTTTGGGCCAGTTTACCCTCGCGCACATGGGCCGCGCTTGCCGCTCCCGCCGGCTGGGATGTCGCGGAAGAAACACTGCTCACGCTTATCGGCGATACCATCATTCCTGCGACGACCACCTCGCCTGGCGCGGGTGCGGTCGCGATCGGACGTTTTATCCTCACGCAAACCAACGATTGTTTTCCGACCGAAGCCCGGGCGACGTTGCGTCGCGGATTGAGCGACATCACCGCGTCGAGCCAACAACGTTTCGGAAAAAATTTTCCTGCTCTCGACGTGGCGCAACGCGAACGTGTTTTGACCGAATACGAAACCCAGTCCGTCGCCGCGCCGCATCCGCTTCGGCACATCAAAGAGCTTACGGTGTTGGGCTATTTCACCGCGGAAGCCGGCGCGACGCAGGCGTTGCGGTACAATCCGATTCCTGGCGCGTTTCGCGGTTCGGTGAAACTGACGCCCGGCGATCACAGTTGGGCGCTTTGAGCCTCAGCCTTCGCTGCGCAAAAATTCCAGATCGAGCGCGAGTGAGCTTTTCCGGTCGTTGGCTGCGGTGATCACGACACCAGATCCATCAGATTTCGCGCTGACGTCGGCCACGAGATCGAATCCGCGCGGAATTGCTGCGACGGCAAAAACATGAGGCACGCGCAGCGGTTTTTTGGGCGAGAGTTTAACGGTCGTCGGATAACCGGCCCGGGAAAGCGCGTTCGGTTGCGCTGACTCCGCTTGGCCGAAATGAAAATACGAAGTCGTTTCCTCGAGTCCGAGCACGTGGCGGTGGCGTCCGCTCCACGGCGCGTAGTGGCGGCCGCCGTTGGAGTGCCAAAGAATCGTGTGCCGCAGGATCGCGGGATTTTTTAATTGGAGAAACACCCAGCCATCCTCGGGAAACGTCACCGCGCTCCAGCCCAGCGTACGGCCCGGCGCCCCCATCAGCATCACGAGATCTTCGAAGCCCGCGCGCGCCGGGTAACGCGTGAGGTCGGTCGTGCCACCATGGGCCAAAGGCACGGCGGTGAGGTTTTTAAAACGCGCTCCGGTTTTTAGTGCGGAATATCCGCCCAGTGCAGGATCCTCAAACGGCACGGGTGTCACTTGGCCCCATTCCCACCCGCCGGCCGAAATTCGCGCGGCTCCTTCGACTCCGGGCATCTGCAAACATGGATGCGTTCCTAGGGTCAGCGGACCGGTGAAACCGCTCAGTGTATGTTCGATGTAGATAGCGTTGTGGCCTGCCCGCAAACTCACGCGTTTATCAATTACGCCACAGCGCACCTTGGTTTTGAGTTGAACGTGCAGCGCAGTCGTCTCGCGCGTCTGCGTAGCCTTAATAAACTTCCAATTCCCATTGGCTGATTCGCCGTGCGGGGGGTGCTGTTCGCCACGCCACTTCGTGCCGTTGCCTCCGAAAGGGGCACAGAAAAAATCTCCGCGCAAGGCACGCAACAGCGGGGGCGAACCCGCCGGTAGTTTTTCGTCGCGCCACGGCGCTACCGCAAAAGGTTGAACCATAAGGCCGTTACCCAAAGTGAAAGTTGCTGGTCCCAACATGCCGGCGCTGCGGGTGACAAAGGTTTCGACCCCGTCGTTTTTGAGCCGCCAGCTAGGTTGACCGAGTTTGATGCAGAGGGGGGCTGCCATGGAGAAAATCACAGTTAGGCGTTTCACTCGAAGCAAGCATGAGACGTACGCCGTATGCTTGCTAGGAGCCCAAACCCTGCCAACGTCCCAAGCGATGTCTCGTCTCACCCCACCAGATCCCCCTGTTCCGCAAGGCCTCATGCGCCGTCTCGGCGCTGCGGGTCCCTTCGCGATTCTGTTGTCGTTTTGGCCGCCGGTGGGGTCGCTATTTTTAATCGCGTCATTGACGCAACTCGGCCCGTGGCTGCGTTCACACGATGGGGTCGGGTTGCTGATTTATTTCTTAGTTATTGGATTTTTATTGGGCGTTTCTTTCGTACCGACCTACGCGAGTGCTATCCTCGCGGGCTGGGCCTTTGGTTTCGGCAAAGGCTCGTTGATCGCCATTGTCACGATCACGGCATCTTCCTTGCTCGCTTACGCGGTGGCACGCTGGATCGCCCGCGATCGCGTCCTCGAAATCATTCGCGAACGACCCAAGTGGCATGCGATTTATCAGGCTTTGGTCGGTAAACATTTTGGCCGGACCCTTCAGGTGGTCACTTTGATGCGGCTGCCTCCGCTGTCGCCTTTTGCCTTAGCCAATTTCGCGCTCGCGGCAGCTCGCGTACCTCTCGGTACATACACGCTGGGCACGTTTTTAGGTATTCTGCCTCGCACCATTGCCACCACCTTTGCTGCTGCCCAAGTGGAGCAACTCGACCTTAATAATTTGGGTCAATCCTGGGTAAAGATGGTCGGCATTGCGCTCACCATCGCGGCTTGCATCGGTCTAGGTGTATTAGCCAACCGAGTATTGCGCGAGATGACATCCGCTAAGTAAAAGGCCTCATTTGCGGTTCCGCTCCGTTTTTTGTGAAAGCTCTTTTTTACCCCGCTTTTGATCAGCTCGAAATTCGCGACGTGCCCATCCCGGAACCGGCGGCCGACGAAGTTCTACTCCATGTCGCCGCTTGCGGACTCTGCGGGAGTGAACTGGAGACATTTAAAAATCACAGCCCACGTCGTCAGCCGCCCTTGGTCATGGGTCACGAATTTTGTGGGACCATCGCCGCGGTCGGCCCGGGTGGCGATGCGACGCTCGTTGGGCGCAAATGCGTCAGCAATTCCCTGATTCCCTGCGGCCGTTGTGTGCGGTGCACGCGCGGGGACACTCACCTGTGCGCGGCTCGCCAGATTTTCGGGATGCATCGCGGCGGTGCGTTTGCCGAATATGTCCGGGTGCCAACTCGGGTGCTAATCCCTTGGCCAGAGGAATTGAGCGCGCAAGCCGCCTCTTTGGCCGAACCACTTGGCAACGGCGTGCACATCGTGAACCTCACGCGTCATTTGCCCGTCCGCACCGCGCTCATCATCGGCGCCGGCCCGATCGGTCTCATGTGCCAGCAAGCGCTCCAAGCGATGCGGGGCGTGAGTACGATGGTCTGCGATCTTTCGATGGGCCGCCTTGCGGTGGCTCAAAAACTCGGGGCCACGCGCGTGGTCTCCTCAAGAAACGAAGACGTCGCCGCCGCCGCACTCGCGTGGACCGACGGCGAAGGGGTGGATTTGGTCGTCGACGCCGCCGGTTCGGCCGCAACCAAACGCCTCTCACTCGCCGCGCTCCGACCGGGCGGCGCGGCGGTCTGGATCGGCCTACACGCAAACACGATGGAGTTCGATTCCTACGGAGTGACTTTACCCGAAAAACAAATTTTCGGTACCTACGCTGCAAAAATCGAGGAACTGTCGGAAGCGCTCGAGCTCATGCGGAGCGGGCGCGTCGATGTGACTTCGTGGACTGAAATAGTACCACTCGACCAAGCGGTATCGGCGTTTCAGCGGATGTTGGCACCCAGCGAGTGTGACCTGAAAGCTGTTTTTATCCCGTAAAATTTTACCCCAATGAAAATTGTCCTCACCGACCATGGCTTTGCTTCGATCGATCAAGAGCGAGCGCTCTTCGCCGCGGCCGGTCACGAGCTCGTCGTTGCTCAATGTAAGACGCCCGCAGAGCTGATTCCGCTCTGTCGCGATGCCGATGCGCTGCTCGTACAATGGGCGAGTATCAGCCGTGAACTCATCGCGACCCTGGACCGCTGCAAAGTCATCGTGCGCTATGGCATCGGCGTCGATAGCGTCGACCTGCAAGCCGCCGGTGAACGCCGTATCCCGGTCTGCAATGTCCCTGATTACTGCATCGACGAAGTCGCTGATCACACGCTTGCGCTTGCCCTCGCGCTCGCGCGCCAGATCCCACAAACCGACGCCACACTTCGTGCGGGCACTTGGAAAATCATGCCCCCATCGCCCTTCGCGGCGTTTCGTGACCTGACGTTTGCCACCGCAGGCTTTGGCCGCATCGCGCGCGCGGTGCTAGCCCGAGCGAAAGTGTTCGGCTTCAAGCTCGCCGCTTACGATCCCTTCGTGGACGACGCCAGTTTCGCCGCCCTCGGCGTGCGGCGACTCGGGGCGGCTGAAGTACTCCGCGAGGCGGGCATTCTTTCGCTCCATCTCCCGTTGACCGACGAAACGAAACATTTTCTTAACCGTGACTCGCTCGCAACCATGCGTTCCGATGCGATCATCGTGAACACCGCGCGCGGAGCCTTGATCGACACCGTCGCGCTGGCCGCCGCCTTGACCGCGCGCACGGTGGGCGCCGCCGGCCTCGATGTTTACGAAACCGAGCCCTTGCCCGCCGACCATCCCTTGCGCGTCGCACCCAGCGCGTTACTCACCTCGCACACGGCGTGGTACAGCGCTGGGAGCGTGCCGGAGCTGCAGCGTAAAAGCGCCGAGGCGGTGCTTGCAGGTTTGCGCGGCGGCGCGCTCGCCAATGTGGTCAACGCCCGCTTCTTTCCTGTCACCCCTAGCACCCCATGAAATTCGTCGATCTGTCGCATCCGCTCATCCACGGGCAGGCTAATTTCCCGATGGACCCCAAGTTGAGTATCATGACGCACTGCACGACGCAGACGCTCAAATACGCCATGACCCACGTGAGTATGGCGACCCATCAGGGCACGCACCTCGATGCGATGTCGCATTTCGTCGATGGCGGAAAAACCATCGATCAGATGCCGCTCGATTGGTTTTACGGCGAAACCATATTGCTGCGTATCCCCAAAGCCCCGCGCGAGGAAATCACCGTCGCTGATTTTCAAAAAATCGAGCACCAGTTGCAGCCCGGTGTGAAGCTCATCTATGAGACGGGCTGGCATCGACAGTTTGGGCAGGAAAATTACTTTAGTGATTTCCCGAGCCTCACGCAGGACGCGGCGCGTTATTTGGTGTCCCGTAAAATACGCTTACTCGGCATGGATACCCCCACACCGAGCCGTGACTGGTTTGAGGTTCACCATATCCTGCTCGCGGCTAATGCCGAGGTCGTCGTTGTGGAAGGTCTTACCAACCTCAGTCAATTGCCCGAGCGTTTCACCTTCGCGGGATTCCCGCTTAACTTCCACGGACGCGACGGTTCCCCGATTCGCGCCGTAGCCATTTTACCATGAGAGGCCTAAAAGGAAAAATTGCGCTCGTGACCGGCGGGCTCGGTGATCTCGGTTACGCGTCCATCGTGCGGCTTGTTGAAGAAGGCTGTCGCGTGGTTTCATTCGATCTTAAAGCCGACGATACAAAAAAACTATCCGCGCTCGGTGTTTTTCATCAAACGGTCAATATTAGCGATGAAGCCGCAGTGAAAGTCGCGTGTGCTACGATCTTGGAGAAAATTGGTCCCGTCACGATCCTCGTGAATTGCGCCGCTCGGTTTATTTTTCGTAGCGTCGATGCAACGCCTGCAGAGTGGAACGACATTCTCTCGGTTAATATTATCGGCACCTCTCTGGTTACTCAGAACATCCTGCCGCAGATGAAGGCGAACGGGGGCGGTAGCATAATTAACTTTTCATCGGTGAGCGGCTTCGTCGGTCAGGCGAATTTCTCGACGTACAATGCCACCAAGTTTGCGCTGCGCGGACTCACCAAGTGTTGGGCGCAGGATTTCGCGCCGCATCACATTCGTGTGAACACAATTTGCCCAGGCTACATTTATACGTCCGCCTTCACGGACTCCTGCCAGAAGCTTGGCTTGGATATCGCCGAGGAAGATCGACGCGCCTCAGCGATGCACTTGCTGGGCCGTCAAGGCCAGCCGGCCGAAGTCGGCGCGGCGGTCGCTTTTTTGGCGAGCGACGACGCTTCCTTTATGACAGGCAGCGATCTGGTCGTGGATGGCGGTTACCTCGCGCGTTGAGCGCGGAGTAATCGCTTGTGCGACTTACCGATGACTGCGCGCGAGCTCGGCGGCGGTCGCCAGCTCGTAGCTGATTTTGCCTTCGGCAATCTCGCGTAAAGCGGTGTCTTCCGCGGAAAGCTTTTCTAGCGACTCGATCAGAGGACGGTTGCCACGCTTGAGTTGTTTCACGCGCAGGGAGACCACGTTAACCAGAATATTGGGATCTTCGATCACCTTGAGGGCGTTTTGGATGTAGTCGTCTCTCATGGTAGATTTGGGCTGGCCGTGAGCAGGTGTGGACCGCGTGCGAGGATCGCGGCGGCCCACCATGTTCTCGGCGAGTTGTTGGATCTTAAAAAACGCCAGAGCCAAACGCGACGTCCAAACCTGAGCGCAAGCCTCCGATCGGGCAACCCGTTCGCCCGCCACGTTCTTGAAGCGATTAAAAGGCGCGAGCCAACTCAACCCGAAGTGCTTAATTCACGCAGATCGGCGCGCGCAGTCGCGTAACTTGTCGCAAAAGCCGCGATGCGTTCATCGGGTGTGTGGCCGTGGACCTTGCACCATTCGCGGTAAAGCGCGGGCCACCAGTTTTCATGCCGGGTGAAGCCTTGTGCGCGGTAGGAATGCCAGTCGATGAGCACCTTCGACCAGCAGGCGTCCCCGTATTCGGTGGCTTTGCGTGGGTCCCCTATGACTTTGACGTACCAATCTCGCCCAATTCGCGCGTGCAGCACTTCGTCAGCCCAATCGTAATCCTGGATGAGTGCCGAAAATGCGTCGCCCGAGGCCACTCCGACTTCCCACTCGAAACGTTTACCCGTTTTCGGCATCAGACCTTGTTCGATAAAATAGAGCACTGCGTGACGCTCCAGCGGTGTAAGCTGTGTGTTAAGCGCGAGCGACCACGTGAAGTTAACGCGCACGAATTGGCGCCAATCGATCCCAGCGCGTACGAAACCCACTTCGCCCATCATGGCGTGACGCGCTTCGTCCCAAAGCTGGCGCGTCATGTCCACGGTGTAGTCCCAGGGCTTTCCGCGAGTTTCGGCGATGATGCTCGCCATCATCTCAGGCACATCGATTTCGCGCAGCCGCTTGTAATACATCATGAGTGTCTTCGGTTCCGGCGGAAAAGTTTCGTCGTAGAGAAACGCTTCTGCGTGCACGCCCATGTTATAGGAATCGACGAAGCGCTCGTCGCGTCGCGGAGTGCCGTTGTAAACGTAAGGTTGCGCGGAGAAGTGGCGCTCGGGCGTGCTAGCGGCGGCGCTGGTTTCCTGCGGAGCGTGACCGTCGAGTGATCCAGCCAGGTTTAGCAAACGTTCGAGTTGATTCGTCCACGGGGCGAGCGCGGCGCGGCGCTCGGGCGCGAGGAGCTTGGTGAGAGCTTGTTCACCGAAGGCGATCATCTCGCCGATCTCGATCAAGGCGAAGCGACAGAGGCGAAACGACGGATGATCGACGAGGCGGTTGGTTTCGCGTTGATGGCGTTCGAGTGCGTCGCGCAGCGCCGGCAGGGCGTGGTGGTAAATCCCGAGCATCAGCGCATCGGTTTCGGGTGCGGCGAGGATTTCATCGAAAAAAATGTCGAGCGCAGGGTGGGGCACGGCGTCGAGGCCGAGCGGTGGCTCGCGCATTTCACCGACGCGAGTGCGCCAGGCGGCGGCGTGTTCGGCACAGTAGTGCGCATGCAGGCTGAACGCCATTTTCAGTTCGTAGATGGGCTCGGCGGTGAGGCGTTTGATGAAAATTTCGTGGAGCCGACGCAGGGCCCAGTGGTGGCGTTTAAGGCGGGCAACGCAGTCCTCGATGGAAAGACCGGGCTGCATCGCTTCGTCAAATGAGGCGACTCCGGCAAGGGGTGGCAGGTCGCGATACGAGCGGTAGGTTGTAGGGTCCATGGGGGAGGGAGTGCCTTTAACGTATGCGTCCGGCGCGGGTTGTCGCGTCTGGAAAGCATTTTGGCCGAGTGTTTTTGTGGGCTTTTTTTGCCCACAAAAAAGCCCCAGTGGGTGAGGCCGAGGCGTAGTTTTTTCAGGAGAAAAACTGTTTGGTGACAATCTAGAGTGTTAGTGAACTGGGTTAGGCTGCGTCCCAAGCGGTCGAGCTTGCAGGTCACTACTTCGTGCACATCGCCGGAACGCACTCGTGCCAGCATGGACTCCAGTCCTGGGCGGCTCGTGGTTGCTGCCGACGTAGAGTCGCGGATGATCTGCGGTTCCGACCCACCACGCACTCGGCAATATTCTAGCACTTGGTGTTCTTGTGAAACCGTCTCCTACTCAGTGGTTGAGACCCTGATGTATACGATTATCGGATTTTTGTTGTTCATGGGAAGATGCTTTTAAGCACCACCCTTAACTTAGTCGCCGCCGCCGAATCTGCTAGCGGATCCAGAATAATGCCGGTTTCCAAAACCTTGTTATTCGTCGTACGGTTCAATTATCTGTTTAACGAATAATATCCGCTTGACGGATAAAATTGGATAGTCGATTTTTGTCTCGTGCTCAAAAGCTTCGCTGATCGCGACACCGAAAAATTGTGGCTGACAGGGCGCTCTCGACGCCTGCCAGGTGATATCTGGCAGCGAGCGCTCATCAAGTTACAGTTGATCGATGCCGCAGTTGAATTGGCTTTCCTCAAGTTGCCGCCAGGTAATCGCCTAGAGGCACTCAAGGGAGATCGGCGCGGACAACACTCGATTAGAATCAACGACCAATGGCGCATCTGCTTCCTTTGGTCCGGCACCGACGCCGAACAAGTCGAGATTGTAGATTACCATTAAGAACCAAGAGGCCATCCCTATGAATCAGACCGCTTCACGCATCCATCCCGGCATTATCCTTCGCACCGAGTTTTTTGAAGTGATGAGCATTACCCAGCTCGCTGCTTCCAAGGCCACTGGTATTCCCCAGAGCCGCTTGAGCGAAATTTTGGCGGGACGGCGGGCGATCAGCCCAGATACCGCTGCTCGTCTCGGGCGGTATTTTCGGGTTGATCCACGCAATTGGCTAAACCTCCAAGTAGCCTTTGATCTATGGAAGCTTGAGCAGGAGTCAGGTCGTCAGCTCAACCATGATGTAAAACCGCTCGTTGCCGCCTGACGAGGCGGAGTGTTTCACATGCCATTAAATTTTTGCACAGGGTAGAAACCCCGGATGGATTTGCGGAATATGGAACATAAGCGCTGATTTTTTCTCCTCGGCGATCTGGGTTGGATGCGCAGGAAGACCTCGAGTGAATCCATGCGAACATTAGGAGTTACCGGCGCCTGCGTATCTGCATCGGTTTTCGTCGTCCTAATCAGGTTTTCATATCTGCTCTTCGCCGTTTCGCTGAAAAATCGTTTACCCGGGCAAATTCCGGTCAGCCCATACCCAGCTGTAGGCCTGACCGGAAAACGCAAAAGAACGAGTTAGAATGTAACGGCGTTGTGCTCCACTACCGATTTAATTGTCACAACTACCACTCTACTTTGTCGCCAAACAAAAACGCAGTGCGATTACGCCTCGAGTTGCGGACGGTTTTTCTCGGGCCAGTCGATGTGGAAGAACTTGCCGCGGGGTTTGTCGGTGCGCTCGTAGGTGTGAGCGCCGAAGTAGTCGCGTTGGGCTTGGAGCAAGTTGGCCGGCAGGCGAGCGGAGCGGTAGGCATCGTAGTAGCTAAGCGCCGAGGCAAACGTCGGGATGCTGATGCCGCTCTCGACGGCGAGGCTGATAACTTTGCGCCAGTTGGCCTGGGCCTTCTGAATCGTCTGGTTGAAGTATTGGTCGAGGAGAAGGTTCGCGAGCTTCGGGTTGCGCGCGTAAGCCTCGGTGATTTTTTGCAAGAAGGCGGCTCGAATGATGCAGCCACCGCGGAAGATCTGGGCAATTTGGCCGAAGTTTAGCTTCCAGCCGTATTCGCCCTGCGCGGTGCGCATGAGTTGGAAGCCCTGAGCGTAAGAGCAAATTTTTGAGCAATAAAGCGCGTCATGGATGGCTTTGATGAGCTCCTTCTTCTTCGCTGGGGAAACCTTTTTAACCTTGGGGCCTTTGAGGACCTTCGCGGCCGCGACACGCTCTTCCTTGATAGCGGAAAGACAGCGGGCGAAGACGGATTCAGCGATTGTCGGAGCAGGCACACCCATATCGAGGGCGTTAACGGAGGTCCATTTGCCGGTGCCTTTTTGGCCGGCGGTATCGAGGACGATGTCGACGAAGGGTTTTTTGGTCACCGGGTCTTTCTGCTTGAGGATGTCGGCGGTGATTTCGACCAGGAAGCTGTCGAGCGCGCCTTTATTCCAAGCTGAAAAAATTTCGCCCATTTCGGCGGGCTTGAGGCCGAGGAGGCCCTGCATGAGTGAATAGGCCTCACAGATCATCTGCATGTCACCATACTCGATGCCGTTGTGAACCATCTTAACGTAGTGACCGGCACCGTTTTCGCCGATGTAAGTGGTGCAGGGCACGCCGCCTTTGACGGGTTTGCCGGGGGTGGCGCCCATAATGGGTTTGCCGGTCTTTTTATCGACCTTGGCGGCAATGGCGGTCCAGATCGGCTTCAACTCTTCCCATGAAGATTTCTCGCCGCCGGGCATCAGGGAGGGGCCAAAGCGGGCGCCTTCTTCGCCGCCGGACACACCGGAGCCGATGAAGCGGAGACCTTTTTCCTTGAGCGCTTTTTCACGCCGAATCGTGTCAGTCCACAGAGCGTTACCGCCGTCGATTATGATGTCGTTAGGCGCGAGCAGCGGGATGAGGCCGTCGATAACGGCGTCGGTGGCTTTGCCCGCTTGAACTAGGATCACAATCTTACGCGGGAGCGCGAGTGACTGAACAAATTCAGAGAGCGATTTGCTGCCTACCACCCCACCTGGGGTGTTGGGATTTTCAGCGACGAATTTTTCGGTTTTCTCGACCGTGCGGTTATAAACCGAGATCTGAAAGCCGTGGTCGGCGATATTGAGAGCGAGGTTCTGACCCATCACGGCGAGTCCGATGAGTCCGATGTCAGAGTGCGTTTTGGCCATAAAGAGAGCATCTTGTTACTCTGCTTCTGGTCTGAAACCAACCCGTTTTTACAAGTAGCCTTAAAAATTTCGTCTAGGCTGGGGGCGCCGATTCCGAATGCGCCTCCAACAATTAAGCTGAACCGGCTCACTTGCTAGGGCAAACCCCTATTAAACAAACAATTATTGTGATTTTAGTTGATCAGCAAAGTCGCCACGAGTGGCGCAATTAATCCAAACCGTGGCTCCGTCGGTGTAGTGTTCTTTTTTCCAAATGGGCAGGCGCGCTTTCATCTCATCGATGAGATAACGGCATGCATCAAACGCCGCACCCCGGTGCGCGGCGGTCACGCCGACCCACACTGCGAGTTCACCGATTTTGAGGGCACCGACCCGGTGCACGCAGACGGCGCCACGGATGGCAAATCGCTCCCGGGCTTCCGCTAGGATTCGCAACCCTTCTTTTTCCGCGAGGGGTGCGTACGCTTCGTAATCAAGCGCGACCACGGGTTGGCCTTCATTATGGTCACGCACCCAGCCTTCAAACGTCACGCATGCGCCCGCGTGTGCATCTGAGAGCGTGCGTTGCAAAGCGGCGGGATCCAGAGGCTCGGTCGAAATGCGAAACATTTTGGAAAATATAATCCCGCAGTTAACCCCCGGCCACGGGCGGAATAAATACCACTTTTTGCCCGTCGCGCAACGGCGCCTCCCAAGCGACAAATTCTTCATTCACGGCTGCCCGCACTCGATCGCGTGGCAGCGTAAAACCATAGCGGTCGCGCAACTCTTCGTACAGCGCAGCGGCGGTGGCGGCGTGAGTTGCGAGGGTTTCGTGCGCAAGGCCGCGTTGCTCCCTCAGGATGGCGAAATACTGGATGTTGACGGTGATCATGCGATGGGGGTTGGCCCGCGGAAATCGCTCCTGCCACCAGTTTTCTCTAAGAGTCGCACGTCTTTAATGACGATATCATGGCTCACGGCTTTGCCCATGTCGTACAGCGTCAGCGCTGCGATCGTTGCCCCGGTGAGCGCCTCCATCTCGACGCCCGTCTTCGCGTGGGTCTCTGCGCGACAGGTGATCAAAACTTCCGTCGAGCCATCCGCTGCGGGCGCTTTGTTTTCAATCGTGATTTTACAATCATCCAGCGGGAGTGGATGACAGAGCGGGATGAGTTCGCTCGTGCGCTTGGCTCCCATGATTCCAGCTAGAATCGCGGTTTGAAAAACCGGGCCTTTCTTCGTCGCGATATCGCCGTCGCGCAGTAACGCCGCCAAACTCGCCGGCAATACCACAATAGCTCTCGCTTGCGCGATACGGTGGGTCACGGCCTTGGTGCCGACATTGACCATCGCGGGCTGACCTTGGGCGTCGAGGTGGGAAAGCATACTTTAAGAACGTTTATCCGGCATTGCGCGGCGCGTAAAGTCGAGCCTGCGACGAAATCACACCCAAGGCGTAAACGGCACGATCGTACCCACCGCAAATTCTGTTCTATCGGCGGGTAACTCGATAAAACCATCGGTATTAATTAACCCCGCGAAGTCCCCCGAGGTATTCACCCGCTCCGGTTTAGCGAGCAACTCCGCCTGGGGACCGCTGCTTAAAGTCACCGGCAACAAATACGCGAGTTTCGGTGGAAACACCACCGGCTCCGCCAATGCCACCATCCGCTGTGTTACCGCAGACGCGCCACTCGCATACGCCAGCGCCGGCAACACGTAGCGATGTAAGCAGGTATAACTCGAAACCGGATTCCCTGGTAGTGCAAAGACCGGCGTCGCCCGCGAACTTAAGCCAAACCAAAACGGTTTACCCGGGCGCTGCGCTACGCCGTGAAATATTTTTTTCACGCCCTGCCGATCAAGTTCGTCGGGTAAAAAATCAAATTTCCCTTTTGAAACGCCGCCCGTGATTAACACCACGTCGTACTCCGCTAGGATATGCCATAGCAGGTGCTCGATCTCGTGCCGCACATCGTGCATATGATAACGCTCCACCCGCGGATAACCCGCCTGAATCAATGCGGCCCGCATCGCATGGTCATTGCTCCTTCGAATTTGATGTGGTGCGACGGCACCCTCGACTTCCACCAGCTCATCCCCCGTGGAAATCACGGCGATTTTGGGCGACGCTGCGACGGCTAGTTGGGCGTGCCCGCACGAGGCGGCCACCGCGATTTCTCTCCCGCTGATGCGCGTACCGGCTCGTACCATCACCTCACCGCCGCGATGATCACTGCCACGCCGATGGACGGAGTGACCGGCCAAAAATTTCCCCGCCGCCTCACTTACCGTGATCGTGCCACTAACCGGGTCACGCGTCGTTTCCTCGTAGGGCACGACACAATCCGCTCCCGCTGATAACACGGCACCGGTCATGATTTCCACGCTGACATCGGGCGCCGTTCCGAGTGTGCGGGGCAACATCCCCGCGGCTTGCACTCCCTCGATGCAAAATTGCCGCGTCCCCGCCGCAAGCGCGGCGGCCTTTACCGCGTAGCCATCCATCGTGACGCGATCAAACGGCGGTAAATCGCGATCCGCGCGCAAATCCTCCTTTAAAATCCGACCCTGCGCCGCCGCGAGCGGGCAATCCTCTCGGAGAAACCGGGGCATATTTTCGCGGATTAACCGCTCGGCTGCGCTGGGCGTGAGCATGGGCAAAGCGTTTCTGTGACGGGAATGGCCCTGGCGGCGACTGCAAATTCTCACAACGCATTCGATCCCAGCGCGCCATCAGGAAAAGTTCGTCGTTTCCTTTGCGTTCAAACCTGCGCCACATTTGTTCCACCTTCATGTCCGGCCCCCGCGATCAATTCCAGCGCCCTCTCCGCGATCTACGTATTTCGGTGACCGACCGTTGCAACTTTCGTTGTCCCTATTGCATGCCGAAAGAGGTCTTCGGCCCCGGTCACGCCTTCCTGCGCGATCCTCAGCTCATGTCCCTCGGCGAAATCACCCGCATCGCTCGAGCCTTCACTTCGCTTGGGGTCGAAAAAATTCGTCTCACCGGCGGCGAACCGCTCCTGCGCCCAGACGTACCCGACTTCGTCGCGGCATTGAAACACGACCTGCGTCTGCCTGACGTCGCTCTCACCACTAACGGTTGGCTGCTCGAAAAACTCGCCCCCGCCCTCCGCACCGCCGGCCTTGATCGCATCAATGTCTCGGTCGATTCCCTCGACGATACCACCGCCGGAAAACTCAACGGTCTCGGCTTTAGCGTCGCCCGCGTCCTGCGCGGCATCGATGCCGCCGCGGCCCTCGGCCTGCCGGTAAAAATTAACTGTGTCATCCAACGTGGCGTGAATGACGGCGAACTCCTCGAGTTGTGTGAGTATTTTCGCATGCGTGGCCATACGCTGCGCTTCATCGAGTTCATGGATGTTGGTAACACCAACCACTGGTCCGCCGAACGCGTTGTACCTGCCAAGGAATTGGTCACCCGCATCGCGGCGCGCTGGCCGCTCGAGCCGGTCGACCCCGCCTATCGGGGCGAAGTTGCCGCCCGCTACCGCTATGTCGATGGACGAGGCGAGATTGGTCTCATCAGTTCCGTGACCGAACCATTTTGCCGCGATTGTCATCGCGCGCGGCTTTCCGCCGACGGTAAACTTTTCACCTGTCTTTTTGCGTCGTTGGGTTGGGACGTACTCGGTTGCCTGCGTGCGGGAGCCGATGACGCCGAACTTGCTACTTACATTGCGCGTATATGGCGCGGTCGCGAAGATCGTTACAGCGACGAACGCGCAGGCTTGCTCGCCGCGGGCGAATCTCGCGCCAAAATCGAGATGAGCTACATCGGCGGCTGAATGCCCCCGCAATTCATGAACATCACCGATATTCCGTTCGGTACCACCGACTGGAGCACCGTCCAAGTCACGGAGCATTTAGGCACCATGGGTAAAGCGTTTTGGCGCACTCGCCAATTTGGCAATATCCGGGTCCGTCTCCTCGAATACACGCCCGGTTACCTCGCCGATCATTGGTGCGTGAAAGGTCATATTTTGTTTTGTCTCGAGGGCCAACTCGACACGGAACTTGCGGATGGCCGGAAGTTCACGCTCACCCCCGGCATGAGCTATCAGGTCGCCGATCAAGCGGAGCCGCACCGCTCTTCCACCGTTTTGGGGGCAAAACTTTTCGTCGTCGATTAGGCCGCCCGTTCGCGGGCCGTCGCCAATATCTTCTGCAACGCTGCGAAATCTTCGTCCCGTGAAGCGCTCTGGATCACGAACTCAAACTTCGGTGCCTCGAGCAATTCAGCCTCTGCCGTCGCCATGCGACGCGCAATTTCTGCCTCGTCGTCTTGTCCGCGCCCGCGGATGCGCGCCACCAATTGCTCGTGATCGAGCATGATAAAAATCGTCGCCATCGCCCGCTGCAGCACAATTGAGTGCTCCGCCGCACGTCTGAGGCTATTCACGCCCTGTACATCGAGATTGATCGCTAGGCTTTGGCCGCGTTTGAGCGGCTCCAATACGCTCGCCGCCAACGTGCCGTAGCGCCGGTCGCCATGGACCCAGGCCCACTCGAGAAATTGATCCGACACGATCTTGGCGTCGAACTGCTCCGGCGTGAGAAAATGATAATGTACTCCATTCACTTCGCCTGGTCGCGGCGCGCGCGTCGTCGTCGTGATGACGCGCTCAAAACCCGGTTCTTCTTTGACGATCCGCTCGCACAACGTGCTTTTGCCCGAGCCGGCCGGACCGGCGAGCACGAGCAACACCGGAATGTTTTTTGGTGAAACAGGGAAGGGGGCTGTCATGCGAAAAAAGCGCGGCCTGCTAAGCAAAAGAAACGTCGTCCTCGCTCAATAAGTAAACGCCACGCCGCACAGCAGCAGCCCGTACCCCGTGCATACACCACCAGCAATTCGGGCACGTTGAGGCACGATGAACAGCCAATTAATCCAGTCGCGTAGACGCCAAGGTTGCGCCCCAAGCCAGATCGAGGCCGCGATGCAGACGTAAATGACACTCACCATGAACAAGCGCTGCGGCTGAGCCCACTCCATGTACGCAGCGTCGAGCAATGGCATCGCCCCCAATAACACAATCGCGCACAATCCACGCACCGATAAAAAGTCGGGCACGCACTTGAAGGCCATCACCGCAACAAACAGAAATCCGACAAATAACAGTTTCCGGTATTCGCCCATGTCGGCCATGGAGAGGTTCCAAATGTTATATAAAAACCAAGCTGCTCCGACGCTGAAAAAAAGATAAGAGGCTGCCTTGGAACGCGGGAACGATTTTAGCGCCGCGCCCGCGATCGAATTACCCAGCAGCAATGGCATGCCGAGCAGTAGCAAAATCAAGCCGGGGATGAGCGTGGCGACGGTGAGTGACATAGAAATGAAATTGGCAGCTTAGGCTTCGACGCCGGCGAGCACAATTTCGCCGTAAAGGGTGCTCACGCTGGCGCGGTCGATTTTGAGGGGAACGAGTTGGCCGATTAGACGCGCGTTGGCCTCGAAGATACACACGCGATTACCGCGCGTGCGGCCGGTAAATTTTTTACCGGTTTTATCCGGACCTTCGACGAGCACTTCTTCAACCGTGCCGATGAGAGTGGCGTTGCGGCGCACCGAGTTTTGCTGAAGTAAGCCGAGCAGCGTGGCGTTACGCGCCTCTTTTACCTCATCGGAGATTTGATCGCCCATCGCCGCGGCCGGCGTGCCGGAACGAATCGAGTATTTGAAAACATAGGCCATATCGTAGTTGGCCCGTTCGAAGAGTTCGCGCGTGTGTTCAAAATCTTCGTCGGTCTCACCCGGGAAACCCACAATAATATCAGTCGAGAAATACATGTCCGGCCGCACGGCGCGGAGCGCCTCCACAATTTCCCAGTAACGCTCACGCGTGTAAGGCCGGTTCATCGCTTTCAAAATTCGGTTACTGCCTGACTGCATCGGCAGGTGGACATAACCACACAATTTTGGCAGCCGCCCGTAGGCTTCGACCAGATCTTGCTTAAACCCGCGTGGATGCGGCGAGGTGAAGCGAATGCGCTCGATACCCTCGATGGCGCTGACCCGTTCGAGTAACTGCACGAACGGCGAAATTCCATCCGTGTGTATGTAATCGCGCCGACCGTAGCTGGTTACGATTTGTCCAAGCAAAGTGACCTCACGCACGCCCCGGGCGGCGAGCGCGCGACATTCCGCCACAATATCCTCCATCGGGCGTGAGCGTTCGTCGCCGCGCGTTTTTGGCACGATGCAGAAGGCGCAATCCATATTGCAGCCCTGCTGGATCGACACAAACGCACTCACTTGAGGCGATGAGTCCACGACTCCATCCGAGGCCCCCTCCGCCGCGACGTCTTGCGAGAGCACGTGATCGCGGATCGTGTTTTGTGAACCCGCTTCTTCTGCGATATCTACAATACTCGTCGCTAGCGGCACGCCCGCGGCTTTCGCCGCTCGGATACTTTCCAGATAATCGGGCACCTGATGAAATTTTTGCGTGCCCACAATCAAGTCCACGTCAGGCAACTTGTCCAAAAGCTCGGCGCCACGGTTCTGCGCCATACAGCCCAAAATCCCGAGCACGAAGTCCGGTTGGCGGCGTTTGCGGTGGGCGATGTTGGCGGCTTTGCCGATCGCTTTTTGCTCCGCCGCATCGCGCACACTACACGTGTTCAACAATAATACATCGCAATCGTCCTCGCTCGCTACCATCCGGTAACCACGGGCACGCAACATCGCCGCGACCGCCTCGCTGTCGCGCTCGTTCATCTGGCACCCGTAGGTTTTGATGTGGACCCGATTCATCCGTGGGAGGGGTTTTTTGTAAACACCCCTCCCTGAGCGTCAAACGGTAAACCCATCCCGCGGGCTTGCCGCATGGCGCCTAGAGCCGTCAGCTTGGTCTCACCATGCGCTGCCTCGTCTTCGTTCTCGCGCTTTTTTCTTCCAACTTCGCGCGTCTCTGCGCGGCGGATCCCAACCCCAACCCCAACCCCAACCCCGAGGCCCTCGTCCTGATCGTGGGCGACCAACACTCCGCTTACGAACGCACCGCGCAACTCGTCGCCCGTATTGACCAACTCCGCGCGGCGCATCCCGGCGTGCCTTTCGCCGTCCTCATTGATGGCGATTCCCTCGAATACGGTAACATCGTCGCCCGCCGCAGCGCCGGCGCGATCGACTTTGCGTTATTCGCCGCGCTCGCCCGCCGTGTTCCCACGATTCTTAATCTCGGTAACCACGAGCCCGAATTCTACGCGGTAGACGACACGGTCGCGCGCATCCAAGCCACGGGTGTTACCGTTATCAGTAATCTCGTTAACCATTTTACAGGGCAACAATTTGCACCTGTTTCAACTGGGCTGCGCCTCGGCGCGCATAAAGCGGTCGTCGTCGGCCTCGCCACGGATAAACTCGCTACCTATCGCGCCGCCATTCGTCCCTCGCTCGACCTGTCCAACCCAGTCGTTTGGGCCAAACAAAACCTCGCCTCCTTCTTCCCCCCAGCCACGGCCCTGCCTATTTTACTCACGCACACCGGTCTTAATGCCGACCGCGCCCTGCTCGAAATCATCCCTGACGGCACGCTCTTCGCCGGCGCTCACGATCACCTCCGTTTTGTCCACAATGCTGGCCGCAGCGTTTATTTTCACTCCGGCTCTTGGAACGACGGCTATTCCCTCGCTACGCTGCGCATGGACTCCGCCGGCCAACCACGCTGGAGCGTCGCCCAATTCCCCCTCGCGGTCACCGATCCCGCTGATCCTGAACTAGCCGCCTTGATCCAAAAAATTACCGCGCAACACCTCGGTCCGGAAGACCTTGTTGTCCTAGGGCGCAATCCCACGGCACTCGCGCCCACCGACGCTGCTCGTTTCGTAGTGGCGGCCCTGCGCGCGGCCGCCCGGGCAGACGCCGCGGTGATCGGCGCTACCACGTTTGGCGCCGGCCTGCCCGCCGGCGAGGTTACGCGGGTCGCCCTAGATGCCTGCGTGCGCTTCGACGGCACGATCTTTGTCGCAGAAATTTCCGGCGCTGAACTCAACGCTATTTTAGCTCAGTCCAATCAAGATCCCGCGACTGCCTTTTCTGCACGGCGCGGCGAAAATCTTGTCGCCGTTGGGCCCGTCCTGCCTATCAACCCCGCTCGCCGTTATCGCCTCGCTACGACGGATTGGGGCGCCAAAAATGCCCTTACGTATTTCGGTTCCGAGACGCTTAGTTTTGTTGAGCAACCCAGTCTTCGGCTCAAAACCCTCGTCTCCGACGCACTTTCTCCGGCCCTTTCGGTCGTACCCTGAGCGATGCGCTCATCGCTTTGTTTTTTATCCAGTGTTTTAGTTCCGGCCCTGCTGGCTGCACCCCCGCCAGCTACCCCTTCGCGACCCGAACCTACGGCCGACGAACTGTTTCAATTAGGCCAACAGCTCTTCG
Source organism: Opitutaceae bacterium (assembly GCA_037142955.1). Taxonomy (GTDB): domain Bacteria; phylum Verrucomicrobiota; class Verrucomicrobiia; order Opitutales; family Opitutaceae; genus Tous-C4FEB. Next base: position 89,290 of record JBAWZQ010000004.1, on the reverse strand, counting down.
ATCAACTCGCTCCGCCCGAGATCAAGGCTGAATACGAATTTCCCTCTAAACAACAGTGGGATGAATTCGCCGCTCGTCTTCAAAAAGCCCTCGAAGGCGATGACCTCGCGGCCCTCGCTCATTACGCTCCGCAAGCTCGCGCGGCCCTGCCCGCCCTCCGGCTTTTCCCCGAATACGCGGATTACACCGATTGGCTCACCGCCCGACTCGATGAACTGGAAGCCGCCGAGCAGATCTTTGCCCCGGCAGTTGCGCGTCCACCTTCACGGCCTGCGTTGCCCGCCCCAGCACCGACCCCACGCCCCATCCCGCCCCCTCCTAAAGTACCCGCCGCGGCCCTCATTCCGCACTACGAGCTTTTTCTTGCTCGGACTCGTAGCTCAACGGCCCCGGCCCGCGCCGCTGCCTTGCTTCCGATCCTGCGCGCCGCTTTTAGGGCCGAAGGCATTCCCACCGAGCTTGTCTGGCTCGCCGAAGCTGAATCCACGTTTAACCCGTCCGCCCGCAGCCCTGCGGGGGCTCGCGGCTTATATCAACTCACCTCCGAAACCGCGCGGGGGCTCGGCTTGAGCACGTTTTTACCCGACGAGCGCACCGACCCCGAAAAATCAGCCCGAGCCGCCGCTCGTTTGCTCCACGCTCATTACGAAAAATTTGGCTCCTGGCCGCTCGCGCTCGCCGCCTACAACGCCGGGGCCGGTCGCGTTACGCGCTTACTCGAAAAAACTTCGACCAAGACGTACGCAGGCATCGCCGCTGCGCTCCCCGCCGAGACCCGACTCTACGTGCCCAAAGTCTGCGCCTTGGTCGCGAACCGCGCGGGCGTGGCCCCCGAAAAAATTCCGGCCGCGCGTCGACTTTAATCGCGGTTAAAAATCTGACCGCGGTTTTCTGGCGCGCACGTGCAGAAAATAGGCGACGACTTGCGCGTCTTGGAGGCTTGGGTTGGCTAAGACCGCGGCCTGGGTTGGTTGCGGTTCCTCGACCCGTTCGATCATGAATCCGGCCGCAATCAATAGATTGATCCACTGGCTCAGCGGACGATGAAAACGCGGCACTTTAAACATCGGCAGACGTTGCCGCAGTGCAAGAGGTGCCGTCCCAAAAATCCATTCATCAATTTGCCCGCGCGTTTCCGAAAAATAATCCCCAACTTCCACCGCGTAGGTTACCTTCCGTTCGTCGCGGCAGTTACGGCGATGCGGCGGATTGAAACACGGGTGCAAAATCGAAAACTGTAAAAATCCGCCCGGCCGTACCACCCGAAACGCCTCTTCGATGACGTCCTGGGTTTCTGGAATATCCATCAAACTCATGCACCCAACGGCGAAATCAAACGCCGCGTTTTTGTACGGTAATGTTACCGCGCTGGCGTGATGATACGTGATGCCCAACGGCGCCCGTTGTTCTTCTTCTCGCGCGTGACGAATAAAAATTTCCGCGATATCCATCCCGGTCATGCGCGCACCACGTTGCGCGATGAGTCGCGTATTGTGACCTTCGCCGCAGCCGATATCGAGACCTTCCAAGCCTTCCACGGGCGGCAACAATCCCATGAACGCCGGCGTGTTCAGCTGATCGCGGTACGTGTCGTAGCCCGCGCGCGCGAGTTTCGTCCACGCTTCGGCGTTACCATTCCAACATTCCCCAACCGTGAGATGATCCATATTGTGCGAGCCCTCATCATGAGGCCCACCGCCGCGCGAATCGACGCTAATGCACCCGTGGCTTTAGGCTCGAAAAAAAAATACTAGCCAGCGTCGTGGCAAGCGTGGCCTGCTCTCCCGTTAGTAGCTCCGACTTAAATCGCGTTGTATCTAGGTCTTTGCTCCCAAATATTTCTGCTATGTCCCACGGTTACTCCTCTCTTGCTCGTGGTTTTCGCCCCGCTTTGTTTGTGGCGGTAGTTTTGTCGGCGTTACTCCTTGCTGGTTGTTTTTCCACGCGCGGCCCGCGCAAGACCGAGCGCTCCAGCAGTGTGGTCAACTATCTTTATCCCGATCAGGCCAATCCCCTGCCGCCCACCTCAATTCCGGTGCTTCGGCTCCCGTTGCGCGTCGGTATCGCGTTCGTGCCAGGTAAATCCGATATTTCCGAACAGCAAAAAACCGTACTCCTTCAGCGCGTCGCCGCCGAATTCAAAGGCCGCGATTACATTCAAAGTATCGAACTGGTTCCCTCGACCTACCTCCGGGCCGGCGGCGGTTTTGCCAACTTAAATCAAGTTCGCTCGTTGCTCGGCGTCGACGTGATTGCACTCGTCGCCTACGACCAAGTCCAGTTCACTAGTAACAATCTGCTCTCGCTTTCTTATTGGACGATCGTCGGCGCTTATATTTTTAGCGGTAATAAAAACGACACGCAGACGCTCATGGAGGCGGCCGTTTACGATATTCCAAGCCGCCACCTGCTCTTTCGTGCGCCTGGCGCCAGTCGCCTCGAAGCGGGGGCCGCCGCCGCTTACGTTCAACAACGGTTGCGTGCCGACAGCACGGCGGGCTTCGATGCCGCCACCACCGAGCTCATCGCCAATCTCAAGCTACAGCTTGAGGCCTTCCGCGAGCGCGTAAAAAACGCGCCCGGTGAAGTCCGCATCGAACATCGTACTGGTTACACCGGTGGAGGTAGTTTAGGGGCCTGCTTCGCCTCCATCCTCGGCTTACTGTTGCTTGCCCGCGCCGGCGTGCGACATCGCCTATGAAGACTCCGCCTGCTCCACCCGCCCATGCTCAAGCTTTTCCTTGGGCGAGTGTCAGCGTGATCGCCTTCACCCTCGGTCTCGCGGCGCAACCCGCGCTCGCGTCGACCCTACTTTACGAACGCCTCGCGCTTCTGCGTGGTGAATATTGGCGTCTTTGGACCGGCCATTTCGTGCATTTTGGGTCGAGTCACCTTTTTTGGAATCTCGCCATCTTCACAGTCGCGAGCATCTGGTCGGAGCGCATCGCCCCAGCTCGTACACGCCTTTTGCTCGTCGCTGCACCCGGCCTCATCGGGCTCGCACTGTTTGGGCTCGAGCCTGCGCTGTCCACTTACGGCGGTCTTTCCGGCGTCGCTACGGCGATGCTCGTATTTCTTTGCTACACGCAACTCGTGCGTCTCGCTGCTCACCCCACCACCAATAAAAATGAGCCTCTGGCTACCTCGCCGACATCAGATCGTTGGTTTTGGCGCGCGGTGCTTGCTCTGGTCGCACTAAAAATCGGCGCCGAATTCGCCCTCCAACAACCCGTTTTCACTCGCTTCGCTCCCGCGGGTATTCGCGCCGTGCCGCTAGCCCATTTGATCGGGGTCTTGGTTGCTACGGTCATGCACCGCAACCTTCGTGGTTTTAGGCCCCGGTTTTGGCCACGGCGCACAGGTTGAGATTTCTCGTCGCCTCTGGCCGACGGACGGTTTTTCTCAAGGTATGGGATTTTTCGACCGCCTCGCTGGCAAAAAAACTTCAGCTCAATCTGCTCCGACCCCGGCCACCCCGCCTGCTGCCCCGGCCACACCTGTAGCCAGTGTCACCGCGGGCAACCTGCTCCCGCGCCTTGCTGCTGCGCGTGAACGGCTCGACGCTCGTGATCTTGCTGGCGCTCTTTCGATCTACGAAGAGATCCTCGCTGCGGCGGGCGATCGCGCTGATATCCTCGTCACCATTTCCGGCGACCTCGGATCCACCGGCCACGTCGCCAGCATCGTCGAACTCATCGCCCCGCGTTACGATGCCGAGAAACACGGCCCCGCCACGGGCCTCAATCTGCTCCAAGCCTATCTCGCCCTTCGCCAAGCTGACGCTGCGCAGCACGTCCTCGACATCCTCTTCGAACTCAACCGCCCCGAACTCGAAGATCGGCTCCATGGCTTCTCTAACGCCATCGCCGAGCTGATCGTTTCCGGTGCTCCGCCGCTTCCGCTGCATGGCTCCACCGCTGATTCCTCGCCGCTCGCCGCGGCCGAACCCATCGTCGCCAAGGTCGACCTTGTCAGCATCAGTAAACCCATCTGGTTCTACGGGCTCGAGCCCCTCGCTGAGAAAATACTTCCCGCTAAAGGTAGCCGCCTTCGTCGCATCGCTTTCGCTCAACTCGCGCTACCCGCCGCTTACACCGACCTTCTTGCCGCCCAAGCTCAGCCTGAAGACGAGCTCGGCCGCCTCTCCCGCGCGATCCCGCTTTGGTTTGCGGAAACGTTTTATTTTTCTCCGCATTACGCGCCCATCGCCGCGATCGGCCTTTTTCAACCTGCCGGCACCACCGTTAAACAACCCGTCATCTTCGGCGCCGAGTGGACAACCGATAACCTCCGCCAACTCTGCGATTCGCCCAACGGTGACGGCCTCGACTACATCTTCACCGGCGCCCTTCGTCAGCACGCCGGCGATTACGAATTACTCCTGCGCGTCTGGGAGGTGAAGAAATTCCGCGAACGTAAACAATTTTTGGTTCGCTGGACCCCGGCCACGGCCGATGCCGAACTCGGTAAACTGCATGAGCAACTCCGACTCTTTATGGAATGGACGCCGGAGAAAAACGGCCTGCCCTACGCTGCTCCCGCCTCCCCCCGCGCTTGGCTCGAAACCCTCGGCGCCTCCCTGGGTCTATTCTTGGCCGAAAAAGCCCTCCTGCCTAAGGAAATACTTCCGCCGCTCGCTCCGGCGTTCCAGACCCTTGCACCGCACACCGCTACCCACGCCAGCGCCTCGCTCGCCTGGCTGACTTCGTTGCATCGCGCCCGCGCCCTCAGTCTCACTCCAGCGATGGCGCAAACCGCTCTATCCTCGCATCCTCTCGTCGCCGAAGCGCAGGTGATTTTAAGCTAAAACCGCCCCTGGGCAGGCAATTACCCACCCTGAACTCGAACCAACTATAAGATCTCGCGATAAATTGGCTGAATACCATGGTGGTTTTTTTTGCTTCACCTAATTTCACGGTCTTGCGTGTTTCTTCTAAATCACGATGATTTTACCTTTCTTGTCCGCCCATGACTGCTCCTGAACTCATTTCTCACCTCCGTTCGCTTCGCAACGAGAGCGGCATTGCGGCGCAAAAACGCTCCGGTATCGAGCCGCGCACCGAGACCCTCGGCCTCACTATGCCCGTGCTCCGTGACCTCGCTCGCAAGCAAGGTACCAATCATCCGCTCGCGCTCGATCTGTGGATTTCCGACATTCACGACGCCCGCATCCTCGCCACGTTGATCGCCGATCCCGCGCGTCTCACGCGCGATCAATCCGAGCGCTGGGTGCGCGAGTGCGACAGCTGGGCCCTCACCGATGCCTTGGCCTTTTTAGTCGATCGCACCCCCTTCGCCGCCACCAAGGCCCAACTCTGGACCACGCGCCAAGGCGAGTTCATGAAACGCGCCGGCTTTGCCACCATGGCCGGTATGGCTTTGCACCGCAAAGATCTGACGGACGACGTGTTCGTCGCCTTCTTCCCTGCGTTCACGCGCGAAGCCATCGATGAGCGTCTCCACGTCAAAAAAGCCGTCGCTTGGGCTCTCGGCCAGATCGGCAAACGTAATCCTGCTCTCCGCAAGGCCGCTACGGCCGAGGCAAAGCGCATCGGTAAACTTACCGCTCCCGCGGCTCGCTGGATCTCGAAAGAAGCACTCAGCGTGCTGAAAAAATAACGCGCGGCCTCGATCGCTAGCGTTTTTAGATACGGCCGGCTTCCGCCACGGCGAGTTGACCGCAACCGGCGGCGATATCGATCCCGCGCCGTTGGCGTACCGTGCTGGGGAGCTGGAATTCCTCGGCGAGAATTTTCTGGAAACGTTTCGCCGCATCGCTCCGCGTAGGCGCTCCCGTGTAGCCGCTCGTCGGATTGAGCGGGATGAGATTTACTTGGGCCGAAAGCCCGTGGAGCAGTTCGCCGACCGCGCGCGCGTGCGCTTCGGAATCATTTTTTCCCTCAATCAACGTCCACTCGTAAAAAATGCGGCGCCCCGTCGTCTCGCTGTACGTGCGGCACGCAGCCATGAGTTCGTCGAGTGGCCATTTTTTGGCGGCGGGCACGAGCGCGGCGCGCTCCGCTTGCGTGGCGGCGTGCAGCGAGACGGCCAGGTGCAACGGGCGTTTTTCGGCGGCGAGGCGCAGGATACCGGGTACGACTCCGACCGTGCTCAACGTGATCCGCTCCGCACCGAGCGCCAGGCCGGTTTCGTCGCGCAAGATGTCGATCGCCGTCATCACGGCCTCGTAATTGTGGAGCGGTTCACCCATGCCCATGAGCACAATGTTGCGGAGACGTTGTGGGTCGCGCGCGGTGCGTAAGGCTCGGGCGACATGCACGGCTTGGGCCACGATCTCGCCCGGCGTTAAGTGGCGCGTGTAACCCATCTGGCCGGTCGCGCAGAAGACGCAGCCCATCGCGCAACCCACTTGGCTACTCACGCACGCGGTCACGCGGCCGGTAAAACGCATGAGTACGGTTTCGATTTTTTCGGCGTCTTGGAGCGCGAGGAGATATTTATGGGTGAAGCCGTCACTCGAAGCGGTCTCGAGTGCCGTAGGCAAAACTCCGAGTTGGGTCTCGGCGGCGAGGCGCGCGCGCAGTTTAGGCGGGAGCTCGGGCATCGCTTCGAGCGAGGCGGCGAGTTCAATATAGAGGTAATTCCAGAGCCGGGCGACGTGGACCGGGTTCAGCTCCCAGCGCACCAGTTGCAGGCGCAGCTGTTCGCGGGTCAGGTCGTAGAGATTGATGAGGCGCGGCGCGGACATGGGATCGATCAAAGCACCTCAACGCAGCGAGGCGAGTGCATCGCTGATGGCGACAGACTGGCGTTGGCGCTCCAGGAAGAAATTCACCTCGGTGTAGCCGGCGGCTTGAAGGTGGCCGAGTGCGGTTTTGTAATTATCTCCCACGCGGGTGGGGCGGTGTGCATCGGCGCCGATGACAACCGGGATCTGGCGCGCGCGCATCAGCGCGAGCATCGTGGGGCCAGGGTTCATCTCAGGGAGGGCTTTGTTGAGTCCACTGGTGTTGATTTCCATCGCGACGCCGGTGGCGGCGATCCGGTCGAGTGCGCGCTCGATATCGGGTTGGATGCGGGCGAAATCCCAATCAGCGGGCGACTCGTTTTTCACCAGATCAGGGTGCGCGATCGTATCGAAAAGCCCGCTCTCGGCGCAGAGCGCGAGATGTTCGAAATAGGTGCGTTGATAAGCGAAAGGGTCGCCGTTGAAATACCGGGCCTTGTAGGGGGCCATCTGCATGTGCACGGAACCAAGCACATGGTGGAGCGGCTCGCGGGCGTGAAGTTCGCGCAGCCAAGGTTCCAAACCGAAGCCGGGCAGAAAATCACTCTCCAGCCCCAGGCGCACATCGATGCGACCGGCAAATTCTTCGCGCGTGCGCGCGATCAGGGCGACGTAGGCCGGGTATTCCTCCGGACTCATCCGGTATTGGAGACTAAGACCGTCCGGCAGCGGGCAATGACAGGTGAAAATGATCCCCTTTAGCCCGCGAGCCTCGGCTTGCAGGGCGTATTCAGCGGGCGTGCCGTGTGCGTGTTTGCAGAGGGTGGTGTGGCTGTGAGATTCGTAAAGAAGCGGTGACATGATGGCGATCGGTCGGCGCGCAGGACCGAGGGATGAGCGTGCGCCGAAGCCAAGACTGCGCAAGGCCGCGCTTGAGCGAATTCGCGCGAGCGGACAGCGCGCCGTAAAAATTATAAGCGCCTAGCGCGCAGGATTTTTACCGGCGGCTTAAGCGACTGACCTTCAGCGGGCGCTTTTTGGATGGCGCGTACCACCTCCAGTCCACGGATCACGTGGCCAAAGGCGGCGAAGCCTTGGCCGTCGGGGTTGCGCAGGCCGCCAAAATCGAGCTCCGGTTGAGCGCCTAGGCAGATGAAAAAATCTGACGTCGCCGTGTCGGGGCCGTCGCGGGCCATCGAGATCGTACCGTCGCGGTGTTTGAGGCCAGTGTCGCGGGTGCGTTCAAGGGCGATGGGCGGACCGTCGAGTTTGGTGCGCTTGGGATCGATGCCAGCTTGGATGACTTCGATGCGGATTTTTTTGTCGGGTTGGTTGTCTGGCGTGACGGTGCGATGAAAGACGCCCTGGTCGTAGAGACCGGCTGCAACGTAGCGCAGGAAATTGGCCGTGGTGGCGGGCGCGTGGACCGAATCGAGGGCGAGCTCGATTTCACCGCGGGTAGTTTCGAGGACCACGCGAATTTCGGCCGGCTCCGCGCCGCGGACCGTGAGGGCAAACCAGGCGAGGGCGATGCCAGCGAGAAATTTAGGCATAAATTTAGAGCGTGGCGGGCGTGATTTGCGGCGGCGAAAGCACGGGCAAATCAAGCGCGGGCGGCGTGGTAGTTTTTGGGATCGCGGTAGGGGCGATCGTTTCTGGTTTGGGTGCCGGAGAAGCGGAATCCTCAGCGAGCGTGGGTAAAAAAGAGGCGGGTGGGGCGGCGGCGAGTTCGCGCGCGATGGCGGGTGCCCGGGCCTCGGCGGCCGTGATCCATTCGGGATGGCGCAGTTTTTGGATGCGGGCTCGTACGGTTGTTACCGTGTCGCCTCCGGCGCCGCGTTGGGCGGCGAGGATCAGCCAGGCCAGACCCTCGGTGTAGTCGCGTTTGACTCCGTGGGCGCCGACATAGGCCGCCCCGACATTAAAAAATCCCTCGGCCTCTCCGGCCGCGGCCGCGGCGCGGAAATAATCCAGGGCGCGGCGCCGGTCTGGCGGGACCCCTTGGCCGTCGTCGTAGATCATGCCCAAGCGGAACGCGGCGGAACCAATGCCGCCACGGGCGGCGCGTTCCAAAAGCGGGAGGGCACGGGCGGTATCCTGCGGGACGCCGTCGCCGCGCGCGAGTTGCTCGCCCAGTTGCGCGCAGGCTTTGAGGTGGCCGTTGGCCGCGTAGCGTTCGAGTTCAGCGAGGTTAGTCCACGGCACGCGCTCGGCGGCTGTGAGCTTGATGGGGGTATCGATTTGGGCGCCGGGGGTGGCGGCGGCCAAAGTGGCCGCGGTGCAGAAAAGCGCGAGACGGAGTTTCATGACGAAAAATTTAGACCGTAAATTGAAGCTCGGGTTGCACGGGGTAGCGCAGCAATCACAAAGCAGGCCGCTCTACCGAAGTGGAGCGGCCTGCGGGACAAAAACGAGGAGCAATCGCGGGCCGGATCAGACGTCGTCGTCGGCTTTCGGGCCGGTGGCGGTGATGACCACTTTTTCCATGATCGCTTTGGCGACTTTTTCGGCGAGTTCGGGTTTTTCCTTGAGGGCGGCTTTGGCCGCGTCGCGGCCTTGGCCGACGAGGTTGCCTTCGTAGGCGATCCAAGCGCCTTTTTTCTCCAGGATTTTGTGTTCGATACCGAGGTCGATGAGGGAGCCCATCTTGGAAATACCTTCGTCGTACATGATGTCGAATTCGACCTCGGTGAAGGGCGGGGCGACTTTGTTTTTGACGATTTTGATTTTGGTGCGGTTGCCGATGACTTTGCCGTCGGGGGTCTTGATCTGGTCTTTGCGGCGGATGTCGATGCGCACCGAGGAGAAAAACTTCAGCGCGCGGCCGCCGGAGGTGGTTTCCGGGCTGCCGAACATGACGCCGATTTTTTCGCGGATCTGGTTGGTGAAGATACACACACAGTTGGTCTTACTGACCACGGCGGTGAGGCGGCGCATGGCCTGAGACATGAGGCGGGCCTGGCTTCCCATAGTCATGTCGCCCATCTGGCCGTCGAGTTCGGCCTTGGTGATGAGCGCCGCGACGGAGTCCAGGACGATCACATCGATGGAATTGGAGCGGATGAGTGTCTCCATGATATTGAGGGCGTCTTCGCCGGAATCAGGTTGGGAGACAAGCAAGTCATCGAGGTTTACGCCGACCACGCGGGCGTATTTGGGGTCGAGGGCGTGCTCGACGTCGATGAAGGCGGCGAGCCCGCCTTTTTTCTGGGCCTCGGCGATGACGCTTAAACAGAAGGTGGTTTTACCGGAGGACTCGGGGCCGTAAATCTCTACGATACGGCCTTTTGGAAGACCGCCGACGCCCAAGGCGAGGTCGACCGCGAGGGAGCCGGTGGAGAGGGTCTCGACCTTCATCTTGGTGTTGGAACCTAGACGCATGATCGAACCGTCACCGAATTGTTTGGTGATGGAGGAGAGGGCGAGCTCGATGTTTTTCTCGCGGGCGTGGGCCACGGGGGCGACGGCGGCGGAGGTGGTTTTGGCGGGGGCGGCTTTGGACATGGGCGAAGGAGGTTGGGCGGGAGGGCTAGATTTGGTTTTTACGAATTGATACTTGGGACATGATGTGTCTTAGGTATCAGCGTCAATACTTTTTTGTTAAAAAAGCGTTCTTTGAGAGGAGAAATTTTTTAAAGTGCAGCCCGCCAATCCACAGCCTGGCGGGTGGGGTTCCCACCGAGTTTGAGGGCGGGTGCGAACCCGGACGACCTACCTCAGTTGCGTTGCTCCAAGCCGCGCTGCTTTAAGTGCGGTCCAATTTTAGATGTATCGTAAAATAGTCTGGACTATTTTACGATATATCTAAATATGGTCCCATGTCTAATCGGCCACGATTTTACGATACATTACTTTTGGATCACACAATCCGGCATCGTCAAATGGCCTTGGTCAGCGGGCCGCGCCAGGTGGGGAAAACGACCACGTGCCGTGCCGTAGCCAATTCCTACCTAAATTGGGACAACATGGATGAGCGCCGCTTGATGCTGAAAGGTCCCGCGGCGATGGCGACAGCGCTCGGTCTTGATCAATTGCAGCAGCCGCCCGTGGTGGTGCTCGACCAGTTGCACAAGTACACCAAGTGGAAAGTTTTACTCAAGGGACTATTCGATACTTATGGCGACCGAGCAAAGTGGATCGTCACCGGTAGCTCCCGGCTGGATGTATTCCGCCGTGGAGGCGACAGCCTAATGGGTCGGTATTTACTTTATCGGGTTCACCCCTGGTCGGTGGCGGAATGCCTGCATTCTGATATTTCGGATAAAATCATTCGCCCCCCCAGCCCCCTCCAGGAGGAGGACTGGAATGCACTAGGTCTCCATGGTGGATTTCCGGAGCCATTTCTTAAGCGCGACCCCCGATTTACCAATCGCTGGCGCATGCTACGGCACGAACAACTTTCAAAGGAGGATTTACGCGAAGTAACGCGCGTGCAGGACCTAGGAGCGATCGAGGTTCTAATGCGTTTACTTCAAGAACGCAGTGCGCAGCAGTTGGTGTATTCCAATTTGGCCCCTGAAATTGGCGTGGCGGTGGACACGATCAGACGCTGGGTCGATCTTTTGGGCCGCCTTCACCTCGGGTTTCTGGTCCGACCGTGGTTCAAAAATGTTACTAAATCCCTCAGAAAAGAGCCCAAATGGTTCCTGCGCGACTGGTCTGGCCTAGCAGATGAAGGAGCGAAGGCGGAAACCCTGGTAGCGTGCCATCTTCTAAAGGCCGTTGAAGGCTGGACGGATCTCGGACATGGCAGCTTCGAACTGCGCTACCTTCGAGACAAACTGAAACGGGAGGTCGACTTTGTCGTCGTGCGCGACGGCAAGCCCTGGTTCTTGGTCGAAGTTAAAAAAACGGACGTCAATTTATCGCCCAGTTTAACCCACTATCAGACTGCGACCGGCGCCGAACATGCCTTTCAGGTCGTGCTCGATCTGCCGTATGTAGAGGCCAACTGCTTCGCGCACCGAAAACCTCTGGTCGTACCCGCCAAGACCTTTCTTAGCCAGTTGCTGTAACCAAAGCCTAGAGCCGGTAGTACTTTTTGAACCACTCCACGAAGTGGCCAAGGCCGGTTTCGAGCGAGGTTTTGGGGCTGTAGCCGATGGCGGCCTGCACGCGGGTTAAGTCAGCACAGGTCTCGAACATGTCGCCGGTTTGCGGCGGGAGCAGCTCGATCTGAGCGGTGCGTCCGAGGAGCTTTTCGAGCATCTGCACAAACAGCAGCGTCTCAACCGGGCGGTTGTGGCCGAGGTTGAAGATGCGCGCGGGCGGCACGGGGGCGACGGCGGGCGGGTAGAGTAGGGTGCGCACGACCCCATCGACGATGTCCTCGACGTAGGTGAAATCGCGCAGGTTTTTGCCGTGGTTAAATAGTTTTAGCGGCTGGCCCTCAGCCAGGGCCCGAGCGAACAGCGTCGGTGCCATGTCGGGCCGACCCCAAGGGCCGTAGACGGTAAAAAAGCGCAGGCCGGTGACGTTGAGGCCGTGGGTGCGCGCGTAGCTATGCGCGAGCAGCTCGTTGGCTTTTTTGGTGGCACCGTAAAAGGAGGTGGGCTGGTCCGTGTCGGCGTCTTCGCGGAAGGGCGCGCTCGCGCCGGCGCCGTAAACCGAGCTACTGGAGGCGTAAACGAGGTGTTTAGGGCGGGTCCGGCGGCAGGCTTCGAGCACACTGGTGAAACCGACGAGGTTACTGTGCGTGTACGCGCCAGGGTTTTCTAGGCTATAGCGCACTCCGGGTTGGGCGCCGAGGTGGGCGAGGTAGTCGGGCTTAAAATGCGCCACTAAAGCGGCGAATTTCTCGGTGTCGGCGAAATCGGCCTGCAAAAAACGGAAATCCGTGAGCGGAGCGAGTTGCTCGAGGCGCGCGCGCTTGAGATCGACATCATAGTAGTCGGAGAGGTTATCCACGCCCAGCACCTCGCAACGCTTCGTTTCGGCGAGGCGGCGAGCCACATGGTATCCAATGAAGCCGGCGGCGCCGGTCACGAGCACTTTCATTCTTTTAAGCGATAGCGCGGGGCCTGCGGCGGGGCTAGCAAAAAGACCGGGCAGGATATCGGCATCGTTTTTGCTTGGGCAGGCTATGACAAAAAATATGACTAAAATCCAAGAGCGTGCTTGATTGGCAATAAAGCCGCCCTATTGCTTGCCTCTCTAGCGTCCTCATCCACGTTCACTCCATGAAGATCAAAGCCTATCTTAAGCCCTCCTGCGGCTGGTCCAATGGCGTCCGCGCCGTCATGCGTAAGCACGGCCTTCAATTCGAGGACATCGACATCATCAATAACCGCGCCAACTACGCGGAGATGGTCGCCAAGTCCGGCCAACCCCTTTCCCCGTGCGTCGAAATCGATGGCGTCATGCTGGCCGATATCTCCGGCGAAGAAGTCGAGAACTACCTGCTCAGCAACGACCTCGTTAAGCCCAACGCCGCTCCGGCTGGCGCGGTCCTCAACGCCGGCTGCTCCGACGAAGAACACGCTAAAATGGCTCCTAAAACCGTCCGGTTTTTCTAACGCTGAGAGCCTCCCGCACATAATTCATGGGGCCGCTCTCGCACCAGCGAGGACGGCCCTTTTTTTGCGCCTCGGCCCGATCCGATCGCAGGCCCCCCCCAACACCTTTTCTTCCTTTTTTCCACTCCGTGAATAACGCCACCACCGCCACCTCCGATCCGCTCGACGACAACCGCCCGACCACGGTCCGTCCTGGTAAACAGGGACTTTACGACCCCGCCTTCGAGCATGACGCCTGCGGCGTCGGTTTCGTCGTCGATATGAAGGGCCGCAAAACGCACAAGATCGTCGCTGATGCCCTCCAGGTGCTCACCAATCTCGATCACCGGGGTGCCGCCGGCAGCGAACCTAACACCGGCGACGGCGCCGGCATCTTAATTCAGATGCCGCACAAGTTTTTCGCTGAAGTCTCCAAGGCGGCGCGCATCACCCTGCCTGAACCCGGCCAATACGGCGCCGGCCTCATCTATCTCCCGCGTAACCGCAACGTACGGCGTAAAGTCGAAGAAGTCTTCGAGCAAGTCGTCCAATCCGAAGGCCAAGTCTTCCTGGGCTGGCGCACGGTTCCGACGGACAATAAAACCCTCGGCAACACCGCGATCTCCTGCGAACCGTTCATGCGCCAGGTGTTTATCGGTCGCGGCCCCGACATCGCCACCGACCTCGATTTCGAGCGCAAACTCTACGTCATCCGTAAGCGCGCTTATAACGATATCCGCACCTCCACCATCGCTGGTGCCGAAGCCTGGTACGTCGCGAGCCTGTCCATGAAGACGCTCGTCTACAAAGGCATGCTTTTGACCGAGCAAGTCGGTCACTACTTTCCTGACCTCGCGCATCCCGCGATGGAATCAGCCCTCGCCATTGTCCACTCGCGTTTCTCGACCAATACCTTCCCTAGCTGGGAACGCGCGCATCCGTACCGCTACATCGCGCACAACGGCGAAATCAACACCCTGCGCGGCAACATCAATTGGATGCACGCCCGCCAAGCGCTCTTTGATAGCCCGGTTTTCGGCGACGACATCAAAAAGATCCTCCCCATCATCAACCCCAATGGCTCCGACTCCTCGATGTTCGATAACACCCTCGAACTGTTGGTCCTCGCGGGTCGTCCGTTGGCGCACGCCGTCATGATGATGATCCCCGAACCCTGGTCTAACCATGAGACCATGGAGGATAATCGCCGCGCGTTTTACCAATACCACTCCTGCTTGATGGAGCCATGGGACGGCCCAGCCGCCATCGCCTTTACCGATGGCGTTCAGATCGGCGGGGTGCTCGACCGCAACGGCCTTCGCCCTTCGCGCTATTACATCACCAAGGACGGTTTCGTCGTCGTCGCTTCCGAGGCCGGCGTGTTGCCGATTGCGGACGAAGACATCATAGAAAAGGGCCGCGTCCAACCCGGCAAGATGTTCCTCGTGGACACCGCGCTGGGTCGGATCATCCCCGACGAAGAACTCAAAAACGAAATTTGCACGGCGCGTCCCTACCGCCAGTGGCTCAACGAGCACCTCGTTCACCTCAGTGATTTGCCCGAGGCGCCCAAGCACGACCAGCCCGACCACGTCACGCTCCTCCAGCGTCAAATCGCCTTCGGCTACACCAACGAAGACGAGCGCATCATCCTGGCGCCGATGGCCAAGGACGGCGTCGAAGCCATCGGTTCGATGGGCAACGATGCAGCGCTCGCGGTGCTCTCCAATAAGCCACGCCTGCTTTACGATTACTTTAAACAACTCTTTGCCCAGGTCACCAATCCCCCCATCGACGCCATCCGCGAAGAGATCATCACCTCCTCCGAGACACGCCTGGGCTCCGAGGGCAATTTGCTCAATCCGCAGCCGACCGCGTGCCGTCGCGTGGAGTTGAAATACCCGATCCTCACGAACGAAGACTTCGCTAAAATCCGCCGCACCGATTTGCCCGGCCTGAAGACGGCCGTGTTGCCCATCCTCTTCCGCGTCGCGCGCGGCGAGAAGGGCCTGGCGAAATCCATGGAAGAACTCTGCGCCATGGCCCGCCGTCACATCGAGGAAGACGAGGCAAACGTCCTCATTCTCTCCGACCGCGGCGTCACGAAGGAATTCGCACCCATCCCGGCGCTGCTCGCGGTCGCCGGCTTACACCATTATCTCATCCGCGAAGGCCTGCGCACACGCGCCTCACTCGTGATCGAAACCGGTGATGCCCGCGAAGTGCACCACTTCTCCTTGCTCATCGGCTACGGCGCCTCCGCCATCAATCCCTACGTGGCCTTCGAGACCATCGACGACATGATCAAAGAAGAGCTGATCACCGGCGTCGATCACAAGACCGCCTGCAAGAATCTGGTCAAGGCGGCCTCCAAAGGGGTCGTCAAAGTCATGTCCAAGATGGGCATTTCCGCAATCCAAAGCTACCGGGGCGCGCAGGTCTTCGAGGCCTTGGGCCTCAATCAGTCCGTCGTGGACCATTACTTCACCTGGACACCCACGCGGATTGGCGGGATCGGTCTTGATGTCGTCGCCCAGGAAGTTCTCACCCGCCACCGCGCCGCCTACCCCGAGCGCACCGCCAACCTCGCCGTCCTGCCCTCCGGCGGCCAATACCAGTGGCGCAACGACGGCGAGGCCCATCTGTTTACGCCCGAGTCCATCCATCACCTGCAAAAAGCCGTGCGTACCACCAGTCTGGCGGCCTTCCGCGGGTATTCGAAAATCGTCAACGAACAGGGCACCAAGCTGTGCACGCTGCGTAGCCTGCTAGAATTTAAGCCTGCAACCGCGATCCCGCTCGAAGAGGTTGAGCCCGTCGAGGCGATCATGAAACGCTTCAAGTCCGGCGCCATGTCCTACGGCTCCATCTCCGCCGAAGCGCACGAGACCTTGGCGATCGCGATGAACCGCATCGGCGGTAAGTCCAACACCGGTGAAGGCGGCGAAGATCCCGCCCGCTTCACCCCGATGGCCAACGGGGATTCAAAAAACTCCGCCATCAAGCAGGTCGCCTCCGGCCGCTTCGGCGTCACCAGCGAATACCTCACCAACGCCCAAGAAATCCAGATCAAGATGGCTCAAGGCGCCAAGCCGGGCGAAGGCGGCCAGTTGCCCGGCGCCAAAGTGTATCCTCCGATTGCAAAGACCCGCGGCACCACCGCCGGCGTCGGCCTTATCTCGCCGCCGCCCCACCACGACATCTACTCCATCGAAGATCTCGCGGAGTTGATCCACGACTTAAAAAACGCCAACCGCCACGCGCGCGTCAGCGTGAAACTCGTCTCGGAAGTCGGCGTTGGCACCATCGCGGCCGGCGTCGCCAAAGCCCACGCCGATGTCGTGCTTATCTCCGGTTACGATGGCGGCACCGGCTCCTCCCCGCAGACCTCGATCACCCACGCCGGCCTGCCTTGGGAGCTTGGCCTCGCTGAGACCCACCAAACCCTGGTTTTGAACAACCTGCGCTCACGCATCGCCGTCGAGACCGATGGCCAGCTAAAGACCGGCCGCGATGTCATCATGGCCGCATTGCTCGGCGCCGAGGAGTTTGGTTTCGCGACCGCCCCACTGGTTGCCTCGGGCTGCATCATGATGCGGGTTTGCCATCTTAACACCTGTCCGGTGGGCGTCGCCTCCCAGGACCCACGCCTCCGGGCTAGATTCGCCGGCAAACCCGAACATATCGTCAATTTCATGACCTTCGTCGCCACGGAGGTCCGCGAGCTCATGGCCCAGCTCGGCTTCCGCACCGTCGAGGAGATGGTCGGCCGCACCGACCGCCTGGAAGCGCATCGCGCCGTCACCCATTGGAAGGCCAAGGGCCTGGACTTCTCTAAAATCCTCTACTCGCCGGACGTCGGCCCCGAGGTCGGTCGCTTCTGCTCCATCAAGCAGGATCACGGCTTGGATAAGTCGCTTGATCTCACGACGCTCCTCGGTCTCGCCCAACCTGCGATCGAGCGCGGCGAAAAAGTCATCGCCGAATTGCCGATCAAGAACGTCAATCGCGTCACCGGCACGATCACCAGCTACGAGGTCACCAAGAAATACGGCGCCAAAGGCCTGCCCGAAGACACGATTCAGTTCCGCTTCAAAGGCTCCGCCGGCCAGAGTTTCGGCGCCTTCGTCACGCGCGGCATGACTCTCTGCATCGAAGGCGATGCCAACGACTATTTTGGCAAAGGCCTCTCCGGCGGTAAACTGATTGTGCATCCGCCTGCTAACGCCGGCTTCAAAGCCGCCGACAACATTATCATCGGCAACGTTGCCCTGTACGGCGCCACCGCCGGCGAGATCTACGTCAACGGCCGCGCCGGCGAGCGCTTCGCCGTCCGCAACTCCGGGGTCACCGCTGTAGTCGAGGGCGTGGGCGACCACGGCTGCGAGTACATGACCGGTGGCCGCGTCGTCGTCCTCGGACCCACCGGCCGCAACTTCGCCGCCGGCATGTCAGGCGGTATTGCCTACGTGCTCGACCAGACGGGCCAATTCGCCGAGCAGGCCAACGTCTCGATGGTCGGGCTTGAGAAAGTAGAGTCCAAAGCCGAGATCGCCGAACTGCGCGCGATCATCGAACGCCACGTCGGTTACACCGGCAGCGCTCGCGGCAAACAGGTGCTCGCCGCCTTCGAAACGTTTGGGCCGCAATTCGTCAAAGTCTTCCCCAAAGACTACAAGCGGATGCTCGGCTGTATCGAAAAAGCCGAATCGCAGGGCCTCACCGGCGAAGAAGCCATCATGGCCGCCTTCGAAGAAAACGCCCGCGACCTCTCTCGCGTCGGCGGCAACTAAACCCTCAAGCCTCTCGCGCAAAAAGCACCTTCCTCCCATGGGCAAACCCACCGGCTTCATCGAATACCTCCGCGAACTTCCCCTCGATCGCTCTCCGCTTGAGCGCACCAAGGACTGGAAGGAATTCCACGTTCACATGGAGGAGAAAAAACTCCGCAATCAGGGCGCGCGCTGCATGAACTGCGGCGTCCCGTTTTGCCACACCGGCAAACTGGTGAGCGGCATGGCCAGCGGTTGCCCCATCAATAACCTTATCCCCGAGTGGAACGATCTCGTTTATCGCGGGCTGTGGAAAGAAGCGCTCGATCGGCTGCATAAGACCAATAACTTCCCGGAATTCACCGGTCGCGTCTGCCCCGCTCCGTGCGAAGGCTCCTGCGTACTCGGCATCAATAACCCGGCCGTCACCATCAAAAACATCGAGGCCGCCATCACCGATCGCGGCTGGGAAGAGGGTTGGGTCTTCGCCGACCAACCCAAGATGCGCACCGGCAAGAAAGTCGCCGTCATTGGCTCCGGCCCCGCCGGGCTTTCCTGTGCCGAACAACTCAACAAAGCCGGCCACACCGTCACCGTCTTCGAGCGCGCCGATCGCCCCGGCGGCCTACTCATGTACGGCATCCCCAACATGAAGTTGGATAAAAAAGAAGTCGTCTTGCGCCGCATCAAGTTGATGGAAGACTCCGGCATCAAATTTATCTGTAACGCCAACGTCGGCGCCAACGTCGAGCCGCAGATTTTCCTCAAAGAATACGACGCTACCGTTTTCTGCACCGGCGCCACGCAACCGCGCGATCTGCCCATCGAGGGCCGCAAGCTCAAGGGCGTCCACTTCGCGATGGAATTGCTCACCGCTAACACCAAAGCCGTCTTAAACGGGGGCGCCGAGCACTGCCCCATCCACGCCAAAGATAAAGACGTGATCGTCATCGGCGGCGGTGATACCGGCACCGATTGCGTCGGCACCTCCATGCGCCACGGCTGTAAGAGTATCGTCCAAATCGAAATCTTACCCAAGCCCCCACTCGAGCGCACCGCTGATAATCCGTGGCCTGAGTGGCCCAAGACTTACAAGTTGGACTACGGCCAAGAAGAAGCCGCCGCCAAGTTCGGGGCCGATCCCCGCGTCTATCTGACGACGGTGAAAAAATTTAACGGTGACGCGGCCGGCAATCTCCAGTCGATCGTCACCGTTGAGATCAAGTGGGAGAAAAACGAAAAAGGTCAGTTCATCCCCAAAGAACAGCCTGGCACCGAAAAAGTCCGCCCCGCGCAACTGGTCTTGCTCGCGATGGGTTTCCTCGGGCCGGAACAAGCCCTCATCAAAGAAATCGGCCTGGAGACCGACCCCCGCTCCAATATCAAAGCGGAGCACGAGAACTACACGACGAGCATCAAAGGCGTATTCGCGGCCGGTGACTGCCGCCGCGGCCAGAGCCTGGTCGTCTGGGCGATCAACGAAGGCCGGGGCGCGGCGCGCGAGTGCGACCGCTACCTCATGGGTTCGACTGATCTGCCTTAATTTGTTTCCACTGCCGTACGGTGCGGTGGGTGAGCGATCAGTCCACCGCGCGGATCGTCTGCAGCGCCGGGCCACCGCGGCCCGGTAGCATCACGCTCTCACCCTGCCGCCGCCCCGTCAGTTGCCGACCCAACGGTGATGCGGCCGTCACGACCAGCACCGTCACGCCATCGACGGTGAGTTCGAGCCCCCCGCGTTGCGGGCCCAGAAAATAGAGCGTGAGTTGCCCGCGCACCTCCAAGCTCACCAGCGCGCCCGTGGCGATCGCGTCCTCCGGCCCAAACGCCGGCAGCGCCAGCGACTGATAGGCCCCGATGGCCGCTCCAAGTTCGGTGGCGAGTTTCGCCTGACCGGCCGCAAGATAAGCGGCGGACTGGCTGCGCATGTCGTATTTATCCTCCGCGCGGTTCTCCTCGTCCGTGGCCTCGGCGTGGGCGTCGTGCGCAGCGGCAGTGAGAGTCGCCAGTTCGGCCTCGAGTTGGGCTATAATGGCCCGGCGCAGTGCGGCTTTGTCCATGGTTAAGACGATGTCAGGGGTTGAACCCGCGGGCCGCAAGCCCCGAGCTTTTGCTGGCGCGCCCGTGTAGACTAGGTTTATTTTCAGCTGTGTCCTCGAAACCCATCCCCGGCTCCTCCGGCGAAATCCTGACCTGCCTGCCTTCACCCTATGTGCCGCATGCGGCCACCGGCCTTCTGCATCTGCCGCGGTTTCTGGAGAAATGCCGCTACGTGAAAGAACAGGGCGCTCTGCCCGCCAGTTACGCGAAAAACTACAAACGCGGCATGGATAAATTCCTGTGCATGCACCTCGGAGTCGATCCGGTTGCGGTGGAAACGATCGTGCACGAATGCCTCGCGGCCAGATTGCCCGATACGGAGCGTGACCGCCGCTTACTCGCCCTCTTCCCCCCTGATATGCGCGTAGCCAAGTGGAACCGCGAGTACGTACAGAAAGGTATGACCCCTTCCGGCCGCGATTTTCTTAAAACCGCCCTCACTAACATGGGCTGCGCCGACCGCACCGAACAGATCATCTGCGTTGCGGACCTGATGGACTTCGACGAAGGTCGGATCGAATAAGTCGCGATCTTCTTTTGCGGATTTCCTCGCGTCCCCGCCCGACCCTCGTTCCTCCTTCATCATGGTCAAAGGTCAGAAAGTCGTCTGCATCAACGACACGTTTTCTAGCTTCATCCGCGCGCTCTACAAACAGCTCCCGGTCAAGGGCAACACGTACACGATCCGCGAGGTCTTCCTCGGTCGCGAGAAAATCGTGAAAGGCGGCGAGAGCGCCACCGTCGGTCTCCTCCTTTCCGAACTCACCAACCCGCCTGATCCTTTTCACCAAGGCCTACAAGAGCTCGGCTTCACTTCGGAACGTTTTGCCCCGATGGAAGAACTTCCCCCCGAAGAAGCCTCCGCTGAAACCGGCGAACTCGCGGGCGCCGGGGCCGAAAAACATCAGGGTGGTTTCTGGTCGAACTGAGCACGAAATGCGTTCAGCGCCGCTTATTTTTACTTTCCCCATGAAAACACCCCTCCTTCGCCTCCTCGCCCTTTTCAGTTTTTTCGGTTGCTTCGCCTCCGCCCAGCCCGCTTCGGACCCAACCGTTTACGAGCTGCGTACCTACACCGCCACGCCCGGCAACCTCGACAAACTACTCGCCCGCTTCCGCGATCACACGCTGCGCATCTTCGAAAAACACGGCATGAAAAATATCGGCTATGCCGTGCCCACCGATCAAGCCGACGGCGCGGGCGAGAAACTCGTCTACCTCATCGCGCACGCCAGTCGCGAAGCCGCGAAACAGTCGTGGAAAAATTTCAGCGCCGATCCCGAATGGAAAGAGGTGAGCGCGAAAAGCCAACTCGCCGGCAAAATTGTCGCTAAAGTAGAATCCGTTTTCCTCACCCCCACCGATTTTTCGCCCGCCCTCGCCAAATACCAAGGCGCGCCGCGGCTTTTCGAGCTGCGCACCTACACCACCCCCGCCGGCAATATTGCCGCTCTCGATGCGCGCTTCCGCGACCACACGATCGCGCTCTTCGCCAAACACGGCATGACCAATCTCGGTTATTATCACCCCACCGACGCCGACAAGGGTGCTGGCCAGACTCTGATCTATTTTCTGGCCCACGCGAACCGCGAAGCCGCGACCAAATCTTGGGCCGCTTTCCGCGCCGATCCTGTATGGGTTGCCGCTAAAGCCGCCTCCGAAAAAGCCGCGGGCGGTCCGCTTACGATCAGCGATGGCGTTAAATCGGTTTTCCTCACGCCGACCGATTTTTCACCGATCAAGTAAGATCGTGTTGGGCTGTGCGGCAGAATAGTTCAGCTCCCCGATCTGACTACCATCAGTAACTGCGATTAAATTCAGAGAGACCCAGATTGCCGGTCTGACCGTTGTGCTAAGGCTTAATGTTTTCCCATGAGATTTTTTCACCTTATTGTTCTAGCCCTGATGCTGAGCTCGTCCGGCATTTTTGCTCAAACAGTTCCACCTCCCAAAGCCAAGGCTGCACCCGCCAAGAAACCGCGCAGCGTGAAGATGTTCATGCGCGACGGGCTCCGTTTCGAGCCGCCGCGTTTCATGGCCGAACCCGGCGAGGAAATCATTGTTGAAATCGAGAACAACGACTCAACTGATCAGACGCACAATTTCGTACTCCTTCGTCCCGGCACCAAGGATTCCGTTGTGCAGGCGGCTCTAGCGCTGGTCGAAAAAGGTCCAGCCCTCGAATACGTGCCGCCGAGCGCCGATGTTCTGGTGCACAGCCGGCTTCTCACCGCAGAGGGCTCCGGCTCGATCAAGTTCGCGGTGCCGACGACCCCTGGAATCTATCCGTATGTTTGTACGTTTCCCGGTCACGGTATGATCATGTACGGCGCACTCTACGCCGGTGTGACGCCACCACCCATCGAGAAGGACCCCAACATTCCGCCGATGGTCGCACAGGGCGCGGTGGCTGGTGGCGGAAAACGTCCCTTTACCCAACGCATCTTTATGCCCGATGCCGGTCCGGCCGCCGTCGCGATCGCACTCGTCGGTAGCCAGAACGTGTGCTGGGATGCTGGACAGTGCCGCCTCCGTTACGCGTGGCAGGGCAGTTTCATCGACGCCTCCGAAAACTGGGCCGGCAACGGCAAGATTCTGCCGGTCCTTCCCACTAAACCTTGGTGGCGCGCGCCTAAAGATGTCTTCCCCCTTCGCTTCGGCGCTGCGGATTCCGCTGCGCCCAACGTTAAATTCCTAGGCTACGCCGTTACCACGCTCGGCCCCGTGTTTCATTATCGCGCCGGCGAAACTGAGGTTTACGAGCACGTGCTCCCTGCCGTCGGTCGCCCTGGCATCGCGCTGCGTCTGCAAATCCCACGCGCGACTGGCCCGGTTTTCTACCGCGCCGCGGCCGATCCCAACGCCCAGTGGACCAGTTCGGCCGGCACTTGGCAGGACGATGTGCTCACGCTCACCCCCGCCCAAGCCGCCGACTTCACCCTCACGCTCACTTCCGCGCTCTGCTCGCCATGAACCCCGTGAAACGTTCTCCCCTCCTGCTCGCGCTCTTCGCGGTGAGTACCTTCGCCAGCGCTGGCGAGACTACGACGACGGCCGATGCGCGCGTTGCTCAACACTACGCTATCGGCAAAATCTCCACGCCTCCCGGGGTCGATCCGCAGCTCGGCGGCCTGGCGCTTTTGCCCGACGGTCAACTCGCGGCGGCATTTCACCACGGCCAAGTTGCGTTTTATGATTTCAAGACGCTGAGCTGGAAAATATTCGCTGAAGGTCTGCACGAGCCACTTGGATTGTTGCTCAGTAAAGACGGCAGCTTACTTGTGATGCAGCGCCCCGAGCTTACTCGTCTAAGTGATACCGATGGCGACGGCGTCGCCGACCGTTACGAGACCCTCTTCGACGACTTTGGTATGACCGGCAACTACCACGAGTTCGCCTTTGGCCCCGTCCGCGGGCCCAACGGCAAACTCTATGTGAGCCTTAACCTCGCTTCCGCGGGCGACACCATCCGCGAGGAAATCCGAGGCGAGTGGAGTCCTATCGGCCTACCGCGCGAGAAATTCTACGATGTAGCCGATTGGAAGAAAAACTCGACCGAGGCGGGCCGCATGTATGGGCGGGTGAAGTGGCGCGGGTGCATCATTGAGATCGACGAAGCCTCCGGCGCGGCGGAGCTGTTTGCGACCGGCTTCCGTTCGCCCGACGGCATGGGCTTCGATGCGGTGGGTAATTTTTTCACTAATGACAACCAAGGCGATTGGCGCGGCACCAGTCCCGTGCACGTGGTCAAACGCGGCGGTTTTTATGGCCATCCGGCGAGTCTGGTCTGGCGGCCCAACTGGGACGGATCCGAGCCGCTCAAGCTCCCCATCGAAAAACTCAACGCCCTACGCACGGTCGCGGCGATCAACCTGCCGCACAGTTTCTACGCGAGCTCGCCAACCGCGATGATTCTCATCCCACAGACGGCGGCGTGGGGTCCATTTGGCGGACAGATGATTGTGGGCGAGATGAATTCTGGGCGCGTGCTGCGGCTCCTGCCCGAGCAAGTCGACGGCGTGTGGCAAGGCGCGTGCGTGAGTTTCGTTGATAGCCAGGCGTTGCGCGGCGGCATCCATCGCCTGCTGTTTGTCGGCGACACGCTTTATGTCGGCCGCACCCATCTCATCTGGGCTGGCGGTGAAGGCATCGGTACGGTGAAGCTCACGAAGACGCCATTTGAAGCGCTCACGATGCACGCGACGCCGGACGGTTTCCGTTTCACCTTTACCGCTCCGCTGGCTGCCAGTGCCGCAGAGCTTACGCGGTGGCCGGTGCGCCGTTACTACTACAAATACCACGAGCCCTACGGTTCGCCTCAGACCGAGCTGACCCAGATCACGCCGTCAAAAGTCACCGTGAGCGCCGATGGACTCAGCGCTGAGGTCCAGTTCGCCGACCTGAAACCTGGTTTTATCTATGATTTTAACCTAAAAGGCCTCGTCTCCACTCAGGGAGAGTCACCCCTGAACCCCGCGATTGCCTACTCGTTGAACAAGGTGCCGACGAAAATGAACTGAACCTCGTTTTATTAAATCTAGGCTTAAGGGTCCATTGAATACTCGGGAACCGTTCCCCTCTTCATATTGAGCAAGGTTAGCGATATTATCCATTCATGATAATATCCCTAATTTAGCTATAATTCCAATATGCATCCGGTCTCCAATCCTTACGCGCCGGGCGACGAGGCGCGAAAAAGGAGTGTGTCGCGCCCCGTTGATCAGTTGGTCGGCTGCGGGACCTTCGTGATTCGAGTCGGGTCGTAGCCTTGGGCGGCGGTGCGGGCGACAAGGGCGTTGTAGGTGGCTTCGGGTAGCTGGCGGTCGCGGGCGAGGACCCAGAGGAGGTTGCGCGAAGGGTGCCCGATGACGGCCCAGCGGTAGTCGGGGTCGAGATCGATCACGAGGTAGTCGGCGCTAAGCGGCCAGATAAACTGCACGGCCCATTCGGCGTTGGTGGTGCGGTTTTTGATTTTCGCCTTACCGTGCCACGTGACCTCCGGCGCGTCGAAGGTGCCGCGGCGGAAAGTGAAGTCGTTGGTAAAGGTGCCGTCGGGGCGGCGGGCGTAAGTGTCGTAGCTGGCGACTTTGCCGCGCTCGAGGAAGTAGGGGATGTTGGCGATCACATACCAACGACCGGTGTAGCGCTCGAGGTCGACAAATGGCACCGTGCGCAACGGTGGGAGCTTAGTCGAACTGGCGCAGCCGACGAGCAGGGTGGTGAGCGCAAGCAACGAGGCGCCGAGGAGGTGCGGAAATTGAGGGCTCATGGTCGTCAGGCACTAAACGCCGAAAACCATCGAAGGCCAGCGATGGATGCCGAAATCGGCGCTGAGATTTTCCGCAGAAAGCGCCACTGGGGCGGAAGCGTACGAATTAACGCGCGCGGCTCGGCTCAAGGCAGCGCACGAATTTTCTGCGTCAGCGCGGCGGCGCGGCTTTCGGCTTCGGCGAGTGGCAGGCCTGCCGCGACGCCGGGGCGTTGGTGACCCGTGGCGGTGAGCCAGGCGTTCATGCGGAGTTTGCGGCGCTCACGGATGAGTTTGAGCAGTTCGCCGTCAGGGTTGGTGGCGAGGTGACCGAGGAGCTCATCGTCATCGGGGCGCAGGCCCCAGGCGTTGAGAATCGCGCGTGCGATCACGGCGTGTCCGAGGGCGTCCGGGTGCACGCCGTCCTTAGAAAAGCTAAACGCGGCTTCGCGCGTGCGCAGCTGAGCCAGGGTGTGAGTCATCGCCGTGTGCACGTCGATCACCTCCCAACCGCGAGCGCGCTGCGCGATAAGCCACGCCGAATACTGCGCGAGCACCTCGTCGTAACCAGCGAAGGGCGTCGGGTAGGCGTCGAGTCCAGCCGGCAGAACTTTGGCCGCGATCGGTCGCGCATCGAAGACCGGCGGGGTGATGTGGATCATGGTCGCGTGCGCTGCGACGACGGCATCGTGCAAGCGATTCATGCCGTCGCGGAAGCGCTCGAAACGCTCTTCGGATAAGGGAAAATAAACCCCGTCGTTCATACCGTAGCAGGCAAGGACGACATCGGGCTTGGTTTGCGCGAGCACGCGCCCCAGCCGTTCGTGGAGATCAGGACGGGGGAATTTGCCGCCGGCGTGGCCCGTTTCGGAGAGACCGGAAACCGTTTCACTCGAAAGTCCGACGTCGATGATTTCGCCCCGCCACCCCGGCACGCGGGTGTGGATGACCGCTTCAATAAAATCCACGTACGCTCCGCCGTAAGTAATACTATCGCCCAGCATCACGACGCGTTGAGCAGCCGCGAGTGCTGGCGGCAGGGTAAAGGCATCGTCGGCGCGGGCGCAAATTACAATACAGAGAAAGTAAATCAACCGTGGGATACGCAGAAAATAAGACATGGGGTTTTCCTTAGTTAATTTTACCATTTTAAAATCAGTAGTGAAACGGCTTGGCGTGGGAGCGGAAATTTTAACCTGGCTGCACCACCAGCGGCCCTGACGCTGGCCGGAGAGGTTTCCAGCTGGGCAAGTTGGGCGGCGGTTTCGAGTTGAGCGTATTGCGCGCGGGTGGGCGCGTTGGGCGAGCCGAGGGCGAGCCACAGCGTGTAAGCGTTGCTATGGTCGGCATCGACGCGGAAGTGCGTGAGGTGCGCTGCGGCAGCTTCAGGCGGTAGCCCAGCGATCGCGAGGTCGATGTCAGCCGTGGCGCCAGGGATATCATCGTCGTGGTAATGCCAGACCAGAACGGACAGTTGGTGGCGCGCGGAGTCGAGACTCGCCAAGGCGGCGACATCGGCGCTCTCGCCATGGACGCCGTTTTTGATGATGGATTCGACCCCGGGATCCCCGGAGCTCACCGCGGAGAGGCGGCGGCCCGACATTTTGGCCATCATGCGAAACACGTTGAAGACCGGTAGCGTGAGGCCGTTGCTCGCCATGACGCGGAAGCCCACAAAGTAGGGCTGGTCTTCGAATTCGAAAGCCCACGTGACGGCGCCCTCGAGGTTCACACCGTGTTTTTCAGCGAGCAGGTGTTTGCGCGCGAAAGCCGCCGCGGTGTAGCTGGAATACATCGTCGTGTTACGGTACGTAAGTTGTGGACCTTGGCAGGCGGCACATCCATCAGGGTCGGATTCACCGATGACGATGGGCTTGCCTTTGAGTTCGGGGAAAGAGGCAAAGCGCGCGAAGGCCTTGTCGATGGTGTTGAGTTGGGCCGCGAGACCGGTACGCACGTGCCCTTCGATAAACGTGGGCGATCCCTTGGCATGAAAGGAGAGAAAATCGAGCGGCGTACCGATTTGGCCGGTCGCAAAATTTTTACCACGCAGGGCGTGTTCGAGAAAATCCTGCATGAACTTACCGCCATCACTGGCGGTATCCGGGCCGCCGACTCGGGCCGTGGGCAGCGCACGGCGCACGGCATCGATCGCATAGTCGTGGAGTTTGCGGAATTCCTCCGGTGTACCTTTCCAGTACGAGATATTGGCTTCGTTCCACACCTCCCAATACCACGAAGAAACCTCAGCGGCGCCGTAGCGCGCGACGCAGTGTGTGACCCACTGATAAACGAGCTCGGCCCATTTTGCGTAATCCTTCGGCGGGTAGGCCCAACCGGTGTAGATCTCGCTATAAGGAAATCCTGGGCGCCATTCATGTTGATAGGGTTTGGGCTGGGTTGAGAGGGCTTCGGGCATGAAACCGATTTGAGCGTAAGGTTTCACGCCGCGGGCGAGATACGTGTCAAAAATGCGATCAACGATCGTCCAGTCGTACACCGGGCGGCCTTGCGCGTCTTCGGTGTAAAGGTTGGTGCTGCCCCATTTGAGGGCGGGGGTGCCATCCCCGGTGACAAGCAGACTATGGGTGCGAAAATAGGCCGGCGCGGCGGACGAGCCGAGTTGACCAATATCGCTGAGGAGTTTTTTGCCGTCCTTCATGTAAGCGTAATTGGGCTCATCGGCGCCGAAGAATCGATAGATCGGTTTTAGTTCAGCGCCCGGTTGGGCGGCGTCGATGTGGATGGTGACCGGAAACGAGGCGGGCACCGCCGCGCGCAATGCGCCAGTGGCTAAAAAAAGGAGGCAAAAAAATAAATGACGCATCGGGTGGGGTTAGAAAACTAAACGTTAAGTGGGTGTGACCAAAAAAATAATTTAAAAAAAAGCGGCGCTAGCCGCCCTGATTTACTCGGGCACAAGTTCAGGGACAATGGGGCGTCCGACGTTGCGGCGGATGGATTCGAGATTTTCGCGAATGAGTGCCCCCATAGATTCGCAGCGCAAGTACACGTCGCGCCCGTAGTGTGCGGCGAGAAGGGTGCGCAGTTCATGAATTTTTTCAGGCGGAGAGATCGAGTCGCCACTCATGGTGTGCAGCAGCAAGCTAAGACGTTCGGAGGCCAAGCTAGCGCGTTGCAGTAAGAGCGTCTGTTCCTCGCGCTGGTACTGGTTGGCGGTTTCGGGGCGAAGGTGCTTGGCGCAGAAAAGCGTGAGCTCGGTGTTTTCCTTAAAAAACTGCGGGAGATAAAAATTCTTCCGGCTGTTGTAGCTTTGCTGGTCAAAATCCATGGCGCGGATGCGCACCTGCCAGTCGTCAAAATCGGGCGTCAGTTGAACCACAAAATTGTAGCTACGCATGTCACCGAGCAGTCGGACAAAACAGCGCTCATTGAATTTCACGAGCTCTTTAGCAACCCGGATCGGGCGTAGCTCGGGGCGCTTCAACCAGTGGTCGATGAAGACGTCGCCGGGCAGTCCGATGATGTGTTCCTCGATCAGGGTCGAGCCGTGCGTGATGAAATTTAGACGATTAGGCGAGAGCAGGTGTTCGAGCTCGAGGCCGTAAATGCGAGAGGCGTCAGCTTTTTTGACGTAAAAGTAATCCTGATTGTCGTTGTACGCGTTGACGATGCGAATGCGAAACGGCGTGGAGTTGCCGAAGGTGCAGTAGTCGATGCGGTCCACATAAAGGTGGCTCATGACGGAGAGATCGCCATCAACTTTAAGCAGGGCGTAAACAAGCTTCAGCGCCTCGTTGAGCTC
The DNA here is from genome assembly GCA_037142955.1 of Opitutaceae bacterium. Taxonomy (GTDB): domain Bacteria; phylum Verrucomicrobiota; class Verrucomicrobiia; order Opitutales; family Opitutaceae; genus Tous-C4FEB. Next base: position 60,222 of record JBAWZQ010000004.1, on the reverse strand, counting down.
GCGCATCTCTGCGCCGTCGTAAATGACGGTGTCCCAAAGCGTGGGAGCACCTTTGGCGTCAGTGAGGGGAATAACTTCCTGAAAAGCGCGAAGCCGTTCGTAAGTGACGGAGAGGTCGCGCTCGCGTTTGTAGCGACGGAGGTAACCGAGGAGATCCGGGCTGACAGGAAAGGTAGGTTTTTTCCGCGTCAGGGTGTTGGGCATGGCGGGAGGATGAGCGCGAAGCTCAAAACGAGGTTTATTGAATAATAACCACCGCGTCTTCGACAATCGCGGCATAGGTGTAGCCGCTACCGAAATCACGGTTGGTCGCGAGCTTGCCGGTGACAAGGACAAGGTCGCCGACTTTGACTTCGACGTTGGTGGTGACGGTGAGGTCATTGGTGCCCTCGGCGCCGGAACCATCGCGCAGATGCACCCAATTTTTACCGAGAATCTGCGCGTTATATTTCACCACGCGGGCCCGGATCGCGATCGGTTGACCTGCGAATTTATTTTTGCCCTCAAGGATTTCTGCAACGGTCTGGCCATTAGGCGCGCGCGGGATGTTGGTCAGATTTGCGGCCTTGCCCGCGCTCGCAGTCGCGGTGGTGGCTGCTGCGGCCGTCGCGATTGCCGGATTTCCGTTCACGCGAACGTTGCCGCTGAAGTAGACGACCTCGAAGGTGCGGTTGAGCGTTTTGCTGCGGTATTGATTCATCGGCATAGCGTCGGCCACTGCCAGAGTGTCGCCGACTTTCACGATGAATTGAGGAGCGGCGACCCAGGCTTTCGCCGCGCCCGTATCGATTAACGCGTACGTGTACGTGGCGGCGTCCATCGTCTCCACGACCTTACCGGCGAGATTACCCGCGGCAGCAGCAACCGTCGTGTTGGTAGCGGCGGCTTGGATGGGCGTGAGGTGAATCGTCGTAAACAAGGCGAATGCGCCGAGGGCAAAAATTGATTTCATTGCTGCAGGTTAGGTTAAGGAGTGGTGTTCGCAAGCGGGGCGGCGAGTAGGCGTTCGCAAACGGCAAGGAGACGAGCGCGGAGGGGCTCTCCGCGGGCGGTGAAGGCGCGTTGATACTGTTCGTACTCAGCGCGCCCGGAGGGCGTTTCGATGGCGATGGGCGGGTAGCCGAGGGCAGCGAGATCGTATGGGCTGGCGCGCATGTCGATTTCGCGAATGGCGCAGGCGAGTTCAAATGCGTCTGCGACGAGTTCGCTCGGCGTGAAGGGCGCAAGCTTGAAGGCCCATTTGTACAGATCCATGCCAGCGTGAAGGCAGCCTCTTTGCTCGTGTTGCGAGACGCTCTCTCGGGTCGGTTGAAGTTTGTTGAGCGGACGAGCGGGTGCAGTGAAGAAGCGAAACGCATCAAAGTGCGTGCAAGTGATGGGCGCGGCTTCGACGATCCGTGCTAAGGCATCGGGTGGGTAACGTAGCGGGTAAGCGTTGTGGCGAATCTCGTCGGGCGTTTGGCGATAAACCATCGCCCATTCGTGCAAACCGAAGCAGCCGAAAAACGCCGGGCGCGTCTGCATCGTTTGCAGAAGATCGCGCAACCACGTCACGAAGACGCGGCGATGAACCGGCAGCGTGCCGGGATCCAGAACGACACCCGAGGTGCCTTCGTCGAGTGCGACCGTGCGGTACTCGGGCCAACGCAGAAACGTTTCAGCCGCGGCGCCCGTGAGAACGACATCGGGGCCCGGATGCCATCGACGAAGCCACGCGGCGCGGAAGGCGTAGTAACTAAAAAGAAAATCGTGCACCGGGTGTTTCTCGCCACGGGAGGCACGGGCTTGGTGTGGATCAGTCCAGACGCGCACGCGCGTTTCGTGAGCCGCTTGGCGGGCGAGCCAGTCGGATTCAGTTAGAATCGCGGATGCTTTGTCGGTGGCAGAAATCATTCCGGCAAAAAAAGTCCGCCTAAGACAGCAGGGCGGCTCGCGCCCGTGACGGCCGGGGCATTGCCGGGGAGGGCGTGCCAGCGTTGGCGGGCGAGCCAGGCGAAAGCGAGGGCTTCGACCCAACTGGCGGAAACGCCCAACGCCTCAGTCGTATCCACGCGGTGGGTGGGCAAACGCTCACGCAAGGCTCCGAGCAGGACCGGATTACGCGCGCCACCACCGCAAATAAAAATATCCGGCCGCGTGAGTTGCGAAAGAGACTCTATCGCCGCCGCAATCGACTCCGCGGTCAGGGCCAGGAGGGTTGCTTGTACGTCGGCCTCGCTGGGTGGCGCGGGCAGGGCGTCGAGGTGACGCTCGAGCCAAGCGATGGAAAAATGCTCAGGGCCGGTGCTCTTCGGGGCGGCTTGGGCGAAATAAGGCTCGGCGAGTAAAGCACTCAGTAATGCCGGCACGACGCGGCCGCGGGCGGCCAAGGCGCCATCGCGGTCCATCGGCGCCTCAAGGACGCGTCGGCTCCAGGCATCAAGCAACGTGTTACCGGGCCCTGTGTCGAAACCGAAGACCGGCGCGGTCGGGGCAGCAGATAACGCGGTGAGATTGGCGATGCCCCCGATGTTGACGACGACGCGGTCGCTTCGGGCATCCCGAAAAATTGCGTCGTGAAAGGCTGGAACGAGCGGTGCACCTTGCCCGCCGAGCGCGACGTCTTTGCGGCGGAAATCGGCGGCGACAGGAATGCCGGTAGCCGCCGCGATGACGTTAGGATCGCCGATCTGCAGAGTGAACGCGGGCGTGAAGCCGGGTCGATGGCGGATCGTTTGCCCGTGGCTACCGATCGCGCGGACCACGCTGGGAGCGACACCGGCCTGCGCCAGCAGTTCGTTGACGGCTTGAGCGAAAAGTTGGCCAACGGCGACATCGGCCCGGCCGAGGCGGTCGATCTCGTTTTCTCCTGGGACGCAGAGCGCGAGTAATTCGCTGCGCAAGGCCGCAGGAAATGCGAGCGAATGCGAAGCGACGAGAGTGGGCTGTGGCTCAAAACGCACCAGGGCGACATCGACCCCGTCCACACTGGTGCCAGAAAGTGCACCGACGTAGAGCTCGGCGGATGGCGAAGGGCTGTTAGTTAGAGAAAGACGATCCACGGGTAAGGTGAAATGAGCAGTTGAATCGAACGCGGCAACGCGGGAATCTCGCCGCACCGATGTTGAACACGGAAACTCCCAGCGGCCAGCACCCCGACCTCGACCGTTATACGACGACGGATTTGATCCGCGCCTTTACGGCTGACCAAGTCCACGCGGCGCAGGTCGTCCACGCGACCGCCATGCAGATTGCTCAAGCCGTGGATGCGGCGGCGCCTCGCATCGCGGCAGGCGGACGTTTGATTTACGCCGGCGCTGGCACTTCCGGACGCCTCGGGCTGCTCGACAGTGTTGAGCTGTGGCCGACATTTAGCTGGCCCAAGGATCGCGTCGTGGCGTTGCTCGCCGGCGGACGCGCGGCGTTATTTGAAGCCGTGGAAGGCGCTGAAGATAACCGCACGCAAGGCGCCGCTGATATCCGCGCGACCCATCCCACGAGCAATGATGTCTTGATCGGCCTCGCGGCTTCAGGCGCCACGCCGTACGTCTTGGGTGCGCTCGAAGCGGGTCGGGCGGCGGGTCTGCTCACAATTGGCGCCGCTAACAATCCTGATTCACCCGTCGTAGCCGCAGCGCAGATTGGTATCACACTCGATACGGGGAGTGAAACGATTTCCGGCAGTACACGTTTGAAGGCTGGAACAGCTCAGAAAATTTTTCTCAATACGCTCTCCAGCGCGATCATGGTCCGGCTGCACAAAGTTTACGGCAACCTCATGGTCGATGTCATGCCGACCAACGCGAAACTCTTCCGCCGCGCGATCGCGTTGACGGTGCGCGCGACCGGCGCCGATGAAGCCACCGCGAAAAGTACGCTCGAGCACTGCGGTTATAAAGTGAAAACCGCGATCGTGGCGCTGCACTTAAAAACCAACGTCACGGCCGCGCAGGCCGCCCTCGATGCCGTGGCCGGCGATGTTCGCCGCGCGATTTTGCAGGCGTGATAACTCGCGTTTAATGCAATGAAACGCTTTCGGCGGGTTCTTAGTGCGTTGATCGTGAGTCTCATTGGACTCGGGCTGGCTTGGTATTTTTTTGATCAGGACAAAAATCCGCCGCCGGCGCCGCGAGAATTTCGCGCCGTATGGGTCGCCACTGTGGCGAACATCGATTGGCCGAGTAAACCCGGCCTACCCGTTGAACAACAACGCGCTGAGGCGCGCGCAATTTTGGAACGCGCCCAGGCGTTGAAACTCAACGCGATCATTCTTCAGGTGCGTCCGGCCGCCGATGCCTTGTATGCCTCGGAGCTGGAGCCGTGGTCGGAGTATTTGACGGGCGCACAAGGGCGAGCGCCCACGCCGTTTTATGATCCGCTGGATTTTTGGGTGACGGAAGCCCACCGACGCGGGCTCGAGTTGCATGCGTGGTTTAATCCTTACCGCGCGCGCCACAATACCGCCAAATCTCCGCTCGCGGCGACGCACATCGCCAAGACAAACCCCGAGGCGGTGAAAGCTTACGGTGACTTGCTCTGGATGAATCCGGCTGAGCCCTTTGCGGTTCGCCGCACACTTGAAGTGATCAGCGACGTGGTGCGCCGGTACGACATCGATGGCGTGCACATCGACGATTATTTTTATCCTTATCCCATCGCAGCTCCGACGACCGTCACCGGGGGGGCTCCGGCGAAAAAATTCACCACCGCGCCCGAGCTGGATTTTCCGGATGAGCCGTCGTGGCAACGCTATCGCGCGGCGGGCGGCAAGGCCGAGCGGGCGGAGTGGCGCCGCCAACAGGTAAATCAGTTGGTGGAAAAAATTTACCGCACGATTCATACGATCAAGCCGCACGTGCGATTCGGCGTGAGCCCCTTTGGCATCGGTCGGCCTCAGCTCCGGCCGCGTGGGATCGCAGGTTTTAGCCAATACGATAAACTCTACGCCGATGTGGAACTGTGGCTGGAAAAAGGCTGGCTCGATTACCTCGCCCCGCAGCTTTACTGGCCAAAGGAAAAAAAGGCGCAGGATTTTGCGGTGTTGTTAAACTATTGGACTGAGCGCAACTCCAGCCAGCGCCACATCTGGCCAGGTTTGTTTACGAGTTCGATTAACGACACACCGAAATCGTGGGCGCCCGACGAGATCACTCGCCAAATCGATCTCACGCGGGCGCAACATGGCGCGACCGGACACATTCATTTTAGTATGATCGCGCTGCTGCAAGGGCGACGCGGTATTGATGCTCGGTTGAGCGCTGGGCCTTACGCCGTGGCTGCGCTCGTGCCGGCGACACCTTGGCTTGATGCTACCGTGCCGCCCGCGGCCACACTCCAGTACGCGCCGACCACGCAGACGGCTACGATCATGGCTGGAAAGGGGAAACCCGTGGTCGCCTATGCCGTGTGGCGATTGTATGGCGAACACTGGAAATTTTCAGTGCAACCTGCTTCCGACACGCGTTTGAGCCTAGGCGCTGATCTGAAGCTCGGTAAACTCAAGTGCGTCGTCGTGACCGCGGTCGACGCGGTGGGTAACGAAAGCCCACGCGTCCGGTTGGATCTCGTCACGGATTCGGATTCTTAACCCCCATTCACCCCATGGAAACTCCCGCACCGAAAATTCCCAACGTCTGGCGCTGGATTCCCTCACTGTATTTTTGCCAAGGTATTCCCTACGTCGTCGTGATGACGCTAGCCGTCGTCATGTATAAAAACCTGAAGGTTTCCAATACGGATATCGCGCTCTACACGAGCTGGCTTTATCTACCATGGGTGATCAAGCCGCTGTGGTCGCCGCTGGTGGAGCTGTTTCGCACGAAGCGCTTTTGGATCGTCTCGTTACAGATTGGTATCGGCGGAGCCCTCGCGGCCGTGGCGTTGACCTTGCCCGGGCCGGCGTATTTCCAGGCCTCGTTGGCGGTATTTTGGTTGTTAGCATTTAGCTCCGCGACCCACGACATTGCGGCGGACGGATTTTATCTACTCGCGATGCCGCCGCATCGACAGGCGGCGTTTGTCGGGGTGCGTAGCACGTTTTATCGGATGGCGACCCTTTCGGGTCAGGGTGGAATCGTATATTTGGCAGGTCATCTGTCGCAGACCCTGGGTAGTTTCACACAGGCGTGGTCGATGGTGTTTCTGGTGCTCGCGGTTTTTTTTGTGCTCGCGGGGTTGTATCATTTCTTCGTGCTGCCCAAGCCGGCGGCGGATCGGGCGGCCCCGCGCACCGGACAACTGTGGGGTGACTTCGCCCGCGTGTTTGTTCTATTTTTTAAAAAACCTGGCATCGGGTCGGCGCTCGGATTTTTACTACTTTACCGCTTTGCGGAATCACAGGCGTTAAAACTTGTTACGCCTTTTCTGCTGGATGGTCGCGATGTGGGTGGGTTGGGATTGACGACGCAACAAGTGGGGCTTGTTTACGGAACGGTCGGCGTAGCGGCGCTGACCACCGGCGGAATTTTGGGCGGCTGGATCATTTCGGTTTATGGCCTCAAGCGCCTTTTGTGGCCGATGATTTTAGCGATGAACTTGCCTAACCTGGTTTTTATCTACCTCGCGCTCGTCCAACCCAGCAGCGTCGTTGTGATCAGTAGCTTTCTCGCGGTGGAACAGTTTGGTTACGGCTTTGGGTTCGCGGCCTATATGCTTTATATGATCATGATTGCGCGCGGAGAAAATCAAACTGCGCACTACGCGATTTGCACCGGCTTTATGGCCCTCGGCATGATGTTGCCGGGAATGGCCGCGGGCTGGATTCAGGATCAGCTCGGTTATGTGAAATTTTTTACCTGGGTCTTGGTCGCGACGATCCCGTCGTTCGCGGCGACGGCGTTGATCAAGATCGAGCCCACGTTTGGCAAAAAGACACCTTAACCTCTGCAAGTTTAAACGTTCCTGTAGACCGTCACCCTTTTGGAGGTGGGCGGTTTTCTCGTCATATGAAATCGTCGCTGCTGTTAGTCTTAAAACTCATACCTTCGTTTTTTTTGAGCGTCTGCTTAGGCCTCGCCGCTGACCTGCCACAGTCTCAACCCGTCGTCGTGAAGGGATTGCGTTGCGAGTATTTGAGTGAACCCGAAGGAATTGACGTGCGGTTGCCGCGTCTTTCTTGGCGTTTGGAGTCGGAGCGCCGCGGGATCGCTCAAATCGCGGCTCAGATCCGCGTGGCTTCGAGCGCAGAAAAGCTCACCCGGGGCGAGGCCAACCTCTGGGATAGTGGCCGCGTGGACGGCGCTAAGTCTAATCAAGTGGTTTACGCGGGACAAACCCTAGTTTCACGAGGTGAGTGCTTTTGGCAGGTGCGCATCTGGGACGAGCTGAATCAAGTCTCGGGGTGGAGTCCGGTAGCGCGTTGGACAATGGGCTTGTTGCAACCCTCAGATTGGACAGCAGCCTGGATCGCGCAGCGCGATCATGAGCCGCTGCACACGGACCGCGCGAAATTGCATTTGCCGCCACCGCGGCTTTTCCGCAAAGAATTTACGGCACAAAAAACCGTGCGCCGCGCCGTCGTCTACGCCTCGGCCCTTGGGCTCTATGAGCTTTATTGTAACGGCCAGCGCGTGGGTGATGCCTTTTTCCAGCCCGGATGGTCAGATTATTTACAACGCGCTTATTATAGCTCGCATGATGTGACCGCGTTGCTGCGGAGCGGTACCGCTAATGTGCTCGGTGCGGTTGTGGCCGATGGTTGGTATGCGGGCTACGTCGGCTACGGACTCCTTGTGGGTTACGGGCCAAATAAAGTGGGGCGATATTTTTACGGGAAAACCCCCGCGTTCCGGGCGCAGCTCGAAATCGATTATATCGACGGTACGCATGAAACCTTTGGTACCGATGCAACTTGGCGCGTCACAGATCGCGGGCCCACGCGTGAAGCGGATCTCATTATGGGTGAGGCCTACGACGCGCGGGCTGAATTGAGCGGTTGGGCTACGGCAGGTTATGAAGCCGCCGATTGGACCCCGGCAGTGCGCGCTGAAACCAACCCTCGCGCTCGTGCACTGTACACCGACGCGCTCGAACAACGCGACATGGACTTGGGTTTTGTCGCGCCGCCAAAAATGCAGGCTTATTCCGCGCCGCCGATCCGCGTGACCCAGGAGATGCCGGCCAAGCAACTAACTGAGCCCTCACCGGGAGTTTACCTTTTCGACCTCGGGCAAAACTTTGCCGGAATCGTGCGCCTCAAAATCAAAGGCGCTGCAGGTACACAGGTGCGCTTGCGCTACGGCGAGATGTTACATCCCGACGGGCGGCTCATGACGGAAAATCTCCGCAAGGCGCGCGCAACAGATTTTTACACCCTACGCGGGGATGCAGCAGGCGAAACCTGGTCGCCGCGTTTCACCTATCACGGGTTTCAATACGTGGAACTCACGGGCCTCCCGGAGCGCCCCGCGCTGGATGCCATCACGGGTCTTGTGCTGCACAATGATACGCCACTGGTTGGTGATTTTGAATGCAGCGATCCCGTGCTCACGCAGTTTGGAAAAAACGCCCAATGGACCCAGCGCGCCAACTTCGTGGAAATCCCCACGGATTGCCCGCAACGTGATGAACGTCTCGGCTGGATGGGTGACGCGCAGGCTTATATCCGCACTGCCACGTTCAATGCCGATGTCGCCGCATTTTTCACCAAATGGAGCGACGACGTTGTCGAAGCGCAGCGTAGCTTTGGCGCTTATCCCGATTACGCGCCGTATCCGATGGCGCACGGTTCAGCGGCAAAAAGTTTCGGCACGGGCTGGACGGATGCAGGGATTATTTGCCCGTGGACGATTTGGAAAACATACGGCGACACGCGACTGCTCGAACGGCATTGGGACTCGATGACGCGATTTATGGCTTGGCGTCAGGCCAGCACTACGCCCGAGGGACTCGGTACAAGTCTGGGCAATCCGTGGGGAGATTGGCTCAACGTCAAAGAAACTACACCCGTCGAATATCTAGACACCTGTTTCCATGCCCTTGATTGTGCATTGATGGCCGAAATGGCAGATGCCATCGGCCGTTCGGTCGAAGCAGCCAACTACCGCGCTCGTCGAGCCAAGACGCAGGCGGTGTTTAACAAAACCTACCGCAAATCAGACGGTATGCTCACGATCGATACGCAGACAGCCTATGTGATGGCGCTCTGGATCGGGCTGATTCCCGAGGCCGAACGGCCGAAAGTGGCGGCGATGCTTGCAGAAAAAATTACCCACAACGACGTTCGCATGGCGACGGGATTTCTCGGCACGCGTTCCTTGCTGCCGGCCTTGACCGAAAACGGGCAGCACAATCTGGCGACACGATTATTTCAGAGCCGAAAATTTCCGAGCTGGGGTCATGAAGTCATTAACGGCGCTAACACCGTTTGGGAGCGTTGGGATAGTTATACGACCGAGCACGGATTCGGTGGAGCGAACGGACTACAAAATTCTGCAATGAATAGTTTTAGTCACTACGCGTTCGGCGCAGTGATGGAGTGGGCTTATCGCTCGCTCGCCGGCATCGATTCAGATGGAGCCGGCTTTCGAAAAATCATCATTCGGCCGCGGCCACCGACAGCCGGCAGCAATCCTGATCAGGCGCCAATATTTTGGGTAAAAGCGCATTATGATTCAATTCATGGTCGGATCGCTAGCTCATGGAAAAACGAACATGGAGTCTTCACGCTCGACGTCACGGTGCCGCCGAACACGTGTGCGACGGTGATTTTACCTCGGGCCACCGTGGAGCGTACCACAGAAAGTGGCGTTGCGCTAAATCAAGCCGCCGGTGTGCACGTAGGCGTTGCCGCTGAAGAGGATTTGCGCGTGGAGGTCGGCGCGGGGACGTATCGTTTTGTTGTGAAGTAAGTCGGCTTCAAGGTGCCGCGGCGATTTTGGCGAGGCCGGCTTGGAGTTCGGATTCGGGAAGCCAGCGGCCGCGGAGCATCACGCCGGCGCGCTGAGCGACATGGGCGATGTCAGTAAGCGGATTGCCGTTAAGGAGGATAAGATCAGCGCGATGGCCGACGGCGACTAGACCGAAAGTGTCTTTGGTTTTAAAGTAGGCGCCGACGTTTTTTTGTAGCAGAGCTTAGCACTTGGTAAGGCGTGAGGCCGGCGGCGATATTGACCTGCATCTCCCGATAAATAGAAAACTCGGGGACCCTGAATTCCTGCGGCGCGACGGTGCCTTAGAGAATCGTGACGCCGCCAAAAATCAACGCCGATAATAATAATGGTCGCGGAATTTTCATGGGGTAGGGTAATGAAAAAACGTGGATTATTTTAATTTTTTAAGGCGCGGGCCTCCGAAATCAATTTTTCCCATTGGAGTGCCGGGCCAGGATCGGTCTTGTTAGTCTGAATGTGATAGTGGCCGAGTACACCTTGGTAGGTGGCGAGTGCGGTATCGGGCAATTTCTGCGGGAGCACCTGACCATCGGGACCACGCGGAATATCGCAGGTGATCTTGGGAAAAATTTTTGTCAGCGCGGCGGTGAGTTTGGCGAGCGCGGCGTATTGCTCCGGCGTGAAATCGTATTGGACGAGATCGGTGCCTTGCACGACGCCACGGATGGGTTCAGGGCGGGCAGGGCGCCCGACGAAGTTTTTCACGCGCAGCATCGGCTCACCGAAGCGAGCGGGGATCGTGATGATCGTACGACCGGTGGCGTCGCGGCCGTACCATTCCTCGAGGGTCTTGGTCGCGCCGGGTGGATAGGCTCCCATGTTGGCGATCTCGATGCCGATGGAGCGATTGTTGGAAGTCGTGGCGTGACGGGCTCGTTCTTTGAGATCGAGCGTTTGGTAAATCGTGCCGTCCAGATCCAACATGAAGTGCACGCTTAGGCCGCGGTGATCATGCAGAACGTTGAAACAAGTCTTACTAAGACCGCAGACATCGTAATGCAGGACGAATTGATCGACGACATTTTGGAGCTGCGGAAGGGTCCAGCCTCCCCCGCGAATTTTTTCAATCTCCGTAGGCGAAAGCGTGTTGATGCGTGCGCTGTAACGGTTGGGTGCGGTGATGTCTTTCACGGCGGCGACCGTCTGCTCGTAGCTACTCTCGGCGTAGGCGCTGAAACGGCGTTCGACCCGGTAAGCGTCGTAGCCGCCCGCATCCATCCATGTCACGACGGGTGTGCCGATATGAAAGAGTTGACCCGCGACAATGATTTCATCGCCGCTCCGTTTGGCGGCGGTGCCAGGGACGGTGCGGCAACTAGAGAAAAAAAGCAGCGTGGCGCCCGCGAGGGCGGTGGTGGCGAGTGAGAGCGGGCGACGGAGCATAAGAGGGTAGGAGTAGCTAAGCGATGAGGCCCGCTCGGCGTTTGAGGGCAAGGACGCGGCGGTAGGAAATATCGATGCGGGCTTCAGTGAGTTGGCCTTGTTCGACGGCGTGCACCAAAATGGCGATGGCTCTACGCGCGATGTCCGGATCGTAGGTGAGGTTGTTCCCGAAGCAGAGCACGTCGATGCCCGCGGCGATGGCGGCGGGCACAGACTTTTCGAGGCCGTAGTGGTGCGAGATCGCTTTCATCTCCATGTCGTCGCTGGTGATCACGCCGTCAAAACCGAGTTTCTCGCGCAGTAATCCGGTGATGATCGCAGGTGAAAGCGTCGCCGGATGTACCGGGTCAAGTTGGCCGTGGAAAACGTGCGCGGTCATGATCGCGTCGCATAGACCGGCGGTGATGAGCGATTGAAACGGAAGCAACTCGCGTTCGTGCCAACTCGAGGTTACATCGACGAGTCCGAGATGCGTATCGCCCGCTGCGCTGCCGTGACCGGGAAAATGTTTCGCGCACGTGAGCACGCCGTGCGCGCGATGTGCGCGAACGAACTCGGCGGCGTGACGCGCGACGGTAGCGGGATCAGCGGAAAAACTGCGACCCTTGCCCTGGATAATCGGGTTGTTGGGGTTGGCCTCGAGGTCGACGACCGGGGCGAGGTTGAAATTAAAACCGACGGCGGCGAGCGTCTGCGCGGTGGCGGCGGCGTGGCGGTAAGTCTCGGGAGGTTTGTTGAGACGCCCGAGCTCTTGGTGAGAAATGCTCGGCGGGAAACCGTAGCTAGGTTTGAGGCGATTGACGCGACCGCCTTCTTGATCGACGGAGACGAGGAGAGGCACGCGCGCTTGAGCCTGCAAGTACGCGATGAGGGTTTTGACCTGCGCCGGTGACTCGATGTTGCGGAGCCGCGGGCCGGAATCGATGGTGCCGCCGGCCATGTCCTGATCGAAAAAAATCACGCCGCCCAAATGAAGTTCGCGCAGATCGCGCGCGATGAGTTCACACTCGGCGGGCGTGCGGCCGCGGAAACCGACGTTGAAAAGCTGGCCGATTTTTTCGCGGAGCGTGGGCGCAGCAGGCGGGTTGACGGCAGACATGGGTCGCGTAAAACGATCAGAGTTTCACGAGCCCGAGGCCGGGGCGATCGTTGAGCGTGATTTTGCCGTCTACGATCGTGGTGCCGCTGAAGAGGTCGTTTTTGATGAGCAAGGCTCCATCGAGATCGGCCCAATCGACCAACGGAGAAAGTTGCGCGGCCGCGGCGATGGCGCAGGAGGTTTCCGTCATGCAACCAAGCATGACTTTGAGGTCTAGGGCGCGAGCAAGGATGATCATTTTGTGCGCTTCGCGCAGGCCGGTGCACTTCATGAGTTTGATGTTAATACCATCGAAGACACCGTCGGCGCGACGCACATCAGCCAGACGTTGGACGCTCTCGTCGGCAATGAGCGGAAGCGGACTGTGCTCGCGCAGCCAAGCGGTATCGTCGGGCTGCTCCTTGGGCATGGGTTGTTCGATGAAAACGACGCCACGCGCAGCGAGCCACTCGATCATGCGGAGTGCTTCGGTACGATCGCGCCAGCCTTGGTTGGCGTCGACGGTGATGGGTCGATCAGAGACTTCGCGGATGGTTTGGATGAGTTTGCGGTCGGTTGCAGCGTCCCGGCCGAGTTTCACTTTAATGATTTTGTAGGGCGCGGCCTCGTGGGTTTTGGCGCGGACGATTTCAGGGGTGTCGATGCCGATGGTGAACGACGTAACGGGCGCGCGCGCGGGATCGAGGCCCCAAATGCGGTGCCAAGGCGCGCCGAGTTTTTTGCCGATCCAATCATGGAGCGCGATATCGACGGCGGCTTTGGCGGCGGTGTTGCCTGGAGCCAAGGCGTCGATCGCGGGAAGAATTTCCTCGAGTTGAAAGGGATCGGCGACGCGCGTGAGGTCGACCCGATCAAGAAACGCCGCCGCGGTGGCTTGGCTTTCGCCGAGGTAGGGCGGCATCGCGGCCTCGCCGTAGCCGATGACGCCCTCGTGTTCGACCTCGACCATCATGGCCGGCGTGGTGGTGCGCGAGGCGGTGGCGATGGTGAATGCGTGTCGCAGTTCGAGCGTGTGGGGATAGTAGCGCAGGTTCATCCGGAGATCAGGCGATTCAGCACAAAGACAGGGTGGGGGCCGGTAACTCAAGCATGGCCTCGCGGGCGGCCGTAGGTAAGCGTGGTTCAGGATCCTTTAAAAAAGCCCTTGCGCGGAATTAGTCTCGGGGTACGTTCCGCGGCTTAAGGTCTGTCCCCATCGTCTAGCCCGGTTAGGACACTACCCTTTCACGGTAAGAACCGGGGTTCGAATCCCCGTGGGGACGCCACCTGCAGTAAAAGTAAGAACTTGGTGAGGGAGAGGAAAGTTTTGAAATTCCAAAGAAAGTTTTGAAATTCCCGAGAAAGTCCTGAAATTCCATTTTTCAAGACTTAACCAAACCCGTCTTTTCCTATTTCCCAGCGATGGGGTGACAAAGACCTTCATTCAGCGAAAAATGGCTGAAATAACCATTTCCGGGAGCTTTCAGAATCCATGGTAGCCACAAAAATGGCGGAATCTTCCGAGGGGCTGCTCGGCATCTGTCAGAGCCAAAGCGGCTGGCGTATTTTTGGAAGCGTCGCGCGTGACTGAAGCGCAAGTATTGGGAGAGATTCGAGAACGATGAAAAAACTATCGTCTTGGCTCACCAGGCTTCCACTGCGTTCCCTGATATCCCGCCTCAGCTTTGGCGATAGCCTGAAACTGGGCGATGGCCGCATGCATCCTACCACGTGGAATTTGAATGACGGTTTTGCACTGAGATCAAAGCCAAGCGTGGCATCGAGATCGCCGTCGAACGACGTGCGGTCGAGGGTAACGGACTCACGGCTGACCAGCTGGATCAGATCGCGAAGATTCTGACCGCGAGCAAATCGCAAGTCAGACCCATCCTTGCTATCATCCCTTACAGATTCACGGGGGCCGAGCCTTCGATATTTTCTGGCGGCCTCATAAGGGGTAGAGCGTGAAACTCACTACTGACGGTCTAACGATTTGGGGGCGGATGTTATATCGTCTCTGGGCTGGATGTTACCGTGTTAGGCCTGAAAAGGTCATTTTCGAGGGGATGGATCATGAGTTCTTTCACTAAGGACCGGTCATCCAACTCAGACGCATGACGCCGAAAGTAGGACTACATGCTCCTGCCCCACCACACCACGCGGCCGAACAATCCCGCCTCCGTATTCATACGAGGATCGTTGATGAGCCATGGGCGATACTCTCTGGATTCGGCGCGGACCTCGGCTTTATTTGTACCCGAGAACTGAAGTTTCTTAACTGTAATTTGTTCCGCCATTCGAAGAACATAAATACCATCCTGAATCAATGCGTCCGTACGATTGATCAGCATGATTTCTCCTACCCGAATTAATGGGTCCATATCCGCATCATTCGCATACATATAAACCAAATCTCGAGGTTCGCAATCGAACTTGCGTGAAATCCACTCCTTGTGGAAAGCGATCGCACTGCCTTCACCCATCGATAAATCCGCTTTGCCGTCGGAAGATCGTCGACGTGGCCGCATAAGCTCCGGAATTATCTCAAACTGTGTCATAGTTTGCGCCTCAAGCCCAGGACCTGGTGATGCCACAATAATCGGCCGATCGGGACCAAATAGCAGGCGGTCAGCGGAAACATTCATTCCCCTCGCTATCGCAGCGATTACGGCCATCCCTGGCTCACCATTGCCCTTTAGATAATGATGGATGTTTCCCTCGGTAATTTCGCACTTCTTCGCAAGTGCCCTAATTCCACCCGCTTCTTGTATCAATTGATTGAGCTGTTCGCGAAAGACCGTAGCCTGTGCCTCAGCATTTGGGTTTGGTCGACGTTTTGGCACACATAAAAACTAAGCCAAAAAATCGTGGATTAAAGGAGAATTGAAAATAATTCGCTTGAAATACCAAACGTTTGATTTTTTTATCTAATAAAATCAAACGTTTGATTATTTATGGAAGCTGCCCCAGCGATTACCCCGGAACGCCTTCGAAATCACCGCGAAATTGACGCGGAGGCGACCGACTTAAGCGCGGGCGACTCCTCGCCACGGGAATCCCGAGGCCTTAGCGCTGAGTCACTTGATTTGGGCGAATACTGCCCGAAGCCGATCGCTACTTTACAAATTGCAGAGCCCGCCGAGGTTGCCGACGAATGCTTCAATAGCTTTGTTAACCAGCTTCGCCAAAAATTGGAAAAGGATGATGATCCAAATCTTCCTTATACTCCATATTTACGAGCGGTTCGTTCGAAAACACGCGGCTATGCGCAGAGAGTACCGGGTTCGCTATCTAATCGGTTGCACGATTTCCTATCGCGCCACGAGTTCCATGTATTCCTGTTGTTTGATTGGGATAACGAGCAATATCGAAATATCCGAGAACAGTTCCCTATTTCGTCCCAGTTAACCTCAGTCGTAGCGGCAAAGAATAATTTACTCCACCCCTACTTTTTGCATGAACCGGCGACTTTGAGTGTTGATTGGATGTTATCGTTAAAATCCGGTGGATGGAGAGCGGTCGATTTCAAAGAAAAGGTGGATAGGGCAAAGCCGAAAACCCTGACAAAACTCCGCATAGTAGAACTAGCCCTCGCTGAGGCGGGTGTGCCTCACGCGGTCATGACTGAGGACGATATTCCAAGGACCGTAATAAGAAACTATCGGTTTTTGAGGATATTATCTCTTCCGTTCGATCCACCGCCGCTCGCATCTGCAGAAATGGCAGCGATCGCCCCGCCGCTGAGGGAACTGTTAGAGACGGGACAGGTTCCGGTTTTCGACGCGGCACTCAAAGTTGCTGAATATACGAAAATCAGCGCAGCGCGGATATCTCGTGCAGCCTTTTGGCTCATCGCCAATCGGAGCTGGCCGGTAAACTTCCATCAACCAATTGGTCCGGATTATCCCGTTCATTTTAACAAATAAATCGAACTTATGATCAAAGCGGGCCAACATTATCGCAACGTATCTGACCAGAAATATTTCCGCGTATTTGAGGTTCTTCCTGACGAGGACAAAGTTATCGTTGCACGGACAAAATGTACATCGACTCGTCTACGTGTGAAATCCCTCAGTCGCTTGAATACCGCCTTGGCGATTCGGCAGATTATCCCTGTTGATATCGAAGAAAAACTATCGATGACTCCAGCGGTTAGTGGGAACAAAGCGACTGGTGTGTTTGAAAGAATTTTGCCCGCACTGGAAGCTCTGTTAGCCCCTAAATATTTTGAACAGGCTCAGCGTAAATTGTGGCCAGAATTAGTTCGCGAGGCGGCCAAGGTTAAGGTTCCCCCTTCCACGCTCAACTGGGCCTACAGTCAGGTGCTCATGGCAGGAGGAGAGCTATCGGCAGCATGTCCGCGCTGGCATCGATGCGGTCGTAATCCGAGTCACGGAAAATGTGATTATCCTTCAAGGCCTACGAATCAGCCGAATTCCTATAATCTCGCACTCACTGATTATAATAACATTGCTGCGGGAGTGCGTCGGCACCTTCGCAACCAAGCAACGTGGGGTGAGGCTTTCGAAAAATTTCTGGAGGATTTTTATGCTGAGAGGGAAAAGGAAATCGCAGGGGTGGCGATCATTCAGCCTCTACCCCCGGGACAGAGACCTAGTCTATTCCAATTTAAATGGCATGGCTTGCGGCTGGTCCCATTGCAGGAACGTCTGGTGCTTCAGTTTGGCGAGCTAGAGATGCAGAGGAATCACCGGGGTAAGCCGTACGGCCAATCTGCACCGGCGATATACCCCGGCGTGTTATCAGAGATCGATTGGACACCCCCTGATATTGTGGGTGTAGCGCGCGGTTCGAGACTATCGATTGGCAGATTTACCACTTACGCGGTTGCGGATGCACACTCTGGCTTCATTCAAGCAGCGTACGCTACTATGTATAACGGTAGTGCGATCGAAGCAGGGCGCGCTATATTGCAATGTCTCGAGGATAAAGTCGAATTGTGCGCCCGTTATGGCCTAAAAATTGAGAAATCGATGTGGGATAGCCAGTGGCTTCCAATCGAGTTGCGGTCCGACAGAGGTGAAATATATTCATGGAAAAGCACGGGGCTCGGAACTGCCCTAGGGATTAAGTTAGAATATTGTGCCAGTAAGCGCCCCGACCAAAAAGGTACGATAGAGTCTTTCTTTACGGTGCTGCGCTGGTGTCTTCGTCGATTGCGCGGCGGAACTTCTGGTATGCGGGAGCGGCTGAAAGAGCATCCAAATGTTTCGGCGATCTACGATTTCGATCAGGTCCAGAAGCTTCTTTTTATACTCGCGATCAAATTTAACGCCCGTATCCGCAAGCGGCAGGCGCTTACCCCGGGCATGGTGGCGGCGAATTCGAAACCTGTTCCAAACGAGCTTTGCAAATGGGCTCAGGAGCGAGGATGTATGAGGGCATTTCCCATCGAGAAAGCTCGGATCGGAGTATTACCAACGCATTTTGCCTCTGTAACGGCTGAAGGCATTAAGCTAAAAGGACTCAGGTTTCACGTGCCCGATTTCGAGCCGACCATAACCGATGGCATCGATCCCAACGATTGGCTTATGCGAGCACGGAAGGCGTCTTGGAAGGTCGAGATTGGAATTGATCCTTCGACCGTAAACTTCGTGTGGTTACGGCATCGTACCCGTGACAGAAGGGTAGTGGAACTGAAATGCCCTTTGAGTGCTGAACACGAAGGCTGGCGCGACTTTAGTTGGCTCGAATACGGCCTCAACCTTGAGGAATATCGCGATGGACTTCAGAAATACGCGGAAACCACGCTTCGTGAAATAAATGCATGGGCCCGCGGGGCTATTGCCCAGACTCATCGTGAAGCTGCGGCAGTCACAGGCAAAGCTCGGGCGGGTATGACGAAGACTGCCCAAATTGCAGGAACAGCCGACCGCCGTTCGAATGAAATGGTAGTACCAAGCCTAGCTCCCAAGGGAGCACCCGCCACTGGGGGTGAATTTTTCGACGAGGCGCAATGGGGCAACGATTGATTGCTAGGATTAACTAACATGTCGAAATCCCCGGATCCGGACGATGGCAGAGATATTGAGGTCCCTGATATGCCGGACTTCAGTCGTATCCCCTATCGGTCGCCGGAAGAAGCAATCTATCGCGTGGACGACGACAGCGTTCCGCGGCGAGTAGCAGATAATCCGCTATATCTAGCGCTACCGCGCCCCCGCAAGCCGTCTGAGGTAAGGACGGTACTTGAAGCCGAAAACCCGCCACTTGATCCTGAGGTCAGAAACCACTCTCCAGAGGTACGGCGCGAGCGAATCGATGATCTTGATCCGGCTGTATGCACTCTGCGGCGGCACATACAACTCGAGGAAATGGTAATGTCGACCATCCGAAACTCGTTTGCCTACCGTCCATGGCACGGGCTCTATATAGAAACAGCTGCGCAACTCGCCACCGGCATCGGGCAGACGGCCTCGGCGAAGCCAAATCACCGGGGTGGAGCAGTGGGTGCTGGTTCGCTGTTCGGGGATGTTGGACTCGGAAAGACACTGGCGATGACCTCGCTTTTGATGGCCTGTCCGCAGACCATACTCCACGTCAGCTTTCGCGGAAGACGGCTAGGAATTCAGCAAGTTGTATGGCTTTATTTAAGCATGCCGCCGAAAGCGTCCGCCTATGGACTATTGGCGTGGATAGCGTCGATTTTAGACTACATCTTGAAGACCAGCTATCGCAATGATCTCGACCGATCGCGCAACCACACTGCCCAGGTTCGTATTATAGCTAGGGCCCTTGCTGTCCATGCCGTTGGAGTTATCTTCTGTGACGAGCTACAAAATATCGAAGTGGGCTCAAAGAGCGAACGGATGGTTTTCGAAAACACGCTCCAAGAGCTAATTAATTACACTCACACGCGTTGGGTTTTTATCGGAACAAAAGCGGCCCGGCAAACGATTCAGTCCTCTGCTCTTCAACGTAGAATGTGCGGGGAGAGAGGCCAAATTATCTGGGAGCCAATGATTCCTGGTCCGGAATGGGATGAATTCTTTAAATGGTTGCTAGCTAGACTTGTAACCCGTGGACCCACACCCTTCGATCAAAGATTGTCGGTCGCGGCAAATGGACTGACCGGCGGAGTGCCTGACAACGCGAAGCGCCTCATCACGGCAGCGGAATCAAACATCATCGGGCATTCCAGGTTTCCCGAAGAACAACTCACCACGGAAATCTTGGAGAAAACCATGAAAGAGAATTTCCCAATTAAATACGACTGCGTTCGTACTCGTTATAAGGACTTGCTCTCGAAGTTCGATCGGGAACAGAGCGAGAGTGGCTAAGTGCGCTGCGCGCCGACGCAACAAATCTCCCTATAGACTTCACCAATCAATGACTGGTTACTATCCCATTTTGCAACCCGATGAACTGGTCGATAGCGCCAGTGCGGCTTCGCTCGCAATTTTTCTGGGTGACAGTAATCTCTACAGGGAACGGAAACGTCTCATGGGCCTGAGTCAGGTCAGGTTCGGCGGAATAATCCCGTCAAATTGCCGTGCACTGCAGTCAAACGTGCCGGCATTGGCAGGATTGAGTGATGAGGTAATCTTGGATGGGTCTGCATACCATATTGTGGCTCCAACGCTCTTAAGTAACGAACGAGAGCGGCTCCGGCGCGCGATATTTGAAGGACATCATAGATTGATTCAGGAAATGTTCCCCGGGTATGAAGCTCCATATTGGCGGTATTGTGTTGAATGTGCACGTGAGGACCATGCCAATGGTCGCCGCCAATGTTGGCGAATTCTTCCGAATATCCCCGGCGTAAACACCTGTGATAGGCATGGGATATTGCTCGTGCAGACGGTCGCCAGTGCAAAGGGATGGCCGACGGTCCACAGCGCGACTGATTGGATTGATTTGGACGGACCTCGCCAAAAAAGTCTAAACGACTACGACCTCCAACTGGTGAAAGATTTGCGATGGCTATATCGGTTGAAGTCGAGTCTCTGCCCTGGCTGGAAAAGTTTGGCCTCCGCGCTCTCCGTCATCTTGGCGGAGGTTCATAGATACAGGCGAAGCCGGCATTTTTTGGATCTCGAAGCCATCGCGGGTGACCTTTGGAGAATCCGCGAAGGCGTAGAGCACATCGCGCCTCGTTTGTTTAATCGGGTATCGTTGTCGAAGATTCTGCACCAGCGAGAGCGTCCGTCGGTTGCCGTCTACTCCCTGCTGGCTAAATGGGTGGGCATAGATATGAAGCGTCTATTTACTTTGGCGAGTGATCCAGCCGTAAAGAAGAGTCACTATATAATCATGGCTGAAGACAGAATGCGGTTTAGGACAACTAGTGGGTTGGACAGATTACGGGCGGTAAAGACTAGGCTCCGGAATGTCTTGGCGGAAACACCAGAAATCACCCGGACGCAACTGTTCGAACGTTGCTCGGAAGAGGTACGGTACGCACTCCGTCGTGCTCCACTTTGGTTTGCCAAAGAAATGCCGTTGGCGAAGAGAGGGTTTAAGAATCAATTAGAATGGAAATTTCGGGATCAGTATTATTACCAGATTCTCTCCGAAAAAGTCGCAAGTGGCCAGATATGGCCTCGTCGGAAACGAGTGGGCGCGAAGACGTTGCTACGGATGGCCGGGATGCCTGCGTTTCTCCTGATCAATGCTAAGGGACGCTTGCCGAGAACTCTGCGGTTAATGAACGATCTTCTACGTCGGCAGAATGGCACTTTGCCATATCGTAGTGGAAAGCGATGTAGATCGAGCGAACGGTGCATGTAAACTTGCTCAACCTAGATCCGACGCACACATCAGCGCCGGTATCGGCCGGATTGATCGGCTATTTGCCTCCGAGAGAACCAGATGAAATGGCTTATAGCGTCGTCGCGCGGGCTTCTGCCATCTTGTTCCCAAAGTATTCTTCAAAATATGTATGCGAACACTTGTTTGGAAATCGCGATTTGACGGTCGGCGGCCTGCTTCCGAATAACGGCCGGCATTTGATGGTCCGAGCTCCCCGCATGGCCAAAGTTTGCGATGAATTTTTCCTTGATGGTTCAATCTATCATATCTTGGCCCCGTTGTTATGTGATGCTCAACGCAATGAGCTGCGGCGAAGCATTCTGG
This sequence comes from Opitutaceae bacterium, assembly GCA_037142955.1. Classification (GTDB taxonomy): domain Bacteria; phylum Verrucomicrobiota; class Verrucomicrobiia; order Opitutales; family Opitutaceae; genus Tous-C4FEB. The sequence continues at coordinate 38,796 of JBAWZQ010000004.1, read as the reverse complement.
AGGAAAATGCGCGTGGACGTCGGGGATTGATTCGGCGCTCTGGAATACGAGGGGTTCTTTTGCGTTATTGTATGGTCTGTGCGCGCCGTGATAGGTCAAATGGTCAGTCTCAGATTTGGCGGGTAGTGCCGAATTTCCCCGGGGTTAACTGCTGTCCAGAGCATGGTTGCCTGTTGCAAGTTTCAAAAGCTTCGCTGGAGCCTGACAGAATCCGTATTCCAAGTGAATGGATTAATCCTGATTTGCCCCTGCCAGGTGATGCTTGCGCTGCAGATCAGCGATTCGCCGACGATGTCCGATGGCTCTACGAACGAAAGTCTGTGGAGCTTCCGGGATGTCGAAGGCTAAACGCCTCGCTGCGAAAAATTCTGATGGGAAATCCTCGGTATTGCGGTGGAAAAGAGCGTCTCAGTGCCCAACGCATTGCGGCCGACTTGCGCCGTACAATGGAGGCCACGGTCACGAGATTGGACCCAGCGCTTTTAGGTTCCGCGTGGAAGCCAACCTTAAGCATGGACGTTATGTATCCTCTGGCGCGCTATTCGTTACTGGCACAGCTGGTGGGAATAAGGCTGAAGGACGTGTTTGTTCTAGCAACGGCAGAGCCTGTTGCGGCACCGGATGAGCAGATGGATCCGCTGGTTGCGAAGTCAGCGAGAGTAGCAAATGCACGACAAAAACTGGCTCAATTCGTGGCCGATAATCCAAGGACTGGGCGAAAAAAAATCAAAACGCTGAACCCGTCTGAGGTGGACATCCTGCGCAGAAACGATCCGGCTGCGTACGAGGAACTGATGCCGGCTCGCATCAGACGCGGGAGGAATTCCTCTTTCGATTGGGCGGCGCGGGATCGTGACCTTCTCGAGAAAATTTCTGTGATGGAACCTGTTTTGGGTCCGGACGCGCGAAGTGCGACTAGGATTCTCAAGCGCTGCGGCATCCAGAAACGCCTCTTCGAGAAAGCGCGAGGGCGACTGCCACGGTCGCGCAGTCTTTTATGTAATATCGTCGACGCGTGGAGCCGCGCTCATGACCGGCCACGAGAGCGGTAACGTTCAATGATCATTGGAATCCTGCGAAAGGTTGGATTCCGCCAGAATGAGGTAGGCGAGACGTAGACTCGAATGCTGGAAAAAACTTTGCCCCGAGGCAGGCGCTTTGTCAGCATTCGTCCAATGGCACAGCCTGCCGTCAAGATTTGCACCCTCGCCAATTCGAAGATGCTCAAGATTCGAGCGCATGCCGCAAGGCTCGCCGAAGCGTTGAACGGAATTGGTGGTGGACAATGCCCCGCAGAAGTGAGCGATGCGGTGTCCTACTTGGAACTCTGTTCGGGGGTCAAAAAAATCACCTTCAATACCTTCGAGTTCGATCATACAATGGGGTTGTGCGAAACGGCCGATGATTTCCGGGATGAGCACGATAATTTGCGCGAAGCTCTCGTGCATCGGTTGACTTTGTTTCTATTTAGTTGGGCTGCCTTAGAATCCTTCGTTGCCCGAGCAAAACTTCCTTCGGTAAAACTGCCAAAGGGCCAAACCGCGGGAAAAATCGAAAGGTTGTGTGGGTTTCTAACTTCGCAGTTCAAAGGAGAGTCCATCGAGGAGTGGCCGGAAACAATTAATTGCCTGAGGTGCACGATTGGTCGGTCGGAGTTAAGCAAGAAACTAGGTGTAGTGGGAAAACTCCCGCAGTTTGTCGGCCCTCCCGCCGAAGGCATTCACTTAGTTTACAAGCTAAGAAACTCACTTGCCCACGGAGATTTCAACGTGCCATGGCCAGACCGGGACGATAAGCCCGTTGAGGCGCATCCCGATGTCCACCTTGTAGGTATTTCAACAAAGATCGTGCTGCTGACGATTCAAATGCTGACCCTCTGCTATTTTGATCGGACCCTAAACATCGAGATGTGCGGATTGTCGATCGATCACGAGGATGGCTTGGACATCCGGACTGTGTTTCCCCGGCTACACCTGAGTTCGTTTCCAGACGAATTAGACCGACCGGTGGCTAGTGGGGAGGGCTAGACGTAGCCAAGATCGCCGCCGAGAAAAGCATTTCGTCCGATGGTGGTGCGATGTTGACCCGGTTGCTGGCTGGCTGGATTATCCGCTCAAATGCTGAGAGATAGGACTTGGACGACAACCCTTACGTCGTCGGACTGCAACATGGTCCGTGACTTCTTCGTGCCGGCGCTCGAATGCTCGACACGATACGACCGCGGAGTGGGCTATTTCTCATCCGGTTGGGTGCGGGTGGCTTCGTCTGGCATGTTAGCATTTGCGAAGAACGGGGGCCGTGCGCGCTGGGTAACCAGCCCCATACTTTCAGTAGAGGACTGGGAAGCGCTTTACGCGGGTGACCAAGCACGATCAGACCCCGTCCTTAAGGCGGCGTTGCTCCGAAACATTGTGGATTTGGCGCGAGTTTTGGACGAAAGCACCCTCAAGGCGATCTCATGGATGATTGCTGACGGTATTATTGACTTTAAGTTGGCGCTTCCACGAGAGCGGCTGGCGGGAGGTGATTTTCACGACAAATTCGGCATATTTACAGACGCCAACGGTGATCGGATTTCGTTCAATGGCTCATATAACGATTCCATTCAGGGCCTGCGCAACTACGAGTCGATTAAAGTTTTCTCCAGTTGGGAACCTGCGTTCGCGCCACTGGTTGATTCCGACACACACCGCTTCGAACGCCTCTGGAAGAATGAAGATCCCAATGTGCGGGTTTTTGAACTCCCGGACGCCGCTAAGGAGGCCATACTTCAACTTCGTAGCGCGGAGCGCCCATACGAGAAACCGTCGTGGGTCGAGATAGCGGTGGGAGAGTCCGCCGCTCCGTATCGCACATCCGTATTTAGTCCGCCCGCGGATTTCGTTCCGCGGGAGTATCAGAAGAACGCCATGCGCGAGTGGTTGAAAGCAGATGGGCGTGGCATCCTGGCAATGGCAACAGGGACCGGTAAAACAGCTACCGCGCTCTATCTATCGTATAAAGTGTCAGAGCAAATGCCGGCGTTGGTGCTGATCGTAGTATGTCCATATATAAATCTGGCGAAGCAATGGGTGCGGGAGATGGGGCGATTTAATCTATTTCCTATCTGTTGTTACGAGGGACGCGCAAACTGGGAGGAGCGGCTTAGGGAAGGCATGACCGCGGCAACAAGCGGTTCGGTGAAGCTGCTGCCGATTATCGTCACGAATAAGACGTTTTTGTCGGCGGACTTTCAGTCCATGCTAAGACCAGATTTGGTTCCGCATTTCCTAATAGCGGATGAGGTTCACAACCTCGGCGCGTCTCAGATACAGCGTCGGCTCGATACACGAATCAAATACCGTCTGGGCCTTTCGGCCACACCTAAACGCCACGCCGATGAAGATGGAACCGCAGCGCTGTTCAGCTACTTTGGTGGTATTGTCTTTGAGTTTACACTCCAAGAAGCGATTGAAGCCGAAATGCTCTGTCGTTATCTGTATTACCCAATACTGGTCGATCTGACAGAATCGGAGGGTGAGCAATACTGGGAACTCACTCAGCAGATTTCGCGAAACAGTTTTTCGGAAGACGGGGAGATGTCTCCAGTCCTAAAGATGTTGCTCATAAAGCGCTCGCGGTTGCTTGCCTCTGCGGCCAACAAACTCCCGGCACTCAGCCAAGTGCTAAATTCTCTTGAGAATCCCGCCAATCGAGCACTCGTCTATTGCGGCGATGGACGAGTTGAAAGTGACGCCTCGGGTGACCACGACAACGAGCGCCAGATTGAGGCAACGCTCAAACTGCTAGGCGGGCAACATCGGTTACGGGTCAGGAAATTCACATGCGAAGAGTCCGTCGAAGAACGAGAGGAAATGCTGGGACGCCTTCGCGACCGGCAGTTGGACGCAATTGTGGCCATTCGCTGCCTAGACGAAGGTATTGATGTGCCGGATATTCGGATGGCGTTTATCTTAGCCAGTTCGACAAATCCCAGGCAGTTCATCCAAAGGCGTGGGCGCCTTCTGAGGCGCTCGCCTGGAAAGAACCGGGCTTACATTTGGGATTTTGTTGTCCGCCCGCCTGATTTGGGCGGCAAATTTGATGAGGTCACTTTTAACACGGAGCGCAGGCTTCTCAAGAGGGAGCTGGAGCGGATTGTCGATTTCTGCCGCACGGCGGAAAATGGAGACGTTGCTCTAAACCAATTGCTTAACCTGCGGAAGACTTACAACCTGCTTTCTTACTGACCCCAATCCCAATGGCAGAAAACACCGAGACGAAAAAGTTCACACGTTCCCAAACGGCTTACAAGGGAGCCAGATCGGAGGTTCAAAAACTCATCAAGGAATCACTGACGCTTGAGCGGCAGGTCCAGCACATGAAGAACCGGCAGCTTCGAAGCAATGGTTTAGGTATCCACGAAGCGCTCTTGGAACGGGTGAAGGCCCTCTCGTCATGATAATCGAACGGCTCATCATCGAAAATTTCCGCCAGTTCCATGGTCGGCAGGAAATCGAATTCGCGACCGGGAAGAAAAAGAACGTCACAGTCATTCACGCCGAGAACGGGTTTGGGAAGACCGCGCTGCTCAATGCGCTACTTTGGGGGTTTTATGGGCAAGATGGTCTAACCGAAGATCTCCCAAAACCTGAACATATTTTACATGACGGACTCGCTAGCTCTGCGACTGATGAGTCAGAGGCCACCGCGACGGTTGAATTTACATTTCGAAACGGCGACGAACATTTTCGGGTTACGCGTAGCTTAACTCTGCTGCAACAGGCCGATGATCCAAAAAAGAGTAAGTTGGAGTTGGAAATTCAGACGGTGGAGGGCCAGACGCTGCATTCTTCGGGTCGGGATGCCCAGCTAAAGCTAAACGAGCTGATGCCCGAAGGTATTAGCCCCTTTCTATTCTTCAACGGTGAGCGAATCGATCATTTCGCGATGGATAGGAATTCGGCGAAAATTACGGATGCAATTCACCAGATGCTTGGTTTGGACATCCTGCGTCGAACGATTGAAGACTTACAGCACGGTAACGTTCGCGGTAAGCTGCTGAAGGAGTTGAAGGACCATACCGATGACGAGACTGTCAAATTGATCGACCAGGAGCAGAAATTACTGGCCGAAATCACTGAGGTAAAACAACGGCTAGCTGCGTGTGAGGCCAATGAAGCGGCGAACGAAGCCTCACTTGAAGCTGTGAAGGCCAGCCTTCAAGCAAATCAGGTAGCCCGCGAATTGCAGTCCGAGCGGGTGAAGCTCGAAGCGGAGTTAAAGGAGGTGCTGAAGCGGCTTACTGATTTATCTCAACGGTTGACCGTGCGGATAGCCGAGGATGGCTACACACTCTTTGCCGAAAATCTCGTGAAATCTGGAGAAGAAATCGTGAAGCGATTGAGGGCGGAGAATAAAATCCCTGCTAGGGTATTGAATTCGTTTATCGATGACCTATTGAATGCGAAGAAGTGCATTTGTGGATGCGAATTGGTGGAAGGCTCTCTGCCGTTTGAGGCGGTCAAGAAGGCCCTTACGACTGCCGGTGACCAGAACTTCAATAATGCGGTAGGCCAATTGGATAACTCCATCGGAGTTATCAAGGGAGCTATTGCCAATACACGCGACGCATTGCGGCAGGGAATCACGGATCGTGCCGAGCTACGCCAACGCCGGGGTTCATTGGAGGCTCAAATAGAAGAGATTAGCACCAAACTTGGCAATAAAGACGACGACAAGGTTCAGGACCTTGAGTCGAAGCGAATCGACCTCGCAGAAAAGCAAAAATTGCTCGGAAGGGAGCACGGTCGCTTTCAAAGCGGCGTGGAGGAGAAAACGAAGCAACTGCAGAACGTTCAGCAGCAAATCAAAGATAAGAAGCAGAAGGCGGAAGTGGCTGCAAAAGCGCAACGCCGGCTCAACTTGGTCGATGAAACGATTGAGACACTCGAACGTGTGCTCACCTTCGAGCGTGAAGATTTACGCCAGGAACTTGGCGAGGAAATTGAACGACACTTCAACAAAGTGAAGCTTAAGCCCGACCATTATTTGGAACTCACACCGGATTTTAGGCTCGTTCTAACGAAGAAAACGAGCGGAGGGAAAAATGGTCCGGTTCATCTAAACGTGGCGCACAGCACTGGTGAGCGTCAGGTTATGTCTCTCGTATTCATCGCTAGCCTAGTGGCGTTGGCTCGGCGTCGTGAAGAATTACCCACGATCTTGAAAGATGTCGAAGGTGGTTCTTACCCGATGGTCATGGATTCTCCTTTTGGGCAGTTGGGTGATGAATTTCGCGCCGGTATCTCGAACTGGATTCCACAACTCGCTCCGCAAGTTATCATCCTTGTCAGCTCCAGCCAGTATCGTGGGGAGGTTGAACGGGAACTTAACCAAACAGGTCGAGTTGGGAAACGCTTTTTGCTAGCCTACCACGCACCGACGAAACGTCCGGAGGCGAATGAAACGATTACAATAGGCGGGAAGCGATTAAAGCAATACTTCCAAAATGACGTTGAATTTACTGAGATAAAGGAGATCGAGGCATGAGACGTATCCAAAGGGCATCGGACAAGGAGTCGCTGGTTCAAACCCTGACCACAGGGGAAAATCCACCATTCAAGGAAATCTGGAGGCTTCTGGTTTTTGCGGCGGCGGTAGGGAAGAGCCGTGGCAGGCGGGAGCCTTTAAAGGCCGTTGATTCCGGCAAAGCAATTCCAGCAGCAATTTTCTCGAACTCGCCGGCATGGCCAGGATTCCACTATTTGTTAGCGCTCGTTGAAAAGGATGACTCAGCCGTTTTAGGCGGCGGTGACGACTTTGAGAACGAACGATTGGTCATCTTCGAAGAGTATGCGAATGCCGGGCTTTCTATTATTCAGGAAGAGTTGGAGAAAGGGTCTTACCTGCTCGACGCATTCCTTCAGTTCATGCCGTTAAATCAGAGCCAATCGAAGGGCGATGAGCTTAGCAAAGTTGTGATTTGACAGACCAATCTGAATCACGCCGATGAGTAAGAAAGCTTTATGCGTCGGTCTGTTCGCGGTCGGGGGCCTGTTCGCGATTTCTTTCGCACAATCGGCGACATCGGCACCGCAATCGAACGGCGGGGTAAACGCGGCCGCGTCGAGTAGTCAGGCAACGGCGGGAACCTCTACGGCGGTGATTCCGCAAGTAGTGACACCTGCTCTGACGGCATCGCCCGCTACCTCTGTGCCCACAGTCACACAAGCGTTCACGGTCGGCGCGGCGCAACCTGTCGTTCCGGCTGCGCCCTTGCCGGTTCCGGCTACCATCAATTCGGGACTCACCACGAAGGAGATCCTCGACGCCAACAGCCAGGCCGTGACGCATCTGGCCACCATGTTCCAGACATTCGGCCTTTTGATCACGGCTATTGTGGCTGTAGGGGGTGCGCTAGCCACTTGGTTGGGTCTCACGATGAAGAAGGGCTTCTCGGAAATGATGACGGATTGGACGACAAAGCTCGGTGTAATTAAATCGGAGATGGAGGCGGAGAAACTACGCCTGCAATCCGAAATGGAAGCGGCGAAAATACGGCTGCAAGGAGAGATGGATGCTGCGAAATTACGTTTGCAAGCGGCTGTTGAGCAGGCGGATAAAAGCGCTGCAGATGCTAGCAGAACGGCGCAGTCCATCCTCGATGCGCAAACTGTGATGAGCAAAACTTTGCAGTACAATGACGAGATGAGGGCCAAGTTTGCCTCTCAAATGTCCAATACCACAGGCCCGTCCGCTGCTGCCGCCCCTGGAAGTGAATCATCGGCAGTTCCGCCGGAATCACCCCGAGAACAGTCTGCACCGGTTGAAAGCGTGTCGGAAGCGGAAACGGCTGAGATTAAGAATATGCTTAAAGGTAAGCTTGGTTCGCCTCCGGGTGAGGGAGGTTCGGCGATATGAGTGAATTCCTGTGCAACGCGTTTCGCGTAAGGCAGCCGAGCACTGTCTTTTACGTTGGTGTCGTAAAAGCGACCGACCTCGCTACGATCTGCCGTCCCTTGCAACGCTCGGCTGACACCGGCTTGTTCGCACGGGACTACACTGAACCGGTAAAGCTATCGGAGACTCAATTCGGTTCGCTTGTCACTTCACTCGAATCTTCGAAATTCCAACGACGAATCTCCGAGCTGCTCGGTGAAGAGCGAGAGCAACCCTACCAACGTTTCTTGGATGAAAAACGATCAGTCCAAATTGCCAGATACCTTGAACAGCCATCGGCGCTCCTTCCGAATTCGATCATACTGGCGGTCAATATTGACCTTGATGAGGAAGACGTAGTCCGAAAGAAGTCCGGGGACAGTGTCCAGATTGCGCTGCCAGAGAGCCAGAACTCTGCAATAATCTTAGATGGCCAGCATCGCGTGGCCGCGTTTCGCTATTTGCCAACTCCGATTCTCGCAGAGTTTCAGGTCGTCGTGACTTTTTTGGTAGGTGTTCCATTTTACCAACAGGCTGAGTTATTCGCTACAATCAACGGAAAGCAGAAGGCTGTTAATAAATCTATAATCTACGACTTGTTCGGATATGCTCCCATCGGCGGAGATAAAGAAGAAAGACTATATGAAGGCCTCATGGCGGTGGCTAGGTTCTGTAGCCATGTTACACGAATCTTAAACACCGTTGATGAATCGCCGTGGCATGGAAAGATCAAGATGCGCGGGCCGGGTGACGATGGCGTAATTTCGCAGGCGGCCGTTGCACAATATATGTCTGTGCTGGTTGAGCCGAAGACGCTTTCGAAACGATTGAAGATACTTCCTTTGCTTTTCGAGTTTTTTAAAGAGTCTAGCCCAGCAGCGTGCGCCGCAGTGTTGATCCTATATTTGCGTGCCATCCAGACGGCGCTACCTGAAGTGTGGGCGAACGCAAAATCGCTACTTTGGAAGAACAACGGCGTGGCCGTGATCCTTCGGATAATGCACGATGATATCCTCCTTGCGGGAGGCGGCCGCGAATTGATGGACTGTTACCCTGCGCTTATCGCGCGTTGGCGGAAAGCACCTCGGCAAGATTTGGATAACCCTCCAAGGGCGGGCGGCGGAGGTGTCCAAAACCAAATCTACGACCGCTTCATAAAAGTGATGTTTAGCGATGCGGATACCAATCGGTTGGGCGACATGCGCGAACAGCTCAAGAAAAAACTTACCGCTAAGGGTGGCTTGGTCGCGTAGCTTTAGGGGCCTTTTTTCAACAAGGAGGCAATCAGTTCGTGACCGTCTACAACCTCAAGGCGGGCATCCAAGAAATTTAGCCCGCGGTAAAGATGTCGGCGGAAATTTTCTCCGGCTTCTGACTTATCTCCGTGTTTCTTGTCAGCCTCGAATCGGATCGTGTGTGCGGCGACGAACACTTCTGAATGGTCGCCAGCAAAGGTCCTCCAGGTAAGCTCAATGGCGTTTTCGCCTTCTTTGTCGACGATTGGCGGCACCGAAGGCTCGCGTAGTGAAGCGCAGAAAGCCCAGCGGCAAATTGCATTCCAGTTTTCGATTCCGGTGACGCGGCGAATTTTCACTAGCTGATCGCGACCGCGACGCGATACACGAACAGTTTCAACGGGTGGTTTCATGTTCGAAAAGATAGCCGTCAACAATCCGTGTGGATTGCGATGTCTGGTCAAAATGCAGGCGGTAGGTTCGCCCAACAAAGGGCTTCATCATCGCCAGATATCGCGCGTCTATTTCTTCGTCAGTGGACAAAAGAATTACTTGGTGCGATGCGACTGGGAAATATCTCTGGACTAGGTGGGCGCGGTGGGACGAATCCAAACGGCCTAGCGGTGTATCGATTATCGTCGGAAGTGGTCTTCCTGATGCTTTGGCAAGCCCCCAGAGCATGGCGGTGGCTAACAGTTGCCGTTCGCCGGCGGATAGCCTGTCAAACGGCAGCGTCGCGCCGTCACTGGAGACCAATTCCATTCTAAATGTCTCCGGATCGATGCGCAGTCCACGGACCAAATCAGTCTTCCGCAACAACTGCTGGAAGGACTCCAAAATAAGCCGCTCAAGCTTCGCCGCGTGGCGTTCGACCACCTTGCGTCGAAACTGGCGCAGGGTATCTTGAATCTTTGGAAGTCTTTGTAAAATCCGGGCATCGTGCTCAACGGTAGATTGCAGGTCTACTAAGCCGTCGAGGGCCTTCTTCAACGCGGCGTCCTTATTTCGATGGTCCGATACGAGCTGCCGCATGCGCTCGTCGTGTATCACTTGTTGCGCCTCGCAATCACGCACCTGGACCTCGAGTCGAGTCATCTCGCGTTGAAGCTTCGCAAGAGAATCTGCATCAGGAACAGAGCCGAGTTGTTGATCAAGTCTAGCAACAAGCTCCCGGAGGTCATTTGCGGTCTTCAAATTGACGTCCAAATCGGCGCGCGCTTGGGGCAGGATCAATGAAGTCAATTTCCGAAGTTCCTCTGGGAATTCTTCCTCAGGATTTAACAGATTTGGGGTCTTCCCGTGGTCACGCTTGGGGCGATTCTTTTCGAGGACCGATTCCACTAACGCAATGCTCTCAGTGGGAATCACCTTCTTGAGGTCCTTGAGTATTTGCTTATCTCGCTGCTGTTCCGCGTGCGAAATTATCTTTTCGTGGCGTGCTTCAAGTTCCGCCTCGGACTGTTGTTCCACTTGACTGAGTAGCGGTTCAATCAGCAGGAGAGGAGCCACGCCAGACGAGAGCCTACGCAAACCATCCGCGCTTTTAACCAGCTCGTCATCTAATCGCTTCTTCTCAGCTTCAAGTTCCTCTCGGCGAAGAAAAAGCTCTCCCCCTTCCTTCCTGAACTGGGACTGGAGAGCGTTAAGTTCCTTGCGCAGCAAGTCGGTTTTTGTCTGGTGATGGGCGGCGTCCTGGTGCGCGTTGGCGGCTACCTCAGAGGCGGATTCAACGATTGCTCTAAGTTCCGCTATCCGTGTTTGGTCAGCCGCCGAGAGAGTCGATTGTTTCTTCCTGCGCTCTAGCGTAGTCAGGTCCTCATCGAGTCGGTCTACGAGGTCGAGGCCTAACAATGTCTGAACGGCCGACGCAAGAATACGTGCGGCAGAGTCGCCATCGGCGAGCTCCTTAATCTGCTCGCCGTCGAAAAAGAAAAGATGGGCGAGCTTAGATGGAAGGTAACTCTCAATATACTCTTCCCAGTGCTCGCTTAGGAGTGGATCGGGCAACTCATCTCGGGTCACCGACACCGATTCCTGCACGCTTCCGTTTGCAATGCGCCAAGCGCGGACTAGCGCGAAACGAACACGCTTTCCTTCAACTACTCGTTCGAAATGCACTTCAATCCTAGCCCCTTCCGCCGGATCGGCAGAACGATTGATGCTTAATCGGAGATAATCTTTGTAAGGCAAACGGCCGCGATTCGAGCACGTGGCGTTCCGCCCGAAGAACCCAAGTTGAATAGCGTCAAGCAGGGTTGTCTTTCCGCCACCGTTCAGTCCGCCGATCAGGATTATGGGACGGTCTTCGGACGGCGGGCGTAATTCGATTGTGTTGGAATCGGCATAAATACCGAAATTCACTAAAACTAGTTGTTCGAGAATCATGTTGGATTGGGTCCGACTTTTGAGCTGACCGACCCTTTTTTACTCAGGCCTAGATTTGGAGTCTCACCTCGCTGCGCTTGTTCGCGAGCGACCGCTTTACGTCTCGCGAGATCCGCCGCGTCGTCCGCGTTTTGATAAAAGTGGCGGTGAAATGTCTTTTCCAGGCGTTCGTAATGTCCCGCGCGCTTGCTAGCAGCCTGCTGCTGGCGTTCGACGCTGAGAAGTTCGCGAGTTAACTCGAAGTGGATTTTGTCATCACCGCAGACCTCTCGAAGTAAATCGAGGTCTCCGGCTTGGAGAACCAAACTATCATCGAGACGCGGCCCAGGATAGCGACTTCCTGTAACTGCTTCAAAAAGGCGCGGGAGGATGTCTTCTAGTTCATGTTTCTCAATTACCCAGATCCGTCGGATTTCCTGAAGCTCCGGCAACGTTACCAGTTCAATATTTCTCACTCGTTCGGGTCCGTGTTTCCTAATCCAAGTTTGGGCTTCAAGCAGTTTGCGGAGCCACTTTTCACGGGATACCTGAGTGTAGGGACCCGGAACAGGCAGCCCATTATGCATGAGCTGAACGGCCCCAGACATTCTCCGGAAGTCTCTAAGATGATGGTCCGAATGTTCCTGATCGCCCGTATTGTTTCTGAAATCGAGTTCATTACGGAGCTGGAGTAACGGTAGCATCCACTCTTTTTCTTGGTCGTTCTGGATCATCGCAGCCATCGATTTGTCCTTTTCAACGAGCGTGCATACCCAGCATCCGAAGCGACTATCTCCACAGGATGGGGTGCTGGTATCGACGACAAGCGGACATTCGCCATCTTGGGACGCTCCAGCATACATGCCGAGAAGCTCTTTGTTATTATAGCCCCAAGGATTTTCTATCTGTGTCAAAAACATCCAAACGTCGTCATTAGACCAATCTTCAATCGGCGTATAAACTAAACAGCCTGGGAGCGTGGAATTTGGGCTAAGCCGGTCGCGGACTCGGTATTTTGTGTGCTTGTTCATTACCTTCGCGCGAGCTTGGCTTTCCGCTTTTCTCGCACCCAAAAGCAGAATCGCCTCACCTGTTTGGTTCACGACCTGCATGATGAACCCGTTTGAGGGTTTGATTTTCAGGCGTTCGGTGCACCAACGAAATTTGTGGCGCGGGGCAGGATAACCCTTTCCGATAAGATTTACCCAGAAGGAGTCTTCAACCTTGGGTGTTAGCCGTTGCGGTTGAATGGGCACTCCTTGGCGTTTTGCAGCGGCGGACATCACTTCTAGCGAATGAGTGACCCATGCTGCCACGATTGGGTTCTCGACCAATGTGTCCGTGCTGATCACGTGAACAGGCTTCAAGCGTGCTTCCGCTGGCAGTTCAGCTAGTGCCAGCCAAACCAGTTGCAAGGTAGCCGTGGAATCCTTTCCCCCACTATATCCGACAATCCAAGGAACGTTGTCGGCTAGATATAGGTCGCGGATTTCTTGGCACAAAAGTTCGACGGTGCCTTTAAGTCCTAACTCGGAGAATGCGGTTGTTTGAGCCATTGCTTAATCTGTGAATTGCTATTGATGTTTGCGATTGATCGCGGTTTCGACGCGCTCTTCCTCGGGAGACAGTGCAAGGCCGAGGGCTTGCTTCACTACATTTGTTGTTAAAATAACGTTGGCGGTCACTTTGGACACCTTGCCGCCTATCATTGCCCGCCCCTCCCATACGCGAGCATTTGCGCGGGACCAATCTACTGACTGAATTGCCTTCAATTTAATTTTCCATTTTGCAGGATGGGCCTTCAACAGGCCGTTACCGGCTTTGCCTATCGCTTGTAGGGCAATTCCATGGGAATGAATGAATCCTTCCCTTATCTCGCTTGCTGCAATGCGACCCTCTCGCACTTGGCGCCACGCAGGGAAGTATTCGGCAACTGCTTCCCAATAATCTCGGGCTATATTGGCATCGCTTTCTAAATCACCGGTCGCGATGCCTTCAACAAGGTCCGCACAAGCATTGTAAAACGCCGAAAGCGTAAAAAGTTTCCGAGAGCGGAGGGCGAGGGAGCTTTTTTCCAAGTCAACAATGTCACGAAATAAGTCGGATTTCATGATCACTAAGCGGGCGAGCTTAGCTTTGTCGTTACGTTGATCGTATAGGAGGCCCAATGATCTGCTTGGGCGAATCGCGTAACGATTTAGGTCAGCGAATATCTGCTGACAACGGGCAAGGCCGATATCGAGGAAGAAAACGACTGCGATTGTTTCGTATCCTAATTCAGGCTTTTGCTCCAGGGCTTCCAAGATTGCTGCACGGCGATGCTGTCCGTCGTTGATTATGAATTTTGCTTCCATGGGAACCTTCAAAATTCCCAACTTAGTATCTACAGAACCGAGAGGCTCGAAATCGACCCGGGAATCGATAGAAGCCGTTATTGCTGAAAAGACGTAGTCCTTTGGATTATTGAGTATATAGTTGGATATTTCCGGAATTCTCGCTCGATTCAAAACCCGCTGAGCGCGTAGCTCTGGTGGGAGTTCTTTCTCGTCGAAAATAGAAATTTGCCGGAGCATCCGAAGCGTCCACATTGCGACGTAGTATTCACGGCCGGCTTGCACGCCTCGAATTACCGGGAAGTTCAGAGTTGAAAGGGCTTCCATCACTAAGGCGGGCTGAGATTTTCTGTTGTCTTGGGGTTGATTGGACGCAAAATTTTTGACAAACAAAGCCAATCGTAGGCCAAAAGTATGTCAACTGTTTTTAAAACACCGAAAGAAAAGACAAACAGATTTCCGGTTTACCTCGACTGCAACGCCACCACTCCAATGGAGCCGCGGGTTCAGGAACTGGTAATGACGTTCATGGCAGATGAGTTCGGAAATTCGGGTAGTCGGACTCACGAATACGGCAATCGTGCAAAAGTCGCGGTGCAAAGAGCGCGCGACCAGGTCGCGGGCCTGCTAAAATGCCAACGCGAGGAAGTCATTTTTACCAGTGGAGCGACCGAAAGTAACAACCTCGCGTTGCTCGGCCTCCGCGCGCACGGAGAAAAGACCGGGAGAAAGCACATCATTGCTACGGCAGTGGAGCACAAGGCGATCCTTGAGCCACTAGAATTTCTTACCGCATCAGGGTTTGATGTGACGCTGGTCGCTCCCGATCAAAATGGGGTTATTTCTGCGGAAAATATTCAGGGGGCGCTTCGATCTGACACACTCTTGGTTTCGGTAATGCACGTGAACAATGAGACTGGTGTGATCCAGCCGTTGAGCGAAATCGCGACCGCGCTCGAAGGACACTCGGCTTTTTTCCATGTCGATGCCGCTCAAGGATTCGGCAAACGCATTGAGGATTTGCAGAATCCGCGAATCGAGTTGATCAGCGTGAGCGGTCACAAAATTTACGGGCCGAAGGGCGTTGGGGCATTGGTGATCCGTAGGCGCGGCTTTGAGCGGGTTCCCTTGGCCGCTCTGTGCTTCGGCGGTGGGCAAGAACGCGGGCTGCGGCCTGGCACTTTGCCGGTCCCGCTTATCGTCGGCTTGGGGCAAGCTTCGGCAATCGCGCAACGAGAAATGACTGATCGCGAGAAGCGCGTGCGGAAGATTCGGGAGGAGGCCCTGAGGTCCTTCTTGAAGATAGGCGGAGTCCCGAACGGCGACCAAGAAAGGGTGTTGCCATCAACTCTAAACATCTCCTTTCCCGGTCTCGATTCTGAGGCGGTAATGCTCGCCCTAAAGCATGATGTCGCCATATCCAATGGGTCTGCTTGCACGTCGCAAAACTATACTCCAAGTCATGTGTTGGGAGCAATGAATCTGCCCCCGGCCCGGATCGCCAGTGCCCTTCGCTTTTCATGGTGTCATCTGACACCGGATGTCGATTGGGAGTCTCTTGCGGTAAAAATTCGTGCACTGGGTTAGGCAGCACGTTTCATCCTCTCAGTTAACGCGTGCGTATGACTCCTGTGGAATTTCCGAGTATCCCAGGGCTTCCTCAAACAATCCCTAGTGAATCGGACATTAATCGATTGATGGAAGGAGGTGGCGCGCCAGAAGGAATCGCTAGTTACCCGCTGGAAGCCTTCCCGGATCTGCCTGTCAGGCTAAGGCACTGCTATGAATGGTCGAACTGCTCGAGTTTGGGCGGCTTTCTAGCATTAAAGACGGAGGGGAGATTCAGCTTACGGAACTACGGGCGGAAGACCGAAGCGGCGTTGCGAAGCATTGTGAGCAACCTTGCCGCTAGGAACTGGTATTCTGAATCCGCTCTTAAGGCGGCAGACTCCGCCGGATCAAATGGGAAGTACTCTTCCGAACCATCGTTCGAAATCTTACGGGCTCACGAAAAACCGTGGAACCTCATTACCGAAGAAATGTGGAGCGCTTGGGGGCAGCGGTTGAAATCAAAAGCCTCGCTGAGGGTGAGCGATGTAGCGTCGATTTTGGAACTCCGATGGCCGGGTAACATGCGAAGTGCCACTCTTGGGGATTTCATTGCTGTCTCTCTCGAAGAATTCTCAGGCCTGCACCGAATGGGGAAGGTGAAGATGAAGACGATTGTTCTCTCCGTCGCATACTCGGTGTATTATGATGATCAGCCGGAATTGGATAGTATTGAGAGAATCCTCGATTTGCCCGCGTTGCGTAATCTGGATGAACGTGAGCGCTTTATTTTGGAGAAGCGCCTGCTGGTCCCTGAAAGACTGCAAATGACGTTGGAGGCTGTCAGTCGAGAACAGGGTGTTACACGCGAAAGGATTCGGCAGGTTGAGAAGATCATACTCAATCGGTTAAAAGAGTCCGCATGTGGAACACGAATCGGTCAACTTTTGGAGGCATCGAAGGCAGACATTTTCCAGCGTCTTTCCGTCGGTGAACTTTATCTGACCAGCGAACAGCTTATCGCAAAGGAACACGAGTTCGGCGGTCCGCAACTGCTAGCAATCTACCTCGAAGGAAGGACTTTGCGAGCATGGCTCGATGCCCGCTTTTTTAAGATCAAGGACTGTTGGTTCTGTGGCACGACAGAAGAGTGGTCCACAATCGAGCGAAGATTGGCTGGTTGGAGAGCGGAGCAGTTACCGTTGCCCGAAGCGGTCGTGGCTGGATCATCGAATGTCACGGTCCGTGAAGCGCGCTCCTATTTTAGATGTTCCGGACACGCCGTTCCATTCGAGGGATATTTTCTTCCGTCTGGAAATGTATTGGCGAAGCGTTCGGCAAGATTGCACGCGTTTATTGCTGCGGAGGCTTGGAGCGGCAAAGATCCGGCATTCGCGGCAGAGGCCTGTTCCGAAGCAACAGGCGTTGGCGATGGGATTGATCATGCAAGACACGGCTATCGCGCCATTATGTCTACGCCTTCGCTATTCTTGGCTTCACCCGGTGCGGTGGTCCCGATTCATCAAGCCTCACCTTGGCGGCCGACAAGAATCGAATTCATCGAAGATTTCGAAGACACCTCAAACATCCCTAATGCGGAATCGAAAATCGTAAGCGTGGTGCGGAGAATAGGTCCTTCTACACTAAATGCAGCGATTGAGGCATGTGGAAAAGACCCCAATGTCGAGGTCGCTCCAGGCTCTGTTGGCGCGATTGTCAGCCAATCACGCCGCTTCGTTCGCCTGGCTCCCGGACTCTACGACGTGAGAGACTGTGCAAATTACCCTGATAGGATTGAGCAAGCCCGTGCGTTGATGCTCAACGAAAGGGATGTCCGACGATACTGTTTCGCTAAGCATTCAGGAGAAGAATTAGCCTCCATGTATCCTCTTTGGGACGCGGAGCAGGAAAAGCGTTGGGCTCTTTGGGGGAAAAGCGCTTTGGCGAGCGATGTCTGGGGTTCACTGATGGTGGTGTCGTCCCCCGAGGAATGGCCAAAGGGGAGCGCATTGAATTATGCTGACTGGGCACAATGGAAGGCCGATGGGCGCTGGCGTTACAAAGTTACCTGGAACGATGACTTGCCTACGGATATTCCGAGTGTCCGCGATGTTTTGCTAGTCGCTCAGTATTGTCGCTTGGTTGGGCACATTACTTGGATTCGAGCAAATCACGTTCTCGGTGCCACACAGGTTACTGAACGGGCCGGGCTTAGCGCGGTGGTGCTCGGCGTGATATTGGGCCTAGTTGCGCCCTCTGGTCGAACACGTTGGTTGTCACAGCGGTCACATCCTGAATTTGACCGGGAGTGGATCGACTATGAAAATCTGCTAATTGCAGATCCGGAGTTATCTTGGAATAACCCGATCTTTCAAAGCCGTTTCTCGCGAGCGTCCCTGAGGGCTGCATCGGGGGAGTTGGGTTGGGTAGAGGCTAACGAGATTTCGGTTTTGCGTAGCATTTCCAGTTCTGGGCAATCGAGTTCGCGCGCAACCGCACTCGTTCATATCGAAGAAGAAGCGGTTGAAGATGAAGATGTTCGGATATAGGCGTTCACTACGCCCTCACAACATACCTGCTGCTCTGAAGCTGTAGTAACCGAGCCCGGTCGGGTCAGCCGTGGCATTGCCGATAACCACATGGTCGAGCAACTCGATGTCGAGGGCCTTGGCTGCCTCCCGGAGCTGCCTTGTGACCTGAATGTCTGCACTTGAAGCTGCCGGGTCGCCTGACGAATGATTGTGAACAAAGGCGATAGCGGCTGTTGCCAAAAATCATGTTTTTAACTTCCCTTTTCTGCATTTTGGTGCTTCTGTTATCTCGTTCTAAACCATTAATCATTAACTAATTTTGCAGATTTTAGCGACTTAGCTCTGACGCGACTTTTGGGTTCGAATCCCCGTGGAGATACCAATTTTTAAGCCTCGCAAGTCTAGTGAGTTTCGGAGCTTTCGCTTTCTCAAACGGTTAAAGTGACATGGCAGGTGATTCGCGAGCTCGCGATGCGGAGCGTGGCGCACTGCCGCGGGCGGCTCCGGTCGTAGTCGCCACTTGCGAACCGATAGCGTCATGACCTTTATCGCAAAAATTCCACTTTCTATTTTTCCGCGTCTAACTGGTGGTTTTACCTCTGTTGGTTCGGTTTTCCCAATAACTACTTCTTTTGCCTTTTATCCACGTTCGATCTAGAAATAAGCGGAAATTTCAGAACTAACTTCAATGTTTCGATTGGTATCAAAGATCGATTTTCAGAACTCTAACTTCAGTTTTTTCGGTCGTAAAATTTCTGAACTTTCCTCACCGCCACCAGAACTCAGCGGAGATCGTAAACCGACGCAAGTCGTTGCTTTCTATATTTTTATAGAAATCGACCCTTTCACGATATTTCGGGAAAGTTCGTAATTCGACTTTTGAAACGGCGAAAAACCGCTCCGGCGGGTCCGTTTTGGCCGCTCCTTCGGTGGAGGAGCTGATTGCCTACGAACTCACCAGCAAGCGCACGGTGAAATCCATCATGGATGAATACACGGATTCGCAGCGGCGGAGATGGCGACTTCGGCTGAATCCAGGGGACCAAAGCTCTAGTTGGTAAGTGGAAAGCCGGCCGCAGCGCTATCACCGCCGCGGTCGATCGCCATTTAACCGCGCGAGTCCGGCACGTGCAATGCAAGCGACTGCCGTCCAAACCGTCGATAGATGCGGAAATCCTCCGCATCGGTCGTCACGATGGTATGCTCCCGATGAAGTTCAGCCAGACGAACGAGACACGCATCGGCATAATCCATCCGCTGGCCGTAACGGGCGAGCAGCGTTCTCACGGCGGGCGATTCGTCAGGCAGGATTGGCACAATGCGCAAAATGCCGCGTTCGATTAGGGCAAAAATCTTGCCCCGTGAATCGGGTGTGCCGCGCAGCAGTAAACAGGCTTCCGAAATCACCGCATCGCACGTGAGCGCGGGCTGAGCAATCGCGGCGAACTGCTTGGCCGCCCACGGATGCCATTGATCGTCGCGGTCGAGCGCACCGACGAGCGGGCCGGTGTCGAGGATCGCGTCAATCACGTCCGTAGCCCGCCAAGGTTTTCTTGCGCTGGCCGCTCTGTACAGAGCCGATCAAATCGCCCATCGCTGCGGCCAGACTCACCGGTGTCGCTTCGGTCGCACGGAAGACAAAGCTATTGCCGGCGCGGTCGCGCACGCGGACTTCCTTGCCGGCGAGGGCGGCGCGACGGTAGTTGGGAAACTTGCGCGTGAATTCACGGACGGTAACCTGCATGGCTGCCATAGTTGTCAGTCATCGATGCCTGTCAAGCCGGGGGCGATCCGTCCCTTGACTCGGTCTATTTGTGCGTCAAGTTGTGCGTCATGAGAACAGTTACCGTCAGAGAAGCCCAACACAACTTCGCCGCCTTAGTGCGCCATGTGCAGCGCGGTGAGGAAGTTGAGGTGGTTCGACGCAAGATTGCGGTCGCCCGGCTCATCCCACCGCCGGCTGCAGCAGATTTGTCCCGTCCGGTCGACTGGTCGGAACTACCGGCTCGTCTGAAACGCATCTGGCGGGGTCGTTTTGCGACAGGCGCTTCCACGGATGCCATTCTTGATGATTTGAGGGGAGAACGATGAGTCAGCCGTATTTCGATACAGGAGTGGTGCTCAAGCTGTTGGTTCACGAACCGCTGAGCTCGGCGGTGCTGGCCTTCTTAGGCGACCGGAAGGTGGCGGTACCGTATTCCCGGCTAGTCGCGATTGAAACCGAGAATGCTCTGCAGGCCAAAGCCCATCGCAAGGAAATCACCGGGCCGCAACTGCGAGCGTGCCGCCAATTGATTCACGAACTTCTGGCGGATGGCCGCTTCTTCCGTCCCACGCTTTCGCTGGACGACGTCGCAGTCGGCGCGCTGAGCCGGGTGCCCACGATTACGGGTTCAACGGGTTGCCGCACCTTAGACTTGCTCCATATCGTGAGCGCCCAATTGCTGGGCTATTCCGAGTTCATCACCACTGACCAGCGACAGGCCGCTGCCGCCCACTTAGCGGGCCTCCAAGTGGTCGATTTGACCGCCTGAGGTGGAATTAAGTTAAAATTACATGAATAAATGTTGATTAGCATTGTAATTAGAGTTACAGAATCTCTAAATGCATGATAAAATCCCCCGCTCCCTTGCCTCCATCCTGACCCGTGATGCACGTCACTATCCGGCTCTGGCACTGGTGGGACCGCGTCAATGTGGGAAAACGACCCTAGCCAAACAGTGGCTCCAGTCCATCCGAGATGCGGGTGGCCAGACCCAGTATTTTGATTTAGAGAAGCCGAGCGATCGCATGAAGTTGGCGTCCGACCCGGAAGCCTTTTTGCGGCGGCAAATGGGCACCGTGTGTATAGATGAAGTGCAATACGCTCCCGCCCTGTTCGAAGTGTTGCGCGCGCTCATCGATGAGGACCGCAGGCCTGGGCGCTTCCTCCTGCTGGGATCCGCCGCCCCCGCTTTACTTAAACAAAGCTCGGAAACGCTCGCCGGTCGCATCGCCACGCGCGAACTCACCCCGTTTCAATGGCGCGAGCTGGCTTCGGCCGGTGTAGGCCAAAACCCCTTGGTCACCCTTGAATCGCTCTGGTTACGCGGTGGCTTTCCCGACAGTACCTTGGCCGAAGACGACGCCGCCAGCTTCCGTTGGCGGCTGGATTTTATCCGCACTTTCCTCGAACGCGACATCCCGCAGCTTGGCTTCCGGGTGCCGGCTCAAACGATGGAGCGCTTTTGGCGTATGTGCGCCCACCTGCACGGACAAAGTCTAAACCTTTCATACTTAGGGCAGGCGCTTGGCACCAGCCACACCGCCCCTCGCAACCATTTGGACATCCTCTCTGGCTCCTTTATGTTGCGACTTTTGGAGCCGACCGAAGCCAACCTGAGTAAACGGCTGGTTAAGACGCCCAAGGCCTACGTCCGCGATAGCGGGCTGCTGCATGCGCTCCTAGGCCTAGAAACCTTCAATGATCTAGATGGGCATCCGGTTCGCGGAGTCTCGTGGGAAGGCTTTGTCATCGAAAAATTGATGGGCGCTGCGGCCGAAGGCTGGCGCGCATCCTATTACCGGACCGCGCAAGGGGCCGAATTAGATTTAATCCTCGAAAAAGGCTCTCGCCGCATCGCCTTCGAATGCAAGGCGTCCGCATCCCCCTCGGTCACGCGCGGCTTTTGGACTTCGCTGGATGATTTAAAAATCACGGAAGCCTACATCGTTGCACCCATCCAGCAGTCCTTCCCGATCGGCCGGGGTATTGAGGCGATCGGATTGAGCGCGGCGGTTAAAATAGTGACCGGATGAATGGGCTAGTGCTCGGTGTCCTCTGCTTCAGGGATCCTGACCCCCTTGGTGATACCGCTCCGCCTATTTTAGCTTGGGTTTGCCTTTGAGGGCGGGGTTAATTTCGTAAGGGAAATCCTTTTTTAGTTCAGCCCCCCTTTTTTTGCCCGCCCCTTTTGGTTGTATCATGCCCACTTACCCCTTTTTTTCGCCCCGCGCTCCGTTTGTAACCACTCGTGTGCCCCTCTCGCGTCGCCGTTTTCTGCAAGGCGCGGGCATCGCGCTCTCATTGCCGTTTCTTGAATCGATGTTGCCCGGCGTTGCTCGCGCGGGCGCCAAAGCCGATAGCCCACTTGCGCCCGGGGCCAAACCCCGCCGCATGCTCGCGGTGTGCAACAACCTTGGTCTGCTGGGGGATCAATTTTTCCCCACGGGCGTGGGCCGCGATTACGTCGCTTCGCCGTACTTAAAATTTCTCCAAGATCATCGCTCCGACTTCAGCGTTTTTAGCGGGGTCTCGCACCCCAACGTCGATGGCGGGCACCCCGCTGATGTGTGTTTTCTTACGGCCGCGCCGCATCCGGGTAGCAGTTCGTTTCGCAACACCGTCTCGCTCGACCAACACATCGCCGAGCAGATCGGTACCCTCACGCGTTTTCCCTCGCTCACACTCGCCGTCAACACCCGCACGCGCAGCCTCTCGTGGACCGGCACCGGCGTCGCCATCCCGCCCGAAGACAAGGCCGCCGAGGTGTTCAAACAGCTTTTTCTTCAAGGCTCGCCCGAGCAGGTGAAGGCACAACTGCGCCAACTCGATAACGGTCGCAGTATCCTCGATACGATTGCCGGCCAAGCCCGCGAACTCTCCCGCGGTGTCACGGCCCGCGACCGCGACCGCCTCGACCAATATTTTACCAGCGTGCGCGATCTCGAGCACCGCCTCCAAGCCTCGCGTGGTTGGGAGACCAGACCGAAACCCGTCGTCCAAGCGCCCGTCCCGGTCGATCCCACCAATCCCGCCGCGTACATGGAGAAGGTTAAAATCATGTACGACCTCGCTCGCCTCGCCTTTGAGACCGACTCGACTCGCGCCATCACCCTCATGCTCGACAGCGTCAGTACGCCCGCCCTCGACATTCCCGACAAGACCATCTCCGACGGCTACCACAACCTCTCGCACCACGGAAAATCTGAGAAGAAACGCTCCGAGCTCACCACCATCGACGAGTGGCACATGAAGCTCCTCGCCAAACTCCTCACCGACTTGAAAGCCGTGCGTGAAGCTGAAGACACGCTCCTCGATCGCACCATGGTGCTTTATGGTTCCAACTTCGGCGACGCCAACGCCCACACGTGTTTCAATATGCCCACGATCCTCGCCGGCGGCGGTTTCCGGCACGGTCAACATCACGCCTTCAGCACGACCAATAATTACCCCCTGCCGAACCTCTACGTTTCCATGCTCCAGCGCATGGGCATTGAAACCGACAAGTTCGCCTCGTCCACCGGCACGATGCGCGGATTGGAGCTGGCATGAGTTTCCTCGCCCCGACTTTAAAGGTGGGGCGCGACCGCTGGGCGCGCCGGATCACCGGAATTTTTTTCACCGTCGTCTTGCCGGCCGTGCTCCACGCCGCCGCCCTGCCGGCCGCGCTCCTCGATTACACCGACAAGTATTGTTCGTCCTGCCACAACGACGAGGACAAGAAGGGCCGTCTCGATCTCACCTCGCTGACTCTTGACCTCACCGCCACGACGGATTTTTCGACGTGGGTCAAAGTTCACGACCGCCTCGGCGCCGGCGAAATGCCCCCGAAAGAAAAAAAACGTCCTGACGCCGCCGAGACTACTGCTTTTCTCGCTGCGCTCCGTGAAACCCTCGGCACCCACGACCGCGAGTTAATCGCCCGCGAAGGTCGCGCCACCCAACGCCGCCTCAACGGCTACGAATACGAAAATGCCCTGCGCGATCTCCTCCACGCGCCCTGGCTCCAGATCCGCGGCCAATTTCCCGACGACGGGGAATCTAACCGCTACAATAAAATCGGCGACGCTCTCGACGTGTCTCATGTCCATCTCGCTCGTTACATGGCCGCCGCCGACTACGCGATTCGCCAGGCACTCACCGTGCAACTCGAGCATCCGCCCACCACCACCGTGCGCCACTACGCGCGCGATCAACGTACCCTCACCAGTAAGTTCACGCCCAACCCTTTTAATTCTTCGCCCGACCGCATGACGTATCCCTTGCTCGACCGCGAGCCGCAGCGCCCCGTGCGCATGAGTGAGGCGCCACTTACGGTCGGCGCGCAAGATCCAGCCACGCGCGACCGTGAGGCGGTGGGTTGGGTTTCGAGTAATTACGTCACCGGCTTCACGTACCGCTGGGACGGATTTCGTGCGCCCGTCGCGGGTCGCTACCGAATTCGTTTCAATGGTTACACGATGTGGGCCGCACCCGGCGGCGTGACCAAGAGCTTTTCTCACTCCACGGACACCGTCGGAAAAATTCGTCCGCCCAATTTAAATACGCCCGACTACGATCGCCTCTCACCGGGTCGCACCATCGAGCCCATCACCGTATACACCCGCAACGGGGTTCCCAACCGCCGCCTCGGCGAGTTCGACCTCACGCCCGAGCCCGAGACGCACGATATCGGCGAAGTTTGGTTGCTGGCCAACGAGACGCTCGTTCCTGACGCCTCGCGGTTTTATCGCTCGCGCCCAGAAAATTTCCGCAACCCGCTCATGACGCCGGTTGGCGTGCCCAGTGTTGCTTTCCGTTGGATGGAAGTTGAAGGCCCGCTCTACGACGCCGACACCACCGCCGGTTACCGCCTGCTTTTTGGAGAGCTGCCGCTAAAAAAATCTCCGAACCGCGCCTCCGGGCTGGCACTGCCGATCACCGCGCGCGGTGACCGCCGTGAAGGCGGCCGCCAAGCCGGCCAACGCGTCGAACCCCTCGAAGAAACCCGCGTTGAGATCGTTTCAACCGATCCACACCGCGACGCTACCCGCTTACTCCGTGGTTTCCTCGATCGCGCGTACCGTTACCCCGTCGCCGAGGCCGACCTCGCTCGTTTCCTTGCGCTCTTCAACGAACGCCAAAGCGCCGGTTTGAGTTTTGCCGAAGCGATGGTGGCAACTTACACCGCGGTCCTCGCCTCGCCGGGATTTGTGTTTCTCGACGAGAAACCGGGCCGGCTCGACGACACTGCGCTCGCGACCCGTCTCGCACTTTTCCTCTGGAATTCGCCGCCCGATGCCGCCTTGCGTACGCGCGCCGCGCGGGGCGAGTTGAGTCAGCCCGCTGTCTTGCGCGCAGAGACCGAACGCCTCCTCACTGATGCCAAAGCACAACGCTTCCGCGACGCGTTTCTGGATTATTGGATCGATCTCCGCAAAATCGAAGATTCTACGCCCTCGACCACGCTTTATAACGATTACTACCTCGACGACGCGCTCGCCGAGGCCGCCGTCGCCGAGACCCGCCTCACTTTTGAGGAAATGATCCGCGCCGATCAGCCCGTCCGCGGTATCGTCGCCGCCGATTACACCTATCTTAACGAACGCCTCGCGACGCACTACGGTATTAATGACGTTAAAGGCGCCGCCATGCGCCGCGTCTCGCTCCCGCCCGATAGCCCCCGCGGCGGTTTCATGACGCAGGCTAGTGTATTAAAAATCACCGCTAACGGCACTACCACCTCGCCCGTACTCCGCGGCAAATGGATCGTCGAACGCATCCTGGGTATTGATATCCCGCCGCCTCCTCCGGTCGCCGCCGTCGAGCCCGACATCCGCGGCGCCGTCACGATCCGTCAGCAACTCGAGAAACACCGCGCGGATGCGAGTTGCGCCTCCTGTCACAGCAAAATGGACCCCCCCGGTTTCGCCTTGGAAAATTTCGATGTGATGGGCGGCTGGCGTGATCGGTACCGCGCCATCGATGAAACCAAAAAAGCGGAACCTGGCCGCGGCAAAAATGGCCACCCTTTTGAGTTTCATTATGGTCTCCACGTAGACGCCGCCGGCGAATTGCCCGACGGCCGGTCGTTTAAAGACATCCGCGATTTTAAAAATCTCTTGCGCCAAGAAGACGTGATGCTCGCACGTAACCTCACGCGCCAACTTGCGATTTACGCGACGGGTGCTCCGGTGCGTTTCAGTGATCGTGCCACGATTGAGCAGATCGTCGCTGGCGCGAAATCGCACGACTACGGCGTGCGTGCGCTCATTCACGGCCTCGTGCAGAGCGATCTCTTCCAGCGAAAGTGAGGACGTGCGCTTGCTGGCGGGCGCTTCCGTTTAAGGTTTCAACCACGGCAATAGGTCGAGATCGACGTTGCCGCCGGTTAGAATTAAGCCGACGCGTTTGCCGGTGACCTTGATTTTGTTTTCCATAATCGCCGCGTAGGGCACGGCGCAACTCGGCTCGATGATGATTTTGAGTACTTCCCAGATGCGCCGCATCGCCTCAACGATGCTTTCTTCAGAAACCGTCACGATGCCGTCGACGTGTTGCTGGATGAGCGGGAAATTGCGTTCGCCGAGCGTCGTGCGTAGGCCGTCGGCGAGGGTGAGCGTGGGCGCGAGGGGCATGATTTTGCCGGCGGCGAACGAGCGCGCGGCGTCATCGGCGGCGGCGGGCTCCGTTGCGATCACGCGTATACCGGGGCACACACCCTTGGCGGCGACTGCGGTACCGCAGAGCAAACCTCCGCCGCCGACGGGTGCTAGGATCAGATCGAGTGCGGGCGCTTGTTCGAGTAACTCCAGCGCTGCGGTGCCTTGGCCGGCCATGACGGCGTAGTCGTTGTAAGGATGGATGAGACGCGCGCCCGTTTCGGCGATGACTTGGGCGCACGCGGCTTCGCGCGCCACGACGTTAGGCTCGCAGAAAATGATGCGGCCGCCGTTGCGGCGCACGGAATCGACTTTGGCTTTCGGCGCGTTGGACGGCATCACGATGTGCGCGGCGATGCCGCGCAGACGTGCGGCGCGGGCGAGCGCGGCGGCGTGGTTGCCAGAAGAATGGGTGGCGACTCCGGCCGCGGCCTCGGCGTCGGTGAGCGAGAACACGGCGTTGGCGGCACCGCGGGCTTTAAACGCGCCGATTTTTTGGAAATTTTCGCACTTAAAAAAAAGATGACCGCCGCAGAGCGCATCGAGCGTGGCACTCGTCAGCACAGGCGTACGGTGGATTTTATCTGCGATCCGCGCGTGCGCAGCGCGAATATCGGTGAGGGTAAGCGTGGTGTTCATGACGTGAAAGCACTCATAGTTAACTCGAAATTGCACCGACTGGAAAACGAAATATTGGCCGGCTGCACTTTCAATTGGTCGGACTTTTACTTTCAATTAGTCAGAATTTGACTTTCAATCAGTCAAAGCTTTTTCTAATCTGAAAAATCGTTATGCATCCCCGTTTTATCAGCGCAAAACTCACCGCCGCCTTGGCAGACACGCGGGTCGTGCTGATTAACGGTCCACGGCAGTCAGGTAAGACGACGCTCGCGCGCGGGCTGGCCGGTGACGCTCGGCCGTTCTTCACACTCGATGACCCTACCACGCTTGATGCCGCGCGGCGCGATCCCGTTGCCTTCGTGCGAGGGCTTGACCGCGCGGTGATTGACGAGGTGCAGCGCGCGCCCGATGTCCTGTTGGCGATCAAGCGCAGTGTGGATGAGGATCGACGGCCTGGGCGCTTTTTACTTACCGGATCCGCCAATCTCATGTTGTTACCCCGCGTCGCGGATTCACTGGCGGGTCGCATGGCTACGCTCGACCTGCTGCCGCTTTCGCCTGCGGAAGTACGGGGCACCCCCTCGCGTTTTCTGACTGAGGCCTTCGCGGGTCGCCTACCGCAACCGCGTGTGAATATCTTGGGGGCGGATCTCGTGGGGACCGTGCTCGCGGGTGGTTACCCCGAAGCACTACTGCGGGTAACCCCGGCGCGGCGTCAACAGTGGCACCTGGATTACCTGCGCGCGATCGTGCAGCGTGATGTGCGCGATCTCGCGCAGATCGACCGACTCGGGCAGATGCCGCGCCTGCTGCGGATGCTTGCGCATCACTCCGGCCAGTTGATCAACTATTCTTCGCTGGGCTCTCCGCTCGCACTCTCGCACGTGACGACGCAAAAATACGTCGGACTCTTCGAGCAGCTCTTTCTCACTCGAACGCTGTCACCGTGGTACACCAACGAGCTAAAACGACTCATCAAGACGCCCAAGCTTACCTTTCTCGACTCTGGCCTGCTCGCTTCTTTGCGTGGGCTTACGGCGGAAAAAATCGCGGCCGACCGTGGCTTATTTGGCGCCCTGCTGGAGACCTTTGTGTTGGCCGAAGCGCTGAAACTCGCGAGCTGGGAAGACGAGCCGTTCGAGTTTTTCCATTTCCGCGACAAAGAGCAGAACGAAGTCGATGTCGTGATTGAGAACTCTGAAGGTCGACTCATCGGTCTCGAGGTGAAAGCGGCGGCGACGGTGGGATCGGCCGATTTCGGTGGACTGCGCAAACTGGCGGCGGCGGCAGGCAAACGCTTTGCCGGCGGCTTCGTGCTTTATGACCACGATCAGATCGTGCCGTTTGGCGACCGGTTGTTTGCGGCGCCGATTTCGGCGTTGTGGGCGTGAGTGCGTTCCTACCCGCCAAGAATCCCCGTGGCGATGGCGGCATGGAGCGCAACCGCCTTGGGCAGGGCGGCCTCGTCGATGTCGAAACGTGGGTGGTGATGGCCGGCCGGTAGCGGCGTGCCCACGAGCAGATAGGTAGCTTTGCCGCCGCGGGCTTGGACGGCGTCCATCATGAGCGTCGCGTCTTCGCTGCCGCCGAGTGGGGAAAATTCTACGATACGCCTGGCCCCGGATTTTTCGGCGGCGCGCCGAACGATCGCGCGGGCCTCCTCGTCGCAGGGTGCGCTGCCGGCTTCGCCCATGTTTTCGATTGAGACGGTAACATCGTGTAGGGCGGCGGTGGCGCGCAGGATGCGTTCGGCTTCGACGGCCATCCAGGCGCAGATCGGCGTGGTCTCACCGCGAACTTCGAGTTTCAGGACAGCGCGGTCGGCGATGACATTGCGACCGGAGCCACCTTCGAGTAGCCCGACGTTGATCCGGGAGGCGCCGGCGCCGTGGCGCGCGATGGCATGGAGTTGGACTGTGGCGGTGGCAGCAGCGAGGAGGGCGTTACGGCCGAGGTGAGGATCGACCCCGGCGTGCGCGGCCACTCCGTGGAAGGTCGCATCGAGCTTGGTGGTGGCGAGGATGTGATCGGTGCCGCAAGCGACGGCGCCCGTCTCCATGAGCGAGATACCTAGGTGGGTGGCGAAATAGTAATCGACCTCGCCGAGCACGCCGGCGGCGACCATGGATTTGGCGCCGCGGCAGCCTTCTTCGGCGGGCTGGAAGATCAGTTTAATTTTACCGCGACTGTTTTTTAGTAGAGCGGGCAAGACGCGAGCCAGGCCTAGGCCAATGGCGGCGTGGCCGTCATGGCCGCAGGCGTGCATGCGACCGGGGCGCGTGGAGGTGAAGTGTTCGCGCGAGGGCAGGTGAGTGGACTCGCTGCTTTCCTTGACGGGCAGGGCATCGAGATCAACGCGGAAGGCAACCGTGGGGCCGGGGCGACCGGTGTCGAAGGTGCCGACAACCCCAGTGAGGCCATCGCCTAAGCGGGCGACCCAGGCGGGATCGGCGCCGTCACGGAGCGCTTCAGCGCGCGCGGCGGTGATTTCACTGGCCGGTGGAACTTCCATGCGGGCGTCAGCGCGCATGACCTCGGCCCCAACGGCGACCTGCCAGCCGAATTTTTCGAGCGTAGCGGCGACAAGCGAGGCAGTGCGGAATTCACAAAAACCAAGTTCCGGGTAACGATGGAAATCGCGGCGCCAGTGGTTGAGTTCGCTGGCGAGCGTGGAAGGAAGCGCGGGAGTCACGCCTCGAATTAAGGCGCGGCGCGCATCGCAGGCAAGGCAGCGCGTAGGGTCAATCGCCTTGGGTAGGTTTAGCGGGCGAGGAGCGTTTTGGGCAGCTCAGGGATGCGAGCGACGACAACTTCGCCCGTGCGGCGGATGATGCCGTAAATGATGCGCTTATCGCTGCGGTCCCAAGCCCAGGATTGGCCTTCGAAGGGCACTTCGATGGTGGTCACGTATTCCAGCGCGACGCCCATTTTAGGCAGACGGAGCACGTAGAGCTCTTTTTCGTCGTGACCGGTCGTGTAGAGCAAGCCGTCGTCACCCCAGCTGCCGCCGGAGCTGCTGCTTTTGCCCCAATTGGTCACGACCTGCGCGGGGAAAAGCCACGATTCAAGCAGGTTCCACTGCTCGTCGAATTTGCCAAAGAGCGTGCTCCGGTTGTCTGTGCCCGGCGCGGTGCCTTGGTCGTTATAATGAGCAAAGCAGGCCCACCAAAAACCATCTTTCTTCTCCGCCCACGTAAGCGAGCCATGGCGGATGCCGAGGCTGACGGATTTAACGGGCTGAACGGTGACGGGATCAAAATATTCCAGGGAGCTGGCCATGGGCAGCTGCGGAAAATTGGAATGCGCGAGTACGAGCTGGCCCTCTTGAATGATGCCGCCGTTCAAGTGAATCGTCGCACCGCCGCGCAGGCCGACCCACTCGGCGACGCGCGCGCCCGTGATTTTGTCGTATTTACCGACGACGTAGTTGCCGATCCCGTAAAAGTGGTGCGCGTCCACCGCGACACCCTGATTGGCGCCGCGGGGCTTCCAGCGGCGCAATTCTTCCGCAACGAGTCCGTGGCGCGTGAGCTCTGGTTTGGGTGCGGCAGGCAAACTTGCGAGCCAAGCACGGTTCGCCTCGCGCACGGGATCGGCCGGCGCGGACTCGGCCGCACGGAGGGAGGGCGATGCGACAAGAAGCAAAACGGAAAAGGCGCGGAGTTTCATGGGGGATTAAAAGCTGCGGGTAGCCTCAAAGAACCAGGCGCGGCCGGAGAGGAGGTTTTGGCTCACGCTGGGGCTGTAGCCGAAGCCACCGGTGGCGAGCGGCGGGGTTTGGTTGGTGAGATTGGTAACACCAAGGCGCACGCGCGTGCCGCGCAGCCAAGAAGTGGTGGCACTAAAACGGTAACCGACGGAAGCGTTGTAGGAGATACTCGAAGCCATGACGTAGCGGTAAACGAATTGGCCGCCAGTGAAGTGTTTCGCGATGTACTTTGGCTGGCCCAGTGAATCATAGAGCGCCGCCGTGGTGCTGGCGCCGGAGTCTTGGGAGGGGCCGACGTAGTAGCCGCCGAGGTTGGCGGTCCAGGCATTGCGGCGCCAGGTGAGATTGCTCGTGCCGCGCCAACGGGAGACGCCGTTAACCGTAAGGTCGTTCGTCTCGACCGCGGGAAGGTTAGCGGGTTTTTGCACCGCGCGGGAGGAGACAAGGTAGGACCAATCGGAATTGAGCGTCACGTTGCCGAAGGGAAGTTTGGGCAGCACGTAGCGTAGACCCAAATCGACCCCTTCGTTTTCACTATTTGAAATGTTAATCCAAGGTTGGTTGAAGGAGAAAATCTTACCCGCGGTGGCTTGAGGGTTGCCGGGATTGGCTGCGTTGTAGGCGTTGAAGGCGGCGGTGTCTTCGGGGGTGACGGCATAGCGCACAATGTCAGGGTCGCCTTTGTAAGCGGCAGTGCCGCTGCCCAGATCGATGGTCGAGATGGAGCGACCGGCGGCGAGTTGGGCTTTGGTGTAGGCTTGGATCAAGGAAACATCACTCGCGCGGATCTGAGCCGCGCTACGCGAGCCCAAGAGATTGGTGCGTTCGATGCGCCAGTGGTCGGCGGTCACGCTGAGGCCGCGGATGCCGGGCACGTCGATGACCACGCCGTAAGTGGTGCCTTCGGACTCGGAGGCCTTAAGGTTGGGGTTACCCCCGAAGTAGCCGCGTTGGACGTAAGCGCCTTCGTTGGTAACCGGATTACGGTAGGTGTCGATGTCACCGGCGCCGGCGGTGATGGACCAGCGTGGGCTGGTGAAGAGGGCGGCAAGACTCGGGGCCATGAAACCTTCGTTGTAGGAGCCGCGCAGCATAAGCCAAGAAAGCGGGCGCCAGTTCACGCCGACCTTGGGCTTGGTCGTCTCGCCGAAATCGCTGTAGTTTTCCATGCGGGCGGAGGCGGTGAGTTCAAGGGTGTTGATTAGAGTCAGGCGACGTTCGGCGCCGACCAACGGCAGCACGAATTCGGCGTAGAGGCTGGTAATGTCGCGTTCACCGATGACATCGGGCCGCGGCGGATGGAGCAGAAAATCGTTGTCGGTGGTTTCCAGACCAACGCCAGCGGGATTTTCGCCGCTGTACGGCGGGCGTTTATCGGCGAGCTTGTCCTTGCGGTATTCGCCGCCAAAGGAGGCCATAATATCGCCGCCCCACCAGCGCAGCAGGCGGCCCGTCACGCGCAGGTCGCCGCTAGCGATGGAGCTCTCGGCTTGGCGAGCGAAGACGGCGGAAAAGGAGTCCACGACCGAAGACGGATTCGTGTAAGGTTTGTCGGCGACGACGGCGCCGTTTTGCACTTTAAAGGTGTAGCCAAAGGGGTTGTAGGCGTTGGCGTCGGTGCGCTGGAGCGCTTGCAGCAGCAAACTCTCACGGACATCCGGGTAAGCTTTATCTTCGCCGTTAACTTGGTTGTAAAAGCCGGAGGTTTCCCAGGTCCAGGTATCGCCGAGTTTGCCGCGCAGGCCGGTCGCAAAGCGAATGACATCAGCGGTGGTGCTGATTTTTTCGACCCCGAGGTCGGGCAGGGTGACGGAGACGAGGCTGACCGTACGCGGGGCGCCGGTGAGACGCTGCGAGCCATCGGTGTTGGCCGCGCCGGTGGCCGAATAGAAGCGCGAGCCGTAGGGATTGTAGGGATTGTCGATCGAGAGCGTGGCAAGCTTGTCGGTCGTGGGGGCGTTCAGGGCGAGTGGCTGACGAACCATCGTGGAATCGGCCTTGTAGTACGAGAAATCGGCGAAGGTGGTGATACGCTTCGTGAGGTCGTATTCAGCAGAGAAGAAAGAGTTGGCGCGGGCCATGCGCGGCGAGGCCATGCCGAACTCGTTGAGATCGAGATAGAATTCGGGATTGGCTGCTTGGGTGGGGGCCACGGTGGTCAGGGTCGGCGTGCCGTTGACCGGGCGGAAATAGTTGCTGGCCGTGGCGGTACCCAGGCGGAAGATCGGATAACGGCCGCGAGCAGTGCGGGCGTCGAAGGCGCCGCCAAGGGTGTTAAACGGCGCGGGCGCGATGGCGGCGAGGTTGGAGGTCACGCTGAAGTCACGGTCGCGCAGAAAAATAGCCTCCTTGTAGAGCGATTCAACGGTGCCAAAAAAACGGCCGCGCCCACCGGCGAAGCTGGAACCGAAGGTCAGAGCAACCTGGGTGCTTTGACCACCACCGTCCTCGGTGAAGCCTTGGCGCACGTTGATCTCCGCGCCTTTGAATTCGCGCTTAAGCACGTAGTTGATGACGCCAGCGACGGCATCGGAGCCGTAAATCGCCGAGGCGCCGTCGCGCAGGATTTCAATGCGCTCGATGCCTTGCGTGGGCAGTTGATTGACGTTCACGGCTTGGGAGAGGCCGGCGGTCATCGGGTTGATGGCCATACGGCGGCCATTGACGAGAATCAGCGTAGCGGTGGAGCCGAGGTTGCGCAGGTTAATGTTGGCGTTGTCTCCGCGTGCGCCGGAAGAACCAAGGCGCGTCTCATTCTCGGGTAAATTGACCACGGATGGCAGCGTCGTCAGCATATCGACGGGCAGAAGCGCGTTGCGCACACTCATCGCGTCCTGATCAAGGACCGTAATCGGAACCACTTTTTCCAAGTCTGTGCGCTTAATGTTCGAGCCGGTGACGACGAAATTTTGGAGTGAGATGACTTCCTCGGTCGTTTTGGCGACGGCTTCGGCGGCGCGCGCGCAAGAAAAGGCGTTGCAACTTAATCCTACGGCGAGGGCGTAGAAAAACCACGCGGAAAAACCGGGATGGCAACGAGGGTTCAGGGCGAGGACGTTGGATGAATCCATGAGCCGCCAAAACTAAAATTGGCGTGTCACAAGCCGGCGGCTTTGCGGTGACTTTGCCGTGACTTTCTGTGCATCAAGATAAGTCAGCAGCTGTGCCCGATTAACGGGACTGTCCTGTAAGTGTGCGGGGTTGCGCGCGAGGTCGAGACGAGGAAGAGTCGCCCAACCCTATAAAATTCTATGAGCGTATTTTTTCGTGCCCTTACTTGCGTGTTTTCGATGGCGGTTGCGGCACTCGCCGCGCCCACGTTGCACCTCATCGGAGACTCGACGATGGCGGATAAACCAAAAGAGCCCGCGAATCCTGAAACCGGCTGGGGTCAGGCGTTGCCGGCGCTACTGAGACCCGAGGCGGGCCGCGTCGTGAACTACGCGATGAACGGTCGCAGTACGAAGAGCTTCATCGACGAAGGACGTTGGACTAAAGTCGCCGCTGCGCTGCAACCTGGTGACTTTGTGATCATCCAATTTGGTCACAATGACGAGAAGGCGGACAAACCCGCCGTGTACGCGGCCTCGCGCGGCGCGTATCAGGAAAATCTGCGCCGCTTCGTCCGCGAGGCCCGCGCTCACGGGGCGACGCCGCTACTCGCGACGCCGGTCGCGCGTAGGAAATGGAATCAGCGCGGCGAACTCCTCGATACGCATGGCGATTATCCCGCGGCGTTGCGGGAGGTGGCGGCGGCGGAAAATGTACCGCTGTTAGAATTAAACGGCCTCACGACTGAGCTCGAGCGCGGTCACGGCTTAGAAGGCTCGAAGCGCTTGCACCTCCATTACGCGGGAGGCCTTTACCCGCGTTGGCCGGAAGCGGTGAAAGACGATACGCATTTTTCCGAATATGGCGCAGCCCGCGTAGCGGCTTTGGCTGTGCAAGAATGGCTGCGCCTCGGGCTGCCGCTTACGGCTTGGATAAAATAATTGCAGCGTGGAAATTTTTTAAGATGAAAAAACCACTTTCACTACTGCTCGCTTCGGCGGCGCTTAGTTTCATGCACGCGCGTGAACTCAGCTACACCCAACCCGCCGAGCAATGGGTCGAGGCGTTTCCGGTCGGTAACGGACGGCTCGGGGCGATGGTTTTTGGCGGCGTCGCGAGTGAGCGACTGGCGTTAAACGACGCCACGCTGTGGTCGGGTGGGCCTAAGGATTGGAATAATCCGGCAGCTCGGGAAATTTTGCCGCAAGTTCGCGCTGCCATAAATGCCGGTCACTACGCTGAAGCGGAAATGCTCTGCAGAAAAATGCAGGGTCCCTATACCCAGAATTATCTGCCGCTTGGCGATTTGAAGCTGGAGTTTGGCGGCCTCGCGGCGCCGACGGATTACCGGCGCACCCTCGATCTTGGGCGAGCGGTGGCAACGGTGACGTTTCGCGAGAGCGGCGCGGTGTTTCGGCGGGAAATATTTTCGAGTTTTCCCGACCAAGTGATCGTCATGCGGCTGACTTGCGATCAACCGGGGCGAATCTCGCTGCGGGCGGCGTTGTCGAGTCTCGTGCGCAGTGCGAGGGCGGCGGCGGGCGCAGATACCCTCGCGTTGCGCGGTAAGGCGCCGGCGCATTCCGATCCGAGTTACGTGAAGACGGCAAAGGAGCCGATCGTTTACGGCGAGGGCCCGGACGCCGAAGGCATGAACTTCGATGTGCGCGTGCGCGCGCTGGCGACGGGCGGCAAGGTCTCCTGCGATGGGCAAACCCTTGATGTGAACGGAGCCGATGCGGTGACCTTACTCATCAGCGCGGGCACAAGTTTCAATGGCTACAACCGTTCCCCGGGCCGCGACGGTCGCGATGCGAGTGCCCTGGTGGCGACGACGTTGGCGAAGGCGGCGGAGAAAAATTTTGTGCAACTGGGCGCGCGGCATGAAGCGGATTACCGAAACTTATTCGATCGCGTGAAGCTCGATCTCGGCGGCACGCCCGATTTGGTTACTCGTGGGACCGTGGAGCGGTTATCGGCGTTTGCGCGGGGCGAATCAGATCCCGATTTGCCGGCGCTGCTGTTTGATTTCGGGCGTTATCTTTTGATCGCTAGTTCGCGCGCGGGCGGCCAGCCAGCGAATCTGCAAGGGCTATGGAACGAGTCGATGCAGCCGCCTTGGAGTTCCAATTACACGATCAACATCAACACGCAGATGAATTATTGGCCAGCGGAAGTGGCTAACCTCGCGGAATGTCATGAGCCCTTGCTCGCGTTTGTGGGCGAGTTGGCGGTGAATGGCCGGGTGACGGCGGCGGTTAATTACGGCGCGCACGGTTGGGTGTCGCATCACAACTCCGATGTGTGGCGGCAAAGTGCACCTGTGGGCAACTATGGCTCGGGCAGTCCGGTTTGGGCGAATTACGCGATGAGTGCGCCGTGGCTGTGTCAGCACCTATGGGAGCATTACGCGTTTGGCGGGGATAAGAACTATCTGCGTGAGACGGCGTGGCCACTCATGCGGGGCGCGGCGGAATTTTGTTTGGATTGGCTCGTCGATGATGGCACGGGTCATCTCGTGACGATGCCAAGCGCCTCACCGGAGTTAGGTTTTTTCGCGCCCGACGGCACGAAAGGCACCGTTACTAAAGGGGCGACCATGGATTTAGAAATCATCTGGGATCTTTTCACGAACTGTCTCGAAGCGACGCAGGTGTTGGGTATCGAGCCAGAGTTCGCGGCCCGCGTAGCCGCGGCGCGGGCGAAGTTGTTGCCCTTGAAAATCGGCGCGCGTGGGCAATTGCAGGAATGGGCGGATGATTTTCTGGAGCGGGAAGTGCATCACCGGCACGTATCGCATTTGTTTGGGTTGCATCCCGGGCGACAGATCACGCGGGCGACCCCGGAGCTTTTCGCGGCGGCGAAGAAAACTTTGGAAATCCGCGGCGACGACGGCACGGGCTGGTCGCTTGGTTGGAAGATTAATTTTTGGGCGCGCTTCCGCGACGGCGATCACGCGTACACCATGGTTAAATATTTACTGCGGCCGGTAGGCGCAAAAATCGAGGGCACGAATTACGCGGGCGGCGGCGGAGTTTACCCCAATCTGTTCGATGCGCATCCTCCGTTTCAGATCGATGGTAATTTTGCGTTCACCGCAGGACTTTGTGAGATGCTGGTGCAAAGCCACGTAGGTGAGGTGGAGGTGTTGCCGGCGTTGCCACAGGCTTGGCCGACGGGAAGCGTGCGCGGGTTGCGGGCGCGTGGAGGCTTTGAGATCGCAGACTTGGCGTGGCGCGCGGGAGTGTTGCAGCACGTGGTGGTGCGCGCGTCGCGTGCGGGACCGTGTGTTATCCGTTACGGTGATCGCATCGTGACCTTGCAACTTAAGGCCGGAGAACGCGTCACACTGGACGGTAAGCTTGCGCCAATCGCGGGCTTCGGCGGCTAAGCCTTGGCCTTGGCGTGGACGCTCAACGGGGCTTGAGCAGCAGCGTGGGGCCATCGACCCAGTGCCCCGGTATCATCGTGGTTGAGGCGGGCTGGGGGATGCCGCGTTCGTTGCGCTGAAGCTGTGCGATCAGCAGCTCGATGCCGCGTGCTCCGAGCGCATGCGGATGGAGATCGAGTCCAGCGCAGGGCCGATCGGCCATCGTGACGTTAAGGCAGAAATAGCCGTGGGTCTTAGGCACTTGAGACCCGGCTGCGCACATCCAAGAAATAATTTCGGGCGAATGTCCGAGCACAACGTCAGGATCATATTTACGAAACCATTTGGTGAACGCGGCTTCGTTGAGTTCCGAGGCGATGAGCGGTGGTACCGTGCCGATTTCAGGGTGATTGCGTTGGTAAGCGGTAAAGGCGCC
The DNA here is from genome assembly GCA_037142955.1 of Opitutaceae bacterium. Classification (GTDB taxonomy): domain Bacteria; phylum Verrucomicrobiota; class Verrucomicrobiia; order Opitutales; family Opitutaceae; genus Tous-C4FEB. The sequence continues at coordinate 1,275 of JBAWZQ010000004.1, read as the reverse complement.
TTCCCAGCGGTGTTGGAGGCGCTCGTCCTGGTGTTGTTGGAGAACAATGCCAGGGCGGCCGTAGCCAAGGGTGTGGAGTCGCGCGAGGGCCAACATGAGCGAGCGGTGATGATCCGAACACACGGCGTGAAGTGCGGGGTGTTCAATAGCATAGTCGGCGTAGATGCCGGCGTACTGTGACCAATCAAGTTTTGTAAAATCGGGCGTCGCCCACGAAGGCAAAAGCAGTACCCCTTGAATCCCGCGCGATTGCAGAATCGTATTCAAGCGCGGCAGCGTGATCCCTTTGCGTCCGATTAGAAACGTCTCGAGTTTGAACCCGAGTTCACCCGCGCGTTTCTGAGCGCCCTCGGTCAAGGCGGCATGGAAACGCGCGCCGGCCGGTGGACGTTCAGCTTCGTCAAGATCGACGGCGGCGATCACGCCCCGAAACATCTGGTTTCGCGAGCGGCGCACCTCGGACATGACAGCGCCTACTAGAGGATTGGGTCGGTAGCCGGCGGCCTCTGCAGCAGCGCGGATGCGAGCGGCCGTATTGGGTCGAACACACGCGGAGCCGCGGAGCGCTTCGGAAACCGTGGTGCGGGAAAGTCCGAGCGCAGCGGCGAGGGTACGGACGGTAGGGGCGGTGGACATGAGCGGGGCAGGGGAACTAAAGCAATCGGACAGACAGACAGATAAGGGGACGCCCGAGAAAATTGAAACGTCATAATTCTTCCCCGAGACGCTTAACGGCTAACCGCTTGGGTCATCGATTAAGTCGGAGGGGGGGGGGGGAGCTTGGCCGGAGCCTGGAGCTTCGTCCCCGGCCGCTTTGGCCCAATGCCCTGGATTCTCCAGTCGGTTAGGGTTGCCTCCTTTACTGACAGCAACTCCGCTGCAGCCTTGGTGTCCAGCAGGATCACCGTGTATTTGTTCTTGCAGGGCATATCACCCATAACTACCTCCATGTAGCCACCCCTCGTTTGGGCTGGCATGGAAAAGGATTCCCTGCCGTCAGCGGTATGTGCGGGCACACCTAGCGGTATGAGCCGCATGTCACCATGTGTGGACGGAGTAGCCCAGGGATGGCCATGAAACCGCAAGCGTGACCGTAGTTCGCTGTGTGTTTACCCCACGGGCAACGGGCTTGATGGAGGCTGGCCATAGGCAGCTTCCCGTGTAGTGAAATTTGTAGGGAATGCCCCTTCCCGAACGCTAGACTTAGGGCTTCTCAACTGGCTCTTTGAGGTGTGCACTCCCACACGCAAAAAACCCCCAAACCAAGTGGCTGTG
>JBAWZQ010000003.1:0-253407 GCA_037142955.1 Opitutaceae bacterium | reverse complement strand
GAGCGTCTGCCTGTCACGCAGAAGGTCGCGGGTTCGAGTCCCGTCCATCCCGCCAAATTTGTTCTCTGAGGAGGGGTTTGGGAAGCTAGGTTGCCAGTTGTCGTGGCAACCTAAGCATGAATCGAACAGAGTTTGCCGTCAGCCGGTTTGAAAATCGGAATGGGTCCCCATCGTGGCGAGTGGCCGAATGGCTCCATGGCCTTCGCATCAGAAAGAATTTTAAGACCCAGCAAGAAGCGGCGGCGGAAAAGGCAGCCCTTGAGATCAAAGCCGCGCAATTTGCCTCCGGCATCCGGTCTACGGCCACTGAGCGACCTCGTCGCACGCAGGCAGTTGGCTAACTTGGGGCCAAAGTTTTAGTCCAAAGTTCCGCTTGCGGCATTGCGCCGAGAGCAATCGGGCGGCGGTTATGGGCTTGCGGCGGTGGTGTGACGGCGCGCAAAGGCTGGTGCAGTCTCTGGGATCGTTCGGGAGCGGTTTCTGCAGGCCGGGGTCGAGTGCGCCGCAGTCAAACCTCAATTGTAGCCTCTCCGTCGCCGGCAATGACACTACGCCTGCGGCGTTCCTCCTTGCCGGTGCCTCCGATGCGAAGCGACAGAATACCAAAGTAACATTGAGCATAATACCAAAGTAGTTTTTGACATGATAACAAAGTATCCCAGCGTGGAGCAATGCCGACCAATCCCCAACGCGACCTCGCAGATGCCCTGCGCCGGGCGCAGGGCGCGGCGCCCGCCCATATCCTCCGCACGGCGCAAATTGCCCGGCGGGAACGCACGCTTTTGCAGCAACGAGGCTTTCTCGTCGAGATCATCAAGGGTTGGTATGCCCTTACCACCCCGCAGGCACGGCCGAGTGACAGCACGTTTTGGCATCTCCATTTTTGGGCCTTCGTCTCGGCCTATTTGCAGCAACGCTACGGTCAGGGCTACTGCCTTTCGCCGGAGCATTCTCTCGACCTCTGGACGGCGAGCACGCAGATCCCGAAACAGCTGATTGTGCTGACGGCCCGCGGTGGTGTTTTTACCCTCAAGCTGCACAACAACAGTTCCATTCTGCTTTATCCCAACCGCAAGAGTCTGCCCGTGAAGACGGAGACCAAGCAAGGCGTGCAGGTCATGCCGCTGGCGCTCGCGCTGATTCGCACGACTCCGAGTTATTTTACCCTGTCCGCCACCAGTGCGGAACTCGCGCTACGCATGGTGCGGGTCGAGGAGCTTGCCCGGGTCTTGCTGGCCGCTGAGGTGAATGTCTCCGCGGCCGGCCGCATGGTCGGTGGCTTGCGGCATCTCGGCTTGCCGGAATCAGCCGCCCGCTTGGAAGCAGACCTACTCGCCGCCGGGATCGCGATTAAACCGCAGAATCCGTTTGCAGAACCGGCCCGGCTGCCGGTTGGGGCGGTCTTGCCGTCTCCCTACGCGGGACGGATCGAAGCGATGTGGTCGCGCATGCGGCCCGACGTGCTAGCGCATTTTCCCTCTCCGCCGCGCTCCATGCCGGATCAATTCCGCTATCTGCGACGCGTGAATGAAATCTACACGCATGACGCCTATCATTCGCTTTCCATCGAAGGCTATCAGGTCACACCGGAACTGATTCAGCGCATCGCCGACGGCGCGTGGAATCCGACCGAAAACCCGGAAGATCAAGGACAGATCAACGCGATGGCGGCGAAGGGATATCGGGCAGCGTTTAATCAGGTGCTCTCCAGTTTGGGTGATGTGCTGCGCGGCCGGTCGTCGGGCAAGGTCGTGGATCGGGAACTGCAGAGTTGGTATCGCGCGCTATTCAGCCCATCTGTGCAGGCCAACATCCTGCCCGCGTCCGCGCTCGCAGGCTACCGTGAGCGGCGGGTGTTTATTCGGGGTTCGGACCACGTCCCTCCTGCTATTGAAGCCGTCCCGGCCTCAATGGAAGCGCTCTTTGACGCCCTCGCCAAAGAGCCTTCCGCAGCGGTGCGTGCGGTGCTCGGTCACTTCGTCTTTGTGTTCATCCACCCCTATGCTGACGGCAACGGACGTATCGGCCGGTTCCTCATGAACCTCATGTTGGCCTCCGGCGGTCACAGCTGGACTGTGATTCGGGTGGAGCGGCGAAGCGAATACATGGCGGCCCTGGAAAAAGCGTCGGTCCAAGGCGAGATTGCCGACTTTACCAAATTCGTGGCGGGAGAGATGAAGGCCTCGGCCAAGCTCAAGCCCTTTCGTCGTCAAACAGGTTCGATCTCCTGATGCGGCATAGGTGCGGCGAACGATTTCTTCGCGGCGAAACCCACTACAACGCTGCTGAGCCTAAAACACTAACAATCAATTAAGTCTGCGATAGCGCGTGGTTTAGCTTCAATGGGCGATTTCCGTTCGAGTCCCGTCCATCCCGCCAGTTTTGGTAGCCGCTATCTGAAATACAGTTAGCGGCTTCTTATTTTCCAGCGGTCTTTCCCCGTAGCGAGGATACAATTAAAGACGCCGGTGCTGCGGCGGAGTCCACCCTCGATCGAAGCCTAAAAACTCACCTACAATCGTGTTACGGCACCAAGCACGGCCGCTTGGGGTCGAATTTCCAACCGGGGATTAAATACTGCATCGCCACCGTGTCGTCGCGGGCCCCGCCACCGACGCGTCGATAAAGTTCGTGGGCCTGCTCCAATTGCACCGGATCGATATCAATCCCGAGTCCGGGCCGGGAAGGTACGGTGAGTTTGCCTTCGGCGATCACCAAGGGCTCACGCGTGAGGCGTTGGCCGTCTTGCCAGATCCAATGGGTGTCGATCGCCGTCACGCGCCCCGGAGCCGCGGCGGCGACGTGCGTAAACATCGCGAGGGAAACATCGAAGTGGTTATTCGAATGCGAACCCCACATTAGCCCGCGCTCCTCGCACACCTGCGCGACGCGCACCGAGCCTTGCATCGTCCAGAAATGCGGATCGGCCAGCGGAATATCGACCGCCTGCAAGGCCAGCGCGTGATCCAATTCGCGCCAATCCGTCGCCACCATATTGGTCGCGGTAGGCAAACCCGTCGCACGGCGAAACTCCGCCATGATCTCGCGACCGGAAAATCCTTTCTCCGCAACGCACGGGTCTTCCGCGTAGGCCAGCACCTCATTTTGGCCGCGACACAGGCGCACCGCCTCGTCGAGCGACCAAGCTCCATTGGGATCGAGCGTGATGCGAGAATGCGGAAACCGCTGCGCGAGAGCGGTGACCGTCTCCATTTCTTCTTCCCCGCGACATACGCCACCCTTAAGCTTGAAATCACTGAAACCGTAGCGCTCTTGCGCAGCCTCAGCCAGACGCACGATCTCGGGCGTGGTCAAGGCGACTTCGTGACGCAACCGCATCCAATCATCCCGCGCCGCGGGTTCGCTGCGATAGGCTAGATCAGTTTTCGCCCGATCTCCGACATAGAAAAGATAGCCTAGCACCTCGACGGACTTGCGCTGTTGACCAACGCCGAGCAACGCCGCCACCGGCACGTTCAAGAATTGTCCATGCAGATCGAGCATCGCGGACTCGATCGCAGTCATCGCGTGGATCGTCGTGCGGAGATCGAACGTTTGCTGCCCACGCCCGCCCGCATCGCGGTCACCAAAACGCTCGCGCACCGTCTCGATCACCGCCGCACTCGCACCGATTGGCTGGCCGATGACGAGCTCGCGCGCGTCCTCCAGCGTCTGGCGAATTTTTTCTCCGCCCGGCACCTCACCGACGCCCGTGCGGCCAGAATTATCCGTAAGCAACACGATGTTGCGCGTGAAATATGGGCCGTGTGCACCACTAAGATTGAGCAACATGCCGTCGTGGCCCGCGACGGGAACAACGCGCATCATTACCACGCTGGGCAAATCTCGATCAAGCGGAGCATGCATAGAAAAAGGGGGTATAGATTTAATGTTATCGCGTTCAGCTAGCCTTGAGCTCCACACGCTTGATTTCACCGACAATCAGCAGGTAGCTCGCGATGGCTAGCGCCGCGTGCGCACTCACATAAACGAGCGCCCAGTTAAACGAGCCTGTCCCCTTCAAGATGTAGCCGATCGCAATCGGAGTAATAATACCGGCAGTGTTGCCGAAGGTGTTGAACAATCCACCGCACAAGCCGGTGACAGATTTGGGCGAGGTGTCAGAAATCACTGCCCAACCCAGAGCGCCCACGCCTTTGCCGAAAAAAGCGAGGCTCATCAACGTGATCACCGCCCATTGCGCGCTCACATAGTTACACGCCACCATGCTCACTGATAGCAACATTCCAGCTACGATCGGCGTTTTGCGCGCAAAAGTCAGAGACTTTCCGCGGCCTACTAGCCAGTCGGAAAACCAGCCACCCAAAATTCCGCCGCCAAATCCACAGAGCGCCGGCAACGCAGCCACAAAGCCGACCTGCAAGATCGACATACCGCGCTCTTTGACGAGATAGATTGGAAACCATGTCAGAAAAAACCAAGTAAGCGTGGTGATGCAATATTGCCCCAGATAAATACCCAACAGCATCCGATTGCCGAGCAACTCACCGATGACCGCCCAGCGCACGCCGGCCTTGGACCCAGGCTTTTCACTCGCCTCTAAGTCGATTAAGCCGCCCCCCCGCTCGATGTGCTCGATCTCCGCCGCGTTCGCCGATGGATGTTCGCGCGGGTTGTAAATCAACTTCGGCCAAGCGCCGGCGAATACGAGCCCAAGCGCACCCATGAACCAAAAAACATACTCCCAACCCCGGGCGTGAGCAATCCAACCCATGATCGGCGCGAAAAGCACCGTAGCGAAATACTGCGCTGAGTTGAAAATCGCCGATGCTTGTCCCCGCTCCGCCGTCGGAAACCAAGCAGCTACAATCCGCGCGTTGGCTGGAAACGAAGGCGCCTCTGCCGCCCCAAGCAAAAACCGCAGCCCAAACAATACCATTACCGCTACGCGCCCTTCGAAGCCGCCGACACAGCCCTGCAAAAGCGTAAACAAAGACCAAAGAGAGATACTCCAGACATAAATTCGCCGCGAACCCATCCGGTCGAGCAACCAACCTCCCGGGATTTGCGCCAACACGTAAGACCAAGCAAAAGCCGAGAATAAATACCCCATCGCCACCGCGTCCAACTTAAGATCCTTCGAAACCATTGTACCGACAATCGAGAGCGTAGCTCGATCCGCGTAGTTAAGCGAAGTCAGTAGAAACAAAATAAACACGATCACGTAGCGCACCCGCGTCCGTGGTACTTGGGTCGATGCGGGCGTCGTGTTCATAGCGCCCTTATTGCGGACCGAGGACATTAATGAGCGCCGCGAGCCGCGTCGATTCTTCAGCACTCAAATCCACCAGCGGCGGTCGCACTGGTCCCGCATCGTGGCCGACGATACGCGCCCCGGCCTTGATGATACTCACCGCATAACCGGGTTTCCGATTGCGGATTTCTAAATAAGGCAGGAAAAACGTGTCGAGCAAACGCCCCATCGTAGCGTAATCATCCTTCGCGACGGCGTGGTAAAACTCCATCGCCGTCTTCGGGATAAAGTTAAACACCGCGGAAGAATAAACCGGCACACCAAGCGCCTTGTAGGCCGCCGCGTAAACTTCGGCGGTAGGCAAACCGCCTAAATAAGCAAAACGATCTCCAAGTTTGCGCCGGATCGTTACCATCAACTCGATCTCGCCGATGCCGTCTTTAAAGCCGATGAGGTTGGGGCAACGTTCCGCGATTTTTACCAACGTATCTGCCTGCAAACGACACGCCCCACGGTTGTAAATGATGACGCCCAGCTTTACCGAGCGACAGACCGCCTCGACATGCGCCGCAAGTCCCTCCTGCCCTGCTTCCGTCAAATAATGCGGAAGCAACAAAATTCCCTGTGCGCCGAGGCGCTCGGCTTCCTGCGCGAAAGCGATTGCCTGCCTCGTTGGGCCGCCAGCACCGGCGATAATCGGTACGCCATCGCGACACGTCGTGACCGCAGTGCGGATAACCGCGCTGTAATCCTCAGCCGTCAGCGAAAAAAATTCTCCTGTCCCTCCCGCCGCAAATAACACCGTCGCGCCATAGGGCATGAGCCATTCGAGCCGTTTCACATACGTCGGGGCACAAAAATCGCCAGCCGCGTCAAAATCTGTAATAGGAAACGACAATAGCCCAGCCGACATCGTTTTTTTCAATTCCTCAGGATTCATATAGGGTAAAGGGGAGCGCGAAAATTCATGCGTGCCCGCGCAACGCAAAGCAAGCACCTGTCACACCCACTCCACTCCCAGCGCCACCGCTTGTCCGCGCCTCAACCGAGATCACCCGCCTGAGGGCGTAGCAAAATCTCCTCGACGACCGTTTTGCGCGAAAGCCGGTAGACTTCCAAAAACGCCCGCGCGACATCCTCCGCTGGCATCATCCGCTTGGCGCCGACTCCGCTCTTAGTCCAAGACGGCGACCAGGTCGCGCCCGGATATACGCAACACACGCGCACGCCGGCCGACTTTGTTTCCGCGCGAAGCACCTTCGCCAGACCCGTCACGCCGAATTTCGCCGCGCAATATCCCGCACCGCCCGGATAAGCCGCCAGGCCCGCGATTGAGCTCATGAAAAAAACATCACCGCGCCGACGCCGCGTCATCGCCGGCACAAAGGCGCGTGTCATTAAAAATGCGCTGCGTAGATTCGCCGCATACATCCGATCAAATTGCGCCACACTCGTCGCGATTAACGCACTCGCCTCGAATTTTCCGGCGTTGTTGATTAACACATCGACAGCGCCGAAGCGCTTCAAAACCGCGCGTTGAAGCGCGGCCACCGCGGTCTCCTCGCTCACGTCACAGGGAAAGATTTCGACCTCTGCCGCATCGCCTACGAGCATCCGTGCGCAACTGCGCGACACGGTGCGCAATTTTATTTCCGAGCGGGCTACCAGCACGAGCCTCACATTTTTTAGATGCGCGGCAAATACTCGGGCTAAGGCCGCGCCGATGCCTTGGGACGCGCCAGTGATCAGGACGACAGGAGCTTTCATCGTTAGTATTGGCGCTGAAACCCGACGCAGAACGCGAAACTTATATTTCGCGGCTTAGGCTTCATGACGCGACCGAGCTGACGCGACGATCAGCAAATCAACGATTGGAAATCAGAAAAGTCTGCCGTGAATCCACCAATCACACCCTTGCAGATGACGCTCACGGCATCGTGTGAATGCAACGACTCGAGGTGCGCACAAGCGACTTGAAAATCCACGATGCGTTTGTCGGATCCAAATTCGCGGTAAAGTAACCGCGCGGCATCTTCGACGAATTTAATGTGCGCGCCGTTGAGTTCGGCGAAGGCCTGCTCATCCTCTCGTTTCACCATGACTTGCGTTTCGGTTTTGAGCGCGTTGGCGCAGTGCAGTTGGAGATCCTCGATCGTAATCGAGCGGCCAGAGGCGAGCTCGACGCGCACGCGCGCCTTGGAGCGTTGGGCGTGCGGCGTGGCGAAAACACCGCGCGTGTTACGGGCGTGTTCCGCGAGCTCCGCGCTGCAAGGGCAAGTAGACGAATACACGAAATCAAAGTCGATGAAGCGCCGGTATTTTCCTGTGCGATCCATCGTGCCCTCGAAGGCTACGCGGTAGTATTGCCAGCCAGAGAGCCCACTCCGCAGACTTTTTTGGCGAATCGGGAAGGAGAACGAGAGTTTGATCCGCGCGTCAAAGGTGTCGATTTTGCGCTGATATTTCGCTAGGAGCCGACGCAACACGTCGAAGGTAAAAACGTCGTCTTCGTGTTCGTAGAACGAACGCATGATGCGGCCCATGTTGATACCTTTGAGGCCGGCTTGCAGGGAAACGGTACCCGTGACGCTCGTCTCAAGCGTGTGCACGTTGCCGTTGGCCGCGCGGAATTTCAGCGGTAGCCGAAAATTAGCACAGCCAACTTGCTGAATGGGCACGCGGGCGCCATCGGCGGCATTCACCGCTTCCATCATATCGGGCAGAGATTTCTGGTAAGCGGCGTCGGTTTTGAACGTCACGTCAAAGGTGCGATCCACCAATGGGGCGACGCCACCAGCGGTGTGATGCAGATACATCGGTTTCTTCTTCATCTCGTTTTTAGTAGTTCAGTCGGGCGATACCAGTGGTGGGGACGATAACCGCAGCCCCTTGTCAAAAAGGGGAACTAGCGCAGGGAGTTTAATCGACGTCGGGGCCGTGATATTCGGCGAAGTTGCGAGGCGTCTCGTAGAGCCGCACGCAGTGCAGCCGTCCAGCCGAGATGTACGGCGCGATCTCGTTCCAAAAAGCGATCACAAGATTTTCCGTCGAAGGAATCACCCCGCGCAGGAAATCGACTTCGTGGTTAAGGTTACGGTGATCGCATTTATCCACCACAGCGGTGTGCAAGATACGCTTCAAATCGCCCAAATCCATGATGTACCCGGTCTCGGGATCAGGCGCACCCCGCACCGTGACCTCGAGGACGTAATTATGCCCGTGCCAGTGCGGATTGGTGCACAAGCCGTAGTGAGCAATATTCCATTTTTGACTCTTGGTCGGATTGTGCAGCCGATGCGCTGAGTTGAAATGAACCTGACGCGTGATCGATACCACTCCTGGCAGCACCCGCGGCGCGGTAGCCGGCACGGAGCGCGACGCAACTTTTTTGGCGACAGATTTCTTGGGCATGAAGATATAGTAGATAGCATAAAAGCCCCCTCCGTCAACCCGCACGGTCGGACCGCAAGCTCGCCCTTTCCGATTGAATCGTCGGCCGAGGCCACGCTGAATCAGCGTTTTCCAACTCGCCCCATGCCCATCCGCAAAGCCCTCATCACCGCGGCCAACCCCCGCCAGCGTACGCTCCCACTGCAGACCCTCATAGACCAGCAAGGTGAATCCAAGTCCGCCCTCCAGATCGTCCTGGAGGAAGCCGCGGGGGCCGGAATCGAGGAATTTTGTGTGGTTGTCTGCCCCGGCGACGAGACGGCTTACGCCGAAGCCTGCGGCGCACTCCGCTCTCGCGTACGCTTCATCGCTCAACCTGCTCCTCGAGGCTACGGTCACGCTATTCTCTGCGGTCGTGAATTCGTAGGCGACCAACCATTTCTTCACCTCGTGGGCGATCATCTTCACGTCGCGCACGGCGCCACCAGTTGCGCCCGCCAGTTAATCGACATTGCCGTCGTAGAAAATGCCTCTGTCTCCGCCGTTCAACCCACCCGCGAGAGCCAATTAACATCCTACGGTGCCGTCGGGGGTAAACTCATCGGTGGCGACCGTCCGATTTACCAGATCGATAACGTCCTTGAAAAACCCACGCCCACCGTCGCCGAGCAACAGCTGATTGTCCCCGGCCAGCGCGCTGGTTTTTATCTGTGCTTCTTTGGTCTGCACGTGCTTGGGCCCGATCTTTTTAAAATCCTCGACGAGCAACACGCCACCGCACCCGATCAATCACTCGGCCTTTCGCCTGCGCTGCACACGCTCGCAGCCCGCCGGCGCTATCTCGCGTTTTCTATCGCGGGACGTCGCTACGACATTGGGGCGCCGTACGGTCTGTTACTCGCGCAACTCGCGCTCTCCCTTTCCGGCCGCGACCGCGATCGCGTTCTCACCCAGCTCGTCGAACTCCTTGCCATTCGGCACGATAAACCATGAGCGCCCGCGTCACCAATCTTATTGCCGCCGACGACGACGCGACGCGCGACCAAGCCATCGACACGTGGTGCCAAGGCCGCTCCTTAGCGCAACTCCTCGCCGACTGCGCCGAACTCGACTCCTTCCGCCGCCACGAATCCAACCTCTATCAACGCGTTCGCGCCCTGTTTTTCATCACCGCGATCCACCGCTATCACCTTCCGGCGCGCCCTGAGCTCCCGCGCCTCGGCCGCGTGCCATACGAGGGATTTCGTCACTTGCTGGAGCGCCGCTTTGAGGAAGCCATTTCCGTATTCGCCGCTGCCCAAGCCAACCAGGGCCCGAGCGAAACACTCTCAAGCGCCCTGGCCTCCGCCCATCACGCCCTCGCGTTTCAAACGCTCGCCGACCAAGTCCGCCGCACCGTCCGGTCCACCCGCGGCAACGCCTGGATGTTCCGCCTCGGCCATCCGCTCGACCAACCGCTACGCGTATGCCCCGAGCTTCTCGCCCGCGAAAACACCAACGCCCCCTACCCGCTCCTGCGTGAACTCACGCCCGTACGCATGGACCTTACCCACTGCGGCTGGAGCGATATCTTTTTTCTCGGCATGGATTTCCCTGAGGGCGCGCGTGTGCTCAACATCTCCGTCGATCTCGGCGTCCACGCCCGCGACGCCGCACCGCGCCCGCCCGTAGAAGCATATTTCCGCGTAATCGATGAGCCCGTCATCCAGCTCGCTAGCGTCGACCTCGAGACCACCGCGACGCTAATGACGCTCGACGATGTTTTTGATTTCGGCCGCGACTATCTCGGTTTATTAAAAGCGGCCATCATCGCCGCTGGACTCGTTCCGCCGGGCATCGAGCGCTCCGGTGCGAGCCTCGCCGCGCTCCTCGCGACTATTTTCGGCCCGGGTCGTGGCTTCGAACTTGTCAGTAACGTTAACCGTATTCCGAAAGGCTCTCGACTCGCCGTTTCTACTAATCTCCTCGGCGCGCTCATCGGCGTTTGCATGCGCGCGACCGGCCAGATCCGCGCCCTCCACGGCCCAAGCGACGAAACCGAGCGTCGCATCGTCGCCGCCCGCGCCATCCTCGGCGAATGGATCGGCGGCTCCGGCGGCGGTTGGCAAGATTCCGGCGGCCTGTGGCCGGGCATCAAACTCATCGAGGGCGCCCGCGCGCAACCCGGTGACCCCGAATATGGTATCAGCCGCGGTTGTCTGCTGCCTCGTCATACCCTTCTCGGCCTAGATCGCATCTCCACCGCCGCTCGAAAGAAACTCCAAGATTCGCTCGTGCTCGTTCACGGCGGCATGGCCCAAAACGTCGGCCCGATTCTAGAGATGGCCACGGAAAAATATCTCCTCCGCAGCGAACCCGAGCTCAGAGCCCGACGCCGGGCTGTCGCAACGCTAGACGACATCCTCGCGCTGCTGAGTGCGGGCGACATTCGCGGCCTCGGGCGCGCGCTCACCGAAAATTTCTTCGGCCCGTTGCAAACGATGATTCCGTGGGTGAGCAATCGCTACACTGAGCAACTCATCGAGCGCACTCGCGCCGCCTTCGGTGACGATTTCTGGGGATTTTGGATGCTCGGCGGCATGGCAGGCGGCGGCATGGGTTTTATTTTTGCCCCGCACCGTCGCGCCGAAGCCCAAGCTCGGCTTGCTGAAATCATGCTGGCAACCAAACGCGAACTCCAAGCCTCTTTACCCTTCGCGATGGATCCAGTCGTTTACGATTTCGCGATCAACGAAAACGGTTCGGTCGCCACGCTGCTCACCGGATTCGATGCCCTGCTCCCCGTCGAGTTTTACCAACTCACCGTACCCGCGCTATTGCGTTGCGATGCCCGAGAGCTCACGCCGCGCGAGCGCACCGACGTAGCCCAATTCACCCGCGCCACCCGCACCGCACCCGCGTTCACGGCTGCGTTGCCTACGCTGCTCGATCGACTCCTGCCCGCGGCCTCAGAAGCCGCGCGCACGACCCACAATCTCGAGGCCCTGCTCGCGGCCAACGGCTTCGACCGCGCCCAACACGAAAACATTCGCGCCGATCTCCGCGCCGGCCGCATCGGCCTCGCGATGAACCGTCTCGCGCCTTCAACCAAAATCGAAGACGTCCCCGCCGACGCACTTTTTAACTTATCAGCCTCACCCGCCGCCCTGCGGGCCGCTGGTGAAGCCGCTCTCCGCCGCGGCGAATGCGCCGTCGTCACCTACGCTGCTGGCGTGGGCTCGCGTTGGACCCAGGGCGCCGGCGTGGTCAAAGCTCTTCATCCATTCGCCAAATTCGCCGGCCAACATCGCAGCTTCGCCGAGGTCCATCTCGCGAAATCCCGCCACACGGCCAAGCGTCACGGCGCCGAGGTCCCACACGTGTTTACAACGAGTAATCTTACGCATGCGCCCATCGCCGATTATTTTAGCGCCCATCACTCCAACGCGCTCGATCGCAGCGTATTCATTTCCCCTGGCCGATCGATCGGCCTGCGTCTCGTGCCCGCTGTGCGCGACCTCGTTTTTGCTTGGGAAGAAACAGCCCAACAAAAACTCGACGAACAAAAAGAAAAAATGCGCGAGAGCGTCCGGGCCGCGCTTACGCAGTGGGCGCAGACCATCGGCGAAGGCGCGGACTACACCGATAATCTTCCCGGCCAATGCCTCCATCCCGTAGGCCATTGGTTCGAAATCCCGAATCTACTTAAAAACGGCACGCTCGCTCGCCTTCTCGCCGCGCGTCCGCAACTGCGCACGCTCCTTGTGCATAACATCGACACGCTTGGCGCCACGCTCGATCCAGACCTCGTCGGCTGGTTCCAAGCCAGCCAAGCCACCCTCGGGTGGGAAGTCATCCCGCGCCGCGTCGAAGATCACGGCGGCGGGCTCGCTCGCGTCGACGGCCGCGTGCGCCTCGTCGAGGGCATCGCCCTCCCGCGTGAGTCCGATGAATTCAATCTGACTTATTACAATACCAACACGTGCTGGATCGACATTGACCGCCTACTCGCGCTTTTCGGACTCACTCGCGCCGAACTGGCCGATCCCGAGCGCACTGCCGCAGCTGTGCGCGCGATCGCGGCGCGCATGCCCACTTACGTAACGCTCAAAGACGTGAAAAAACGCTGGGGCCACGGACAAGAAGACGTTTATCCTGTCGCCCAATTTGAAAAACTCTGGGGCGATATGACCGGCCTCGCCGAATGCGCTAACGCCTTCACCGCCGTGCCTCGCGCCCGTGGCCAACAACTCAAGGACCAAGCCCAACTCGACAGCTGGGCCCGCGACGGCTCAGCCGCCGGTATCAGTGCCCTCTGCGATTGGTAAACTTCGGTTAGCTAAGCGAAACCCCTTGCCGTAGTCACGCCCGAGGCGTTGAACCGCAGCTCCATGGTTATGCGTTTTTCCATTCTCGGTAGCGGTAGCTCGGGTAACGCCGCCCTGCTCGTTACCGAGGGAGCGCGCATCCTCATCGACGCCGGCTTTTCAGCGCGCAAACTCGAGCAACTCCTCGCAACTGTCGGCGAATCGCTTGCTCGTATCGACGCAATTTTTCTCACTCACGAACACGGCGACCACGCCGCCGGTATCGAAGGGCTAAAAAAATTTCCCCGGCTGCGCATTTTCGCTAATCCGGCTACCGCGCGGGCCGTCCAAGCCAAGCTCGATCCCGCGCACAAACCTGAGTGGCAACTTTTCGAGACGGGCGCACATTTTCGTTTTCTCGATTTAGAGATCGCTAGTTTCGCCGTGCCGCACGACGCCCAAGATCCCGTCGGCTTTCGTTTCACCGCCGGCCAGGAAAACGATCTCTTTTCACCGCGTCGTTCCCTCGTATTCCTAACAGATCTAGGCCACACCCCACAGCATATCCACGAACACCTACGCGCTAGCGACATTGTCGTGGTCGAAGCCAATCACTGCCCAGAACTACTCAAGGCCGACTCCAAACGTCCTTGGGCCACCAAGCAGCGCATCAGCGGGCGCCACGGACATCTTTCGAACGAAGCGGTGCGAGAGCTACTCGCCTCCATCGCCAGCCCGCAATGGCGTCACGTCTACCTCACCCACCTCTCGCGGGATTGTAATTCCAGACCCGCGGTTGAAAGCGCCCTCGCGAACCTTCGCGCTACCCTAACCACCTGCGAGTTCACCGTCGTCTGCTCTGGCGAGAGCACGCCGTTTTACGAAATCACTTAAGCGCCTGCCATAAGCTCAACGGCTTTGTTACATATTTATCACGTAGATTAAAATGTGAGGGCTAGCTTTCGGCCCAAAGAATGCTTGGTATGGTTTTTGTCATGACTAAAACGCGTCCCAACGTCCTCCGCCGCACCAAAATCATATTTACGCTCGGGCCTGCTACGGAGAGCGAGGAGATGCTCGAGAAACTCATCCTCGGCGGCGCCGACATCGTCCGGCTCAACATGGCCCATGCCAAACACGAGTGGACGCGCACCGTCATCCGACGCATTCGCGCCGTGAGCGCACGCATCGGCCGCGAAGTCGCCATCATGATGGATATCAAGGGTCCCGAAATTCGCACCGGTGATGTCGACGCGCCCATCGAACTCCGTCCTGGTGAGATTTTTGATTTCACCGTCAAACCTGGCGCCGACCGCGAAAACTCGGAAGAAATCCGATCCGTCGACGTCAATTATCAAGATCTCGTCAACGACATCGCCGTGGGCGATACGGTCCTCGTCGACAACGGCCTCATCCGACTCGAAGTCCTTACTAAAGATCACGCCCATATACGCTGCCGTGTCCTCATCCCCGGCGAGCTCAAATCGAAGCGCCACATCAACCTGCCTGGCGTGAAAGTGAACCTGCCCTCGTTCACCGAAAAAGACCGCGCGGATTCCCTCGTCGGTCTCGAGGAAGGTATTGATTTTCTCGCCCTGTCCTTCGTACGTAATGCCGCCGACATCACGCTTTTACGTGAATTTCTCGCCGATAAAAAATCCCTTGTTCGCATCATCGCCAAGATCGAAGATCAGTCCGCCATCGACAACCTCGACTCCATCGTGAGCGCCACGGATTCCGTTATGGTCGCGCGCGGCGATCTCGGTATCGAGTGCCCCTTCGAGGAACTTCCCGTCATTCAGCGCCGCGCCGTTCAAACGTGCATCGCCCAAGGTAAGCCCGTGATCATCGCAACGCACATGCTTGAATCGATGATCACTCAGCCCGTCCCCACGCGCGCCGAGATCACCGACGTAGCCAACGCCGTCTACGAACAAGCCGACTGCATCATGCTCTCCGGCGAAACGACCATCGGAAAATACCCGATGGAATGCGTGCAAATGTTCGACAAAATCTCTCGTCGCATCGAGCGCGAGGAGCCCACCCACCGCCGCGACAACGCGGTCTTTACCTCCGAGCGTATGAAAATCATGCACTCCGCCGTAGTCCTCGCCAACGAACTCCCTCAATCGAAATTGCTCACCTTTACTCGTCACGGCTTCATGGCTCACGGTCTCGCCGCACTGCGCCCAACTCACGCTCCCATTCTTGCGTTCACGCCCCACCTTGCGTTGCTACGTCAACTCCGCCTCCTGCGCGCCGTCGAACCCTACCTCATGCCGCTCTCCGCCGAGCCCGATGTGACCATCGAGAACGCGATTATCACTCTGCGCCGACTCGGCCACGTCAGCGTTGGCGACAAAATCATCGTCGTGACCGACATCGTCTCTCAAGACCGCCTGGTAGATGCCATCCAGCTCCGCACCGTCCTCTGAGAACGATCACGCTTGATTTTATTTTTGTCGGCACCTTTTTGAGCTTCATCCATGCGCCATCGACTCTCCTTCATCCTAACGCTCACCGCGTGGCTTCTCGCCACCGGTAGCCACTGGGATTTGGTGCAGACCTTCGGCTGGGGCCGCATGATCGCGACCTACTCTCAGTCGATGTCGTTATCGCAGGCCGTGAAAAAAACTTTCAGCGCTGGCGAGACCTGCGGCGTGTGCGACGCCGTCGCCACGGCCAAGCAACAGGACGCAACTCGTACCTCCACGCCGACCGCGCCCGTTAAATT
The DNA here is from genome assembly GCA_037142955.1 of Opitutaceae bacterium. GTDB lineage: Bacteria > Verrucomicrobiota > Verrucomicrobiia > Opitutales > Opitutaceae > Tous-C4FEB. The sequence continues at coordinate 237,782 of JBAWZQ010000003.1, read as the reverse complement.
TTTCGGTAAAATTCACCTCGTTTTCGCGCCGGACTCCACGCCCGCGCAGCTGATTCTTCCCGTAGTTTTCCCGTGGTCGCCTAGCGACCAAACTGTCCCTACGGCTACGCGCGCCGCGCCCCCGCTGCCGCCACCGCGAGCCTTGGCCTGAACCGCACGACCCGGGTCGCCGACCCGCAGCCGTGCCCCTTGTTGCTGATCGCGTCTGCGTTTGACGCGTCTCCTCGCGCCCCTGCGTCACTCCGACGCGGCCGCATAGTGCATCACATTCTGTTCAGCCTAATTTTTCTGTGAATTTTTTTTGGTTTCTCACCCTTTCTATTGTATTTGTCAGCACGCTCCGCGCGCAGACGTCTCAAACTGTAGCGCCCGACAACCCCGTCACCCTTGACCGCATCGACGTCAATGCCGCGCGCATCAACCAATCACCCATAAACGCCCTCACGCTGCCCTTCACCGCCAGTATCACCGCCCAGCGCATCGAAGAGACGATCAACATTGTCGATACCGAGGATGCCGTGAAATACCTCCCCAGCGTCTTCCTCCGAAAACGCAACTACGGCGACACCCAGGCCGTCATGGCCACCCGCGTCTGGGGCGTCAGCTCCAGCGCCCGCAGCCTCATCTTCGCCGACGGCGTCCCCCTCACCGCGCTCATCGCTAACAACAACAATATCGGCGCCCCACGCTGGGGCCTCGTCGCCCCTGTCGAGATTGAGCGCATCGATATAATGTATGGCCCATTCTCCGCCGCCTACGCCGGCAACTCCTTGGGCGCCGTCATGGAAATCACCACCCGCCTCCCGGAAAAATTCGAGGCCTCCCTTTCCGAGACCCTCGCGCTCCAGACCTTCAATCTCTACGGCACCGACACCACCTACCGCACGCTCCAGACCGCCGTCAGCGCCGGCCACCGCCTCGGCAAATTTTCCTTTTTGGTCAGCGCCAACTATCAGGACAGCCACAGCCAGCCCCTGAGCTACGTCACCGGCGCCACGTTGCCCTCCGGCACCACCGGCGGCTACAGCGAGCGCAACAAACTCGGCGCTGCAGCCAATGTAATCGGCTCCTCCGGTCTGCTCCACACCCGCATGACCAACGCCAAGCTCAAGCTCGCCTACGATCTCACGCCGATCCTCCGCGCCGCCTACACCATCGGCTACTGGAGGAACAACGCCGACTCCTCCGTCGGCACCTACCTCCGCGACGCCGCCGGCCAACCTACCTTTGCCGGCCAGGCCGGTTTCGCCAGCGGGTACAACCGCGTCCTCCAAGAACACAGTTCGCACAGCCTTTCCCTCAAGACCGACACCAAGGATCATTGGGATTTCGACGCCGCCGCCACGCTCTACCGTCTCGACAAAGACAAGCAGCGCACCCCCACGAACGCATCGGCCACCGGCACAAGCTTCGGCAACGCCGGCCGCTACGCCATTCTAGGCGGCTCCGGCTGGTCCACCCTCGACCTCAAAGGCACCTGGCGCTCCGAGATCAAAAATCCCACGCACACCATCACCTTTGGCGCGCACGACGACCGCTACAAACTCTACAACCCCACCTTGAACACGCCTGACTGGCTCGGCGACGCCCCCGCAACCACCACCGTTTCGGAAGGCAACGGCAAAACCCGCACGCAGGCCGTCTTTCTCCAGGAACTCTGGCAACCCTCGCCCGACGTCAAATTCACCATCGGTGGCCGCTACGAGGAATGGCGCGCCTACGACGGCTACAACGCCAACGGCGCCACCGTCGTCCGCCAGCCGACCGTCTCCGCCGAAAAATTTTCGCCAAAAACTTCCGTCGCCTGGACTCCCGCGCGCGATTGGATCGTCACGGTTTCGCTCGCCAAAGCCTACCGCTTTGCCACCGCTTCCGAGCTCTACCAACTCGTAACCACCGGCACCACTTTCACCTCGCCCAATCCCATCCTGAAACCCGACGACGTCACTGCCGCCGAGTTGAAGCTCGAGCGCACCTTCGGCAAAAGCCACCTCCGGGTCTCCCTTTTCGAGGACGATATCCACGACGCCATCATCGCGCAGTTCAACACCCTCGTCCCCGGCTCGCCTACACTTTATTCCTACCCGTCCAACGTCGACCACGTCCGCGCCCGCGGCGTCGAGCTCGTCCTCGAAAGTCACGATATTCTCATCCGCGGCCTCGAATTTGCCGGCAGCGTCACCTACCTCGACGCCAAGACCCTCGCGCTCTCCGGCCGCGCCAGTGCCACCGCGAGCGCCAGCGCCGCCATCGGTAAAAAACTCCCCAACATCCCCGACTGGCGCGCCACCTTCACCGCCACGTACCGCCTCGATCCACGCTGGGCTTTCAGCCTCGGCGGCCGCTACAGCGACAAACTCTGGACCACCCTCGACAACACCGATGTGAATCCCAACACCTACCAAGGCTTCGCCCCGTTTTTCGTCGCCGACACCCACGTCAACGCGCGCCTGAACGCGTGCTGGCGCGTCAGCCTAGGCATCGATAATATTCTTAACCGAAAGTATTTTCTCTTTCACCCGTTTCCGCAGCGTACCTTTGTTACGAGTCTCAGCCTCAGCTTATAAACCGCCTTAATCACATGAAACGCTTCATCTTTCTGCGTACTTTTTTTAGTTTCACATTGGCGATCGCCAGCTGCGTCGTCTGCACGCCGCAGACACGGGCCGCGATTGAGTTCCCCGCCGCCGCTCAGCCGCAACTCGCCACCGCGTCCGACGGCCGCGTCTGGCTCACGTATGGCTCAGGTAAAGATATTTTCGTCGCTCGCTCTCGCGACGCCGGCGCCACGTTTGAGGCACCCGTCCGCGTGGGCACGCTACCTGCGCTGCAACTCGGCATGCGCCGCGCCCGCATCCTGCGCGAGCGCGCTCCTTTTTAACATTCTCCACGCGGAGAATCCAATTGAGATACTTCGCGCCGCCCGTGCGATTGTGCGCCCCGGTGGGCTCGTGGCGGTCATTCATTGGCGCAGTGACCAACTCACCCCGCGCGGTCCATCCCTGCCGATTCGCCCGACAGCGGCCCAAGTCCTTGATTGGGCCGCCCTCGCGGGCAACCTCGTCTCGCCAGTACCACCACTTGATCTGCCACCTTGGCACTACGGTTTGAAATTTGTACGCAACGCATAGCATTGAGCACGATATCAGTTTTTTAACTCTGGGTCGTGCTGCACTCTAAGACGCAAACCCATGTTCTTCGCCAAACTCTGCTGGCGCAAAGCGCCGAGCGGGACTACGGTTTTAATATGAACCACGGCGCCTCACTTGTTGTACTATACCTCACCGCTTGTATAAGTGGGTCGCTCTAGGCCGCTTCATCCGCGCTGCCTGCAATACAATTACAAAAAACAACAGAAGTAAAAATCTACTAAAGCTCACAAGCTCAGTTAGCCGCAACACTAACTACGATCTCGACGTCGTTGGCCTTATACCCAGCACTTCCTTAACCTTTTTTTAAAAAATCTCAGCCTTCTGACCCTTTGAAAATTAATCTGTAATGTCTCGATTTATGCTGACCTTAATTCGCACCACCCTCGCCGCGCTTGCCCTCATCACACTAGCTGCCTGTGACAAAAAAGACGACCACGCGGGCCACGATCACACCCTTGAGCATCAACACATCCACACCGCCCCACACGGGGGCACTCTCGTCGAAATCGGCGAGCATGCTTACAACCTAGAACTCCTTCGCGACCCTACCACTGGCAAACTTACTGCCTGGGTGCTCGACGCTCATGCTGAAAATTTTGTTCGTATCAAGTCCCAGACGCTCGAACTCGTTGCAATGCCTGGCGGCAAATTTACGCCGCTCATGCTCCAAGCCGTTTCCAATCTCTCCACCGGCGAAACCGTCGGCGACACCTCGCAATTCGAAGTCCAAGCCGATTGGCTCAAAACCACGACGAATTTTTCCGGTATTTTCACCGTCGAAATCAAAGGCACACAATTCGAGAAAATGGAATTTCACCTGGAGAAATAAGGCACACTCTGCCTCCGGCGTTGCTCGCCGATTTCTTTTCGCCAAGCTAAACCTCTCTTCTTTTTTCATGTCCATTCCAGTCACCGTCCTAACCGGCTTTCTCGGCGCCGGCAAAACCACACTGCTCAACCGCATCCTCACCGAGCAACACGGCAAAAAACTCGCGGTGATCGAAAACGAATTTGGCGAGGTCGGCGTGGACAACCAACTAGTGATCCAATCCGACGAAGAGCTCTTCGAGATGAACAACGGCTGCATTTGCTGCACCGTACGCGGTGATCTCATCCGCATCCTTAGCCGCCTCATGAAGCGTAAGGATCCCCTAGATGGCATCCTCATCGAAACCACCGGCCTCGCTAACCCCGGGCCCGTCGCCCAAACATTTTTCACCGACGATGAGATGAAGGCCAACTTTCGTCTCGACGCCATCGTAACTGTCGTCGACGCCAAACACATTCTCCAACACCTAGGCGCCGACGACGAATCCGTGAAGCAACTCGCCTTCGCTGATGTCATTATTCTCAATAAGACAGACCTGATCCCCAACTCCGAGCTCGAGCCACTCGAAGCCCGCATCCGCGCCATCAACGCCGTCGCCAAAATTCACCGCGCGCAAAACGCCGACGTCCCCCTAGACCGCGTCCTCAACATTGGCGGCTTCAATCTCGACCGGGCCGTCGAAGTCGACCCCAAGTTTCTCCAGCCGGAATATCCCTTTGAATGGGCCGGCGCCTACGCGCTGCCTGTCGGTGCTCACGAATTCATTATTGGCCACCACAATCATGACCACGACGGCCACGATCACTCGCACTGCGACCACGAACACCACCACCACGGCAACGAGAACGAACTTGATGTCGTCGTCATGCCCGTGAAATTACCCGTGAACGGCGACTACACTAGCCCTGCCGCCCAGGCCGCCATAGCCACTGCGCGCGATGCCGCCGTCCACGTTTTTGCAGATTGGGAGTCCCGCCTCAAAGAAGGCGACGCCCTGGTCCCCGGTGCTACACTCCAACGCCTCCTTCTTACCGAGAGCAACGGTAAGTTCGTACTTAAAATCAAAGAGCCCGGTTTCTACCTGGTCTTCGAAGCTTGCGGCGAACACCCGCTCCACATCCACGTCATGGGCGAGACCGTGAAGCCCTGCTGGCAGCAGGATTTTCATGCCGCGCACACGCACAATGAAGCCGTCACCTCTGTCGGCATCAGCAACCCAGGCGATCTCGATGGTAAAAAACTCAACGAGTGGATCAGCGAGCTTCTCCGGGTGAAAGGCGGCGACATCTACCGCATGAAGGGCGTCCTCGCCGTGAAAGGCTCCAACAAACGCCTGGTTTTCCAAGGGGTTCACATGCTCTTCGACGCCAAGTTCGATCGCGAATGGAAATCCGGCGAAACGCGCAGTAACACCCTGGTCTTCATTGGGAAAAATCTAGAGCGCGCGGCCCTTACAGAAGCTTTCAAGGCCTGTCTGGCCTGAGAGCCAAAGGTCGGCGTTGAGGCAGGCTGATTCCGCGCCGTATTTAGCCTAAATCGCCGCTCTATTTAGATATTCGCTAAGCGACCCGTCGAATCGCCGAAACGCTCTAGGCCCGTCACGCCCGCTTGATCAGCAAGACTGAGATAGAGATTCGTCATAGGCTTCGAACCGTGGCGTACATAGCGACCAGGGTTCAACTGGCCACCACCGCCACCGGCGAGAATTACAGGCAAATTGTCGTGCGAGTGGCGATTGGCGTCGGCGTTTCCACTACCATAGACGATCCGAGTATTATGTAATACTGAGTTTCCATCAACGTCACGGGTAGACTCGAGGTCCTGGAGGAAACGAGCAAATTGCTCGGAGTACCAACGATCTATGCGGGCAATCTTCGCAATGCGCTCCTGATTTCCTTGATGATGAGATAGATCGTGGTGCCCCTCGGCGACACCGATTTCACTAAAGGATCGATTATCCCCGTCGTGGGCGAGAGCGAAGGTAGCAACACGAGTAGAGTCCGTCTTGAAGGCAAGCGCGAGCAGATCATACATCAAACGCACGTGCTCACCGTGGCTTCGTGGAATGCCAGCGGGCGTAGCGAGATCGGGATCCACATTAGCCCCAAAGCGTTCAGCTTTTTGAATGCGGATTTCCACTTCGCGAATACCAGTCAGATATTGATCGAGTTTTTCACGATCTCGCGGGTCAAGGCGACTTTGCATACGGCGTGTATCCTCATTCACGAAATCCAGGACGGAGCGCCGGGCCTCCATGCGAAGACGCGCGTTTTCAGCACGCGTACCGTGCGAGCCCGAGCCAAACATACGCTCAAAAAGCAGACGCGGATTAGACTCGGGCGGCATCGGTGTGGTCGCGGAGCGCCACGAGAGGTTATATTGATACGCGCATGCATAACCGGAGTCGCAATTACCAGCACGACGATCGGTGTCGCAGGTAAGCTCAAGCGACGGAAAACGGGTAAGGTGGCCAACTTGATTAGCGATCGTTTGGTCGATCGAAATGCCGGCGCGAATATCGGTTGCGCTCTTGTTGAGGCGTACGCCCGTGAGAAACACGCCATTACCGCGCGCGTGGTCGCCACCACCGTCGTTACCGGCCCTAGCGTTGGCGTGATCAAGACCGCTTACTACCTGCAATTGGTGACGCAATGCCGTGAGAGGTTGGAGGGTAGAACCAAAATTAAAATTTGTTCCACTGCCTTCGGGCCACCAACTCGCAGGAATGGCGCCGTTGGGAAAATAAACAAACGCCGTACGCAACGGTGCACCCGTCGCGGTCGTCGCAAGTGCTTTGGTAGCAGGCGCTGCAGCCAGAGCACGCGCCGGCACAAGCGAAGCCAGCGAGGGTAACGCGATACATGCACCAAGACCACGCAAAAAATGGCGGCGGTTCATCGCAGCGAGGTGTTGCTCAGTACTGAAAGCATCAGGGGCGGCAGGTTTCATGGGGTCGAAGTAAGATGAGGAACAGAGCGAAAAACGGCTACGGCTTCGGTCGGCGTAGCACGACGACGTTGCTGAAAAGGCGCTGAAGCTATGATGCCGCGAATTAACACAGCAGGACGACCGCCCGAGGCTTCAAGTTGTGCGACAAGTTGATCAATCGTTTCAGTGTCAGAATACTCTACGCCACGGCCAAGTGCGTAGGTGAATAGTTTTTCGCTCACGCAACGATAAAAGTCCTGCCTTCGGTCGGTGGCGAGAATGCGTTTCAAGCCACGGATATCGGTGAATTTTTCTCCCGTGATTAGTTGGCCGGCGGGCTCGATGGGGTGATTCATCTCAGTGGTGCGCCACTGACCGAGGGCGTTAAAGTTTTCCAGCGCGAGCCCGAGCGGGTCCATGCGACTGTGGCACGAGGCGCAAAGTGGATTCGTGGCGTGCAGAGCCATGGTTTCGCGCAGAGTCATCTGGCGGAGTTTCTCTGGACTGGCGGCATCTTCGAGCGCCGGGATATTCGGCGGCGGGGGCGCGGGTGGCGTACCTAGGATGGCGTCGAGAATAAAGACACCCCGTTTCACGGGCGAGGTGCGGGTAGGATTTGAGGTAACGGCGAGCACCGTGCCTTGCGTCAACACCCCGCCGCGCGGGCTATCGGGCGGGAGCGTAACTTTCCGCATGGCGCGGCCAGTCACACCAGCAATGCCGTAGTGCTTGGCCAGCTCCTCATTAAGAAACGTGTAGTTGTTATCAATCAACTCGGTGAGCGGGCGATCCTCCGAAAGCACGTGCGCAAACAGCATTTCGGTCTCTTCCTGCATCGCGGTGCGGAGGCTACCGGTAAGTTGCGGACCCGTTTTTCCCGTGACCTCCGCACGGATCTTGCGCGCCGCCTCAAGCGCCGCGACGTCTTGAGGAGTACGTTGCACATCAGGAATTTCGGAAACTCGACGGATGGTGGCTCGCGCTTTGTTGAACCGAGTCGAAGGAGGATGTTCACGCAGGAAAATTGCAGGCGCGTCGATGCCGATAGTTGATATGTCCCGCGCCTGTAACCATTGACCCGTAAAATTTTTTACTAACTCGGACGAGCGCGGGTTTGCTAAAAGACGTGTAATCTGAGTCGGCAACTCGGCTCGTAGGCGCTGGCTCTCGGCGAGACGGAACAGTTCCTCATCGGGCATCGTAGACCAGAAAAAATACGAGAGTCGTGAGGCCAAAGCGTACTCATCGATAAGCGGATACACGTGGCCAGGCTCCAGCGGCTCGACCGTTTCTTCGCGAAAAATAAAGCGAGGCGAAGCCAGCACAGCGACCATCGCTTGTGCTATACCCGCTTCAAAAGTGCTATTTTTTCCTGCGAAAACACCTTCAGCCAGTGCTACCAGACGCGCCACGGTTGGCGCATCTACCGGCCGACGAAACGCACGTGTAGCAAATTTGCCCAAGATGGCCGCTGCATAAGTACGGCGACCATCAAGATCAGCTGGAGCCGGGTGCGGGAAAAAGCGTTCGTAGTCTTTTGGCGCAACCCAGTGCTCCTTAGCCATGGGTCCGCGTACGACCACTGCATTGAGACGCAGGCGCAGTTGACGGACCTGCGGCCGCGCTTCGCCGAGAGGCCGCAGCTCGACGGTCAACTTGTGTTCGCCGGCCGCCCACGTTCGATCAAAGACGAACTCTAAGGGCTTGCTGCCTTCGCGACCCAATTCGCGCTCGAGTAACGTTTCACCGTCAGCCTTGAGCGTGAGTTGGCACTGGTTAAGATCGAACTCGTTTTCAACGTAGCGCTCAACCGCGCGCAGATCGAAGACGATTTGATAATCGCCTGCATGCGGTACCCGATGTTGCGCAAAAACCTGCGAGTTTTCGTAATAGGAGAGATCGATCGGCGCGGGTGGTGGGTTTAAGCGCGAGCGTTCCGTGACCACGGTCGGACGCGCACGCGCAGGGTCAGCGGTGAATTTTTGACCCGGGATGGCGACTTCGGCCACGACGCGCGGACTCATCGGTACGACGGTGCTCACAATCGTCTGCGCCATATCGAGATAACGCTCGAGCAAGAGCGGCGAAACCGTCAGCACATCGCCAATGTTGTCGAAACCATGGCCGGAATCGTCGGCCGGAAATTCCAGTTTCGTATCCACTTCAACGCCGGTGAGATCGCGGACGGTGTTGCGGTACTCGACGCGATTGAGCCGGCGCAGCGTCACGCGACCAGGATCTGGCTGAGCGGGATCGAGCTCGAAGATCTGATGCTTGATCCACTGCGAGAGTTTCGCGGCCTGCTCGGGCGCAAGGTGAGGCTCGTCAACCGGAGGCATGATTCCCGCCCGGACGTTGCGTAAGGCGCGCTGCCAAAGTGCGTGGTCTTTGAGTTCCTTGGCGTTGGTAAATTCATCAAGCGTGACCCCCCCCTTGGCGATGCCCCCGCCGTGGCAGCCATAGCAATATTCATTGAGGATCGGTTTTATCTCCTTGGCAAAATACTCCATCTTAGGCTCAGCGCCGTTGGCGATACTCAAAGAAGCCGCAAGCGCGATGAGCGCAGCACAGCTGGCGAAAGCAAACCGATAACTGAATCGGGGTAACGGCACGAGCGGAGTATTACAGATATGTTCCTAAAAAATTATAAAAAGCAAAGCGTGGTTACGCCATAAGGAAAATTTTAGCGATCCCAAGACAGACACAAGAGGCTAACCTTGACAAGAGGGCCCTCCGTTAGGCAACCCAGAACCAAATCACAGAGCGTGAACGACACCCACCGTGCCGCCGTTAGGCGGCGAAGTGGGTGCTTCCATTACTGGAATTGAAACCCGGATCGACAGCGGCACGAAGCAGGGTCTATAAGAGACCGAGCGTTTTGGCCGCCTCCTCGGAGGTGGTCTGCGTGCTGCGTCCCAGCACGGAAAGAAATAGAGAAGTCGCCCGTTCCGTTGGGCGACGATGACCGACGCGTTGGCGTCGGCATGGACGGTGTGACCGCAGGCCATGCAGTGAAACTGGGCCTGGGTTTGGCGGTTGTCGGCGGAGGTGTGATGACAGCGGGAGCACTCCCGCGAAGCATTTGCCGCGGGCACCTGCACGACGATCTTGCCGCGGCGGGCGGCCTTGTAGCCGGTGTAGGTGATGATTTTGCCGAGGGCGGCGTTGAGCAGCGACTTGTTGAGCCCGGCCTTGGCGGCGGCCCCGTTCGGGGCGAAAGCGCCGGGGCTCGGCCCACCTACCGGCTTCGGGCGCCGAGTCATGTTGCGCAAATTGATTCTCTCGAACGCGATGAGCTCGCCGTGCGAATCAGCGATCACGCGAGAAACCTGATGGGCGTGGTCGTTGCGAAGGATCTGCGGCGGGACCGCGTGGAGCCAAGGCTCGTCTGCCTTCGCCCCCTTGAGGTGCGAATACGCCTGTTCGAACACGAAGTCCGATTCGCCATCGTCCACCGCGAAGCTGCGCGCCTAAAACTTGGCGTATTGGCGCAGCCACAACAGGTAATCTTCCTCGTCGGCCTTGCGGTTATACACCACCCGAGCGCACCCGATCCACTGCGCGAGCATGGTGGCTTACGCGGGTTCGGGGTGGAGGAGGAATTTACGGCCGGTTTGCATCCTTACGTGTTATTTATCAATGGTTATGGTTACGCTTGGTTCTCAATTGAAAAAAGAAATAAATGATACGAGATTAAAACCGGGCAGCCATGGCATTTTCCGGATCTGGTTCCATTTGGTTCTAGTGACCAAGTATCGCCGTAAGGTCATCACCCCGGAGATCGGCGCACGCATCGAAGCCATAACCCGGGCCATCGTCGAAAAGCACGGCGGCCTATGGGCGGGGTCCAACGGCGAAGCGGATCACCGGCACATCCTGCTGGACCTGCCACCGTCCGTCCAGCCGTCGCGCTTGGTCTGCTCCATCAAAACCGCCACCAGCCGGATCGTCCGCAAGGAATATGCAGGAAAGTTAAAACGCGTTTATTGGAAATCTATACTCTATAAAGTTGATATACAAGGACTTATGAATAACTTATAAAGACTTAGGGATTTCGAGCATGCAAAACAGGCCAAAGTTCTACCAAAAGTTCTACCTTGATGCTCTATGTTCACGTGTGTCGTGGAAATTTTGTGACGTTCACAGCTTCTAAACGAAGGAGCGCTAGCTTGCCGAGCTAAAGGTCGAGGGCGAAGCGAAGCGCGGCTTTCACCTGGTATAGTTGTGCGGGGGTAATTCGTCCCAGCTTCCGGATGAGCTTTTCATGGCCGAGGCTCATCAAGCCTTGGACATTCACCCAAGACTCCTTGTCGAGAATCTTCAATTTTCCCAAAGCTACCTCATAAGCCGAGCCCCGATTCTGCGTCGTAAGCGGCGCACAAATGGCGATCGCCCTCGGCCTGTCTGGGTCCTCCCGGGAAACGACGACGGCAGGCCGAACTTTGCCCACCACACCAAGATCGACAAGATAGAGTTCGCCAGCGACAGGGTTCATCGCGGGTCGAGGTGCGAGAAGTCCTCGCGGTCGAGTTCACTCCAGACCTGCGCGACGTGCGCTATCGGTGGCAAAACATCGCCGTTGTCCTGAATCGCAACAGAGAATGGGATGGCCTTGCGGCGCTCGATCTGAGCAAAAAACATATTCACCGCCTGAGTGGACGTCATGCCCAGTTGGTCGAGGATTTTTTCGACGCGCGCCTTACGGCGTGGGTCAATACGGGTGCGAAGAATGGCAGTCGAAGACATGACACAAAAAGAGCATGTTTGTGCTTTTAATGCAAGCCCCACACTCGTGGCGCACGCCAAAAGCGAGGTTAGACCCGTGCCTCGCCCGCTGATGTAAGACCCGCCACAGTCAAGGCGTGCGGCTCGGCAGCCTGGACAGAAGGCGCAGGTTTTTCGCGGTAGCGCCTCCCATCGAATTCCGGATGTAGTCGGCTACCGAATCATAAACGACGAGGCGCACGCCGCGGCGCGCGCCTCGCTGGCGGACGGCAACCATTTTGATTTCGCCGAGGTCGGCGGCCTTGTAATACCAGCCGCGGGAAAGGCTGAAATGCGGATCGCGTTTGCCAGGTGCGGGCAGGCGAAAGAATTCGACATGCGGCGCCGCGGCACTGGCTAGTGGAGGAGTGAGCAGGGCTGAGTTCATAGTAGATGTTCCTTTCGTTGTTGGGTGGATAAAATCTCTGGGTTATCTTTTCCTGTCGGGTCGCATTCTACGGAGAAATGCCGGGTGAAAATAGATTCAACGTGCGCCGCGGCCGCTGATCCCATTGTTTTCCCCTTCTCTGCTATCGGGATGTTTGCCATGTGTGGTTTCATGCGTGCAAAGCTATCGCACCTCGATGCGGAGAAATAGGGCCGATCGGCATTACCCGATCGGCCTAATTCCCGCCGCGCGCTGATCTGCGCAGTGATGTGGTGTATTCACGTCCGCTCCTTACCGCATCTGATTCCACGCAAATAGGGGCAATCGGCACCGTCCAATTGCCCGCACCCGTTCTCCGGGTGTCACGAAGCTAAAATATCCTACACCCAGCGGGTGAATCACCTCCGTCTGCTTGGGCTGTGCCATAGACCCTCATCTCAGCACTTTCCGTGAAAATTTAAACACTCTACTACGGAATCTAGGTTCAACGCCTCGCGATGCACCGTCTTCTTGGTCGAACGCATCACGACGCGACCCGTAGAGTCACGGAACTTAGCCATCCAATGTGGCGATCGAGATTTTTGGCAGAGGCACGGCATAGCCAAAATACTTGGTAAAAAATCTACCAAAAATTCTACCGGTCAACCATGTTTCTCTATGTTCACAAAAATTCAAATTGTTGATTATGAACATTTAACACATCCATGAACCTAGGGGCTAGAGACCCGTCTTCTGGTCCCGGTCCTACTGCCTGCTCAGCGCCGGTGGCGCTCCGCTGGAAGTCATCCGCCGCTATATAGAGAATCAGGGCACTGATTGAATACCGGCGGTCCTAGACCGTTGGAGTTTCGTCAGCGCCAGCGCGCACTTTTCGATCAGGTTCCGGGTCGTCGCGACGTTGCGTTCGCGCGCGGCCCGCCACGCCTCCACCCGCGCCTGCAACTGGTTGTGGACGGCGTTAAACTGCCGGGCGGTGATCTGGTGCTCGGCCACGAACCGGCGCTTGGCCGCAGCCACGGGCTCGGCCTTCACGTAGAGCGCGACGAACAGCAACCGCTCCAGCCGGGCGAACAGTTCCGCATACCGGGCCAACACCGGCTCCAGCGCGCGGTCTTTAAATTTGGCGCTGATCGTAATCACGGCGCGGGTGATTGGTCTTGTTGCAAACTCGCCAGCGCCCGGGCCGCACGATTCTTCGCCGAACGGCGACCATACAGCCGCGCGCACATGCTGGTGAGCACCGCGATCACGTCTTGGACCAAATCGTCTTTGAGTTCGGTGTCGTCCACGACCAGCAGTTTGCGGCCGTCCGCCGCCATCGCCGCCTCGACGTATTCCGCGCCGAAACGCATCAACCGGTCCCGGTGCTCCACCACAATGACCCCGACCTTGGGATTGCGCAGCAGCCCCATCAATCCTCGCCGGTGGCCGTTGAGACCGCTGCCGACTTCGGACGCAGTCGCGATCACGTTGAGCCGGTTTGCCGCCGCGAACACCGCGAGCCGCCCGAGTTGCCCTTCAAGGTCTTTTTTCTGGTCGGAGGACGATACCCGGGCGTAGAGGGCCACGCCGCGCCCGGCCGGTTGCGCAGGCGCATCCACCAACACGGTCCCGGTCGCAAGCTGCCGGGCCGGCACCGGCAACTTGCCCGTCTTCCACAACCGCCACGCGGTTTGATAATGCAGGCCCTCTTGGGCTGCCCAAGCACTCAGTTTCACCGGCGACCCCCTTGCTTCGCTTCGACCTCGACGAACACGTTGCCAACCGCCGCCAAGCGGCGGGCGTTCGCCATCGCCAACTCGCGGGCGAATCCCGCCAGCCGATCCAAGTCGCCGCTGACCGCCTTCGCCCACCGCTGCGTCCCATTGCGCCCAACCGCTTCATTGGCCCAAGCGAAAGCCCGGTTCTCCGGTTCGCCCTGTTTCAACGCACGGAAGGCGATTTCCTGCCACAAGGTTTCGGCTCGGCTTTTGATCGCGGCCCGCGCCTCCGCGCTATGTTCGCCGTTGGCGGCACAATGCTCGGCGAGACTCTGGTAAGTCTGTTGGGCGAACCAATCGGCCTGCGCCTTACGCCGCTTCGCGGCGCGGAGGCTCTGCTCGCGTTGTGCGGTCCACCGCGCCGTGCGCTCCGCGAGGAAGCCCGCCAAAGCCTGCGCCGCCCACTGCTCCGCCGCCGCCCGTTCGCCGAATCCGGTCTGCTCCCGCTCAACGGTGGTCCCGCGCGAGGTTCCACGGCGCAGGACTTGGGCGGTGTAACCGCCCGGGCTTTCGATCACATGGCAGACGATTTTTTTGTTTCGCGCGCCCATAAATCGCCCGTCATCGTGACGGATAGACCGAATAGATCAATATAATTAGTGACGTTTAGTGATAAAATAGTGTGCAGTTGCGAACCCCCACCTTGAACGGGCGGGGGATTGCGTCCCGTCTTGGTTCAAATGGGCTAAAAATCTTAAACGTTTTAATGAGCGTGATCGCTAAGGTTGCGATGAGCGGAAAAAACCGAGGACTTTAATCCTCGGTTTGGCAGGAACACTGAAAGAACTCCGGAAGAGTTACCCGGTTGAATACTCTGTTGTAGATCAGACTATCTTTGCAGCGATATCTGGCATCGACCAACCTTTGCGGTAGGTCGGGTACAGCAGCTTATCGGCCTCGGGCAGGCTGGTCTTCATAGCGACAGGATCCCAGTTGAACTTCTTGCCGACGAGAATCGACATCGTGCCAAGACAGACCATCTCTGTGAAGGGCACAGAGTATTCGAAGTTAGAGCCAGCAGCCGTAGGATTGTTAGCCCGGATCGCGGAGGTCCACTCTTTGTGCGGATTATTTTCCGGCACACGGGGTAGTGTCTTCGGCGGGAGTTTTCCGCCTTCGACGAGTTCTTTATGGAAGGACTCGGGAAGGAAACGCGGGCTATTGCAGTAATCGTTGCCGTCGTAAACGGTGCCCTTGCTGCCGATGATGAGCTGGCCGCCTTTGGCCAACTGGCGCGACTCTTCAAGCTGCGCTGGTTTTTCCGGTTTTTCGCCGCCTTCATACCAAGTAAGTTTGACGGGCGGGAGGTTGCCGCGCGCAGGGAACTGATATTCGACGACGGCGGACTTTGGATACGCGATCGTACTCTTGCCGGTGATTTTCTTGAGCTCGACGCTTGTGGGCGCGCCGAGGTTGAGGTTCCAATACGCAGCGTCCATGAGATGACACGCCATATCACCGAGGGCGCCGCAGCCGTAGTCTTGGTAACCGCGCCATTTGAACGGATGGATCGCGCGACTGAAGGTGCGTTCTTGGGCGCGACCGAGGAACAAGTCCTGCGAAAAGCCCGCCGGGGGGGTCTCGGCCGCAGGCCATTCCTGCATACCTTGAGGCCAAACAACGCCAGCCGACGTGGCGGAACGGTTGGTCCAGATCTGCACTTCGCGCACCTCGCCGAGTACGCCGGCTTGGAACCACTCGCGAACGAGGCGGATGCCTTCGCCGGCGTGACCTTGATTACCCATTTGTGTACACACGCCATTGAGGCGAGCTAGGCGGAGCAACTCACGGGCTTCTCCGACGGTCTGCGTGAGGGGCTTTTGCACGTAAACGTGTTTACCCATCATAATCGCCATGTAGGCGGGCAGGAAATGCATGTGATCCGGCGTCGCGATGCCGACCGCATCGATCTGGTCATCCATTTCGAGGAGCATTTTCCGGAAATCGGTATAACGTTTCGCCTTCGGAAATTCAGCGATGAGCTTCTTTACATTGGACAACTTAACCGGCTCGTTGCCGTTAGCGTTACCGCGCGGCGTGGCGCCTTCCCAATCGATATCGCACAACGCCACCACTTCTTCATCGCGGTGCGCCATGATATCCGAGAAGCCTTTGCCGCCACAGCCAATTTGGGCGACCCGAATCTTGGCGCCCGGCGCGATAGGCCGAGGCTTGCGCGGCGAGTTCGCGTCTTTAGGGAAACTCGCGCAGCCTGCGACGCCTAGCATGGCCGCAGCCATGGCTGAAAACGTGATGAAATCGCGACGATTGAGTTGGGTGGGTTGAGACATCGTGAAGGAGTTTTGACCCGTGTGTCGGCAGACAAACAGGCTGGGTTAAATACAGTGGTGTAGAAACGTGAGGTGAAACTGCGTAAGCAACTGAAGACACCCAACGCGCAGTCGCCAAGCTCAACCTTGAAAAAAACTCCGCCCCTAGACTCACGCCTTGCACGCCACTCCACCCCACCCTCAGCCTTGCCCCCATGCAACTCACCAAGCACTGGGCCACCACCCTAGATGACTACGCCATCGACCTCGCGTGGTCACCGGACGGCCACCTACTCGCCGCCGCCAGCGCCGCAGGACCTGTTTCTCTGTTTGCTGCCACCGATGGCGCCCGTCGCCACGAACTCCCCGGACACACCGACGGCACCAACTGCCTCGCCTGGCAAACCGCCTCCTCCTCCCAGCTCGCGACCGGCGGCCAAGACGGCGCTGTCAAATTCTGGGACGTGCCCGCCGGTCAACACACCGCGACCGCCGCCCTCGGCACCGCATGGGTCGAACATCTCGCTTGGAGCCGCACGATACTTTTTGCAGCCGCCGGCCGTAAACTCACCGCCCTCCGCGCCGACGGCACCGTAGCGCACGCGTTCGCCGAAGCCGCCAAATCCATCACCGCCCTCGCCGCCCAACCTACCGCCGGTTGCGTCGCCGCCGCTCACTTCGGCGGCGTACAACTCTGGGATGCCGATGATTTTATACTCCAAAAAACCTTCGCTTATGCCAACGGCATCCACGCCCTCATCTGGTCACCCGACAGCAAATGGCTGGTATCCGGTAACCAAGACCCGAGCGTGCACCTGTGGATTCCCGAGACCGACGTCGAGCTCCACATGAGCGGTTACGAATCGAAAGTGAAACACCTCTCCTACGACCACGCCTCCCGCTGGCTCGCTACCGGCGGCGGACGTGATGCCTGCATCTGGGACTGCGCCGGCTCCGGTCCGGAGGGCCGCGAACCCGCCATGTTGCCCCACGAAGCGCCCGTCTGCGCCGTCGCTTTTCAAAACACCCACAGCCTCCTCGCCAGTGCGAGCCTCGATGGCGTCGTCCAAATCTGGAGCCCTGAGCGCGCAAAACCCTTACGCGCTACCGTTAAAATGCCCCACGCCGCCACGAAATTGATCTGGTCCCCCGACGACCGTCTGCTCGCCATCGGCTCCGAAAAAGGCGCCGTCTACGTCTTGAAGTGCGAGAGCTGACCGCTCCCACCAACCGCGCCGCATCCCGCTAAATTTTTACAACGCTTTTGTTCGCGGCTCGCCCCGGCCCTATGATTCGGTGAAACTTCCGGCGTCGGTTCCCGTCCCACCCGTATCACCATGCGCCTCCGAAGCATTTATCTGGCTCTCTTTATCGCCGGCGGACTTGTGATAGCGATTCTCATCGCCGCGCGCCCGTCGCGCCCCGCGCCCCGCCCCACTCCTTCAGTCAACGCCTCCCCTGATCCAGCTGCCGTCGTTACCACGCCCGACGAAGCCCTAGCCGCCACCGCCGATTTATTTTTCTCCGGCCTTCGTGCGCTGCTCGCCTCGCCCGAAGCTCGCCCCCACGAAGCCACCCTCACGTTCCGCGACGACGCGGCCTATCGACGCTTCCTCGCCCGCGCCTCCGCCCAAGGCCTGAGCGTCATCGCCCAACTCGACGCGCTCCACACCGTCCGCATTCGCTACGAACGCATCGCCGCCATCCAAAACGACATCCTACGCCACACGATCGATTACGCCGACGCTGCCGCCAATAATTACCTGCGCATTCCCGATAAACTCACCACCGCCGACCGCGCCCCCCTCGACTTAATTCCGCTGCGCAACACCACACTCGCCGCCATTGGCGCCACCGCCGATCGCACCACTTGGGGCCACGGCGTCACCATCGCCATACTTGACAGTGGCGTAAACGCCCTTGACCCCACTTTCAACGGCCGAGTCCGCACCCTCGATGTCGGTGCCGGCCAGCTCCCCGACGGCACCAACGCCTCCGGTCACGGCACAGCCGTCGCCGCCCTCGCCGCCGGACTCTCACCCGACGCCCCCGGTGTCGCCCCCGCCGCCACGCTTCTTAGCATCCGCGTCACCAATGCCGATGGACTCAGTGACATTTTTACCGTCGCCCAAGGCATCCTTGCCGCAGTCGATGCCGGCGCTAAAATTATCAATATCAGCCTAGGTGGCTACGCCACCAGCAACGTCCTACTCGCTGCCATCGACTATGCCGACACGCACGGCGCACTCATCGTCGCCGCCGCCGGCAACGATCAAGCCACGCGCCTCACGTGGCCCGCCGCCGATGCCCGCGTTATCTCCGTCGGCGCCGTCGATGCCATCGGTCAACAAGTCACCTTCTCTAACTCCGGCCCTCAACTCCAAATTTCCGCCCCCGGCTACGGCGTCCAAACCGCTTGGATCAACCAACAACGCGTGTACGTAGATGGCACTTCCGCCGCCGCTCCGCTCGTCGCTGGTGCACTTGCCACGGTCCTTTCCTCCAACCCCACACTCACTGCTAACCAAGCTTGGGAAATCCTCGCTGCCACCACCAACGACGCCGGCGCTCCCGGACCAGATGCCGACTACGGACGAGGCATCCTCAACCTCGGCTGGGCTCTCGGTCGCAACGACCCCACGCGCATCGACGCCGCTATTTCCAGCCATTTCTACGATTCCACCCGCGCCCAGATGGACGTGGTTATCCAAAATCGGGGCGGCCAAAACCTATCCGGGCTAACGCTCGACGTCGATACCGATGGCCTCACCGCCAACTACCGCGTCCCCGACCTCGCCGCCGGCGCCAGCACCGTTATCGCCGTGCCCGTCGACAAAAAAACCCTCAGCGCCCGAGGCACCCTCACCTACAAAACCACTCTCAGTGCGCCAATCGGGATCAATGACCAAGATCCGACCAATAATATAAAATCCAGCCGTATCATCGCGCCCAAGCCGTAGCCTGCCCGCGCTCCGTATTTCTCGCCCCCTCCTTTTTCATGCCGTCGTTCCTCCCCAGTTTTTTTCGTATCGGGCTCGCTCTCGCGGCCAGCTTTTGGGTTTTCCTCACTCCGACGCGCGCCGAGGAAACACCATCGTTTGCCGCGCAACTCGATTCCGCTGATCGCACCGCCGCTGGCCTGCATCACCTTTCCGCCACGCAACTCGCTGCACTCGATTCCCAAGTCGAACGTGAGCTCACCGTGGCACGTCAAGGCGACGTCGTCGCTTTCTCCCGCTCGTTTCTCTCGCGCCGTACCACCGACCAGGTCGCCGCCGCCGGGCTTGCCGGTTTAACGCCCCACGAGCGCACCGCCCTGGACTCGTTCGTCGCCCGCGCCGTCGCCCAACGCCCCACGCCCGTAGTCACCACTCTCTCCACGAAAGCCAAAGTCGCCGACAAGGTCGTCGAAACGGTCACGTATAAGCCCCGCCTCCACGGGGAGGTGACGCTCACCGTCGGCACCGCCGGCAGCGGTCGCAATTTCTACGGCGGTTCCTTCACGACGATCTACGACGACCCGCAACACCACTTCTCCGCCGCCTTCACTTATGCCGAATACCACGGTAACGGCCTACTTCCGTTAAATGACTGCACACGGCCCGGCCGTAGTCTTTTGCTGCGCTAAACCCATCGGCCGCGCCCTCGTCTTTCACCTCGCCGCGGCCACTCTTCTGCCCACCATCTAGCCATGCTTCGTTCCGTCATTAACCCCCTGACGTCGCTCGCGCGCGTCGCCGCCTTAGTCTTCTTCGTGCCGTTATTCGCTGCCACCGCAGCGACCTCACGGCCGCCCAAGCTCAACGTCCTCTTCCTCATCGCCGATGACCTCAACTGCGACCTCGGCTGCTACGGAGCACCCGGAATGCTTACGCCCAACATCGATCGCCTCGCCGCCCGCGGGGTACGATTCGAGCGGGCATATTGCCAATTCCCACTTTGCTCGCCGAGCCGTTCTTCTTTTCTCACCGGCCGCCGCCCCAACGCCACCGGCGTGCTCTCCAATCCCGGTTTGAAAGGACCCGTCGCTTCGCACTTCCGCGAAAAAATTCCCGAGACCATCACGCTCCCCCAGCTGTTTAAGAAAAACGGCTGGTTCTCCGCCCGCGTTGGCAAACTCTACCACTACGGCGTGCCGCTCGACATCGGCACCTCCAGCCTCGACGACTACCCATCTTGGGACCAAGTCGTGAACCCACGCGGCCGCGACCGCGAAGAGCATGATAAAATCTTCTCCCTCGAGCCCGGCCAATTCGGCGGCACGTTGAGCTGGCTCGCCGACGATGAGGGCGAAGACATCGACCACACTGACGGCATTGGTGCTACCGAGGCGATTCGCTTCCTCGAACGCTTCAAGCGCGAATCCCGGCCGTTCTTCCTCGCCGTCGGTTTCTACCGTCCGCACACGCCGTACGTCGCCCCGAAAAAATGGTTCGAGCTCTACCCCACCGATAAAATCGCGTTGCCCACGCTCAGCGACGACGACCGCACCCGCACGCCCACCGCCGCCTACCTGAGCGCTAACGCCGCTCAAAGCAAACTCACCGACGCGCTCAGACGCGATGCCATCCAAGCTTACCACGGCTCGACTTCGTTCATGGACGCGCAACTCGGCCGCGTCGTCGATGCCCTCGACCGCCTCGGCCTCGCGCAGAACACCGTGATCGTTTTCACCAGCGATCACGGCTACCACCTCGGCGACCACGGTCTCTGGCAAAAACAAAGTCTCTTCGAGCGCAGCACCCGCGTGCCGCTCATCATCGCCGCCCCCGGCGCCAAGGCCAACGGCCGCACGGCCCAAACGCTCGTTGAAATGGTCGATCTGTATCCGACGCTCGCCGGCCTCAGCGGACTCCCCCGTCCCGCCTATCTCGACGGCACCGATCTCCGCCCTGTGCTTGACGATGCCCAGCACATCGCCAAACCCGCCGCCTTCACCCAGGTCCGCCGCGGCAACAATGGAGACGGTTACTCCGTCAGAACTGACCGTTGGCGCTACACCGAATGGTCCAACGCCAAAGGCGAAGTCACCGCCGCCCAATTATTTGACGAAATCGCCGATCCCGCCGAGGTCCAAAACCTCGTCACCGATCCCACTCAAACCGCGACCGTCAAGGAACTCAGCGCATTACTCGTCCCTATCCGCGCGCAAAAATAAAAAAGCGGGCGCAGCGACGAGGTCCGCCCGCCTACCCGCCCACCCGCCCGCCCGCGCGCCCGCGCGGTCGAAGTTCGTGGCCCTGCACCCGCGCGCGATGTCACGGTCGCAACTTATTTCGCGCTGCGTGAATCAATTAGTGCCTGATACATCATGACTTTGAACTTTTGGTTCAGGTCGAGGCCACCGGCCGGCTTCAACTGTGTCATCAGCATCGCCACGATTTTCTCCTTCGGGTCTACGACGTATTGCGGAAAATACGCACTACCCCAGCCGTAAGCGCCCTCGGTGCCGAGTTCTCCGAAAAAGCCGAGATCATTATCCACCCAAAACCCGAGGCCAAACGCGCTGGAGTCGCGCATGTATTTTTCGCCCGTGTGGTTTACGTGCATCAATTCGACGCTCTTCGGCCCGAGTAAGCGCACACCGTCAAGTTCACCGCCGTTAAGCAGCATCTGTAAAAATCGCGCGTAATCGCTGGTTGTCGAGAGCACGCCTGCACCACCAGAGAAACATTTACGCGGCCCTTGGATGTAATCGGTTTTTGCCGAATTTTCGCGCAACGTCAGTTCGCCCTTTTCGTAACCGTAGACCGGCGCAAGTCGCGCAGCCTTCTCCGGCGGCAGGAAAAATCCGCTATCCACCATTTTAAGTGGCCCAAAAATCCGCTGTTGAAAAAATTGATCAAGCGGCATTCCGGAAGCTACTTCGACTACACGTCCGAGCACATCAAGCGAGAAACCGTATTGCCACGTTTCACCGGGTTGGCCGTGAAGCGGCAACGTCGCGAGGCGATCAATCACCGTAGCGATCGACTCGTTCTTGTCGGCAAAATACCAGCCATAAACGTTCGCCTGTTTATAGAGATCGACCGCGAGACCATCACCATAGGTTAACCCAGCTGTGTGTGTAAGTAGATCGCGGATCTGGATCTGTCGTTTCGCCGGCACTAGGACGAATTTAACATCAGGCGGTGAACCCGCCGGTGGCGCCACGGCCACAGAAGACTTCGCAAAAGCCGGGATAAATTTGGACACGGGATCGTGCAGCATAAATTTACCTTCTTCGTAGAGCATCATGATCGCCGTCGTCGTGAGCGCCTTGCTCATCGAGGCGATACGGAAAATCGCATCCGTAGGCATCGTCTTATTGGTCTCAATTTCCTGCAGGCCATAGCCACGGAAATGCACGGGCTTCCCATCGCGCGCGATGTAGACGACTGCGCCCGCCAAGTGCTTTTGGTCAATCTGCGCCTGTACCACAGCATCCAGCCGCTGCAAGCGCTCGGACGAAAATCCCGCGGCCTCGGGCGTGCCAGCCGCGGCCGCCGCGTGCATCGCGGGTACCGACCCCAGCGCCACGCCCGCAAGCAGCAGCGCACATTTCCACCCAACCAACAGGATTCGATTCTGGGGTAACTTCATAAGTCCAACATCAAGTGCATCTACTCTCTAGCCCTCAATCGAAAATCCATCCGACCGTAGCCCGCGTCGCATTATATGGTGTCGTCCGCGTTCGTCTCGCTCTGCGCCTCGAGCCGCGCCTTCCGGGCCACGTGTGGAGCACCGCGTCGCGGCTCGATCAACCGCCGCAGAAAATCGGGTAACGCCGTCTTGATCGGCGAAGCATCGAGGTACTCCGCCGCCGGCCATTTTCGGCCCCGCGCCAACAAGCTCGCATATACGTGCAGTTCAAAATGCAGCCGCAATTGCGCCTCCGCCTTGCTCTGCCCTAGCGCCGCCAAAATCGCCAACAATGCTTCCACCGTGGAAAATTTTCCTTCGCCTTGTTGTTCGCGCAGCCAGTACCGGCTCTTGCCCAACATCGGCACACTCACGCGCCGGCCCCACGGCTCCACCGCGCGCACCATCTCCGCGGCCTCGCCCCAGCTCCCATCGAGCAACAACACCTGCACTTGCCCTGCAGGCGGCAACGTCATGCGATCCAGCGGCTCCCCCAACGGGTGCAAAATCCACAACTCCCGCCCAGGCCGAACCAGATCCGCTCGTTCGCGCGGTTTCTCGCGTTGATACACGTGCGTCCGAGACCCGCTCACAACGCGTTCAATCA
Organism: Opitutaceae bacterium; assembly: GCA_037142955.1. GTDB lineage: Bacteria > Verrucomicrobiota > Verrucomicrobiia > Opitutales > Opitutaceae > Tous-C4FEB. The sequence continues at coordinate 214,463 of JBAWZQ010000003.1, read as the reverse complement.
ACTTTCCCGTGCTACTCGGGCGCCACTGTTCGCGATGGTGCATCAACACATCCACCCCGAGAGCGCTCTCGACTGGCCCGAGCCCAGCGCACACGCACCAACGCGGCGGGAGCTGACAACGCTCACACCGTACCGTGCCTGCAAGTACCACACTGCGCGCCATAGCCTTTCATCGGGCCGCACCGCACCCACCGCGTCAATCCCCGCGCACCGATTGACATGCGCGCCAAGCCCCGTGTCGTATTTAACGTCAGTCGTTCGCCTGCCCCTTAAACCACCCGTCTCACTTCATGAAAAAAATCACCTCACTCGTCCTAGTTTTCGCCGCGCTCTTCGTCGGCGCACTCCCCCTCGCCGCCCAGCAAAAACGCACCAGCCCGCACGAGAGCATTTACGCGCGGTACGGTACGCGCCCCAATGTCACCCTGGTCTCCATCACCTACGGCCGGCCCTTTTCCAAAGACCCCAAAACCGGCGAAATGCGCAAAATCTGGGGTGGCCTTGTCGCCTGGGGCAAAGCCGACCGCCTCGGCGCCGACGAAGCCACCTTACTGCTCACGCAAAAAGCTCTCGTCTTTGGCGAGACCACCGTGCCCGCCGGCGCCTATACGCTTTATATCGTCCCCTCCGAGACCGGCCCCACCCAACTTGCGATCAGCACCAACATCGGCAAATGGGGCGTCCCCTTGGACGAGAAAAACGACCTCGTACGCGTGACGCTGACCAAAGGCACCCTAGAAACGTCAGTCGACCAACTCACGCTCGCCCTCGACAAAAACCCCGACGATACCGGCACCCTCAAAATCATGTGGGAAAAAACCGTCTACTCCGTCGGCTTCAGCGTGAAGAAATAATCCAAATCGATCGCCACCTCGCGCGACTTTTTTAAGCGCATCACAAGGTTAGTGAAGAAATCGACACTAACCTCGTTTTTCAAATTCCGCAGGTAAATATGAAAGGCGAAAAAAGCCCGCCAAATTACCACGAGTATATCAACCGTCTGGTTGGGGTAAACTTTGTTCCTTATGACATTCGACAGATTCATGTTATAAGCCATGCCTAATCTGGAATGAGGTTTCGCACGTGTCCTAAAGTGGAGGTTACAAAGTAGGTTCAACTGCAGTAGTCCAAGAAACTCGGCGACGAAAATCCAGGGCCCACACAGGTCAAAAATGTAGCCTTGTTATGCCAAGCATACCCGGCGGGTCCAGAGGTCCCGCACTACCTTCCGCCAACCACCGATTGCGCCTTTAAGTTTGTCGGGTTGTGCGCGGCGGCTGAAAATTCGATCCCATGATCGACTCCGCTGACCTCCTTGCGCGTTTCCTCCGCTACGTCCAGATCGACACACGCAGCGATGCCTCCAGCCCGACGACGCCGAGCACTCCCGGCCAATGGACGCTCCTGCGCTTACTCGAAACTGAACTTCGCACGCTCGGTGCCAGCGAGGTCACGCTCACGCCGGCTGGTTTCGTCCTCGCCACCCTGCCCGCCACCGTCGCCCATTCCGTGCCCGTCGTCGCGTGGTGCGCCCACGTCGATACCGCCACCAATCTCCCCGGCGCCGCTCGGCCGCTCGTCCATCGCGCCTACGCCGGCCAGCCCATCGTATTGCCCGATGATCCTACGCAGACGCTCACGCTCGAGAATTCCCCGCGGCTGCGCACCGCGCTCGGCCACGATATCATCACGGCCAGCGGCAAAACCCTCCTCGGCGCCGACGATAAAGCTGGTGTCGCCGTGATCCTCGCAACCGCGCGCCATCTGTTACTCCATCCCGAAATCCCCCACGGGAAAATTCGCCTCTGTTTCAGTCCCGACGAAGAAATCGCCACCGGCATGAATCACCTCGACCTCGCCCAACTCGGCGCCGAGGTCGCGTACACGCTCGACGGTGAATCGCCCGGCGAGATCGACGACGAGACCTTCAACGCGGACGCCGCCACGCTCGAGATCCAAGGCGTCGCATCGCACCCCGGCTGGGCGAAGGACGTCATGGTCAACGCGCTTCGCCTCGCTGCGCGCTGGCTCGCCGCCCTACCCACCGAACTCTCGCCCGAGCGCACTACGGGCCGCGCGGGTTTCATTCATCCGGTCGAAGTTACCGGTACCGCCGAACTCGCCACAGTGCGCCTCATTCTCCGCGACTTCGAACTCTCTGGCCTCGCCGCTCAGCGCGCGCTCCTCGAAAAACTTACCGCCGAGCTCTGCGCCGCCGCACCCCGCGCGCGCTGGACCCTCACGTTTACCGAGCAATACCGCAACCTCCGCTACGGTCTCGAAAAAGATCCGCGTCCCCTCACCCATGCCCGCACCGCCCTACGTCGCGCCGGCCTCACGCCCGTCTTGAATCCGATCCGTGGCGGCACCGATGGCGCCAACCTCACTGCCCGCGGCCTACCCACGCCCAATCTGTTCGTCGGAATGCACGAGGTCCACAGCCCGCGCGAATGGGTCAGCCTCCAAGAAATGGAAAAATCGGCCGAAGTCCTCGTCCACCTAGCGCAAGTCTGGGCGGAGCGCCCCGCGACCTGAACAGCGATCACCGACGCGCGGCGTCGCCGCGGAAAATTCAAGTTTAACTCACGCTAAAATCTCGCGCACGACGCGCGCGGGCTCAACGCCGGTGAGACGTTGGTCGAGGCCCTGGGCTTTGAAGGTAAACCGGCTGTGATCGACGCCGAGGCAGTGAAGCAGCGTGGCGTTGAGATCGTAGAGACTCACGGGGTCGCGGACGATATTGTACGAAAAATCGTCGGTCTCACCGTGAACGACACCGCCTTTCACGCCGCCGCCCGCGACCCACACGCTGAAGCAACGCGGGTGATGATCGCGGCCGTAGTTGGTCTGCGTCAGCGTCCCCTGCGAGTAGACCGTGCGACCAAATTCGCCCGCCCAAACGACAAGCGTGTCATCGAGCAAGCCGCGTTGCTTAAGATCGGTGACGAGCGCGTAACAGGCTTGATCGGTGTCGAGGCACTGGAGGCGATGATCCCCGGGCAAGTTGCCGTGCTGATCCCAGCCGCGATGAAGGATTTGCACGACGCGCACGTTGCGCTCGGCCATGCGGCGCGCGAGCAAGCAACTCGCGGCAAACGAGCCGGGCGTCTTCACGTCGGGCCCGTAGAGATCGAGTGTCGCGGGCGATTCATCGGCGAAGTTGGTGAGATCAGGCACACTCGTCTGCATACGAAATGCCATCTCATATTGGGCGATGCGGTTGAGCGTCTCAGGATCGCCGTGGCGCGCCTGCGCGTGGTGGTTGAACTTAGCCAGTCCATCAAGCATCGCGCGCCGCGTACTGGCATCAACGCCGTTAGGGTTTTCCAAGAACAACACCGGATCCCCCTGCGCCCGCAACGCGACACCGTTATGACCTCCGGGGAGAAATCCGCTGCTCCACATTCTAGTGAACAACGCCTGGGCTGAGACCTTGGAAGAAAATTTAGGCGTGAGCACGACAAAGGCCGGCAAGTCGTTATTCTCGCTACCAAGGCCGTAAGAGATCCAGGAGCCAATGCTAGCTTTGCCTGGAATTTCGCTACCGGTCATCAAAAACGTGCAGGCCGGATCGTGGTTGATGGCGTTGGTGTGGACCGAACGCACGATGGCGATATCGTCTACTAGCTTAGCGGTCCACGGGAGCAAATCGCTGACCCAGGCACCGCTACGGCCGTGTTGCGCGAATTTAAAAATCGAGGGTGCGACGGGAAACTTAGCCTGCCCGCTCGTCATCGTCGTGATGCGTTGGCCAGCGCGAATCGAGTCGGGCAACTCGACGTTGAACCGGGCCTGGAGGCCGGGTTTGTAATCAAACGTGTCGAGTTGCGAAGGCCCTCCGTTCATGTGCAAGTAAATGATGCGCTTGGCCTTCGGCGCAAAATGCGGCAGATTAGGTAAAGCCGGATGAATGCGTACACCAGCCTCCGCCGTGACCGCGCCACGCAAGCGAGGAGCGAGCAAGTTGAGGGCAACGCCACCCATGGCGAGACCGGCGCCCGCGAAAAACTGCCGGCGTGTGAGTTGGTTTAAGTAATCGTAGCAGGGATTCATGGCGGGCTCAGTTGCGGGTGACGGCTTCGTCGAGGTTGAGGATGAGATTGGCGACCAAGGTCCACGCAGCGATTTCAGGGGCGGGCTGCGCGGCGATGGCTTTGGTTTCACCGTTAGTGAGAATTTTAGCGGCGGAGGTGGTATCGGCGGAGAAATGCGTGCGATGCGTGGCGAGGGCTTCGGTGAGCAGGGCGCGTTCGATAAGATCCGGGAAGCGGGCCGTCACAGAGCGAAACGCGAGCGCGAGGCGTTCGTCGTCGTCGCCCGGCTGCGCGAGGAGACGCTCGGCAAAAGCGCGCGCAGCCTCGAAGTGTTGCACGTCGTTCATAAGCGCGAGGGCTTGTAGCGGAGTGTTGGAGCGACCACGGCCGACGCAGAGGTTTTCGCGCGAAGGCGCATCAAAGGTCGAGATCGCCGGAGCGGGCGCGGTGCGTTTCCAAAACGTATAGAGGCTGCGCCGATACAAGGCATTGCCGTGGTCTTGGACGTAGGTTTTGGTGTTACTGCCACCGAAAGCGACGGGCTCCCAGATATTGATCGGCTGGTAAGGCCGCACGGGGGCACCACCGATTTCCGGACGCAGCAGGCCACTGACGGCGAGAGCTTGGTCGCGGAGAACTTCGCCGTCGAGCCGCAGACGTGGACCACGGGCGAGGAGTTTATTGGTGGGATCGAGTTCGAGTAGCGCGGGGTCTACACGTGAATCCTGCCGATACGTGCGCGACGTCACGATGAGGCGAACGAGATGTTTTACGTCCCAACCGCTCGTCATGAATTCGCTCGCGAGCCAATCGAGCAATGCGGGATGCGTAGGGGGATCGCCCTGTGCGCCGAAATCGCCCGGCGTACCCACGAGTCCGGCGCCGAGGAGCTGTTGCCAAAAACGATTAACCGCTACGCGCGAGGGCAACGGATTTTTCGGATCAACGATCCAGCGGGCGAGATCGAGACGGCTAGCGCGTGGGCCCTGAGCGTGGAGCGGCGGGAGAAACGCCGGCGTGGCGGGTAGGACGCGTTCGCCAAGTTTATCGTATTGGCCGCGGATAAGAATGTGCGCAGGATGCGGCTCAGGGAGCTCGCGTGCGATCAAGGAGGCATCGAGGGTAAGTTCGTAGTGAACCTGCTCGGCTAGGAGACGACGCACGGCGTGGACCTCGGGCTCCAACACACCACGCGTCGGGCCGTAGATGTAGTCACGATAATAATCCTCGAGCCGCTTTTTCTCGGCGTCATTTTGCTGGGTAGAGGAAAGACCGAGGAGAAAAACGATATCGTTGGGCAACGGCACTGTCGTGACGTCGCGGGCATTCGACTGCATGAAGCGCACCCACGCACTCTTAGTGAGGAGCGGATCGTCGAGGGCCTTGGCGCTCGTGCAGGTCGTGCCCGCGTGATCCCACCACGCCGCGCCATCGCTTTGGGTGAGGCGCAGACCGCGGTAGGCTTTTTTACTGGCGAGACCCGCGGCCAGGGCCGGAATCTCCAGCCGCGCGTAAGTTCCAGCCGGCGGCAGCGGTCCCACGACGACGTCGCCATCGGCTGATGGGCGCAGCGCAGCGAGATTACCCCAAACGTAGCGCTTGGTTTTTTCGTCTGAGACAAATTCAAGACTCACCGCGCGCGGCGGCCGAGCGGGATCGGCGTTAAAATGCACAAAGGCGACGACCTGCTGATTCACCACGAGCGGTGTTTCGCCGGTTGCAAACGTGAAGATACGCTCGTTCACCGCGCCTTCGAGGCGCAAGGCGCGTTGGCCGCCAAATAAAGGGACGGCTGGGCCTGAGCGCCATTCGCCGATGGGAGCGGGGGCACCGAAATTAGCCGCCACGGGCATATCACCATCCTCGGCCCAAATGACTTCGTAGGTGATCGGCAGGGCCTCAGATTTTTTTTCAGGTTTATCCGCGGAGGGGTTACTCGGCGTCGCGGGTTTTTCGGCTTCGGCGACGGGAGCAGGTAACGTCATCGGTAGCATCTGGGCTCGGGCAGAAAGCGCCGCCTGCAGCGGAGGCAGTTCGCGAGCAATCGCCTCGATGCGTGCTTGCTGCTCGGTGTTGGCGAGCAAAACGATCGGGCCGGGCTTGGGGATATTTCCATCCCAACAACGGTCAGCGAGGCCTTTGAAGAACGCACCTAACTCGTAGTACTCGCGCTGGGTGAGAGGATCGAATTTGTGGTCGTGACACGAAGCACAGTTAGCCGTGAGACCCAGCCAAACGGCGGCGGTGGTGTCGGCGCGGTCCCCGGTGTTGCGCGCCTCAGCTTCAGCCTCGATAGCGCCGCCTTCGGAAGTAGTGAGATGAGAGCGGTTGTAGCCGGTGGCGACCAGTTGATCGATACGCGGATGCGGGAGCAGATCCCCGGCGAGTTGTTCGAGGGTGAATTGGTCGTAGGATAAATTACGGTTAAACGCTGACACGACCCAATCGCGGTAGGGCCAGAGATTGCGGACGTTGTCGAGATGGAGGCCGTGGGTGTCGGCGTAGCGCACGAGGTCAAGCCAGTAGCGAGCGAAGTGTTCCCCGAAGCGCGGCGAGGCGAGCAAACGCGTGACGACGCGGTCGTAGGCATCGGGCGCGCGGTCCTTCAGAAACGCATCCAATTCCTGCGGCATCGGGGGCAGGCCCGTGAGATCAAGCGTGAGGCGACGCAAGAGCACCTCGCGCGAAGCCTCGGGCGCGAGCTTGAGTTTTTTATCGGCAAGCTTGGCGCCGATGAAGCGATCGATCGCGGCGTCTTGGGATTTCGCGCCGCCGGCGGCCTTGGGTAAATCGGGGCGAGTGACGGGTTCATAAGCCCAGTGGTTTTGATAGACGGCGCCTTGCTCGATCCAGCGCTTGATCAAGGCGCGTTGCTCAGGCTTGAGCGGAAGCTTGTGCGAATCGGGCGGCGGCATGACTTCTTCGGGATCATCGCTAAGGATACGTTGCCACGCTTCCGACTCGGCAAGATCACCGGCAGCAAAGGCGCGAATACCTTCACGCGACGCGAGCGCCTCGGCGCCTTGATCCAGACGGAGTTTGGCTTTCCGGTGGCCGGCGTCGGCGCCGTGGCAGGCGAAACAATTATCCGCGAGAATGGGGCGGATGTGCTCATTGAACGTAATATTTTCCGGCATGTCCGCCGCACCTGCCGTAGCAACAGCGAAACTAAAAATTAAAATGGGGCGAAGCGACGGCATGAGATTAAATATGGGGTTAGAATCTGGGAGACATTTCTTAGTTTACGGCGCTGAGTTTGATCGAGGGGAATTGATCGATTTCATAAGCAGATTCCAGCCGCTGCTTTGAACGCGGTCCGGATAGTTGATTCCGATAAACATCCGCCGCAATGAGTAGCGACTCTCGAGCGGCGAGAGGCGAGGCTACCTTGATGGTGCAAACCTCTGGTGACTTGGCGTCAACTTGATTGTGGCGTACAAGCGGCAAAGCGGCCGCGAAGAAGGGAGTCGATTGCAGAAAAGCGCGGCGGAAGGTTGGCATGGGGTAGTGCTCTGAAACCGACGCGCAATCATCTCAGTTTCAGGCTAAAGCAAACTAAGCTAAGCCAAGGCCATGTCATGGCCTAAAACACGGCTGACCTGAAATTTTTTCGGAATAATCAAACTCCAGCATGATAGCGCGAGATGGCGACGGCGGCATAACTGCCGATTTCATCACCAAGCACCGCTGGGACCACGGTACAGACCTGCGCGCTCTGGGGCAAAGCCTCCCGGTGCAATACCTCTTGCATAGCTGGAGCGATGAAGCGCTCACAACGGGCATAAATACTCCCAATCACAAAACGCTCCGGGTTGAGCACATCGACCAGCAAAGCAAGGGCTTCGCCCAATTTTTTACCAACGTCGCGCCACAGTTCAAGGGCCAGCGCATCGCCAGCCGCCGCGGCTTCACCGACAAGGCGCGCGGTGAGTTCTGCCGGTGGCACAGACTGCAACATACTTTTCCCGGTACAACTCACCACGCGTTGGCGTGCGAGTTGCGCAATGCCACCACCGGAGCAGAAGCCCTCGAAGGAGCCTTTTTTATTATAACCCAGCGGGCCATCAGGTGCGAGGCGCAGGTGACCAACTTCACCGGCGTTACCGTTAGTGCCTTCAAATAAACGACCATCGAGAATGAGGCCTGAGCCCATGCCCGTACCCATCGTGAGGAAAACCATATTCCTACACCCGCGCCCAGCGCCAAACTGCCACTCGGCGAGAGCGCAGGCATTGGCGTCGTTCATCAAAAATGACCGGCAACCAAAGCGTGCTTTCAACTCGGCGCAAATCGCGATGCGGTCCCAGCCTGGAAGATTGGGCGGCGACAAAATCAAGCCCTGCGTCGCATCGAGTGGCCCGCCACACGAAACGCCTAGGACCGTAGCAGGCGTCGGCTGCAGTTTGGCTACCTCAGCGTAGATCCTACTGAGCGTTGTGTGGACATCGGTCGTAGCCCAACGCGCCACTTCGCGCACGCGGGTCGGGCCGTCGGGAATGCTCACAGCGCACTTAGTGCCGCCAATATCGATACCAATGAAATTTATCATGGGGAGGTCTTGGGTATGACTCGTGCTTTGAAGCCTAGACTCGCGCTGGCAAGCCGCTTTCTGTCCCTTAGCGCCTAATATCACGTGTTCCTCCCTACTTCATGAAAGCTCTTTTTTGCTCCGCCGTACTCGGTTTTGTGCTGTTTAACCTGACAGCTTGCACTAAGCGCGAGACAAAGGTCGAAGCAGGCAACCGCACGCAATCGATCCACATTGGCAACCTTGGTGAGCCCAACGATCTCGATCCGCACATTCCCGACAGCCAGAACACCGGAGCCATCGTCATGGCCTTTTTTGAGGGACTCACCCAGTACGATCCAAAAACTAGCCAGCCCGTCCCCGCTGTAGCCGAGCGCTGGGAAGTCGACGCAGATAATCTCACTTGGACCTTTCACCTGCGAGAGAAAGCGAAATGGTCTAACGGCGATCCCGTGACCGCGGGCGATTTTGTTTTCGCGTTTCAACGTATGCTCTCGCCGAAGCTTGGAGCTGAGTACGCGTACATGCTTTTTGCACTGAAAAATGGCGAAGCCTTCAATACCGGTAAAATCACCGACCCTGCCCTCATCGGAGCCCGCGCCGCTGACGCCCACACTCTAGTACTCACACTTTCGCATCCCGTGCCGTATTTGCCTTCGATGCTGTGTCACACGTCATGGTATCCGCTCCACCGCGCAACGATTGAAAAATTCGGCGCATGGGACCAGCGCGGCACCGCTTGGACGCGCCCAGGCAATCTTGTCGGCAACGGCTACTTCACACTGACCGAATGGAAGCCCAACCAATACGTGCGCGGCACGAAGAGTACGACGTACTGGGACCGAGACGCCGTGAAACTTAATGAAGTATTTTTTTATCCGATTGAAAGTGAAGACGCCGAGGAACGTACCTTTCGTTCCGGTCAACTTCACCTCACCAACACCATCCCTATCTCCAAAATAGCCATCTATAGCAAAGAACATCCTGAGCAGTTTCATCCTGAATTATTTCTCGGCACCTATGCGTATCGTTTCAACGTCACACGCCCTCCGTTCAACGATGTGCGCGTTCGTCGTGCGTTAACGATGGCGATTAATCGCGAACAAATCGTGCGCGACGTGAGTCGTGGTTATCAAGTCAGTGCCGGCCACTTTAGTCCGCCAGGTATTGCTGGTTTCACGGCCCAAGCGCACGTTCCCTACGACCTCACAGCCGCGCAAAAACTCCTCGCCGAAGCCGGTTTTCCCGGTGGCGCCGGCTTCCCAAAAGTCGAAGTCTTGATCAACACCAACGAAGGCCATCGTCTCATCGCCGAGGCCATCCAACAAATGTGGCGCAAAGGCCTTGGCATCGAAGTCGGCGTTTACAATCAAGAAAGCAAGGTCTGGGCGACGTCGATGCGTTCGCTAAATTACGACATCGCGCGCTATGCATGGATCGGTGACTACCTCGACCCTAGCACCTTTCTCGATATCATGGCTAGCGACAGCGGGAACAATCAGACCGGCTGGAAAAACGCTGAATATGATCGCTTGCTAGATGCGGCGAAAACTACCGCCAATCCGGCGCAGCGTTACGTCTATTTTCAGCGCTGTGAGGCGATTCTCGCCGAGGAATGCCCGCTCGCTCCAATCTATTTTTATAGCCGAAATAATCTCCGTTTAACCAGCGTCAAAGGCTGGTACGGCAACCTACTTGATTTCCATCCTCTCAAGGGTGTCTACCTCGAAGCGGACGAGAAAAAATAATAATCCACGAAGTTTTTTACGCCCCGTTATTTTTGAGCCGTTTTATCTCCGCTAAAAACTACAGCTCCCGTGGTATCGTGCAATCGCAGCGTTAGGGCTGGACCGCCGAGACCCGTTTTAACCTCACCAGATAGAAAACCACCGAAACCGGTTCGTAGAAAACGATGCTGCGGACGTGGGGTTTTTTCGTCCCATCCGCCCGCGTGTGCGTTGCTCGCGGCGCCCACACTCCACTCTTCGATACCCGTCACCGCATCGCGTGAAACGTACTGCCAATGCCGATCCCCTGTGATCACGGTGAGGTTTTTGTGCCGCGCCAAGAGCGCCCGGATTTTTGCGCCCTCAACGGAGTAACCGGTATTCGAATAATTATCATCCTTGGCCGCACGATCTGGGCCCACCAGCGGTGTCGGCGTGATTACAATGCGAAAGGTCGCATGGGAGGCTGCGAGCGAGCGCTCGAGCCAAGCGATCTGCTCCACACCCAAAATTGTCGGCGTCTGCGTGCGATCCTGCTCGCGCGTGCTGCGGTAATCGCGGCCCTCAAGAAGCCAAATTTCAACGTGACTTCCCCAGCGCACGGTGCGGTAAGGCGGCTCGGAGGGTGCAGTTTGTTCACGAAACGTCCGCAATCCATCAGCAAACGTGAAATCACCCGTCCGCGCACCGGGATGCGAATCATCCGTGAGCGTATCGTGATCGTCCTTCATGAAAAAACTACCTACCTGACGGTGAAAATCGCGCAGCGTAGGAAAACTATACATCCGTGCCCAATGGTAGCGCGCGAGCTCAAGGGTAAGCGCGTGCACGGGACCATGATCATAATATACAGCGTCACCGGTGTTGACGAAAAAATCGGGATGTAGCGCGAGCATCGCCGGATAAATCGAAAAGCCATCGGGTCGGTCACGGTCTTCGTACTGCTGACAACTCATCACGCAAAACGTGGCGCCCGCATCCGCCTTCGCTTCGGGCGCTGTTGTAAAACCGCCCGTCATAGCGCTGGTTACTGCCGCATTGGAGTGCGTACGATCTTCGACGACAATTTCGTAACGCGTCGCAGGCGCGAGCGAGGTGAGGGCAAACGTTGCGGTGAAATCTCGCTTGGGATCAACCTCACACCAGGCGGTGGATAACCAATCAGTCTGCCCGCTAGAGCGATATCGCACACGGGTTTGACCGGGCGCTCCACCCGCGGCACCTGCGATTGAACCGAGATCAGCCCCCGCAGGAAACGTGATGACGGGGCGTCCATTGGGATACGCGGTGTTGTCACGCAAACGAAGCACTTCTCCTGTAGAACGGTCGAAAATCTGCGTGATCGGTAAAGGCCGGTCATCGGCCGCGCGTTCAGCGTCGCGCGTGATCCGCGTCCACACGGTAATTCCAGTAGCGGAGGGCTCGGTGAGTTTGAAGCCCGTAGCTTGGTGCGCTCCGGCCGTAGCCACTAGGATGCCGAATAATAACAAAAACGAGACGGAGCGGCGGAGACACATGGAGGAAAAGTTTACGCGGGCTGGGTTTTGGTGGAAGTCGGACGTTCGACTTTTACGCCGAGATCGCGCAGTTTCGAGCGCAACGTTGCGGTGTCGACCTGTTGCACGGGCAAATCGCCTCGCAGCGCCATCGCCGCGGCGACGCCGGAAGCCTCGCCGAGCGTCATCCAGACCGGTTCCATGCGGATCGAAGTCATCGCGATGTGGCTCGCCGAGCAACAGACCGGGACGAACAAGTTGCGACATTCGCGGGCGGTGGGCGTGATCGCGCGATAAGGAATTTTGTAAATGCCGCGGTGCGTTTCCTCAAGATAGAGCATCGAGTAATCGCCGCCTTGGAGCGCGATTTTTCCGTCGATCGGGTGCATCGCGTAGGGCCAATCGTCGACGCCGTAAGAGGCGAGGCCGACGGAATCGCTGGGGTCGGTTTTACCTTCCATGTCCTTTTGCGTGACGACGTAGCTGGAAACCATGCGCCGCGCTTCGCGGATGTAGAGTTGATGCGGCCAGCCGGCGGTATCGTCGAATTGGCCGGGGTCGAAGCCGGCGATGCGGGCGCGCTCTTTGAGTTTTTCCGGCGCGGAGGGATCGGTGCGCAGGAAGTGCGTGATGCCCCGCAAGAAATCTTGGTGAAATTTCCAGATGCGGGCGCGCTCCGGCCAGTCGCCATCGGGATAAGCGGCGTTACAACCGAAAACCGTGGGCGCGATCAGACTACGCGAGAGATTTCCAGCTCCCGGATAATGAATACCCCCGGTTGCCACCTCGTACTCGCCGAGCTTGCGCATGCGGCGGCCGTTGAGGTTGAGCTTTTTAATAAAAGCCCGACGGTAAATCTCGAAAGTAAACGGGTCGTAGTTGTCCGGAGGCTCGATAGGAATTTGATTTTGATCGAGGGTGAATTTCCAGCGGAATCCGTAACCCATGGTAAGTTTGTCCGCACTGCCGATCGGACCGGGCGTGTAATCCTGCAAAAGCGGGAGCAACCCGCTGCGCGGATCCCCTGGTTTCACGTAAGGGTCGATGTCGTAAACCGCCATTGGCGGACGCACGCCCGCTAGATTTTCGCCGTAGTGGTCACGCGATTCACGTCCGAAGGTATACGTCACCCCGGACTTTACCATGAGGTCTCCCTCGTAGGAGCAATCGATAAACATGCGCGCAGTTACCGTTACAGCCCCGACGGTTTTAGGCTGGGCGATGGGGCAACCGAAGCGGTCGGGCGGGGCATAGTCCAAGACGAGAGACGTGATCGTGGCACCGGTTTTTGTCACGGAGGCGACCCGATGCTCGTAGAGAATTTCAACGCCATACTGCTTTGCGAGGTCGGTGAACATGCGGCGGTACTGCGGATCAGTAAGGCCGTCTTTAAGGATTTTTTTAGCCGAGCCCCCCGCGGCCTCCGAGCGGCCCCAGTCGATATGAATCAAGCCGCTACCTGTCATACCGCCGAGCCAACGACTGGGTTCAATGACGAGCACGCGACAACCCTCACGAGCAGCGGCGACGGCGGAGGCTATACCTGCGGCGTTACCGGCGTAGACGCACACATCGGCGATAAGCGTGCGTGGCTCAGCGCCGCGAAGGGGTAAGAGCGTACCAAGCGAAACAAGACTACCCGCCCGAATGAAATCGCGACGGTTGAAGTGGGGATTCATTGGGGCCAGAGATTCTTTTAAAGGCAGGGTTAGATCCGGGGATTTAGAATGTCTTGGTCGCCGAGAGACGGAAGCTGCGCGGCGTGGTATAGCTATAGAAACGGGCGTAACTCACGCGCGCGGGTGATGAGAGATCGCCATTAGGCGCACGTAGACCGGCAGTGTTGTAGAGCGGCAAATCGTAATTGAACAGATTGGTGATTGATAGATTGAGTTCGATTTTTTCGCGGCCAAATAATTTTACTGGGTAACCCAGTGTAGCCGTGCCGAGGAAATAGGCTTTCTGCCAGACTACGGTATAAGCATCGACGTTGGGATCGTCGATGGCAGTGGCCGCGTTGGCGGGGTTCACGATCGTATCGGCCCCGCGATAACCGATGACTTGCGGGCCGCGGAATTGCATGCCGTAGCCGGCGCGCAGGCCCTTGAGTTTGCCGGAACTGAAACGGTAGTCGGAGTAGAAATTGGCGGTGTATTTGGTGAGACGATTGAGCAGCTGCGTACCGCTGACCCAGTTGGCGCGGCTCGCTTGGAGATTATTCCAGGCATTAAGGGCATTGGTGGCGTCAACAAACGAGTTGGGCCGCGCGGGGTCGGCGCGGGCGACATTGTCGGAACCAACAATGATGCCAGCATCGTCGAGAATTTTCTTCATGACGGCAGTGTGATCATCGACCCAGGCGCGAGTCTGGCGGTAAGTGTCGGTCTGAGCGGCGTCAGCGAGGCCGTAATTGAGCGTAAGGCGCCAGTTGGCCGTAAGGTTAGCAACCGCTTCGAGTTCGTAGCCGCGAGTTTTACGATCAAGGGTGTCGTTCCACGCGATAGGCACATCACCTAGACCCTGACGGTTACGACCGTCGGAGCTGAGGTCGCCGATAACGTTAGTGTTAATAATCGTCTGAATACTGCTAAAACCTGAGGGCTGGGAGATTGAAGCATCGTTTTCTTTAGATTCGTAGCGGCTGGCGGTCACGTAAAGCCGTGGACCAAATGAGACGCGCACGCCATAGTCTTTACCCTCAGAGACGGAGGGCGGCGGGGTTCCGTAATCAATGGTGGTCTTGGTAAAATCAGTGGGATTAAACGTCTGTGCGAAATTAGCCCAAAGGGAGACGCCGCGGCCGACATTGAAAATACCACCGAGAGATTTGGTCGGTTTTTTGGTGCTGGTGGGCGGTGGGTTAAAATCGTCCTGGAAGCGGTCCTTGGCGTATTGCGGGAGCGCGAGGCCGGTCGTTGCATCGCGCGGACGAGTGGCGGGCGCCAATTGGGCGGGACCGGTGGGGTTGCCGTTGGCGTCTTTGGGGACGTAAGTGAGTTTGAAATAATCAGCGGGTGCGTCGGGTCGGTAGATGAAGTGATTGCGTGTCAAAACGCCGTAGCTGGAGGGATGATCCATCGGCCGGAGGAAGAGTCGCTGGCTGCGATCAACTTGATCGGAGCGAAACGCGCCGAGAAAAATGATACGTTTTTGCCAGAAGGAGATATTGGCGGAGGCTTGGTAGTATTTGGTCGAGGCGTCGCTAAAGGTCGTGGCGTCATTGCGATCAGAGCCAAGCACCCAAAGCGGATTATAAGTCCGTGAAGTACCGCCACTAGGATCAATGAGAGTGATTTCTTTCATCTCAGTGAGGTCACGTTGCGGTTGGTTCCAGTAGTAGCGGTAGCGGAGCGTCTGCGTACGGGTACTGGTGACGAGACCCCAAGCGCGCGGATCGGCATCGACGGGAATCATGTAGTATTCGCGCGACTTGAAGATCTGTTGATTTTCAGCGGCGCCAATGACGTTGGCCTTGAAGTCGAACCAGCGCGTGCTCTTCGAATAAGCCGCCGCGAAGCGTAGAGCCTTATTGGTCGTGTCGACTTTCTGGCGCTCGGGGCGGCTAAATTCGTTGTAAGGCTGGAGGAAGTTTGGGTTGGTGCCGCCGTCGGGGAGGAGGCGGTTAATGTCGATATAGGTGTTCGGGTAGCCCTGGTTGGTGTAATAATCGATCAGGCCATAACTGAAGAGACGGTTGACGTCACCGGAGAGCTGGACGTTGAGCGATTCACCAATACGTTGATCGAGGAAAAACGTGGCATCGCGGAAGCGGTTAATCGCGGTCGGGTTCGGCCCGATGTTGGTGAAGGAGCGCTTCGGTACACGGAAGGAGGATCCTTGGATAGCGGCGTCGTAGATACCAGAGGTAATCATCGGCGTGTCGATAAGCGGGCCGGCGTTGAAACCGAGATTGGAGCCACTCGCGGAGGTGACACCGTTGACGGTGCGGTTGCCGCCGAAATATGTGGTCTGCATCATACCGGTGTAACTGAGCGCGGTACCGTAACCCTTGCCGGAGGCAGGCGAAACGACCCATGTATTGGTGCCGATGCGCGTGGCGCCGAACGCAGATTGGCTTGGAAGTGTCGAGGCTTGGATGCCGGAGTAAACGGTTTTTCCGTCCCAACCAGTGAGGGAATCCGTGAGGGCGTTCATGCCGGCGACGACTTTTTGTTCATAGTAATCCCCGATGACCGTGAGGCGGGTGTTGCGCGTAACATCGAAAGTGAGCGAGGGCGACACGCCGCGGCGCTGGGTGCGTTCCCAATCGCGCCACGTGTGCGTGTCTTGCCAGGTGGTGACGACACGCGCGGCGACTTTATTTTTCAAAGAATAGTTCGCATCGACGGTGGCGCGGTAGGATTCCCAGGAGCCGACCTCAGCACGAACCTCAGTGGCATTGCGGCCGATACGTGCACTTTTCACAACTGCGTTGGACGTGCCGCTAATTGTACCGGTGCCGAAGAGAATGGAATTAGGACCGCGCGCGTAGTCCATGCGCTCAAGATTGTACGTCGAAGTGTTGGTACCACCTGTGAAAAAATTACGGTTTGTGGCGTTGGAACCGACACCGCGAATCGTGCTAGACCCAGTACCACCAAAGAGTTGGCCGCCGCCGTCGTCGGGCGTGGTAGTGGCGCCGACCGTCCAATTTATGGCTTCATTAAGGTCGCTCAAATTGAGCGCATCGAGAAACTCACGCGTCTGAACAGAATAAGCGACAGGTGTGTCGACGAGATCCGAAGCGAGACGACCGCCAGCGAGCGAGCTGGCTGCGACGAATCCTTGGTCGCGTGAGGTATTAACCTCAAAAGGCGAAAGTTTGACCGGGGGTGCAACAGCCGGCTCGGACGAAGAGACGGCGGTGGTTTGGGCTTGGAGTTGTGGCCAGGCCAAGGCCGCGACGAGGGCGATCAACAAGCGGAGTGCGGTCAGCGGGGTGCAGGATTTCATAACAAAAAAATGAATTAAGAGTTAAAGCGCACGAACGACAAATTTACCATGGAGGCGCAGATCGGCGCTGGAGGAGCCGACGTGAATAATAAATTCGCCAGGTTCGACGACGCGTTGACCCGCCCGGTTGATCAGCGCGAGTTCCCGAGCAGGGAATTTAAACGTGACCGTTTTTGTTTCCCCCGGAGCAAGCGAGACACGTTCGAAGCCGACGAGACTGAGCTCGTAGGTCGTGACCGTGCTGACAACTTGACGGAAATAAAGTTGAGGAACTTCATCACCAGCGCGGCTACCGCGATTGGTGATCGTGCAAGTAACCGTGACTTCACCTTCGGAGGTAATTGAGGGAGTCACATTGAGATCGGCATAGGCGAATTGCGTGTAGCTTAGACCGAAGCCGTAAGGATAAAGCGCGCCTTCGATGGATGCTTGGCCGAAGCCGTTGGGGTCGTCTTTTTTTCCTTGGATGGCGTGGGCCCCCGGCTTGAAGGGGAAATTAAACGGTAGCTGACCGACCGAGCGGGGGAATGTGACCGGAAGTTTACCGCCCGGATTATAATCACCGAATAAGACATCGGCGATCGCGGTGCCGCATGCTTCACCAGGAAACCAAGCGGAAAGAATCGCGGGTACGTGGCGCTGAATGTAATTGATCGTAGCGGGACGACCAGTGAGTAAAACGGCGACAACGGGGCGCCCGGTCGCGACAAGAGCGCGAACGAGTTCGTTTTGGTGACCCGGGAGATCGAGGCTCGTCCGGCTTTTCGATTCGCCAATGGTGGCGTTGTTGTCGCCAAGAAAAACAACGACGGTATCGGCCGTTCGTGCCTTCGCGACAGCATCAGCGATGAGCGCGGCTTCGTTGACGTCGGGGGCTTCAGGGAAAATTTCGGATTCGGGCCAGCGGGCGTCAGTGACTTTGCAACCTTCAGCGAAGAACACCTCGGTGCCGGTCGTAGCGAGGCGCGCACGAATGCCATCGAAGGCCGTGACAACTTGACCTCCGTTAGAGCCGTAACGATCGAAAGACGTTTCAGTCATTTTCGCGGTCGGGCCGCAGACGAGTAGACGTTTCAGCTGAGGGGAAAGCGGGAGAGTCGAATTTTCGTTTTTGAGCAGAACAATCGATTTGCGGGCAGCCTCGAGCGCGAGCGCTTGGCTTGATGGTGTGCGCATTTTGGCTGCGGCTTTCTCGGGCGCAGCGACATAGGGGTGATCAAAGATACCGGCCGCGAATTTTACGCGCAGCACATCACGAACGCGGGCATCAACCACCTCCATCGCGAGACGACCAGCGGAAATTTCAGTACGCAGACCTTTAATGAATACATCAGGTTGGGTAAAATGCGTGCGGACGTTACCGCCCTCGCGGATGAACATAGCGGCAGCTTCAGGGTAGGTCGCAACGAGGTGGTGTTTGGTTTGCAGGAATTCAACTGCCTCGCTGTCCGAGACGACGTAGCCTTTGAAACCCCATTGGGTGCGGAGACGGTCGATGAGAAATTCGTGACTGCCAGAAATCGGGACGCCGTCGTAGTCGTTGTAAGAACTCATGAGCCCGCGGATGCCGACTTCTTTGACGATGCGTTCCCACGGCCGGAGATGAAGCAGCTCCATCTCGCGCGGAGCGACGTGGGGATCGGTGCGCGCAGCGCCATCGCGTCCGCCTTTAGGCTCGGAATAAACGGCGAAGTGTTTGGGCGACGACGTCACGCCTCCTTCTTGGAGTGCGCGCGCCATACGGATGCCTAGTTCAGCGACGTGGTAAGGATCTTCACCGTAGGTCTCGACGACGCGACCCCAGCGCGGATCCCGGGCAAGGTCGAGGAGTGGCGCGTAAATACTGGTGTAGCCGATCGCGCGGGCTTCGCTGGCGATAACGGTACCGATGCGCGTGAGCAAATCACGATCCCAGGTGGCACCGAGACTTATACTCGAGGGAAAATTGGTGGAGCGAACATAGTTCAAACCACGCACACCCTCGTTGGTGAAATCAACGGGGATGCCAAGGCGAGTCTCCTCAATGAACCAACGCTGGATGGTATTGAGGGCATTGACGGTGGCGGCAGGGGTTTCATTATACGGCGACTTGGCGTACTTGCCGATGCCGTTGTGCATCTCGTCGATGTTGGCGATACCGTCTTTCCAGATAGCATTTTTCCACTCAGGCGTGGGAAGCGGGTCTTTGAGTACGCGGCCGTACCCGTAGAGAGTAGCGAGCTGACAGGTTTTTTCCGCTACGTTCATCTGCGCGAGCAAGTCGTCGATGCGGCGCTCGATGGGTTGGGCGGCGTCTTCGTAGATGTCTTTTTTTCCGTTTTTATTGAAGTCGATCCAAACGGTGGGTTCAGCCGCAAGCGCGACGAATGCAGAGGCGAGAAAAACGCCGATGTGGCGGGTGGCACGCGAAGTGGGTTTCATAAATGAGCTAAGAAGTGTGGATAAAAAAGTGAAGCGGGGCGTAAAGAGCTTATCGCCGTTCACGCCCCGCTGAAGACCAACAAGAATCTAGTTTTTAGAAATCAAAAATCTAGACGCGCCGTAAGGGTCCAATTGATAGGCGTGCGATAGGAGAAGCCGGCCGGCACGGTGTAAACAGCTGGCGAAGTGACGTCGGCGTTGCGATTGCGTAGGATCGTATTGGTGGTCTGGCCGCCAGGCAGATTCACGAAATACATCGGCGTGGTGTTGTTGAACAAGTTTTGGATATTGAGGTTCAACTGCACGGTGCGGCGGTCGCGGAGCTTCCAAGTGTAACCGAAACGCGCGTCGCTTGTGGTGTAGGATTTGGAATAGACGGGCGTGTAAGCATCGACCGAAGGATCATCAATGGCGGCCGCAGGGTTGGCTGGATTTACAATTGTATCGGCGCCACGGTATCCGACGACCATCTTGCCGCGGTAGTGCAGACCAAAACCAGTGGAGAAGCCTTTGAGTTTGCCGTCGCGGAAAACATAATCGGTGCCGAGGTTGGCGGTGTAGTCGGTAGCGCCAGCGAGTTTTTGGGTGCCTGTGACAAGGTTGGGTATGGTCGTCGTCTGGAGGGAATTCCAGGCGTTTACGGCACTGTTGACCGCCGAGACGTTGATTAGCGCAGGGTCATTGTAAGCCGGATTGATCGAGGCGACGTTGCTTGAGCTGATGACGACGCCGGCGTCGGCGAGAATTTGGCGAGTAACCTTATCCTTAGCCGCGATGAAGGCGCGGCTATCAGGCGCAATGTTGGTCTGGGTGCCGTCGGTATGGGCGGCGTTGAAGAGCAAGCGCCAGGAGCGAGTCAGATTCGCGGTGATTTCGAATTCCACACCTTTGGAATCCTGGGTCTGAGTATCGCGTACGACCGCTGGCAGCAGGCCTTCGTTACGGATGTTGCGGCCGCCAGGGCTGAGATCTCCGATGATGGGGGTACTAAAGATTGTATTAAAACTACCGATGAGGCCGCCAGGGGCATTCACCGGAGAAAGATTTTGATACGAGCTAAACCAGCCGAGACTCATCGAAATGCGGCCGCCAAGAGGATTCAAGCGGATACCCGCGTCGGTGCCACGAGAAGCCGAGGGCGGGAGCAAGGAGCTATCGAGACGTTGGACGAGGAGGTTGGGATTAAACGTGGTGGCAAGGTTACTGTAGATACCGAGCCACGGGGTGACGTTCAAAGTGGCGCCGACCGAGAAGGTATTGGAAGCAACGTTGAGCGCGGGCGGGTTGTAATCATCGCGGAAGCGGTCAGCGGCGTATTGCGGCTGCGCGAGGATGCTGCTGGCAGCGACGCTAGTGGTGGCAGGAACAGTCAGGCGAGGGCGAGAGTCGGCGGGCTGCGCGGGACCGGTGGCGACGCCGGCGGCATTTTTTGGAATGTAGGTGAGCGTGGTCCAGTCCTTAGGCGCGGCAGGCTTGAAGGTCATAGTACTGCCGTTCCAGCCAGCTGCGTAATCACCCGGTAGCACGGTGTTTTTGGTCTCAAGATAAGTGAGGTCGCGACGGAGCGCACCGATGAAGACGAGCCGGTTTTTAAACATGCTAAAATTACCAGCGGTCATGATGTGTTTGAATTTGGTAATATTATCAGCGCTGTTGTCTTTGCGCGTTGCATCAAGGACGCGCTGCGGCGTAACATTGGTGACAGTGCCGTCGGTGTTGCGTAGGGTCAGCGAGCCGAGGTCGGTGTTATAGAAATCACGGCCGCCTTGATTCATATAGAGGCGATACCAGAGCGCGGTGCTGGCTTGGGAGGCATCCCAATAGCGGGCGTCGGGGCCGATACTTTGGAGGGGCAGCAAATAAAGGTAACTGCGCTTGGCTTGGAGTTGATCATTAAGACCGCCACCGACCGCGAGTTGGAGTTTACCGATGGGGGTTTCTTTGATGTAGGCGGCGGAAGCACGGAGACTCTTGAGCTCGTAGCTGCGCAGATTTTGGTAATCCCAAAATTCGCTGTAAGGTTGTTTGAAATTCGGGTTAGCCGTGCCGTTGGGGAGATTTTTAGTGATGTCGATGTAGACTGTGTTCGCGCCGCGGTTGATGGCATTATTACCATCGATTTTAACCTTGTTAGTATCACCCGCGATTTCGAAGAAGAGCGACTCGCCGATGCGATGACTGAGGGTGAGCGCGAAGTCTTTGGCGACCTGAGCCTGCGTCGGTTTTCCACTGGTCCAGAGATTGGTGGTCGATTGCGAGGGGACTTTGAAACCGACGGCGCCAGCGAGGGCGTTGTCGTAGCGGCCGGCTGGAACTTCGAAACCATCAATCATAGGCTGTCCGGCATAGCTTACGCTGGAGCTGGTAATGGCTTTGCCACCAATGAAATTGCGGTTGGCTGCAGTGCCGTTGCCTGCTGCGCCTTTGGTGCGGAAGACATTGGCGAAATTAAGCACGTTACCCGTGCCAAAAGCAGTGGGATCGTAAACCCAGAGCGGCGCGAACTGCGGATTGGCGTTATTGGTACCGTAGCTGACACCCGCAGCTGCTAGCTGAGCGGCGGTAGGTGCGTCAGCGGGCAAAACTGAGTCGTTGAAGGTCGTTTTGCCATCCCAGGCAGACACTTGATCAGTTAGGAAAGTCGGGAAGGTTTTCTGCTTAGTCTCGGCGTATTCGCCTTCGGCGCGGAGCGTCGTAGCGCTAGTTAGATTGTACGTGCCAGCGAGAAAGAGGGCTTTCTTGCGGCGCCACTCGTTTTCGCGGTAGGTATCGGCGTCTTCCATCATACCGGCGACGCGGATGGCGGCCTTGTCGTTGATCGGGCGATTCACATCGAGGGTGCTGCGGTATTTTTGCCATGAGCCAAGCTGCACTTGGACTTGGTTAATCGTCTTGGTGGTGAGCGCTTGCTTGGTGACGGCGACTGGGGTGCCGCCGAATTGGGCCGCACCGAAGAGAATGGCATTGGGGCCGCGGGCGAAGTCGAAGCGATCGAGCGCGTAGCTGTCGGTGTTGTGGTTAAATGGGAAGAAATTCCGCATCGGGTAATTCGACTCGCCTGGAGCGGCGCCGCGGATCGTGATGTTAAGCGCGGGCGAGAAGCCGAATCCTTGGTCGACATTGTTGCCGGGGTTGTAAGTAGTGTTGACCGACCACTCCATGGCCTGCGTGAGATCCGTGATATTGAAGGCGTCGAGAAATTCTTTGGTGAGCACCGAGTAAGCGACGGGGGTGTCCTTGAGATCCGTGTTGAGTCGACCGCCGGCCAGAGAGCTGGAAGCCACGAAGCCCTCATCGCGGCTGGTATTTACCTCGAAAGGCGAGAGCTTGACCGCGGTTTCCGAGGCGACCGGGGCTGAGGGCGCGGGCGCGACTTGGGCCTGGGCCAAGGTTAAAGCCAGAACGCCGGCGACGGAACTTCCAATAAGGTTTAAAATTGGAAAACGCAGGGTCTTTTTCAGAAGCGAAAAACGTGAAAAACAATAATGCAGGTTCATAGGGTGGTTTGGTAAGACGGTAAGGACAGAAACGGTAAGTGCAGGCAGAGAGCAGTAAGAAGCCAAACGGGGGGGGTAACGGAGTTTGAAGCTCCGGTGGGGCAAACTAAATGTTTATAGAATAAGAATCTAAAAATGTTTTCGACACCTTTGATGCGTTAACGTAACGCATATGTATGCCGCCCCCTACCCTCCGCCAAATCGCCGTCTTGGCCGGTGTGAGCTCAATGACCGTATCTCGGGCAATTGTTGGCCGCGGCCGTATTGCCGAAGCCACCCGTCAACGCATCGTTCAACTAGCCCGCGAACATGGCTACGTACCCGATCCGGAGATCGCGAAACTCATGCACCATCTCCGCGGCCGGCGCGCCCAGCGCTTCCAGAGCCTGATCGTCGGTCTTTCCACACGCAAGGCCGACGACCCAGAGGTCTATTTTCGCATGATCAGCCGTGGCGCTAAAAATCGACTCACCGAGCGTGGCTATGGTTTTGACCATATGCATATTTCAGACAACCCGGCGGATTGGCCCAGCCTGCAACGCACGCTCAAAAGCCGCGGCGTCGAAGGCATTTTGATTTTACCGCAAGCCGCGCCGATTGATCTCACGCAACTACTCGATTGGAGCCAATTTAGCGTCGTCGCCGCCTCCGCCAGCGCGGCGCTAACTGGGGCGCACCGCGTGACACCCCATCATTTTGCCAATATGCTCTTGTTGTGCCGCACCCTCACACAGCAAGGCCACCGTCGCATGGGTCTGGTAATTGCATCGGATCACGATCGGCGCACGGAGCACGGTTTCACTGCCGGCGTCACTTGGCATGGGCTTAACGAGGGCACGCATTTTGTACCGCCCTATATCAGCCACCACAGTGACCCCGCCGGGCTGCGTTCTTGGTTCGCCCGCGAAAAACCCGATGTGATCATCACGAGCCAGCAGAGCACCGCGCGCACCTGCGCCGCCCAGCTTAGGTTTAAGCTCCAAGGCCCCGTGCGCTTCGTTTGCACCAGTCGCCTACCTAGCCGCTACACTCAGATCGCAGGCATCGACGAAGGCCCGGAACTCATCGGTGCGGCGGCGGCCGATCGACTCGCTAGCATGGTAGAGCGCCGTAAACCTACCCTCACTCAAGCCCCGCAATCTACTCTACTCACGGGTCGTTGGATCGATTAAGCTGCACTTAAGTACGGTCCACCTCATTTGCTAACATATATAAGCGGGGGGCGGGCAATTTAAACGCTCGCTCCGCAAAGCCGCCCGCCAAATCGCTCTTCTGGTCGCCCACGTTAGCGATGATGACGTAACCGACGGCTTGAATTTTATTACGCGTTTCGATTTTGAATTGCTCGGTGGTGATTTGGGCTGAGTCCGGTCGATACCAAAGGTCCGCAATAGTCGTCAAAACCCAAGGCGTTAACATATTTAACAGCGCTTTTAAATGAGCAGAAGAGCACAGCTTAGGGAAGCAGGTGAAACTCGCTGCCTTAGTGGCACCCGAGCCTAAAAAATCTCGCACCCCGACTCAGTGATTTCTAAGCTAATTGCTGCTTCGAAACCCCTACCCTACAATGTATCATTTAAGCACCCGTATTAGCTCCGGTTTGGGAGCTAGCTTCGCGCTTCTCGCACTGGTTTTTTTGACGCCAACACTGAGCGCAATAGAAACCCCTCAGAAAAAATTTGAACCCAACTGGGCCTCACTCGATGCCCGACCCACACCCGCGTGGTTTCTCGACGCTAAGTTCGGCGTCTTTATCCACTGGGGCGTTTACGCCGTTCCCGCCTACGGCCAGAAAGGCGAATATGCGGAGTGGTATTGGAACCGCATCACCAGCAAGGAGGCCAAATGGGCCAACTGGCGCGCCTTCCACGCCAAAAATTACGGTGCGAATTTCGATTACAAAGACTTCGCGCCGAAATTCACCGCCGAGCTCTTCGACGCCAAACAATGGGCGGATCTCTTCGCGCGCGCCGGCGTGAAATACGTCGTCCCCACCTCCAAGCACCACGAAGGTTTCGCGCTGTGGCCGAGCGCCGAAGCCAGCCACACCTGGGGCCGCCCATGGAACGCCGCCGAGATTGGCCCCAAGCGCGACCTATTAGGCGAACTCGCCGACGCCACCCGCGCCGCCGGACTGAAATTTGGTTTCTATTACTCGCTCTACGAATGGTACAATCCACTCTGGCTCACTGATCGCGCGCGCTACGTTACCGAGCACATGACACCGCAATTTAAAGACGTGGTCTCCCGCTATGCGCCGTCGATCATCTTCGCCGATGGCGAGTGGGACATGCCTTCCAAAGACTGGAAATCCGAAGAGCTACTCGCGTGGCTGTTTAACGAATCTCCCTCCAAAAACGACGTCGTCATCAACGACCGTTGGGGCAAAGACAGCCGCCACAAACACGGCGGTTACTGGACAACTGAATACGCCGCCGGCCTCAAAGATAGCACCCAACCTTGGGAAGAAAGCCGGGGCATGGCCGCCTCCTACGGCCTCAACCGCGCCGAACGCGTCGACGACTACAAAACCTCACGCGAGTTCATCTTCGTCCTCGTCGATCTGGTCAGCCGCGGCGGCAATCTCCTCCTCGACATCGGGCCCGCCGCCGATGGCACCATCCCACCGCTCATGGAGCAACGCCTCCTCGAGATCGGCGACTGGCTCAAGGTCAACGGCGAGGCCATCTACGGCACACGCACCGCCGGCCGCTCCACCCAGTGGACCGAGGGCAAGCGCGCCACGCAGGAATACGGCGAGTACATGATCAAATATAAACTCATGGACCAAATCGGCCAGGCCCCCAAAGACGGCGCGGCGGTGAAAAGCGTTTTCTTCACGCAAAAACCCGACGCATTCTACGCCATCACCGTCGGCTGGCCCGGCAAACAACTCATCTTGCGCGACGTTAAAGTCCCTGCTGCCGCCACCGTCACGATGCTTGGCGTCCCCGGCGCTTTGAAAACTTCGCTGAACGGCACCACGCTCACCATCACGACGCCCGACCTCGGCCCCGAAGCCGCGCCGTGCCGCCACGCCTTCACGTTTAAAATCGTAGGTGCTACGGTAAACCCCGAGCCGGCCACCCCGGCCGCCGCTAAACCCGCCCAATAATGCTCCGCGCGCTTTCGCGCCCTGAGTTAACACACTTTTTATGTCGTCCGGCTTTCTTTCCCTTTCACGTCCTTTCATCGCCCTCTGCGCCATACTCGTGACATTCAAGGCACAGGCGCAGACATCCACACCGATCGCTCCGCCCACCCGCAGCGCCTCCCAGGGACCGTTTGTACCAGCCCCCGCCCTTCCCGGCGGCATTGTCCTCGCACTTTATCCGTCCGATTCTCCCCTTTTAAAACGAGAGCGGCTACACGAGGCCGAAAACTACAACAGCACCACGGGCGGGGTCACTTCTGGCGGCAAAGTCCAAAGCACGCTTAACATCCACAACCCGAGCATAGAGGTCCATCTCGCCCCCGGCCGCACTAACACCGGCGCTGCCATCATCGTCATCCCCGGCGGCGGTCACAAAATCCTCTGGATTGGACCTGAGGGCCACGACTTCGTCCCGTATTTCGCGCGGCACGACATCACTACGATCATCCTACGCCATC
Organism: Opitutaceae bacterium; assembly: GCA_037142955.1. GTDB lineage: Bacteria > Verrucomicrobiota > Verrucomicrobiia > Opitutales > Opitutaceae > Tous-C4FEB. The sequence continues at coordinate 188,195 of JBAWZQ010000003.1, read as the reverse complement.
GTCTGCGCATCGACGGTTACGACGCCAAAGTCGACGCCGTGAACGATGCCTTTCAGGCCGTCCGCGTCGTGCGAGCCCACGCCGCGCAATGGAAGCTCGATCCCGCCAAGATCGGCCTCGTCGGGTTCTCCGCCGGCGCCGAACTCGCCGCGCCTGCCGCCCTTTTTTTTGACGCCTTCACGGCGGCTAATAACGGCCCTAACGATCCGTTGGCCCAAGTTTCCGCTCGTCCTGATTTTGTCGGCCTAATTTACCCTGGTCCCACGCCGTTTGCGAAAGGCGCCACACCAACGATTCCTGCCAATGTCCCTCCTTCCTTCATCGCTTCAGCTGGTTCCGGCGACCGCGTTCACGCGATTTGGGCCGAGGAATATTTCTCCGCCATGCTCCAGCGCGGCGTCCCGAATCTGGAAATGCACATCTACGGCCGCGGTGGCCACGGCGGAGGACTCAAAGCCCGCGACGGCATTCCTTTCGGGACCTGGCCCGAGCGTTTTCTCGAATGGTTTCGCGACCTCGGCTTCCTCGGTAAATCCGGCTTACCCACCAAGGCCGCCGCCGAATCCGCTGCGTTCGCCGCCAAACTCACATCCTGATTTTTCAGCGCGCGCACGAAAATTTGCGCGAAAACCAAGTTCGCGTTTGCGCAGCGACGGAGTCTGCAAACGCTCTGTGTGTGCAGCGGGAGTTAATCCGCCCGCGTCCGCTCATCTATCATGCCCCACTCGATCGTAGCCGTCCGTTTTTTTGCGCTAGTACTAATCACGTATACCTGCTCAGCCGCCGCGCCCGAGAAACTTGAATTCAATCGCGACATTCGGCCGATCCTTTCGGAAAATTGCTTTTACTGCCACGGTCAGGATGCCAATCACCGCGAAGGCAAACTCCGGCTCGACGACCGCGACAACGCCACCCTCGATCGCGACGGCCATGTCGTAATCGCCCCAGGTCAACCCGACCAAAGCGAACTTCTTTTTCGCCTACTCTCCAAAGACGAAGAAGAACAAATGCCGCCGCCTACGGCTAACAAGCACGTAACCCCCGAACAAATCGCGCTCATCCGCCGCTGGATCACCGAGGGTGCCACCTACGAAAAACATTGGGCCTTCACCCCGCCGCAACGCGCGCCGTTACCGCGCCTCAACGCCGCCACCTGGCCGCGCACGCCGCTCGATCACTTCGTCCTCGCCCGCCTCGAAAAAGAAAAACTTTCTCCAGCGCCCGCCACCGCGCCCGAGACTTGGCTGCGCCGCGCCAGCTTCGACCTCGTCGGTCTTCCACCCACGCCCGCCGAACTCGATGCTTTTTCCGCCGACGTGAAAAAACGCGGCGACGACGCCTACGTCGCCGCCGCAGACCGCCTGCTGTCGTCGCCACATTTCGGCGAACGCCAAGCTGTAGAATGGCTCGACGCCGCCCGTTACGCCGACACTCATGGATTTAATAACGACTCGTCCCGCAGCATGTGGCGTTGGCGCGATTGGGTCATCGACGCGTTCAATACCAATCTGCCTTACAACCGCTTTATCACCGAGCAGATCGCCGGCGACCTATTGCCCAAGCCCACCCTCGAGCAACGCATCGCCACCGGCTTCGCGCGCAACCATGTGATCAGTTCCGAAGGAGGCATCATCGACGAAGAATACCGGCTCGAATACGTCGCCGACCGCGTCCGCACCCTCAGCACCGCGTGGCTCGGCCTCACGATGGAATGCGCCAAGTGCCACGACCACAAATTCGACCCGATTCGCCAAAAAGATTTTTACCAACTCACCGCGTTTTTTAACAACGTCCCCGAACACGGCGAAGACGGCCGCGTGGCCAACGCCGTCCCGATGATCCCCGCGCCCACGCGCGCCCAACAAGCCGAGCTCGCCAAGCACGAGCGCCAACTCGCCGCCTTCGACGCCCAACTCCTCCCCGCTCGCGCCGCCTGGAGCTGGACTCCCGCTGATCACGCGCGCCTCGAAACCCTCATCACCGCTGCGCGCGCCACCGCCAACGCTCATCCCGGTATCACCCTGATCGAAACTCCAACTGCAAACGCAGATTTTTCCGAAGCCGGATGGCGAGCTGATCTCGAAAAACCGGCACCTACCATTCCCGCCGCCAAACTCGATTTCGCCTCTAAAACCGGCCAGTCGCTCGCTTTCTGGCTCAAACCCGACACCGACAATCCCCGCGACGTCGCCCTGTTTTCCAACGTCAATCATCTGGGTTCGCCCGCCGATACCTCTTACGGCAAAGGTCGCGAAATTCGCCTTATAAGCGGCGAAATCGAAGTCACCTTCAGCGATCGATTTCCCGTCTACGCGCTCATCGTGCGCTCCGTCGGCGCAGCGATTCAACCCGGCGATTGGCGCCACGTCGTGATCAGCTACACCGGCGGACGCAGCTTCGCGAATCTGCGCTTTTTCATCGATGGCCAAGAACTGCCCACGCGCGTCCTCTACGACGGCGTTACCTCCGAACAGCCGAAGAAAGATTTTCTCATAGGCACCGACAACGCGAAGGCCGGCGTGCGTTGGCGCGGCGCGCTCGAGGATGTTCGCGCTTTCGCGAGCCCACTCAATCCGGACGTAATTCAAGCACACTTTGCCGCCCGCGCCCTTCCGCGCGCTCGGGCCCACGCCGACCTTGACTCTGCCACCGCACTCGAACGCTCCTGGCTTAGCGCCGCGCTCAACTCCGCGCCCGAACGCGATGCTATCTGGACTTCTTACCTCGCGCTCCAGCGCACTCTGCCCACCACGATGGTGATGGAAGAACTCGCTCAACCGCGCCCGGCCTTCGTGCTCAATCGCGGCAACTACGACGCTCCAGGCGAACGCGTCGAACCCGGAGTGCCTGAGACATTGATCGCCCCCTGGCCAGTCGGCGCCCCACGCAACCGCCTCGGACTCGCCCAATGGTTGACCCGCCCTGACCACCCGCTTGTCGCCCGCGTCGTCGTAAATCGTTTTTGGGCCCAGTTATTCGGTACCGGCATTGTAAAAACCCTCGAGGACTTCGGCTCACAAAGCGAATGGCCCAGCCACCCCGAACTGCTCGACACGCTCGCCCGTGATTTCGTCGACGGCGGCTGGGATGTGAAAGCCCTGCTAAAGACACTGGTCCTCTCCTCTACCTACCGCCAGTCCAGCGCCACCACACCTGAGCTCGTAGCACGCGATCCGGAAAATCGCCTCCTCGCCCACGGCCCGCGCGTGCGTCTACCCGCTGAGCTAATCCGCGACCAAGCCCTCGCCGTATCCGGTCTACTTTCCCCAAATCTCGGCGGCCCGAGCGTTTACCCCTATCAACCCGAAAAACTTTACGAAGGCATCGTCGTCGACGCGCCTTATCCGAGTACCAAATGGGGCGTAAGCACCGGCGCTGACCTTTACCGGCGCAGTCTATACACATTCTGGAAACGCACCATCCCACACCCTGCGATGACAACGTTCGACTCGCCTGATCGTGAATTTTGCACCGTGCGACGCGCTCGCACCAACACGCCCCTCCAAGCCCTCGCCCTATGGAACGAGCCTGGCTACCTTGAGGCCGCGCGCCAACTCGGCACGCGTATGTTGCGCGAAGGAGGTAATGAAGATGCGGCCCGTGTTTCCTTCGCCTTCCGCCTGGCGACCGGTCGCCGTCCGGAACCCAAGGAAACCCGTGTGCTCACGACCGCCCTTTCCCAACTGCGCACCGATTTCATCGCCCACGGCTCTGACGCCTACGCCTTCGTTAAAACGGGTGCCTCGCCCATGGACCCGCTCCTGCCTCCCGCCGAACTCGCCGCCGCCACAGGCGTAGCGAGCATGATCCTCAGCCTCGACGAAACCATCACCAAGAACTGACCCGTCATGTCCTGCCACAATTACGAACAGTTCCACTCGCGACGCGATTTCCTCGTCAAGACCGGCCTGGGTCTCGGTACCGCCGCTCTCGCTCAACTTCTCGGCCGTGACGCGTTGGCGGCCGCTGATCCCACCGCTGGCCCCGTCTTGCCCCACGCCGCGGGCCTCGGTGGCCTGCCCGGTCTGCCTCATTTTGCACCCAAGGCCAAACGCGTCATCTGCCTCTTTCAATCCGGCGGCCCGTCCCATCTCGATCTACTCGACGATAAACCCGTCCTGCGCCAGCGCTTCAACGAAGACCTGCCCGACTCCATCCGCCGCGGCCAACGTATCACCGGCATGGTTGCCTCACAGGCGCGCTTCGCCGTGCAACCCAGCAAGTGGGACTTCAAACCCGGCGGTAAAAGTGGCACCGTCATCAGCGACCTACTCCCGCACACTCGCAGTATCGCCGATGAGATTTGCGTCATCCGCTCGATGCACACGGAGGCGATCAACCACGATCCCGCGATCACGTTTTTCCAAAGTGGCAGTCAACTCCCCGGCCGCCCGAGCATGGGCGCGTGGACCGACTACGGCCTAGGCAAGATCAACGAAAACCTCCCGTCATTCGTCGTATTGCTCTCAGTCAACAAAGCCCGCTCCGGCCAAGGTTTGCTCGCGCGCCTCTGGGGCAGCGGCTTTCTCCCGAGCCAACATCAAGGCGTGCAATTCCGCGGGGCCGGCGAGCCCGTGCTCTATCTCAATGATCCCGCCGGGCTCACCCGCGAACGCCGGCGCCTCATGCTCGACGGCATCGCCGATCTCAACCGTCAAAACCTCGCCCGCAGCGGCGACCCCGAGATCGAGACGCGCATCAGCCAATTTGAAATGGCCTACCGCATGCAACGCAGCGTGCCCGAGCTCATGGACCTCAAAGGCGAATCCGCCGCCACAATCGACAGCTACGGCGCCGACGTGAACGAGCCTGGTTCCTTCGCGCGCAACTGCCTCATCGCGCGCCGCCTCGCCGAGCGCGGCGTCCGTTTCATTCAACTTTATCACCGCGATTGGGATCACCACGGCGGCCTCGTCGAGCATCTGCCCAAGCTCGCCCTCGACGTCGATCAAGCCAGCGCCGCTCTCATCAAAGACCTCAAGCAACGCGGCCTCCTCGAGGAGACGCTCGTCATCTGGGGCGGCGAATTCGGCCGCACGCCCTACGCACAAGGCGACGCCAACCGCGACAAATACGGCCGCGATCACCACGGCAAAGCCTTCTCGATCTGGATGGCCGGCGGCGGCATCAAAGGCGGTATCGCCCACGGCTCCACCGACGATTTCGGTTTCAACGTCGTCGATAAACCCGTCCACATTCACGACCTCCAAGCCACGATCATGCACTGCCTGGGCATCGACCACACGCGGCTCACCTTCAAATTTCAAGGTCGCCAATACCGACTCACCGACGTCCACGGCGAAGTCGTCAAAGCCGTCCTCGCATGATTCGCCTCGCCCAGTTTCTAGTTCTCGCCGTCACCGTCGTACTCGCGACCGCCGCCACTGCGGCGCCGAAAAACCCGTTCTTCGCGATGGACAACATCGCTCGCGGCGGCCCTGACGTCGCGCCCGCCATGCTGCGCGAGCTCGGTTACGACGGCTACGGCGGCCGCGCCCTTGACGAGATCATGCCACCCGCGATGGCCGCCCAAGGTCTGAAATTTTTTAACGGCTACCACGTTCTCGATCTCAATCCCGCTCAACCCGCGCCCGACGCCAAACTCCGCGCGTGGCTCGTCGCGATGCGCGGCACCGACACCGTGCTCTGGCTTGCTCTCAACAAAATCGCCCGCGCCAACGGCACGTTTTACGCGATCTCATCACCGGAAGCTGACGCCAGCGTGCTCACACAACTCCGCGCTCTGGCCGAAGTCGCCCATTCCAACGGCATTCGCATCGCGCTTTATCCCCACGCCGGCTTCTGGCTTGCGCGAGTCGAAGATGCCTTGCGCCTCGCCAACACACTCGACCGCCCCGACGTCGGCGTCACGTTTAACCTCTGCCACTGGCTCAAAGTCGAAGGCGCGGAACGCGATCCCATCCCCGTTCTGCGCGTCGCACTGCCGCGCCTGATGTTTGTCACGATCAGCGGCGCCGACACCGGCGACACCCGAGCGATGGGTTGGGAACGCCTCATCCAACCGCTCGACACCGGCACCTACGACCTCGCCGGTTTCGTGCACACGCTCCAATCAATCGGCTACACCGGGCCCGTCGGTTTCCAAGGCTACAATATCAAAGCCGAACCGCGCGCCGTTCTCACTCGCAGCATGAACGCGTGGCGAACATTTCAAAGCCCACCGCTTAACGCTGTGCCCTCTAATTCGAAGTCATGAAAACGTTACGCTTGTTTGTGATCGTTCTGCTCGGGGTTTTCACGTCGGCCCAAGCAGCGGCTCCGGCGCTCCCGGCGAAAGAAAAATTTCATCTCTTCCTCCTCGTCGGCCAATCCAACATGGCCGGACGCGGCCCCATGACGGACGCCGACCAAATTCCGCACGAACGCGTGCTCATGTTGAACCAAGCCGGCGCTTGGGTGCCCGCCGCAGATCCGTTGCATTTCGATAAACCCAAAGCCGTGGGCATCGGGCTCGGTCTCACGTTTGCCGATGCGATTGCAGCGGCCAATCCCGAGGTGACGATCGGATTGATCCCCTGCGCAGTCGGTGGTTCGCCAATCGACTCGTGGCAGCCCGGTTATTTTTATAACGCGACGCAGAGTCATCCGTGGGACGATGCGATGCGTCGCGCCCAAATCGCGCTCAGCGCGGGCACGCTCACGGGAATTTTGTGGCATCAGGGTGAATCCGATTCTACGCGCGAATTCGCCGAAGTTTACGCGGCAAAACTCCAGGCTTTGATCGCCCGCATGCGCGCCGCCCTCGGTGCGCCCAGCGTCCCCTTCATCGTTGGGCAAATGGGCCGTTTCGAAGGCAGTCCGTGGAACGACTACAAAATCCAAGTCGATCGCGCGCACCGCGAATTACCGGAGAAGCTCGCGCGCGTCGCCTTCGTCAGCGCTGAGGGCCTCAAGGATAAAGGCGACAAAACCCACTTCGATACCGCGTCTTACCGCGAGTTGGGCCGCCGTTACGCCGACGCGTATCTGCGACTAGTCTCTCCGGCTAAATAATTTTTTCGGATTGCCGGAAGAGAAATTTGCTTAGCTAGAGACTTCGGACTCAGGCCAATAGCCCTTTTACGACGCTCGCCGGCACGACGCCGGTGAGACGTTGATCGAGGCCTTGGGCTTTGAAAGAAAGGCGCTCGTGATCGATACCCATGAGATGGAGAATCGTCGCGTGCAAATCACGCACGTGAACCGGATCTTTGACGATGTTGTAGGACATCTCGTCGGTCTCGCCGTATACGCTGCCGGCTTTCACGCCGCCGCCCGCCATCCAGATGGTAAAACAGCGCGGGTGGTGATCACGCCCGTAGTTGGTCTCGGTGAGGGTGCCTTGGCTGTAAACGGTGCGACCGAATTCGCCGCCCCAAATAACAAGCGTGTCCTCAAGTAGGCCACGTTGTTTCAAGTCTTGGACAAGGCCGTAGCAGGCTTGATCGACGTCTTTGCACTGCGAGGCGAGATCACGGGGGAGACTGCCGTGTTGGTCCCAGCCACGATGGAAAATTTGCACGAATCGCACGCCCCGCTCAACCAGACGGCGGGCCATGAGCGCGGAGCTGGCAAACGTGCCGCGCGTGCGGGCTTCCTCGCCGTAGAGCGCGTAGGTCGCGGCGCTTTCACCAGAAAGATCGGCGAGTTCGGGTACGCTCGTTTGCATACGAAAAGCCATTTCGTATTGTTGCGTACGGGTCTGGATTTCGGGGTCGCCGATCTGCGCATAGCTACGGCGATTCAATTCCCCCAGTCCATCGAGCATGCGACGGCGAAGCTCGCGCGGGATACCTGGGGCGTCGTTCAGATACAGCACCGGATCACCCTGCGTACGCAATGAGACTCCAGCGTGTTTACCGGGTAAATAGCCACTTCCCCACAGACGCGAGGAGATCGCCTGTACGTTGGAAAACGGACTGGAATGTTTCGCATGTAAAACGACGAAGGACGGAAGATCGGCATTGAGCGTACCAAGACCGTATGAGAGCCAGGAGCCGATCGAGGCTTTGCCGTTTTGCATCGAGCCCGTGTAAACAAGTTGGTTAGCAGGCTCGTGGTTGATGGCGTCAGTCTTCATCGAGCGGATGAAGCAGAGATCATCGCTCATCTTCGCGATATTGGGCAGCAGTTCGCTAATCCACATTCCACTTTGGCCATGTTGGGCAAATTTGAACATAGAGGGCGCGAGCGGGAACTGCGCCTGACCAGCGGTCATGCCGGTAAGGCGTTCGCCTTGGCCGCCAAGGTAATCCTTAAGGTCTTCCTTAAAACGATTTCTTAGCGCCGGCTTGTAGTCGAAGAGATCGAGCTGCGAGGGCGCGCCAATGAGGGAAATGTAGATCGCGCGCTTGGCCTTGGGTGCTATTTTCCAAGGCTCGGTCATCGCGGTGCGCAAAGTATCGGCGTTGGCGTCCGCGGCGAGTACCCGCGAGCCGAGGAGTGAAGTAAGTGCAGCGACGCCGAGGCCTGTGGTGGTATTACGGAAAAATTGGCGACGTGTGATCGCGGCGTTGTACGCTTCAAACGTGGCCTGCCAGTCGGGAGGAAGTGGGGTCATGGGAGAAGTACGCGAGCGTTATTTAGTGAGCGATTCATCAAGGTTCATCACCTGGCTGGCGACGAGCGTCCAGGCGGCGAGTTCAGGTGCGGGCAACCGAGTATCAACTGGAGATTCACCGACGGCGAGGAGTTGGCTCGCTGCTGCGGGATCACGCCTGTAGCTGGCGAGGGCATCGTCCAATGTGCGGCGCATGACGGCACGTTCCGGAGCCGTGAACGAGCGACCCAGTAGCGGCAAGGACACTGCGTCCAAGCGGGCATCGAGGGATTGAGCAGCGTGCAAAGCGCGAGTGGCCAAGGAACGCGAAGCCTCGACGAAGAGCGGGTCATTGAGAGTGACGAGTGCCTGAAGGGGTGTGTTGGTGCGATCGCGGCGTACGCAGGAGACTTCGCGATTAGGCGCGTTAAGAATATCCATAGCCGGTGCCATAGCCGTACGTTTCCACAACGTGTACATCGAGCGACGGTAAAGATTTTCACCGCGATCTTGGCGATAAAAGCGGGTCGTGGACTGTTTCATCGCGACATCCTCCCAAATGCCTTCCGGTTGATAGGGGCGCACGGGCTGTCCACCGACTTTGGCGACAAGTAATCCAGATGCCGCGAGAGCTTGGTCGCGGAGTTGCTCCGCATCGAGTCGGTAGCGTGGACCGCGCGCGAGAAGACGGTTAGCAGGATCACGTTCAATGAGTTCCGCCGAGGCTGCGGCCGATTGGCGATAGGTCGCACTGGTGACCATCTGACGCACTAGGCGCCGATAATCCCAGCCCGATTCACGGAAATCTACGGCTAGCCAATCCAGTAGCTCAGGGTGGGAAGCTCGGCTACCCGTGACGCCAAAATCACCGGTGGATTCAACTAGGCCGGTACCGAAGAAATTCTGCCAAACACGGTTTACCGTCACGCGCGAAGTGAGTGGATTCTTCGGATCGACGAGCCAGCGGGCGAGCGCAAGGCGGTTGCGCGGAGCATCAGCAGGTAACGGTGGCAGCACGGCGGGCGTAGTAGCGGGAACTTTTTCACCGAGCTGCGCATACTCACCACGCGTAAGCACATGCGCGAAAGGCTCGGAGTCTTTCTTTTCCTCCATCACTAGCGAGATGCCACCACGAGCGCGAAGGCGCTCATCCTCGGCGAGGAGCCCGTCGAGCTTCGCAATCAGAGGCTGCGAGGGCGCGTCAACCGATGCGAGGTAGTGGGAGCGAAGCAGTTTTGTCTGCGCCTCAGTACGCTTGTCTGCAGACGTCATTAAAGCCTCATAAGCGAGCGCGACATAGGCTCCGGGTTTATCGGAAATCAGTTCGCGAGAATTGGCAGGCAGGAAGCCGCGATCGTGATGGCGGAAATCCTGCACCCAGACATCACCGCCGGTGATAGAATTGGTTGCGGTACCATTGGCACCGTGGCGCGAACCGAGACGAAGCGGAGCAGTAGGGATAATATCGTTGGGGAAACTACCAATTTCGCCCGAACTTGCGGCGGGCTTGCCGTTCACAAACACGTCGATGGATCGGCTACGCATCGAAGCCACGTCATAGGCCAAAAACACATGATGCCACTTGCCGGGCGCGAGTGGCTCCTTAGCCAAACCGCGACCGATAAGCCCACTTTTAGTATCATAAAACATCAGGCCAACTTTACCGTTCTCCAAATACAGCTCCCAACCACTGTGTTTTCCTTCGGCATCTAAACAGGAAAGCAACGTGCCGCTCGGCTTGTCGTCGACGCGCACGAGCAAACCAAAGCTCTCGGCACCATCACGGAGCATCGCTACAGGCGGACCGAGGATAAGATCGAGGCCGTTAATTTTCGGAGCTAGGCCGTAAGGACCAGCGTTAGAGTCACTCAAGACTGGGGCAACGTGCAAACGACTTTGTCGCTCGCTGCGCTCACGCGGGAGCGGGGTAAGCTGGGACGCAGAGACTAACCAAGCGGCGAAATCGGCGTCGGCCTGTTTGGCGCGGGCGGCGAGCATAGATTTCGTATTAGCTATTTCATTTTGTAAGTCGGGCCAGCGTTCGCGGTCGGACTTGGCCGGCACAAAAAGACTAGGCGGCGTATCAGAGATATTCCCGTCCATCGCGGGCATCGTGTTGTTGCGGAAAAATGCTGTTAGCGAATAAAAATCTTTGGTCGTGATAGGATCGAATTTGTGATCGTGGCAGGCGGCACAACCGGTCGTGAGCCCGAGCCATACCGTGGACATAGTCTCAACGCGATCCTTGGCATATATGGCTTCATACTCAGCGGCGATCGCACCGCCCTCACTCGTCGTCGGGAGGCAACGGTTAAAACCTGAGGCAACTTTCTGATCGAGTGTCGCATTGGGGAGTAGATCACCGGCGATCTGCTCTATAGTGAACTGGTCAAAGGGCATATTAGTTTTAAACGCATCCGTCACCCAGTCGCGGTAGGGCCAGATCGAACGGTAATTATCGATGTGAATACCGTGGGTATCAGCATAACGCACGGCATCGAGCCATTGCCGTGCAAAATGTTCCGCGGAGGCATCCGTCTTTAATAAGCGATCGACGGCCCGATCATAGGCAGCCAGTGATGGGTCGTGCAGGAAGGTTGCGATTTCTTCAGGCGAGGGAGGCAGGCCGGTCAGATCCAACGTAACACGACGCAGGAGCCGCGAGGGGTCTTCCACGGCTGCGGGTTTCAAGCCTGTTACGACAAGGTTTGCGGCGACAAAGGCGTCGATGGGATTCCGGGCCCAGTTTACGGCGATGCCCGCTGGGGTTGGTACCATGGGACGAGTCGGAGCGAGAAACGACCAGTGCTCTTGATACTCCGCGCCTTCAGCGATCCAACGTTTGAGCAAAGCGATTTCAGCTGGCTTAAGAGATTTGTGCGATTCGGGCGGCGGCATGATTTCATCCGCGTCTTTCGATAAAATTCGTTCAACCAGCGGGCTCACTTCTGGTCGGCCGGGAATAATTGCCGCCTCGTGATCACCCCGCTCCACGGTCGCAAATTGAAAACGATCGAGGCGCAATTTTGCTTTGCGCGTACTCGAATCAGGCCCGTGGCAGGAAAAACAATTTTCTGCCAAAAGGGGTTGAATGTGCTCGTTGAAAGAGAGTTTAGCTCCGTTCGACGACGGCAAAGAAACGATGGCAGCCGCCCCGCCCGACTCAGGCCCAGACGCAGGAGTAGAAATCGAGCTGTATCCGATTTGGGATAACAACGCTAAAAACGCTAAAACCAGAACTCCTGAAAGAAATAATCGACGCATAGGGGTAATCGTGAAGACCAAGAAAGATTCCAATCTAACGCGTCAGAGCACTGATGTCTATTACAGGAACGACATTTTTTTGTGATCAAACAGCAAAACCAACTACCCCTGAAACCTACCCAAAACTTAACTCGCGACTGGGTCCAGCCTCACCAAGCAGATCCAGCCACGATATTAAAATCAGTTAAGGCGCTTCACGCTCTTTACGGCCCACTTACTGACTGTAAGGCCTTTAGCGCTGCGGCTACTTACCGGCAAAGGTGTGAGGTCGAAGTCGAGTTCACGGATACGCGCTCCGCCACGACCATCAAGTGAAACATGGAGCGTTTTCGGCATGGCCTTCTCCGTGGGACTGACTTCCAAATAAATCACCTTCGATCCCTCACTAGCGACAAGTGGGTACAATTTATCGCGAGAGAGTCCTCCGATTTGAAAGCGCTTAGCGAAGGCTTTGCCCGAGGCGCCATCCTGATAAACCATGGTGTAAAAATTTTTATCACCATCAGCGGGTAGAATCGCGCAATGGATAATATCGCGACCCATAAACACCTTATCGGCGACCTTGGTAACCTTGAGCGAGCCATCGGCCATCAGGCACAGTACACTGTCCAGTACGGAGCATTCCTGAACAAACTCGTGCTGACGCCAGTTCAGGCCAATGAAACCTTCCTCGCGATTGACGTAGAGGCGTTGGTTTACAGAGACAACCTGCGCAGCATTGATCTGTTCGATCTCGTCGTAAGTCGTGCGGCGCTTGTGGCCTTTGCCGTATTTTTCCTGCAAGGTCTCAAACCACTTTACCGCATAGTCGGTAAGATTTTTGAGATGATGTTTCACCTCTTTCATTTCGGCCTCCGTCTTCTTCATGGCCTCGTCGGCTTGGAAACGGTTATAAGCCGAGATTCGCTTGATGCGAATTTCGGTTAAACGCGTGATATCTTCGTCAGTAACGTCGCGACGGAGTTGCTTGAGGAATGGCTTTAAGCCTTCGCGAATCTCGCTGATAACCTCAGCCCAGGTTTTAGATTTCTCAATCCGGCGATAGATGCGCTCCTCGATAAAAATGCGTTCCAAGGAGTCCCAATGCCACTGTTGCTCCAGTTCGCCGAGGCGAATCTCTAGCTCGCGCTGCAAGAGCATCTTCGTCTTGTCGACGCTGCGGCGCAAAATCTCGCGCACCCCGAGGAAATGCGGTTTATCGTCCTCGATCACGCAGGCCGCAGGCGAGAGGGCCAACTGGCAATTAGTGAATACGTAAAGTTGCTGGATGATTTTTTCCGCATCAGCGCCAGCCGGCAGGTGCACAAGAATCTCAACGACATCGGCGGTATTGTCATCAACGTGCTTAATTTTTATTTTGCCTTTGGCGTTGGCGCCGAGGATCGACTCGATGAGCGACTCGGTCGTCGCACCGTAAGGCAATTCTGTAATTGCAAGCAGGTACTTGGAGCGCACCTCGATCTTGGCGCGGACCTTCACTTTACCGCCCCGCTCCCCGTCATTATATTCACTGAAATCAGCGATACCGCCGGTGGGGAAATCCGGATAAATGCGGAAGGTTTTCCCTTGAAGGTGATTGATAGCCGCGCGGCACAGATCGTTAAAATTATGCGGTAGAATCTTGGTCGAGAGACCGACCGCGATTCCTTCGGCACCCTCGAGTAACACGATAGGAAACTTCGCAGGAAGCGTGACGGGCTCCTGGGCGCGGCCGTCGTAACTGAGCTGCCAAGAAGTAGTCTTAGGGTTGAAGAGTACGTCTTTGGCGAAGGGCGTGAGTCGGGCCTCGATGTAACGAGGAGCCGCCGCGTCGTCACCAGTGAGGGTGTTGCCGAAGTTGCCTTGCGGCTCGATCAAAAAAGAGCGTTGGCCGATGCCAACCAGCGCCGCGCCGATCGAAGCGTCACCATGCGGGTGCAAAGACATCGCGCGACCGACGACGTTGGCGACCTTGTGAAAACGTCCGTCGTCCATGTCCCACAACGTGTGGAGAATACGGCGTTGGACCGGCTTCAGTCCGTCGTCGAGGTGCGGCACGGCGCGATCGAGAATGACGTAGCTAGCGTACTCTAGAAACCAGGAACGGTAATGTTTTACCAGTGGTGCATCGGGAGAATTTTTCTCCGCAACTTTGGGTGTCGCAACGGTGAGCGCGGCGGCCGCATCTTCGGCGCCGGAGGCCGCGGGAACCACGGGGGCCGCTGGCGCGGTGTCGCCAGAAAGCGAGAGCTCAGCTTGATCGGAGGTCTTCGGTACTTTGCGTTTAGGCATTGCGGGAAAGGGTCGCTGAAATGGTTTACACTATCGTTCGAGTCGCAGCGCTTCAGGCTTCGACCAGATCTTTTTCCACCTTAAGATTACCGATAATGAAGTCCTGACGTTCAGGGGTATTTTTCCCCATGTAGAATGAGAGCAACTCGTCGGTGTTGTGCAGGTGATGGAGCGAGACGGGCTCAAGCCGGATGTTTTCACCGATGAAATCTTTGAACTCATTGGCGGAGATTTCACCGAGGCCTTTGAAGCGCGTGATCTCATGGCTGGCGCCAAGTTCGGCGATGGCGGCTTGTTTTTCCTGCTCATCGTAACAGTAGAGCGTTTTCTTTTTATTGCGCACCCGGAAAAGCGGGGTCTCAAGAATCGAAAGGTGCCCGCGAGCAATCAGGTCGGGGAAAAATTGCAGGAAAAACGAAAGTAAAAGCAGGCGAATGTGCATGCCGTCGACGTCGGCATCGGTCGCGATGATGACCTTGCCGTAGCGCAACCCGTCGAGCCCTTCTTCAATGTTGAGCGCGGATTGGAGGAGGTGAAATTCCTCGTTCTCGTAGATGACTTTTTTAGAGAGACCATACGTGTTGAGCGGTTTGCCCTTGAGAGCGAAGACGGCCTGCGTCTGCACGTCGCGGCAGGCAGTGAGCGAGCCGGCAGCGCTGTCGCCCTCAACGATAAAGAGGCTGGAGCCTTCCGCGCGCTCGTTCTTGTCGCCAAAATGGAGGCGACAATCGCGCAGTTTCTTGTTGTGCAACGACGCCTTCTTGGCGCGCTCGCGGGCGAGATTACGAATGCCGGCGAGTTCCTTGCGCTCGTGTTCGCTGGCTTGAATTTTTTTGAGAATCGCCTCGGCGGTTACAGGATTTTTGTGGAGATAAACGTCGAGCGTCTGCTGCACAAATTTACCTATAAAATCCTTCACACTCGGACCACCTGGGCCCATGTCAGCAGAACCGAGTTTGGTCTTAGTCTGCGATTCGAAGACGGGTTCCTGGACGCGCACGGCGATCGCGGCGACGATGGATTGGCGCACATCGGCGGCGTCGAATTCTTTTTTGTAAAAATTGCGCACCGTTTCGACGACGGCCTCGCGAAAAGCCTGCTGATGCGTGCCGCCCATGGTGGTGTGCTGGCCGTTAACGAAGGAGAAATATTCTTCGCCGTAATGACTACCATGCGTCATTGCGAATTCAATATCTTCACCTTCAAGATGTAGAATCGGATACAGCGTCTCGCCTGTGAGATTTTTTGCGAGTAAGTCTTCGAGGCCTTTTTCGGATTTAAATGCCTTACCGTTGAAGGTGAGCGTGAGCCCGCGATTCAAGAAGGCGTAATTCCAAAGCATGTCCTCAACAAATTCGGGCCGGAACTTGAAGTCGGCACCGAAGAGCGCAGCATCTGGGATAAACTCAATGAGCGTACCATTGCGCTCACTCGATTTGATAATCTTGTGATCTTTCTTGAGTTTACCCTGCGCAAATTCAACGAGCTTGGATTCACCTTCGCGGACGGCGGTCGCGCGGTATTCGAGCGCGAGGGCATTGACCGCTTTTTGGCCGACACCGTTGAGGCCGACGGCTTTTTGAAACGTTTCGCTGTCGTACTTGGCGCCGGTATTTATGATCGAGACACAATCGATAAGCTTACCAAGCGGAATACCTCGGCCGTAATCTCGCACACGCACGGTACGATCGTTGAGCTCAATTTCGATCTTCTTGCCGTGACCCATCATAAACTCGTCGATTGAGTTATCGATGGTCTCCTTGAGGAGAACATAAATGCCGTCCTCGGCGTGCATGCCGTTGCCGAGCCGGCCGATGTACATGCCGGGACGCAAACGGATGTGCTCGAGGGAAGAGAGGGTCTTGATACTGGCTTCGGTGTAGTTGGACGCCATAAGTGAAACGTGCGCCCAGCGTCCGTGCGCAACGAACCGAGACAAGCGAAAATACCCAAAACCGGCCGCGGCGATGCCCGCTGGTCTACGCTATCAAGCCTTTAACAACTTCGCCGGCGATGCCGGTGAGGCGTACATCGAGCCCCTGGAACTTGGTGCTGAGCCGACGGTGATCGACGCCCATCAGGGCAAGCATCGTCGCATGTAAGTCGTGGACGCTGACCGGGTTTTCAACGGCTCGGTACCCAAGTTCATCGGTGGCACCATAAACCGTACCTGCTTTCACGCCACCACCGGCCATGAATACGCTAAAGCCAAGAATATGGTGATCGCGACCTGTACCCTGCCCCATCGGTGTGCGGCCAAATTCGCCGCCCCAGAGAATGAGCGTATCTTCAAGCATACCGCGTTGCTTAAGATCGGTGATCAGGGCGGCAGTCGCTTGGTCAACATCTTGCGCGCCGCTTTTCATTCCCCCCTCCAAATTGTCGTGATGATCCCAAGCACGGTGGTAGAGCTGGATCATACGGACGCCACGCTCGGCAAGTCGCCTCGCGAGTAAACAGTTAGATGCGTAACTGCCGTCACCCGGTTCCCTCACCCCGTAAAAATCGAGCATACTCTGGGGCTCGTTTTTAAAATCAGTGAGTTCGGGGACACTCGTCTGCATTTTAAACGCCAACTCATATTGCGCGATACGTGTAGCGATCTCGGGATCGTGCGTTGCTGAGGCAAGCAATCCGTTCATGCGGCGCACTTCTTCGATGACCTGACGCTGCGTACTCTGGCAGACACCCTCAGGATTGCCCACGTAGTGGACGGCATCGCCGCGCGCTTGAAACTGGATGCCCTGGAAACGACTCGGCAACACCCCACTTGACCACTGCCGCGCGGAAATCGGTTGCTGGCCGGTTTTACCCTGCGAAGTGAGCACGATGAAACCAGGTAAATCCTGTGTCTCCGCGCCAAGACCATATAGCAACCAAGAGCCCATACTAGGGCGACCTTTGATGATCGAGCCCGTATTCATGAACGCGTGAGCCGTATCGTGATTGATCTGCTCAGTCTGCATGGAGCGCACTACACACAAATCATCTGCCACACGACCAATATGAGGGAATAAATCGCTGATTTCGATACCCGCTTGACCGTGTTTACTGAACGAGGCGATAGGGCCTCGCGCTTTCAACACCATGTTTTGCAACTGAGCGAGTTGCTGGCCCGCGGTAAACGAAGCTGGAAACGGCTGTCCATCGAGAGCTTTGAGCTGCGGTTTCCAGTCGAAAGTCTCAAGCTGGGACGGACCGCCTGCCATGCAGAGAAAAATCACGCGCTTAGCCCGCACAGGCAGATGCGCTTCACGCAGCGCACCGTTCCAGCCCGCTGGCGGCGTCGCAGGTGCGCCACTCGCAGCGGAGAGCTTGCTTTGCAATAGCGCGTACGCGATGCCGCCCAGTCCGTAGGCGCTTTGAGTGAGAAACGTGCGGCGGTTGACGCTCAAGGCGTGCGCGGTGGGGTCAAAAAGAGACATAGTCAGTAACGAGTGATGACTTCTTGGGTATTCAGAAGCACACGAGCGAGTTGGGTCCAAGCGGCGGCTTCTACTACGTCGCCGCCGGCAGGCGGGGCTAGGCCGATCCGAAGTAATTTTTCGGCAGAGGAAAGATCAGCGCGGTAGACCTCACGTTGGCCGGTAAGGAAAGCCGTGAGTGAGTCGAGTTCCGCACGTTGAGGCGGGCGAGAGAGCGCGAGTTGAAATGCGAGGTCAAGTCGTGCAGCATCATCACGAACACCAGCCGACAAAATACGGCCGGCAAACGCGCGGGCCGCTTCGACAAAGCTTGGATCGTTCAACAACGTAAGTGCTTGTTGCGGCGTGTTGCTGACGTTGCGCGACGCAGCACATTCGTCGCGGGAAGGCGCATCAAAGTTGGCGAGCATCGGATGCAGAAACGTGCGCTGCCAGTGTGAGTAAACCCCGCGTCGCCACTGGGCATCGGCATCGCTCGCCCAGTAATCACGATCGGGAAATTGCAACGCGACGTAATAACCAGGCGGTTGATAAGGCTTGGCACTCGGACCGCCGACATCTCGCAAATCGAGTAGACCCGAAATTGCGAGCGCGTTGTCGCGCACAAACTCAGCCTCGAGCCGCCGCGGATTTTGCGACGCGAGCAAGCGGTTGGCCGGGTCAATGTCGCGCAATTCTGGCCTGAGGCTGCTGCTCTGGCGATACGTGGCGCTGGTCACCATGAGCCGAATCATGTGACGCAAGTCCCAACCACTGCCGCGGAATTCAGTGGCGAGCCAGTCGAGCAATTCGGGATGCGAAGGCAATTCGCCTTGTGAGCCCAAATCGTCCACAGCCGCACTCAGGGCATTGCCAAAATATAGTGCCCAGAGCCGGTTCGTGACCGCACGTGCCGTAATAGGATTTTCTGGAGAAACAATCCAACGCGCCAAATCGAGACGAGTGAGCCGTTTCTGCAGCGTGCTTTCGAGCCGACCAGGAAGAAATCTAGGTGTCGCCGGCAAGACTACAGGACCACTCTCATCCTGCCAGTTACCACGCGGCAACACCCGCACAACGACCGGATTCGTAGCTTCTGTTATCATCGACCAGGCCTTGCCGCGGTAGGTGTCGTTAAGCTTGGTGACAAGCTGATGATAACGCGCAAACGCCGCTGTGTCCTCAGCGGTGCTCATCATCCACGTGTCGGCGAGCAAGGTTTCCTGCGCCGGAGTGCGGTGCGGCGCAGTCAACGCGACCAAGGTCTCAGCGGACGCCACTTCGAGCGGATCGCGCGCGCCAAGACGGCTCGTGGAAAGCCGAAATTTCGGCAATGTCTCACCTGAAATAATCACTACCAGCGACTCACCCGCAGCCAATGTTAGCGGCTCCGCCAGCAACCAAACACCTGTGATCGTCTGCTGCTTCGTAGGTTCGGGTAAACGCCAGCCTGCCGTAACACCATGAAGTTCGGCGCCATTGATGAAACGCGGTGCTTTCACGGTCGCATCGGCGAAGACAACATCGAGTTTACGGACTTCACCCTCGGCGCACTGCACGCTCGGGATCAGCATGACATTTGATGGGGGCCATTTCCATCCCACCGGACCGACAGGCGGCTCAAGCATCACCTCGAGTCGCAACGCGGTGATGCGGCCGCCGTCGGGTTTAAACGTAATGCGATAAAATTCGCGGTTGGCCAACGCTTGTCCGCCGCAAACGGTGCCATCGGCTTCGACGGTGACAGGCCGCTCGGCGATGACTTTGTCGCCTTTGCGTAACTCGGCCTTCGTCGCGCGCAACGGCTCCCAGCCAGTCGGCACACGACCGAGGTACGCGCGGGTTTCATCAAGCCAGGTGGCCCTGCGGACCACTGCAGCCGGCGCTTGCGCGTATTGGCGCATTGCGGTGACGTGCGCGGCGATTTCATCCTGCGCGCGTGCGTGCCGGGCCACGAGGTAAGGGCTTTCGACTTCAATCTCGGGGGGAAACGGGAAGTCGTTATTAAAACCTTTCAGATCAGGATTACGGGAGTAGTCGTAATCGCCGTACACGCCGTACTGTTTAACATCCGCGAAAAACGCCTGAAGCTCGTAAAAATCGCGTGTCTTGATCGGGTCGAATTTGTGGTCATGACATTCCGCGCAACCAAACGTGCTGCCAAACCACGCGGCGGCCACGCTGCGCACCCGCTCGGCGCCGTACTTGGCGAGGTATTCTTTAGGCTGCGCTCCACCCTCGCGCGTCATCATGTTGAGCCGATTATAACCAGTGGCGACTCGCTGTTCGATCGTGGGGTTGGGCAGAAGATCACCGGCGAGTTGTTCGATCGTAAATTGATCAAAGCGTTTGTTGGTGTTAAACGCGTGAATGACGTAATCACGGTAAGGAAAAATCCGTTGGTTTTGATCGCCGTGAAAACCCACCGTGTCAGTGAAGCGGGCGATATCGAGCCACCACACAGCCATACGCTCGCCGTGACGTGGCGAAGCGAGCAGGCGCTCAACTTGTTTCTCGTACGCATCAGGCGAACGATCCGCGAGAAAGTTAGCTATTTCATCAGGCGTGGGTGGCAAACCGGTCAAATCAAGCGCAACGCGACGCAAAAGACGGGATTTTTCCGCTTCAGGCGAGGGGTTGATTTTCTTCTCGCTGAGCCGAGCTCGAATAAACGCGTCGATTGGGTTGACCTTCCCGCGCGCCTGAGTCGGCACAAGCGGTGACACGAGCGGCGCATAAGCCCAGTGCGGCTCGTACACGGCACCTTCCGCGACCCAGCGACGAAACAAGTCTTTTTGCGCCGCCGTGAGTGGCTTGTGCGCGTCTACAGGCGGCATCGGGTCGCTATCGTCAAAGATGCGGCTAATGATTTCACTGTCATCGGGCTTACCCGGCACAATGGGAAGCGCCTCGGTCTTGGTGGGCTTCAATGCCTCATCGCGCAAATCGAGCCGCATCCCAGCCTCCCGGGTTTTAGAGTCGAAACCGTGGCAATGAAAACAGGTGTCCGACATGATTGGCCGGATGTCGCGGTTAAACGAAATTTTCTCATTGGCTGTGACCATCCTAAACGGCCACGCCAATAAAATTACCATCCACAGAAAAAATTTGGAGCGACTAGGCGCAACGTGCATAAATAACCATTTCGAAGCGAGAGACAGCGATTGGGGTAGAACGAGTAGAAGAAACAAGGAAGATGACATCCTTCGCAAAACTGAAAGCAAGTGCGGGCCTGATGAAAAATCAGAAATCCAACCTGTAGGGCAGGTAATTACCAACTGGAGCCCAAGTTGATCATAAATCCACGACCACGGTAAGCCCAACCCACACAAGAGACAGCAAAGTCTGGACATCCCAATTAGCGAGGCGGAAACAACCATGCGACTCCGTGCGGCCGACTTGCTCAGGTTTCGGTGTACCGTGAATGCCGTAGCCCGGAAGATCGAGCCCGATCCAAGCCACACCCACCGGATTATTTGGCCCAGGCGGTAAAATTAATTTTCGCCCAAGTTGTTGCGCTTCCTCCGACTCCGGGAACACAGCCGGATCAAATGTGTAATCCGGGTTAGCGATCGCCACCGTCACATGCAACTCACCGACCGGGCGCTTCTCGACTTTACGCGCAATGCTCACCGGAAAATGAGCCAACAAGCGATCCTCCGCGTCACGAACCTGTAGCACCCGCTCCGCCAATTTTACGTGCAGTCGCGCCGCGACGCCCATCACGTTAATTTTTCCCAACGCCGGCACTTTTACGACTGTGCCAGGCAAAATTTTTGCGCTCCAATCGATCTCAGGATTTAACCACTTTACCAGATTCGGGCTCGAGTGTGCACGCTCAGCGACGAGCTCTAACGCTGTCTCATAATCCAACGCGGTCTGCGCCGATTTTCCGAGCCAAGTATCGCTCAACGGTTGCAGTCGCACGCAATCTGCGGCACTCAATGTAAATGTCGTTAACGGCTCAGCCCGCATTAAAAGTTTCTCACGCGTAGGCACATCAAGCACACCCGACGGCGCGAGATTCTCAGTTTCCTGAAACGCTCGTAGCGCCGCTGCTGATTGCGCGCCGCCGATACCATCGATCGCACCACTCGAAAAGCCTCGACGCGCGAGTTCAATCTGAGCCTCCAGCCACGTAGTCACGGGGCGCCCAACACTCACTTCCGCAGGAACCTCAACCACCGGATCTGGTGCAGCAATTTCTGCGACCGGCTCTAGCGTAGTAGCGCTCGTAGATATTTCTCCTGAAGGAGGCGGCGCAGGAAGCTTAAACTCCACTACTGGGGCCGCACTCACGCCAAGCGTCGCGCACAAGCGCGCCACGCATAGCCAACGAGCCGCCACGAAAAAAACATTCATCGGGATCGAGCGTGCAGCAACGCGCCTCGTTGCCAAGACTCACTAGAACGTCATCTAACAACACCCAGAAAAATCTCACGGTCCACCGTCGGGCGCGGCGGTACCGGTGGTGCCGCGGCGCGAACGTATTTTCTGCGCCGCGAGGAACGCCACGACATCGCGCACCTCGCGCGGCTGCAAAATACCGAGCATCGGCGGCATGATGGAAACCGGCGGGGTTTGCGTCACGATATCGGCGCGCGAGAGCGTGCGGTTGGTGCCGTCAAAAAGCCGAACCCCGACCGACTGCGGCGTCTCGCGTGCGATTGTGCCCGCGACGACGGAACCGTCTTTAAGCGTCACGCTCACCAGGCCGTAACCGGTGGCGATTTTGGCGTTGGGCACGAGTAACGATTCGAGGAGATAAGCGTGGTCGCGCTGGCTACCGATGGTGCTCAAGTTGGGACCGACTTCACTGCCACCGTTGGCTTCGATGCCGTGGCAAGCGAGGCAGTTGGCGTTAAGATTATTTTGCACAACGTCCCGACCAGCGAGGACGCTACCACCGAGGAGCAACTCGCTCTGCGCGACGCCCGCGGCAGACGCGGTGTAGGCTGCGAGTTGCGCCGCGAGCTTAGGATTGGCCGTGGCGCGAGCGCGAGCGGCGTCGAGTACATCGAGTTTCAAATCGGGCGCGCAGGTGCCGGCGACCAAGCTATCGGCGTACGTGAGCAGAATCGCATCGGCAGCCGGCGTGGCGGCTTGAGCGAGAAGCGCGAGCGCGTGTTGTTTTTCGGGAAGCGTGCGCGATTGCAGGACCGATGGCACCTCGGCGACGAGACGGTCGGGTTGAGCCGGTAAGAGCAATTCGAGCCCAGCACGATGCAAAGGCTCGGGTGCATCCGGGGCGAGCGCAGTGTTCATGGCCACAGCGAGAGCAGTTTCGCCGCGCAGCGCAGGATCAGCAAGGAGGCGGAGAGCTTGGGCGCGTAGATCGCCGGGAGCAGAGGTCTCAGCAACGATGGCCGCGATCTGCGCCGGGGCCGCTCGAAGCGCGTGCGCGATCATGATCTGGATCGCAAGGGTTTTGAGGTCCGGATCGGTCAACGCCAGCAACGCATCAAGTTTTGGCGTGAGTACGGCAGCGATGGGTTGCGGTTTGAACGTACGAGCGTAACCATCAACGAGGTCCAGGGGCTCGGGTGCGTTCCACATCCGCAAGCTCGTAAGTGCTTCCTCACGGATTGATCGTTCGGCGCGCACATTGAGTGCAAGTGCAAGCAAGCGTGCCGCCGCTTCAGGTGTGCCGAGGCGGAGGTTAGCATTGAGCGCACGACGAGAGATAAACTCGTTTGGCGAACGCAAGTCGATGAGCGCCGCAAGTTGGGGTAACGCATCGGGAATACCACGTTCGTCGTGGATCGCACGGGCGGCCTCAGCGACGACGAGGGGATCAGAGTCGTGCAAATACTCGGCTACAAGTGGGGAAACTTGGCGACGGAGCGCGACAACGCTGACGAGGCGGACGTTCAAGGACGGGTCATTTTTGCGGGCTGCGAGTTGGGCCGCAGTGGCACAGCCGGTGAGACCAGCTACCGCGCCGTGACGCAACACCGGCGCCGCGGCATCGGCCGCAGCGAACGCGAAAAGCGCCTCCACGGCGGCGGGTTCGGCATGTTTACCAAGGGCAATCGCGGCTTGGAGCCGGACGCGCGGGGCTGTGTCCGTGAGCAACGGAATAAGCCGTTTGGCTTCGGGTTTCGCGCTGGAGGCGTCGCCGAGAATTTTAGCGGCCTGAGCGCGGATCTCCGCGTTGGCATCGGCAAGCCAGGGCAACACCGCGGCGACGGGCGCAGCGGCGCGGCGGAGGAGTTGGCCGTAACCCCAGATGGCGTGCACGCGAGCGAGGAGCGGCGCGGCGGTATCGCCAGCGACGGCGAGGAGCGCGGCGGATTGGCCACGTTTGGCGAGTTCGAGTTGGGCGCCTTGGCGGACACGTTGGTCGCGGTGACCAAGAAGGACTTGGAGTTCAGCCAAAGCAGTTTTAGCAAAACCCGCGCTCAGCAAAAGCCGCGTCTGAAGACGCTGCGCTTCTTTAGCGGTAGCGGGAGTTTCTATGCGCCAGACTGCGCCCTTACCATCGAGTGGGTAACCACCCATCCAATCGGCCATAAAAAGCGAGCCGTCGGGATGCCAAGCGAGACCTATGCCCATGATGCCTTCATTAAGAATGCGGGCGTCTACCATCTTAAATGAAGCGCCCACACGCTCAGTACGGAATGCTCGCATTTTTCCGGACGGAAATTCGTTGAGGATAAACAGACCACGCTGCGCATCGCTGAGTGCGGTTCCGGGGTCGTGCTTGAAACCAGCGGGGCCGTCGGAGTAATTAAGCAAAGCGGGCAAAAGGTAAGCGGCTTGGCCGGGAAAATGCGGTTTCCAAAGGCCCTCACGCATCCAAGGAGATGATTCCTTCATGTATTGATAATTGCAGCGCCAACCGGTGTCGCTGCCTTCGACAATATAAGCGAAGCGCTCCCGTTCGCCTTTCATATCAGCGTCGTTGTCCACGACGAAAAGATCCCCGAAATCATCAAATGCGGGCTCCTGGGGATTGCGTACTCCGTGGGCATAGACCTCAAAATTGGAACCGTCGGGTTCGATCCGGAGAATTGAGCCTTCGTTGGGATAATAAAAGTGGCGACCTTCCTTGGAAATGACGTTGGTGCCCTTGTCGCCGATGCTCCAATAGATGCGACCGTCGGGCCCGACGCTAAGACCGTGCATGTCGTGGCCGGCGTAAGCAATGTGGATACCGAAGCCGTGCACCACGATTTCGCGGATGTCGGCGACGCCGTCGTCGTCAGTGTCTTTAAAACGCCAAAGATCGGGCGCGATGGTGGCGTAGACCCAGCCATCGTGGTACATCACACCGGCGGCGATACCGGTGACGGGCGTGTTAAAACCCTCGGCGAAAACGGTTATCTTGTCGGCCACGCCATCGCCGTCGGTGTCGCGCATTTGATAGATGCGTTCGGTGGTCGTCGTGAGATCTTTCCAGTCGATGGAGCCGTCGCCGTTGTTGTCTTTGAGCGAGCCACGCGGAGCACGGACTTTGCCAGGGGCGAGGACGTCTTGGTAAAAAGCGAGTTTGGCGTCGACGCTGTTGAGGGCGACGTCGTTGGGGATCCAGTCACGGTATTCGCGGATGTCGAGGTCGCCGACCTTGCGGCGCGTGGTCGAAGTTACATACACGCGCCCCTGGGGATCGACGGAGCAGGCGACGGGATCGGGAACATTAAGCGCACCCGACCATTTTTGAAGCACAAGTTCATTTTTTCCTGGCGTGGTCTGCGCCGTGGCGAACGGAGCGACCAGGGCGATGATTAAACCGGCTGCAACAAGCCGGGCGGAGGGGGAAACAGATAGGAACATAGGGCGACGGGGTCTCAAAAATGAGCAATCAGTACGCCCGCGAGGCGAGAGGATTCAACCCGTGAACCCAAAATTATTCCGCGTACAAACGTGCGAGCGCCGCAGCGGTCTTGCGCACGCTCGCGCGCAACTCCGCCGGCCCGACCACCTCGGCCGCCGCGCCCCAACCGAGCACCCATTGCTCGACCTCCACCAAAGCCCCGAGGTGCAACCGCAATTCCAGCCGGCCGCCGGCCAGCTCACGCATCTCCTGCGATTCGTGCCACTCGCGTTCGCGCACCCGCTCGGCCACGCTGGCGTCGAACCGGATCACCACGCGGTGATCACCATCGCCGCCCAATACGCCGAGCGCGCTCGCAAAAAATTTTTCCGGCGAAAAATCCGTTGGGCGAACAAACGAGGCCCCACCACCCACAACCTCGCCAATGCGCGGCAAAGCAAACGTCCTCAAGGCGTCACGCTCCATGTCGTGACCGACAAGATACCAAGAGTTCTCGCGGTTCGCCAAATGATAAGGCCGCACATGGCGAGGTGCAGAGTGAGTCGCGCCGGGCTTACGATAGTTGAACGTCACTTCCTCATGCCGTAGCACGGCCGCACTCAGGGCGTTAAAGACCGCAAGGTCAGTCTTTCCCAAGCCGATGTTTTTAAACGACACGGCGCGCAATTCGTCCGCGGGCGAAAACGAAATTTTGTCACGCAGCCCACCCGCGAGTTTGCCGAAAGCCACTTCGAGTTGACGGTGAAACGGCGTACCACGGTACTGCTCCAAAGCTCGCTGAGCCACCAGTAACGCGAGGAGTTCTCCCTCGGTCACATTTACCGTTGGAAATGCATTAACCTGCGTCGTGTAACGGTAAGCCTGAATCCCCGCGTCAAATTCGATGGGTAACTCTAAGCGATCCCGCATGAACGCGATATCACGTACTACTGTCTTACGAGAAACCTCCAGAGCATGCATAAGCATCGTGCAGTTAACGAGTGCCCCGCGGCGGAGTTCCTCGTGAATGCGCAGCATCCGCTCAAGCGGAGGCCGGGACTGTTGCGCGCGGGAGTTCATGGTTCGTGGCTAAGCCACCTCTACGAATCAGTCCGTCTGCCGTTACGGCAACGCCAGAATTTTGACGTCCTCCCGGCCCTGAAGGACCGGGATACCTTTAGGCAGCAGCCGGTGAAGCAGGCGGGAGCGTTGAGGGGTTGTTCCCCTTTCACCGGGGCCTGAAGCTCCTCCACGGGCAGTGGCGGCAAGTCCTGCCGACATTATATTCTGAGCCGCGATCACATCGGCATAGGGATAGTAGGCGAACCATAGACCATTCGATGGACGGGGCGGGAGAGGACGGATTCCAGCATGCTAGAGTCCCTGATTCCGACGGGACCGCCAAATTCGGACAACAGACGTTCATGGATGGCTCGAACCGTCTCCGGCAAGAGCCAGACTGGCTCCTTCATTTTGCGAGTTCGCGGAGCGTATTGCGATACCGTCGGATAACATCCTCGGCCGCTTTCATCTGCTGACCTAAGTCGGCCTGATTTGACGCCAGTCGGAAGCTGCCGTCGGGCGCGTCCGTCAGCACGAGGGTGCCGCCTTCGCCGGAGTTCAACCGGACCAGGGCTTCCTACGGAAGCACGACCCCGACGGAATTTCCAATCTTTCGTAGTTTGAGTTCAAGAACCATGCTAGATAGGGTAACGAATGTAATAACATCCAATGGGCAAGGACGGTCAAAGTGGAATTTCACTGCGGCCCAAAACTCGAAAGAGCGCGCGTTTGTAATAACGCGACTTTCATAAATCCCCTATGCCTCCCCATGAATGGAGAGGGGATTCCCGCGCCGTCACTCTAAAAAATAATTTCATTATTTTTATACCTGGGTCAGCCAATGTCCCACCCCACCTAGTAGGATACGCTCATGAACTTAACTACCTGCCAACGCTCCTGCGCCCGCTCCGCCTACTCCGCCCCCACTATCTCCCGCCGCGCCCGCAGCGCGAAATGCTATGTTCCCCTAGCGCTCACCTGGTCACATAGCGGCGTCCTCCATCGCGTGACGCACTGGCCCGAAGTCCAATTTGAACGCCTCTATGGCACCGAGTGGATCGCGATGGCGCCGAGCACAGAAGCCCTCGCTACCGCCGCCAAGACCCTCACTGCCGCCGACTGGCAACCCTTCCTTGAATTTGTACCCGGCGCCGTGCGCGAGTTCATGGCACCGTTTGCTTTCTCACGCCTTGAAGCCCTCCAAGTCGCCGCCCGTTGCCCAGCTCTCATCGCCGACCTCGCCGAGACGCCCGCGCTGACAGCCTTCGTTTCCGCCCACGTTCAACTTCGTGGCTCCCCTGCCCCGCGCTGGACCGAGATCAATGCCATCTACGAGCGCAACGGCATCTTTGGCATCCTCGAATGGCTCGGACTACCCGCCTCACGTCAGACACTCGCTATCTTGCGCAACGTAGTGCAGCCCAATCTCCCCCGTAGATTCCTAGAACCCCTCCGCAGCATGCTCTGGGAGCCTAAAGCCCTGACGACACTCCAAAAAAATCCCGCCCTGACCGACCGCCAACTCTCTCATTACATCCATGCCCTCGCGGCTTGAGAATTCCCTAATACAGGATTTTGCTCAACATCGCGAAATCTGACCCCTCTAAAACATAGAAAACCGTTTTGCCAGCGTGGTGCGGGGCCCATTGTGTGCTTGGATGCGCCTGCGCCTGTCCGCCTTTTTGTTTTTCTTCGCCGGATTTTTCTTCGGTGGTTGCAGCCCACGCGAGACTCGCGTCATGGCCGGCAACCGTGACGGCATCCTCCATCTCGGCAACGGCGCCGAACCACAAGATCTCGATCCGCAGCTCATCAGCGCCAGCACCGACCAAAACCTCGCAGCAGCACTTTTTGAGGGGCTTACGACGCTCGATGAAAAAACCTCCCAGCCTATCCCAGGTGTCGCCGAGCGCTGGGAAGTTTCGCCTGATGGACTTACTTGGACTTTCCATCTGCGAGCCACCGCCCTTTGGTCTGATGGCTCGCCACTCACTGCAGATGATTTCGTGCATTCGTGGCGCCGCATTCTTGCCCCCACGCTCGGCGCCGAAAACGCATACCTACTTTATCCGATCAAATCTGCTGCCGCGCTCAACGACGGTTCCATCAAAGACCCCGCCAAGCTCGGTGTCACTGCGGCCGATGCCCGCACGCTCGTCGTAACTCTCGAGCGACCCACCTCGTATTTTTCGACGCTAACGGCTCTGACCGCGTTCTTTCCGATCAACCCCCGCGTCCTAGCTAAATTTGCCGCACTCAATCAACGCGGCACTACTTGGACGCTGCCACCCAATCTTATCAGCAACGGACCGTTTCTCCTACGCGAATGGACGCCCAACGCCCGCCTCATTGTGGAAAAAAATCCTCACTACTGGAACGCAAATCAAGTCACCCTCAATCAAATCGTTTTTTATCCCGTCGAAAATCCGGGCGTCGAAGAACGTGATTTTCGCGCTGGCCAACTCCA
This sequence comes from Opitutaceae bacterium, assembly GCA_037142955.1. Lineage (GTDB taxonomy): Bacteria > Verrucomicrobiota > Verrucomicrobiia > Opitutales > Opitutaceae > Tous-C4FEB. Next base: position 159,432 of record JBAWZQ010000003.1, on the reverse strand, counting down.
CGCCACCTACGAATTGCCCCTATCGAAAGTGGAAACCTATCGCCGCGAATCACCCTCGCTGCTGCGGATCGAGCCCTACCTCGAAACGTTTTTCCTTCGCTTCAACGTCGCTAAACCTCCGCTCGACCGCCGCGACGTCCGCGCCGCGCTCGCACGAGCGCTCGATCGGGAGTCGATCACGCGCAACTTACTTTCCGGCACGCGCGTGCCGGCGCACCACTTCACGCCGCCCGACTGCGCCGGCTACACCGCGCGCGCTACAATTCCTGACGATTTCACCGAAGCCCGTAGGCTTCTAGCCGCCGCCGGTTTCCCGGGCGGGCGCGGTTTCCCAAAACTTGAACTCCAGATTCGCAACGACGAACTCCACGCCAAAGTCGCCGAGGCCATCCAAGCGATGTGGAAACGCGAACTCGGCATCGATATTGCCCTCGTCCAACTCGAACAAAAAACATGGCTGCAAAACCAACAGAGTAAAAATTACACGATCACTACCTCGCGCTGGGTCGGTGATTTTGTCGATCCCGTCACCTACCTCGAAGTGCACCAAACTGGCGGTGGATACAATTTCAACGGCTGGAGCGATGCGCACTATGATGAATTACTCCGGCGCGCCGCCCTCGCGCCCGACGCCGCGACCCGCTACGAGTTTTTCCAACAAGCTGAGACGCTTCTCCTAGACGCAGCGCCGAGCGTGCCGCTGTTTTTCGGTGCGCGCATTTACCTGCAACAGCCGAGCGTACAACACTGGTCCCCCGCCCTGCTCGGGTTGCATCGCTACGGCGGAGTGAAACTCGCGCGTTGATTTTATTGGCCGCGCGGCCGCATCCCCGCACACTACGACCGACATGCGCTCCGTGCTCACCGCTTTTTTATTGTTCATCGTCGTCTCCTGCGCGCACGCCGCGGACGTCGAACTCACGCGCGTCTGGCCAGCGTGGCGCAGCGCAGAATCGTTTGAGCGCATCTCGGAATATTTCGACGGTCAGGAAAACACGGGCAGCCACACCATCCTGCGCACCCAACCCGGATCGCGCGCCGGTTACTATTTTCTAATTCGTGCAAAATCAGCGGTGACCACTACGGGAGCTAAATTTATACTACAAATCATCACCCCTGAGACACCTGAGCCCAAGACTCACGCCTTTCCAATCACACTAGGACCGCAAGAACTGGTTTTTGATGTCGGTCTAACAGGCCCAGATTGGGCAGGCCGAAAAATACACGCGGTCGCTTGGCGCCTGAGCGTGATCAACGCCGAGGGCCACGAGCTCGCCAGCCAGCAAAGTTTCCTATGGTCGACTCCCAAGCCGTGAATCTTAACGGTTGGACCGACTGGAGACCGCTCGCACTAGCGACACCACCTAACTCGGCTGTACTCGCAGAAACGATCGACGGTGGGCAGGCGTTTAGGTGGCAGCGTGAAGCGGACGAGATTTGGATGGGGCAATGGGATCGCCACGTCGCGCGGCTGCGTCTCGGCGTAAACGGTCAGCTGGAATGGTCGGCAGCCACAGCGGGGACGGAAGCAGCGCTGAAAACGTATCTCGACGCTGACCGTGATGCGCGGGAACTGGCGGATACGTTACCGTGGCGCAGCGATGCACATCTAGCGCAATGCATTGCCGCGTTTCCAGGACTGAGGATTTTGCGGCAACCGTTCGGCGAGACCTTGCTGGGATTTTTGTGCAGCGCGACCAAGCAGATCGTGCAGATCAAACAAATGATAGCACTGCTCGCTGCGCGGCATGGTCAGGTGATTGGTACCGAGGGCGCAACGGATGTGAAGGACCCGAGCGGGGATGCGCGGACGGACCGAGGATTGGTCCCCAAGTACCACCGGTTGCCGACGTGGACGGAAATCGCGACGGTGCCTGAAGCTGAGTTACGCGGGTGTCTGCTCGGATTTCGCGCACGCTATATTCATCAAACGGCGCAATTCGTCGCGGCAAATCCGGGCTGGTTGGAAGAAACGGAGGCGTTGCCATACGCGGAGGCGAAGGCGCGGCTAGTGACATTGCCCGGCGTGGGGGAAAAGGTCGCGGATTGCGTGCTTCTCTTTGGCGCGGGGCGACTTGAGGCCTTCCCGGTGGACGTGTGGATTTTGAAAACTATGGCGGCGCGATACGGACTCGACGGCTGGAAGCCGGCACAGGTGGCGCAGTTTGGTCGCTCGCACTTCGGACCGTTAGCCGGTTTGGCCCAGCAATATCTTTTCGCATGGGAGAGGGACCAGACGCGACGCAGCACGTAAGCGATCGGCGCGAAGCAACTAGGCGTTGATTTGCAAGGCAGCGACTTGGGCGCGCAGTACATCGCCGAGTGCGAGCAGATGTGTGCTCGCGGGATAAGCAGGCCAAGGCGCGAGGGCGGCAGTAGCATGCGCAAGTTCGGCTTGAATGGAGGTGGTCACGGCGGCGAAGACACCGAGATCGTTCATCTGCCGGAGGCGGACCGCGAGCTGAGGCGGGCGCTTACCGGTGATTTCTTCGGCGAGGAGTTGGCGCTCTGCTGCGGAGAGGCGTTCGCTGAGGGTAATCAGTGGAAGCGTGAGTTTACCGCTAGCGAGATCGGTACCTAGGGTTTTACCGATGCGGGCTTCAGTGCCGAAATAATCGGCGAGGTCGTCGTAAATTTGGTAAGCAATGCCGAGGTGGCGGCCAAAGCGGGCGGCGGCTTCGGCGCAAGCGGGCTCGGCGCCAGAGAGTTTGGCACCCAGAAAACAAGAGACGCGGAATAATTCTGCGGTCTTCAGGTCGATGATGCGCTGGTAATCAACGAGGGAAATATTGAGCGAACCACGGCGGAGAGTTTGGACAATCTCGCCAGCGCAGACGCGTCGCGTGGATTCGGAGACGGCGGCGCAGATTTCAGTGGTGGGAAATTGCGTGGCAAGGTGGAGCGCATGGGCGAAGAGCGCATCCCCGAGGAGTACCGCGGCAACAGGGCCGAATTCACGGGCCGCGGTACGGCGGCTGCGACGGACGTCGGCTTCATCCATGATATCGTCGTGCACGAGTGTGGCGAGGTGAACGAGTTCGACGACGGCGGCGACGCGGACCAGATCAGGCGTGATGACGGCGGGGCCGCGCCAACCGCTTAGAAAAACGAGCGCAGGTCGGATACGCTTGCCCGAGGTATCGATGCAGTAGTCAGCCATGGCCCGAATCTCGGGCTCAAAGGACTCCAGTTGACCGCGCAAAAAGCGGTCGAGTTCGGCCATGTGAGGCGCGAGATGAGCAAACACGCCTGCAAAAGCGGGCTTGGGGCTGGGCGCGGTAGAGGCTTCGCGGTTCATGGCTGCAGCGAACCTTTAGGTGAGAAATGGAAATAAACAATCCCGGTATCGAAACAGGATGAGCTCGGAATGGGGGTACAAAAAAAGCCGATCGAGGAGACCGGCCTAAAAGGGAGATAATACGAGAATTTTTAAAGTTATTCGTAAACTTTCACGAGACCAACCTAGTTGGCAGAAAGCACGTAGGTTAAATGCGCAGAAAACGTACTATCGCTATTTTTTTGCATAAAGTCACTTAAAAGGCAGTCCTATAAGGAAATCGGCTGTGCAAAAAAAACCGCCGCTCAAATGCGGCGGTTGGAGCCAAGAGACTGGGCTGAGGAATACGCCGCGGAGGACCGCGGGATCCTTACTGCTGCCAAGAACGCTTCTTATGGCGATGCGACTTCAAGCGCTTGCGACGCTTGTGCTTGTTCATCTTCAGACGACGTTTCTTTTTCAGGTTGCCCATGGTGCTTGAGAATTGGTGAAGGGTCACCGTGTAACCACCCCAGCAGACTGTAAAGCGAATTTATCTAACGTTGAGAAGATACGAATCAACTCGTTGCAACCACGCGTTCTATACGTCGCAAACGCGTGAACACCAAGCAACACTCCACCCGCTCGGCCGACAGCTTGGACAGCACTGCCACCACCCGCCGATAAAGATTCAACTGTCCAGCGTGACGAGCGACAGCGGCGGTCACCTCCTCATCCGTACTCACCCGATCGGTCTTAAAATCTACGATAAGCGCTCGCGTCGCTCCACCCGAGGCATCGCGCTCCACTACCACGCGATCAAAAACTCCCGTCACCCAGGCCCCATCAAGCACCATTTCAAAAGCTCGCTCACGCCACACCTCAACCAATCCACTCGGAGGCTTCGACCAAATTGAAGCCAAAGCCGATGCCCCCAGACACGCCAACCCCTCCTCCACGGCCTGGTTATCCGCTCCATATTTATCCCGCCATACGGACGCCCGACGCTCCATCGCAGCAGCACCATCGAGCCACTCCACTTCCGCAAAAAGCTCATGCACGGCCGTGCCAAAGTCTGCCCCCTCGTTTCTCTTTAGCGCAAACAACAACGACCCACTTACCCTACTCTGTTTCAAGGACGACGGCGTCCGGGCCGGCCGACGCGCCGCCCGCCGCGTCCACTCAATCGACGCCGACGGTGAACTGTGATTTTTCGCCGACGACTTAGGTTGCTTAAAATCAATACCTTGAAACCACCGCGCTTCACCACTGTTCCACTTTTCACCCAAGGCATCGTGCAACAAGCGCGTAAAATTCTGCGACTCAGAAGACTTCTTCGTCGGCTCCGTTACCAAAATCATTGCCCGTTTCGCCCGCGTCATCGCCACATAAAGCAGGCATAAATTTTCATAAGCCGCCTCACTTTCAGCCGCTGCCGCATGCGCCGCCAGTACGGGTTCATGCTCAGCAAAAATTTTGTTCGGTAAATCCAGCACCCACTCAACCGAGCGATCGTCTGCGCGTTGCACCGCCAACCCGGCCCGGCGCGAGGCGAGTTTTACACCCTCCAAATCAGGTAAAATCACCAGATCGAACCCTAGCCCCTTCGCCTTGTGCACCGTCATCACACGAACCACCCCAAGCGTGTCTACCTCACGCACAGTGTAACCCTCCATAAATTCCAAAAACTCCGCTACATCTCGACTTCCACCTTCATCAAAACGCTCCGCTGCAGCGACCAGTAAACGCCCGCGCTCCCGGCTAAATGCATCATCCTTCAACGCCGAATCGAGCTTACGCAGCCAACCCTCCAACGCACCCGCGAATCCGAGCGTCTGGACCTCCGATAACACTCGCAACGTCAACCCATCGCTACTCACCAAACCCTCCGCTAAGAGCCACGGCTCCAAGGGCGACATCCGCACGTGTTCCCGTGCCAACGTGTCACCCGGAAACGCCGCCGCCCGCAACAACGCTAGCAACGCCACCGTCAAAGGATTGTCCGTCGCCACGCGAAGATCACTCTCGGCCAACGCCGCTAACCCACCCTCGCGCCGTAAATATTCCGCTAAAGCCGCCGCGGTCTTATTTTGCTGCACCAGCACTGCCACAGTAAGTCCGCGCCGCGCCGGTTCCACCTCGCGCAAAATTCTTAATGTCTCCGCAAACCGCCCTTCCTGGTCGGGCGCATGCCGCAACTCCGCGAATCCCTCCGCCGCCTCATACGCACTCGTGTGCGCCCGCCACTCTCGGTTCCACCCCGTCGCTGCCTCCAGCGGAACTGCTGCCCGCAGGACTTCTGCCGCGCCAAATACCGCGTTCACCATCGCGATTACGGCCGGTGTCGAACGCCAAGAAACATCCAAACGCCCTTCCACGATTTTTCCCGGTTCACTCTCATTATAGTGATTAAAAATTTCGCGAAACAACCGCGGGTCGCCCCCACGCCACGCATAAATTGCCTGCTTCACATCGCCCACGTAAAACAAGCTCCGACGCCCCTCCGCATCCTGTACCGCCTCATCGATCAGATTAAGCAACACACTCCATTGCTGGTAACTTGTGTCCTGAAATTCATCCAGCAACCAATGGTCAAACTTCGCGTCGAGCCGCCAATCAATCAACAGCCGCGCCTCCTGCGCATCGCGCCCTATCCCGGCGCCCTCTTGCGCCAATTTCGGCGCTCCCGCACTTGGCAATAATCGCCGCAACACATCCGCAAAGTTCAATCGACCCGCACGCCGTACGAGCGCATCGTACGTCTTCTCATAGCCAGATAACACAGCGAAAATCCCCCGCGTCATCTCCAAACGCCTCGTCAACTCAGCGCCCGCAATTCCTTCCACGACTGCGCGCAAAGCCGCGCGCGCTTCTTCAGTGAGCGCGATTTTCTTCCGTTCAATCGTTACCACCTCCAGCGCGGGCCAAGCCGCATACGTGTTCTTTAACATGTATTCGAGCGGCTTAGGTAAAGGTGCTCCTGGCGCCCATTCCTCAAGCGCCGCGAAGAAATCTTGTATCCGCTCACGCTGTTTTTCATTCCACGGCTCGTTCGCCCAGGCCACGCGCAAGGCCTGCGCAGCTGCCTGGCGCCCCTCTGCGGCGGAAAGCCATGAGCAACCCTTAGGCCAGATCCGCCCAGACTCACCCCATTGTATCGCCTCCGGAGCCGCTAAAAATTTCTCTCCGTGCTCATCCAGAAAATGATCCAGCAGGCGAGTCAGCCGTTTTTCCTCCACGCCAAAGGTCGCGCGTTTGAATGCCTCGATAAACTCGCGCTGCGCCGCATCCGGCTCACCCGCCGCTGTAAACATCTGCCGTAACACGCGCCGCCGCTCGCGGGCGGCCGCCGCCGCATCAAGAATCTGAAATTCACCATCAAGGCCAAGCTCGAGCGGAAAACTTTGGACCACGCGCGCAAAAAATCCATCAAGCGTCCCAAGATTCAAGCGCGGCATCGCCGTCACCACTATGCGCAACAACCGCAGAAAATCTATCGTACCCAACCGAGGCGCACCGATCTCCGCCGCCAGTTTTTCGGCTTTCTCTACATTGGACGCTGCGGATGCTAATTTCTTTAAAATCTCATCGAAAAATTCTCCCGCCGCCTTCCGCGTAAACGTCAGCGCCACGATCCGCTCCGGTGCAGCGCCGTGCGCCAGCAAGTGCACGAAACGATTCGTCAACGCGTAAGTTTTACCGGAGCCCGCCGAGGCCAAAATCATCTCATGCTGAATTGCATTCATGCACGTTCCTCCCAACCGATACTAGCCCCCGCACCGCCGTGAAACAATTCCGCGAACTCATCTTGGTCCACCTCACGGCCTTTGAGTTCGCGCGGCGGCCAAAATTCACCCGACAAGACAGCCGTCACCACGCCTGCGGCACACGCCTCAGCCGAGGCCTGCGTTTCCCGTGAAAAATCGTTCCACAAAAGTACCGCCGTCTCACTGGCCGCTTTAGGCAAATTAAAATAGCCGCACGCCACCGCGTCGCCCCAAGTCGCCGCAACCGCTAGCCGGTAAAGAGGCAACTGCAAGTCCACCCACGTGAGCGGTTTTCCTTCCACATTGCTTGTGCGCAACCACTCTGGCCGACCCAATTCATCAGCGCGCACGGAACGTAGATGCGCCGCGATTGGGTCACTCGCCGTGTCACCGGTTTTATAATCAAGCACGCGTACACGGCCATCAGCGTGGCGATCAATCCGATCGATTTTTCCTTTCACGGTTAAACCGCCAATTGCGACTTCAATTTTCCATTCTACGCGCTCAGTGCGCCAACCAGCGACCCGCTCGCGTGCTTCGATTTCCGCTGCCGCACGTAAGCGTTGTCGCGCCGCTTCAAATTGCACCACAAGCGGTAAGGTCAGCTCCGCACCGTAGCGTTTCCGCACAATACCCTCGAATCGCTCGATCAAAAAATCACTGAGCTGCTGCGCATCGACACAGTCATGCAACGCTGACTCTTGACCGAGTTGCTGCAAAGCTTCGTGGATCAAGATCCCAAAATCGAGAGCATTGAGCTCCGTTTTCTCAGGCTCCACGCGCTTCATACGCAAAGCGTGTTTCAGATAGAATCGAAATGGACACGCGAGCCAGTCGCGGAACGCTGTCACCGACAATTGCGTCGGGGCCGCCGTCACTCGCGGGCGCAATTTCCACGCGCGCGCCCATGCTGGACTTGGCTGGACAGCCGCAACCGGCTGAAATAAATGCGTCACCCGCTCGGGTAAAACGGCATCCGCGCAACGTAACAACAGCCGTGAAGGCCGCAGCGGATTGCCCGAGGCCGTGGTTTTTCCCAGTAAAACATCCAATCGGCCATTCGAACGGGTCCGCGCTGCCGCAATCGCCGTGAGCAAATACGCATCACAGGCGAATCGCTCCGCATTCCTCTTCAAACCAAGTCGCTCGCGCAGCGTCTCCGGCAAGAATACATCACCCACGATCGCGGAAGGCACGCACCCATCGTTAAAGCCTGCAACCACGAGATGAGGCGCATCGTCCCACAGTAATTCCAACCAACCAAGCAAATCGATCGCCCCCACCGGCCGTTCACTCGTGTGCACCTCATCTGCAAAGGCCCCTAGCGCCAGTTGCCAAGCCTCGGTCGCGGTCAAAGCCGACCCACCACCACGGCTCAACGCCTCCTCGATCTCGCGCAGCTGCGCCATCCATGTCTCGGCAGATTCAACGAGCATATCCTCCTTTACAGGTTTGCGGCCGGCAAAAAGCTCCATCAAAGCCGAGGCCGCGTTACTCGGGAAACTTCCCCGCGTTAGCATCCTACGCAACTCCTCCAAGCAGGCCAGCGCGGGCTCGACTGCTGGAAAACCTGCCACGTGCGCCCGTGCCGCTGACAATGTAGGCGGCAAATGATTCGCTCCTAATTGATCGAGCTCGCGCAGAAAATTCGCGGCAGAAAAACGTCCCTCGCTCCGCGCGCTAAGCCATGCTAAAATATCCGGACATCGTGCCAACCTCGTCACGGCCGCAAAATCCGGAGTCGAAGCAAATTCCGCTAACGAGGTGAGCAGAGGATATAATCCATCGTGCCGCCGTGCCCGGCCCTCAGGATTAAACGCCGCGATACCCGCTCGCGTGCAGGCTTTCTCCAAAAGCGGTAACAATTCGGGATCAGCCACACCGATGCCGAGCAGACTCTCTGGCTCCGATATGGATTGCGCGATCGTAATGATCTCAGCGACTTGTTCAGCAGGGTCGGCACAGACACGCACGCGCTCGCCGAATTCTGCAATCGTCAACTCGCGCTCCGTCCACGCCACCGACTGCGGACGCCCCCAACCATCAAAATTTTTAGCCTCAGTCTCAGGTGCATAAATCACGACATCTAAGGGCAATGTCACCGCGTGCGCTGCCAGGACACGCAAGGCCAGGGGCAACGGATCAGGCGCACCAATCACCGCGATACGTGCGATATCACCCACGGCCAACGGTCTGGGCGCGCGCGTCGCCTCGATACGAGCGGCCTGCGCCTCGACTAGACCGAGCTCAGCCAAACGCGCGGCGTGCCTACGCTCGAGTTCGCCGAGTTCGTGCCAGCGCTCTAGTTCTGGACACGTTTCACCAGCCCGCACCCCGACATCGCCTAGGCACCAACCGCCTTCGGCGAGCGTAGATTGCAGACGCGCCAACTCACGCCCGAGGGCGAGGGCCCACGCGAAATCGCGCGTGGGCGGATCATGGGGCAAAACCGCTCGTACTTCGGCCAAATCCACGGCGCGCAAAACTTCAGTCCAGGCCAGAAGCGATTCGAGGCGATTCGCCGTCCGCATTCCAGGATTGAGCGCCTGCGTAACAAGTAATTCGGGCGTGACGACGCGGGGCGGAAACACGGCTTGTTCACGCCTAGCCGCGTGTTCGGCGAGTGCCTCGCGCAAGCGACGGCCCGCTTGACGTGTTGGCACGACAACGAGCCACGAGGAAAGATTCAGGGGCCCAACTCCGTTCCAATCACGTGCGAGCCAAGCGACGGCCTGCGGTAGCAACGGCGAGGACCAAGGCAAAAAATGACGAACAACGTTGGCGGGAGGAGGCACCACAGCGGAAAAGATGCCTCATGCACGTCGGGTAGCGCACGAAGTTCAAACTCGTTCTGTTTAAGAACGTTCAATTTTTGAGTACCACTGTGATCCGAGAGGCGAGTAACAGCGCCGCCGCTGGGATATAAAAAACCCCGCGGCCAGAGGGCACGCGGGGTTTTAGATAAAGAGGGAAAACGGGCAGACCGCCCGGTTAACTTACTTAGCAAGCATGTACTTAGCGACGTGGGCCTTGGCGCGGCTGGCCGCGTTGCGGTGCACGACACCGGACTTGATAGCCTTGTCCATCGCGGAAGCGTAAGAGGCGCCGGCGGCTTTAGCGCTGACAAGATCTTTGGCGACAACGGCTGCGTCGAACTTCTTGCGCAGCGTCTTGATGGTGGTCTTGACGCCACGGTTACGGGTCGTGAGGCGGGCGGCCTTGCGGGCGGCTTTGATAGCTGATTTAGTATTGGCCATGGTCGTTAAAGAGATTTAGCCGGTCAAAGACTCAAACGCACGCCGGAGAGTCAAGGATTTTGTAGGGCGGACTGCGAATTTTGCCCTCTCAAAGATGGCCGGCAGAGGTATTTAAGTTAGAAACGAGGTGGGATTATTTGGAGGAGGGTACGAAGGTGCCATTGCCTTCATCTAGGTAGCGTACGCCGTTAATTTCAACGATCTGGAGGTATTGCGACCAAACGCCGACGCCGACGAAGGAGCGCTGGGCTTGAATGCGCTGGAGATTAACGCTGCGCAGGGTCGGCGCCTCCGTTGCCGTAAGTGCTTCACTAAGGACGCGACCATCCATACGCGCTGCCTCGTCGCGGTGACCAAGGAGCCAAAGGATGGTGGGGGCGACGTCGGTGTTCGCGCTGGCAAGCGGATTGGTGACGCCGACACGGAAATCGGGCCCAGCGGCGATCAGAGTGTTGTGCATGTCGTAGGGGCTGAGGCTGGCGTGGTTGCCGACGCGAGTCGAAGAGGGGGCCAGATCGGAAGTGTGGAGACCGGGCGTGCCGTGAACGTTTTTACCATGCTGCCAGCGCAAGGATACGACAAGATCAGGCGCAGCTGGAGAATTAATACGAGCTTCAGCGAGGGGAAAGGTGCCTTCGCTGGCTTCGCGGGAGAAAATCACGCCGGTCCAATCTTGCTTTTGCAAAAAGCCAATGAGCCGACGGGTCACCTCGGCGTCGTGGCCACCGACATAGACCAAGGTGCTGCCACCATTGCCGACAATGAGGACTTCGCCCGTTTTCAGTCCGCCGGGAGCGGCGCGTTTGGCGGTGAAACCAGCGGTGGAGAGTTCGACCGCGACGTCAACCTTGCGCGCAATCGTTGAAAACGCGTGATCGGAAACAACCATGATGTCGGTCGAGGCAAGCAGGCCGCGTTTTTCGAGATCGGTGACGACAAGGCCGAGTTGGGTGTCACTTTGAGCGATCGAGGCAAGGGATTGCGGGGAACCAGGGCCGGTGGCGTGTTGCGAGGCGTCGGGTTCGCCGAGCCAGAGCAAGGAATAGGGCGGAACGCCGTCGCGCCACAGCGAGCCGATCAAAACTTGGGTAGTCCACGCGTCGCGAGCGGTTTTATCCTGGGTCTTAGCGGTCGCAGGAAAGGCACCGTGCGTAGTGGTGAGTTGGGCGGCGAGATCAGAGGGTAAGGTATCACCCTCAAAGACTACCGAGGAGGTAGCGGTGCTGGCGGAACGCGGCGCTCGATCTAGCAGAAGTGCGATTTGTTTTGTGCCGGCAATGGCGGTGCGCTCGCCGTGGGCGTGGAGCAATTCGGCGACTGTGGGTGCGCCCAGGTAGTGGCCGCCAGAGACAGCATCGCCTTTAGCGACGGTTGCAGGGTCTTCAATGGCGACGGATTTCTGGGCATCGATCGCGGGGCGGTAGTCCGTGTTGGCGATGACGAAGCTGCGCGAAGGATAAGCGCCGGTGGCGAGCGCCGTGCCGTTGACCTCGGTGGCGCTGAGAAAAACAGGATGATGTTGTGCAAAAATTACGCCGCGTTGGGCGAGTTGCCAGAGGTGCGGAGTGGTCTCGGCGGAAACAAAGTCAGGTCTCATGCCGTCCCACACGACCACGACTACGCGACGATTTTCGACGCCGAAGGCGGCGACACTTAGGGCAAGTAAGAGCAGGAGATGGGAAGCGGGACGGAAATTCATGAGAACAAAAGGTTGGATGAAGTTACAGAAAAAGTCCCCCGCAGTTTGATGCGGAGGACTGGGATCTGTTATCGGTTAGATTAAACCTAAAATAAGGGATAGCAATTTTTTAGAACTGACCGGAAACGGTGAGGAAAAACCCGATGGGCGTCAGAGGGTTGTAGGTGCTGGTGAGCGGATCAAAAACACCGCCAGTAGCCTTGGCGGACTTCAGCAAGTTGACCTTGCGGTCGAAGAGGTTATTGACCTGCAAACGTACCTTGTAGGTCTTAAGAAAGCTGTTGGTGAGCTTCTCGCCGTATCCGATCGAGAGATCCGTCAATGTGAAACCACCTTGAACGATGGAGAGGGAAGTCGAGGGCAAGGGTTGATCCGGATTTGGGGCACCTTGGTAGGTCGTGTAATAGCCGCTATATTTCGTCATGACCGAGGCGAAGAATCCGGCGTGGTCATAGACAAAACCGAAGCCGGCGGTGCTTTGCGGTACGCTGTCGATACGGCGCTTGGATTTCTCGTAGGTACCGTAGTTGCGGGAGGCATTCGCGTAGGCGCTGAGGCCGCCGCCGATGTAAAAGGTGCCCTGCGCTTCCAGACCGTAGTAATACGCGCCGGAAGCGGTGTAATAGACCAGGTCGTTCGGATTAATCGTACCCGTCTGATTGGGGTTAACCTGAGAGACAGGGAGATTATGGGTGCGAATGAAATAACCGTCGAAGTCAGCGTTGAAGCGGTTAGTTTTGTAGACGGTGCCGAGCTGATAGTTGGTCGTGGTCTGGGGTTCGGCTTTGTTCTGCTCGGGATGATCGACCTGAAGGAAAGCGAGCGGAGGCGTGAGGAAACCCGTGGCGTACTGGCCATAGGCGGACCATTGGGGAGCGAGACGGTAATTAGCCGTCACGAGTGGCATAGTTTTGGAATACGTGTGGGTGTAGTAGGCCGGGAGCATATTGGCGCTCTGATTGATCGGTGCATCAATCTTACGCTCGACCGACATGTATTTCACGCCGGGCGTGAGGGTGAGATTAGAGAGCGGACGCCACGCGTATTCGAAGTACGGCTCGAAGGTGTTCGTATAGAAATGCATTTTATAGACATAGCCACCGGTGGTCTTGGGCGCCAACGGATCGAGGAAGCCGGCGGGCATGGCGACCATGCCAAGCTTCTGCGCATTCTCTATATTGTAATCCAAGGCGTATTGGTAACGTGGGCCGTGTTGGTAGTCGTACCAGAAACCCGTCTTGATAGTGCCCATCGCGTCGTCGTGGCTTAGAGCGAAAACATTGCCAACGCTGCGGACGGAATTCAACTTAAAGCGTCCCGCGAGGTCGGTGCCCGTGGTAATTTTACCGGTAACAGGATCCTTGGTGGAGCCACCGTTGTTGGCGGGGGATTCGTGGCTGCTGTTGTTGTACGAGAAGGTATAAACTTTCTCTTCGAGTTTCCAGTCGTAACCGAGGTTGCTGTTATAGGCGATGAAACCCGTGTCCGTCTGCTTGGATTGGTAATTATTACCGTAGTAATTGCCGTTGCGGTCGAGCGGGTCGCTCACTTGGCCGAAGTTGCGGCCGAGTTGGAGAATTTGCAGACCGGTGAGCGGGGAGGCGTTCGGGTTGTTGAATTTGATGTTATTGTACTCACCCATGAACGTAAGCGTGGAGTTTTTGCCGACGGGCTGGATATATTTAAAGAAATAGGTATTGCGGCGGAGCGTGCCGAACGTGCGATAACCATCCGAGGTCATGTATTGGTAGCTGGTGATGAGAGAGCCGCCGTTGGTCTTCGGGATGATACCGGTATTGAACTCGAGGTGGGCGAGTTCGGTCTTCCAACTGCCGATGCTAAGCGTGGGAACGAAGGAGGCCTCGGGACGCGGATCCTTAGTCTCAAGTGCCATGGTGCCGCCAAAGGTCGCCATGCCGATTGTACTCGCAGTGCCGGGACCGCGGTCAATCGTGACACGACCGAGGAGTTTGGCAGGGAAATAACTCGTGGTGTGATGCGTGTAATCGTTGCCGTCGCCGAAAGGGATGCCGTCGATGGTGACGTTGTATTGGCCATCGGTGAAACCGCGGAGCGTGGGCTTGGACTCGTTGAGGCCAGGGCCATTGGTGGAGAAGTTGGTGACGCTCGGCGATAGGTTGGCGATCATCGCGTAATCGGCGGTGGGCGCGATGCTGTTTTGAATCGTCTGGAGCGAGATAATCGACTCCGGCTGGACGGTTTCGAGCCGGCTTTCCGTGGGTGCCATCGTCTGCGCAGAGGAACGCGACTCAATGACTTCGAAGTCCTCTAGCCGTACGGCGGCGGAAACGGGCTTAACCGCTTCGGCGGAGCGAGCCGTCGGAGCGGCGGCGATCAGGGCTCCAGCGAGCGCCAATAGCGAGAGAACACAGTAATACCTAGAGGGTGTTGGTAGTTTAATCACTACTCCATCCTGCGCCGCTTCTGTGACAATTTCGCGGCGGCGAAGTTACACTGCGGAAACAACCAGGTTACGCTCTTGTTAAGCGGTATAGATATACTTTGAAAATTTTAGCTTTGGGGCCGTTAAGCCGGATTCTGTGCCGCGTCTTGCGACGCTTCGGCCGTCATTTCTCTCAACGTCCTTGCGGACGAGTCCCGCGCCCGGCACTTGCCCGACGATGGGATGCGGCATACCCGTGACTATCGGACGGGCCGCCCAGTCACCTATTTTGCCTTGCACCGGAAGGGGTTTGTCATGCCGACCGCCTCGCGGCGGACGCGGTGGGCTCTTACCCCACCTTTTCACCCTTACCAAGCGGTTACCCGCTCGGCGGTATATTCTCTGTGACACTTTCCGTCAGCGCGCTTTAAAACGCACTGCCTGTGCTCGCGGTGAAGCTGGCACAGCATCCTGCCCTACGGTGTCCGGACTTTCCTCTCCAAATTTCAAAACGGACGCGGCGTTTAACCGCATCTTGGGATCAAAGAACTTGGAGCGACAGCCAGGCCCCAAAGCTAAGATTCCCAGTAAACGATACGTCCGCAGTTCTCGCAAGTCGCGAGTTGATTGGGTCCAGCGGGGCCTTTGCCGCGCGCAGCGGTCTCCACCTCGTTGGAAATTTTCAAATGGCAACCGCAACAGGTACCACTGTTCGTGGCCACGATCACCGGTTGCGTGCGCACCGCGATACGATCATAAATCCGCCGCGCGGGCTCAGTCACGGGCTCGCGCGCTAAACTGAAGGCCGCTTGAGCATCCTTCAGCTCAGCCGCCAGACTGACTTCGCGCTCACGCAAGGTTTTGATCCGCGCTTCGTGGCCCGAAATATTAGCCTTCAACACCGCTTCGGCGGCAGTAAATTTCTTCTTCGCCTCGTCCAGACCGTACATCAACTCGAGTTCTTGACCCTCAAATTCACTGATCTGCTTCAAAGTGGTCTCAATCTCGTGGCCGAGCGCCTGATATTCTTCGTTTTTGCGCACCGAGAGCTGCTGCGTGCGGTATTTAGCGAGTTTAGTCTCCGCGGAGCCAATTTCAGTCTCCAATAGCTTCTTTTTAGTCTCCAGTTCACGAATTTCGGTACGGGCCGCCTCGATGGCCGCCTTTTCCGCGGCTATTTTGGCTTCAACGGCCGCTACGTCCCGGGGGACAGCCTTAAGTTGAGCTTCAATACCCAGCTTTTTCGTATCGCGATCTTGAAGAATGAGCAGCGTTTCAAGCAAAGGGCTGGGCATGGACGAGGTTCTTGCGGGTACCCCCACCCCGGTCAAACGAAAGGTTTCGTTTAAACGCAAAGAAACAGCCTTCCCTGCTTCGTTTTTTCTCAAAAAAACCCTCGCGTATCCACCCTGATTCAAGGGAGAATTATCCTTTAAATTTTCACCCTTCTTGAACCCTTTCATGTCTGAACAATCCGACTCCGAACGCAACGTCACCAACCAGGCCGGCGCCGACGCCTACGACGCTTCCAAGCTCGGTAAACTAGAAGGCCTAGAAGCCGTTCGCAAAAAGCCTGGCATGTACATCGGCGGCACCGATGAGCGCGCCCTTCACCACTGCGTTTCCGAAGTCCTCGACAACTCCGTCGATGAACATCTCGCTAATTTTTGCTCGCGCATCGAGGTGAATATCCACGTCGACGGCTCCATCAGCATCCGCGACAACGGCCGCGGTATCCCCGTCGACATCCACCCGCAGTACGGCATTCCTGGCGTCGAGATGGTGCTTACTACGCTCCACTCCGGAGGTAAGTACGGTCAAGGCGGATACAAATTCTCGGGCGGCACCCACGGCGTCGGCGCCAAATGTGTTAACGCCGTGTCCGAATGGTTCGAAGTTGAGGTCTCCCGCGGCGGCTCCGTCCACCACATGAAATTCGAGCGCGGCAAAACCGTGAAAAAACTCGAGGTCATTGGTAAAGCCAAGGGCACCGGCACCTACGTCAGCTTCAAACCCGACGCCGAGATCTTCAAAGAGACCACCGTCTTCGTCGCCGCCCGCATCGGCCAACGTCTCCGCGAACTCGCCTTCCTAAACTCCGGCCTCGAAATCATCTTCACCGACGAACGCCCCGCCGAACCCAAACCCGAACGCTACTTCTATAAAGACGGCGTCGAAGAGTTCGTAAAACAAATCAACCAAGGCAAAACCCCGCTCCACCCCAAGCCCATCCGCTTTGTTAAGGAAACCAAACTTCAACTCGACGACAAACCCGCCGAGATCCACTGCGAGGTCGTTCTTCAGTACAACGACACCTACAACGACCAAGTGATGTGTTACACCAACACCATTCACAACCCGGACGGCGGCACGCACCTCTCCGGCTTCCGCAGCGCCCTCACCCGCGCCATCAACCAGTACTCCAAGGCCAACAATCTTCTCAAAGAAAAAGACCCTCAAATCACCGGTGACGACGTCCGCGAGGGCCTCGCGGCCGTCATCTCGATCAAACACAGCGACCCCAAGTTCGAATCTCAAACTAAGGTCAAACTCCTCTCCCCTGAAGTCGAAAGTGTTGTCGGCTCCGTCACCTACGAGGGTTTGATGCAGTACTTCGAGACGAACCCGCCTATTGCCAAACGCATCGTCGACAAAGCCCTCAACGGCGCCCGCGCCCGCGAAGCCGCTCGCAAGGCCCGCGAAACCGTCCGCAAAGGTGCCCTCTCCGGTGGCGGACTACCCGGCAAACTCGCCGATTGCTCCGAACGCGACCCTGCCCTGACCGAACTGTACATTGTCGAGGGCGACTCCGCCGGCGGCTCAGCCAAACAGGGCCGCGATCGCCGCTTCCAAGCCATCCTCCCGCTTCGAGGCAAACTCATCAACACTGAGAAAGCTCGCCTCGACAAGGTGCTCGCTAACGAGGAAATCCGCACTCTTATCACCGCCTGCGGTACCGGCATCGGCGAGGGTGACGAATCCGTGGGTGGCTTTAACGCCGCCAAGGCCCGTTACCATAAAATCATCATCATGACGGATGCCGACGTCGACGGCTCCCACATCCGCACCCTGCTTCTTACTTTCCTTTATCGCCAGATGAAGGGCCTGATCGAGCGCGGTTACGTTTACATAGCCCAGCCTCCGCTCTACAAAATCAAGCGCAAGAAACGTGAGCAATACGTCGACAACGACGAACAACTCAACCGCATCCTCCTTGAGCTCGGCTCCGAGGACATCGTGCTCAGCCGCCTCACTGACGGTCACGTCTTCGCCCCAGCGCAGATCGAGCAGATCGTCGAAAACCTCGCCCTGCTAGAAAAGTTTGGTAGCGGCGTCACCCGCTACGGTGCTTCACTATCCGAGTACCTTGACACCCAGGACGCTACCACGCGCGCCCTCCCCCGCTACGTCGCCCGCCTACGCGAGGGCAATAAAGAGAGCCACCAATTCCTCCGCGACGAACACGCCCGCGCCGACTTCCTCAGCGCCCACAAGCTCAACGCCGATCTCACCGACCAAGTCGAGCCCCTCGCGCCCGACGCCGTCGCCGCGCCCGTGGAGAAAAAATCCTACGCCACCCAGAAACGCGTCACCATCCACGAAATCTTCGAGAGCACCGAGATGACTAAAATCCTCGTTACCCTCTCCAAGACCGGCCTGGACATCGCCACCGTCACCCCCACGGCCACCGCGCGCTACACCGTTACCGAGAATCTCGGTACGAAAAACGAAAACAAAACCGAGCTCTTCGGCCCTCTTGAGATCGTGACCCAGATCCGGGCCAACGGTCGCAAGGGCCTCAGTATCCAGCGCTACAAAGGTCTCGGTGAAATGAATCCAAAGCAGCTCTTTGAGACAACCATGGATCCCGAGAAGCGCCGCCTACTCAAGGTGTCCATCGAGGACGCCGCCAAAGCTGACGCGCTCTTCACCCTCCTCATGGGTGATGAAGTTCCCCCGCGCCGCCAGTTCATCGAAGACAACGCCCTCAACGTCCAATTCTTAGACGTCTGATCGCGCCCCCTCCCCTCATCGGCCACCCCCTAACGTTTACCGCTCATCGCCCCCTTTTCTGTGTACACCGCCAACGAAAAACTCTCCTCGGCCAACATCACCGACATCATGCAGTCAGCCTACATCGAGTACTCGATGTCGGTCATCATCTCGCGCGCCCTCCCCGACGCCCGCGATGGCCTGAAGCCCGTGCAGCGCCGCGTCCTCTACGCGATGCTCCGCGAAGGCCTGCTCCACAACCGCTCCTTCGACAAATGCGCCGGTGTCGTCGGTGAAGTCCTTAAAAATTACCATCCGCACGGCGATTCTTCCGTATACGACACGCTCGTCCGCATGGCCCAACCCTGGGTCATGCGCTATCCGCTCATCGACCCGCAAGGTAACTTCGGCTCCGTGGACGGTGATCCACCCGCGGCCTACCGTTACACCGAGGCGCGCCTCAACGCGATCGCCGAGGACCTCCTCAAGGACATCGAGGAGGACACCGTGGACTTCGTACCTAATTACAAAGAATCCACGACCGAGCCCACCGTGCTCCCGTCCGCCCTGCCGAATCTTTTGATGAACGGCTCTACCGGTATCGCCGTCGGTATGACTACCAATATCCCGCCGCATAACCTCGACGAGATCATCGACGCCACCTTCGCCATCATCGACAACCCCCGCATCTCCGTCGACGAACTTTGCGAAATCGTGCGCGGGCCTGATTATCCCACCGGCGGCATCATCTCGGGTCGCGACGGTATCCTCTCCTACCTTAAGACCGGCAAGGGCATCGTCCGCACCCGCGGCAAAGCCCACACCGAAGAACTCAAGGGCGGCATGGAGCAGATCGTCATCACCGAGATCCCCTACAATGTAAATCGCAACACCCTCGTTCTGCGTATCGCTGAACTCGTCAGCGAAAAGGAAATCGACGGTATCCGCGACCTCCGTGACGAATCCGACGAAAACACCCGCATCGTCATCGAGCTCAAACGCGGCGAACAGGCTAAGGTTGTTATCAACCAGCTCTTCCAAAAAACCGCCCTAGAATCCTCTTTTGGCGTCACGCTCCTGGCCCTCGACAAAAAGCGCCCGAAGCAGATGAACATCAAGGAACTCATCGAGTGCTACATCGAGCACCGCCGCGACGTCGTTACCCGCCGCACCAAGTTCCGCCTCAAAGAAGCCGAAGACCGCGCTCACATTCTCGAAGGCTACATCATCGCCCTCGATAATCTGGACGATTTCGTCAAAATTATCCGCGCCTCCTCCAACCGCGAGGAAGCCAAACAACGCTTGATGGCGAAGTACCCGCTCTCCGAGCGCCAGACCGACGCCATCCTCGAGCTCCGACTCTATCAACTCACCGGGCTAGAGCGCGGTAAGATCGAAGCCGAGTACCTCGAACTCATGAAGCTTATCGCGGAGCTCCGCGCCATCCTTGAGTCCGAGGCCGTGCTCATGGCTCTGATCAAAAAAGAACTCGGCGAAATGAAGGCGAAATACACCTCGCCCCGTCGCACCGAGATTATCGGCTCTGCAGGCGAATTCCGTATGGAAGACGTCATTCCCAACGAAGGCTGCGTCATCACCGTCTCGCACTTAGGCTTCATCAAGCGAACCCCTGTCGCTGACTACCGCTCCCAGAAACGTGGCGGCAAGGGCGTCATCGGCGCCGAGACCTACGACGAGGACTTCGTGGAGAATCTCTTCACCGCCTCGACCCACGATTACATCCTATTCCTGACCAGCATCGGCCAATGCCATGCCAAAAAGGCCTACGATGTCCCCGAGGGCACGCGCACCGCGAAAGGCAAATCCGTCGCCAGCTTCCTCCGCCTCGCGGAAGGCGAAAAGATTGCCGCGATGATCTGCGTCAAAGACTTCGCTGAAGACCGCTTTCTCGTTATGGCGACCAAGAGCGGCGTCATTAAGAAGAGCTCACTGGCCGACTACGCGAATTGCACCCGCGACGGCGGCCTAATCGGCATTAACCTCGCCGACAACGACACCGTCATCGGCACCGTCCTCACCACCGGCAACGACGAACTCATCCTCGTCTCCCACCAAGGCCTCGCCGTCCGCTTCCGCGAACGCGATCCCGAGACGGGCGAGGAAAACTTCCGCGCCACGAGTCGCGCCACGGGCGGCGTCACGGGTATGCGCTTCAAACTCGATAGCGACCACCTCGACGTCATTGAAGTCGTGGACCACACCGCCAAATTCCTCGTCGCCAGCGAAGCCGGTCTCGGCGTGCGCACGCGCTTCGAAGATTACCGCCTCATTAACCGCGGCGGCAGTGGCGTCTGGGCCATCGATCTACCCGAAGACGGCTCGATCAAACTCGCCGGCGCCCTCAGCGTCAAAGACACCGATGAAATCATGCTCCTCACCGCCAAGGGCCAGAGCGTGCGTTGTCCGGTTAATACCATCCGCGAAGTGAACCGAGGCGGCAAAGGTGTGAAGCTTCTCACCCTCGCCCCCGGCGACAAACTCCTCAGCGTCGCGCGCGTCGTCGAAAGCGCGGAGGAACTCGAAGCCGCCGCCGGCGGTGAAGAGGAAACTCCGCCCGTCGCGACACCGTAATCCTATCGCGAGACCACGCGGCGCACCTTGCTCCGCCCTCACGCAAGGCGCCGGTTCATTCCGGCGCCTTTTTTATTGTTATATCCGCCGACTCAGAGCGGCTTCACGCGCAATTTTTTGCGCAACTCCGGCAGACTCATCCAAAAACCCCCAAGCGCAGCCGGCGTGATCAATACTTTCGGCCCCTCCATCTCCGGTGTGTAGTAACTCTCCGGATTGGCCAATTGCCAACGCTGGCCGTTTTCCAAAGTAAAAATCTGGCGACCTTCCCAGCCCGTAAACTTTCCGCGGATGCGACTCTCCACTGCGAGATATTCCACTTCGGTACCCGGCGTGAGCATCACCTTGGCCTTCGCTAAAAATCCCGCTTCCGCCTGCTTCGCTTGCTTGGTCTGCGCTTTCGCCTGCTCGACGGCGCGCTCGGCTTGCGTCGCCCGCGCTTCCGCCGCGATCCGCGCCGACGCGGCCGCTTCGGCTTCGCGGCGCGCCGTCGCCAGCGCGCCGCTCTTGAAAGCCTCCACCAACGCATCGAGGCGCGTGCGTTCCTCCGGCGAAAGCTTCGCCAATCCGGCGGCAGAAAAATCCTCCGGCCGCACCGCCTGCGAAAATTTATCCTGCGCGTGAAGCCCACCCTCCAGCAAACTCATCATCAAAATCCCTGCCAAAAGCCGTCGTTTCATGTTCGTAACCTCAACCTCACTAGCTAGGAGGTGCAACGCCATTTCCGCCCTTGCCAACCCATTTTCACGGGGCTGACTAACGATCATTTTACATGCTCTAATCGCTCGTATGGCTGGCAAAATCTCTTCGCTTCTCTCCCCCTCGCGCATCGCACTCGATGTCAAAAGCACTCAGCGCACGGCAGCGCTCCATGAGATCGCAAAGCTCCTCGCCGATCATCCTGCCGTCACCAACTTTGACGGTTTTTACCGTGAACTACTGGCCCGCGATCGCCTCGAGACCACGTGCATCGGCCACGCCGTGTCCCTGCCCCACGCCCGTACCGAACACGTCAAATTTACCGCCCTCGCAGTCGGTCGCAGCGATACCTTCATCCGCTGCGGCGAAAGTGCCGATGAACAGGTCCGCCTCATCTTCATGCTTGGCACGCCCAAGACGAATCCCGCCGACTACCTCGCCATCGTGAGCGCCCTTTGTAAATTGCTCAAACACGAGGTGAACCGCACCGCCTTCCTATCCGCCGGTACGCCCGAAGAATTTATCGCCGCCGTCGCTGCCGCCGAAGAGCGCCTCCTCGCGCCCACCTCCGTTTAAACTCACTGGCTCATGATTCATTCGTTCGTCTTCAGCGAGGGCAAGCTTGTCAGCCGCGACCTCGAGCTTGAGGCCCTACGCCTAGTCCACGGCGACAAGGGTCTAATTCTCTGGGTCGACCTCGATCAGCCTACCGAAGAAGAAATCAAACTCATCCTCGAAGGCGTTTTTAACTTTCACCCGCTTGCCATCGAGGACTGCGTTACGCCCAGCTCGCTCCCGAAAATCGAAGACTACGAAGACTACCTCTTCATGGTCACCCACGCTGTAGATTTTAGCCGCACCGATAAATTTGCCACCACCGAGCTCGATCTCTTCCTCGGCAAAGAATTTCTCGTCACATTTCACCGCTCCCCGCTGCGCTCCGTCGCCACCGCCCTCGAGCGCATCACCAAAAGCACCGCGCGCGGCCCTGATCGCCTCGCCCACACCTTGCTCGACCATCTCGTCGACAATTACCAGCCGGTCATGGACGAACTACGTGCTGAGCTCGAGGAGCTCGAGGAAAACGTCCTCGCCCGCGATTCCGCCCAACAAAAACTCGTCAACGAGCTCCTCTCGGTCCGCGGCGATTTTTCCCGCTTGCGCACCATCGTCCGCCCGCAGCGCGACGTCATCGACCGCCTCGCCCGCGGCGACAGCAAATTTATCCGGCCGCTGCTGCTGCCCTACTTCCGCGATCTCCGCGATAATCTCGCTCGCCTCGAAGACACCGCCGTCAACTACCACGAACGCCTCATGATGGCGTTCGATATCTATCTTAACAAAGCCGCGTTCGAAGCCAACGAAGGCATCAAGTTCCTCACTGCTCTCACCGCCGTCACCCTGCCGGCCGTGCTCGTCGGCGGTTGGTATGGCATGAACTTCGAGCACATGCCCGAGCTCAAGTCGCCGCATGGTTATTACTACGCCTGCGGCCTCACTCTCCTCTCGACGCTCGTGATGGTCGTCTACCTCAAGCGCAAACGCTGGTTCTAAACCAACGTGCCCTTAATCTTGATATCCGCGATTTCCGGTAGTGGTTATCTGGCGCTAGATCGTGTCGGCTGAGATCTTCTCCAACATTCTTGCGTTGCGACGCGTATTTGGCCACCGTGCTGAATGCTTCACTGGTCAGAATGTTCCGCCGTCGATAGGGCGCCCGAAAAAGTCAGCGGCGCCTGGCTTTTCAAGGGCACGCGTGTTCCGGTAAAGGCACTTTTCGAGAATCTTGAAAGCGGAGCAACTGTAGAGGATTTTTTGGAATGGTTTCCTGGCGTGAGTCGGGAGCAAATCGAGGCCGTGTTGGACCACGCGCAGCGCAGCCTCGTTGAGGCTTAAAGGAGTGAAGATTTTTTCGATCGAAGCACACCTGTGCCGCTCCGCCGGTTTCTGGCTTCACACGAGGTGGTGACCGCTTTTAACCGCGGCTGGGGCGAACTACAAAATGGGTGATTTATTGCGCACAGCAGAGGCGGACGGCTTTGCCGCCATCATTACGACGGATCAAAATCTTCACTAACGACAGCACCTGTCTAGCCGCCGGCAAGCGAGCCTTGTTTTGCTTACCACAGATTGGCGGCGGATCCGGCAAGACGGTGATTCCGTCGTTCAAGCGGTGGCTTCTTTGGCTTCAAGGGATTTCGTTCAGTTACTTATCCGATCTTTAACGAAGCCCTATCCGAGGCGGTAGGCTCTCTCAATACATTAAGGAGTAAATCGAGATCTACGGGGAGCCGCAGGTCCGTTTACCGCTGCCCGCCAGCGATCGCATCTTAGGTCGCACGCCGGGTGCGTGGAGTAACTTTAGCGGCGTGAACAGGCACGATGGCTTATTAAAATGGTGAAGGTGGCGGGAGTTGAAACCAGATTTCCCGTCATCTTGAAATCCGCGAATTTCGGTAGTGATTAATTTGATACGGCTCGATGCGAATGAGTTAATGCGTTAATCCCCGTGATTCCGAAACAACGGTACGACTGCGGCTTATCGGCACGTTGCACTGAAAACGACGGTGGGATCACGATTGGACTGAGGATTCTCCGAGACCTCAGCGATGCTCTGACGCCCTTGAAAACCCTTGGAATTCACCGTATTTCACGAGTTCGCAGCAAGCATCGTGGCTGCGTGTGGCGTCGCTTACTCGATTGGCGTATTTCCGCGTATTCGGCTAGCGCGTTTGGCGTCGGTGGTTGTCATTTAATTAAAATGGCTCTGAAGTTTATGATGGTATCTTAACCAACTTCAATCATTGGCGTCGTGGCAGTTTTTTTGAAACCAACAAGCATTATGAAATTTCCGATAATTATTATGGGGCTGACTTTGATTGCTGCTGAATGCTTGGCTGCGACTCCCGGTGCGCCGACGGGTGCGGCCGCCGTGCGTGGACCGGGTGAAGCGGTGGTGAGTTTCACCCCGCCCGCGAGTGACGGCGGATCCGCCATCACGAGTTATACCGTGACCTCGAATCCCGGCGGCGTGACGGCCACGGGCTCGACTTCGCCCATCACGGTTACCGGTCTGACCAACGGCACGAGTTACACCTTCACCGTGACGGCGACGAACGCTGTCGGTACCGGTACTGCCTCGACTGCTTCGAGCGCGATTACGCCGATAGCCGCGAGTCTTGCGGGAGTGAACTTCGGCAGCTCGGGCGGCACGGTTCAGGTGCTCGCTACGGCCGTGGATGCGCCGGGCAATAGTTACATCGTAGGAACTTTTTCGGGTCAAACGACGCTGGTTTTGGGCGGAGTCACTTTGACCCGACTCGGCACCCAAGATGGTTGGCTAGCGAAGTTGGACGCGTCGCGCACGGTCGTCTGGGCTAAAAACATCGGTGGCAGCGGAGCCAGCGTCACCGGCCGCGGCATCGCGGCCGACTCTGCCGGCAACGTCTACGTATCCGGATCATTCCGTAACGCGGATTTGTCGACACCCGCGTTAACGAAAATCGGTACGCAAGACGGCTTTGTGATTAAGTACAACAGTAGCGGCGCTATTACCTGGACTCAGAGCTTTGGTGGCCTCGGATCTACAACCCTAGCTCGAGGTATCGCCGTAGACGGTACGGGCAACGTCTACCTCTCGGGAGATATATCAGGAGCCAACTTGACGACTCCGGCGGTGTCCCTCATCGGCACGACAGATGCCCTAGCCATGAAGTTGAACAGCAGCGGCACGTTCACTTGGGCTAAAAACTTCGGCGGATTCGGTGCGAGTGCCAACACGCAAGGCGTCGCGGTCGACAGCTCAGGTAGTGTCTATCTTTCCGGCGATTTTATGACGGCCAGTCTGTCCACCCCCGTGCTCACAAAAATCGGTACGCAGGATGGCTTAGTGCTGAAACTCGACAGCAGCGGCACCACGACGTGGGCAAAGAGTTTCGGCGGTAGTGGGGCGAGTATTACCGCTCGCGGTCTCGCGCTCGACAGTTCCGGTAACACTTACTTTAGTGGCTATTTTGAGTCGGGCGCGCTCACAACTCCAGCGCTGTCCCAGATCGGCTCGAAAGATGCCCTCGCGATCAAACTCGACAGCAGCGGTACGACGACGTGGGCGAAGAGTTTTGGTGGCGCAGGAGCCGCGACCACGGGTCGAGGTATCGCGGTCGACTCTTCCGGCAATGTCTACCTCGGTGGATTTTTCCAAACTGCCAGCATGACCACTCCGGCGCTGGCGCTGACCGGCACACAAGACGCCTTCGCGTTGAAGCTCAACAGCAGTGGCAACGCCACGTGGGCCAAGAAATTCTTTGGTAGTGGTGCTTCTGCTGCCAATGCCAGCTTAGCGCTCGATGAGGTCGGTAATGTCTACCTCGGCGGATATTTTGCAACGAGCAGCATGACGGCACCTGCGCTGACACTTGGAGCCAGCGCCGATGCCATGCTCATCGTGGCTTATTTGCCAGAACCCAGCGTGCCCGGAGCTCCTACTGGAGTAATTGCGACCGCTGGCAACGCTCAGGCCACCGTGAGTTTTACTGCTCCTGCTCACACGGGTGGCATCGCCCACACGGGCACGGTCGCCATCACTGGCTACACCGTGACCTCAAGCCCCGCAGGCGGCACCGATAGCAACGCTGGCAGCACGGGCTTGAGTCATGTCATCACGGGACTCACTAACGGCACGAACTACACCTTCACTGTGACTGCGACCAACTCTATTGGCACGGGCAGTCCCTCCAGTGCTTCTGCTGCGGTGATCCCCCTGAGTGCGCCCTCAATTACAAGTCCCACAAGCGCGAGTGTTGGCTCCACGAGCGCGACCCTCGGCGGCAACGTTACCGCCACCGGAGGAGCCAGCCTTACCGCTGTCGGTGTCGTCTACTCGGTCACCTCCACTAACAACAACCCTCAGCTGAGCGGCACCGGTGTGACCAACGTCACCGGCACCACGGCGACCGGTGTTTTCACGGTCAACGCCACTGGACTCACCGCCAACACTGGCTACAGCTACGCCGCCTACGCCACCAACAGCCAAGGCAGCACCTACACCAGCGTGGTAACTTTCACGACCACGGTCCCGACCCCGACATTGACCTTCACCACTCCGACTTCCGCCTCGGTCGCCGTCGGCGCCACGCGAACCAATGCCGCGACTTCGACGCTCTTCGGCGGCAGCTACGGCGCGATCAGCTATACCAGCAGTGATCCGAGTAAAGCCACGGTCAACGCCACCACCGGCTTAGTCACAGGCCTGGCCGCTGGCACCACCACGATCACAGCGACCCAAGCCGCCGCGTCTGGGTACAACGCCACGGCTTCCAACACGTACACGCTCACCGTTACGATCGGCACGCCCGCGATCACCGCTGCGCCCATCGCGAGCGGAATCACTTATGGTCAGACGTTGGCCTCATCTACGCTGAGTGGAGGTACGGCGAGTGTTGCCGGCACATTTGCGTTCACAACCCCTAGCGCTGCTCCCGGTGTCGGTACAGCCGCCCAAGAGGTGACCTTTACGCCGACCGATATTATTAATTACACGACCACAACAACTACTGTAAACGTTACCGTAGCCAAAGCTACACCCACAATATCAGTAGCGCCAACGGCCAGCGCTATTGTTTATGGTCAGACTTTAGCTGCCTCTACGCTAAGCGGGGGTAGTGCAAGCACTGCTGGTACCTTTGCCTTCACGAATGCAAGCACGGCACCAAGCGCAGGAACTGTTGGTTATGAAGTGACTTTTACGCCTAGCAATAGCTCCAGCTACAACACGGCTACAACAACAGTCAATGTCACGGTTAACAAAGCAACGCCAACGATTACCTGGGCGACTCCCAGTGCGATTACATACGGAACAGCGTTGTCCGCGACGCAGCTGAATGCGTCAGGTAGCATGGCGGGTTCTTTCGTCTACAGTCCGGCGAGTGGGACGACTTCAAGTGCAGGCACGCAGACCCTAAGCGCGACGTTCACTCCGACGGATACAGCCAATTACAACACGGCGACGGGTACCGTTTCGTTGGTCGTCAGTAAAGCAACGCCAACGATTACCTGGGCAACTCCGAGTGCGATTACATACGGAACCGCGTTGTCCGCGACGCAGCTGAATGCGTCAGGTAGTGTGGCGGGTTCTTTCGTCTACAGTCCGGCGAGTGGGACAATCTTAGCGGTGGGTGCACCGACTTTAACAGCTTCCTTTACACCAACGGATACGTCAAATTACGCTACTGTAACTGCTTCGGTTAATCTGAACGTGCTCGTTGCTGTGCCGAGTGCGCCCACGGCAGTCACCGCTACGACGGCGAATGGCGAAGCTACGGTCACGTTTACTACTCCTAGCTTTAGCGGCAGTAGTGCAATCACAAGTTACACTGTTCGGGCCACGGCGACTGATGGTACTTCGGTCACTGTGACCACTAGCGGGTCGCCAGCTAAAGTCACCGGCCTAACTCCCGGTAAGAACTATCGCTTCTCGGTCATCGCAAATAACAGTGCTGGCGCAAGTGATAGCTCCACTGCGAGTGAGCCTCTCACAATTAGCTTGGTCAACCAGACCATCACCTTCGCTCCTCTTGCCGATCGTGCAAGCAACAGTGGTTCGTTTACTCTTTCGGCCAGTGCCAGCTCGGGATTACCTGTAACATTCACCGTTATGAGCGGCCCAGCGCTCCTTAATGGCAACACCCTCGATCTGACCGGGGCTACCGGCACGGTAAAGATCCGCGCTAGCCAAGTCGGCAACGACACCTACGCCGTCGCAACTCAGGTTGACGTGTCGTTTGCCGTCACAGCGGGCAACACTCAGGTCATCTTTGGTAAGGCCCTTAATCCAAACACCACGACCCCTGCAGCTGAAATCGCTGCGGTATTGCCGAGCAATTCACGTCAAGGCTCTATGCTTATCGTCTCGGCTGCTAATCCAGGTCTCAACGGGGCAGTGAACTTCTCGCTCACCTCGGGAGGATCATTCAGCACGACGCTGGTAGCGACGACGAGCGGAGTCGCGCCCCTCGCGGCTGGAGTACAAGGCGCTTCCGTAATTTATACTATCTCAGGTTCCATCGTTAATAATGTTTTTTCTGGTACGGTATCGCCGCTAGGTTTGGTCTTTAGCACGGCGGTGACGCCATCCGTCGGCCCAAGCCAATCTGCGGCTGGATTTTACAGATCAGTAGCCTTGGTTGATGCCGCAGGGACTACTTACTCTGTCGTTGGCGCTAATAATGAGGTGCTGGTACTTACACAAAGTGCAGCTATAACGATCGGCGGCTTAACCACTCTAAAAAACGACAACACCTTCAGCTTGGCTGCTACAACGACGGCGGGTAATGCGTCCCTGAGTGGTGGTATTAATTCCACTATTACCACGATCTATGCCACCCTCACGCTGCCTAATAACACTAAGGTGGATTTCTCGGGCCTTAACACGGCGACTACGCGGACCGATCGACTGATCAACCTCTCGTCCCGCGCCAAAGTCGGCACGGGTGAATCCGTGCTGATCACCGGCTTTGTCATCGGTGGCACCCAATTGAAAAAAGTCCTCATCCGCGCCGTCGGTCCCGCGCTCGGTGCTTTCGGCCTGGCGAGCACCTTGCCCAATCCCGCAATCAAGATCTACCAAGGCGCCAACCTCGTCGCCCAAAACGACGACTGGAGCAAAGAGGACGCCGCGGAAATTTCTCGCCTCGGGGCCTTCGCGTTGACCGTCGGCAGCAAAGACGCCGCGCTCCTGACAACTCTCTCGCCCGGCGCCTACACCGCGCAGATCGCCGACCCCAGCGGCACTGGAACCGGGGTGGCCCTCGCCGAAATCTACGACGCCAGCGTGAACCCCAACGCCGATTACCAACGCCTTGTAAATATTTCGAGTCGTGGTCGAGTCACGCCCGACGATGGCCTATTAATCGGTGGTTTTATTGTGACGGGTAATTTCCCCAAGACGCTCCTTATTCGTGGTATCGGTCCCGCGCTCACGAACTTTGGTATCGACGGTGCCTTGGCAGATCCTGCGCTTACGATTTACCAAGACGGCAAAGCCATCGCCACCAACGAAGGCTGGGCCAACAACCCCGCTATCACTACCGCAGCGATTCAGACCGGTGCGTTCGCACTCCCCAGCGGCAGCAAAGACGCGGCGGTGTTGATCACGCTTAATCCCGGCGCTTACACCGCGCAGATTAAATCAGCCAAGAACGCCTCCTCCGGCGTGGCGCTCATCGAGATCTACGAAGTGCCGTAACCGCGCGCCTCATCCGCGGTCCGCCCGCGATCTCATCCCCGGTCGCACGCCGGGTGCGTTGAATAACCCCATCGGCTTAAACGGGCACGATGGATTATAAAAATAGTGGAGATGGCGAGGTTGAACCCAGGGCTCAACCCGGCGCCGGCACCGCCCCGGCCAAACCTTCCCCGTGCTCGCAACGCATGCCCGCCCGAGCGGTCACGCGCTCCATCGGCCAGACGCCCACCTCCACCGCCCGCGCCACGCTCACGTGCTCCGGCGCGCGCCCCTTGCGGTCAAATCCCGCCAGCCGCAACCCCGCGTCGTCCCACACCGACACCTCCGCCGCGCCGAGCTCATACGGCACATGATGCACCCGCCCCGTGAACAACCGCTCCCCGCGCGCATCCCACGCAAACAACCGGTAACGCTCCACCAAAAAAAATTCCAACGTCCCCGCCACCGCCGGCCGCGCCACCCCCACGGGCCGATAGCAAAACCGGCTCTCCGTGGCCTGCCCCTGTCGTCGCGACCGATAATCCACTGCCTGCGTGCGCGCGTCCACCGTCGCCGCCATCGTCGCATGTTGGTAAGGCAGATGAAACAGCGCCCGCGCGATCTTAACCGCGAGCCACTGGTTCGCATCGAGCGAGTAAAACCACACGCCCGGCCGCCCCTGCGCATCGTGGACATAGGTCCGCACATTCAACTCCAAAAAATCCGAAAGCCCCCGCACCGCCGGCAACCCGCGCGGCCGCACCCGCTCCATCGCAAACGGCACCAGCCCGAGCCACGCGCGCCCATCATAGACATCGACCGTCAAACCCGGCGGCAACGTCCGTTGAATCTCCGCCGGATCCCACGCCCAATGCAGAAACAACAACTCCGCCCAACGCTGCCGCATGACCGGCGCGCCCGCCGGCCGTACGCGCTCTGCGAGCCGTTGCGCGAGGGAAGGTGAATTCATTAGCACCATTCTGCCTCGAACGCGCATCCACTGCAACCCCCACCCAGCAAAATGATTGCTCGCGGCTAGGCTCCCAGATGAATCAAACGCAAGGGGTGGGGACGCGACCGCTGGGCGCACCGCCAGCCTACCCAATGGGTAAAAGCGAGGAGGGAGCCTGCCGCAACAGACCAAGCCCGCCCACCTTCTTTGGGTTACGTGCGCCAAACTTTTTTTTGGGGGATGCATGGCGACTTCAGGAAAACCCGTCGAAGTCTTAGAAAAAACGCGTCAACTGCTCGAAGAGACGCAAGAACTCCTAAAGGAAACGCGTCAACAGATCGGGGCGAAGCATCAACTTTTTGGGGAAACGCATCAACTCTTGGAGCAAACGCGTCAGAACTTTGAGTCGGAGAAGTTAGGGAGTCTCAACCTAATCCTAAGCCGATTGATTCACGGTTCTATGGCTTTTTAGTGAGCCGCCAATTCCCACCCGCAATCCACGAAGCCTCCCTCCAAGCGAGCGCGCACCGCCCGTTTGCGCACGGCTCTTAATGACGTAATCGCCGCTTGCGGCCCCGGGCGGGCCACGAAAACCTACCCTATGCGCCGCCTTCTTTTCGCCGCCCTGCTCGCTCTTACCCGTTTGGAAGCCCAAACGCCTGCACCCGCCGCTTCCACTGCCCCCGTCGCCAACCCGCCCGCCTCGCCCGCGGCCGTGATGCTGGAGCGCATCTTCACCGAGGCCCTTGCCCGCGGCACCGCCTACGAAAATCTCCGTGCCCTCACCTCGCGTTATCCGGGCCGACTCGCCGGATCCAAAGCCCTCGAAGGCGCCGTCACGTGGTCGCAGAAACAACTCACCGCCCTCGGCCTCGATCGCGTTTCCACGCAAGAGGTGATGGTCCCGCATTGGGAACGCGGCTCGCGCGAATCCGTCCGGCTCATGCTCGCCACTGGCCCCGCCATCAACCTCGCCGCCCTAGCCCTCGGCAACTCCATCGGCACGCCGCCCGCCGGCATCACCGCCGAAGTCATCGAAGTAAAATCCCTCGCCGAAGTCGAAGCGCTCGGCCGCGATAAAATTGCCGGTAAAATCGTTTTCTATAATCGCCCGATGGATCCCGCGATCGTCCTCCCCGGTCGCGCCTACGGAGCCGCCGGCGACCAACGCGGCCGCGGCCCGATCACTGCCGCCAAATACGGTGCCGTCGGCGCCCTCACTCGCTCCCTCACGCACGCGCTCAACAACCTCCCGCACACCGGCGCGACCACCTATCTGCCCGAAGGTCCCAACATCCCCGCGTGCGCTCTCTCCACCATCGCCGCCGATCGCCTGAGCGCCGCCCTCGCCGCCGACCCTAAAATACGCGTCGAGCTCAAGTCTCACGCCTCCCATTACCCCGACGCCCTTTCGCACAACGTCATCGGCGAGATCCGCGGCTCCGAATTCCCCGATCAGATCATGGTCGTCGGTGGCCACCTTGATTGCTGGGATGTAGCACCCGGCGCGCATGACGACGGCTCCGGCGTCGTCCAAGCCATGGAAGTCCTCCGCCTCTTCAAGACCCTCGGAATCAAACCGCGCCACACCCTCCGCGCTGTCCTCTTCACTAACGAAGAAAACGGCCTGCGCGGCGCCACCGCCTACGCCGACCTCGCGCGCAAGGCCGGCGAAAAACATATCCTCGCCCTGGAATCGGACAACGGTGGCTTTCAACCCCGCGGCTTCGAGCTCGCCAGTTCGCAATTCGACGCCATCACGCGCGCCGCGCCTTGGACTAAACTTTTCGAACCCTACGGCCTGCCCTTGCTCGTCGCCGGCCGCGGTGGTGCCGATGTCGCCCCGCTGTATCTGCTCGGCGCCACGACGGGGGAAATCCTACCCGACTCGCAACGCTACTTCGACATCCACCACACGACCGCCGACAACCTCGAGCAAGTGAACCCACGCGAGCTGCACCTCGGCGCCGGCGCCCTCGCTTCGCTCATCTGGCTCATCGACACGCAGGGATTGTAAGCGGCGCCATTAGCTGAAATCGCCGCCATGCTCCGCGCGCTCATTTTTGATTTCGACGGCCTGATCCTCGACACCGAGTCCGCGCTCATCCGTTCGTACGCGGATGTCCACGCGGCGCACGGCGTGACATTCGATGAAGCGCTGTTTATCCGCGCCGTGGGGCACGTTGATTTTAAATTCGATCCCTGGGCCGCTTTTGGGCCGAGCGCGGTCCACGCGGAACTCGAGGCCCAACGTCAACACACCAAAAAAGGCCGCCTCGAACAACTCGCGCCGTTGCCCGGCGTCGTCGCGCTCCTTGACGAAGCCCGCGCCGCCGGCCTGCCGCTCGCCATCGCTTCCAACTCCGAACACACGTGGGTCGAGCCGCACCTCGCGCGCCTCGGCTTGTTGGAACGGTTCAGCTTCGTCGCCTGCCGCGAAGACGCGCCCTCGCCGAAGCCCGAGCCCGATCTCTACAAACTCGTGCTTAACCAATTCGGCCTACGCGCGCACGAGGCAGTCGCGTTCGAAGACTCGCACACGGGCAGCATTGCCGCCAAACGCGCGGGACTGTTCACCGTAGCCGCGCCCGGGCCTTCGACGCAGCACCACGATTTCGCGCACGTCGATCTGCGCGTGAACTCGCTCGCCGAGGTCACGCTGACAAACTTGCGCGCGCGATTGGTCGCGCCGCGCGGGATTTAACCGCCGAGTTCTTCCCAGCGTTTGTAAGTCGTCGCGATCTGCGCCTCGAGTTCGTGGAGACGTCCCGTGGCCTGCGTCACTTCGTGGGGCGGTTTTTTGAAAAACAACGGATCGGCGAGCTTGGCGGTGAGTGCGGTCTGTTCGTTTTCGAGCTTCTCGATCAACGCCGGCATCGCGTCCAATTCGGCGCGTTCTTTATTGGTGAGTTTGCGCGCCTTGGCTGCGGGTGCACCGGCGCCACCGCTGGCGGCAGCTTTCGCGGCGCGTTTCGCGAGTTCCTCGGCGGCGGCAAACGCAGCGGCTTTGCGGGCTTTTTCTTTCTGCCAATCATCGTAGCCGCCGATGTAATCGACGACGCGGCCTTCGCCCTCAAACACGAGCAAGCTCGTGCAGACTTCGTTCAAGAACGCGCGGTCGTGACTGACGAGCAACACGGTGCCGCCAAATTCCACGAGCAAATCCTCGAGGAGTTCAAGCGTCTCAGCGTCCAGATCGTTAGTCGGTTCGTCGAGCACGAGCACATTGGCGGGCTTGGTGAAAAGCCGGGCGAGCAGGAGCCGGTTGCGCTCACCGCCGGAGAGCGCCTTAATCGGAGTGCGGGCGCGCGTAGGCTCGAAGAGAAAATCTTCTAAGTACGAAATCACGTGCCGCGTACGGCCGTTGATCGTGATCATGGTATTGCCGTCGGCTACAGCGTCTTGCACGCGCATCGTTTCATCCAGCTGCGCGCGGAGTTGATCGAAGTAAACGATCTCCAATTGCGTGCCTTGCTCGACGAGGCCGACCTTCGGCTTCAATTGCCCGAGCAGCAATTTTAAAAGCGTAGTTTTGCCCGCACCGTTAGGACCGACGATACCAATCTTATCGCCGCGCTCAATGCGCGTAGTAACATCACGCACAATCCACGGGCCGTCGTCGGCGTAGCGAAAACCCGCGTCTTCGCAGGTGATGACCTTAAATCCGCTGCGATCCGCTTCCTGCGCCGTCATCGTGGCTTTGCCCTGACGATCACGCCGCTCGGCGCGTTCGGCGCGCATCTTCTCGAGTGCGTGGATGCGATTATTAGCGCGTGAGCGCTGGGCTTTCACGCCGCGGCGAATCCAGACTTCTTCCTGCGCGAGTTTTTTATCGAACTGGGCGCGCTCCACTTCTTCGGCTTCGAGCACGGCCTGTTTACGCACGAGAAACGTGTCGTAGTCGCACGCCCAACCGATGAGTTGACCACGATCCACTTCGACGATGCGTGTCGCCAATTTACGCAAAAAGGCGCGATCGTGCGTCACGAAGAGCAAGGCGCCGCCCCATTCGAGGAGAAATTCTTCGAGCCACTGAATCGATGCGAGATCGAGATGGTTCGTCGGCTCGTCCAGAAGAAGTAATTGTGGCGCCTCAACGAGACCACGGGCGAGCAAAACGCGACGTTTTTGACCGGCCGAGAGCGCCGCGAAATCTTGATCCGCCGGCAAACCCATCTGCTCGAGCAAGCGCTCGACGCGGTCGTGGCGTTCCCAGTCGTTGTGTTCTTCGTAGCTACCGCCTTCGCCTTCGACAACGGTGCGCACCGTACCCGCGAGGCCGGCAGGAACTTCTTGTTTCAGCGTCGAAAACACCGCGCCCGCTTGGCGAAACACCTGGCCTTTGTCCGCTTCGAGTTCGCCCGAGATTACTTTCATGAGCGTGGACTTGCCCGCGCCATTGCGTCCGACCAGACAGACCCGCTCGCCGCGGTCGATCTGAAGATTGACGCGATCCAGCAACGGCGCACCGCCGAAGCTCAAGCTGACATCGAGAAGACTCACAATAGCCATAAGAACCCACCAACGTGCCGACCCACGCCGACTAGAGCAAGGCTCGCCTTACACGGCCGCGAATTTCCCTGCGCGACGCGAAATTTAAAACAACTCGCGCTGCGTGAGCGCGTCGCGCTTCGCCCCATCGAGCGTGCTCAACGCCAGCAACTGCATCACACTCATTGCCGCCACCACGGGCTCCCGAGCGAGGGAGGCCAGCAACAAAGCGCCGGCTAACGCATCGTACAACGCCGCATGATAGCGTCGCCGTTCATCGGGGCAGAATTTCTCCGCGAGAATGTCCAATTCACCCTGCAAACCACACGCCGCGATCACGTCTTCCAGTTTTCCCGAGGCGAGTTGCGGATAAAGCTGCCCGTAAATCCGGGCCGAATCGATCCACGGCCCCCAATCGACGATACGTTCGCCGGGCCGCGCGAAATCTGGCGATTGCCGCGGGTACGGCCACACCCCTTTGAGTAACGCATTTTCCACACCCGCATAATGCGCGGCCAGGGGCCCGCGTTCGCGCAAATCCGCAAAATACTCCCAATCATTCACAAACGGCGCACGTCCGCTCAGCTCAGACTCCCCCAAGCCGTGCACCGCCACGTCCTCCGACCGCACCCGGCCTGTCGGCGCGCACAATCGCGTCGCGGCCTCCACTACGCGCCCGCCCAACAAAGTGGCGACGCCATATTCTAGCACGCCCGACACGCGACTGCCTTCAAAATCGACAAAGAAAATTGGCTGCTCGGTCCAAGACATTCCCGTCACCCAACACGGAACCGACCAGGAATCCAATCCTGCCTTTCGTAATTTTTTCCGTGTATTTCGTTGGGTTCGTAAGCCACTCTACCCGTGTGGACCTCACGCCTTACCGCTCTTTCCTAACCGAGCTCGCCGAGCGCAGCGGCGACTTTATCCGCCCGCACTTCGCAAACCCCGCTCTCGCCGTGGAGACCAAGGCTGACGCCTCACCCGTCACCATCGCCGACCGTGGCGCCGAGGAACTCCTGCGCCAGCTTATTGCGAAAAAATTTCCTGCGCATGGCATTATCGGTG
The DNA here is from genome assembly GCA_037142955.1 of Opitutaceae bacterium. GTDB lineage: Bacteria > Verrucomicrobiota > Verrucomicrobiia > Opitutales > Opitutaceae > Tous-C4FEB. The sequence continues at coordinate 123,033 of JBAWZQ010000003.1, read as the reverse complement.
AAGAGATGGGCAACGAACGCAGCGATGCGACCTTTGTCTGGGTACTAGACCCCATCGACGGCACGAAATCATTCATAAGTGGCGTTCCTCTTTTTGGTACTTTGATCGCACTGCTCCACGAAGGCCAACCGGTGCTCAGTTGCATCCACCAACCGATTCTTCGCCAACTCATGATCGGAGATGGTACGACAACGACGCTCAACGGCCGTCCCGTGCGTTGCCGCCCGACCACACGCATCGCTGAGGCCACAATCCTCACCAGCGATATACTAAACCTCGCAAAATATCAAAATGGTCCCGCGTGCGATCGCCTACTCTCGGCCGCCAAACTTGTTCGTACTTGGGGTGATTGCTACGGATACATGCTCGTCGCCTCAGGCCACGCCGATGTAATGTGCGACCCGATTATGAATCCCTGGGACATCGCCGCACTCGTGCCCGTGATCCGCGGCGCAGGCGGCGTTATCACTGACTGGCGTGGAGGCGCAGCCTATCCGGCTGAGTCCACGCTCGCTGCAGCAACACCGGAATTACACGCCACTGCATTTACCGTGCTTTCTGCACAGTAAATATTTTGTACTGCACTCAAGTCCAGCGCGGGCAGACACCTCAGCGCTTATTGGCCTTAGGAGCTTTTTTCGGGGACCACTCGCACGTCACAACAGAGCTGATGCCACCGCGACCTTTCCAGTCGGCAATGATCGTCAATTCACGCGGTTTCAAGGCGCCTCCTAGATCGTCACAAATTTTATTGGTCACGGCCTCAAAGAAGATGCCGGCGTTGCGAAACGCATGGAGGTAAAGCTTGAGCGACTTGAGTTCGACGCAGGTTTTATCCGCGACGTAACGCACCGTGATCGCAGCGAAATCTGGGTGGCCAGTGATCGGGCACATCGAAGTGAATTCATGCTGCGTGTGCGCGATGATGTAATCACGGTGCGGCGCGGGATTAGGAAACATTTCGAGGATCTTGGGATCGGCCATGGTAAAGAGTGAATTTAAAAGCAGAGAAGAGGTGTAAGAAGACTGAGCGGTCCAAGTAAAGACCCCAAACTACGGCTCAGCTTCGCCCGCTTTCAACTAACAGCGCGGAGGCGATTACGTGGCCGTTTCCGTAAAGCGGGCTTCGCGGATGACGGTAATCTTGATCGTGCTCGGATATTGGAGCTCAGACTCGATCCGGGCGCGGAGTTCTTTGGCAATATCGCGGGCCCGATCATCCGTAACGTGTTGGGGCGAAACTACGACGCGTATCTCACGGCCGGCTTGAATCGCAAAGGCCTGTTGGACGCCTTCAAGTGAGAGCGCGAGCTTTTCAAGGCGATCGAGTCGTTGGACATAGCCAGCAATGGATTCAGCACGCGCGCCCGGCCGAGTGGCAGAGATCGTATCGGCGAGTATCACAATACCCGCGTAAATTGTCTCCGGTTTCACCTCTTCGTGGTGCGCAGCGACTGCGTTGGTGACAATCGGCGTCTCGCCGTAGCGTTTGATAAATTCGGCTCCGATATGGGCGTGCGAACCCTCGAGTTCGCCGGAGGCAGCTTTGCCGATGTCGTGAAGTAAACCGGCGCGTTTGGCCAGATTGGGGTCGAGGCCAATTTCACTGGCAATCAAGGAGGCCAGAAACGCCGTCTCGACCGAGTGATCGAGGACGTTTTGGTTATAGGAGAAGCGATATTTCAGCTTACCGAGTAACTTAATGATCTCGGGGTGGAGGCCATTGATGTTGAGTCTGGTAACGGCGTCCTCACCAGCTTGAGTAGTGACCAGATCAATTTCATCACGGGCGCGTTGGACGAATTCTTCGATGCTGGCCGGATGGATACGCCCATCTTTCACCAACGCGTCGAGCGCAGAGCGCGCGATCTCGCGTCGAATCGGATCGAAGGACGAAATCAAAACAAGCTGCGGCGACTCATCAATAAGCAGCGTAACACCCGTGGCAGCTTCGAAGGATTTGATGTTGCGACCTTCGCGACCAATGATGCGACCCTTCATTTCCTCGCTGGGCAAAGGGACCAGCGTGGCAGTGAGATCGTTGTTGGGTTTGCTCGCTATGCGCTGCATGGCGGCGATCAAAATACGGCGAGCGTCGGTCTGGAGTTCTTGTTCCGATTTCTCGAGCATCTGGTGCCTCATCGCTCGCAACTCATCCTGACACTCGAGCGTGACTTCCTCGCGCAGGGCGCGGCGGATTTCCTCAGCATCCATCTGGGAAACGCCTTCAAGGCGCTTACGAACGTTTTTTGATAGCGCGCGGATCGCGTCACGTGCTTGTTTGACAGCGGCGGTCTCGCGATTGATGCGTTCCTGCCGTTGTTCCAACTGATAATCTAGGAGCCCCAAGGATTCTTCGTGAGCGCGAATCTCACGCAAGCGCACATCCATCTCAATCTCACGGCGATCGTAATCGCGATTGAGCTCGGCGCGTTTGTCTTGAATTTCGAGATCAGCCTTCTGTTTAGTCTCTTCTGCCGCCACCGCGGCTTCGCGGCGAGCGACTTCGATCAACTCGGTCGCCTGTTCTTGTGCGATGCGCCAGGTATGCCGGCGCAAAGCCCACACGCCGAAAAACCCGAGCAACATGCCCACGACAATGGAAAGCGAGAGCGACCAGTCAAAAGAGTCGCCCTCGGCGATCAAGAAAGCGAAGTCGGCGGCGCTTACTGTCGTCAAGAGGTCCTCAACCTAGGCGGTTACTTCTAGTGAGCTCAAGCCTTTCTACTGGGGGCACTTGAGTTTTTTGCCACCCCATGTGCCGCTAGAGCGACTCTCGAGCATGCCGTTTAACACTAATTTCATGATAAACTTAACCTCGATTCGACAGGGCTATTTTAAAATCCAAAAAGCGACAGAACCAATAAATTAGGCCGGGACACGTCCGCGCTCTTGCAGAACTAGGCCGAAACGTTATTTTACTAATATTCACCAATAGGTCGCATCCACCTCGCAAGCTACTACACTTTCATGAATCTCGCCTCACCGCTCGATACCCTCGGGGTCTTTAAGACCACGACGCGCGGGCGTTGGGATTGGCTCAACCCTCTGGCGATATTGGCGCTCAGTGGTTTCGGTATCGCCTTCATCTACTCGGCGCAGCTTTCAGTGCATGGCTCGGATTGGGTCAAACAGGTGGTTTTTTTGGCCCTCGGGGCTCTAGTTTATGCAGGAGTAGCGATGATTGATTACCGATTTTGGCTGGGGATCGCGCATTGGATCTATTTTTTGGCCATGCTGCCTCTAGTGTTGGTACTGCTCCCAGGTATCGGCAGCGAAGTCTATGGCTCTCAACGCTGGATCAACCTGGGATTCTTCTCATTCCAACCCTCTGAGACCGCTAAAATAGCGGTATTGCTGATCACGGCGAGCACGTTGATACGCAATGAAATCGGGACGATCCAGCAGTCTTTGGGCGTGCTGGGGAAATTGGCCCTTGCGGTGGGCTTACCCATGCTTTTGGTGTTGTTACAGCCGGATTTAAAGTCGGCGATTGTCCTGCCCCCGATGGTGTTTTCCATGCTTTACGTTTCTAAGTTGTCCGTGCGCTTTTATGCGGCGGCGCTGGGCGCGTTCGTTTTGCTCGTAAGCATCGTATCTTGGGATAGTTATAACTATGTGAGGTTTATGGACAGCCACGGGTATTCCTACGTCGAAAAGAAGGACCGCGGTAAATATGAGGCGCTCTCCTGGGTGCCCCTGCATGATTATCAACGTAACCGCATCCTAGCCTTTGCCGCACCGGAAAAAGTCGATCCAAGCGGCACCGGGATCACTTATAACCGCACCCAATCACTCATTTCCGTTGGCTCTGGCGGTCTGAGCGGACGCGGTTGGCAACAAGGCACACAAGCCCAACTTGGCTATCTGCCACGCTCCATAGCGCACAACGACTTTATCTTTTCTGTAATTTCCGAAGAACTCGGTTTCCTGGGAAGCATCACGGTTCTCGGCCTGTTTGGGCTGGTACTGTTCAACGGCATCCGCATCGCAGGTCTCGCCAGAGACCGATTCGGCACCCTCCTCGCCCTAGGCGTGACGGTGCTGTTTTTGGTGCATGTGTTTGTGAACATCGCCATGACCATCGGGCTCGTGCCCATCACGGGCATACCGCTTCCCTTCATCAGCTACGGTGGCTCCTTTGTGCTCAGTTGCTGCTTGCTGCAAGGACTAGTCCAGAGCGTCTATCGCTTCCGAAAGGATTTCGCATGAACTCCATGCAACTTCCTCTCCGCGTTATCGACCGCTCTGCCGGAATTTCCTGCGCCGCGACCTCCACACATCGGTGCCCCGGGCTTAACCCGCATAACACCCACCATGAGCGATCAATCGCAATTCCCCAAACCCGATGCCCCGTCCACGGACATCTCCCAAAAGTATGACGCTGAACTGGCCAATCCACCTCCGGTCGAAGAAGTCACCGGCGTCAACGCTAGTGAATTAAAAGCCGGCGCCGACGAACGCGCCAAGGACCGCCCCCTCCTCCAGAAAATCCTCGCGGTTTTCCAAAAAGAGAAGAGCACCTACCGCGAACTCATCATCAATTCTGAGCCCCTCGAGAAGCGTGTCGCTCTTCTCATCGACGGCCGCCTCGAGAAATTTGAAATCGAGCGCGAGTCCGACGACCGGATGGTCGGCGGTATCTACAAGGGCCGCATCAAGAACCTCGATCCCGGCCTCAAAGCCGCCTTCGTCGACATCGGCTACTCAAAGAACGCATTTCTCCACTACTGGGACATGCTCCCTGCTGCGACCGATTCCAACATCGAGGTCGTTCGCGTAAACAAAAAGAAGAACGCCGCCCCCCGCCCCGCCGATCCCACGGTTAAAGACATCCCGTCGATGTATCCCCCGGGTTCCGAGATCGTGATCCAGGTTACCAAAGGTCCCATCGGCACCAAAGGCCCACGCACCACGACCAACCTCTCGATCCCTGGCCGTTACCTGATTCTCACGCCGTTTTCCGATGGCTGCGGTATCTCCCGCAAAATCGAGGACCCGCAGGAACGCAAACGACTCAAAAACCTCATCAACGAGCTCACCCTCCCAGAAGGCGTGGGCGTGATCGTACGTACCGCCGGTGAGGGCAAGAAATCACGTTATTTTGTGCGCGATCTGCACCTGCTCCTCAAGACCTGGGAGAACATCCAGCATAAGATGCTCAACGAGAAAGCCCCGTGCTGCCTCTACCAAGAGCCCGACGTAGTGGAGCGCACGGTACGCGATTTCCTCACCGAAGAAGTCGACCGCGTCCTGATCGATAGCAAAGACGACCACGAGCGAACGCAGAAACTCGTAGCCCAAATTTCCAAACGCTCCGCCAGCAAGATCGCTCTGTATAAAGACAGCATCCCGATCTTTGAACGCTTCAACATCGAGCGTCAGATCGAGCAGACCGGCCAGCGCAAGGTTCCCCTTCCATCGGGTGGCGAAATTATCATCGATGAGACCGAGGCACTGATCGCGGTCGACGTAAACACCGGCTCCCATAAGAACCGCGGCGGCGACGAGAAGAACGTCATCTACGCCGTCAACCTTGAGGCCGCAGCCGAGATCGCCCGCCAGATCCGCCTCCGCAATCTGGGCGGTCTAATCATCATGGACTTCATCGACATGAAGGAGCGGCGCCACCGCAACGCCGTCTACGAAAAGATGGTCGAGCTGATGTCCACCGACAAAGCCAAGAATCACATCCTGCCCATCTCGCAACTCGGCATCATGCAAATGACCCGCCAGCGCCAGCAGGAATCACTGTCGGCCAACCTCTACACCGATTGCCCATATTGCCGTGGACGAGGGATCGTAAAGAGCGCGACCACCATGTCGGTTGAGCTCCAACGCCGCCTCTCCTCCATCGCGCGCCGTCTACAAGTCCGCAACGACGGCAAGGAATACTCCCTACGCGTCCTCGTCCACCCGAGTATCCTCGAGCGTCTACGCAGCGAAGACGCCGACCTGCTCGTGCGCGTCGAAAAACTCTACGGAGTGAAACTCGCCTTCCGCGCCGACCCGAACTACCACCTCGAACACTTTAAGGTCATCAACGCCATCACCGGCGAGGAGTACCGCTGAGATTTTACATAAGGACATTAAATTCGAGTTGGTGACACGATTTACGTTATACTTACACTAATTAGTGGTAAGCTTACACTAATTCCATGCCGTCGTTATTACTTCAGCCTGCTGCGCTAACAGCCAGTAGGCTTTTTTGGCGGTTAGCCGCTGAAGTGAACCGAACCGCAAGGAAGAGTAGCTGACGGTAAAGCGATATTCCGTTAACATAGTTAGGCCTCGATAGGGGCAGGTATAGCGCAGGTTGGTCACACTTCTTCTTGCTTTTGGCCGAAAGACAACTACCGCTTTCCTTTGGGGGTGCACTTGGCGGTGCCAGACTGGCAAACGCTCAAGATTAAGAACTGCAAGTAGCGCGGCAGCTTGTTTCGTAAGGTGGGTTCGATATCGAGACGCTCCTGGTAGGTCGAAGGTGACACAACGACAAATCCGGGAATTCGCCTATTTGTGTCCGTCGCGGCGATCGACGTAACGCGCCAACATGACGACGATAGAATCGTCGAGGTATTCATGACCGGCCATCGGCGTGCCCGGTAGCCCGAACTTGATGATACGCGATAAAGCTATTAAGCTTTCGCTGCCATTGGTGTTCACATGCCGCAATGGTCTTTTGACGAAATCGGACGGCTTATCCAATAACTGATTCGCGAGTTCGCCATCACCGCGGCCCTCAAGTCCATGACAGGAAGCGCAGAGGCTAATAAATGTCCGGCGGGCAGCTGACTCGTCCTCGGGAAGCGCCAACGCTTCGATAGGTGGCTTCCATTCATCGATCTGTTGCTGCCTGATCTGCGCCGTGTCGGCGCCCAACTCGGCGAGATAAGCTACTAACCAAGATCCACGGAGATCTCCGGACCTAAAGAGACGGGCGTAGCTCGGCATCCTTGACCCAGGGGAAATTGACCGTGGCGCGATCAAGTGCAGCCGCTGCCACTCCGGGTTGCGTCGATTGCCCACATTGGTGAGATCCGGGCCTTGCCGGCGGAGTCCGACCAAGGGGGGATGTTCAGACATGGTCTTGCTAAGCGGTTGGGTCGGTCCCCACCACAGAATATCCATCAGAACATTTGGCCTCACGTACTGGGAATGGCAGTTGATACAGCCCTCGGCGATGTAGACCTCGCGTCCTCGCGCGTAATCATCTTCCACTGCCGAGGTGCGGGGAGGGAAAACACATAGCGCTACCAATCCGAGCATGAGCGGCGTCGTGATCACGCGCCAGCGAACAAGCAACGCCGCTCCAACGGATAGGCCGGCAAATCCGATAAACCAGACAGGGATGACGTGCAGGTCCTGCACCATGCCTATGCCCAGGGCTGAGCCGCCCCAACCAGCCAACGCAAAGAGACCTGCGGCCACCCAGGGTCGCCCGCTCATCGCCGGATAAAATACTAAAGCAGCTGAATAGGCTGAGACTCCCATAGTGTAGAGCACCCGAGCTGTAGCAAAATTATCACCGCCACCACCAATCAAGAGGTCTGCGAAACCGAGGGCCATTATAGCAAACATCACGGTGGCTCCCAGCCGACCGGCATCGAGGAGCAGGCCCGCTAGGACGGCCCCGATCAAGTGCGTCATCGCGTTACCAAACAATAGCCATTCACCGCTCCACGTTTCCTGCCGCAATTTCGGAGTGTGTTGGAGGATATAGAAACCCGCCGCGTCCAGCCAAACGAGAGCAAGGAAGATGACTTCCCAAACAGCCAGTCCGGCTTCGCGACGGGCCAGAGGCTCAGGGTCCGCTGCGGATTGAGGAAACATCCATCTCGACGCACCAACCCCGATCAAAGCTATGCCAAGAACAATGATCGTTTGAATCCGCGGAGTCGCATTGAAGATCGGCGGGAGGTTACTAACTGCGTAAGCCAAGCCCGTGCCGAGTCCGCAACAGAGACCGAGCCAGCGGGAACCTGTAGTGGCACGCAATCCTGACGAGAGCGTCACTGTTGTCCAACCGAGGCTTAGTCCCACCCCCGCCGCAGCCAGCCATAATCCCGTCCGGTCGGCGCCCAATGTTATAGCCGCCGAAGCGGCACACCCGACAAACCCCACCATGAGCTGGGCACGGAACGTTACCATTCTGAATCGCCATGCCGCGAGACCGCTCCCTAGAACCCCAGCCCCGCCCAGCAAACCCAATAAGGGCCGCAATGCCCGATCATCTCCAAAGAGCGGCTTCGCAAGTTCCAGCAGCGCGAATTCCGCGAACAACAGAAAGTATCCATAAGCCACAGCGATCGCGAGAATCGCAGCCAATCTGGGAAGGACCGGCGAAGCTCCGGCGTTTGTTTTCATAGGTCCACCCCCAATTCCTGCCGCACAAGAGAACTCCGCCACCAGTGGAGCGAAGCCGTCAGCATGAGGATTCCCGCTAGGAGACGACCCGCATAAATCAGCTGGGAAACCGGTGCCGAAAGGAAGACAGCGGCCTCATTTTCCGTCTCGATACAACCCAGGGCCAACAGCAGGGCCACTTGCGCAATACAAGCCCCCTGCCAGAGCCAGAAACCGCGCACGGACCCCATAGCCCTCAACTCGGCCAGCACCGCCATATTAGCACTAGTCACGAGACCGGCCATCGCCAGATGTGCATGCGCCACCATGGCATTCGTAAATTTCAGTTGCTCAGAGATATTAGGAAGAAAGGTCCCTAGGCCTGAGCCAACCAAGGCCACCCACCAGCAGAAGGCGGCAGCCCACCACCGCCGCGCCAACAGCTGGCCCGCATGGCCTCTAAAATACAACCAGGTCAGCGGCAACCAGCCGAGCAGCGTGGCCAAACCCGCAACCTGGATCAGGTCGTGATGTGAGGCGTTGCCATGCTCGATTTGAGTGCAAACAAGCCCAGAGAAAATAAAATACCCCCAAAACCAACATCTCACACTGCGCCGCGCGATCCCCAGCGCTTCGGCAATAAAACCGTAGATTCCCACGATTCCTAAAGTGGAGGCCAGCAGTCTTGATCCTGTGGCGCCGCCACTGTCCGGGTTTACGCTTGGATAGAATTCCCGCCCAGCCGACAAATATAAGATGCTGGGGACGACCACTAGAGCCATCAAAAAAGCAAAACGCCCCGCCAGCCCCCCCCGTTTCAATTCGTCGCGACGCCACCAAACATGCGCCGCCAGAACACTCCAAAGCAGGACCATCGCGATTGTCAGCAGCGCCCGGGCCCAGCCATGCCACTCAAGAAATATCTTTCCACTCGTCACTCCAGTCAGCCATGACCAACCGCCAAGTAAGAGCGCCAGTGACCAAGCACCGAGTACCAACTGCGCATGCAAAAGGACCTGCGGATGGCGCACGTCGAGGCACCAATTCAGCAAGACACCAACCAGTGGGAGTGCGCACCAGCCATAAAGCTGCCAATTAAGATGCAGAGGCACCCATCGGCCATAGGTCAGCGCGCCGAGCACACCATTAAAATCCGGCCAGAGCAGCAAGGCTGCCAGCAGCACACCGACTAAGTTCGCGAAAAGTAACCAGGTAAACGTGTGCTGTGCCAATAACCTCGCGACTGGAAGCCTATCTACCTGATTCATGGTTCGCTCACCTTTCCGTTGCGCATGTGCAATCGTCGGTGGCAAGCGTCGGCGAACCGAAATTCATGGGTCGCCAGTACGACCGCGATGCCGCTATGTTCCGCAAGCTCCTTAAGCAGGGAAAAAATCAGGTCGCCATTCGCCTCATCAAGCGAGCCCGTGGGTTCATCCGCAAGGAGGAGACGCGGCGAGTTCATCAGCGCCCGGCAGATGGCCACCCGCTGTCGCTCGCCCCCAGACAAATCTTGGATGCGGTGTCCAAGTCGATGGATAATTCCAACCTGATCAGCCAGAAGGCGCGCGCGCGCCGAGGTGTCGGACGCCGTTGTGCCGACGGCCAGCGCTGGCACGCTCAAATTTTCCGCGACGGTCAAATCGGGGATCAGGTTGTGCAGTTGAAACACAAAGCCCAGATGCCTTCGACGCAGCTGCAAGCGATCGCGCTCCAGCCGCGGATCGAGTCCGCAGACGCTGAGATCACCTCGGTCAGGCAAGTCCAGGCCGCCGAGCAGATGGAGCAGGGTACTCTTGCCTGAGCCCGATGCTCCCCACAGCGCGACGATCTCGCCCGAGTAAACTTGAAGCGATACCCCATTGAGGACCGTGATACGGCCCTTGTCATACGACTTACTCAAGTCGCGCGCCGAAACGAGCATCTTACCAGTCTCATTCATAACGCAGGGCCTCCGCCGGTTGGATGCGCGAGGCGAACCACGCGGGGTAAATAGCTCCAACGACGGCAGTCGCAAAGGTCGTGGCCACGATGCTGGCAAGGACCAATGGCCCCACGTCCGCCTGGACGTACCCTTGAAACTGAGGCACGTGCGGCAGGCCAAGGAGAACTAATCCGCCCAGTCCAAAGCCAACCAACGAACCCGCCGCGGCCACCATCACTGCTTCACCCAAAATTAAGCCCGCCACCTGCCGTTCGGAAAATCCACACACGCGAAGGACGGCGATTTCTCTAATCCGGCTGAAGACCGATAACAGCATTGTGTTGGCAACACCCAGTCCCCCGAGCAGAAAAGCGCACAGCCCGACTGCCCATGCCATCGTCTTGAGAATGCGAAACGAATGATAGCTCTGGTTGAATTCGCGGTTCTCCAATGCAATCAATTTTGGGTAAGCAACCTCGATCAGGCGCTTAAATTCTTCCCCGGTGGCCTTGTCCTGCAGTTGAACGGCGAGCACTGAACACACATTTGGCCGATGAAAGAATTGCTGTGCGTCCGAGAGGGGGAGGAACACGCCGCCGTCCTCAAATCCGTTTTCGGTTTTCAGGATGCCCGCGACCCGCAGCTGGGTCGCGCCAATCGGCAGCATGTCGCCCAGACGGACGTGCAAAAACTCAGAAGCTCGGGACCCGAGAAAGATTTCGTTCGGCAGGCGACCAAAATCTACCCGCTGACCCGACTGCCATTCAGCGCGCTTGAGCCGCGGGTCATCAGATTCCAATCCAAAGCAGGTGATCACGGGATAGCCCGGCGAGGAAACGATGCCGAAAAGAAGCCGATGAGCCGAAGCCACGCCCGGCATCTTGCCAATGGCCGCGCTGTACTCATCGGGCACGGCGCTGAAAAACAAGTCGGATACGTTCTTTTCCAAGACCAGATAGTGGCTGTCGCTGGACAGAATGCGCTCGAACATAACAATGGCCCCGTTAACGATGCCCAAAATGGTTAGCATCGCTGCGACCCCAAAACCGATTCCAGCCACGCCAATGAGAGCCCGCCAACGATGGCGCCGTAGATTGATTAGGATTAGCGATAGGAATCTCATTCTAAGCCGCAGTTAGCCGACGGTAGCGGGCCAGGAACAAACGTTCGTGCCAATCGGCCAGATAAGTCCATGTCCGATCCCGGCTGCACAGCCCCCGAATTTGTTTATCCGCAAGTCGTAGCAGGCGGCTGATGCGCTGACGACTAACAAGATCACCGAGCGCGAGGGTTAAATTGGGCCGACTCAGCACCGCATCGCGCCCCGTAGTTTTACCCGTTGCGCTGAAAGTTGCAGTCACGTCCACCAAGTCATCCATCGCTTGGAAAGCCAACGACCAGTAAATACTAAGCGCCCGTAACGGGTGGCGCTCCTGCGGCCATTTATCCGACAGCAGAACTGGGAGGCAAAGCGCGAGCCACAGCAAAGGGCCCGTCTTTCGCTCAGCAATCCGGCCGACCTCCCGCGGCGCGCTCTCTCCTAAGCTAAAGGTCAGGTCCCAGGCTTGGCCGCAAAGTATGCCTCCTGCGCCCAGCGCCCGATCGACCAACTCTGCGGCAGTTGCTCGCACCGCAGCTGACTCCATTAGGTAAGCTGCTTGCACAAGTGAGTAAGCGCGGTTGACAAGCGCGAGCGCCGCCAGAATTGCGATTGACTCACCATGCTTGAGATGAACGCAGGGCAGGCCGCGCCGCTCCTGTGCATCGTCCATGCAGGGCAAATCATCGAGGATCAGCGAAGCTTGATGCCAATATTCGATGGCACACGCGAGTTGTTCGCCGACCTCCGCCCTGAGACCATGCTGACTCGAAGCCTGAATCACCATTTCGGCCCGCACCAAGCGACCGGGGTGACCGATTGCCTCCGTAATGGCTGTCCCTAAGCGGGGCTCCGTAGTGGGGTAGGTCGGGCACTGGGCCGCCAAGATTCGTGACATCAACTTCCGGACCTCGCTGTCTGAGGAACCGATGTTCATTGGCCTGCGATTGTGCCCGATAGATGAAAACGCACCACTATCAGCGGATCAACTTTCAGTAACGCAAACTTTCTGATCAAAGGGAGGCCAAACCAACGGGTGTCTACCGCGGCTTCCCCGTCGACGCTCGTGAGCGCGCCCTCTCGCCTAATCGTCACCGGAAACTCCAACGCATGAGCAACACCGTGCAATATAAGACTACCGCGGGCAGTAAACTTGTGATCGCTGGCGGCAGTAAGCGTACTTAGCTCGAAGGCTCCGTCTGGGAACTGATCCGTCTTTTGCCACATGTTCATTTCATGGTCACGTTTATCGTTACCGGTCTTAACGTCCGCAAAATGAAACGAGACCTTAGCCCCCTTCACTATCTCGGTTTCTGGGTCAATCTGGATCGAAGACGTAAAATCGATGAGTTTGGCGTTGAAGGAATCTATGGTCGCCTTGACCGCGATATCCACGTGGGACGCGGCCTTGTCCACGGTCAGGTTCCGACCTGCCGCAAACGAAGTTAGGTTAGCGGCTACAAAGGCGACAATTAATGAGCCTGCATTAAAGATTTTCATGGATTATGACGAGGGTCGCATGCCGTCTATAGTAAGTGTTGGACATCGGAACTATGCCCCTAGAATGAAGAGAATAATGGGACCGAAGATTAAAACACGATTTTAACCCTGAGATAAGTTAAAGACCGTGATCTATGCAGCAAGTTCCCAAGTAGCTCGAAGCCGTGCAACGCTGTAACTTAAGGCTGGGATACTCGGTATGACGACCAGTCATGCTGAACCTCAAAATTGACCTATTTTATTAGCTTCGTCGATAACGAGACAACGGGTTTGGACTTAGCTCAGAGTTAGACTAAACAGTTGATAAATTTGAAGGAAAGATGAGTTTGGCTACCCCTCGAAAAGGAGACCTTAGGCTGATGAAATCGTGGGATAAAGGGCAAGCGTGGTGCGGCGAGGCGCTGGCCGTAACTAAAAGCTAAAAGAGCTGTATGGCCGCGCTGAGTATAAGTCCTTAGAGAGATCCTTGATAACGAAGCGGGCCTCGGTCATGATAATGATCTGCTTGCGATTGATACACTCTTGCGGGAAGCCGCTGCAGAAGCTCTCCACGAACCAGCTTTCTGAAGGGCTAGTAGGAGCAATCTAGATAGTTTTTATGTTCAGGTCCGCTAGCCAGCGCTGGGTAACTTCACGACCAACGCCAATCGGCCCCCAGACTAGAGGCCTGCCCAATAAGCGATTAAACTATCTATGCCAATAATTTAGGGTGAATCATAAGCGTGAGACCTTTTTTGATGGTAAATCCGACCGTATGAAATCGCAGAAAGACTCAATTTGATTTCTCACCCGCCGGCAGCAGGGCCCGCGGTCGGTTAGCAGGGCCCGGTTTCGGCACGGGCAAACCATGAAGAAATTCCGCCCCTGCTTTGAGCGATGCGACCTGCGTCGCATCATTGGCGCGGTTACGATATTCACCTAGATCATCAGCACGGACATAAAGCTCTAGGCCTCGATTACCACCATCCCATTCCGTGTAGCGCCAGTTAGCGGCGATGACCGTACGGCTCATCACATCGGTGTGCTTCGCCGCATCATAGTGAAACACCATGCTCGCCGCGGGCCGCCGCGTCGCATTGGCCTCGGCCTGCATCAAAGCCACCAACGACTGACCTTCTAGACCAGCGGGTGCCGGCGCCTGGCACAACTCGACTAATGTCGGATAAACATCCAGCAGCTCAACCGGAGCATTTACGACACGACCCGCGGGTACACCCGCACCCGCGATGATCATCGGTACGCGTGTCGCGTTATCAAATGCGCTCAATTTTGCCCACAAGCCGCCATGATCGCCCAGGTGAAAGCCATTATCGCCAATTAGGACAACGACGGTACTTTTCCAGAGATTGAGCCGCTCCAACTCGTCGAGCAACATCCCCACGTGTGAATCGGTAAACGAAATGCATGCGTAATAACCGCGGATCGCCGCCTCACGGGAATCCGGCTGCGCGAAACCAGAAAGCTCCGTCTGCAACGCGATCGCAGGCACATCATGCATCGCGGGCTCAGCTTTTGGCGTGAGACTGCCGGGTGGGTACAAATCAAAAAATTTCTTTGGTGCAGTCCATGGCAAGTGCGGTTTGTGAAAACCCGCGGCGAGAAAGAAGGGTTTACCAGCCGCGTTTTGCTCCTGCATCAGCCGTAGAATCGTGCGGACATTGCGCCCGTCACGCGTGCGCTCGCCGTCACTGGTGAGCATAAACGACGCGGGCCGCCCATCGCCGCCGCCCGTCTCACCCGCGCCATAGCGCGACTCAATAGCCGCCATCTCCTCCGGGTCCTGCGTGAGATCATCTTCATAAAGATCCCACGAAGCCGCGTCGCTCACTTTTGCATTGTGAAAAACCTTGCCTGCGCCCGCGCTGAAATAACCGCGCTGACGAAAAAATTGCGGTAACATTACCGCCTCAGGCAGCGCCTTGCGCGCCGACGTGTTGAGCACATATACCCCGCTCGTCTCAGGCCGACGCCCGCTAAGAAACGAAACCCGGCTCGGATTACACAACGGATATTGGCAATACGGGCGATCAAATCGCACACCGCGCGCCGCCAGCCGATCGATGTTGGGCGATTTCACGCGCGTATCACCGTAACAGCCAAGCGAAGGATTCAAATCATCGCAGATAATAAACAGAACATTCGTAGGCTTGGTGTCGTCGGCCAGTGCCACGGAAGCCAAAACCAGAGCGAACGATGCAACGAAAAAAACGATGAAATAGCGCGAGAGGTACATAAAATTTAGTGAGTAGAACGAACCAAATCTTCAGCGGCGCGGGCCGTGTAATTCTCGGCTCCGTTGGCGAGTGAGGTTTTGGCTAATGAGGCGATCACGCCCATCACGCTCGGCGGCGCTATGCGGGGGATGCGGGCGACCACGTTTACGGCAAACAAGCGACCCTCGGATCTCGTCGCATCTTTAAGGGCGGATTCGATCACGCTCCAAGCGTTAGGGTTTTCACCGCGCCGCAAAATCACCTCGGCTGCCGCCAGTCGCACCACGATTTCGGGGTCGCTCAAAAGCGGCGTCATATCCGGCATAGTCTCTGCGCGCAGCGCAGAGACCGCTGCCCAATAACGAATCACTGCCTCCGATGCACGCAACCCCGCCGCTAGGGCCTTGGCGTCGGGCGATGCGGGCCGCTGCAAAGCGTCAATCATATCGAGGACTCGAGCGAGAGGGTAACGTGTCTCGTCAGCGGCGACTAGGGCGGGTGAAGCTTTAGCGGCCCAATCAATCATCATCGGCTCTGGCATGAACCCGGTATCGCGAATCACGAGTTGATGCGCGCGCAGTGCAGCTCGAAGACGCAATAAATGCGTACTTGCGCTGGGATCGCCGGCGAGATTTCGGATGTTGTCGGGATCGTTGGCGCTGTCGAAAAGTTCCTCAACGGGCTTGAATTCGAAGAAGGCACGTTGAGCGGCATTGAGTTTTCCCGCCGCATACAGGCTCGCCCATTCCGCCATTGAGGCTTGTTGCCAAAGAAAATTGAGATGCTGGCCCCAGGGTTGGCTCGGGTAGTAATTGCGGATATAGCGGTAGCGTCCATCCGTTACCGCACGAGCGAGGTCGTATCGTTCATCCATGCGATCCCGGAATGAAAACGTGTACGTAGGCGCGGGGGTACGGGCTGAACCCGCAATGGCACGGCCTTGAAATTGCGCGGGTAAGGGCACTCCGGCGAGACTCAGAACGGTTGGGGCAAAATCGACAAAGTTAACGAGTTCTCCGAAATGCGAATCAGGTGCAGCAGGCGCTAAGTGCTGATATTTTTTCGGGAAATGAACGATAAGGGGCGGATGCGTGCCATTCTCGTAGAGGAAACGTTTGCTGCGCGACACGGCGCCACCGTGGTCGCCGTAGTAAAAAATGATCGTGTCTTCGGCTAGGCCGTCTTCGACGAGTTGATCGAGAATTTTACCGAGGGCTTCATCCGCGCGAGCGACGCAATCGTAGTACTGGGCAATATCGGCACGGACGATGGGCGTATCGGGCAAATAGGCTGGCACGCGGACTTTAGCGGGATCGGTCACCAGTGAAGTGCGTTTGTGAAGATTGCTCTCGTGGGATTGTTCGAAATTGAAGACGGCAAAAAAGGGCTGACCAGGCGCGCGGTGACGCCAGTGAGCGCGCTTGCTATTTTCGTTCCAAGCCGGGTCCCAATCGCTGGAGGTGTTGTAATCAGTTTTGGCGTTATTGGTGGTGAAATAGCCGGCGGAGCGTAAGTATTCGGGGAAAAATTTTACACCTTCAGGCAGCGGACGCTGGCTGCGCATGTGTTGCGTGCCCATGCTACTGGCGAAACGGCCTGTGATGATACTCGAACGAGTCGGGGCGCAAACGGCCGAGGATGAGTAACAACGATCAAAAACGATACCACCAGCGGCGATACGGTTGATATTGGGCGTACGCGCCAGTGGGTCGCCATAAGGGCCAACGGTGGTGGCGACGTTATCCTCGGTGACAACCCAGAGAATGTTGGGGCGATCAGCCGCGTGCAGCGCGCCCGCAATGACTACAGCGACAACGCAAAAAAAACGGATAAAAAAGCACATAAATAAAAGCGGGGAACTCCTGCGTTAGCCGGAATTTTTTTTGGCGTTTTTATTTACCGGCCAAGGCAAAACCCCCGCGCGTTTCGCCCATACATCGTAACTTTGAACCATGGCGCGGACGCGCTCGGATTGTTGGGCGGCAAGGTCGTGGAGTTCAGCGCGATCGGTCGCGATATCGTAAAGTTCCCAACCCTCAGGAAATTTTGAGACAAGCTTCCACCGTCCATCGCGGACAGCGCGGTTGCCTTCGTGCTCCCAAAAAATGGGCTGGGAGCGCGCGAGGGGCTGGCCTGCAAAAGCCGGAAGCAAGCTCACCCCTTCCATCGGGGTAATGGTTTCACCATTGAATTTCTTCGGATAGGATACACCCGCCAGATCAACGCAGGTGGCCATCAGGTCAATAATATGGCTAGGCTGGGTCTCGAGTTTTCCGTTACGGGCGGCAGGAATTCCCGCGGGCCAATGCGCGATCAACGGCGTCGAGATACCGCCTTCGTGGACCCAGTGTTTATATTCGCGGAACGGGGTGTTACTAACGTTGGCCCAATCACGGCCGTAGGCAACGAAGGTGTCCGCTGGACCCGGCATGACGCCATAACCAGTACGCACAGGGTAACCGTCACGCGTTTGTTCGGGCTTATTGCCGTGCTGATAAGCGTTTTTGTCGAGCGGCGGCAACGTGGGCGCGGAAGCGCGGGCGACTGAGGGCCCGACGCGGCCATTGGTTTCTTCGCAGGCGCCATTATCTTGAAGATAGAGGATAACCGTATTCTCGTATTGGCCGGTGGCTTTTAGCTCCGCAACAATGCGGCCAATACCGGCATCCATCGAGCTGAGCATCGCAGCGTAAACCTCCATGCAGCGCGCTTCGAATTCTTTGTTGGCGACCTTCGCCCAATCACCGGATTGCGGGGAAAGCTCCGATGCGGGATCAACTAGGCCTAGGTTTTTTTGCTTCGCCCAACGTGCGGCTCGGATCGCGGTGTAACCCCCATCGTAGCGACCTTTGTAATTGGAGATATCACGCTCGCGCGCATGCATAGGCCAGTGCGCTGCGGTGTACGGAACGTAGAGAAAAAAGGGTGAGCCAGCGTGGTCGCGTCGGTGTTCGCGGATAAACTGTGTAGCGTGATCGGTTAGCGCATCGGTGTAGTAATAATCTTCCTTCGGTTGGTACTCGGGGTCGTTAGCGACGGTAATGTTGGTGTTACCGCGCACGAGTGATCCCGGGTCCCAGAAACTGCCGGCACCTTGAATCGTGCCGTAGTAACGGTCGAAGCCACGTTGCAGGGGCCAATTCGTTTTATTCTGCCAGTCCGCCAGCGTGTAACCAGGGGTAACGTGCCATTTGCCAGCGGCATAGGTGCGATAGCCTGCGGGCTTGAGGGCTTCGGCAAGGGTGACACTATGGCGATTGAGCGTGCCGCGATAGCCTTCGACGCCATCGTCGTTCATCATGTGGCCGATGCCGGCTTGGTGTGGATAAAGCCCGGTCAGCAAGGAGGCACGCGTAGGGCAGCAACGACTCATGTTGTAAAACTGCGTGAAGCGCACGCCGCCGGCCGCTAGCGCATCCAAATTCGGCGTAGCGATTTCACTGCCGTAGCAACCGATGTCGGAATAACCGACGTCGTCGGCCAAAATGATAATGACATTGGGGCGTTCGACCGCACGTGCAGCCACAACGACGGATAGAGCTATAATCAGACGAAGGATAATCTTCATAAGAAATCAGGAATGATAGAGTAACCGTATTAAACGGAGGGGTAAGAGAACGATGTTCGAGGGTTAACTATCGGTACAACTGCATTCGCCGCAGTTCAGGCAGTCGGCGCGGACAAAATAACCAAAATCGTGCTAGTTCGTCGTAGTGAGTGGTGCGGGATTTTTTGCCGCCTGCCAATCAAACAGCCGCCAGCCGCCGGCTTCTTTACGCCAGACGGCAAGGAAGTTAACATCGTTAACCGATTTGCCTTTGGCGCTCGTCGTGTGAATCAAGAGTCGTCCTGACATGAGGACGACGCCAGGACCCGCGGATCGAAATTCACGAACTTGATAATCGAAGCGATCGTGACTCGTTTTTTTGTCGGCGAGGGCCGCAATGTGTTGCGCCTTATCGTCGATTTTTCCGTTGGCGTGGGCGTAGCGTAGACCCTCGGAATAAATTTGATCGAGACGTACTTTGTCGGCGGCGACGGTAGCAACTACTCGCTCGTCGTCGACCGCGCGGACTGCGGCAATTGAATCGACCTCAGCCGCACGGGCGAAAACCCCGCACAATAAACTACTAATAAAACAAACGATCCGGCAGACTACTGAAGCACAAATATTCCGACGAATCGTTTTCATGATTTTAAAGTGCGTCGGTCGGCTTAGCGCCTTGCCAGCCTTTGCGCCACTGGGCGAGGAGTTGTTCGACGAGTTCGCCGTTGGCTGGAGCTTTGGCGACGTTGAAGTTTTCCTGGGGATCAATCTGGTGATCGTAAAGCTCGATGGCGTCGATCTTGGTGTGGTCATCGCGATTTACCCAGACGGTGAGGCGATAGCGTTCCGTACGCATCGAGTAGCCCATAAGTTGGCCCGCGCCGGTTTTACCGGCGTTGCGGGGATATTGGCTAAAGGCGGCGGATTTCCACGGACGGTTAGGATTATCGAGGAGCGGCTTGAAACTCACGCCTTCTAGGTGAGAAGGCAAAGAGAGCCCGGCGAGATCGGCGAGCGTGGGGTAGACATCAACAAATTCGACAATTGATTTTGTTTTTGAGCCGACATTTTTCATGCCGGGCACGGAAAGGAGCAGCGCCGTGTTAGTGTCGTTTTCGCTATTAGAGTGTTTGCACCAGGCGTCGTGTTCACCGAGTTTCCAACCGTGATCTCCCCACAAAATCACGATAGTATTTTTACGCAGATCGAGACGTTCGAGCTCGTCCAGCAACTTACCCACTTGCGCGTCCATGTAGCTGATCGACGCGTAATATCCGTGCTTTAGTTGACGCGCGAGATCGTCAGGGATTGAGCCTTCGGGAATGCCGTAGTAATTGCGTAATTCGCCGCCTGGGAGGATTGAGTAATCGGGCGCGTCTTTTGGTCGAAATTTGTTAGTGGCGAGCTCAATTTTAGCTGGATCGTAAAGGTCCCAGTATTTTTTGGGAGATACAAAGGGCAGATGGGGTTTAACAAAACCCACTGCGAGGAAGAAGGGCTCGGATTTTTTACTTAAGCCTTGGAGCGTAGAAACAGCGAGCTCGGCGACTTTACCGTCTTGGAAAAAATTATCAGGTACATCTGCCCCTTCGAAGGCAGGACCACGGATGTTTTTGGCCGCAGGCATGGCGTCCGCCACAGTAGGCGTGCCGGCTTCGGGAGCTTTGGCTAGAGCCTTCTTTTTGGCCTTACCTTTGGCTTTAGCAACGGGAGCATTGTCGTCGTCGGGATCTACGCCGTAACGGCGGGCATTGAGTTTCACGTTTTCAGGCAGAGCGTAGGTGTCAGCGGCGGGAGTACCCCATGGTACCGACCAGGTCGCAGGATCATCAAAGCCACCGTGATAAATCTTACCCATACCTTGTACAAAGTAGCCATTGTTTTTAAAATGCTGCCCAAGGGTGACAACATTAGGCAGGGCATCACGGAAATGGGTAACCAGATCCCAGACCTTGGTGGTGTCGGGGCGCGTACCCGTCATCAGGCTAGAACGCGTGGGCGAGCAGACCGCTTGCTGGCAATACGCACGTTGGAACGTTATGCCAGATTTAGCGAGACGATCAAGGTTGGGGCTTTTGATGTAATCGGCACCATAAGCACCGAATTCAGGCCGTAAGTCATCAACAGCAATAAACAAAATATTAGGGCGTGCCGGGGCCGAGTCCGCAGCCTGAGTGAGACTATTCGCCGCGAGGGCGAGAAACAAATACAGGATCGTTTTCATCATAATAAATTTATATATTTGGGGGAACGCGAAATAAGGTAATTAGCGGTTCTTTTTCTTTTTTCGGACCTCGGAGGCGGCCGCGGGTCTCTCCTCGGATAAAGAGTCCTCTACCGCCCAGTCGCCCGCGCGCCGGCGCGCAATTACCCAAGCGGGCCCGACCTGTTCAGCTGAAAGCGGCGCAGTAGCAGCTTGAGCAATCTTGGAATTATAAAAGGATGCGGGCTGAACCGTGAACCCCGATTGCGCGGGCGTCGCTATTGTGCCAACGCCGACCAGGGTGTTGCCTTCGTAGCGGTTAGATTTAAAAGTAAAACGATCGAAGGGTGGCTGAATTTCGGGAACGGTTACTATCACTGCATCACCACCGGACCCAGTCCGAATAAAGCGATTGTTTTTGATCATGCAATCTTCGGGCACGAGAACTTGTTGAGATACAGGCCAATGATTTTTGTAGGCGGAACCGACTTCAAGATCAGGCCCTGAGATACCAATCGTAACGTTGTCGACAAGGCTGAGGCGCAAAACTTGCGGGTAAGTTGGAATACGTACTTGGGCAGTTTTTTTGCCGTTGGGCTTCACGTCGGGGGTGTAACTTGGGGTCAACGAACTTGTAATGTACTCACCGCATGCCACCCGGATACCGTACTCACAACCGGAAACAAAATTGCCCGCGACGATATTATCACGGCCGGACATTCGTAGTCCTTGTGCGCCTTCGTAACCCTGACCCAGCAGTTGATTACCCCGCACTGTGTTGAAATTACCGCGCCGAATATTAACACCACCACGTGTAGCGATGATGGTGTTACCCTGTACTATGTTGTGGTTGGATTTGAGGGAGATGATCTCGGTGCCCTCGCCGTGTGCGTGGTCGAAAAGATTATTTTCGATGGTAAAATAGGCTCCGTCTTCGTCGCGATCCTCGATTTTACCTGACCCCCAAACGCGGATGATTTCGCGGCCATTGGCGTTGGCTACATAAGGAATATTTTTGAAATAGGAGTCTCTAACCGTATTGTGGCGACTATCTTCGATGGCATTACCGATCAGCGGCTGCAGGTTATTTTTACCTTTGAAATAGCAGCGTTCGATCACGTTGTAGTCACCCGCAAAAAATACCCAGTAGTATTCGGTTTCAAAGGCCTTAGGATTGTAGTCTACGATCGCTGTATTTCGAACGATACCGTGATGAGAATTAAACTGAATCACCGCTCCTTTTTGAGTAGATCCTTCAGCAAATAAGAACCCATCCACTATGACGTAGGGGGCATTAATTTCCAGCGAAGAAGTGCCACTAAACTTCACTGCCCCAGGATTTTCCGCGTGGATCACCAGCGGACGACCCACTAGCCCACCTTGTTTGATCGCAAGTTTAGTGTCCTTCCATTCACCGTCCTTTAGAATTATAAAATCATCAGCACCAGCGGTTTTTAACGCGGTCGCCAATTGCCCTTGAGTTTCGACTCGGAGCTCGCGGGCCGTGACTTGACCAGCGAACCCCACGAATAGGATCACACTCAGTAAAAGATGGGTAAAATGGACCTTCTTCATATTAGCAACAGGAGTGAGCTTCACGGATAATGCCACCGCTTTACCCATGAAACTTGCATCAATACTCGATCGAAACAAAAACTTTCGAACCATCGGCGAATACGTGATCGACGGCCAAATAATATTCTTGGTTACGATCCGTAGCATATGCCTGATCAAATTTACGTTGGTAGTGACTCGCCGTGAGTACGTAATTAGTACGGCCCAAGGAGCCTGTGGTAAGAGGGCCGGTAGACTCGAGTGTGACACGCTGCGTGCCGTAATCACCGTAATTGTAGAGCAAGGTTTGTTTTTCTTCGGCTTTGGGCTGCTTCGAAATGAAGTTTACCATACCGCCAGGTGAGGTGCGGCCGTAGATGGCTGCGTTGGAGCCCTTAATGATTTCCATGCGGTCGATGTTGCTCGAGCCGTAGCGGCCGAGGCGGAAAAAGCCGTCGCGCAGTTGATTCGACGAAGAGAAACCGCGCAAATTGAAGTTACCACCAATATCCAAGCCGGTAAAATTTCCAATCTGCGTAACATTGTCGGACAAGTTGAGTATACCGAAGTCGGAAAAAAATTCGCTTGTGAGCACGTTAACCGTGTAAGGCAAATCGGCGATCTGCGTTTTCACGCGACTGCCGGACATGGTCTCAGAGGCTGTATAACCGCGGTTGGCTTCGGTTTTAACTTCGAAAGCCGAGAGTTTGATGGTTTCAGAATCTGTCGTCGAAGTAGATTGTCCAAAGAGGCACGAGGACAACAGCAGCGCGCAGGCTGCAGGCCTGAGAGTAGAGAAATTTACTGGTAAAGTCATTTAATTTGGTAGATTTGGTAGGGTAAAATTGCTTCTGGAATACGAGGGATAGAGCCTGAAGGCGTGCAGTCGTATAAAGCAGCGCTTACAGCTGCTTTTTCTTGGCCTCTTTTTTGGCGACTTTATCCGCTTTGTTAGCATGGCGGCCCGTGCCATCGCCTTCGTCAAGAATACCGCCGGCGGGGTTGAGTTGGTCGAGAGCAGCCTGAAGTTGCTGGCGCGCCGCAATCGCCGCCGGAATTTTTGTGTCCGCCGAAACGAGTTTCTCGGAGAAGGGCGAGTCGCTCATATCAAAAAGTTCGCCGGATTGCGTGAGCTTCCAGGAGGCACTGCGCGCATACCATTGCCGAGCGAGCTGGAGATAAACCCATTCGCGAGCCTGCTTGCTTTCACCGCGGATCGAAGCAGCGAAGCTGCGACCATCGATGATTTTTTTCTCCGGTAATTTAGCCCCAGCAATTTCAGCAAAAGTAGGCACGAAGTCGGTAGAATCAATCATGTCGCCGCGGACTTTACCGGCGGGCGTGACGCCGGGCCAGTTGACGATGAGCGGCTCCAAGCTGCCCCCTTCAAGCATCGAGCCTTTGGCGCCGTCGAGGCGACGACCACCAATCATCGCTTTGTCAGCCCGACCGTTGGCCGTGCCGTTGTCGCCGAAGAACACGATGAGCGTATTTTCGCGGAGATGTTGGCGCTCGAGTTCGGCGATGAGTTTACCAACGAGCTTGTCCATATACTTCACATTATCGGCATAGATGTCCTTGCTGTTGGGCGCACTGTCGGGAGTGGGTAAAATCTCGGTGTGAACGTGGGAGAGAGAATAATAGATATAAAACGGCTTATCGTGATTCTTGGTGATGAAGTCTGTAACGAAACGATCCATCACATCGGGCAAATATTCTTTATCCTTTAAGGGCGTCACAATGCCATTAACCAGGTAGGTTTTGGCTTTTTCTTGGGTATTCCAATAGGCACCGCTACCTTGGAATTTGAGGTATTGATCAAAACCAAATTCGCCCGGCCCGAGAGGCAGCTGGCCCCATTTACCAACAGCAGCCGTGATGTAGCCTGCTGGTTTTAGAATCGTGGGCATCATCGTCTCAGCGGCCGGCGTGAAACGACCTGTGGCGTCCTGATTAGTGGCGCCGGTGCGGAAAAGGTAGCGGCCCGTCAAAATCGTGGCGCGCGAGGGACCGCAAAGGGACGGCGTGTAAGCGTGCGTGTAACGCGTACCACCGCGCGCAAGAGCATCAATGTTGGGCGTCTTGTAGTTATCGGCGCCATAAGCGCTGACTTCACCCACCCCATAGTCATCAGCGAGAATAAATATTATGTTGGGCTTGTTTGGTGTGGCGGCCGGAAGGGACGCACCGAGCGCTAAGAGGCAGGTAACAAGAAGGCTGATTCGAGGGGTGATCATGGAATTGGTTTTCTAAAATTTAATAGAGGCCGAGAGATCGTATTGTGCTGGCATGACGTAGGAATAGGTGTAACGGTTACTGCCGTTGGCCATAGTGGTGAAACCGGTCTTTCGGATCTTGTCGTTTTCCAAATCGGTGAGATTTTTAACGCCCAAGCGGAAGCGCACCTGTTGGCCCCAAATTTTCTGGTCACGCATCACGTATGCGTTCAACAGGTGACTAGAACCGCCGATCATCTGTTGGCCGTTGGGACGACCAAGCAGATAATCGTCACGCCACGTTCCATTGATACCGAATCGCACGCCCATGAGGGGAGCCCAAGCATCACGAGGCATGGCGTAGTCGATTACCCAGCTACCCGACCAAGGAGAGGCTCGCGCACCGGTGGGTTTACCCGGGATATCAAGTGAGTCCAACAACAGTTTAGCCAAAGCCAGCACGGCCGGACTCTCATTTCCTCGAGCGAGCGCAGCGTTGTAATATGCGCGAAATGAAGAAAGATCAGGTTCGCCCGTAACCTTAGTTCGAGCAAGGGTGAGTCGAACTTGAAGTTGTTTCGTGGGCCGAAGAATGAGCGTAAGATCCGCTCCCGTAGAATTTTCCTTTGAGGGATAATTGCGCGCGGCACTAGCAGTACCCGGTGCGCTGTATAAGTAGCCAGGACTCCCAGGCAGCACCGTATTGGGATTCATCAAGTCCTCAAGATTAGCGGCGGTTAGGTTGATGACATTATTATACGAAAGCACAACGTTCTTACGATTAATGTCAAAAACGCCCAACGTGAAACCGACGCGGCCGTTGAGCGCACTACCTTTGAGGCCAATTTCCTTCGTTGTACCCTCGACCGGACCGAAGCGTTTGTTGTCGAAGGTGACAAAATCTTGGAAACGGAATGACTCGGAATACACGCCGTATAAATTGATGTCCTTCGTTAGGACTAGCGTAAGCCCACCCGTGAACGAAGTGTTATTGAGATTCTGCGAAAGATTCTCTGCGTAATCACCCTTGAGCGCGTCCTGATATTTTGGTGGGCGAATTGCTTCCTGAAATTGGCCGAAATAGCGCGTGGTTGTATAATCGTATTCGCGGTTGGTGTCCCGGCGCACACCGACAAGCGAGAGCAGGCGACCACCGAAATATTTTCCACTAGCGGAAAATGAGGCCGCCGCACTGCGCACAAATTGGGTGCCGCTTGCGGCATCTGTGCCTGAAGCAAAGAAGCCTAACATTCGCATATCAACCGTGTTCGTGACGGGAGGATTATTGAATTGCAGACGATCGAAAATCGCCCGCGAGTAAAAAGCGGGGTCATCGAGATAAAGCCGAAGACGACCACGATCATTGGTCGTGCTGATCGCTGTGGCGGTGCCGTTAAGAACATTCTTAACGTTATAGCCTTGGAGGCGGTAATTGTCCTGCGAACTTTCGTTGTACTCGGCAGTGGCGACAAAGATCTGCTCCATCCACTTTAATTTATCCCAATTATAAACCATGGAGCCGCGAAATGCGTCCGTGTCCGTCCCGAAATGTTTTCGATCGGAGGCTGCGTCGATAAACGGTCGACCGTTGACATCGACACTGATCGTGGTGTCGAAGGAGTTGTCGTTACGATCAGATGCCTGGTTTTGACGGTTATAACTGAGTTCAAAAGAAACCGGCCCGATGCCTTGCTCGATGGTAATGGAATAGGTATCGAAGGGCCGCGCTTGATTGTCCCAAGAACCACGGATATTGTAGCGTTTGGGAAAACCATTGATCCGCTTGGTGCCGACGGCGAGCCCGGCTGCATCGCGCATTGTGACATCGACGAAACTGCCTTCGATGAGCGATAACGTACCGCCCGCGACCGAATTGGCCGCCAATCGATCCGCCGCAGACTGAGAAGCCTGAAGTACCCAAACATTGTCCGAGGTGTAATAGGTGCCCGCAGTGCTCCAGGCGTTGGAGCGCGCGGATTGCTCCCAGACGTTTATGCCGGCGAAACCGCGGGTGTTATCGTATTTGCCACGCTCACCTTCGACGCGAATCGAAGTGCTGGCAAAGGGTCGCCAGACAGCAGCGAGCGTCTCGCCTTCAAATTTATATGCGGATGCGTCTTGAAACGTCTTGTCTTGTTTGCGCACGGCGTTGAAGCGCAGGGCGAGATTTGAGCGGAGCTTGCGATTAATATCTATCTGGTAGCGATAGGCGCCCTCGCTGTTTTGGTTAGCGAAGATTTCGCCGAAGTTTTTTAACAAGGGACGCTTGGTGAACGCCGCACCCTGCCCGCCAGGTTCGACGGCACCGAAAATTAGCGAATTCGATCCTTTGCCGAAATCAATGCGCTCGACGTTGTAGGTGTCGCTCGGGATGAACCAACGAAAGTAATTACGACTGATATTGTTCGTTTGGGTCATACCTCGAAACGAGAAATTGCCACCTTGATTGTCATTTTCCATCACCGGCAAGGCATAGACGTTAGCTACAAATTTAGCCGTTTCATCGGCCGAAAACAGACCGAGATCTTCCATGAAATCAGCGGTGATCGCATCGATGTTCACTGGAACATCTTTCAGCGCCTGCTTGGTGCGAGTGGCCGAGAGCGTGTCATTAGCCGACCAACCCATCTCACGCTCTGATGCAATGACGAAGGGCGAAAGTCTAACGGCTTCCTCTTTAGTGGACGGCGCGCCCGCTGGGGCCGGGGCAACCTGCGCATGAGTGGCATGCATCAAGACAAGAGATATTCCTGCAGCTCTAATCAAACTAACGCAGTTAGGAGTAAATATCATGGGGTATAGGGGTAATGAAACTATAAACAAAAACGATCCACCACGTTGCCGCAAAGTTTCCAATACTAGCATCGTTGAGTAATTAGATGCGATTAATGATTTAAATTATTATATATTAGCAATTTAATATGTTTTGCTGATATCATTAACTAAACTTTTAAAAATTGCTATTAAAGGGACCCTATTTATACTAACGAAACTCGAACCATGCCGATCAGAATCAAGCGCGGATCTAAGCAGTTGAACGCCGGTAACGAGCCCATCTCGATGCAACACGTGGCGGAACACGCAGGAGTCTCACGTTCATCGGTATCACTCGCTCTCCAACACCACCCCAGCATACCCGCCTCCACTCGCGAGCGCATCCGAGCGGTCGCGCAAGAGCTAGGTTATCGACCAAATCCACTCGTGACTGCTCTCATGCGTAGTCGTCGGACGCTCGCACCTGCTTCCACGGTTCGAGCTTCTTTAGGATTTCTGACCGCGGATGCACCCAAGGACCGCTGGCGGGACGCGACTACGTATCAAAATTTCTACACCGCAGCCACTACCCGAGCCGTTGAAAGGGGGTTTAGCCTCGAGGAATTTTCCACCAGCGACCCCAAAATGCGCCCAGAAAGGCTCATCGATCTGCTTCAAGCTCGCGGTATACACGGAATTTTGGTGGCGCCACTCACCGGCCAGAAAAACACACTCCCATTAAACTTAAATGGTTTTTCTGTCGTAGGCTTGGGGACCAGTGTGCAAGCGCCGGAAATCGATCGCGTCGCCGACGATCATTTTTATGCCGCGAGTCTGGTCTATAATAAAGCTCATGCCCTCGGCTACCGTAGAATTGGATTTGCCCTAGCCGCGGATGTCAGCCGGCGACTCGAGCATCGCTGGCTTTCAGGCTACATGGTGGCCCAACAACAACATTCCCCGCGCCCGCGCATCCCTGTATTCATGCCTGAAACGCGTGAGGAAATACCTCTTGGTTTAAACGCTTGGATCGCTCGACACCGCGTCGATGCCGTGATTTTTGCCCTACGCGATCCCCAAAAAATGAGCTGCGCCCCTGTCAGTACTGGGCTAATTTCACTATCCGTCCCTGGAGACGGTCACATCACCGGCATCCGGCAAGACGAGTTTCGAATCGGAGCTGAAGCCATCGATCTGCTCGTAGAGAAACTACAACGCTGGGACGTTGGTTCGCCCCGAGGCACCCGCCTCCAACTCGTACGCGGGGTCTGGTGTGCCGGGCTAAGCGCACCCGGAGCCGGGCTAAATCGCCAAGCCCTCTTACCCTAAAAATAAGTTAACTCCACCGCTTCGATGCTGGCTGCGGCCGTACCCGCGACCGCAAAAGCCCGGCTAACGTTGCAGAATTTTCTCCACTTCCGCGGCCCGTCGCTTACGTATTTGTATGTTTCCCCTGCCCTTTAACTCAACTCCTTACACATGCTTCGTCATTTCCTCCCTGCCCTGCTCGTCACCCTCAGTGGGTTAACTTCACTGAGCGCAAACGAAAACCAACTTAGCGCTGGCGAAAAATCCGCCGGTTGGACGCTGCTCTTCGATGGCCAAACCATGAACGGCTGGCGACCTTACGCCGGCAAGCCCGCCGCCGGCTGGGAAGTCAAAGACGGCACACTCCACGCCATGGCCAAAGTCAAAGGCGTCGAACTCATCACCGAGAAAAAATTCAACGATTTTGAATTCGCGTGGGAGTGGAAAATCTCACGGGCCGGTAATAACGGCGTTAAATATTTCGTCACCGAATCCCGCCCCGCCGCGCCCGGTCCTGAGTACCAGATGCTCGATGACGATGGCCACCCCGATGGGAAAATCGGCACTCACCGCCAGACCGCCGCATTCTACGACGTCTTACCGCCTGCCGCCGATAAACCCCTGAAACCTGTCGGCGAATGGAACGCCTCCCGCATCGTCGTCAAAGGCAACCACGTCGAACACTGGCTGAACGGTAAAAACGTCCTAACCTACGAGCTAGGAAGCGACGCCGTAAAAGCCGGTCTTGCCAAGAGCAAGTTCACTAAACAAGCCGGCTTCGGCGAGAAGATCGTTGGTCACATCATGCTTACCTACCACCAAGATGATTGCTGGTATCGAAACATCAAAATCCGCGAATTGAAGTAAACCCAATCGAGGCGCTTACTGCGCTCGGGACTCAATCGAGCCACAACAAAAACACCGCCCTATTTGGGCGGTGTTTTTGTTTAAGGTTAAATAAAAAACCGACGAAGAATTAGGCCTTTGGCTTCTGCTTCTTGAATTCTTTATGCGAAGATTTTTGTTGGGCATCCAAGTCAGCGATCATCTTAGCTGCTTCATCGTTTTTACCCGCCTTGAGCGCGGCTTCCAGTTTACCCACGAGCTCAATCATTTTTTTCATCTCAATTTTGTATGACTCGACGAATTTCGCCTGATCTGCGGCAGGTTTTTCGGCCGTGATCTCGGGCTTAAACTCGAGCGAAGCCTCAGCAGCGGACTTGATCGTAGCGATCAGCGCGAGCGAAGACTCATTCTTCGACGCATCAGCAACTTGGCGCTTCAGTTTACGGTAGGCGCCGTTGAGTTTTTCCATTTTATCACCAAGTTCAGTGTGCTTTTCTTCACCCTTGGGGGCGACTTTGGCGGCCTCGGCTTGAGCGAGAGGCGCGAAAGCGAGAGCGATGCAGGTGCTAGCGATGAGGAGACGATTTTTCATAAGAAGGAGAGAATATTTAAGACGCAGTCAGACACCAAAAGATACGCTTAGAGGGGCCCCAGACGGCAACTTCATTTCGCGGTTCAACCACGGCGTCTTAAGCGAAGTCCAAACCCCGCATAGTGCCGGTGGAAGTCGCAAATTTATCCGACTCTAGCCCCATACGCTGTAATATCGAGACAAAGAGGTTGGGGAGTGGATAATTCCTGTCTTTGTCGAAGGCAAGATGTTGGCCGTGGCGGAAACCACCGCCCGCAAACAGCGTCGGGAGATTCGTCGTCACATGGGTGTTCGCGTTACCCAGATTGGAGCCGTAGAGAATCATCGAACGATCAAGGAGCGTTTCACCATCTTCACGTACATTTTTAAGATCTGTGAAAAGTTGGTTAAGTAACTTCATGTGCCACTCGTCGATCGCCTTCAGCTGCGCAAGCTTTTCGGTGGATTTTCCGTGATGGGAAAGATTGTGGTAAGCATCAGTGCTTTTGTGATCGCCAAATTCTATGGCTGGTGAGTTGACGCTATCCAGCATCAGAGAGATCGAACGCGTCGAATCTGTCTCAAAAGCAAGGCGCGCCATGTCGTACATGAGTTTCACCTTGTCCATGTACTCGCGCGGACTAGCGGGGTCGAGCGGCACGGGCGCATCAATGTATGGCTTAGGTTTCCGCTCCCATTCCTTCGACATCTGCATGCGTTGCTCGAGATCGCGCACACTGGTGAAATATTGATCGAGCCGGTCTCGGTCGCGCGCCGTCACACCACGCTGGAGGTCTTTTGCTTGACCGGCTACGGCATCAAGAATGCTGCGACCGAGATCAAGCTTACGCATTTGCGCGTTAACTTCAGCCGGAGAACCTTGGATAAACAGACGCCGAAAAACATCCGACGCCTTTTCCTCACACGGAATGAGCACGCCTGAACCCGTCCAAGAAAGACTGCGCGAGCCCTGGGCAACGTTGACGCCCAGCGTCAGAGAAGGGAAACGGGTCTGGTAGCCGATGCGCTCGGCGATATATTGGTCGAGCGAGATCGTGTTGCGAAATCCACCACTGCCAGGATGCGGCGCCGCCGTGAGAAAACAAATATCCGCCGGATGCCCGCCATCAACGTCGGGATGCGACACCCCGCTAAACACAGTGAAATCATTCCGGTGCTCTTGCAACGTCTCAAGATACGGCGAAAGCGTATAATTTCGACCCGTTGTCGTCGGAAAAAACTGCTCTGGGACGAGACCAAGATTGTTACAGATAGCAAGCATCCGACGCGGTTTCTTAGCGGCCTCTTTCGCCGCTTGCCCACGAGCAAGGGTCGGCAACATCGAATCCAGCAACGGTAAGGAAAGCACGATGCCTGCCCCACGCAGAAACTGTCGCCGCGAGAGCGCGCGTCGCGTCGATACGTAGGAGCCAAGCGAGGAACGTGGATCAGCGGAATTTTTCATGGGGCGGGGTAATGGCTACTTGTTGAGAAAAATCGGGCTCTGTACGAGCTCATGCACGAGCGTGCGCACACCGTATTGGCGCAAGCGGGCACGTTGCAAAATTTGATCGATGGTCGCGCGATCGGAGAAATTAATCGGCGCTCCGGTAGCGTAGATCGCAAGTTGCCGCACGAGATTGCGGGCGAGTTGAGTCTCATCGGCGAGCAGGAGGCGCTTGAAATCGCGAATATCCCCAAACGCCCGTCCGTCGGGTAACACCCCACTCGGGTCGACAGGTAATGCCGTGTGAAACAGAAATTTTTGCCCACCCTTACCGATACCCGGATCGGGCTTGGTGTCACTCGCAGCACGGTAACGATCGCGCCATCCGCCCATCACATCAAAACTTTCCAAAGCAAAACCGGCCGGATCGATTTTCGAGTGACATGCGGCGCAATTTTCTTGGGTGCGGTGTTTCTCGAGCTGTTGACGGATGGTAGTCGCACCGCGCGTGTCGGGATCGACGGCTGGCACGCTCGGCGGTGGGGGCGGTGGCGGCAAACCGAGAAGCCGCTCCATGATCCAAGCGCCGCGTAGCACGGGCGAAGTTGTGGTGCCGTTCGAGGTGATTTTGAGCACCGCGGCTTGCGTCAGGATGCCACCACGCGGGCTGTCAGTGGGCAAAGCCACCCTACGTACCGCCACCCCCTCTATAGGCGGTAAACCGTAGTGCGCGGCGAGACGTTCGTTAACATAAACGTAATCACTGGAAGCTACATCGCGCGCCGGTAAATCCCCACGCAACAACTCCGCAAAAAACATGCGCGTTTCCTCAAGCGCTGATTCTTCAAGATGATCATCCAGGTAGTAGTCCGGATAAAGCGTTGAGTCAGGCGCAGTGGCGGTGATTTTGCGCAGATCGAGCCAGTAATCTAAAAATGCTTCCGTGAAGCGCTGTGCTTTCGGGTCATTGAGCAAACGTTCCGTCTGCGCACGCAATACATCAGGCCGATGCAATGCTGCACGCGCCGCGAGTTCGCGTAACACATCATCGGGCGGTGAATTCCAAAGAAAAAAAGCGAGCCGTGAAGCGAGCGCGTAATCGTCAAGTGGCCCAGTTTTCTCATCAAGGCTGATAAATTCAGCAGAACATAATACCGCCGTATAGCCAGCGATCATGGCGTCGACAAAGGAGCTTCCAGTTCGCAAAGCACCCTCGATCACAGGCAGGAAACGTATCGCTTCGGCGTCACTTACAGGTCGTCGATACGCATGCTGGGAAAAATTACGTAGAAGCTGCGCGGCATCCTGCGCAGGATGCTCAGAGATAATTTCAATCGGTCCGCCTTTTTTAGCAGCAGCTTTAAGCGGCAAATCGCCAAAGAGCAACCGGTGCCCCGCGCCCGGACCTTTCTCCTCCTGGATCGGGCCCTCAACCTCAAGCCAACGAAACACAACGCCGGGCTGACCGTCGGGCTCGGCAAGAGGATTTTGAAAACGACCCGCGCCCGGACGCGAACGGAAGAGTCGGCCCGCATCGGGTCGGATCGTTTCTTTTTCTAAAAGCCACACGTCTACCTCGTGGACACTCGGCTCTGGCGTGAGATCAAACGTACCCAGCCGGCGCAACTGGCGCGGCGGCAACTCCGAATAAATTGTGATCGCCTCACCTCGTCGACCCGGCGCGATGTCGTCTAAATCAGGAATCCACCAGCGCGCGGGCTTAGGCGCAGCGGCTTTTTTGCCCGGCTCAGGCGTTTTGACCAGATCAGGTTTACCGGGGCCGACCCAAACGGTGTGTCCGCTGAAACGCAGCCGATAGTGCCCGGCGACGGGCGCACGGAATTGGTTAAATTTTGGCTCAATCGGCTCGTAACTGCCCGCGACCACACCAACGCCTTCGATTTCACGCTTAACGGGATCGGTCGCTCCAACAGTGAGGGGTGCAGTCTCGCGGCGAACGTCGGGTTGGGCTTGAAACCCGAGCACTGGAAAGGTCGCACGCTCCGGGGCATTATTAAACACCGAGAATTTCATCGGGCCGGTGTAGCTGCGTTGATCTCGCGCGTAGTAGCGCTTGATGCTCGTAGGTATGGGCGTGACTTGGGGTGCGATTACTTGGCGAAGTGCGTAATCGGCGGCGCTTAGGTAGCGGGCCATCTGCACATGGGAAACATCGAGGCGCTCCCCGACCTTGTTGAAGTGGAAAGCCTCGCCGTCCTCGGGTAAGGAATCCCGCACCTGGAGCCAAGGAGCATGAAGAAGATCACGCAGAGCGTTTTCGTATTCGTAACGGTTGAGCCGACGTCGACTTGCTCTTCCCTCGAAGGTGATGCGCGCGCGATCGATTTGAGTGAGCGTTGCGGAAAGCGTTTCGGTGAAAGCCGTCAGTTCTGCAGCGGAGGGTCGCGGTTTCGGCTTGGGCGGCATCTCACCTGAGTTAACACGGTCAAAAATTTTGACCCAGAGAGCGAAATTCTTAGGTTCCGAAGTAAGTGAAAGTAGCGAGGGCGAGGTAAGATCGAGTTCGCCTTTTTTGTCCTCGTCATTGTGACAACTTGAGCAGCGGGTATCGATCATGCTCATGACCGAATCGGGTACCAGAGCGCCTTGGGCGAAACTAACCGAAAGCAAGAATACCACCGCCAATCGAATCAAAGTCCGTGCGCGATTGCATGCTTTCCGCGTAGCTAAATTTTCGGGAAATAAAGAAAGCACGAGACGGGGCATGTGCAAAAGTGGGGCGAAAGAGGAAGAGAACGGTGGCCAGACGATCAGACAAGACCAAGGTTTCAAGGCCTTATGGACGTCGCACGCGTGGACTGCAATTTGAGTCGCTCAGCCTCGTCGTAATGATCCACGGCTTCGAGCGATCGACCGAGTTGGCGGAGAATTTGAGCGAGATTTTCGTGGGCTTCAATGAAGGCAGGGCGGAGCTTGAGCGCCTGACTAAATTCGTCCGCAGCTGCGTTCAACTGGCCTGAGCTGGCGAGCGCAACCGCAAGGTTGCAATGCAAGTCGGCATCGTCAGGGGTAACCTGCAGGCCGGTGCGAAACGTGCGCGCTGCATCAGCCCAGCGCCCGGCTAGCGCGAAGGCATTACCCAAAGTCGCGTACGCAGCCGGGGCACGCGGATCAAGCCGGATAAGTTCTTCAAACTGCACTATAGCCTCAGCTTGGCGCCCCGTGCGTGCGAGAGTCGTGCCCCAATCACGACGAATTTTTGGCGAGGCCGGGTTGAATTGCGCGGCCGCGGAGAAACGTGCGAGGGCCTCGCTCGTACGACCGGCAGCAGCCAGAGCGAGAGCATAGTTGGCTACAATTTCGGCGGATTTGGGGTCAAGTTGCAGAGCACGTTCATAACTGGAGAGCGCCTCAGGCAAGCGGCCGATGTCGCGCAGGATATTGGCGCGATTACCGTGAGCCGTGGCGTGTTCGGGTTGCAAACGAATCGCGATCTCAAAATGCGTGAGCGCTTCAGCGAGGCGGCCCTGCGCGCTCAATTCACAGGCGAGATTGTTGTGTGCTTCGGCATAGTCAGGTTTCGCGGCCAGAGCTTTTTCATACTGAGCCGTTGCCTCCGCGATACGGCCTAGGCTACGCAAAGCATTGCCGAGGTTGTTATAAACCTCGGCGTAGCCAGGGCGCAGGAGGAGGGCACGTTCAAAGAGAGGTAGTGCTGCGAGCGGTTGGCCGATCACGACAAGTTCGCAGGCCAGATCGTTGTGCCCGGGAGCATCGTTGGGACGTAGCTCGAGGGCACGACGAAAACTAGCGATCGCCTCGTCGTGCCGACCTTTTTTAGCGAGGGTGTCACCGAGATTAAACCACGCCATCGCGGCACTGGGATTGCGCGCGAGCGTAGCGCGCCAGAGCGATTCGTGACTGAGATATTCAAGACTCTCACGCCAAGTGAGTACGCCCAAAACAGTCAGCAAGACGGCGGGGCCAATCTTGTGGAGCCTAACCCAGGCGGACGGCAAACGCTCCAGGGCGACGGTGAGGCCAGCGCCGGCGAGCGCGAGCGGGCCCATGCTGGCGAGATATTGAAAATGATCTCCGACAAATGAGTAGCGAAAAAAATAGATGTTAAAAAATCCAAGTACGGGAAATAGCATCGCGCCGAAAAAAATCGCCGCGGCAAAGACGGGCCGTAACGCGCTGTCGCGGCGCCACCACATAAAACCGAGCATGAGAAGCATCGCTGCGAGCGGGCCATACACTCGCAGATCGGCTCCGTCGATCTGCCAGCGGGGATAGATAAAAATTAGATCGGCTGGCCAGGCGAGTTTACCTAGATAAAACCAAACCACGTGGCCGGCGATGGCGCAACGTTCAGGCCAGGTCTGCGCCCAAGCAGCACCTTCTGCGCCCGAGTGGACGCGTTGCTCCCAGATTGTCCAACCAGCGGCACTCAGAGACAAAGCGAAGAAGGGAATCAGCGGCAAAAGATCGCGCCAGCTGAGCCGACGCCGCAACCACCACATGATCAATGCTAGCACGACGGGTAAGGTCACCGTTGAGGGTTTGCTCAGGATCGCGAGCACTGCACTCAGTAGGGCGAGCACGTAGAAGTGGCTCTTAGTACTGCGAGCCTTGACCCCACCCGTTGCCGTGTAGGTTGACGTGAAAAACGGGGTCGAGGCTTCCTGTGTTTTCAGCCATCGCAGGTAAAAACCAATCGCGAGAAGAAAAAAGACGGCAGACTGGGTGTTCTTAAGTTCGCAAATCCAGGCGACGGATTCGACTTGGACGGGATGCAACGCCCAGAGTGCGGCTCCAAGCCAGGCGCCGCGTGCATTCAGCTGGCGAAGCACCCGCAAGAGAAGCACGGCGGAGAGCGCGTGGCAGGCAAGCGTGACCAGATGATAGCCGAGCGGGTGTACGCCCCAGAGCGCGTGTTGAACCCAGAAATTTGTCAGAACGAGGGGGAAATAATTAGCCGCAGCCGTAGTCCAGATTTCGCGCAGACCGAGCGGGCCGATGATGGTGGGATTGGCGGTGACGTGAAGATCATCGTCCCAGAGAAATTCACCGGGCAATACGCCGAGGTACGCCGTAACCACAGCCGCGACGAGGGCGAAACCCCAAATCAGGGCACGATCCGGCCCCTTAGGGCGAATCGGCGCGGAGGAGATCGGCGGGCGCATACGGGGTATCAAGAAGCGCAGGGATGAAGCGATGCGAGGTAAACGCCTAGATGTCTTACGAGAATGATGCGCGGACAAAAAAACGCCAGCCGAAAGGCTGGCGTTTTAACGCGGATGAATAGGAAACGCGGAAATTAGAACTGGCCTTTAACACCGAAGACCCAGTTGGACCCGTAAGATTCGATTTGGCGCAGGTAGCCGTTCCTTCCTTCCTGCGTGCCCGTGGGAGACTCGTACCAGCGATCGGGCATATTGGTGATGTTGCGGCCCTGGGCGTAGAGCGAAACATATTTGGTGAGGCGAATCGTGAGCGAGGCGTCGAATTTGGTTAATTGGCCGACGTAACGGCCGTAGGTGCTACTCTCAGGTTTATCATCGACCCAAATCATGCCGAACGAGGCGTTGAATCGGCCGTAAGAATAACCGAGGCGCGAGGTGACACGGTGCGGAGCAAGCTGTTGACGGCGGACATTGGCGTAAGTGCGGCCATAAGTGAAACCGACGTTGATACCGCGCAGATAAGGTCCAGGCAGAAACCCGAGCGTCTGATTATAGCTGAGATCCATGTTACGCAGCTGTTCTTCATTAGCATTATTTGTGCGGACACGGAACGTGTAGGCCGCAAAATCAGGATCATCGATACCGAACTGCGAGGCCGTGTAATCGAAATCCTGAATGAAGTTGCGGGCCTTGTCCTGCGAGAAAGCGATAGAGGCCTGACCAGGCGAACGACCTTCGAAGTAATAAGCCAGACGAGTCTGGAACACCGTGTGGAACTCGGGAAGTAATTTAGGATTAGGTGTGGAAACGCGCTGATTAGTCTCGTCGATGTTCCAAGGACCGGTCAGGTCATTAATCGGCGGACGAGCAATACCTTTGTTAGCACCGGCTTGGAATTCTAAGTTAGGTAAAATTTGGTATTTCATCAAAAGCGACGGAAACCAATTTTGGTAATTCGAAGTACGGTGTTTTAGCGGCTGGCTCTCATATTGATACTTCATGCCGGCGATAGTGAGGGGGCGGCCAGAATTAGTACCAGTTGCATTAACAGCATATCCCGCGGCAATGACCTCGGCTCGCGAGCGAGGATTGAGCTCGTCGAAGGTGTTTTGGGTTTCCTCGAGGCGAAAGCCGTAACGGAACTGCAACTTGGCGTTAATCCGCATGTCAGCCTGGAGATAGCCGGCGGTGACGGTTTGCTGAAAGTCGCGAGGGTTGGCGATAAAGCAGGTATAGTAATTTTCCGGCGTTGCAGTAGAAACAAACCACTCGGGGTGTTCACGGAAAAGTTTGGCCATCTGATTACGATTAACGCGGGGTGGAACACCTTGGACCCCGTTAATATTAAAAAAAGTAAATGTATTTAGATGGCCCGATTCGAAAGGATTAGGCGAAACATAGGCTGGCCCAAGGTTGGCCCAATTACCAAAGGTCGATATGACGTTAGCACCCGTAGTGGGACTAACCGTAGTAGTATTACCTCCAGGTCCATTATAAGACCATATATTCCAAGCACTAAAGTCATTATTGTTGCGAGTTTCCTCATCCCACTTGGTGCCAAATTTAATCGAAGTGGGAAAACGCTGCATAAAGGGCAACACCCACTTGGCGTTAAGGTTACCAGTCCATTTTTCGGTAATCCACGTGCGATCGTCATTAGTGATACGCGTACCGCCAGCGCGGCTGTCGGTGCTGGTGAAATTAGCTAAGTTTAACCAATCGGCACCACTGGTTTGTCGGATGGTCCACTCAGCGGAACGGGGATTGGCACGTGTGGCGGTCCAACTACTGGCGACACCCCCAGCCTCGGCGTTGGCGAAGCCACGCTCGAGGGATTCATAATTATTAACTGAGCGAGACATAGCGAGCGCACCGTCAACGATCCAGCCACCGACCTTGTATTCGAAGCGCGGAGCAAACTGTCGAGTGTAGGTGAGCTTGGCAGAGGAACCACCACCATTATTAAGAGTTGCGACGTTATTCACGCTGCCGCTGGCAGCACGAGTTGCCACGACGCTTGTGATACCATCACCCCCAACGGTGGAGCGGCCGTTATTAACGTTAGCGTTGTCATTAGCGGCGACGAAGGTGAAGTTGCGGTTGAAAAACTCGCCGTCGAAATAACTGTAAATGAGGTTGAGTGAGAGCGTGAGTCGGGCGCTGGCCTTCCAGTCAGCGGTCAATAACAGAGCGTCTTTACGGATTAATTTTGGGCCGTCCTTAAAATCGATTTGGCGGATAGCCATAGGACGATCGTCGCCTTGAGTTGGATTGGCGGTGCGGTTGTAGCCATTCGTCATTAAGAGTTGCTCGGTGTAAGAATTCGACTGGCTGGCGCTCAGCAACACACCAAAGCGTTGGTTGAAGAACGATTCGGCGTACTCGAACTGATAGTTGGGTTTCCATTTTTCCTCTTTGTAATCGGCGGGTCCAGGAGTCTGAGAGAGGGTGAATTCTTCGCCGTTTAAATTATAGCCCACGTTGTAGGCGATGCGACGGCCTTTGCGCTCGAAAGCGCGCTTGGTCTTCATGTTAACGGTACCAGCGGGAGCATCAGCGTCGTTTTCGGGGCTAGCAGTGCGGTTGATCTCGATGGAATCGATACTGGTAATCGAGAAGCCTTCAAAACTGGTGGCACGAGAGGAAGCACCACCACCGCGATTGGCGTCAGCGCTAGCGGTGCGCATGCCGTCGAAGGAAACTCCGACGTACTGACCGTCCATGCCGCCGAGGCGTGGGCCGCGGGGTTCGGATTCGACGTAATCAAGGTCAACGCCGGGAAGGTATTTGAGGAATTCACCGACGTTACCATCGGCGACGTCACCAAAAATGTCGGAGGATACCGACGTGGTGATGTTCATGTTGCGGCGCTGGGCCATGATGGCTTTAGAATTACCCTCTCGCTCCGATGCGACGGAGAAGGCCGCGAGCTGGATCACGCCGTCTTTGGCGATAGGTGGGGTGGCGGCCGTACTCACCAGATTGATTTCACGCACAGCGGGCATACCGGCGGTAACGGTGAAGGAGTCATTAACGGTGAGATAACCCGAATAGGAGACCGAGATCGCAGCGGGGCCCGCCGGCACATCGGCAAATGAGAATGAGCCGTCGCTCTCTGAGTAGGTTATTTTGCTCGTGCCGTCCAAACGGATCTGAGCGTTTCGTACGTATTCCTTGGAGACCGGGTTAAAAACCCGACCTTGTACGGAACCCATGGGAGTTTGGCTTTGAGCCAAAGTGGCGGCACAGAACCAACCACAGATTAAAATAATCAATGAGGGCAAACGACGACGTAGCATTCCAGACTGAAACATACAGTTAGGGTGTTAAGGGTATAATGCCGACGAGGGGTGATCGCAGGCAGTGCGGCAAAAGGGGGAAACCGCGCACTGAGAAAAAAAATTCCTAAACGAGGCGCAAGATTATTAAAAAAAGTTCGCAACCTTTTCAATTGATGAACGACGACGCCCTTTCGCCATTTTATAACAAAAACACTACCAGAGGCATATTTGAGCGAAAACCCGATTTCATTAACATCTAGCTGTCGCTAAGATCGGCTTCTTAAACCAATAATTTGACCTAGAAAACTGGTGTGTATAACCCCGATTAAGTGCGTCAGCCACCGGCGCTGCCTGGGCCCGTCCGACGCGCGCAACATTCCCAAAGCAACACCGCCGCAGCGACCGAGACGTTTAGAGATTCAACTTTGCCTGTACCAGGGATTGTTACCAAAAGCGTACACGCCGCGACTACCGCCGGGGAGAGTCCCTCTTCCTCGTTACCCATCACCAAAGCCACCGGCTTTTTCGCTCCCGAGGATGCCTCGGGCCGACCACCCCGCGTCGCCGCACCGATAACCTCGTAACCCGCCGCTGCCAAGTCCTTGGCCAGCGCCGCTATATTTTTAACCTGCCACAATTCAACGTGTTCGAGTCCGCCTTCAGCCACACGATGCGCGGCCTCCGTGGGACGAGCCGCCGTCGTAGCTTCCGCGAGCACGATCCGCTCAACGCCAAAAAAAGCCGCCGTCCGTGCGATCGCACCGAGATTGTGCGCATTTCCAATACGATCGAGCACTAACACCGTCGCGCGCGCCTGCGCCCAGCCGCGGATCTGCTCTGCTGTCGGCGCGCGCAATGCAGGCACCTGTACGATCGCCACAATCCCACCGTGATGAATCGAGCCGGAAATTTTCTCTAGCTCATTTGGTGGCACGCAGCGGTAAACTTTTTTGGCCGCCGCAAGCACCTGGCTCATGGCGCCAACTTTACGGCTCGTCGGCTCATCGAAAAAGAGCCGCAAAATCGAAGCAGGATCACGCTCAAACCGTGCCTTCACCGCCGCCAGGCCACAGATTTTGAGCTCCTCTCGCGGAGACAGCCCGCCTATGCGGGCCTCACGTTTCGCCGCCGCAGGCGAACTAGCAAGGGATCCGGGTCGGCCCACAAAATCCGTCAGCGGCCGCGCCTGTAACGCGGGCCGGCGCTGAGACTCTGGACGTTGGTTATGGGCCATATACGCAGATTGACCCAAGCCCGCGGGTAAAACCAAACAAAACTTTTCCGCTTAAAACCCTTTAAAATGTTTGGGGTCGGCGGGGTCTTGGTAACGCGTCGTATAAGTCTTGTTGCTCGCGGCGAGTTTCAGGAATGCATCGATGGGCACAATTTCTACCGGTCCGTCCAACTGCTTAGTGATTTCTACGAGGCTGTTGACGTCGTTGGATTCACGCACGTGAACGAGCAGGAAATACGGGCGCTTAGCGTTAAGCGCGATAAGTTCATTGAGGTCGGCGGCGACTTCTTCACGCGGGCGGCGCGGGTCGATATAG
Source organism: Opitutaceae bacterium (assembly GCA_037142955.1). Taxonomy (GTDB): domain Bacteria; phylum Verrucomicrobiota; class Verrucomicrobiia; order Opitutales; family Opitutaceae; genus Tous-C4FEB. Next base: position 81,527 of record JBAWZQ010000003.1, on the reverse strand, counting down.
TAATCGTAGGAAATCATCGCACGCGTGTCGCGCAAATCGCGGGTGCGCGCGGGGCCGTAGCCATTGATGAAACCGATGACATCGGGAAACGCCTTATAATACCGATCGACGGTTTCCTTGGTGAGATCGGCGTTGCCAACATTTCCGTCAGCCGCGGAGTTGTCCATGATCTCCATGATGTGTTCGTCGAGCGTCGCCATGAGCTGACGTGCATCGGCCATCAAGATTTCGAATTTATCCGCCGGGATGTGGTTGGGATACATGTATCCGGGACCAGAGAGACCGCCGATGAAGTAATCGTTCTTAGTCGCGCTCTCGTGAAAATATTCCAGAGCAGCCGGCGAAAATTTCGTCCAATTGACTGTCACTTGCCATCCGAAAGGCAATTTGCCGCGGCCAGGCTTCGTCCATACGCCAATACCAATGCTATCGGATTGAACAAATGAAATGTAGACTTTTTGCAGCGCGGTGAGCTTGGCATCAAGCGCGACTTGATGGTTGTTGGTGAACTTAAAGCCAGGCGTGAACGTGAACTGACAGTTATAGCTGAGATTGGGCAAATTATGTAGCCCTTCCATACGCAAGCCATAGCCGGAGAGCAGCGTGGTGTGTTGTTCCTCCGTGTCCTTGGCATAGGAATGCCAACCGAAGACGGTCGAACCAGGCGCTAGTTCGGAGAACAATTTTTTCTCCAGCGCCAATTCTTCAGCATGAATCGGATTGGCCGAGAGATCGTGGAAAAACATTTTTTGGCGCACACCCCAATCCGCCATCGCCGGCATCCGCACCGCGCCAAACTGGCCACCCATGAGCATGATCGCATCGTGGGTGCAACGCGCCCAATAACGCGCATAAGCGTCACGATAAATCTGCGCATCCGTTTGCCCCGTGTAACGACCGCGCAAATCGTCGATCCGCTTCAGGCCAAATTTATCCATTAGGGCGACCTGCTCGACCGTAACAACCAAGGCGTCTTCGAGGCCGGCAATCGTAAAAGCGACATTCATCGTCGCAGGCACCGCGGGTTCCCAAATCACGTAGCCCTTGGCGCAGCGGCTGAAAAGCGAGAGGGCGGCATTAGCGGTTTTTACCTCGGTAAAAACGACGCCGTGTTTGCGTTGATAGAATTCAAATAGTGGACCAGTAATCTCCCACTGAAATTCCTTTGGATGCACGACGTAGAGCTGGGGTGCCGCGCGATTCGCGAGACCTTGCAAACTCAACAACATGACTTTTTCCGGCAGGCCCTTGGCCACAAGCCAGTCACCATCGAAGTTCATGACCCAGGAAGCGCGCGCAGTCGGCTTAACCGGAGCGACGTCAGTCCCAGAGGCCCGCAAGCCGACCGAGGAAAACACAACACAAACCAGAGCAATGATGAAGCGACGCATAGCTTATTTCTCCCCGATGACTTTGGTGAAACGATAGACGAAGGGTTTGCCCCGCGTGCTGTGGAGTTCGATGAGTAACAATTCCTGCTCACCCTCAATTAGGCGCAACTCTTGGTAAATCCGCATCGGACGGTTTCCTTGCGAACTCTCTATCTGCGGCGTCGCCTCCACACGTAGCGTACGCTCGCCATCGAGCCACTCAGCTCGCACTGGGGTCAGCCCGCCTCGCACCGCATACAAGGCCATGTGCCGTTGCTCGACGCGGAAAAAATCCGACACCGTCGTCGGCTTCGCCGTATCCACGACATTGGTCGCCGTAAGTTTCGTCGCGCGCCATTGCATATCGTGCCGTAAATCGACGCGCGTACCATCGAGCGATACGACAAGGTCCCACGCGGTCCAGCCATCAAGCGCTGTGCTGCGCTTGGGATCAAGTCGCCAACGACCGGCCAACGCCGGATTAGCCGCCCACGCCGCCAACGGCAGCACTAACAACAACCCCAGCGCTTTCCAAGATGTGAATTTCATGACTCACCCCATAAACACCGCCCGAGCCCCGAATGACTAGGTGAAAGTATCTGAAAATTAAAAAATCACCCACGCGCCTTCACTACGCCGACTACCGTGAACTCCTCCCTATCATGATAAAGATGGCGCACGAGAAACCCCGGCGCGTACCGCGAAAGGGGCGAATCTGGCGCATGCAACTCCCGCAACAAGGCCACTGAATCCACGTGTCCGAACTTCAGATTAAACACAAACCGCCGGCACCAGCCACGGGCAAGCCACGGTTCCACGAGGTTTTTCATCACGTGGTGTGGTTCTTCGAGTAGATCGCAAAACATCCAGTCGTAAGCGACGTTCTCCTCAAAGTTGAAATGAAACGCATCGCCCAAGCGGTGCTCTATCAACGGATTCCCAAGCGCCCCGCCCTTGAGCGGACCATTGTCCACCGCGATCACGCGTGCACCGCGTTTCGCTGCACTGTAACTCCAACCTCCCGGCGCCGCACCGAGATCGACGACCGTTTCGCCCTCCTGCGGCTCGATCCCGAGCACCACAAAAGCCTCTTCGACTTTTAAATAACTCCTCGAGGGCGCCGCGTCGTCATCAGCCATGCGACGTTGTCCGTGGATAAACGCATCCCGTGTCACATACAAGCGCCCGAAATCCGTAAACCAAACAAACAGCCCCCGCGCTTCCCCAAGTCCACGCGGCAGATCCGCCACCGCGAGCTTGGCGACGCGAGCTAGACGTTTTTTTAACTGCTCATGAAACGCTTTTTCAACACCGCTCATTCGGCGTCCTAACCCGACCAGCTCCGCCGGCCCGCCAAATACACAAGGCCACGCCGCCTCGACCCGCTCGCCGCGCAGACTCGTCAGAAAAAACTCCACGATCTGATTCGCCAGCGCGTTGACCGACTCGCCTTTGAACTCAACCGCGCCTCGCATCGTCACGTGCGGAAAAGCCAACCCAGCCACCGCCGCAACCTCCGAAGCCACCGCCCAGCCCGGCCCCGACTCCGCCACGGCAAGCCCCGCGTCCGTGAGTTCACGCACGAGCACTGATTCAAAACCGGCCTGACACGTCTGCAACATACCTAATACCGTGTCCGCCGCCCTACCCTAGCCGCGAGCCAAAACGGAAATTGAAAAAAAGCGGCCCCTTTCGCTTATGAACCCACCCGCGTCGCCGACGATTCCTCGGCATCGGGCAGTTCATACATCCGAAGCGCTGTAGGCGGCGGAGCCGCATCACGCGGGAGGTCGCGATTGCGTGGCATCGTTTCCCAGCGCAACACATAGCGGCGACCTTCGTAGCGCGAAACAAGTGATTGGATTTCTAGGCCGGGATAAGAGGATTCGACGCGCTGTAAACTCGCAGGCAACGCGGGTGGTAATGGCGGTTCTGCGGAGACTCGCTCCAGTGTATCCGCCCGCACGCGCCAACGCCCCGAGCCCACGCCAGCGTGCGTCGTGCTGAAATCCACGGTGAAAAATCCATCAGCCCCAAGGTGCGGTGCACCGAGCGTGACTTCCGCAGGAATCGAACCACCACCGGAGAATGCCCATTTAAAGTTCCAATTACTCAAGGCCTGCACCCGCCAACCGGCGGCCGCGATTTTGGGCTCGCTCAGAGGACGCGCGATGAAAGCCTGCGAATAGCCGGCGGCGTCGTAGCGATGATAGACGACTATGGGTTTTTGCTCCGCATCAAAACCGAGATTAAAGGTCATGTTGATCAGACCTTCTTGCGGCTTAGCGGCGTCGATGATTTCAGCGCGTTTAATCGTAATAGGCAACGCGATGGATTCGCCGTGACTATTTTCCCAATGAATAAAATCTCGGCTGCGAGCATACGAAAGGGTGTTGTTGGTCGCGCAGTCGGGCGTATCGCGCCACATCCAAACGAGATGGAAGCGGCCATCAGGCCCCAGCACAGGGTCGAGCGCGTAGGCGTTACGCTGGCCTTCACCTTCCAATACGGGCTGATCCAACACGCGCCGCCAAGCGCGGGTCGCGGTGTCGTAAATATTATAAAGATCGCTCCCATTGCCACTGGCGCCGTCGCGATAACGAAAGAGAAGATCCCCTCCCGCATTTTTGAAAAATACTGGATAGGTGCAGCGCGACTCACGCTCGCCGGTCATGCGATCAATCCGCTCGAGCGTCGTAATATCGAGAGGCTTTTTTGTGCGGTAATAAACGAGCGGATCCACGTGCATATTGCCCGAGAGATGCAGACAACCATCACGATCCACAGCTAAGCGAAGGAAGTTGTGACTATCCCAGCCCGTGACGTTAGAGGGGCGTTGGTGTGCGTCATTCCACACCCCTTCAGGATGCACCGTGATCCATTGAACACTCGGGAGCACGCGCGCGGCGACGGTAAGGCGACGCTCGCCGTCGTAATAGGCGACGAACTGACGGCCCCCGTGCGTGAGCAACGCAAAACTAACTGGACTGCCCGCCCACACGGAGCCGACAGGAATCCCGACCGGCACCGCTTCGGTGGCAAAAACGCGGCCAAAAAGTGCGAACGCAAAAATGAATGCGCGGGCGTTCACAAGCGATGAAGATGGAAACCTCCGTCGACGTCGAAGGTCGCACCCGTCGAAAACGGAAATCGGTCTTCAGCGATCGCACGCACCGCACGGCCAATGTCCTCAGGCTTGCCCCAGCGACGGATCGGCGTGATCCCACGTTCATCTTGGATGATGAGCTTGTCGTATTTCTCCTTCACCCCGCCGGTCATATCCGTGGCAATCACCCCGGGACGAATTTCGTACACGTTGATCCCATCGTTGGCGAGGCGCTCGGCGAAGAGCTTCGTCATCATCGCGAGGCCGGCTTTCACCATGCAATAATCGCCACGGTTAATCGAGGCGGTATAGACAGAGATGGAAGTGATGTTGACGATGCGGCCGCGGAAACCTTCCGCGTCGGGCGCTTGCTTAAGCATCTGCTTAGCGACGAGTTGAGTGAGAAAATACGGCCCTTTGAGGTTGATCGCGAAGAGCCGATCAAAGCTTTCTTCGCCGGCATCGAGCACATCAGCACGAACCTTGGGGGCGACGCCGGCATTATTTACGAGTAGATCGATGCGGCCAAATTTGGCGACAGTCTCCGCGACGAGGCGCTCCCGATCAGCGGCTATGGCAACGTCACCTTGCACAATAAAACCCTCACCGCCAGCAGCTTTTACAAGCGCGAGAGCCTCGGCGGCGGCTTCGGCGTTGCCGGCGTAATTGATGGCCACGCGGGTGCCTGCGCGGGCGAGTTCGATCGCAATACCGCGGCCGATGCCGCGGGATGCGCCAGTGACGAGAGCTGTTTTCAGGGTCATGCGCATGCGAGCGAAACCATGGCCCCGAACGTGGCAAGCCCGCAGGCCTGGCTACGCAGCGCTATTATTACCAAATTCCCAAATTCACTGTAAGAACTTCAGCGGCCGTCGTCGAAGCGTTGGTGATTTCTAGGACGTTGGCACCGGCCCTAAGCAACGCGGGATCCAAACGATACGTGCGGCTGGCCTCCGGTGAGGGCCGGCGACCCGGCAGATCGCCAGGACCGGAGAACTCGACAAACAGCTCGGGGCTTTTTTGGAGCGGCAGCCATTCCAGCGGCTGGCCATTAAGTTTAACCGTGAGTTCTTTTACGGCGTGCGGCACGCCGGTCACGAGAATCCGAGCGCGCGCGACAGGCATCGCCGCGACGGGCAAGGGTAATGGAAACGTGACCGTGGCACCCGCTGGGAGTTTGGCCGGCAACAATCCTGGCAACTCATACACGCGACGGAAACGAACGGTGGGCACAGAATAAAGCAGCGGTTTGCGCGCAGCCGTCACGGGTGATTCCAGACCGAGCAACCAATCATAAGGCACGGCACCAATTTTTTCGATCCAACACGGAAAGTTGAATATGTTAATCCCATCCGCGCCAGAATCGTAGAGCCCGGAAACGGCCGCGCGAAGCGATTCAGGGCTATGGCGTTGGGCTCCGTGCTCGAGATCAAAACCGCCGTAAATTGGCACAGCCGCTTGGCCGAGGGCCGTACGCATTTCAGCGAGCGGTTGAAAAAAATCGGTGTTCAAAAAATGCGACGTCGAAATAGCGTCGATTAGGCCGCGTTGCGTCCAGGTTACAATGTCGAGACCGAGCTCGCGGCAGCCCGCGACAGAGGTCGGTACGCGGACGATCAACTGACGCTTTTTTGTGCGACATAACGCGCGCACGTCGGCGACAAAACCAGTGATATAGTCGCGTTTCGCCCAAACTTCAGCGCGCGTACCCGAAAGGTGCCGCGGAAAACGCATCCAATCCAGTTGCACTCCATCAAATTCATATTTTTCCAACAACTCGGCGATAATCGCCAACATGAACTTACGCACCTCGGGCCGGCTATAATCGAGGCACCAATTGCGCCAATCGAGATCGCCGCGCGCGACGGCCGCGGCGTCAACGATGACATCGGGGTGTTCACGTCGCACACGCGGCAGGTTCCACTCATTAACGGCCGTGGGCTCGTGCACGTCGTTGGTCCGGATAGTAATAAAAGTCTCTTTGCCCGTCGCTTTTAGGCGTTGGAGAAAATAACCGAATGGGTCGCGACCTTGCGCGTGCTCGAGAGCGAGCTGCACGCATCGCGGATCGGTCTCACCCACTTGGGTCGGATAATAATAACGCCCCGCGCCCGGACAGAGCAGATAAGTCGTGATATTAGGTGGGCACGACGCGACGACTTCGTCTATGTCGCGCTTAAAATCTGGCGAGAGCGTGCTGAAGGTGCTGTTGCCATCGTTGTCGAGCAACAAGCGCTTGACGGGCGCAGCTGCGTAAGCGAACAGCGGAGTTAGAATACCGAGAAAGAAAACAACGCGAGGAAGTAAGCGGCGAGGGGTTAAGGTCATGGGTCTTGCGTCTGACTACCTGCGAAAAAGCTTGGAGCAAGCCGTTCCTGATACTCCTCTCCGGGCGCGATGGCCCGGAAGTTATTTTATCCGCGCAAATCCTCAAGCTTCACTGCCCGCCAGCTTCGCGACGTTTGGTGCGACGCGCCGGAGCGAAGGTATGTTGAAGTTCGGCAAGGTCATTATCGCTCCAAGGTTCATCACGCGACGCAACCGCCGCGCGGGCGGCGGCGATAGTCTTGGGACTCACAGGCGCAGCGGTGTGGCCCCATGAGCGCCGGACATAGGTGAGCACGCCAGCGAGCGTCTCGTCGTCAAAGGCGCGCATCGGCGGCATGATCATATTTTGTTGCGCCTTACCAAGCAGAACGATGCGCGCGAGAATGCGTTCGTCTCCGAGCGCCCAGGCCGAATTTACGAGCGGCGGCGCAAGGCCGGCGAGACCAAGGCCGGTCGGTTGGTGGCAAGCGGCGCAAACGTTGGCGAATTGCACGCGACCTTTTTCAAACAAAGCCTCTTCGGTGGGCGTGAGCGCCACGGCCACAGCGGCAGCTTGGCCAGGTTTGCCGGGCCAGTTAAGTGAAGCGAGCAACTTGGTAGCGCGGGCCGCATCGGCGGCGTCTTTTTGCGCAGCCAGCACCATAAGCGCTTTCGGCTCGATTGGCAGACGGCCGGACAGCACGCGGCCATCGGACGCAACGGGGAGAAATTGCTCCACTCCAGCCAAAAGAGCACCCCGTGCCCAAGCCGGGGTGGTGGGATCACTCAGAATTGACAACACACGCTCAATACGAGGTGCGACACCGGAGCTGAGCACTGCTGCGGTGGCGAGCTTGACGGCGTTAATTGGCGGCTTAGCCGCGATGAGCTCTTCGGCGACGAGACCGGCAACAAAAGTTTCCTCGCGACCGCCGAGACCAGAAAGCACGGCGTCTAATAAGTAAGGTTGCGTGGGTTGAGCGCGGACAAGCGCGCGGAGCGTAGCATCGGCGGCGGAGGAGCGCAGTTCGCCGAGCGACAGAGCGACTTGTAGTCGCACGGTGGCAACGGGTGATTGAGCCAGAGCAGTAAGCCGGTTGAAGAGTTCGGCTGGCGGCGCGGGTTTGAAGAAATTTTCCGCGACCCGCACGGCAGCAGCAAGCACGCGGGCATCAGCATCATCGAGAGCACGTTGGACCGTAGCGAGATCGAGCGCACCGAGACCTTCGAGCGTCCAGAGCGCGTGAAGTCGGGCAAACGGCGCAGACGAGTTACTGATGACTGCGCGCAAGGCGGGGGCAGCAGCTGGGTCGCGGTGCTCAACAATAAGACGCTGCGCGGTGTCGCGCACCCAGCCGTTGGCATCAGCGAGACGAGCAACGAGGGCCGCCGTGTTCGCCGTCGCTAGACCGGTGTTATATACAGCCTTGGGCGCGCCGTCGGGGACGATGCGGTAAATGCGGCCGAGCGAAACAGGTTGTTCCAAATTACGAGATTCAACTTGGGCGCGCAAATAGCTGGTGACGTAGGTGCGGTGTTGAATGAGACCGCGGTAAAGGTCTGCGAGGTAAAGCGCGCCATCCGGACCATTAATAAGATTAACAGGACGGAAGCGTTCGTCGGTCGAAGTAATGAACTCGGTGCCTTCGTAAGCATTGCGACCTTTCACCGTGCCATCGCTAGAAGTAATCGCGATGCGCTTGATGAGATTACCGGCCGGTTCACAGATGAACGCATCACCGGAAAATTCTTTCGCGAATAATGCGCCACGATAGATGACCGGGCCGCAGGCCGCGGTGACGGCGAACATTTTGCCGTCATCGTCGAGGGATTTGTAGCCGCGGTTGATCCCAGTGGTTACGCGCCCAGGCCAGACGCGAAGATTTTCAGGCACAACGGCGACGTTGTTACCCTCGGCGATGAACGCCGAATTGCGGCGCAGGTAAGCCGAAGGCAAGGCATCAACGCGGAGCGGATCACTGTTACTATTATAATAGATGCGACCGGTGTCGTCTTGGGTAATGCCCCATTGGCCGCGCGTGACGGTGGATTCTCGCTTAAATTTACCGCCGCCGGCGTAGCGAAAGCGGGCGGTGTGGTTCGCGCTGTAGATCCAATTGTCGAGCGCCCACATGAGGCCGTTAGCGTTGTGCTCCGGGTTCACCGTCCGGCCGTAGTCGGTGGCGATCTCAATTTTTTCATCGGCAATACCGTCGCCATTTTTATCGCGGGCAAACCAGAGATGTGGCGGCTCAGCGACCAAGACACCGTCGTCCACAAGCGCAAATGCTCGTGGCATCACAAGGCCGTCGAGAAACACGGTACGCTTGTCCATGCGGCCGTCACCGTCAGTGTCTTCGAGCACGGCGATGGAGCCAATGGGCGCGTCCTCGCCTTTACCATCGACGTTGGGCATGTAACCTCGCATCTCGACAACCCAGAGACGGCCATCGGGGGCAAATGTGAGTGCGATCGGATCGTGCACCAAGGGCTCAGCGGCGACCAGTTCGATGTGGAAACCTGGGGCAATCTTGAAAGTTTTTAAAGCATCGCTCGGCGCGAGCACGGGAGCGGGCGGGACCTTGATGTGCGATGCGGGCGGTAGCTGCACTTCACCAGGGCGGTCGCCGCTTTGGGCGTACATTGGCGCGGCACAAAGGGAAGCCAGGATGACGAGCAAAGTGGGGCGGAGAGTCATAAAGGCCGATAATACGATCTGAAAGCATAGAAGTCTCAACTCCGAAACGCAGTCGGGTTTTCCCTTGTCAACCCGGGGCGCGAGCCGGACGTTTTGCGTATGAGCCCCCCACTCTGGCGCAGCCCCAGCCCCCGCACGTGGATCATGCTTTTAGTCCTCGGAGCTAGCGCGTCTTCTTGGATTGCAACGGCGGAAACTTCGCGCGAATCGACGCCTTATACACAGGGTAAAAAAACGCGCGATGGTCTAGGGATATATTATTTTGACCGCGAGATCGCCCACTACATGACGCATTTGGCGGCGCCTTGGCTGGATCGGCCGGAACGTGACACCGAGGAGCGACCGGATCTGGTACTAAAAGCGCTCGCGCTCAAACCCGGCGATATCGTAGCGGATCTGGGCTGTGGTACGGGCTATTTTAGCTGGCGCATGGCGCAGGCCGTGGGGCCGCGGGGCGTGGTGTATGGCGTCGATATTCAGCCCGAGATGATCGCATTGCTCGCGGAGAACATGAAAGAACGCGGCGTATCCAACGTCACAGGAGTGGTCAGTACCGTCGACGATCCAAAACTACCCCAGCCCGTCGATCTGGCGATAATGGTCGATGTTTACCACGAATGCAGTCGGCCTGCGGAATTCATCGCCGCCGTCTGCCGGAGCCTGAAACCTGGCGGCCGCGTCGTGTTTATCGAATATCGCGGTGAGGATTCCGCTGTGCCGATTAAAGCTCTACACAAAATGACCGAAGCCCAAGTGAAGCTAGAGATGACTGCACAACCCCTCGACTATGTGGAAACTTTTCCCGGACTCCCACGCCAACACGTCATTATTTTTCGCAAACGCGTCACTCCATAAGACTCAGCTGCTCGACACCGAGCTACTTCACGCCATGCTAAAAAAAGCATGATTCCCAGAGTGCTTTTTACGTTTTTAGCCTTAAACCTCGCTCAAGTTTTAGCCGTGAGCGAAGCGCCGATGCAGGTCGAGCAATGGGGCCGATTTGAGCTTAATCTCACAGGCCCCGCTAACGGAAACCCGTTTCTCGAGGTCGAGCTAGCCGCTCGCTTCGCTCAGGGAAACAGCGTGATCAATATCACTGGATTTTACAACGGTGAGGGACAGTACCTCCTGCGCTTCATGCCCAATAAAACCGGCGAATGGCGATATATCACACGCAGCAATCGTCCCGAGCTCGACGGAAAAACCGGCAGCGTGATCGTCACGCCGCCCAGCGCAAAAAACCACGGCCCAGTTCGCGTGGCTCACACTTATCATTTTGCCTATGCCGACGGCACGCCATTCCACCAGATTGGCACCACAGCCTATGCGTGGACGCACCAAGGAAACCAGTTAGAGGAAGAAACGCTACGCACGCTCGCCGCCGCTCCATTTAATAAAATCCGGTTCTGCGTGTTTCCCAAAAATTACGACTGGAACAAGAACGAGCCGCCGATTTATCCATTCGCCGGCACACCACCGTCGTCGTGGGATTTCACGCGGTTCAACCCCAACTACTTTAACCACCTCGAAAAGCGGATCACGCAATTGAGCGAACTTGGGATCGAGGCCGATATCATTCTATTTCACCCCTACGATAAAGGTCGCTGGGGATTTGATCGCATGGACTCAGCGAGCGATGATCGCTACCTGCGCTACGTCATCGCCCGGCTCGCCGCCTATCGCAACATTTGGTGGTCCCTCGCCAACGAATACGATTTTATGAAAGAAAAGACGGAGCCAGACTGGGATCGCTTCGGTCTCATCGTCCAAGAGAGTGACCCATACGCGCACCTGCGCTCCATCCACAACGGTACGTTAATTTACAACCACAACCAAACCTGGGTAACTCACGCCAGTATCCAAAACGGCTCTGCTGTCGAGGAACCAGGCCGCGCCGAGCTTTACCGCGACGCCTACCGCAAACCTGTCGTTTACGATGAAGTAAAATACGAGGGCGATCTCCCGCGTCGCTGGGGCAATCTCTCCGCCGAGGAAATGGTGTTTCGTTTTTGGAACGGACACATCGCTGGCACCTACGTCGGCCATGGTGAAACGTACCTCAACCCCGCTGATGATGTTATTTGGTGGGCCAAGGGCGGCATCCTCCGCGGCGAAAGTCCCGCGCGCCTCGCCTTTCTCCGCCAAGTCATGGCCGAAGGCCCTGCTGAGGGCATCAACCCCATCGATAAATGGCAGGACCCTCGCTTCGGCGGCCAACCCGGCGAATACTACCTGCTTTATTTCGGCAAAGAACGCCCCACGTCCTGGCGGTTCGAGCTGAACAAAAACAAACTTTCTGATGGCCTCAAATTTAAGATCGAGATTCTCGATACGTGGGCGATGACGGTCACGCCCATCCCAGGCACCTTCGTCACCAAGAAAAAAGACGACTACATCTTCGAAGATGTCTCTGGCCAATCCATCACACTTCCGGGCAAACCCTATCTTGCGCTTCGTATTCGCAGGGTGGACCTCTAGATTTTGAGCCAAAAATCGCCGCAATCGGGGGCCATCAGCGTTGGTTTCAAACCACCTAGCTTTAAAATCATCGCTAATATTTTTGGTTGCCTGCGCATTCTGAACCTTGCGCCAAGCCCCGCACTAGCTTTCTTGAACGGCGCATGCTTCTCTTCCGCCCCCACCTCCTTCGACCGCTCCTTGTACTCGCCGCCGTCGCCACCGCGCTGACGTCCCCTCGCCTCACCGCCCAAGCCGTTCGCACCGGCACCGTCGCTGAGCGCTTCCAACAGCTTTGTGCTAACTGCCACGGTAAAAATCTCGAGGGCGCCATGGCGCCCTCGATGCTCGACGACGTCTGGACCAACGGCGGCGATGACGAGAGCCTCGCCAAAAGCATCCGTACCGGCTTTCCCGACAAAGGCATGCCCGCGTGGGGGGCCGCGATTCCCGACAAAGAAATCCGAGCGATGGTCATTTACATCCGTGAACTCCGCGCCAAGGCCGCCCGAGAAAAAACCCAGTTCGTCAAACCCGCCGATTCCATGACGGCGCAAAGTCAACTCCACGCTTATCAACTCAACACCTGGATCGGTGGACTCAAAGAACCTTGGTCCCTTGCCTTTCTCTCGCCCACCCAAGCGGTGGTCACGGAAAAACGCGGCTACCTGTATCTGATCGAAAACGGTAAACTCGCCGATCGCCCCCTAAGTGGTGTGCCCGCCGTCGACACCGCAGGCCAAGCCGGACTGTTCGACGTCGTTGCTCATCCCGATTATGCCAACAACGGCTGGCTCTATCTTGCCTTCAGCGATCCCCAGCAAAACGCCGACGGCGCCAAGGTCAGCCTCACGCGTATCATTCGCGGCAAAATCAAAGACGGCGCTCTCATCGATCAGCAGACGATTTACCAAGGCAAACTTGAGCACTACATTAAAGCCGGCGGCGTTCACTTTGGCGGCCGTATCGCCTTCGATCGCCAAGGTTATCTCTACTTCACCATCGGCGAACGCGGCCAAGGCCCGCACGCTCAAGATATCTCGCGCCCCAACGGCAAAGTCCATCGCCTCCACGACGACGGCCGCATCCCCGCCGATAATCCCTTCGTCGGTGACGCTAAAGCCGATACCACCATCTGGAGCTATGGCCACCGCAACCCGCAAGGCCTCGCCTTCCACCCTGTAACCGGAGAACTCTTCGACGCTGAGCACGGGCCCCGCGGCGGCGACGAACTCAACCTCGTCAAAAAAGGCCTCAACTACGGCTGGCCCGTCATCACCTACGGCATGAATTATGATGGAACCGCCATGGTCGACATCACCGCTAAAGATGGCATGGAGCAACCGCTCACTTACTGGGTGCCTTCTATCGCACCGTGCGGTGCTAACTTTTACACCGGCGATCTGTTTCCAAAATGGAAAAACCAGCTCTTTGTCGCCTCGCTTGCTGCCGAAGAACTCCGCCGCATCGAAATCGCCGACAGTAAAGTTGTCGCCCAGGAAATCATCTTCAAAAATATTGGCCGCATCCGCCATGTAATCGGGGGGCCAGACGGCGCACTCTACGTGCTCTTGCCTAGTCGCATCGCTCGGATCACCCCGGCGCCTTGAGGCCCCGATGCTAAGAGGCGCGCTTCGGCCTTATTTCGTAAGACGCCGGAGCGCCGCGTTGATTTTAACTACCTCGCACACCTCAGGGTTGTAGTCGGGGCCAATCCACTCGCGCCACTCCCGACCAAGATCGGTTTCTGGTTCCCGCAAACACGCAAGCATGTCGTGAAACGCCTCAATCCCACCGCAATCCTCCGGGGGGCCCGCCCGCTCGCCTGAGAGGCAATGCGGATAACGCAAGCCCTTCTCCATCAGCACCGGTTTATCGACACGGATATCCACCACCCAACCCTCAGAAAAATTATAGCCATAAGTGAACGAAGCGCGACTTTCCAGATCCAGATCCGCCAAAGAGATGTCGCGATCGTCCTCGATCAGAACCTCCTGACGCTTGAGCGGATTGCCAAAACGCAGGTCCTCAAAATTAAAAACGTGCGTCTGATAATCGAACCAATCGAAGGCCACTTGGATGCTATCATGCAACCGGGACAACCACATTGATTCGCGCACGAGCAAGACCCGCCAGACGCGAGGCTCGGTGCCGAGCACGGTCAGGTGAAGAGGAAAAACCCGTTCCGCTTTTTTCTTTTTGGCAAGCCCACCGGCGCCGTCTTGGAGTCCGATCATGCTTCAAACGTAAGGATGGAATAGCCGCCGCTCAACGCTGAACACGTAGCGTCCCGCGCGTAATTTAAAGCCTCGGAACGCGCGGGACTGCCCGCTCAAAAACGATACGCAGCACTGACCCCAAGTTGGCGTGGATCAGCGCGATCTTCATAGCGCGTCTCGATGTAATCAGGATCGGCGTTACCGAAGAAAAACACGCGTTTCTCGTAACGTGTGTTCAGCAGATTTTTACCCCAAACGGTAAACGTCCATTGCTGCCACGCGTAACCGAGGCTGGCGTTGTAGAGGTGGAACGCGCGGCGGGCCTCATTCTGGTTGTTGGAGTCGAACTGAGTAGCGCGACCAACGATCTCAGCGTGAGCAAAAATTCCCGCCGTAGTAGCACGGTGGAAATTGGTACCGAACGTATAGCCGTAGCGCGGGGTATTCGCGAGGGCGCGACCACCCCCCATATTGCCATTGGTGAGCTGGAACCGATCAAGCTGTGAACTCATCTGGGCGAGTGTGCCACGGAACGACCAAGCCCGGGTAACAGCATAGGTCGCGGCAGTCTCAAAGCCGGTGACATGGGCGCGTCGGCCATTGCCGGTGAAAAAGCGATAGTTGCCACCGAAACCAGCGGAGTCACGCACCTGCGTATGGGCTCGATCGAGGTAAAACGCTGTGATTTCAGCAGTGAGCCGGTGGTCGAGCGCATGGGCCCGGAAACCGGCTTCGTAGTTCCAGATTTGCTCGGTGCCGTAGGTAAGCGGATCGGCGGGGGGGCTGATACGAGCATCGATGTTGATCCCGCCGGCCTTGTAGCCACGAGTGATGGAGGTAAAAGCGAGGACTGCAGGAGTAATATCGTGCTCAAGGGTAACCTTACCTCCCAATAGAGTATCATCGAAGGACGGATGGAACGTGACAGCCGAATCGTAGGAACTGCGGGGTTTGGTGCCGCGTCCTTCAAGATTCACGCGCTCCGTACGGAGGCCCACAATCAAACGTGTGTGCGCCGCTAGGTCATGCGCGATCTGACCGAACAGCGCAAAGTTGTCGGCGTTGTAACGGGTATTGAGACCGCGGATATCATAGGGATCCTTGTCGGTGTAGGCGCCAGTCTCGTGGGTGTTAGAGAAAAATGCACCGAGCGTCCAACGATCGATCCATCCGAGCGCGGCACTTGTAGTGGTAGAATCGAGGCGAACTTCTTGGTTCAAGACCGAGCGCTTGCGGCGAAGGTCACTAAAACCAGCATAAGATGCAGCGGTCCAATCGTCATCGTAAGAATAAACGGATTTAACGCGACTGACGCCGGTCACGGACGTGAGGCGTGCGCCAGCCAGACCTGTGTAGGTACCACGGAGACTGGCCGCGGTGGAGCGTTGCTCGTCACGACCGGGCTGGTCGCTAAAGGTGCGGCGGCCGTTGTTATCAAGCGCGAATTCATCAAAACCATTATTCACATTCGAATACAAAACGGAGCCTTCCAACCGCCATACGGGCGAGAGCACGGCGGTGAAGCGGAGGCGCGAGGTGAATTCGTCACGGGTGTTGGTGTCACGCTTGAGAGTGACATTGTGGCGAAAGCCATCGCTGTTACTTTGGTGAACAGCGAGACGCACCATAAAGCGCTCTGGGTTAGCCGTAACGAGCGGTCCACCCAGTGCGAAACCGGCTTCGCGCAAGGCGTCTTGGCCGGCGTTGGTCTCCACGCGTCCCGTCCAGAACGCAGTTGGGGCGTTGGTCACGAGTCTAATGACACCCCCTGCGGCATTCGCGCCAAAGGCCCCAGCCTGGGGCCCACGCAACACCTCGACTTGGCTCACATCGAATGTGCCACCGAGCGTGCCAAGACCCGTGAAATCCATATCATCGACCAGGAAGCGAACAGCAGAATCGGGCGTTTCGCCCTCGTATTGGGAATTTTCACCAATACCACGGATTTGAAAGTAACGCGGCCTGGAAGTGCCGCCGGTCCACGTGAGATTCGAGATTTGATCTACCAAATCACCAAAGTGCCGCACCCCACCGGCCTGCAGCGCGGCATCGTCAAACACCGAAACGCTCGCGGGTAACTTCGCCAGCGGCGAGGCCCACAGATCCGCGGTAACGAGCACCGGAGCGAGTGTAACCGTCGGCGCGGATGCCGTGGGTACGTTCGCCTGGGCGAGCACGAGAGAAATCGCCGAAAAAGCGGCGATAATCGAGAGGAAGATTCGGTAGGGACGTTTCATGGTGGATGAGGCCCGTCCTGAACTGACTCCCGAAAAAAGGGGCGCGAGTCGCACCCTTAAAAAAGGCGCAATCCGCGCCTGCTGTTTCCTTCGTCGGCATGATCCGTTCAGGTTCGAAGGGTCCAGCGGCCGAATCGCGCCGCAATCTCAGTCTTCCGCGGAAGACACCCCTACAGGCGATTTTGGAAAAAGCGGCGTCCCGAGCCAACTGGCAAGAAAAACCTTCAAACACGGCCAACCACCTAAAAACACAAGAGCCGCCCCCGATGAAGGAGCGGCTCGTGTAACCTAACACCAAGCAAACCGTATAGAACAACTAACCTGCATCGTCTTACCAGGACGATGGTGACTACGTGGAGATAGATGCGCTAAGAATCAAAACGCTCAAAAAAATCTAAAAAAATTTGGAGGGCTCTTTTTTGAACCTCGTCGCCCTCTAAAAACACGAAGGCCGCCCCGATTAAGGGGCGGCTCTTGTGACCTAACACCAAGCAAACCTTAAGAACTGCTAACGACCAGCGTCTTACCAGGACGTGGCTAACTGCACAGAGATAGATGCTAAAGTAGGCAAAACGCTCAAAAAAATCTCACAAAAAAACAAAAAACTTAACCCGCTATCCTTCAGTCTTTAAAGGTAGAAGAGGCGAGCATTGAAGATACTTCACTAGCTCCAACTCCGGATAATTCTCCGTCATTTCCAGCCGGGCGCGGCGTGTGCGTAAGCGGATAACGAAATTGCTGGCCCTCGTAATTGCGGAATACGACCTCAGTATCGGTGATTTTTTCGACGTAGTCGGGATTGATGGGTACCTTGCCCCCGCCACCCGGTGCATCGATCACGTACTGCGGCACGGCGTAACCCGTCGTGTGCCCGCGTAAAGCTCGGATGATCTCAATACCTTTACGCACATCCACTTTGAAGTGTGCTCCACCCGTAATCAGATCCATTTGATAGATATAATAAGGTCGCACCCGCATCCGTAACAAGCGATGCATGAGCGCCTTCATGATATCGACGTCGTCGTTGATACCTTTAAGTAAAACGGTCTGATTACCGAGCGGCACACCAGCGAACGACAAGCGCTCGCACGCTGAGCGTAACTCCGCCGTAGCTTCCTTCGGGTGATTGGTATGAATACTCATCCAGATCGGCCCGTGTTTTTTAAAAATATCACACAACTCCGGCGTGATGCGCTGCGGTAAAAACACCGGGATGCGCGAGCCGATTCGAATAAACTCCACATGCTTGATCGCGCGCAACCGCCCGAACAAGTGATCAAGCTTCTTATCCGACAGCAGCAACGGATCACCGCCTGAAATCAGCACATCGCGGACCTCCGGATGATTTTCGATGTAGCGCAGCCCTTGCTCGAATTCGGGGTGAAAATTGTAATCCTGCGCGTTGGAAACCAGACGGCTTCGCGTGCAATAGCGGCAATACGCAGCGCACCTATCCGTCACCAAAAACAACACGCGATCAGGATAACGATGCACCAAGCCAGGGACCGGCGAATGTTCGTCTTCACCAAGAGAATCGAGCATCTCTTCCTCGCTGAGGATCGCTTCCCCACCCCGTGGAATCACCTGCTGGCGAATGGGACATTGCGGGTCGTTTCTATTTATAAGGTTAAAAAAGTACGGTGTGATCGCTAGGGCGAGTTTGTTACTGGCAAAGAGGCAACCTGCCTTCTCGTCGGGCGTCAGCGTCATGTGCTCCTCAAGCTGAGCGACGCTCGTCAAGCGGTTCTTGAGCTGCCAAACCCAATCGTTCCAGTCGCTAGCGGGGACATGTTGCCAGAGGCCTTGGCCTTCATACCAAGCGGAGCGATCTTCAGTGTAGGGCATCGAAATTAGAGAAATTTAGACAATTAGGCGCCTAACCATTGCTGTCAAATGGCCAACGCGATTCCTAACAATTCTTCCACAGCCCACGTGTACACAAATTTCCGTCCCAAGTGACTCCTCGGTGCACAAAACCCTTGGCACGGGGCACACGACGTCTTTTAGTTCGGCTTTAATGTCCACGTTCAAACCCGGAGTCCTAGCCCTAGAAGATGGCAGCGTGTTTCGCGGCCGTGCGTTTGGTGCCGCCGCCACCATAGCCGGAGAATGCGTTTTCAACACCTCCATGACCGGTTATCAGGAGATCATCACCGACCCATCGTACTTCGGCCAGATCGTGACCATGACCGCGGTACAGGTAGGCAATTACGGTCTCACGCCAGCCGACGAAGAATCCTCCGGCCCCAAGTGCGCCGGCTTTGTCATCCGCGAACTTTCACCGGTCGTCTCCAACTGGCGGAGCGAAATCTCCCTCGATGCCTACCTAGCAAAAAACGGCATCCCTGGCCTAGCCGAAATCGACACCCGCGCTCTCACCAAAAAGCTCCGAGTGGACGGAGCGATGAAAAGCTGCCTTAGCACATTGCCTCTCTCCGACGAAGAAGCGGTGAAAATCGCCCGCTCCTGGCGCGACATGGCCGGCTCCGACTACGTCAAAGACGTCACCTGCAAAGCTCCCTACCTCTGGTCCGCGAGCGACGCCTCGAACTATAACGCAGCATACCTGCCCGTCGGCACCACCTTCAAAGCTCCGCCCCCACCGGCAAAGCGCTTCAAAGTCGCCGCCTTCGATTTCGGCGCGAAACACACCATCTTTCGCAAACTCGTCCGCCACGGTTTCGATGTCCATGTTTTCCCGGCCACGACCCGCGCCGAAGAAATCCGCGAGCATAAAGTTGATGCCGTATTTCTATCCAACGGCCCCGGCGATCCCGCCGCTCTCAGCTACGTGCATCAAACCGTGACAAAGCTAATTCCCGATTACCCCATCTTTGGCATCTGCCTCGGTCACCAAATGCTCACGCACGCCCTCGGCGGCACGACGTTTAAACTCAAATTCGGCCATCGGGGCGGCAACCAACCGGTGAAAAACCTCGAGACCGGCAAAGTCTCCATCACCGCCCAAAACCATGGTTTCGCCACCGACCCCGCCAGCCTAGAGAAAAACGGGGCCAAGGTCACTGAGATCAACCTCAACGACAACACCGTGGAGGGCCTGCGCCACACCAAACTTCCGGTCTTCAGCGTCCAATACCACCCCGAAGCCGCCCCTGGACCGAACGACGCCGACCCACTCTTCATCGATTTCTACAACATGGTAGCTGCCCGCAAAGCTGGTAAAATCTAATCGTTAGAGCAGGTCCTAGCCTGCCCATTGGTTAAAAAAACGCGTCAGCTCGATCTTCAGCCGAGCCAACGCTCGAATTTCTCAGCGTCTTCCGGCGTATCAACGCCGATTGTCGGATCCTCCGTCAGCCCGCAAGCGATCGTGTAGCCATTTTCAAGCACGCGGAGTTGTTCCAATTTCTCGATTTGCTCCAAACGACCGGCCGGTAAACTCGCGAATTTCTGCAGCAGCGCCGTCTTGTACGCATAAAGCCCAAGATGCCGGAAACACGGATTCGCCTGCACCCACGCATCGTCTACCCGCCCACCTAAATCCCGCGCGTACGGGATCGGCGAACGTGAAAAATACAAAGCCTGCTGGGCACCTGGCGCCAAAACGACTTTTACTTGATTCGGATTCTCAAAGTCTGCCGCCGTTGTGAACGGCGTCGCTAAAGTCGCCATATCTGCCGAACCCGCAATCAATTCCGCCAAAGCTCGGATCTGCCGCGCGGAGACTAATGGCTCATCCGCCTGCACGTTAATTACCCGATCAGCACCGATTATAGCATTAGCCTCCGCCAACCGATCCGTACCGCTCGCATGGTCGGGGCGGGTCATAATCGCCCGAAACCCCCGCGATTCCACGCAATCACGCAGAAGCTCATGATCCACCGCGAAATACAAAGGAATCTCCGGCGCCTCGCGCGCGATCCGTTCCGCCACCCAAATCAGCAGCGGCTTACCCCTAATCTCGTGCAGGAGCTTGCGCGGGAAGCGGGTAGATTCGAGGCGGCAGGGAACGACGAGCGCTAATTTCGACATCGCCCCACCACCGTAACGCCCGGCTTTGAGGTTGCAAGCCGAGGCAAGCATCTAGATGTTGGTCCCTCAGTCCCGCCACTCCCAACTGCATGAACAAAAGCGACGCCACACCCTCTGCCACTCAACCCCTAACCAAGGAATTGATCGTGCAGAACAAGATGGGCATCCACGCCCGTCCGGCCGCGATGATCGTCCGCATCACCAACAAGTTCAAAGCGGACGTTTTGGTCGAAAAGGATGGAGAACAAGTCAACGGCAAGAGCATCATGGGCCTTATGATGCTCGCCGCCTGCAGCGGCTCCAAGGTCAAGTTCCTCGCCAACGGCGATGACGCCGCCCAGATGCTCGCCGAACTTGAAGCGCTCTTCGCCAAAAAGTTCGAAGAAGCCTAAACTCCGGCTACCACCTGCTTATGCCTTAAGGCGGCCCTGTACGGCCGCTTTTTTGCGTCCAGCGTCAAAGCCCGAAAAACCGCCGCGCCGTAGTCGTCGTCGTCGTTGCAATTTCCTCCACGCTCACCCCAAAGACTCCCGCCGCAAATTCCGCTGTGTGGCGCAAAAATGCCGGCTCGTTCGGCTTGCCCCGATGCGGCATCGGCGTCAGGTACGGCGCGTCCGTCTCAAGCATCAAGCGCCCCAATCCTTGCGCCCGTGCCGCCGCCCGAACGTTGTCCGCAGATTTGTAAGTTAAGACACCCGTAAACGACCCATAGCCCCCACGACGCTGCAACTCCGCCATCTCTGCGACTCCTTCCGTGAAGCAGTGAAACACCACCCGCTCCCACGCGACTCCACTTGCATCAATCAAATCCACACACTCCTGAAACGCCCCGCGCGAATGCACAACCAGCGGACAACTCAGCTTGCGCGCGATCTCCAACTGCGCGATAAACGCCGCCCGCTGCCACGCAAAAATCTCCCCGGCTTTCACCAAATCCTCCTTAGGCAGATGAAACCGGTCCAAGCCGCACTCACCGAGCCCGACCGGTCGAGACGTCACCGCGCCGTCCTTCCAAAACGCCTCAATTTGCCCCACCGCTGAGGCCCAGTTAGCCTCCACCGCGCACGGGTGCAGCCCTACAGTGTAATGTACGCGGCCGACGTGCTCAGCAGCCAATTTTCGATAAAGCGCCCAATCCTCCAGCGACGTACCGATCGCGATCATCTCCGCGACCCCCGCCACCGCCGCACGTTCCAACACAGTCGTAACTTCACCGCGTTCGGCAAACGATTCCAAATGCGTGTGGGAGTCGATAAGCGTCATTAGGAAAAAAGGAATCAACGTCAGGCTAAGGCCGGGTCGCGCAGTTAGGCCAAAGCTCGCCCTAGATTAGACTTTTGCCGCGTTGTCGCAGACGTAATGAACCATGTTGCGCCGATGATTATATGAGCGCAGCGCCGCATCTTTGGCGGTATCACGCGACTTCACCAAGTGCCTCGTGGCCGCCATAGCCGCCGCCTCTTCGGCCACGGCAAGCGCTGAGACGCAGATCATGGCCTCCGCACGCGCATCAAGCCGACTCACAGGAAATAACGTGTGCGTGGCGAGCCAGCGAACGGTGGATTGCAGCGGATTCATAACGATTGAGCAGGGACTATGACAGTTACTTCCATTCGCGCAAGCCGCTGCAAATTTCTCCTCTCAGCGCGCAAAGGCCACCAATCGTACAAATATATCTCTAACGGCCGCCACATCGCAACCCAACCCACAATAAGTAACCCCTCTCGCACCATTCTCTCTAGGGCCCCCAAGGATAATAATTTCACCAACTCCGCTCCGCCTAAACAGGCGGCCAAAAACAATACTCCCACTAACAAACTTAATCTCCCACGCCACAAAAGTTGAGAAAACTCGCGCTGCTTATGCTCCGCGCGATGTTGAAAATAACTACGCACCGCCTCACTAACATTAACCATCGGGGTGGGTGATGATGCCAGATGAATCACTAACTTCAACTCGTAGTGAATCGGTATTTCCGCCGCCCAGCTCACAATAAATTCCTCGGCATTGGCATCCAAGTCGCGCTCGAGAAATGGCGAAGGATCCAGTGAATTAAATAGCTGGGCGATCTCACGCATCCGCAATTCGATCACCTTGGGCTCGGAGGTGATCATGTTGTGAGTAACGCCGTACTCCAAAGCGCCTCGTCAAAACCCACCAAACCTACTTGATCCGGCGCGCGCCACAAGAAAGGGCGTTTAACTAGATTACCATTGCTGGCGAGCAACCTCAGCGCATCCGCCTCGATCATCGTCGGTAACTTCGCCCCGAGTCCCTGAGCTCGATAGTCCAAACCAGAGGTATTAAAAAGTTTCCGCAACTCCCCGCCCTGCACCGCCAACATCGCCTTCAATTCCGTCGCGCTCGGTGGTGTTTCACGGATTGGTTTTTCTACAAACCCCAATCGTTGCGCCCGCAACCATTTCACGGCGCGGCGGCAGCTGTCGCAGTTCGCGTAGGTGTAAACGGTGATGGTACTCATAATTCGATGCGCGTTGAAGCGCGAATAACTCTCGCGCACACGTACCGTGCACCGTCCGGCGCCCCCACGCAACCCTAGCCTCCGTTGCGGCGATTGACGCCGCGCCGCGCCAGATTTCATGCTGCCCTCTCATGGCCCCGATACTCGCAGTCTCCAGCCTCCGCGTCACCCGCGGCGACAACGTCATTCTCCACGGCCTCGATTGGTGCGTCCGACGCGGCGAACACTGGGTGATTCTCGGCGGCAACGGCTGCGGCAAGACCACGCTCCTCAAAGCGCTCCTCGGCTATCTCTCGCCCAGCTCTGGCGACATCACTGTATTGGGCCAGCGCTACGGCGAAGCTGACTGGCGCGAGCTCCGCCTTCAGATTGGAATCGTCACTAGCGCCCTCCAAGCCAGCGTGCCCGCCGCCGAGCCCGCCCTCGAAACGGTCATCAGCGGCCGCTACGCCCAACTCGATCTTTGGCTCACACCTACGCGCGCCGACATTGTCGCTGGGAAAAAAATCCTCCGCTCGCTGGGCGCCGCCCGCCTCGTCAACCGTGAGTGGCAATTTCTCTCCCAAGGCGAACGGCAACGCGTTCTCATAGCCCGCGCCCTCATGGCCCGCCCTCGACTTTTGATCCTGGACGAACCCTGCGCGGGCCTCGATCCCGTCGCCCGCGAAGATTTTCTACGTTTTCTAGATCGGCTCGCGCGTCAAAAAAACACCCCCGCGCTCGTCCTGGTCACGCACCACGTCGAGGAAATCCTGCCCTGTTTCACCCACGCGCTGCTGATGCGCGCCGGCCGAGTCGTCGCCGCCGGCGCGCGTGCCCGCACACTCACAGCGCCGCAACTCTCCGCTACGTTTGCCGCGCCGCTACGTCTAATCCGACGCTCGGGACGCTACATCCTCCGCGTCGTCCAGCGCGGCTAAAATTTCAGCCAACCTCTCCTACGCGCACGACATCACCTGCTTCAAGCGGCAATGAAACTTTGGGCTTCGCCAAACGGGGCCCTATTTTTCCTGCACGTATGACTTGGATCGCCCGCATCGCGACTTGAATCTTTGCCGCTTGCGCGCCTCCCAATAAATCCATGCCTTGCGCCCATGGCACACGCGCCACCGTGCCGTTTGCCGCATCGATAAACGTCACCATCCTCGCGCGAGCCAATTTACCCGCCGCAGTGATCCCTTTATCGGCGACCGAACCCGTCGCTCGTACGGATCCAATAATAACCTTTCCAGACGTCTTCACGACTGCCTCCGCCGTGTCACCCACCACTCCAACTGATGTGCCAGCGAGATTGAGCGGGGCTGTGACCAATTTTGTGGCAAGGCAACCGCTGCTACACACTAACGCGAGTCCAACAAACGCTGATCCAAATACCCGACGTAGGTGAGCAACGAAAATTCTCATCCTTTTTTAACCGCAAAAATCTCATCAAAAAAACCTCGCAGGTGCGCCCAAGAACGAAGATCCGCCGCCGCGTTATAAGCGATACCGCCGACAAGCCCCGTCGCTTTTGCCATCTCATCCGCCTTCGGATTGGTGAAGGCGTGGATCGCTCCAGCGTAGCTCACAAATTGATAATCAAATTTACCGTCATTCATTGATTTCAAGAACGCGGCAAGCTCCTCCGGCTTAATAAACGGATCGACAGCACCGTGACACACAAGAAATTTGGCCTTGTTCGCCGCCGCGGCCTCCGGCGAAGCCGGAATCAAAGAACCGTGAAAGCTCACTATGCCCGCGAGGGGAGCGCCACTATAAGCCAGCACCTGACTCACCGCTCCACCAAAGCAATAGCCGATCGAAGCCAAACGTGTCTTATCCACCAGCGCAGAAGCGAGTAACTGATCAAGCCCTGCCCGAGCACGCTGTGCCATTAGCGGTTTTCCGTAAAATTGTCCGGCCAATTCGCCCGCTTTTTTAGGATCGGTAGTGACGATACCGGCACCATACATATCGGTCGCAAACGCCACATAACCAAGCTCCGCAAGCTGGACGGCGCGACCTTTTGCATAGTCGTTTAAGCCCCACCACTCAGGCACTACGAGCACGCCGGGCGCAGGATTTTTGGCGGATACTTTGGCGTCATCGTAAGCCAAATACCCCTCGAGTTTAACACCCGCGTGTACGTAGGGAATGCTACGAGTTAGGACCTTGGCGCAGGAAACCGTGGCCGTTACCATTAAAGTGGTGAGGAGAAGAATGATTTTCATTATGTGGATTAGGAATCAGTTGAAAAAAACATCTAAAATTTGGCTGCCTATTAGCCCTGAGCAAATAACGGCCGCACTGCTTGGCCCTTACCATCGGCGGTCACGTAAAACGGCCTCTTCTCAACATCATAACCATGATTTGCGGGGATTCCGACCGCACGATAAATTGACGCATGTAGGTCACTGATCGTCACAGGATCTTTAATCGTTTTGCACGGACGCTCGTCCGCTGTCACGCCGTGGACGTAGCCGCGCTTCATACCTCCACCAAACATCAACACGCTCCCGGCCGCCGTGAAATGCCGGTGCATACCATAGAATTTTGCATCGTTGAGCACTGCCGGCACCGGCACTTGGTCTTTGACGGTTTTCTCCGGCTTACCCTCGAGCATCATGTCGCGACTAAACTCGCTCGCGATCACAATTAATGTGCGCTCCAACATTCCCCGTTCCTCAAGATCAAGTACGAGTTGAGCGATGGGCGCATCAATCATCTGCTTCATACCTACGAGCCGTGCATGTCCGTTCTCATGCGTGTCCCAATTGAGGAAGGGTATATATTCCGTCGTAACTTCGATGAAACGTGCTCCCGCTTCGCAGAGTCGCCGTGCGAGCAAACACCCCAAACCAAACCGCCCGATCATACTGTCTTCGTATTTTGCACCAAAACGATCGCGCGGCGCGTCAAACCGCATGCCGGGCTCAAAACTAGGAAAATATTTTCGCGTTCGATCAAGCGGCTCGAGCGATAGATCAAACGCCTTAGCCGCTGGTGAACTGAGCAGGCGGTGCGCGTTATCCATCGAACGCAGGAGCGAATCTTTTTGAAAGCCGCTGCCTTCGCGGCCAATCGGGCTAGCGGCGAGTAACTCGCGGTAAAGTTTTTCCCGATTAGCAAAACGACCCGGGCTCATTCCCGCCGGCGGCCGCACTGCATCAGCTGCCTGCTCTGGGAAAGCCACATTAAAAGGGCCATACTCGCTGCCGAGAAATCCCGCCGTCGTGAAGGCCTTCAATTCCTCGCCTTCACCGAGATCGAAACGCTGACCAATATTAATAAATGCTGGCATGGCCGGATCCAGCGGTCCAAGCGTGCGCGCAATCCACGAGCCGATATGCGGCGCAGCGACCGTCTGCGGCGGCACATAGCCTGTGTGCCAATTAAATTGATGCCGCGAGTGAAGAATAAATCCGAGGTCCGCCGCCTGCATACCACGGATCAACGTCCCGCGATCCATTACTTGCGCGAGATGTTCAAGCCCCGCCGAAAATCGGACACCGTCGACATTCGTCGGGATCGAGGGAAACGTGCTCAACACTTCATTCGGGTCGAGTCCGGGCGCGTAGGGCGTGTACCGCTTCGGATCAAAAGTCTCCGTATGCGCCATTCCGCCACCCATCCAAAGCACAATCACGCGATCAGCAGTCGGCGCAATTTTCTCCAATTCCCCCGCTGCGAAAAGCGGACGTGGCGCACCAGCAGCTAGAGCCGCGAGTGTAGCGGTTGACGCCGTTTTTAGAAAATCACGGCGCGACCACAAATCGGGCCGGGCCTGACGAGCAGTATGTTGAGCGATGAGACGGGAAAGATTCATGGCGGGGAGCGCAGGTGATATCGGGACTCAGTAAATCAATTGAAATTCAGGTAACATCGCCAGCGCCCAAAGCAGATCTTGCACGCCCTCGGCTTGAACCGGCGAGCCCAAGAGTTGCGTCGCAAATGCGAGTTCGGTCGACGTTGGGCTACGGCTGAGAGCTAGACGATACAGCGCCGTCGCGAGTTGCGCGGGGTCTTTCGGCGCGTTCACCAGGATTTTTTCAGCCCCAGTTTTCAATGCCGCGGCGAGCGTCGCGCCATTGGTCAATTCGAGCGCTTGCAACGTCGTCGCCGTGCCTTGGCGCACGGTCACAACTTGCTCGCGGTTAGGCCGACCCAGCGCCGACATCAAAGGATCCGCCGCTAACAACGAAGCGCGCTGCACGGGTAATTTTTCTGGCATCGCCTCCGCGAGCTCCATGAAATTCGTCCCTAGTTTCCAGGGTGCGAGCTCCACACCGCCGAGTTCAAAAACCGGCCCCCCATCGGTCGTCCACGTCGCATCGGAAACAAAATCCATGACCTGCCCCTCCGTCCTGACGCGGGCGTAGAGGATCAGCCCGGCTGAGGTGTCGGCCTCAGGCGGAAATTCAAGCTGCGGCGCTTTAGGATCAAAGGGTAAGGCTTTACCGTTGGGCCCTATAAGCGCAGGCGGAATAGGCGTGGCACCTTCAGGCGTCAGATTGATCGCCATGATACTGAGCGTATTCAAACCCACCTTAAATTTTCCCCGCATATCGATTAAATCCGGACCAGCGCTTGTGCGTTTCGAGGAAGCCCCATAGGCTTGGCCGTTGATCGTAATTGTATAGCTGTTATCAGCGGCGATTGCGATAAACGCCTCCGTTGGTAGCGTCGCAAGTGTTACCTCACGTTTGAACACCACTGCCGCTGGCTTCGTCTTGATGGCTGCGTGAGCATTAGTCCATATCCACTTGGGCTGAAGCGGTAAAGTTACTGAGGCCCGTTCCTTCAAAGCGATTTCGCGATTCAAGCGCGCATCGGCTTTAGCGGCATGCTCTGAACCACTGAGCGTGAGTAATGCATCAGAAAATTGCTCAGCGCTTAGGCGACGCACGCTTGGGCCGCGAAATACATAATGCTCCTCAGTCTCACCGACGTTGACCACCGGCAATTGGTAGGCACGCGAAGTAAGAATACGCGTGATGGTGTGCTTAAGATCGTAGCCATGCGCTACGAGATCCTCCGCGAGCCAATCCATGAGCTCGGGCGACCAAGCAGGTTTATCCATTTCATCGACGGGCTCGACGAGACCGTAGCCCATAAAACGCTGCCAAAGGCGGTTCACGATCGTGCGGGGCAAGCGACCGTTCGAGCGCCCAGTAATGATATCCGCGAGTTGTCGTTTGCGGGTAGCTGGGTCCGCTTTGCCGTCGATCAAGCCAAGTTCACCGTACAGAAATTTCACCTGTCCGATGTGGCCCGTGGGTTTATCGCACTCGGCGATTTCGAGTGGTGCATCCGCATACACACTCGCAAGGCCGTAAGCGTCCTTGAGGGTGTATTCGTTAATAAAACTATCGTGGCAGGAAGCGCATTTGAGATTCACCCCAAGAAACACCTGTGCAACGCTCTGCGCTGCCTGCATCGGTGGCACCATACTAGCGTTGACCGCGCCACGCCAAAGAATGCCGTTGGTAAAACCCTCCGCTTCCGCGCCGGGATTAATGAGCTGAGCAACGAATTGGTCGTAGGGCAAATTTCGTGCAAGCGCCGTATAAAGCCAGGAAGTGATGGGCTTGCGACCACCGTCTATGTAACCGGTACCCTTGTAATCATTACGTAATAAATCATTCCAAAACGTCAGCCAATGCTCCGCGTAAGCCTGACGATTTCCGAGAAGCCGCGCCACAAGACGTTCGCGTTTATTCACCGTCCCATCGGCGATAAAAACATCCAGCTCCGCCGGCGGCGGCAATAGCCCGATGGTATCAAGCCATACGCGCCGCGCAAAAGTGCGATCATCGATGACCTGCGGCCAAGTCACGCCGTGTTGCGCCATGCTCGCTCCGACAAAATCATCCACGGGATTTGCCACCTTAGTCGCAACCGCCAAGCTCGACAATTCCCGCGGTCGCAAATTCGCCGGCTCATGTTTGGCGAAATTAATTTCCTGCGGCCAGACCATGCCTTGATCGATCCAAGCGCTAAAAATCGCCACTTGTTGCGGCGTGAGTTTTTTACCTTTTTTCGGCATCACTTTCTCCGCATCCAGACTCGTGATGAGTTTCATCACAGGACTTTCCGCGCTGTGGCCGGCCACCGCCGCAACTCCATTTTCGCCGCCATCGAGAAAATCAGCCCGTGTTTCTATGCTAAAGCCGCCCTTTTCCTTACCACGGGCGTGGCATTGCACGCAGCTCGCTTCAAAAATCGGCTGAATGTCCCGTGCGAACTGCACCAGCTCAGCAGCAGCCAGAGGCGTGGAGAAAATTAGGGCATACAGTAAAATGGCGACAGCGGCGCGAAGCGGAGTGGAAAAGCGGTAGAGCATCTGGCAGAAAGGATCTTAATATAATGAACTAAGTCGGAAAAAAATCGCAACGTTAGGGATGCTAACGTTGGATGAATTTATCCAACGCGCCGAAATTTTTGAGTGGCCCGCTTTTTTTGTCCGACATTTTGACAGTCGCCAACGGCGCTAGCGGCGCAGCGGGTTTTGCCACCAGTGGTTTAGGCGGCGCCTCGAGCTTCGTTTCCACGCCGCCCATTTTTCCAAAACTAGCCAGCCAGCGATCCAATTTGACGGCCGAAACCGGCTCCGCCGTCCCCAGTTCCTGCGCAAAAAGGCTCACGCGAAATTCTTCCAACCACCAGCGAAACGCTAGGCCGTTCTCACGGTCTCTCAGCTTCAACGCCGCAGCTACGTAAGGCGCCAACTGGCGCGCCCGCTCGGCATCTTTAACCGGATTTTGCCGCCAACGATCCGCGCGATGCTTCATGGCTTTGAGATAACGCGGAAAATGTGCGAGCTGCGCGTACGGCGTCGCTCGGACAAAATCCGCAGGCAACAAAGCCGCCAAATCACCCGCCAATCCGGAGTATGGCGTGTTGTGAACTTCAAGCGATAGCCGCAACGTCAGAATCTCCCGCAGCTGCTCAACATACCGCGGCACAAACCCACGCAGATCCGCTCTTGCCCGATCAACCGCCGCGCCAAACGCGTTCGTCGTAAGCGCGCTCACGCGTTTCGCATCGCAAACCCACGTCCGAATCGAATCCAAAGCGTGCACTTGTAAATCCGCCAGCGGCACCAGCGTGGCCAACAAAGCACCGAGCTCGCGCAGCGCCTTCAAGTCGCGCTCCAACCAGCCCAATTCGTAGCGAACGTTAGATTCCAATAACGCTGAGATTCCGCGCGCCGTCGCCCTCTGCGCTTCTTCCGGCGTACGCGCGAGCCGCAACGCCACACCGCCATTTTCCATCACGAGTGCCGGAAATGCCTCGACCGGCACACCCGCCTGCTCACTGACGCGCACGCGAGCGGGGATATCACCAAAGCTCCACGTCGTCTGCGGCGATTTTTCCCACTGCACGCGGGCGCGACGCCACACTTCGGGCTCGGCCTTCGCCACGGCGACCGTCGCCTCGCGGCCGCGCAGCTGCAGCGCCGCATGGATCTCCCCTAGCTCGCGGCTCGCGCAGAGCTCAACGCCGTTATCATTCACGACGCGTACGCGCACGCGGAAATGATCTGGCAACGGCTTGTCATCCCAGATTTTCGCCTGCACACCGAGCCGGAAGCGTTCGCGCAACTCTGCCGCCAAGGCCTCGGTCAACGTCTCGCGGCGGTCCGTGAGCCGGTCGCGGGCGGTAACCCAACTCTTAAACTTTTTTGCGTTTTCACTCAGCGGCACAAAGGCGCGGCGCAATTCCTTAGGCAGCGCCCGCAAGTAATGCTCTACCTTTGCCTCGAGATGTCCTGGTACCGCCCAATCGAGAGCGGCCGCCGTTAGGGAAGCAGCGTCGCGGACATTAACGTCAAGCGTAACTCCGTCATCCGCCTGCCCGGGTTTATATGAATAAGCGAGCGGCAAGGCTGAATTCGCGAGGGGCAGAGCCTCGGGAAAAGCCGCCGCGTCGTGCTGCAGCGTCTCAGGATCACGCAGATCCTCGGGCTGGAGCATAAGGAAATTCGGCTCCGCGCCGCGACGTTCGCGTACGAGGTCGACCAACTCCGCGACCGAGGAAATGTGCTGCGGGTTTTCCTCGGGGATGAGACGCACTGCGTAGAAACGATAAATCGCCTCGTCGAGATTGAGGTAACCCGTATCGCGCGTGCGCGTAAGCGCATTTTCGATTTTTGCCCTGACAGCGCGATTATGTAGCAAACAATCGAGCGGAAAAACGACGGTGTCATTTACGAGCGCTTCGCGAATGAAAATTTCTGAAGCCTGTATAGGATTGATTTTTCCGTAGCCCACGGCGCGACTTTCCAATTCTAGGCCGTAGAGTCGCGTGCGTTGTTTCACCATAACGCGTCCCGATTCTTCGTTCCAAAACGGCTCACTGTGCGACACCCGCACGACATGCGCACCGAGATCAAGCGCCCACAGCGGATCGAGACGCGCGCAGGTGCGCGCGTAAAGCCGCGTCGTCTCCATCATCTCCGCTGCCATTATCCAACGGGGGGGCTTCGGGCTTTTTTTTAGCGCAGCTGCGGGATCGGGTTTACCGCGCTTGGGCTCTTCGCGCCGAAACAAAACCGAGCCAGGAAACAGGCCCACGCGCCGATCGTTAGTGGCTTTGTATCCGCCGTTGTCCTCGTCGAGTTGCGCGATGTTGCCGAGCAAGCCGGAGAGAATACTGCGGTGAATCGCCCGATATCCGGGCGTGCCAAAGGCCAGAGGCTGATCCGGATTTCGCACCGCATGTTCGCGGGTACCATCGTAAATCGAAGACATCCGAAACGCCTCACGCTCACGCAAGGTATCAAGTAATTGCGCGTGCACGTCGCGCCACTCCCGCAAGCGCGTGTAACTCAAAAAATGATCGCGGCAAAACCGCCGTAACTTTGCTTGTGTGAGCCGCTCAAATTCATCATGAAACGCCTCCCAGATATTTAGCAGCGTAAGAAAATCTGAATCCGGATGCGCAAAGCGGCGGTGCGCGGCGTCGGCGGCTTGCTGTTTATCCATCGGGCGGTCGCGCGGGTCTTGGATGCTAAGACCAGCGGCGATAACGAGGACTTCACGCAGCGCTTTTTCCGTGCGCGCCTGTAAAATCATGCGCCCGACGGTCGGGTCGACCGGCAAACGGGCGAGTTCGCGCCCGACGGGAGTCAGTGCTCGCACAAGGTCGCCGGTTTCTTCTGTAGCCAACGCGCCAATTTCCTCAAGTAGCAGGTAACCCGAGCGAATCGCTTTTGGGGCCGGCGGGTTGATAAAGGGAAAGCGTTCGATGTCGCCTAGTCCAAAGGCCTTCAGTCGCAAAATTACGTCTGCCAAATTCGCACGCCGAATTTCCGGTTCAGTGAAGCGCGGGCGCTCAAGAAAATCTTTTTCTGAATAAAGCCGAATGCACACGCCTTCGGCGACACGGCCGCTACGGCCCTTGCGTTGATCGGCGCTGGACTGAGAAATCGGCTCTATCGGCAAACGCCGCGTGCGCGCCGCGGCCGTATACCGACTCACCCGCGCTAGCCCAGTATCGACCACAAAACGGATGCCAGGAATCGTGAGCGAGGTTTCGGCTATATTAGTCGCGAGCACGACTTTGCGACGCTGCGTGGGGGCGAAAACGCGCTGTTGCTCAATATTGGAGAGTCGGCCAAAAAGCGGCACAATCTCGCAGTCGCGTAAGCGCCGGCCTTCCAGTAGGTCGCCGACTTCGCGGATGTCTCGCTCACTGGGCAAAAATACCAACACGTCGCCGCGTTCGCTTTCGTGCGCGATCCGTTCCACGGCTTCAACGGCGCCGTCGATGTAGTGCAGCGCCTCTGCCTTGGCGGAAGCGACCGCGGCAGCGTCGGATTTTTCCTCATTCTCATCGTTTTCGTCGTAGTCGGAACCAAGTCCGTCGAGCGGCGCGTAGATGACTTCGACCGGGTACGTTCGGCCTTCGACCTTGATGATAGGCGCGCCGTCAAAGGCCGCACTGAACGCTTCAGTGTCGATCGTCGCCGAGGTGATGATGATTTTCAGCTCGGGTCGCTTAAACCGCAGCGTGCGCAGATGGCCGAGCAGGAAATCGATGTTGAGCGAGCGCTCGTGAGCTTCGTCGATGATGACCGTGTCGTAGTCGCGCAGCAACGGATCGCCCTGAACCTCAGCCAGCAACATCCCGTCGGTGAGAAATTTGATGACCGTTGACGAAGTGGTCTGGTCGTTGAAACGGATCTTGCAGCCGACCTCACGGCCCCATTCGACGTTTAGTTCCTCGGCGACGCGGCGCGAAATCGACAGTGCGGCGACGCGGCGCGGTTGCGTGCAGGCTATGCGACCACTTTGACCTCGGCCGGCGGCAAGGCACATTTTCGGAATCTGCGTCGTCTTCCCGGAACCCGTTTCCCCAGCAAGTATCACGACCTGATTTTCGGCGATGGCTGCGGTAATTTCGTCCGCGCGCGCGCTGATCGGCAGCTCGGGTGGGAACTCGATACGAAAAGGAAATGGGCGTTGTGATTCGGAGGCAGCCAAGGAAAGAGGCTTGAGATTCAGGCTCTGCGCGGGAATGACAACTCTCCATGCGTGCGCCACCCTTGCTTCCCGAAGAGACTTTATACCGTGTGATGCGGTTTGCCCGTTTCAACGGTATCACCGAACTTGTGATCGCAGGCGTTTTTAGTCTAATCTGCGCTGCAAGCAAAGACATTCCAGGCGCGGCCATCGGGGTGCTCGTGGCTGGAGCAGGCGCGCTGGAGTTGCACGGCGTGGATTTGTTAAGCCACGGCCAAAAACGGGGCGTCTCGTGGCTCATCGGCAGTCAGCTGTATCTTCTGGTAATCGTGCTGGCCTACGTCGGGTATCGCTCACAGCACCTCGACCTAGAATCCGTGCGCATGGTCATGTCCTCGGAGCAACGTGAGACGATCGCCGCCGCTGGCATAGATGAAACTAAATTTTTGCGAATCATTGCGAACATCTCCAACGCACTTTTTGGCGCGATCACATTCCTTTATCAGGGCGGTATGGCGCTGTATTATCATCGGCGACGTGAGCCCATTGAAAAGGCGCTTGAAATGGATCTAGTCGACGAGGTCGACAGCGCGTAGACGGACTTGCGAAACCGGCCGTACACCTCAGGTTTTACGCTATGTCCAAGGCACGCTACATCGAAGCGAAACAAAAATGGGCCGAGAAGCAAAAGGCTCGCGGTGTCACCGCGCGCGCTGTGGCCTCGCACGAGCGCCTTCCACCCGGCCAGAAACTCACCGATGGTTTTCCGGTGCTCGATCTCGGTGTGCAGCCCGCGATCACGACCGTCGATTGGTCTCTCACACTCGACGGTCTGGTCGAAAAACCGGTCACACTGAATTGGGAAAATTTTCACGGTTTGCCGCAGGTCGAGGATGTGAGTGACTTCCACTGCGTCACGACCTGGAGCAAATACGACTGCCGCTGGGGCGGGGTCGCTTTCACGACCTTATACGAACTCGCGCAGCCGAAGCCCGAGGCGCAGTTTGTGTATTTTACGAGCTTCGACGGTTACTCAACAAATCTGCCCCTCGCGGCGTGTTTAGACGACGATGTACTCGTCGCCACGTTGTTTAACGGTGAGCCACTGGCGCGCGAACACGGCGGCTTGGCCCGCGTGATCGTGCCGAAACTTTACGCTTGGAAAGGGGCGAAGTTCATCAAGGGCATCACCTTTCTCGCTGAGGACAAACTCGGCTTCTGGGAAGTGCGCGGCTACTCTAACGGCGCCGATCCTTGGACCGAAGACCGCTACGCCTGAGACGCGCGAACGCCGCGCGTTGAACCAGACCTAGGGGCGCTCCGAGGGCGCAGCAAATCAGGCTTTGAAATCAGCCGCGCCGAACCCTTCGGCCGCCTTCTTGTCGTCAAATTCACCTTCCCAACGGGCAACCACAACGCTGGCCAGACAGTTGCCCAGGACGTTCACCGAAGTACGCGCCATATCCAGAAGTGCGTCTACGCCGAGAATCATCGCGGCACCTTCGAGCGGCAGACCGAAAGATTGGAGCGCCGCGATCAATACCACCATCGAGGCCCGCGGCACCGCGGCCACGCCCTTAGAGGTGATCATTAAGGTCAACATCATCGTGATTTGCTGGCCGATGCCAAAATGAATACCTGTCGTCGATTCAGCGACCTGCGCGATGAACACCGAGGCCACGGCCAAGTGCAGCGTAGAACCGTCGAGGTTAAACGTATAGCCGGCCGGCAACACGAAGCCAACGATGCCGCGCGGGACACCGAGTTTTTCCATATTATCGAATGCCTTGGGCAGCGCCGCTTCGCTGTTTGCCGTGGTAAAGGCGATCGTAAACGGCTCACGCACGGCGCGGAAAAAAGCCTTCAGCGGCACCTTCGCGATTGCGACGACCAAGCCGAAAATCAGGACCACAAACAGGACAAGCGCGAAGTAGAGCGTGAGCACCAGCTTGCCGAGATTAAAAAGTACATCGACGCCTTGGTGGCTCACCGTGACCGCAATAGCCGCACCCACGCCAAACGGCGCAAATTTCATGATAATACCAGCGAATTTAAACATGACCTGGGTCACGCTATCGCACCAAATCAATACCGGTTTACCCGCTTCACCGGCGGCAATTACCGCCATCGCGAAAAACACCGCAAACACCACCACCTGCAACACGTCATTACGCGCCATCGCGTCGATCAAGCTGGTTGGGAAGGAGTGCAATATCGTTTCTATCAAAGTAAGCGGTTTATTTTGCGCCGCTGATCCTAGAGCCGCCGCACTACCAGCGAGTTTCAAACCCACCCCAGGCTTTGCAAAATTTACGACCAATAAGCCGACAGCGAGCGCCGCGGTGGTAACGATTTCAAAATAAAGCAGCGCCTTTGCACCGATACGACCGACTTTCTTCATGTCGCCGGTGCCGGCGATGCCTTGCACAACGCTGGCGAAGACGAGCGGCGCGATCATGACCTTAATCAGGTGCAGAAAAATATCGCGCACCAACACGAGCCAGGAATCCCAAACCGCACGCGAGGCAGGGGTTAGACCCGATAGGACCACGCCAATCATAACGCCCAGCCCAAGACCGAGCATGATTTGCTTGGTGAGGCTAAGATAGTACCAAGGTTTGGGCGCCTCGGCGGCGCTAGAAGAATGCGGGGTAACCATAATTTGTAGTGATTCAGCGAGCGACGCATGCGCCAAGCTTTAAGAGCAAACCTCAGACCAAGTGTTCTTACAGTATCAGCCCACTTAAAGGCCAAAATGACCCTGAAATTTCATTATAATTTTTTGAATTCAAGAGGGTCAGTCCTTGCAGTCATTACAAAGCAGAACTTGGTTTATCTTCTTACCTCGACCCTCCCCAACCCCAAACGCTCTGTCTTCTTTTTGTTTCTGAAATTTCAATCACGCGCTCGGAGCAGTTTTAGCGAAATATCCAAGGCCATCTCCTCCGCGTCATCGACCATGCTTAGCTCTCGTCTCGCTACCTTTATTAGTCTGATCAGCGCCAGTTCAATGCTGTTGCTAGCCCAAGTGGGCTGTGGTCGTTCTCCATCCGCAATGGCGCTAACAGTCGCTAAGTCGAACCCCGCTACCGTCGCCTCTAAAGTCTCCTTCAACGAGCACATTCAACCCATCCTGTCCGAATATTGCTACCACTGCCACGGTCCGGATAAAAACACCCGCAAAGCCGAACTTCGACTCGACGTCGCCTCAGAAGCCTTCGCCCCGCGCAAGAACGGCCCCGCCATCGTCAGAGGCCAGCCTGAGAAAAGCTCAGTGCTCACCCGCCTATATTCGAAAGATCCCGAGGTTGTAATGCCTCCCCCCGAAGCGCACAAAACACTCCAGCGAGAGGAAATCGCTCTACTGCGTCAGTGGATTAGCGAAGGCGCCGTGTATGAAGACCACTGGGCCTTCATCGCGCCGCAACGTCCCAAAGTGCCCAAGATCGCTAATTCGCAGTTTAAAATTCAAAACCCTATCGACGCTTTCATTTTTGCCCGACTCGAAAAAGAAAATCTAACGCCCTCTCCCGAAGCCGACCGCGCCACCTTGATTCGTCGTGTCACCTTCGATCTCACCGGCCTGCCGCCCACTCCGGCCGATGTGGCCGCTTTCATCGCCGACCCCGCGCCCGATGCCTACGAACGCGCCGTTGACCGGCTTCTCACCAGCCCGCGCTATGGCGAACACCGGGCCAGGTACTGGCTCGACTACGCTCGCTACGGCGACACGCACGGACTGCATTTCGACAACTACCGCGCGATCTGGCCGTACCGAGATTACGTCATCCGCGCATTTAACGCCAATAAACCCTTCGACCGCTTTGTCCGCGAACAACTCGCCGGAGATCTCCTGCCCGCCAAGAACGTCGACGAACTGGCCGCTACTGGATTCGTGCGCTGTAGTGTAACCACCAATGAAGGCGGTACCGTCACCGAAGAAGTGGCCATGAACCTCACTCGGGACCGCGTTGAAGCCTTCGGCGCGACCTTCCTTGGCCTGACCACCGGTTGCGCCGCCTGCCACGACCATAAATTCGATCCCATCTCGCAAAAAGATCACTATCAGCTCGCCGCGTTCCTGAACAACACTGCCGATAAACCATGGGATTTTAACATCGAGGCACCCTTGCCCATTTTACGGGTCCCAACCGAAGCCGCCCTACCCGCCGTCAACGCCGCCCTCGCTGAACGTGCCTCCCTTGAAATGCGCCTCAACGAGCTCCGCCAAAACACACCAGTTACGATCAAGAGCTGGCTCGCCAGCGGCGCGCGACCCCAACCCGTATCCGCCGCCGGTCTTGAACTTCGCCTCCGCTTCGACGAGGCCAAAGGCGATACCATAACAAATTCCGCGCCCCAAGCCGGCAACAACGTCCCAACCACGTTCAAAGCCGACACCAATCCACTCGTCTGGGGCGAATCTTCGTGGTTCTGGCCCAGCGCGCGCTTCGATATTTTCACTCGCTTACCCCTCGGCCGCACCGGTGACGTTGACGCCCAAGAAGCCTTTTCCGCCGGCGGCTGGTTTATGCCTCGCGCCAAACCCGGCGGCAGCGGCACCGGCGATGGCACCCTGCTCTCGCGTTATCGCTCGCCGGAAAAAGGTCCAGGCCGCGGCTGGGAAATTTTCTTCGAGAAAAACCGCCTTGTCATTAACCTCGCTGACGGGCCAGCCGGTCGAGCCCTCACCATCGTTTCTCGCGACGTCCTCACCAACGGAGATTGGCAACATATCTTCTTCACCTATGATGGCTCACGGCGCGCCGCAGGGCTTCAGGTTTATCTCAACGGCAAAGCGATCCGCCGCACCGTCCGCAGCGACAACCTTGACCCGCGTAGTCCCCTGCTCGCACCCGCCGCACCGCTGCGCTACACCAATAGCGAACCACTCCGCAAGGGCAGCGCGCCTGATATCCGACTCTATCGACGCGCCGCGCTCGAATCCCAACTCTCCGGAGTAACCACAATTCGCACCACAGCGACCACCTACCTAGGACGCCGCGATGATTCTGATCCACTCCGCGAAGGCCGTTTCCAAGACATCCGCTTCTACCGACGCGCCCTCAATGCTGAAGAGGTCAGCCGCCTGCCCTTTGAAGACGTCGCCGCCGAAATTATCAAACATCAGCCCGAACCCAACCGCTGGACCACGGACGAAACCTTTGTTGTAGCCGAGAAATTCTACCTGGGTCAGATCGACGCCGAAGCCAAAAAAATTACCGCTGAACTCGCCGTCATCGATAACCGTATCGACATCCTCACGCGCGGGGGCGCCCCCACCCTCGTTGCACGTGAGCGCGCCCAACCCGCCTACGCTGATCTCCTCAAACGTGGTGATTACTACGCCCGCGTAGAACGCGTCGCGCCCGGCACACCGCACTTTCTACCGCCGCTGCCTGCCGGTATGCGCCCCGATCGCCGCGCTCTGGCCGAATGGCTGCTAACCCCCGAGCAACCGCTGCTCACCCGCGTCACGGTCAACCGCATGTGGCAGGAAGTTTTTGGCCGCGGTCTTGTCGAGACCGCAGGTGATTTCGGCATCATGGGCGCAAGGCCCTCGCACACTGCGTTACTCGATTGGCTCGCCGTCGAGTTCCGCGAGAGCGGCTGGGATGTGAAAAAATTTTACCGCACCCTAGTTACCTCTGCGACCTACCGCCAATCCGCCAACGTGACACCGGAGCTACTCGCCGCCGATCCCGGCAACAAATTTCTAGCTCGTGGGCCGCGCTTCCGTATGGACGGCGAAATGCTCCGCGACGCCGCTCTCGCTACCTCGGGCCTGCTGGTCGAAAAAATTGGCGGGGCCCCCGTCAAACCTTACCAACCGCCCGGACTATGGGAAGAAGTTGCAATGCCCGAATCCAACACCAGGAAATATATTCCCGGCACGGGCGAAGACCTCCACCGCCGCAGCGTATACACGTTTTGGAAACGCGCCTCCCCGCCACCAAGCTTGGAGACGTTTGACGCCACCTCGCGCGAATTCGTTTGCGTCCGCCGGGCCCGCACCAACACGCCGTTGCAAGCCTTCGTAACGATGAACGACCCGCAATTCGTCGAAGCCGCCCGCCAGCTGGCCGAAGTTGCCGTCACCGCTTCAAACGATGCCACCACCCGCCTCGACACCCTCGCGCACCTCACGCTCGGTCGCTCACTAAAACCCGCCGAACGCACCGCCCTGGAACGCACACGCGCCACCTTCGCCACTTACTACCAAAAAAATCCCATCGAAGCCCGCGCCCTGCTCACCGTCGGCGAAACCCCCGTGGGGAAAAATCTGGATCCCGTCGAACTCGCGCAATGGACGCTCGTCTCCAGCCAGTTCTTTAACCTCGACGAATTTCTCACCAAGTAACTGCCCGCGCCATGTCCGCTCCCCACGATTCCCACGACCTCTGCTCCGACCACGGCGGCGAAAACCCTACGATCTGGCACCTCCCTGTGCCTCAATCACTTAAAGACGAATGGCTCAGCCTCGAGACCCGTCGCCACTTTCTGGGTCGTTCGGGTAAAGCCCTCGCCTGGGCTGGCCTCGCAAGCATCGTGGGTCGCGGTGCTTCGTCCGCTCGAGCCGCGAGTCATCCCTCGGATGGCGCCGCTCTCGCCGCGCAAGTTCCTCACTTCGCCCCAAAGGCCAAACGCGCCATTTATCTTTTCATGGCCGGTGCGCCGTCACAGCT
Source organism: Opitutaceae bacterium (assembly GCA_037142955.1). Lineage (GTDB taxonomy): Bacteria > Verrucomicrobiota > Verrucomicrobiia > Opitutales > Opitutaceae > Tous-C4FEB. The sequence continues at coordinate 41,527 of JBAWZQ010000003.1, read as the reverse complement.
CGAAACTTGGGATTACAAGCCTGGCCTCCAATCCCTATTCAACACGGATCTGCCCGAATCCGTTCGCGGTGGCCAAGTGCTCACCGGCATGACCGCCAGCCAAGCGCGACTGCCCGTAGCCCCGAGCTTTTATAAATTCGCCCAGCATGGTCGCGCCGGTCACTGGGTCTCTGAACTTTATCCCTGGACCGCAAAAATTGCTGACCACCTCACGGTCATCAAATCTCTCCACACCGAGGCTATTAATCACGAGCCGGCGATTCTCCAGCTTACCACCGGTAACATGTTTCCCGGTAAACCTTCACTCGGCTCCTGGCTCTCTTACGGCCTCGGTGCAGTCAACGACGAGCTGCCGACCTTTGTGGTGCTCACCTCGAAGATGCCCGTCACCCGCAACGTCCAGGCGCTCTCCAACCGCCTCTGGGCCTCCGGTTTTCTCTCACCCGAATACGCTGCAGTAGCCCTCCGCTCCGGCGGCGATCCGGTCCTGCATTTGAGCAACCCGCCCGGCGTAAACAGTGACCTGCGCCGAGCCATGATCGACGGCGTAAACGACGTAAACCGTCAGCTCTACGAAACGGTGGGCGACCCTGAGACCAACGCACGCATCGCCCAATACGAACTCGCGTTCCGCATGCAGACCTCCGTGCCCGAGCTGACGGATTTCTCCAACGAACCTGCTTCCACTTGGGACCTCTACGGCCCTAAGGCTAAAGAACCTGGCACCTTCGCCTACAACTGTCTCATGGCCCGCCGCCTTGCCGAACGCGGCGTGCGTTTCACTCAAGTTTTCCTACGCAGCTGGGACAATCACAACCTACTTCCTGAAAACATTAAAACCCTCTGCGAAGACTCCGACCGCCCCACTTACGGCCTCATCACCGACCTCAAACGTCGCGGTCTTCTCGATGACACGCTCGTCATCTGGGGTGGCGAATTCGGGCGGACCGTTTATTCCCAAGGCACGCTCAAGCCCAATGATTATGGCCGCGACCATCACCCGCGCTGCTTCAGCATGTGGATGGCCGGCGCTGGGATGAAACCAGGCCTCAGCTACGGTCAAACCGACGATTTCTCTTACAACATCGTCAAAGACCCGGTCCACATCCGCGACCTCCACGCGACAATTCTACACCAATTCGGTCTAGATCACGAACGCCTCACTTATAAGTTCCAAGGCCTCGACCAGAAACTCACCGGCGTGCTGCCGGCCAAGGTCATCACTGATTTACTCGCCTGATCGCCCCGCGTCGCCCCGCGCATGTTAAAATTTATTCCGCTGTTTTTCGTCGTCGCCCTCCTGCCCGTGCCCGCCGCGCCGGCGCCAACGTCGATCGACTACACCCATGACATTCGCCCCATCCTAGCGGAAAATTGTTTTTACTGCCACGGCCAAGACGCCACTAAGCGCAAAGCCAAACTTCGCCTCGATACCCGCGAGGGCCAACTCGGCAACAAAGTCGTTGTCCCTGGCCAACCCAGCGAAAGTGAACTGATCGCCCGTATCCTTTCGACTGAGGAAGACGAGCAGATGCCCCCAGCTGATTCACACCGCGTCCTCACCACCGCGCAAAAAGACACCCTTCGTCAGTGGGTAGCTGAGGGTGCACCGTTCACCCCACATTGGACATTTTCTGCCCCCACGCGCCGGAACCCTCCCAGCGTCCACACTGAAAATTGGGTTAAAAATCCTATCGACCGCTTTGTCCTTGCACGTCTGGAAACCGAGCAATTAACGCCGTCACCGGAGGCCTCACGTGCAACTTTGATTCGCCGGGTCAGCCTTGATCTCACCGGCCTTCCGCCTACGCCCGCCGAACTCGCCGACTTCCTTGCCGACAAAAAACCTGACGCCTACGAACGTCTCGTCGATCGCCTCCTCGCCTCACCGCACTACGGTGAACGCATGGCGCTGCCGTGGCTCGACGCCGCGCGCTACGCTGATTCCAACGGCTTCCAACAGGACGGCGATACTTTTCAGTGGATCTGGCGCGACTGGGTCGTCCGCGCCCTCAACGCCAACCAACCTTTTGACCAATTCAGTATTGAACAGCTCGCCGGCGACCTCCTGCCCAACCCCAGCATCGACCAACGTATCGCCACCGCATTCAACCGCAACCACCTGCTCAACGGCGAGGGCGGCGCCATCCCCGAAGAACAACGCCACGTCACCCTATTCGATCGCGTCGACACCACCGCGACCAACTGGCTTGGCCTCACCGTCGCCTGCGCCCAGTGCCACGATCATAAATTCGATCCCATCACCCAACGCGATTATTACTCGCTACTCGCGGCGTTTAATAACGTTCCTGAAACCGGACTTGTAGGCGGCTCCTCTTACAAAGTCCGAACCGCAGCACCCGTACTTGACCTCGCAACTCCCGAACACAAAGCCCAACTCGCAGCCGTCGAAGCCCGTCTCGCCGCCCTCAAATCCGACGAATTGCTCGTCAAACTCCGGGTTGATTGGGAAGCCAAGATCGCCACGGACGAAACCTTTCCCGTTCCCGCCCTCCGCGCCACCGCCGCCCGCCCCGCCAAGGAACGCCCCGAGCTCGAAAACGGCGACCTCCGGCGCTATTTTTTCAAACACGGCCTCGCTCAGGTTCATCCTGAGCTCGCCCGACTGCTCGCTGATTTGGCCCGCCTCAAAGTCGATGACTACCCGCGCGTCATGGTCATGGAGGACAGCAAACCCCGCGATACGTTCATCCTCGACCGCGGTAACTACGAGACGCCTCTAAATAAAGTTTCCTTCGCTACGCCCGAGTTTTTGCCGCCACTTCCCGCCGATGCACCGCGCAACCGTTTGGGCCTCGCGCGCTGGCTTATGAGTCCCGCGCAGCCCCTCACCGCACGTGTCATCGTCAACCGACATTGGCAGACTTTCTTTGGCCTGGGCCTTGTCAAAACCAGCGAGGACTTCGGGGTTCAAAGCGATGCGCCGGTTCACCAAGCCTTGCTTGATTGGCTCGCCGTAGAATACCGGGACGGCGGCTGGAACACCAAAGCGCTTCATCGCCTCATCGTCACGAGCGCCACCTATCGCCAATCTTCCCGCGTCACACCCGCCCTGCTCGAGCGTGACCCAGAAAATCGCCTCTACGCTCGCGGTGCTCGGATTCGTCTTCCCGCGATGATGATCCGCGACCAAGCCCTCGCAGTCTCTGGGCTCCTCGTCGACCGCCTGGGCGGCAAACCGGTTTATCCCTACCAACCCGCCGATATCTGGGACTCGCTCGCGATCACAAAAGAACGTGACTTCACCTACCCACAGTCCACCGGCGAAGATCTCTACCGTCGCAGCCTCTACACATTTTGGCGCCGTACCGTAGCACCTTCCAACATGTTCGATGCCTCAGCGCGTAACACCTGCAAGGTACGCACCGCGATCACCAGCACACCGCTGCACGCGCTCACCACGCTCAACGATCCAACTTACATCGAAGCTGCACGGGCACTCGCGGCGCGCACACTCCGCGCGGCATTTTTTCGGGATACCCGCCTCGCGTACGCCTTCCGCCTAGTCCTTGCCCGCGATCCTGATGGTGCGGAGAAAAAACTTCTCCGTACCAGCCTGGAAAAACAACTCGCCCGCTTCTCCGCCGATCCTATCGCCGCTCAAGCGTTTCTAACAGTCGGGGCCATTCCGCGTGATCCCACGTTGGCCCCCGCGGAACACGCCGCCTACACCGCCGTCTGCCTCGCGATTCTTAACTTAGACGAAACGCTGACCAAATCATGAACCCCCTCAGCGAAGCGCACCTCCAGCTCACTCGTCGCCAATTTTTCGGCCGCAGCGCCACCGGCATCGGCGCAGCCGCGCTCACCTCGTTGCTCCACACCGACGCCCTCGCTGCTCTAACCGCCTCCGGCAACGGCCTTCCCCATTTCGCCCCCAAGGCCAAACGCGTGATTCTGCTTTGGCAGGGCGGTGGGCCCTCCCAGGTTGATCTGTTCGACTACAAACCGGGGCTCGAAAAACTCCGCCTTCAAGAACTCCCCGAATCCGTGCGTAGCGGCAATCGTCTATCAACGATGACTGCCTCGCAGAAAAAATTCCCCATTCTGCCGGCCCTAAAACCGTTCAAACAATACGGCCGATCCGGTCGTTGGCTCAGCGAGTTACTTCCTCATATAGGCGGATTATCCGATGATCTGTGTCTCATTCGCTCCATGCGCACCGAGGCAGTCAACCACTCGCCCGGCGTCACGTTTTGCCTCACGGGCTCCCAAATTCCCGGCCGGCCTAGTATGGGATCTTGGCTCACCTATGGTCTTGGCTCACTCGCAGCCGACTTGCCGTCGTTCGTCGTGATGACTTCTTCAGACCGCGAAAAAACCTGCGGTCAACTTTTCTACGAACACTACTGGGGCAGCGGTTTCATCCCCTCCAAATTCCAAGGCGTGCGCCTCCGCAGCGAGGGCGAGCCTGTCCTCTACCTCAATGATGCACCCGGTCTCGACCGCGCCCAGAAGCGCGCTCTGCTCGACGACATCGCCAGCCTCAATCACCACCAACTCGATCTCCACGGTGACCCCGAGACCGACACCCGCATCGCCCAATACGAGATGGCCTTCAAGATGCAGGCCAGCGTCCCCGGCCTGCTAGAACTCGACAAAGAATCTCCCGCGACACTCGCCAGCTACGGCCCCGATGTGAACCGACCTGGCAGTTACGCCCGTAATTGTCTGCTCGCTCGCCGCCTCGCCGAACGCGGAGTGCGCTTCATTCAACTCATGCACGGCGGATGGGACCAACACCGCAATCTCTCCACCCAGCTCGAGATTCAGTGTCGCGACACCGATCAACCCACCGCCGCTCTCATCAACGACCTTAAACAACGCGGACTCTTGGAAGATACCCTCGTAATTTTTGCTGGTGAATTCGGCCGCACGGTTTTTGTACAAGGCGACATCACCAAACGCGACGGCCACGGCCGCGACCACCTCGGCTCTGCGTACAGCACGTGGATGGTTGGGGCCGGCGTGAAACCCGGCATCGCCTACGGCGAGACCGACGACTTCAGTTACAATGTCGTCAAGGACCCCGTACATGTCCACGACTGGCAAGCGACGATTCTACATCTGCTCGGCATCGACCACCAACGCCTTACCTACCGCTACCAGGGACGCCAATTTCGCCTGACCGATGTCCACGGCGAAGTGCTTCGAGGTTTACTCGCCTGAACCTTTTTTCTCACTTCAATCCCAACTTAAAACCCCTCCACCCTATGCAAACTCGTCGTTCCTTCCTCACTCAAGTCGCCGCCACAGCGGCTGTCAGCGCATTCTCGGCGCCATTCATCCGCGCCGCGAACAAAGCCGGCTCCGGTCAACTCATTACCGGCTCCGGCGACCACCGCTATGAGATGATTCATGATTGGCTCACCGCCCCCGAAGGGCTCGTCTGGGGCGACACCCAAGGCCTAGCCCAAGACAGCCAAGGCCTCATCTACGTCGCTCATACCGTCAACAGCACTTCCATGCGCCCCGAGGCCATCGTCGTTTACGACGCAAAAGGCAAATTCGTGCGCGCCTTCGGCGAAGACATGCGCGGCGGCGCTCATGGCCTAGGCGTTCGCAAAGAGGGCAACCAAGAGTTCCTCTACCACTGCGACACCACCCGCTCCAAAGTCATCAAGACAACCCTAACCGGGGAGGTCGTATGGTCTAAAGGCTACCCACGAGAAGACGCTGCCTACGGCGCTGCACCCATCAAATTCATCCCTACCAATATCGCCTTCGCTCCCAACGGAGATTTCTACATCGGCGACGGCTACGGCTCCTACCGCATGCTACGTTACTCCATCGACGGCAAATTTATCGGAGAGATTTCCTCTCCAGGAAAAGGGGACAACGAAATTAACAACCCCCACGGTCAATACGTCGACCCACGCGGCAAGGATCCCGTACTCGTCATCGCCGACCGCGGCAACCGCCGGATCCAAACCTACACCCTCGACGGCAAACACATCCGCACGATTAAGGACGACACCAAGCTCCGCCAACCCTGTCATTTCGACGTGCGCGGTGATCTCATGCTCTGCCCTGACCTCGACAGCCAAGTCTGCCTTCTCGACAAAGAATACAACGTCATCGCCCAACTAGGCGACGGCATCGCGCACAATGGTAAGACTGGCTCCCGTCGCTCGCAAACGCGCGCCGAGTTCACCCCTGGCGAATTCATCACGCCGCACGGTGCGATCTTCCTCAACAACGGCGATATCCTCGTCGCCGAATGGCTTCCGATCGGTCGTCTCACGCTCCTGCGCAAACTGAGCTGAGTTTCTTGCGGCACCCCGCCTACATTTTTTAAATGCTGGCGGGGCGCCCCACGCTGTTTCTTTTCCTCTGTCCGTATTGCCCGAGTTGATGTCTGCCAATAAGCCTAAAGTTCTACCCCGCCTAAGCGTCGCCACAGCACTTAGTGGCGCAACGGTCCTCGCCGCCCTGGCGTTTGCACCCGATGGCATAGCCCACGGTGGCGGGCTTCGCTTACTAGGTAGGCTACATCCTCTACTCGTTCATTTTCCAATCGCGCTTTTGCTGCTAGTACCGCTTTTGGAAATTCTCGGTCGCCACCGCGCCGCGCTGCGAGAAGCCGCCGGTACGGTTCTCACGCTTAGTTTTCTAGGCGCCGTACTCTCCGTCTTCGCTGGTTTAGCTCTCATGCGCGCCGATGGGCATGAAGGTGCCACGTTGGAAAATCACCTATGGGGGGGCATCACTGTCGCCATCGCCACCGCACTCGCTTGGCTCACACGTGATCGATCTCGTATCCTCTACGTAATTTCGCTCGCGGCAAGTCTGAGCGCCCTCGCCTGGGCCGCCCACCAAGGCGGCTCACTCACCCACGGTGAAGATTATCTCACTGAGCCTCTCCCGCCCACGATTAAAAGAATTCTGCACATCCGCGAAAAACCTGCACCCGAAATCTACGCTGTAGATACCGTTTTCGGCGGCGCCGTCCGCCCCATCCTCGAGAAACACTGTTTCTCATGCCACGCTGCGGATAAAGAAAAGGGCGATTACCGTATGGACACCTTCGCGGCGCTACTCGCTGGCGGAAAATCCGGCAAACCCGCCGTAACACCCGGCGACACCGCCAAGAGCGAATTACTGCAACGCATGCTCCTTGATATCAACGACGAGAAAGTCATGCCGCCCAAGAAAAAAGCCCGCCCGAGCACGGCAGAAATCACCCTTATTCGTTGGTGGATCAAGCAAGGTGCATCGCGCGAGACGCTTATCGCCTCCGTCAAAGAAGCTCCGCTCGAAATCTCAGCGCTCCTCGCCGGCCCCAGCCTATCCGTCGCGACGCCCGAGATACCCGCCTATAAACCGCGCGTCGGCGATTACAGCACCCTGCGCGGGCAGATCGCCAACTTAGAGAAGATGCTCCACGTCAAAATCACCGCCATTTCCGCCCGCCCCGGCGACGGTCTCTCGCTACAGACTCGCGGCGCCGAAAAATCCTTTGGTGATGCCGAACTTGCCGCACTTGCACCTATCTCCGCGTTCATCGTCGAAGCCGAATTAGGCGGCACACGTCTGACCGACACTAGTCTTGGTACATTGAAAACCTTTATTGCCCTAGAACGCCTAAACCTCGAGCGCACCGCCCTCACCGGCGCCACACTCGGTGAACTCCGCGCCGTTAAAAATCTTACCTATCTGAACCTCTGCTCAACCGCCGTCACTGACGAAGCGGTTAGCGGGTTAGTTGGCCTGTCTGCGGTTCGGCAACTCTATCTATTCGGAAGTAAGGTCAGCCCCACCGGTCTCACACGCCTGCGCGCCAACCTGCCGCAAGCGGACATCGGCGAGCTGACGATCACGCCTTAATGTGAGTAGGGATTCAGTAGCCGATGGCCACCGCGATATAAACCGCCAGCAACGCTAGCGCAGTTAGTCCAAGGAACAACGGTAACGAATAACGTAGCCACTTTCCGTAAGGGATATCTGCGGTAGCCAAATAAGCTAGTAACATACCGGAAGTGGGTGCGAACATATTGATCAGACCGTTACCCATCAAATAGGCCAACACCGTTGTTTGCCCCGAAAGACCTGCAACATGGGCTACAGGCACCAGAATGGGCATGCTAATCGCAGCCTTCGCGGAACCCGAGGGAATAAGCAGTCCCAAAAACATTTCGATGAAGACCAGCGACATGGCGATCAAAGCCCGCGGCAGATGCGCCGCCCAACTCGCGAGCACGTTGACGATCGTATCTAGAATTTGCCCGTTTTGCAGGATGACTTCGACTCCCTTTGCCATGCCCACGAGAAAACCTGCAAGTACCATCGAGCGCATCCCATCAATTAAGTAATGCACCGCACGACGTGGAGCGAGCCCGCCCACGGCCGAGATCAACAGTGCCATAAAAAGATAAAATGCGGCAAATTCAGGGTCGCGCCAATCACGCTCCGCCGCACAGTAAACGAGGGTAAAAACGGCGCCACCAAGTAGAGCAATAATCGCCGTGTGCCGTCCGGACAAAGACGTCGTCTGAATCGGGGCCATCATCGCCATGGGTTCACGCGCCAGCCGCATGACGTAAAAAATACCGACCGCCAGAAGTACCACCCACACCACCAGCCGAAAGATGAAACCGCTGAAAATGGGCAAACCCGCGATAGGCTGGGCCACCATGAGAATCACTGGATTAGCGACCGAAGCGATGTAACCAATTTTTGCTGATACTGTAACAAGTGCGAAGCCAAACATGGGCTGCAACCCGAGCCGTTTAGAAAGGGCCAAAAAAAGCGGAATGATAAGCAGATATTCTGAAATTAGCCCGAGAAACGTGCTCCCAGCGGAAATTGCAATCATGAGCACCGTCGTTAGCAGAGTTGTTTTACCACCCGTGAAAACGAGGAGTCGGTCGATAGCGATCTCGAGGGTGCCTGTCGCACGCAGCACACCAAACATGCCACCGAGAGCTGTAATCATGAAGATAAGACTCGCCGCCTTAACCATACCGGCTGGAATTGAGGTCACGATCGACGCCGGACTGGCGGGCTGCAATTTTGCCCCTTCCGCCGCGCGCGGTAGAAGCGCAGTCGGAGAAATTTCTTTGGTGACCGTGACGTAGGTACCCGGCTTCACCAAACCACTGGGGTCACGAGAAAATTTGCCCGATGGCACCACCCAGGTCATCACGACCGCGATAGCCAACGCAAAAAACATCATCAATACCGGGTCAAGTTTCCAATCCGTACGCTTCGTGATTTCAGATTTCATGGGGTAAAATTATTTGGCGGTCGAGGGATTCACTGCGAGCAGCTCAACTTCAAAAATCAGGCCTGCTCCCGCGGGCACCCCGCCGCCGCCCATCGTGCCATAGCCAAGGGAGGGCGGGATAAAAAACTCTGCTTTACCGCCCGGTTTGAGCACCTCCATGCCCTCAGCCCAACCGGCGATGAGCGTCTTCACCACCAAATCCGCCGGCACGCCCCGCGTGCGCGAATCGTCGATCACTTTTCCATCCTTTAAAGTGCAAAGGTAATGCACCCGCACGCGATCCGCGCGCGTCGGCGCAACACCGGCGCCGGCTGCGAGAAGACGAATCCCTAAGCCGCTTGATTGCCAAACGATGCCCGACTCAGTGGAACGCGGACCGTAGAGCCACTCACGCATGATCGTAGCGTCGTCACGTATGACGCGTTTGACCTCAGGTTGGGCCGGGCCGCAACCGCAGAGCACGCCCGTCACCAAGAACCCAGTAAAAATAAATAATACACGGTACATCATAGCGCACGTTGGATTCTCAATTCCTGCCACCGCGCGAGGCGGTCGGCGATTTTTGCTTCCCAGCCAACGGTTTTCGGCGAGTAGAGTGCCAGCGGTTTTTCGAGGTAATTTTGACCCGAAATATTTTCCGGAAAATCGTGTGAGTACAGATAGCCTTTACCGTGCGCGTTTTGCTTGCTGGCGGCACCGCTCTTGTCGCGGAGTGGGAGCGGAACGGGCTGAACTGGAGCAGATTTCAACGCGGCGTGCGCAGCAGCCAGTGCGAGCGTTGCGGAATTACTTTTTGGCGCGGTCGCGATATACAGCGTGGCGTGCGCGAGCGTAAGTTCGGCCTCGGGCAGGCCAATAAAATCACACGCATGATGCGCCGCGACGGTGAGCGGAAGCGCTTGGGGATCAGCGAGGCCCACATCTTCACTGGCTAATATCACGAGGCGACGTGCGATGAAACGCGGGTCTTCGCCTCCGGCGAGCATCTTCGCCAACCAATACATCGCGGCGTCGGGATCACTACCGCGGCAACTTTTAATATACGCGGAAATGGTGTCGTAGTGTTCGTCTTCGTCGGCGTCATACCGGATCCGACGCTCGCGGGCAAAAACTTCAAGATCACCAGCCGTTAGCTGCGCGCGTTCGGGCAAGCTAAGCACGAGCACTTCGAGAGCATTGAGCGCACGGCGTAAGTCGCCGTCGCAGAGCACCGCAAGATCAACAAGGAGCTTTGACTCTGCGCTCACGCCACGAGCGCCGAGTCCACGTTCTACATCAACGAGAGCAGCCGTGAGAACGCCAGCGATGGCAGCCGGAGCAAGAGGCTCGAGACGAAAAAGATGGCTGCGCGAAAGTAGCGGTGGGTTGACGTAAAATCCCGGGTTATGCGTCGTCGCGCCGATGAGCCGAACGGTACCTTCCTCGACATCGGGCAAGAGCAAGTCTTGCTGTGATTTATTGAACCGATGGAGCTCATCGATAAATAGCATCGTGGCCGCCTCGGGACGACGACGTGCGGCAGCAAGAATTTCACGTAACTCCGCGACATTGGACATCACTGCGTTGATGCGCACGAAGCGACTGCCCGTCTCGTGCGCGATGGCTTCGGCTATACTCGTCTTGCCGCAACCCGGTGGACCGTAAAAGAGGAGCGAACCGAAGCGATTCTGCGCAACGAGCCGCGGCAGCAGGCTATCGGGCTTGAGGATATGTTCCTGGCCGACTACTTCGGCGAGTCGGCGAGGACGCATGCGCGCGGCGAGGGGTTGGTGTGCGCCGGCACGTATTTCGGCCTGAACGGGCGCATCACGCGCAGGCTCTTCTGCAAAAAAATCAGGTTGGTCAGCGGCGGGCATGTCGGGTTACAAATCTCCGTGAAACCGGGCCGATGAAAAGGTATTTCAGTTTGGCCGTGATTGTCGGAACTATGCGCTAATCACTGATTTTAAAACAAATATGAGGTAAGGCGCAGATGCATTTTTCCGTTTATTCTATCTTTTTACCCCATCATAGTCGAATTCATGAAAAGTGCCTACGAACTTGCAATGGAACGACTCGATAAATCTTCGCCGGCGGAGAAACCTCTCACAGCTGAAAAAAAAGCCCGGCTCGCGGATGTAGACATGTTGTTTAAGGGTAAAATTGCGGAGCGGGAAATCTTTCTGAAGCAGCAGTTGAATCAGGCCTACGCCGCGCAAAACGCAGAAGACGTAGAAAAAATAAAAAAACAAATCGTCAGCGAGCGAGCACGGCTAGAAGAGGAACGTGAGGTGGAAAAAGAACGCGTGCGTCGCTCGAGATGACTTGGAGCGCAAGGAAATCGAGACCCGGGCCAAAGCTAACCCAGCCACATAGACGCGCAGGGGGCTATTGGGATTTGTAGTGAACTAGTTTGGCGTGGACGCAGGCGCAGATCCGGCAGAAGTAACGGCTGGAGCACCGGTCGGAGTGGCTACGTTACGACGAAAAATGAAGCGATTGATACGTGCGTTAGTGGTGGGGTCAGCGGCAGTAAAGCGACCCTGGTGCGACAGGGTGTCCGCCGATACGTTAGTGCGGTAACGTTCCACTAACTTAGGTTTTTCGTGCTCGGTATCGGGCTGATACTTTGAGGGTCGGTGATCGTAGTTGTTAAGCTCGGGAGTCTTATATTCCGGGCGGTGCGAGTCGGGCGTAAGCAGTTTTTTTTCGCGCGTCTCGGTTATATCGGTCGAAGCCCGCCGCTCGTCGGCCGTAGTGCTGGATTGAGGCACAACGTTAGGTGTGACCCGGCGCTGTTGAATGGTGGCGTTAGTCTCAGGGCTGGTTTTGGACGGCGTGACGGTTGCAGCAGGCGCGAAGGACGTGTTGCGCTCGGTGTATTCAACTTTGGCGGGATCGGCCGCGTATACTAATGAAAAAAAAGCCAGCGCTAGGACCCAGCAAATTGCGTAGTTATTTTTCATCGAACATGAGTGTGACAACCTGTGGGCTATTCCGGTTCCGCGGTGCCTTCGACCACCCAAGCACGAGCTTCAGGCACTTGCGCGAAAAATGCGCGAAGAGCGGCGGAAAGATGATCAGCGTAGCGGAAGTGCGCACCCATGCCCGTGCGCAGTTCGGCCTCGTATATGAATTTATCACCGTGAGTGCTGTGTTCGAAAGGCGTCTGAGCGCCGAGTAGCAAAGAGTAAACGTACGTGGCCGAGCCGCGTTGCATGAGCTCGCGTGTGAGCGCCATTTGATCGGCGAGGAGCTTCGCATGTGCGGCGGGGGTGATCTCGTGCGGTAAATAGAAACCGGCTTGGATCATCGGTGTATAGCGATGGCCGGTGCGGTGACGATTGAGATCGCGGAGTTCGGCAATGGCCATGTTGTTCCAAGCGAAACTCACGCGCATGCGACGAGTGGCGGTACCTTGTTGGGCGTAGCGGTTGCCACGATGATTAAGGGCCTCGGCGACCGATTGCGTCTCCGCGAGGAACGGCGCGGTAGTGCGTTCGACCTGTACCCAAACTTCATCAGCGAGCGGGACGGACGAGAGGCGGGCAAGTCCGAGCGAGAGTGAGGCGGCGAGATCTTGGCGAGATTGCTCTTCGTAGGATTTTTCGGCAAAACTATGGCGCGTAAGACGTGGGGATTGTTTGATGAGTTCAGCGCGGATGAGGGCGGCGGCGGCGCGCGCTTCAGGATGCGGAAGTGAGTCGAGGTGTTTCACCGTGACAGCCCACATGCGCGAAGTTTGGACGAGGCCGAGGTTCGTGCGCGTGGCGAACGGGATAAAATAACGGGCGCGATCGAGAGCGTAGTTTTTGCGCAGACGTGTGACGACGATGGGTTTAGCATCGGGTGGTAAACGCACCAGATCAGGTTGGGCGACAGCAAGGGCGTCGAGACGGGCATATTCGGCGTGATAGGCCGCGAATGAACGGGAGACGATGTCGCGCCAACGCGACGCGAGATCGGTAGGGATACCGAGTTGTTCGGCGGTAGGGACGTTGGCGGCGTCCATCGTGATGTAACGCGTGGATGATTCCTGGCCGTCGGCCATTTGCGCGATTTCGAAAATTTTATACGCTAGCCACATCGAGACCCCGTCCAAGGCGATAGCGAGACCGCCCGTGAGGCCACCGATGGATGCGTGGCCGTAATCAACGAATTTAAGGATGCGGTCAATGGAGGCCTCAGGATTAGCGATGTCGACCTTGGCCATAATAGCGTCGAGGCCCTCGTTGCTACGTGAGTAGCGAGCGAGGACAGAGGCGAGCAACTCGGGTGTGACCTTGGGAAGATCGGCAGCGGTCGGAGGTGGGACGAGGGCGAGGCCGGTGACTTTCATGAGCGATTCAATAGCCGCAAACTGGGGTGAAAAGAGCAAGCCACAGAAAGTACCTAGGCTTAGTTTCTACTACTAAGCCGCGCTTGAATTGGAGGGGAGCAGGATAAATCCTGTGGTGATGTCACCGAGGATTTCACTACGGGCACCTTGATAGTACACGTGCCAGAGCGCAATCAGAGCGCAGAAGAGCGCGTCGGTGCGGTCTTCGATTGGTTTGCTCCACGGAGTGGAGAGAAGCGCAATCGTTTCAGTATCTACGGCGAGAAAGGGAAACTCAGCGGAGAGCAAAGCTCGAAGATGACGCTGGAGGCGGCGAAATTCACGGCGACGGTCGGCAGCCCGCCCTTTCTTATATTTGATGATGCGCGGCAGACGAAAAAATCGGACCATCGCAGGGTGCGGGTATACCTCAGTAGCTAGGCGCGATCCAAAATCTTGCCAACCCGCTACAAAGCCCAAGTCGGTCGCGAGGCGCGCTAAAACGCGTGGCGGGCGGGGGCATTGCGTGAGATTGGCGGGGTGGCAGGCGGCGTGTTCGCGGTGAAAGAGCGTATGAGTGAGCCGATCAACGGGACGGGCGCCCGTGGAATTGGGGCACACAATCGGGGCGTCGATAGCAGCAAAGGCCGGTTCATCGGGCTTTAAGTGGGGCACCAAAGCGGCGATCAGAGCAGCATCACCGTGCGGGTAAGCGTACCCGACTATGCGGGCGCGACGACGGGCGTAACGAATGAGGCAGACCCCGTCGGAATTTTTTTCACCCCACGCCAGATCGAGACCGATCAGAAGCATGGTGGTGACCTACGAAACTCAGCGACCTGAGAGCCAGGAGCCGAGTGGGCCTTGATAAAATCCGAGAACGACGACAGCGAGGGCGAGCGCACTGAGGGCGAAACCCGTGACGAAATCAACCGAGGTGCGCTCGGGATGAGCAGGAGCATCAGCGGACTTGCCCCACGTCTCGAAGAAGGCGGCTTTAATCCAACCGAAATAATAATAAATCGAAACGACCACACCGATGACCGAGATGGCGAGTAGCCCGTAGAGACCAGCTTGGAAGGCAGCGATAAAAATGAAGAGCTTACCCATGAAGCCGACGAGCGGCGGGATGCCCGCGAGTGAGCCGAGCCCAAGGGCGAGCACAAGGGCGAGGAACGGTCGGTCCTTGGCGAGGCCAGCATAGTGATCGAGTTCTTGATCGGCGTCATTAGAGCCAGCGACGTGAGCCATCACGCCAAACACGGCAAACGAGGCGAGTAAGTAGGCAAAGAGATAGAAATAAATCGCACCAACAGCCATCGGAGCGCGACTCACGGCAGCAACTCCGAGTAGCAGGAAGCCGGCGTGGGAAACACCGGAGAGGCCGATGAGGCGTTTGACGTTGTGCTGCGTAAGCGCAGCGAAGTTGCCAAACAAGAGGGTGGTCGCGGCGAAGAAGGTGAGGACCGGGGCGACAAGCCAAGCGTAGCTAGCGAAGACCGTGCCAGCAAGCGCGAGTAGCGCGGTGAAACCCACGGCTTTGGACGAGACCGCGAGAAACGCGGTCACGGGCGTGGGCGCGCCTTGATAGACATCAGGCACCCAAATCTGGAAGGGGAAAGCGCCGATTTTAAACGCAACGCCGGCAAGCACGAGGACGATGCCGATACTCGCAAGAAAGTTATGCGGGTTGGCAGCGAGGAATGCCGCGAGCTGGCCATAGTGCATGCTCTGCGCGGTGTGCGCGGGAAGCGCAGGGTTGCCGGCGACACCATAGAGAAGAACGATGCCGAAGAGCATCAGCGAGGAGCTCAGCGCGCCCATAACAAGATACTTAAGGCCGGCCTCCAGCGTGAGCGAGGTGCGGTAATAACTAACCAAAATGTAAAGACCGATGGTGACCGTCTCGAGCGCAACGAAAAACAACACGAGGTGATTGGACTGCGCGAGGAGCATCATCGCGGCGGTAACTACGAGTACGATATGATAAAATTCGACGCGCGGAAGCGACTGTTTCGCTAGACTTACCCGAGCGATCACGCACACCATAATCGCGGAGAGCAGGAAAAACACGCGCATGACTTGACCGCCGTGAGTGTGCAGGAGCAGGCCATTGAAAGTCTCCTGGTTGAGATAAGCGGAAGGTGCATTAAACAGCACCCCGCCAAGGATGGTCACCAGGCCGACAAGGGCGGCCACCGGCACAATTCGGGCGTGTTCTTTTGGGAACAGCAGCTCGATGACGAGCAATACAAGGGCGAGACCGCCGAGAAGAATCTCGGGAGTGATAGCGCCCCAGAGGTTGCGACTGGCGAGGGTTTGAAGGACCGAAATATCCATTGCGGTGAAGCGTTACTTGACGGCGCCTACCTGCGCGGCGGGCGCGGGCGAGAGCGTAGCGTCGAGGGCGGTGGAGAGGGACTTCGGCCAGAAGCCGATGAACATGAGAGCAGCGAGAAGAATCAGGGCCGGAAGACGTTCACTCCAGCGGAGGTCGGAGACCGGATGCTCGGAGGCAATCTTAGAGAACTCCGGTGTAGCAGGGCCAAAGAAGACACGGGCCGCGGCACGTAGACCGTAAACCGCTGAAATCACGACCCCGGCGACGGCCAGGGCCGTAATGAGGGGAGAAAATTTCCAGAGCGCGACGAAGATGGTGAGTTCACCCCAGAAGTTGGCGAAGCCGGGCAAGCCGATGCCGGCGAACGTCGCGGCAACAAAGAGCGCCGATAAAACCGGGGCTTTTTGCGCGAGGCCGCCCATCTCATCGAGCGCGAAGGTGTGCGTGCGGTGATAAACACTCGTAGTCAGCAGGAACATCAGCGCGACCGAAAGGCCGTGCGCGACCATGAGCAATACGACACCACCGACACCGAGGGTCGAACCCGCGGCAATGCCGAGAAACGCATAACCCATGTGCATCACAGAGCTGTAACCGACCATCTGCTTGAGGTCTCGTTGGGCTATAGTGACAAAGCCGATGACAAGTACGTTGCCGACAACGGCGAGCCAGGCGAGCGGATGCGACCATTGGATGAGCCCAGCGGGCAAAAGCGGGAGCGCGATCTGAATCAGGCCGTAGAGGCCGAATTTTTTAAGTACACCAGCGTGAAGCATAGCGGCCGAACTCGGCGCAGCGCCGTAACCGAGCGGGGCCCACGTGTGGAGCGGCCAAAGGGAAACGAGAATACCGAAGCCGAGGGCAAGAAGGCCGAAGATGTTATGTTGCACCGTGACCTCTAGAGGTTGGGCGGCGATCACGCGGCGGAGTTCGATTAGGTCAAAGCTGTGAGCGCCGCTTTTAACATAGAGTGCAATCAGACCGATGAGCGAAAGCATCGCACCGAGTGTGAGATAGATCGTGAGCTTCATCGCCGCGTAGTTGCGGTCACGGCCACCCCAGATGCCGACCATGATAAACGTCGGAATGAGAGCGAGTTCGTGGAAGAAATAGAAAAAGAAGATATCCACGCTGGCGAACACGCCCATCAAGCCGCCTTGCATCACGAGCAAGAGCATGAGGTAAATTTTCAGACGTTCGGCGCCGGACTGAATGGCGTAAAGACCGGCAGCGAAACCGACGATACCGGCGAGCACGAAGAGCGGGAGCGAGATACCATTAAGACCGAGTTTAAGGCCAATACCGAGGCTATCCAAGCCCGTGGAATACGACGCGAGGAACGCATAACCCTGCGTCTGCGCTGCCGTGCCGTAATAAAACCAAACGTGTAGCGCAAGCAGCAGCGGCACACCGAAGCCTACGTAGGCGAGCTTCACGGAGAAGCGCTTGGGCAGTCCGCACGCGATGGCCAACGCGACGGCGAGCGGCGCGAAGATGGCGGCGAGGAGTGGATCGAAAGGCAGAGTGCTCATCGCAGGATCAGAAATTAAAGGTCGCGTAGATCCAAAGGATCACGATGCCGAGCAGGAACCAATAAACGTAAACGTTGAGTCGACCGACGTGGAGCGAACGTGCCCCGAGGCCGAACAGTCCGACAATACCGGCCAGACCGCGCACGATGAGGCCGGCGAGAAATATTTGCTCAAGAAAGTTGAGGAATAACGCAAAACGCTGCTGAACTTTCGCGACGTAGTACTCGTAACCGCGGTCGAAAGAGAGTTGCAGGCCGGAGAGCGCGCCGAAGAGTCCGGGAGATTTTTGCTGGAGCGAATCCGTCCCCGAGGTGCCGTAGAGTGCGAGCGAAGCACCTGCGCCAAGCACCATGACCGCCAGACTGGTGAGCAAAATAACAGTGTGATCAGAACCGTGCGCCTCAGGAATGAGATCGAAAATGCCGGAGAATACATCGGGGTAAATCCCCGTGTAACCACCCATCACGGTGAGAAGTGCGAGCACAAGTAGCGGGGCCGTGAGTGTGAGACCGCCTTCGTGCGCGTGCGACGCGGCATCGGAGCGCGGAGCGCCGAGGAAGGTGATTTTCCAGAGGCGCACCATATAGAGTGAGGTGAGAACCGCCGTGAGTGCGAGGACCGCGAAGACGGCCTTGTTGTTAGCGAAGGCGAGGTAAAGTATCGCGTCTTTGGAGAAGAAGCCGGCGAGAAACGGAAAACCAATGATCGCCGCCACGCCAAGTGTGAAGGTAACGAAGGTGAACGGCATTTTCTTCGCGAGACCGCCCATGCGGAAGATGTTTTGTTCGTGATGGCAGCCGTGAATGACAGAGCCGGAACCTAGAAACATCAGGGCCTTGAAAAAGGCGTGGGTGGTCAGATGGAACATCGCTGCACCAACGCCCGCAGCGAGGACGACCGTGTGCGTATCCGCGCCGTGAGCGTGCGAAACGGTCAACGAGCCCAGGCCGAAGGCGGCGACCATGTAGCCAAGTTGTGAAAGCGTGGAGTACGCCAACACTTTCTTAATATCGCTCTGGACGATGGCGCAGAGGGCCGCGTAAAGAGCGGTCGCAGTGCCGGTCCACATGATAACGGTAAGGGCATCGGGCACCATGAGGACATTGATGCGGCACAGCATGTAAATACCGGCAGCGACCATCGTGGCGGCGTGGATGAGGGCAGAGACAGGCGTCGGGCCTTCCATGGCATCGGGGAGCCAGACCTGGAGGGGAAGCTGGGCGGACTTGCCGACCGCGCCGCAGAACAGTAGCAGCGGGATTGCCGTGCTGATGACGAGGGCGTGAGAGTCAGCCTTGGTGGCGAGCTCGATGAAGTTAACGGTGCCGTTAGCCCAGTAGCACATCACGATGCCGAGTAGGAAACCAAAGTCGCCGACGCGGTTGGCGATGAAGGCTTTTTTGGAAGCGGCGGCAGGCGCAGCGTTTTCATGCCAGTGATTGATGAGCAAGTAGGAGCTAAAACCAACGAGCTCCCAGAAAATGAACATCATGAAAAGATTGTCGGCGAACACGATGCCGAGCATCGAAAACATAAAGATTGAGAGCCCGCCGAAGTAGCGGGCCTTGGCCGCATCCTCGTGCATGTAGCCGAGCGAGAAGACGTGGACGCAGAGGCCGACGATGCCGACGATCACCAACATCAGCGCGGCGAGGTCATCAAATTTAAAGCCGATCGAAAGGGCGAAGTTACCTAAGCGGAGCCACTCGAAGGATTCGCTGAAGCGTTCATTATTGAGCGCGAGAAGAAGGGCGAAGCCTGCGATCGCGGCCGCGGTGGCCGTTGATAAAATCGAGGCGACACCACCGGAGCGGCGCAGGAAAAGCGCGATCGCCGCCGCCGAAGCGAGCGGGAGCAGCAAAACAAGGAGAGCGTGCTGGAGCATGGTCATCGGCGTCAGTTCTTCAGGGTGTCGAGCTGGTCAATCTGCACCGTATGGCGGCGGCGAAAGAGCGCGACGATGATGGCGAGACCGACCGCGACCTCTGCGGCCGCGACGGTGAGGATGAAGAAGACAAAAACGTTACCATCCATCGTGCCGTTGACGCGGGAGAAGGCGACGAGCGCGAGCGTAGAGGCGATGAGCATAAGCTCCAGACTCATGAAGACGATCAAGGTGTTGCGACGGACTAGCACCCCAAAAAAGCCGATGGCGAAGAGCACGGCACTGACGATAATGTAGGCGTTGAGGCTAGCGGTCATCATTTGGCATCCTCCACGATTTCGTGTTTCTTGCTGAGCACGATCACGCCGAGCATCGAGATCAACAGAAGGAAACCGATGATCTGCACGGGCAACAGGTAGGTCGTGAACAATTGGTAAGCGTAAAGTTTGAGCTGCGCGCCTTCAGCAACATTAACTGGGGGAGAACTTACAATTTGACCCTTCAACGCGACGCTGCCGATACCAGCGAGCAAGAGCGAGAAGGCTACAAAACCCGCGATCGTACGGAAGCCACGGAGGCCGAAGCTTTCTTTACCCTGCACGTCGAGCAACATAACGATGAATAAAAACAAAGCAGCTACCGCGCCCGCGTAGACCAGTAGAAGCACGAAGGCTAAGAGGTAGGCATCGAGCTGGACGAAGAGTCCAGCGACACCGACCAAGCAAAGAATGAGGCAAATGGACGCGTTGACGGCGTTCTTGTTCACGACGACTCCCACGGCGCAGAGCACCGTAAAGATCGCGAAAAGCAGGAAAAGGAATGGGGCCATGTCGTTCGGGTCGGGCTTAAAAAAGTTCGGTGATGCAGGCAGAGCGAAGAACGAGCAACGGTGGATTAGTGGGCGTTCCCGTGTTCTTCGGCAGCTTTTTTCTTATCCCATTTATGGTGGGCGTCGGGCAAGGTTCCGCCAAGTTCGTAGAGGCGGTCCTTATGGTTCACCATCTCGGCGCGGGTGTAGCCGGACATCGAAAATTGGTTCTGAAGAAAAATCGCTTCCTCAGGACAAACTTCCTGACACAGGCCACAGTAAATGCAGCGCAGCATGTCGATGTCGAAAGCTTGCGGTCCTTTCTCGACGTGCGCGCGGTCAGCCTGATCGGCGGGAATCTCACCAGGGGTGATACGGATTGCTTTAGGCGGGCAGACAAATTCGCAGAGTTGGCAGGAAACGCATTTCTCGCGACCGTTGGGATCCTTCACGAGCGTCGGCACGCCGCGGTAACCGACGGGTATCGCCGGACGTTGCTCAGGATATTCGAGCGTT
This sequence comes from Opitutaceae bacterium, assembly GCA_037142955.1. Classification (GTDB taxonomy): domain Bacteria; phylum Verrucomicrobiota; class Verrucomicrobiia; order Opitutales; family Opitutaceae; genus Tous-C4FEB. The sequence goes on along the minus strand of JBAWZQ010000003.1, from coordinate 20,901 downwards.
TTTTTCGGCGCGATGAGATGCTTGAAGGTCGTCTTCAACCCGCCGGCGATTTGCGGGAGATAGGTGCGCTCGAGAAAAGTGAGCGGCTTTCGTTCGACGGTGATGACGGCCATGGCGCGGTTCGGTTGAAAATTACTTTTGGATCAACGCGATGGCGATCGCGTAGAAGAGGAGGTTGGCGATGGAGAGCGGTAGCAATTTCTGCCAGCCAATCTTCATAACTTGATCGTAGCGAAAACGCGGGAGCGTCCAGCGCACCCACATGAAAAAGAAGATCATCGCGAGCACCTTGCCCATGAAGATGGCGATGGACAAAATTCCGACGAAAAGCGGCGCATGCGCAAAGGACAGGAATGTGCCGAGGAATTCTACGGCCGTGGCGAGCGAGACCCATGGGAGCGGGTTCCAACCGCCGCCGAAAAGCAGCATGAACACACCGGAGCCCACGATCATATGCGAATACTCCGCGACGAAGAATAGACCCCATTTAAACGCGCCGTATTCGGTGTGAAAACTGCCGACCAGATCGGACTCGGATTCGACGGTATCGAACGGCTGGCGATTCGTTTCCGCGAAAAGCGCGACGAGAAAAATAAAAGCCGAAATCGGCATCAGGAAACCAAACCACATGCCACCAAGTAAACCGGGCTGGCTTTGGAACTCGACAACGCGGGCGAAGCCCATCGTGCCTTCGGTGCCGGGCGCATTCACCCAGAGAAATACCGGGAGCACAGCAAGCGTCATTGAAAGTTCGTAAGAAATGAGCTGCGCCGAAGCGCGCACGCTGCCAAGGAACGGGTATTTAGAATTGGAAGCCCAGCCAGCGAGAATCGCGGAGTAAACCCCCAACGATGACACCGCGAACACGGCCAACATGCCGATATCAAGAGGCGCCAACCCAAGCGGGATCAATTTACCCGCTGCATCGAAATATGCACCGAAGGGCACCGCAACGACGGTCGTGAGCGCGGGAATCATCGCGACGATGGGCGCGAGCACGAAGTAAAATTTATTCACATGCCCAGGCAATGAATCTTCCTTAAACATCATCTTGCCGCCGTCGGCCATGACATGAAACACACCCAGACGCTGAAGAAATTTGCCGAGGAACGGAATCCAAGCGACCCACGGCACCGTGGCGCGGTTGGGGCCGGGGCGATCCTGAATCCAGGCGGCAACCTTACGCTCGGCCATCGAGCACGCGCCGGCGATCGGGAAGATCACCATAATCACGGCGAGGCCTTGCAAAATCAGGCGGATGACGAGCGGAATTTCGAAGTAGAAGTCGAACATGGCGGCGCTTCGGTTCAGGCGGTCGCAGCGGCAACGCTGGGTTGCGCGGGTTTGTAGTGGAGGGAATCGCCTTCGACGAAGGGTAATGCAGCGAATGCCGTGGCATCGAGTACCAAGCCGGTCTCGGGGAGATTAGTGAAGGTCATCGCAGCGAGCGCGGGGACTTCAGCGGCGATAACCTTCCAGAGTGCAGCGAGTTCGGCCGGAAGTGTGGCCCCACCGGCGGCTGCGACCAACAGGGAGAGAACAACGAGGTCGTCAGTTGCACCAGCGGCCGCGGGAACGGCCTTGAGCGTCTTCTGGATACGGAACTGTTGGTTAACCAACGTACCGCTCTTTTCGAACACGGTGAGCGTGGGGAATACGACTTTAGCGGCGGCGCTGGTCGCGTTAGCGTGGGCGCCGAGATAAACAATGGAAACTTTCGCAAGCTGCGCGGCAGTAAGGCCGGCAGCGGCGAGGTCTTCGTTGATGGCGACGACGACTTTGATTTTGCCGGCGTCGATCTGTGCGGCGAGGTCGGTAAGTTGCTGCGTGGGCAACGTCTTGATCAGACCGGTGACTAGAGCGCCGCGCACGTTGGGATTGCGATCAGCTGAGATGAGGAGCTTGTCGCCCTGCCCTACCCGACTGACCAGTTGCGCGGAAGATTTCAGCGCGTGGGCGAGGTGGCGGGTAAGGAACTGTTCTTCCACCGTGCTTCGGCCGGAGCCAACGACGGCGATGGCGCCAGGGGCGGACTTGAAGAGCGCGGCCGCACGAGCGACGAGGGCTTCAATAGTCTCGGTAGCGGCGAGACGATCGGCGGCTTTGACGGCTTTATAGAGGACACGGGCGCTATCGGCCAGCCAAGTGTCGTTCACCTCGTCGTTGCGACGCGGGGTGATGCGGTAGATCGTGCCTTCGCGGGACCAGACGACAGTATTGGCGCCGACGGAGGATTCGGTGTCGATGGCGTTGGTCTGCTTGAGAAACCAGACACGCATCTTGAAACGGAAATCGGTGCTGGTAAGCGCGCCTACGGGACAGATGTCGACGGTGTTGAGCGAGTAATTATTTTCGAGCTTTTTGCCAGGGTAACAGGTGAGAGTCGAATAACTGCCGCGATCGACAAATCCCAGGACATCGTCTTTGGCGATTTCCTTGGAGAAACGGATACAGCGGGAGCAGAGAATGCAGCGCTCGTCATCGAGGGTAACGCGAGGCCCAAGTTGAGTGCGCTTGGGTTTAACGTTTTTCTGTTCGACGAAACGGGAGTAGCCGCGGCCGTAACCGGTTGCTTGTTCCTGCAGTTTGCATTCGCCGGCTTGATCGCAGATGGGGCAATCGAGCGGATGATTGATGAGTAGGAACTCCATGACGCCTTCGCGGGCGTCTTTGACCATAGGGGAGGTCGTCTTGACGTGCAGGCCAGGTGAGACGTTGGTGCCACAGCCGATCTGGGGGCGCGGGATCCAATTAATCTTCTGCTTGCCGGTGGCCGGATCCATGATCGGAGCCTTGGTAGCGGGATCGACGGCGGGCATGCCCATTTCGATGAGGCACATGCGGCAATTACCCACGACCGAAAGTTTCGGATGGTAGCAATAATGCGGGACGTCGACGTTCACCAGGCGCGCGGCCTCGATGACATTGGTGCCTTTCGGCACGGCGATCTCCTGGCCGTCGATGTTGACGGTGACGAGGTCAGGTTTAGCGGGAGCGATCATCGGGACGGGAGAGGGTTAGACGAGCGCGACCGCGTCGACGGGTTTCGCGGTCTTTTTGGTCTCGGGATACTGTTTAAATTCGTCGCCGAATTTGGCGATGAAGCTCTGGGTCGGCCACGAGCAGGCTTCGCCGAAGGCGCAAATGGTGCGACCAGGAATCTGGTCGGCAACACTCTTAAGAAGTGCTGCGTCTTCGTTGCGCGCTTGGCCGTGCACCATGCGCGAAGTGATTTTCTTCATCCAAAGCGAGCCTTCACGGCAGGGCGTGCATTGGCCGCAGCTCTCGTGGGAATAGAAAGCGTTGATGTTGGCGAGCGCTTCGACCATGTTGACGGTATCGTCCATGACGATGACGCCACCGGAGCCGCCCATCGTGCCGATCATACCCAAGGAATCGAAATCCATGGGTACGTCTTCGACGCCCCAATCATAGTCGACGAGCTCGGTGCCAACTTTACGTTTACCTTTAAAGCGTTCGCCGAAACGAAGAATTTTGGCGGAGGAACCGCCAGGAATGACGGCTTTGAATTTACGACCGGGCAGCGGACCGCCGCAGACCTCGTTGAGGAGTTGGCCCATCGTGATCGTGCCGGCAGGGAATTCGTAGTATCCAGGACGTTGCACGTGGCCGGAGACGCAGAAGATACGTGTGCCGGTGTTGCCGGGTGTACCGATCTTGGCGTATTCGGCGCCCCCATGTTCAGCAATGTACTTAACGTGACAGAGCGTCTCGACGTTATTCACGATCGTTGGGCACTGGTACAGGCCAAGAACGGCTGGGAAATACGGGGGCTTGATGCGCGGGTTGGCGCGCTTGCCTTCGAGCGATTCGATAAGACCGGTCTCTTCGCCGCAGATGTAGGCGCCGGCGCCACGGTGGACGAAAATTTCGCAAGAATAGCCGGTGCCCAAAATGTTCGGACCAACGAAGTTGGCCGCGCGAGCCTCGGCGATGGCTTTTTCTAGAATGCGGGCGCCATGCGGCATTTCACCACGGATGTAAATATAGGCCTGCTTCACGTTGTTCGCAAAGCACGAGATCATCGTGCCCTCGATCAACTGATGCGGATCCTGGTGCATGATATAGCGATCCTTGAAGGTACCGGGCTCTGATTCGTCCGCATTGACGATGAGATAAATGGGTTTGCCACTCTTGCGGTCCACCAAACCCCACTTCACGCCGCAGGGAAAACCGGCGCCGCCACGACCGCGCAGGCCAGATTTTTTAACTTCGTCGATGAGCTCCTCGGGTTTACGGGCGACGGCTTTTTTTAGGACTTCGTAACCGCCGTTACGCAGGTAACAGCCGATGTCGTTCGTGTAGCCGGGTTCGTCAATGTGCTTGAAGATGAGGCGGCGTTGTTCGGGAGCGGGCATGGACGGAAAGGGGTCAGCGTTTCTTGGCTTCAGCTTTGATCTGGTCGCTTAACTGTTTCGCTTTCGCGCAGTCGACCTTCTCATGGAGTTCGTCGTCGATCATAACAACCGGCGCGGTGCCGCAACTGGCGAGACATTCCACGAAATCAACCGTGACCTCGCCATCGGGCGAGACTTCGCCGAGGTGAGTATGAAACTCTTTCTCAAAGGTCGCGCAGGTCTTATAACCACCAAGCAGAGCGCAGGAAAGCGTGCGGCAGACCTTAATGTGTCGACGACCGATCGGCTTCTGCCGGAACATCGGGTAAAACGTGATCACTTCGAGCACGTTGATCGGCTGCAGCTCGAGCTTGGCGGCGACCCATTCACTGGTGTCTGGCGGGAGATGTCCGACATCCTCTTGGATGAGGTGCAGCAACGGGAGCGTGGCGCTCCGCTTCGTCGGGTAATGCGTAATTACCTCGTCGATCTTGGAGAGTGTTTCGGGCTTGAGATTCATCGAGCTGGGTTCGCGGAAAAACTTAACGATCGCACTCGCCCATGACGAAGTCGAGGGAGCCGAGCAACGTAACGACATCGGACATCATGGTACCGACGCAGACTTTGGGCAAAATGGAGAGATTGCAGAACGAGGGTGAGCGGATCTTCATGCGCCACGGTACTCCGCCGCCTTTGCTAACTATGTAAAAACCAAGGGCACCCTTGGGATTTTCCGCTTCAAAATAGACCTCGCCGGAAGGGATTTGCGGACCTTCGGTGACGATCATGAAATTGTTAATTAACTCCTCCATCGAGGTGAGAATTTTGTCCTTAGGCGGCGCGAAAATCTTGCGCGCATCTTTCGCATACCAATCACCACCTGGAAATTTAGCGATGACCTGACGGATAATTCGCACCGACTGACGCATCTCTTCACCGCGGCAAAGATAACGATCGTAGCAATCGCCTTTCGAGCCCACGGGAACATCGAATTCGTACTGCTCGTAGCCTGAGTAAGGTCGATCTTTGCGCAGGTCGAGCGCCACACCGGAACCACGCAGATTAGGTCCAGTAAGACCATAGGCGAGTGCATCGGCTTTCGTAATGATACCGACGCCGACCGTACGGTCTTGGAAAATCTTATTTCGCGTCAGCAACGCCAACGTTTCCTCGAGCGAAGGCTCGAACTGATCGCAAAATGCAATCACGCGGCCGAGCCAACCCTCGGGTACATCACGCGAAACACCGCCAATACGAGTGTAACTCGTCGTGAAACGCGCGCCGGTGAGTTCTTCAAAGAGTTTGTACAGGTGTTCGCGCTGATTGAGCGAATGCACGAGCACAGTCCAAGCACCGACATCCAAGCCAAATGCGCCGAGGCCCATCAAGTGCGCCGAGATGCGGGCCATTTCCGCCGTAAGCACGCGGATCGCTTGGCAACGCACTGGGACTTCAAGGCCCGCGAGTTTTTCCACCGCGATGGCGTAGGCCATGTTGTTGGCGAGCGGGGCGAGATAATCTAACCGGTCCGTGTAAGGCACGAACTGGTTATAGGTCATGTTCTCGGCGATCTTCTCGTCGCCGCGGTGCAAGTAACCGACGATCGGGTCGCACTTCGTGAGGACTTCGCCATCCAGCTCCATCTGGAGGCGCAATACGCCGTGCGTGGACGGATGGGAAGGTCCCATCGAGAGGGACATCTTTTCCGGCGCAAATTCTTGCTCGGCGCCGGCGGCTTTCGCCGCGCTATCAGGAAAGGCAATTTCGGTGGCCATGGCGTCGGTAAATCAGGCTTGGGGTTTAGCGGAGCGTTCATTCCAGCTCTCGTCTTTGGCGCGGGGCTCGGCTTCGGTGAGGTTCATCTCGCCGGAAGACGCCACAAAGGGTCCGCCTACCATCGGCGCCGGGATCACTTTAGCTTGGGTTTCTTCGGCTACTTCGAGATCGGGCAACGCTGTCTCGATGCCCGCCAAAGGGAATTCCTTGCGCAAAGGATGATAGGGATAACCATCCCACATCAAAATACGGCGCAAGTCTGGGTGACCTTCGAACTTAATTCCAAACATATCGTAGGCCTCGCGTTCGTGCCAGTTGGCCGCTGGCCAAAGGTCCACTACGCTCGGCACTGCCGGAGTCGCATCATCACCCGTGCACGCCGTCGCCACACGAACGGCCGCACGCGAGATGGTCGAATAAAGATGATAAACCGCTGTAAAGCGGGGTGTTGCACCCTCAGCCCAATCGATCGCCGTGACATCCGACAGTAAGTCAAAACCGGCCTCATCACGTAGCGATTTCAACGCGGCGACAAGGTCCGCCGTGGGCACATCGACCGCAGGACAATCGCGGCTGGCACGGTCAGTCACCTGCGGAAATTTAGCCTTGAGGGCGCTAAGGGCGTCGACGGAAGCAGACATTTTTAAATGAAAAATGAGTTTATCCTGGAGCAGGACTCAGGCCTTAAAAAGTTGGGCGGCGGAATGCTCGGTCTTGATCTTGCTCTGGAGCTTGATGAGTGCGTCGAGCAAAGCCTCCGGACGCGGAGGGCACCCGCTAACATACACGTCGACCGGAATAATCCGATCCACGCCCTGCAACGTCGCGTAACTACGGTACATGCCGCCCGAACTAGCGCAGGCGCCCATAGCAATCACCCACTTGGGCGAGGTCATCTGATCGTAAATACGACGCACCACCGGTGCCATTTTGTAGGTCACGGTACCGGCAACAATCATGCAATCTGCCTGACGCGGGGAAAAACGCATCACCTCGGCGCCGAAGCGAGCGATGTCGAAACGGCCGTTGCCGACGGCCATCAATTCGATGGCGCAGCAGGCCAAACCCATCGGCATCGGCCACACGGAGTTTGTGCGGATCCAGTTAATGACCGCGTCGGCCCGAGAGACGATGACTTCGCCTTCGACCTTGCCGTTGTAGCCAAATTCGGAGTTTGCCGAGACCATGGATAAAATTGGGTTGTTAAAACACTATCAAAGTTGAACGTAGTGACCGAGGTCGGTCGAGCAAGATGCTTTTCTATAAATCCTCCGGTCATTAGCCCGAACGAGCGACCCTGATTGAAAAACTGGCGAAGGACACTTGATTTTGACATCCTCCCGGCCTTAAAAGGCCGGGATTCCCGTTGCCTGCGTGGATAGACGCAAACTGGGTTTGGTTCGCGAGTGTGAGGCCCGATGGCCTCTGGGGGCGGAAGCCCCCGGCGCACAGTCACGGCCAAGTCCGGCCGCCAAGGCGGGCGCAGTGCGCACCGCCGAAAATGTTTGTTTACCGCGCCGCAGGATAATCTCGGCGGCCGCGAAGTCGGCGGCGTCGGTATACCCACAGCGAACACAGCGGAAGGTGTCGCGGTTCGGCCGGTTATCCTGATGGACATGACCGCACCCTGTACGGGGGCAAGTCTGCGAGGTATAGGCCGGGTCCACCTGGATGAAGGCGTGTCTGCGCCACGCCTGCTTGTAGGCTAACTGCTGCATTAGGATACCAAAGCCCAGCTCCAAAAGCGCGCGGTTCCGGCCAGCTTTTTGGGCTACGCGGGTGCCTGGGGCTTCGAGCGTGCCCTGGGCGGATGCCGTCATGTTTTTGGCGCGTAAGGCCTCCGCCGCGATGAGTCCGTGGTTCTTAGACAAATCGGTGGTGTGCTTCCCCGGGTCTGACGGACACGCGTTGGGCGTGTTATGGTTTTATTTAGCTGAGGGAGGATTCGTAGTCGAGCGGGCTTTGATAGCCAAGTGAGGAGTGGCGACGTGAGCGGTTGTAGAAGGACTCGATATAATCGAAGATCGCGGTGCGGGCGTCAGCCCGAGTGGCGAAGCGACGACGATGAACGAGTTCATTTTTCAAGCTACTCCAGAACGATTCCATTGCGGCGTTATCGTAGCAGTTGCCTCGGCGGCTCATCGAGGCGACGAGGCCGTGGTCGGCGAGCGCGGAACGATAATCGGCACTGGCATACTGCACTCCGCGATCGGAGTGATGGATAAGACCATGGCTAGGCCGGCGTCGGCGCAAAGCCATCATCAAAGCGGCCAACGGCACCGCGGTATCGAGGGTTGAGCCCATGGGCCAACCAACCAAGCAACGGCTGCAACGATCGAGCATGCCGGCGACATACAGCCAGCCTTCGTCGGTCGGCACGTAAGTCAGATCACTCACCCAGACCTGATTCGGCTTGGTCGGGGCCGGCAGCGTCGCGAGCCGGTTAGGCGCAATCGGATGCGAGTGTCGGCTGTCAGTGGTGCGCACGCGATACCGTCGCCGCTGTCGGCCCCGTAGACCGTCCTGCCGCATCAAGCGAGCGACGCGATGCCGACCGACGGCCTCGCCTTGTGCCTTCAGTTCCACAGTGATCCGTGGACTGCCGTAAGTTTCCCGTGACTGCTGATGCACCAAGGCAATCCTAGCGCGTAGTTCCTGATCCCGGAACGCGTGGGTCGACTCGGTGGAGTGTACCCACGCATAGTAACCACTGCGCGAGACCTCAAGCGTCGCGCATAAGACTTTGATGGGATACTCGCCGCTCATGGCCTGTATCCGGGCATACCTCTCAGCGGCGGTTCTGAAAGTATGCCCGCGGCTTTTTTTAGGATGTCGCGCTGCTCGGTGAGCCGGAGGTTTTCCTGCCGCAGTCGCAGTACCTCCAACTGCAACGCTTCCTTGCCCTCGGGTAAGCCAGGTGAGCCGGGCCGCCGGATCAGCTGGCTTACCCGCTTCTTCCACTCATAAAGGTGGAACACACTGATTCCTAGTGCCCGGGCGGTCACCTCGGCCGATTGACCGCTGGTCTGCCACATGCGCACAGCCTCGTCCTTGAACGCGGCGTCATACTGCCGGGGCGTTGCCCCGCTTTCCTGCTTCTTTGTCATGGTTGAGTCATTTCTTTGGGCTCAACTCGTGTCCCTCAAATCGGGGTAACCTCATTCAACGCGAACCGAAGTGGCGCTAATAGATGATTTTTAGAGGTGAAATCTCGCCGAATCCGCCGCGACCGAGCTCCCTGGTGCCAAGAACCGTTGGAGCGGGCGGCAAGGTTTGGATGGTGCCTTCTCGCGTATTCGCGCCACTTCGACCAAGGGCATCTTGATTCCCAGTTGCCAATCAGAGATCGACAACCTTGAGCCGTCATCCACGACGTCTTACGCATATACGCGTGACCCATAGGGAGGCGCAGACATGGGGTGGGCTCGTCGTTTCACCATTTTAAGCACAGGCAGTGACTATGCGCCTAGCATCCTTGAGGAGGAGCACGAGGTGCATCGGGTAACCTGGTAGCGGCGCGAAATCGTAACGTTCGTAGAAGGCTTTGGCTGCTTCGTCCTTGGCATGCACGAGCAACGCGCGCACGCCGAAGCCCTCGGCAGCGGTCAACACACGGATAATCGCGTCCTTGAGCAGTCCAGCTCCAAGTCCTTTGCCTTGCCAGGAACGGTCCACTGCGAGTCTCGCCAAGAGCACGACCGGAATCGGGTGGCGCGGTGCACCTTTTTGTAGGCGGGTCGGTGCCTCTGCGTATAGGATCTGTGATGCAGCCAAACTATAATAGCCGACAACGATATGGCTGTCTGTGGTCGCGACGTAGGTCTTCGCTGTCCCGGACTGGTGGTTGCCAAGCGCGTGGCGGGACAAGAACTCGTCAAGTGGCAGAGCACCGCAATCGAATGTAGCAACCTGATGATGCGCTCCCAGCGGCTCAGGTCGATTGGGCGTTTTGGATGAAGACATCGGGAGTCGTCAGAAGTTTGCGCAAGCGGGGCAAGTCACGTGCCGGCGCGTCCAGCCGTTTCGCAAATTCATTCCATGGACCTTTTTTGAGCGCGAAAGTCTGCTGGCTAATGAGGTCGGCTTGGGCCCGCTCGACGGCTGCACGCAGAATGTAGTCGGTCAGATTGGTCGCGCCGGAGAGTTCCGCGGCCAAGATCAACAGTGATTTGGTCCTGGGCGGAGTACGTAGGTGAATTTGGGCGGTCGCGGTGGCCATAAGAGGTGAACTTTGTTGTCAACACAAGTGATACACATAGACAAGTGTGTCAATCACACGACTCACTACTCATGGCTGCAAGGCTAGGCGAATGCGTGAAACGCTTTGAAACCCGCATTTAACTGCTGCCTCGAAGTTCGCCTTATCCAACCACTCGGCCTAGTGGGGCAAGAGTGCAACTGGCAGAGCTACGGTTCGTTAAGAAACTGGCGGAGGAGACGCGATTTCAACGCGAACCAAAGGGGCGCAAATATCACGAAGTTGCACGGAATTGAGTCCGGAAAAATGCCATGAGGTTAACAATATCGGCACGCAGGGTTTATTTCACCCTGCACAAGTTCTTGTTTTAAACCCACCTCCCTTGACCGCGTTGATTTAATTTCCCGGCTGGCAGTTCGTTAGAAAAATGGCGGAGAGGGAGGGATTCGAACCCTTTTCGCGCCGTGAAGCTAAGTCCCACATTTACGCGGACTTAATTGATGGTTAATATTTTCTGACGGAAAGATGAGAGCAGGAAACTGCAATGAGTTGAAGCGAAATGCAGTAGGTTTGGCAACCTTCTGGCAACCTAAACCAAAGTTTCGTGATCGTGGGGCCGGTTAGATTCGGCTGGAGAGAACTTGACAGCGTTTACATTGTAAACGACGCTCCCGCGATGGCCACCGTTGTCCAATCGTGCCGCATAGGGGAAGAACACGCGACGCTGCTCTCGCGCCAAGCCAAGCGTCGTCACCTTGAGGTTTCAACCTTGAGCAGCCTTTACCTTAAAGAGAAAGCCCTCGAAGAGGAATTTCCAGGGATCGGCTTTCGCGATTCGGTCGATGGCCGCGAAGCCTTTGTGCTCGGTCACCGGGTGGCAGTCTGGGAGGTGGTGACTGTTAATCAGCAAAGCAAGGCGATCGCCAAGACCGCGGCCTACTTCCGTTGGCCACCATCGTTGGTGCGTAGCGCGCTCGCCTATGCGACGGCGCATCCTGGCGAAGTCGAACGACAGCGCTCGGTTGAGATTGGCGCATGAAGCTGCGGCTCCTGGCGGACGAAAACACCTCGCATCGTTTGGTGTCTGCCTGTCGGCACATCGATGCGACGTTTCCCATCATCCATCTCACGGATTGGAGGGAAGGGGCCTACCTGTCGGCAAAGGATCCCGCGCTCTTGATGACTCTGAGGGAGGCCAATCTGGTGCTGGTCGGATTTGACCGAGCAAGCATGGCGATGCACGCGGGCGCTCTGACGCGTGAAGGGTTGGGACACGCCGGGGTCATTCTCTTTCGCCGGTCAGTTCCGGTCGTGGCGTATGGCAAGCAAGCCAAGCTACTCGTGAGCGTTTGGCGCGACACTGGAAGTTGGGACTGGGCTGACCGCATTGTCTACTTGCCGCTCGAACCGCTGGCCAGCCGCTGAATTTCGCGTCGCGTAGTCGGTCCAGCCCACGAAAAAGCTGTGTTTCCATGACCTTCGTTTGGGAAACACGCGAAATTTGCGCCCAACTTTCGGTCGGCAACGGCGGGAAAGTTCGTGCAATGGGGGGACCGCCACCTACCAGAAAGCACGATTGAGCGCCAAGGTGACTGCGGGCATTTTGGGACAAACGTGTGGCGAGCGCCCGACGAATCTGCTCAGCGAATCGGCAGTCGAATGGCACCGATCGCCAAAATACTTTTTCTCAAGGCCTCACTGAATTCTTATGGAGAATTCCTGCGCCTGACATAGGTGCCACCCGAAAATGAAACCTGATAGTTCGAGAACCGGCGGTCGGGCAGCGCGTAGTCCGTAAGAATAAACTGCGCGCCGCTGGTAAAGGCCTTCTCTCGATTTTTCACGTCGTTATTTCTCGCTGGCAGCGTCTCCTGGTCGGCCATCGTCGTTGCGAGAAACCCTGAGCCTATCATGCTCGGTAAGCCCTCAAAGAAGGGATCGGGCACCCGAAACCAAGTGGCCGAGGGGTGATCGGGCGTCAGGCTAACAAAAAAGATTCTGTCGTGCAGGAGCGGGTCGAGTTTGAGGTAGCTGAGGCTCAGTTCTCTTTTGTTGAGCAATAGAAACAGAAATTTGCCTTTGAGCTGTTCGAGCGTGGGCCAACCCGTTGCGCCTAGGGCTTCCTTGAGATTGGCGTGGTTCCCACGGAGAAGATCGGGAGTAAATAGTTTCGATGCCGGGACGGTGGCCCGGATGGTTGCTTCAAGGCGTTTCCAAGTGTCCGCGTCAAAAGATTCAGTAAAGCCGAGAGGTGATCCAGCCACAGCAGGAGGCGCATCGGAATCCTTGGCCTCGATCTGGATGATGATCGGAAGGTGCCCGGGATGGGCATCGGACCACGAATCGATTTCCTTGAGGCAACCAGTCAGCAGATAATTCGTGCTCCGAAAATCCCACTCGGCTTGATGCAGGACCTTGAAGCCGGGTTGCTTGAGATCGCCCATCGCTCCCGCCCCGAAGGGCAGGTGCAAAGGAGCCCGCTCGATCAAGCGAAGAAATCCTGGATTGGAAAAACGTCCACCCTCGGGGTCGTCATGCACATCCAACTCAAACAAGCGCAATCCGAGCCGCAGCTGAACTGAAAGCGCCGGATGGGTGTAGTCGGTTGCTTCCACTAAGCGCGCTGCCGTCCACTCCTTAGAGAGCGAATAACCTGAACGCAGCATCTCCAGAGCGACAGCGTCACCCGGCGCGATGTGGTAGGAATTATGGGTGCCAATGTATTGAACTTGATTCAGACGTAGCGAGCCGTCCAAGCCCTCGACTTCCGCTCCGCGAAGGCCGAGCAAAGTGCAGGCGGCAACCAAAAGAAACGAACTGGGAGAGAATATTTTCATCGCGAACAAGCGGGGAGAACGAAGGCGGCGTCGGCTGAGCGAGCGGTGACGCCGCCTGACGTCCTCAAAGCATTCCTCAATGTTGATACTTTACACCTAGCCAGAAGCTTCGGCCGGGATTGACCGCCGCCGTCGTGGACCCGTTGACGCCGGTTTCCTGCGTCCAGAAGGCGCGATTCAAATTTCGGCACTCGGCGAACAGCTTCGACGAGCGAGTCAGCTTGTAGGACGCTTGCAGGTCCAAGCGGGTATAGTTTCTCGCATAAACATCCCCGGCCGCAGTCGTGCCGAAGGTGCCGGTAAACGTCCGTCCGCGCAGGCGCCACGCCGCCCGAATCTCGAACGGGCCGGCGGTGTAGCTTGGAGTAATATTGCCGAGCCAACGCGGTTGATTTCTCAACCCATTTACAGTGCGGCGTGAGCCATCCGAAAAAACCACATTCCACTCGCCGTCGAGCCGCGTAAAATTCGCTTCCAAGCCGAGGCCGTTGAGCGGCGCCGGCAGTTCGGCAAATCGCCGCTTCACCCAACTAACCTCAAAACCCCGCAGGGTGCCGCTGCCAGAGCCGAGCGGGATCGTGCGGGTGAAGATCACGTTTCCCGCTGCATTCCGATCTTGGGTAGTCTGGTTGAACGATTCATTGGCGAGATCCTTGTAGAAAAGTCCCAAGGAAGCGTAACCGTCCTTAAAATCATATTCGCCGCTCAAGTCGTAGCCCGCGGCAATCCGGGGCGGCAGGTCTGGGTTTGTGCCGGTGACGACAGGAAATCCGTTGGCATCGCGGGTCTCGGTTTGGCCCATGGCGAACTGATTGAAATCGGGCCGCGCCAAAGTCTTGGTGAAACCCGCGCGCAACCGCAGCTGCGGTGTGAGATCGTAGCTTCCCTGCACGTTAGGCAGGTAGTTGCGGTAGGTGAGATCGCGAATGACCGGGGTGTTGGCGCCGTTAACGACATTGCCGGTGGAATTCGTCAGCCGTGTCTCCTCGGCGCGCACCCCTGCCATCAGTCGCAGGATTTCCATTGTGTAGGTCAGAGCGGCGTGGGCCGCAAATACGTCCTCGACCAAATGATAGTCGGAAGAAAGCGCCGGATTTACGGTCCGGGTTCCGTTCGATTTCATAAAATTCCAATACACATCGGGGTCGATGATGGCGGGATTCACGCCGTCCAAAACCGGCGACGCCTTCGAGTTGAGCACCTGCGCCAAAGTGAAGACGGTCCCGGCCGGGAGCAGATAACTTTCCCCGGTATTGTCGAAGCTACGATCCAGTCGGCGCCAAAAGAGCCCGGCGTTGAATCCAAGACCCCGCGCTGAAGGATAACTGTTCAAATTGTAATCGGCCCGCAGCGAGTAGACGTCGTCCGTGTCCGGCAGGTTGGTAACCACGGCCGCCCGGGCGATGCGGTAGTTCCAAGACTTCGGATCCGAAATTGGGGAAGTCGGTGTCAATGCCAGGCCGCCATTGGTGTCGCCCAGACCGTAAGTTCCGGAGACCACCGCCGCCGTCTGGAATCGTTCGCCCACTGCATCGACTTCGTCGTGAATGTAGCGGGTGTAACTCGCCCGCAACTTGAGCACGGCATTGTCGCTGACGCGGTAGTCGAGGCCTGATCCGAACAGCCAGGTGGTGCGGTCCAAGTGATAGGACTCGAGGTAGTTCTCATCGACAACCTTAGAGAAGGTCCCGGCGCGGACCGCCGTATTGGTAACCGCAGTCGCCGTCAAAAACGGTCCTCCCCGGAAATACTGTTCGTCGTTGATCGCGCGAAAATAGCTCAAAGAAAGGAAACCGTAGAGCTGGTCGCTCGTGCGAAACTCCAGTTTGCCATAGAGACTCTGCTGGGTGACATCCTTGTCGCTCAATCCGGTGAAAATACTGCCATTGACCACATCGATTCCCCCGATTTGGGAAAAGCCCGTATTTGTGTTGTAGGTGTCGTAAAAATGCTCGTGCAGGTAGTCACCCCCCAGCACCACGCCGACCCGCTGATTTGCGCCAAAGGATTTTCGGGTCACCGCACTCAGGCGCACCGGGAGAAGCTTTGAGTCCGGCACACCGTCTTGTTGGTTGTGACCCACGGAAACATTCATGCGCGTGAACGGTTGCGTGCCTCCGTCGAAGGCCCGCAGGGTCCGTAGCTCGATATGGCCGCCAATGGAATTGGCGTCCTGATCAGGTGTCACCGTTTTGAAGGCGTTGACTTCGCTCACGGCGCCGGCGGGAAACACGTCAAGCTGAGTGCCGCGGTTGTTGCGGCTCGCATTCCAGATCGGGTTCCCATCGACTTCCATGCTGTTATATCGGGCGTCGAAGCCGCGCATCGTCACCGTCCGCGGTTGCGAGCTATTGAATCCCAAATCCGAACTTACGCCTACAATCCGGTCCATCACGTTGGCCAGGGTGGTGTCCGGAAGTTTTCCAATCTGCTCGGCCGTCATACTGTCGACCACCGCCACGTTCGACCGTTTGATTTCTTCGGGGGGCGAGTAGATTGTCGCCTTGCCCGTTATTACCACGGTTTCCAGCACGCTCGGGGCAGACTCACCGGGACGACGAGATTCTTCCACGGCTGCGCCCGTTGCAGACGTGGGATCAGTTTTTTTTGGCAGAGAAGTCTTTTCCTGCGCCGCATTTTTGTCCGCCGTCGTCGGCTTGGAGAACCGCTGAACTGTAATGGCACCTGTCCGCTCGTCCTTCACTACAGCCAGGCCCGAGTCGCTGAGCATAAGGTTCATCGCCTCGACCGGAGCGTAGTCGCCGCGGACGGCCCGGGTGTTGACGCCCCGGACAATCTCGGCCGGGAACGCAATCTCGAGCCGGGCCTGCTGGGCGGCGCGTTTCAACGTGTCGGCCGCTACGCCGGCGGGAATGTCGAAAGCGATCTTTGCCGAGGGCTCAGCCGCGCTCAGCATCGGCAGCACCGCAAGTCCGAGGACCAGTGGTAGAAAAAGCCGACGGATGGTGCCGGTGCGTAGAAAATATTTACGGGAAGTCATAAGTGGGAAGAACTGTTTCACCCCGGAGACGCAGCGCCGGCCCAAAGACACTAAACGCCTCGTGTGACGTTTCCGCGACGGCGGCCCGCGGCCCACCCGGCTCGGTTCAGCGCGCTTGCGGCGCGCGGCGCAGCACCACGGTGTCGCCCGTCCGCTCGGCGGTCACACCAGCGGAGAGTTCCAACATTCGCACAAACCCATCGAGATTGTCGGAGCGAAACGACGCCACGATGGGCATCTCGCGCAGCGCCGGATCCGCGAGCACCAGCTGCGTGCGGTTGCGGCGATTGAACTCGGCGGCGACCTCCGCAAGCGGCGTCGCGCTAAAATCGAGTAGCCGCGGCTGCCATGCGAGCCGGCGCGCAATTTCTTCGTCCGACACGGCGGTGACTATCGGAGCCTGACCGCCAGTCAGCGCCACGACCACGCGCTGGCCGGCGGAAACATCAGGCGCCGAACTCGCGGCCGCCGAAGCGGCCGGCGGGTCGACGCGCACGCGGCCTTCAGTTACCAACACCTCAACGTCATGTCCGCCGAGTAAGACATCGAAAGCGGTGCCGACCGCCCTCACTGCAACTTCGCCCGCTTCGACCACGAAGGGCCGATGCGGATTCTTCGCCACCTGAAAATGCGCCTCACCCCGCACCAAGCGCACGCGTCGCTCGTCCGCCGTGAACCGCACTTCGATTTGCGCGCCACCGTTAAGCTCAACAACCGAGCCATCGTCCAACGCGCGGCTCTCGTAGCCTGCCACGACGACGGCTACCGGCTCATTCTTCTCGACCGGAGTTCGACGTAAAACCACCAAGGCCACCGCTACGCCGGCCGCAAGCGCCACGAGAAATGCCAACCTCGGTGGGCGCCGTCGCTGGCGCGGTGCAGCTAGCAGATCGGGGTTTGGCTCGGCACTGTGTTCCGGGCGCCACTCCGTAAGCACGTCGAATTCCGACCACGCTTGCCGTCGCTTGGCCAGCCATACGCCATGACGCGGATCAGCCGCAAGCCACGCGGAATATTCGTCCTGCTCTTCGGCGGTGAGGCCTCGGCTACTCCGCACAATCCAACCCGAAGCAGCGAGCGCGACTTCTCGGTCTGAGAGTCGCCGGCTCATGGAAATCCTTTCCGGTCTTCGCGTCGTTGGGCGACGTAGTCCGCACATTTGTTGAAACCAATCGTGAGCTGCGCCGAAACGGTGTGTTCGGATATCCCGAGCCGCTCAGCGATCTCGCGCTGCGACAAGCCATAGACCTTGCACAGGGTAAAAACCTGGCGGCAACGTTCGGGCAGAGACTGGATGGCTTCGGTCAAAAGGGCGAGGTCTTGGTGGTGCGCGAGTGTCTCGGGAATGCCCTCGCCTCCTTCCAAGACGGCGAGAGCCTCGTTTTCCACTAAAGGCTCCGTGCGATTTGTTGTTCGTCGCCGCAACTGGTCGATTGCGAGGTTGCGGGCAGTCGTAAAGAGGAATGCCTTGGGCGACAGCAACACGCGCCGGCTGCGCTCGTGCAGCACGCGCATAAACGCCTCTTGTACGATGTCGTCGATCTCTGTTGCCGGGCCGAAGCGACTCCGCAACCACGCCCTCAATTTGGGCTCGTGGGGCAGCAGTTCGTTGGCGAACCAGCGCGCCTGCTCGGGATCTTGCGGAGGCATGTCGCCTCAAAGGACCATGCGCGCTGCAATATCAAACCCTAATTTTTAGGACTTCGAATTGTTACGGCGACCATCATAACCTTCAGTGACCAACTCCAACTATGTACCAGAGCTGCCGGATCGGACGAGGTCAGCGGGCATGAATCCGCTCGCGTAATTGCCCACCGGGTAGTGGCAGCCAAGGATCACGTCATTTTGACGCTCCTCCACCTGTGCAAGGATCAGTTTTAGGTCGTTGCTCAAGGGACCGTATTTGCAACGCTCTCTCCGCGCAGGGCGCCACGAGCTAGGGTGTTTATCCCGAATAGCCCCCCCGATTTTGCAACAGCCGGTTTCGACCGTTTTTGCCTTGTTTGCACGGATCGCAGCAGACCGAGGTTCCCGTCTTCTCAGCGACCATGAGTCGCCATTTAGGCCGCCCCGATCTGGCGGCAGCATCTCCTCCCGTCCGGACCTGCGCCGCTTAACGCGTGCGCTTACGCGAGCGAAGGCATGTCGCACTTGCGAATGCCCTTTCGTTGCGGGCAGCCGCAAGGGGTAGGGTGTCTCAACCTAACGAAACGAGACTTCGTTTCGCAAGTCATCGCCGCCACGTCGGATTTTCGACGACGATTCAATGAGATTGGCCCGGAGCGACACACGCTGTGTCGCATCGATTGCTCCGGTAGCGCGCGATTCTTATCCCCGAGCCGGCACTTTCAGCTTGGTGCGGATATGGACCGCCACCTCGGCAGGATCGTAGTAAACAAAATGCCCGACCTTGTGATGCGGAATGCGCCGGAGCTTCGTCCATGCCCGCAACGTGCGGATCGACGGCTCATGGCCGACGGGAAAAATCCCGCACTGGCGCAGTCCAACAACATCAGTGAGCTGACTCGCGAGTGAAGGTGTAGCCAAGGTCGATTCCATGCCAGTGGTCACGTGTCAAATTGGCTGCCAGTTCGGCCGGGAGCGAAGGCATCCGCCGTGGGTAAGGGTGCCGCCCGTCCTCCGTTTCATTTTTCGATTACACTCCGGATGGGCAGCTCCGATACCGTTTTGATGCGAGACGCAATATGTCGTGCGCGAACTGCGCGCACCGAACAGGCCCGGACAGAACCGGACAGTGTCCGGGCAAATTCGGGTCCGTTCGGCCGACGGAGTCGGTGCACTCCGGACATGCCCGAAAATCCCCGGATATCTGCCGAACAAGCCCGGACAAACGCCGGACAACACCGAACGGTTGACGCGGCCACGCGGGCATGAGCCTCGATGATCAGATCGCCGACTTTCTCGCCACGGCCGATGACCGGCCGCCCCAAAGCAAGCTTGAGCCCTACGCGGACCTGATCCGCGGACTGCGCCAGCGGCGCTGGACCTATCGGAAGATCGCCGCCGCTCTCCGGGAGCGGTTTGGCTTGGCCACCGGGAAAAGTTCAATCCACGACTTCGTCAGAGTCCGGGCTCGGCGGCCGGCGCTGGAGCCGCCGCCAGGGAACGAGCAGCCCGCGCCGCCGCCGAGTCCGACTCCGCGCAAGCGGCGCTTTCATCTCGATATGTGAGCCGGCCGAACTCACTTCGGTTCGGCAAAATCGAGCACCACCCCATTGATCACGCCATCGGCGGCCTTTTGGCATCCGCCGAACGGACTTGAACAACGTCGAACCGTTTGGTCGCTTCCGAGGAGCCATAAGGCTCGCCGCAGGAAGCGACCTTCCGGGGCCTAGGCGGCGTTGCTCCGGGGTGCCGCCAGCACGAAGTGTTGTGTCGACTCAACACTCGCAACCGGAGCCGACGGTGCTGGGCGGGCTGCAGTCGCCGCCGCCAGAGCCCCTTGGCGCTGGGGCAGGATGCCGAAAAACTGATCCGCCTCGGCCGCACTTTTCAAGTCGAGGTAGTGTTTGCGGATGATCGCTTCGGAGTTGCCGGCTTGGAGCGCCGCCTCGCCGAGCGAACGGAACTTCGCCACAAACATGGAGACGAACGTGTGCCGCATGACATCGTGGGTGAGGTTGAACTTCTCGACGGCCTTCTCGCGCAGGTGCTGGAGGTTGGACGGGATGATCGGGAACCTCCCCAGCGGGTAAGCCCGCAGCCAGGCACCGAGGTTCGGTTGGATCGTGATCACGCGCGGTTCGCGGACTTTTGAGACCTCGCCGTCGATCCGGATGAGGCCATCGGGGAGTCGCACGTGCCCGGGCTTGAGCCGGACGATTTCGCCGGTGCGGAGGCAGGGCCGGATGCCGGCAAAAAGGCACAGGACAAAGAACGGCACGGCGGCCGGGTGATTCGCTTCCACGAACGCCATGAGTTCCTGCGCCTGCGCAGCGGTCAGGGTTTGCGCGCCGCCTCGCCGCCGGCGGATCCGGTGCGCCGGAATTCGGGTCAGGGGATTCTCGGCGAGCCATTCGCGCTGCAAGGCGAACTTGAGGAAACCGGAAATGACGCCGCGGCGATTGTTGTAGGTCTTCCGCGAGGCCCGGCCGAATTCGAAGTAAGCCACGAGCCGGGCTGGCGTCAGGTCTGACGCCGAATTGGCCGGGCAGCGTTTGGGCAGCCGGTTCATCTCGCGGCGCAGCCGCACGAGATACGGTTCGGAAATCAGGTCTTGCTCGAGTTCATGCTCCTTAAACGCGATGTAGTCCGCGACGGCTTCAGTGAGTGGCTTCCGGCACGCGGGTTCACGGTCGTGAGCCAGCGCAAGATCGACGCACGAGGAGAGCGACCGCCCGAGCTCCGCGATGCGGCGAAAGACGGACTCGGCTTCGCGCACCTGGTCCTCCGTGAGGCAGGTCGTGATCGCACACAAGTTCGAGGCGAGCTGGAGGGCCTTGATTTCGAGGTCGGCTTTTTCCGCGGCGGCCTCTTCCTGGGTCTTGAAGTTGCGGCGAATGCGGACGCCATTGAGCTGGCCGTCGACCCGCCAGGAGAAGATGCCGTTTCGATTTTTGAACCGGCGAACGCTGAATGATTGATTGGGCATGCTTAGGTTGCCACGTCAACTTGGCAACCTAGCTTCGGGTTTTTGCCTCGTCAGAGGTAAAAAATGGCGGAGAGGGAGGGATTCGAACCCCCGGTTCCCTTTCGGAAACACGCGCTTTC